>NZ_CRPU01000001.1:0-530000 GCF_001096185.1 Streptococcus pneumoniae
GACTCAGTCCTGTGCAATACAGAACTAAATCCTTCGGATAAATTAATTGTCTAACTTTTTGGGGTCAGTACACCTAAATCTTTGATGATATGCGTTTTCTTGTAGGAATATTTACTTCATTTTTTTCCTAAAATTCAATGTTTACTCAGTATTAGGATTTTTAAAGATCGAGTTCTAGATACATTTTTTCTGGAGACAAATCATTTTGACCACCGAGCAAGAGATTTTCAAAAAAAGCTGTTAAAAACTCAGGACGTCGCTGTAAAATCTTTGCATTATCTAATACCAAGGCATCACGAAAATACTTGGCATGTTGCTGAAATGGTGTATTATCAATATCAAAACCAAACTCACGAAGATACTGAATCAAAAAGACCGTTACTGTCCGAGTGTTTCCTTCGCGAAATGGATGAATCTGCCAGATTCCTGAAATAAAATGCTGGATTTTTTTAACCATATCCGCCTGGGTTAGTGTCGCATATGCAACTTGTTTTTCCTGATTAAAATCATAATCCAAGGTCATTTGAATCATGGAGTAATCAGAGTACACAACACTTTCACCATTCAAAACAGGTTCATTCTTTGTGATATTGGTCTGACGAAATTGCCCCACCGGAATAGAGGGTTCAAATATATTCTGAAACAATTCCTTATGAATAGCAAGTAGGGTTGCAGGACTAAAGCTAAAGCCTCTTCGAGACAATAGTTCTACAATACGTAGAGAAACCAAGTCTGCCTCTTCCGTACTTGCATCAATAGTATGGTGATAAGCCGTTGCATCCTCATAAACCTGCTCATAAGTCAGTTCTCCCCGGGACTGTTTCTCAGCCAAAGATTCCATATACTCTGATGGCACTAGATTGTCAACTTTCTGCAGACCAAAACCTATCCGCCATAAATCACGCTTAGCTTCATAAGACAAGTTTGGGTTGTCAATGTTGTAAGTTGGTTGCATAGAAAAGTCCTTTCAATTGTTTTTATGTATGATCGGTAAATGGTGAAATGGTTATGGAATTGGCAAAAATTATAAAAGCCCTCACAATATTCTATGAAATATATATACTTCATCTTAATAGTGAACAAGTTATACTCAGTATTTTATGCACTTTTCTGGAATGTTCTTTGACTGAATAATATGATTATCGAGATATATCTGGATAAATGGGCTAATAAGTCTGACGAGCATACTTATCAAACTCATTGGCATACACCACTCTGAACTCGTTGGTCTGTTCAAATCCCAACTCAATTCCCACATTATCTGAGAAGAAAGTTGCAATATTGTACTTATCAGGTCTGTTCGAACGTAGAGGGTTTGTTGTGTAGTAAGCTGGTTGCTAGAATAGAACAATTTATATATCAAAAAAATAAAGAAATTTATTATTCACTAATTTTCAAAATCAAAATTATAGTTTTCTAAATTATATAATATTCTAATTTAAAGTATTTGAAAATTATGTAACACATCAATTATACCAGCTACCCCTCCGATTACTCCTATGTAGTTACTTAATGTTTCAATTATTCCAGATTTCTCACTCTCTGAAGAATTATCTTTAGAAAGATTATTGATAAAGTCTTTGATTTTATTTTTATCATTTTCTGATAACTCATTTTTCATCAATAATTTTTCAAGAGGTTCGATTACTTGATACTTTGTGATATTAATATTTTGTACCCCATTATTATTCTCAAATTTATCTCCTCCAATCTTATCACCGTAGATATTGTCACCATAAGAGTTGATATTTTGAGAAATATTAGTCGGAATAAATCTTAATTCTCTCAGATATATTGTTTCTCTATCTCCATTCCCAAAAATTCTAGGAGTTATTTTCGAAAAATGCAAAACATCAGTGATTGTTTTACCATTATCTAACAAAGTTCCTACAGGGAACAAGTTTTCTAATATTTCTAATTTATTTTTTTGCCATTTCCAGTAGTCTATACCATAATATATATAGTTTCTCTCACGATCTTCTCGTAACTTAATCATATTTTGTAATTTATTAATGTCGTATTTCTTTTTATAATCAATCTTAGTAAAATAATTTAATATTAATTTTTCTACCAAATAATAAATAATTCCTATCAGGACAAGTAAAACAATTCCACTAAAAATAAATAAATATTTATGTTCAAAAAATAACTTTATCACCTTAATTTCCTCCTTTATTTCACCAACTTCTTCATTTCATCAATGCGTGCGACGGTCGCGTCGTACTTAGCTTGGTAGTCGGCTTGTTTGTCGCGTTCTTTTTGGACGACTTCTGGTTTGGCATTGGCTACGAAGCGTTCGTTAGAGAGTTTCTTACCGACCATATCCAGTTCTTTTTGCCATTTAGCCAGTTCTTTATCGAGACGAGCCAGTTCTTCTTCGACATTGAGGAGGTCTGCCAGTGGCAGGTAGATTTCTGCTCCTGTGATGACGCTTGACATAGCAAGTTCAGGCGCAGGAATATTTGACGCGATCTCCAAGTGTTCTGGATTTGTGAAGCGTTTGATGTAATTGACATTGCTGTTAAAGAAGGCTTCCAAGTCGCTATCGCTTGTCTTAACAAGGATGGTGATAGGCTTGCTTGGTGCTACGTTTACTTCCGCACGCGCATTACGAACTGCACGAATCAAGTCTTTGAGGCTTTCTACACCAGTGTGGGCAGCGAGGTCTTCAAAGGCTGGGTTGACAGTTGGGTATTCTGCTGTGACGATAGAGCCTTCTGAGATTTGCCCAAAGATTTCCTCGGTCACGAATGGCATGATTGGGTGGAGGAGACGAAGGATTTTGTCCAAGGTGTAAAGGAGAACAGAACGTGTGATAACTTTCTCTTCTTCGTTATCGCTGTAAAGGACTTCCTTGGTCAACTCAACGTACCAGTCCGCAAACTCATCCCAAATGAAGTTGTAGAGGATGTGTCCAGCGACACCAAATTCAAACTTGTCAAAGTTGGCAGTTGCTTTTCCGATGGTTTCATTGAGGTTGTGGAGAATCCAACGGTCTGTGACATTTCCAGCTTCCTTGTTGACAACTTTTTCGACATTGGCAGTTGCCTGCTCAAGAGTCAAGCCTTCATTGTTCATGAGGATGTAGCGAGAGATGTTCCAAATCTTATTAATGAAGTTCCATGAAGCATCCATTTTCTCGTAAGAGAAGCGGACGTCTTGACCTGGTGCAGAACCGTTTGAAAGGAACCAACGAAGGGCATCGGCACCGTATTTCTCGATAACATCCATCGGATCAATCCCGTTTCCGAGTGACTTAGACATCTTGCGTCCTTGCTCGTCACGGATGAGACCGTGGATAAGCACGTTTTGGAATGGCTGACGACCAGTGAATTCCAATGATTGGAAGATCATACGAGATACCCAGAAGAAGATGATGTCGTAACCTGTAACCAAGGTTGAAGTTGGGAAGTAACGTTTGAAGTCTTCTGAGTCGACATCAGGCCAGCCCATAGTTGAGAACGGCCAAAGGGCAGAACTGAACCAAGTATCCAAGACGTCTTCGTCCTGAGTCCATCCGTCACCTTCTGGCGCTTCTTCGCCGACATATATTTCACCCTCAGCATTGTACCAAGCAGGGATTTGGTGACCCCACCAGAGCTGACGAGAGATAACCCAGTCGTGGACATTTTCCATCCATTGGAGGAAGGTATCGTTGAAACGTGGCGGGTAGAATTCTACCTTGTCCTCTGTGTCTTGGTTGGCAATAGCATTTTTAGCCAATTGGTCCATCTTAACGAACCATTGCGTAGACAAGCGTGGTTCAACCACAACACCTGTACGCTCTGAGTGACCAACACTGTGGACACGTTTTTCGATTTTAACGAGGGCACCGATTTCTTCCAACTTAGCAACGACTGCCTTACGAGCTTCAAAGCGGTCCATGCCTGCAAATTCGAAGGCCAAGTCGTTCATGGTTCCGTCGTCGTTCATAACATTGACTTGTGGCAAGTTGTGTCGTTGACCCACCAAGAAGTCGTTTGGATCGTGGGCAGGTGTGATTTTCACGACACCCGTACCAAACTCAGGGTCTGCGTGTTCGTCCCCAACGATTGGAATCAATTTATTAGCGATTGGAAGGATGACGTTTTTACCAATCAAGTCCTTGTAGCGTGGGTCTTCCGGATTGACCGCAACAGCAACGTCTCCAAACATAGTTTCAGGACGAGTTGTGGCAACTTCAAGGGCGCGTGAACCGTCTTCCAGCATGTAGTTCATGTGGTAGAAGGCACCTTCGACATCCTTATGGATAACTTCGATATCAGAAAGGGCTGTGCGAGCTGCTGGGTCCCAGTTGATAATAAATTCACCACGGTAGATCCAGCCTTTCTTGTAAAGGTCCACAAAGACCTTGCGAACGGCTTTTGACAAGCCTTCATCAAGAGTGAAACGCTCGCGAGAGTAGTCTACAGAGAGCCCCATCTTGCCCCATTGTTCCTTGATGGTAGTGGCATATTCGTCTTTCCATTCCCAGACTTTTTCCAAGAATTTTTCACGACCGAGGTCATAGCGGCTAATCCCCTCACCACGCAAGCGCTCCTCAACCTTAGCCTGAGTCGCAATCCCAGCGTGGTCCATTCCTGGAAGCCAAAGCGTATCAAAGCCTTGCATACGTTTTTGACGGATAATGATATCCTGCAAAGTCGTATCCCAAGCGTGACCAAGGTGAAGTTTACCGGTTACGTTTGGTGGCGGAATAACGATTGAATAAGGCTTAGCCTTTTGATCTCCTGAAGGCTTGAAAACATCAGCATCAAGCCATTTTTGGTAACGACCAGCCTCAACCTCGGCTGGATTGTATTTAGGTGAAAGTTCTTTAGACATGTGTGTGTCCTTTCTCTATTTTGTTCATTTTATTTTGAATTTGCTTAGCAGCTTCTTCTGCAGACAAATTCGTATTATTTATTTTAAAGTAGTGGTACAACTCATTCGGTTGATGTTGGGAATTTAATTGAAGTGTTTCAGTGGTTTCTAAAATTTCTCTTTCAGATACCTCAATATGTCGTTTTAAGGGTTTGTGCTTTAATCGATTCTCCGTTCGATTTCGACGTAAGCGCTCTTCAAGGCTTGTTTCCAATTCAACAAAAAGAATCTCTTGATGATAGTCATTCAACAAATCTTGAATTTGCTTCAAATACAGCAGCTGGTACTGATTTGAAAAATCAATTACGTCTGTTAAAATTACTGATCGCTGATTTCTTGCACTTGCTCCAAGGAAAGAAAAGGTAATTCCACGAACAAATTCCCACATCTCCTCTGTATAATCCTGATAGATTTCTAGTGCAAAATCGATGGATTGATGGTTATAAAAGAGGGTAGCATCCGTCAGTCGAGATAGTTCTTGTCCAATGGTCATTTTTCCTGAGGCTGGAGCACCAATGATGAAAAGATGCATCAAATTACCTCCCACTCACTCCTCAACAAGCCATATCTCAAATCATCACAGCGGTTATCTTGAGCATCCTTGCGATCTCGGATGCGAGATTCAAGAGTAAATCCAAGCTTCTCCGCTACTCGTTGACTTTGGGTATTGTAACCAAAGCAAGAAAGTTCAATCTTGTGAAGACCTAGTTCTCTAAAAGCTATGTCAATCAAGGCACGCGCTGCTTCTGGTACATAGCCTTGCCCCCAATAGTCTGGGTGCAAGGTGTAGCCAATCTCCAGTACATCATCTTCGTGACGGTGATTGAAGTCAACAGAACCAATGACTTTATCAGTTCCTTTGACGACAATTCCATAGCCAGCTGGGAGATTTTCCTTTTCATTGCGCTTAGGAAGGATATGCTCTAGATAATAAATCTCATCTTCCAAGGTCTTGACGGGCGGAAAGCCTGCAGGGTAAGAGACTTCTGGCAAACTGGCGTAGGCATGAATATCCTCGGCATCCGCCACTGTACGGACTCGTAAGATGATCCGTTCAGTTTCTAATCGTTCTGGCAATTCATCTCCTGTCATCCTTCTTCCTCGCTTTCTTGATGAAACTTCCCTTAATATCTACACGCTTGTCCAGATAGCGATAGACGCGTTGATATCTATCTCCCATAAAATATATTGGATCAAACAGTTCATTTTTAAAATGCCCCTTTTCATCCAAAAGTTCTGGGGCAACAAGTCGATCAACAATCTTAGCGAAAATATGGCAAATTCCCTCTTCCTCAATAATCCTGTCCACCTTACAATCTAAAACAAGTGGACAGGCATCTAAAATGGGAGCCTGAGTCCCTTCAGAAATTTCATAGCTCAGTCCTAAGTGTTCCAACTTCTCCCGATGACTGATGAAACCGGCTTGCTCCATTTCCAACATCAGCTCCTCTGTTGGAATATTCACAGTAAACTTCTGGTAATGCTTGATTTGCTCAGCCGCATTTTCCTCAGCTCCGACACCAATGACTAGCCAATCTCCCAAGCTATAAGAGGAGCTACAGGTCGTTATATTGTGTCCAAAACTCTGATCCTGATACCCTAAAATGAAAATAGGAAAGCCATAATAGAGTTTACTTGTTTTAAAAGATTGCTTCATAACACCCCCCTTTGACTAAGACGCAAAAGAAAAGCCCTGCCATCTACATGACAGGGACGAATATGCTTATCCGCGGTACCACCCAATTTCGGGCAGAGCCCGCAACTCTCGTCTTTAAAACAAAAAGACACTTTTATTTCATTTTTTCAGTCATTAGCAACCAGTTTTGACACATTTGTAGACTTCTCAGCACCGCCACTTTCTGTAAAATGTGGAATTCAAAACACCTCTAATGGCTCTATTGTAGCAAGATTTTGACGGAAATGCAAGGCACAAGAAAGATTACTTGAACTTGATGCCATTTTCTTTCAATTTCTTGATGGTAGCTGGGCCGATTCCTTTCAAGGCAAGGAGTTCTTTTTCAGTCCAGTTTTTGAAATCTGAAGCAGACTTGATTCCTTCATCGTAGAAAGTTTTAGCACGGTCAAGTGGAAGTCCACCCAAGTTTGCTGCAAAATCTTCTACAGAATTGGCTACTTTTTGAGCTTGCTCTTTGGTAGCTTCTACTGCTTGTTCAACCTTTTTAGAAACTGCCTTACCAGCTTGGCTTGCTGACTGTTCTGCACGTTTTACGACTTTTTTTGTCTCTTCTACAACCTTAGTCACAGTACTTGAAAAAGCACCTGCACGACGGAGGCTATTTCGTAATTGTTTTTTACGATTGAGTTTCTTTGACATGATAAAATCCTTTCAATAAAAAACCCCTGCTCTGACAAGGATTTAATATAAATATTCTATCAAGATTTTAGTAAAAAATCAAGAATCTATCTCATTTAATAATTTCGCTCACCGAATAAGCCATCTGGCAAATCATGGAATCCCTTGCCTGCTTTGAAGTTTTCAAACTTACCAAGCAAGAACTGATAAGCATCCAAGCGGCTTTCATAGCGAATCATGGCATCTTTGGCACGTTCGTCTTGGTCTTCTTCGTAGACTTTTTGGCTTTCCTTGTGCGCCATGTCATTGATCATAATCTGGGTATTGACCCAAGCTTCAAATTCCTTCATAAATTCTTGTTCGTAACTCATTGCTTCTCCTTATTCTAATCCACGGAAATAGTCCGTATCAATCTCACGGTAGGGCTGAATATCCTGAACATACTCCAGCACTCCTTGGAATTCTCCGTTTTCATCGTGCACTGCTGCGTAGGTGATGTGGACAAACTTACCTCGCGACTCGGACTTAAACCACATTTCATACTTGTCTTTAGTACCCTCACGAAGTCCCTTCATGATGGTCTTTACCTTATCCAAGTACTTAGGTGGATGACAGAGTTCGACATTGCGCCCGACTTGGGACGGTGTTCGTTTGAAAATCATCTCATCAGCCGGCGTATTGTCATTGTAATACTGGAAAATATCGTCTTTATTGACAAAGGTAATCTCCATAGGGAGGTGATTGAGGATGAGATTGGCCTGCTCGACTGAAAGATAGCCATTGCCAAAAACCTGTTGACTATGGCGGTCCAGCACTGCTTCCTTTTCCTTAGGGGTAAAGGTAATGGTAAACTGGCCTTCTGGCGTATCAATAACCTGCTGAACTTGACCCTCTGCCGTATCTAGCTGTACAGGCTCCTCTTCACTCTTTTCCTCAACAAAACTCTGGCGTTCTGGCACCCATTTCTCAGACGGACGGATGATGGCATAGCCATAGGCATCGCTCTCCTCCGCAATCTGAAGCCAGTCATCCTGAGTAAAGGACTCAAGGAGAATCATGAGAAGGATGGACTCTTCCTTGAAAATCATACTTTCAAACTCTGTCGCAAAGGCTTCAAAAACATCTTTTACAATGGAAATCGACACTTCAGGTAGTGACTTGGCTGTCATTAGAGCTGTTTGAAAGAGTTCTCTAATCTGGTCATCCACTCCCCACATGACTTTTGGAGGTGAATCGTGTCCATAGCGCTCCATGATAGGAAAGAAGAGTTCTTCTTTACGTTGGTAATGGATGTCAAATTGCCCCAAAAGCCCCATCTGACGCACCAAGCCCTTGCGCATCTCCGCAAGCATTTCCTCGTCTTCCATAGACTCATAGGTATCTAACAATCTCCGAATGCGAATCAAGGCCGCACGGAGGGCCAGATTTTCTTCCTTAAAGACACTAACTGGGTGACCTGGGTGCTCGGTATCTGCAACTTCGACATCCTTAACAGCATTTTTAAAAAGATTGGCATGGACATCACAGAGTTCCATGACATCTTCAAAGGTAACACCTGAGTCTGAGTTCATCAGCTCGTGCTCCATAAGGGAAATCTCGATAGCTGAAACACCCGTAAAGGTCGCATCAAAGCGCTCTTGAACCGACTCAGGGGAGGCGCCATTGTGCAATTCTAACAAAATATCCCGCAGGACATAAATCCGTTCATCTGCCATTAGTCTAATCCAATCACTTCGTAGCCATTTGCTTCCAGCGTGCGGACAATCTTGTCCATAGGAGTTCTTTCAAGCTTAGAACCCTGTTTGAGCGATACCTTACGACCAACTGTGTTGCGCATCAAGGGATTGGCAAGGGGTTTAAAACCAAGTTCGACTAGAATTTCCAAGACTTCTGGGTGCTTGTCCACCACTTCTGCAACAGGAATTGACACATCGATGATATTGTCCATGACGACCTCCATTGTATGTTCTAAAATGATTTTACTACTTATAGTATACCACAAGGAAAGAGATTAAAAAACTAGCAGTGGAGTTCCTGCTAGTTCTCTGCGACTTGGATTACCATCTAGATAAGTTTAAAGAGCCAATCCAATAGTTTAAATAATAGCTTGTAAAACAGCAATTGGACTGCAAAAGAGATAATCATCCAAAAGAATTTCACAATCCCAATAATCGGTTTGATAAAAATAATAGCAAGAAGTCCCCAGAAAAATTTCATTTTTTATCCTCTGGCTTAATGAGCCACCGAGCCGTATCCATTAGCTTGTCTGCAATAAAAAGTTTTCCCAGACCGACAACGGCGTGGTCATCTTTCTTTATCGTTTTCATTACTTTTACACCTTGCATGGTCAAAAAGTAATTCCCATAAGTTTTAGCTAGAATTTTTATGAGTCCCATATTACTCTCCTTCGATGATTTCAGCCTCTTTTCGGATTGTTTCAACATCTTCTTGATATTGAACTTCACTATAGTTGACTAGCTTGGACAATTCTTTCTGCAAGCTTTCCCCCATCGGTTTCATAGTTGCAAAGGTTAAACCACCTGAAATGATACCTCCCAAGATAGGTATGAATTTCCCCATTCCTTTGGCCAACCCTCCCTTGGTCAGATTCACACCAAATATTTTTAAGACTTTTTTCAAAATAGGGTACCAAAGCGTCTTTGTTAAAGCTTTATTAGGTACTGTTTTCATTACCTGTTTGGCAATTGTTATACCACCTGCACGTAGCAAAGCAGCGGTTCCATTCACCCCCAACATGACACCTAGGTAAAGCAAGAGGGTATTTTGAGCATCTTCACTCAACTCATCGCGTGAAGCCCAAAGATCCTCATAACCATAAATATAGCCTAGTTCTTGAGCTAATTTTAAAGAAAAAGCATAAAATTGAGCTACATCCGCTGGTATGGTAATTGCCATGGCAAGTCCACCTGGTAATCCAGCAACAACAGACGTTCCACTCGCTAATAAAACATTATCCCGAATACAAGCATTAGCCACTCGATCTAAGATTTCTTGAGATAAGAGAGACGTTGGGCCTTGTTCTAATAAGGTAGGAATGTCCTGTGGATCCAATTCTTTGGAAAACTTATCCACTAAAAATTTCGAACGATCAACCTTAACAACAGGTAGTTTCACCACTTGTTGCAATACTTGCATAGCTAAGTCTTGTTCAGCCATATACAAACTCCTTTTACTTCTGTAAGTTATATTCTATGATAGCATACTCTTTTAAAGTATGTTTCAAATTCCCCTCAAAAATTTTCAAAAAATCCTTAGCAACTTATTTGTTAAAGATGTTTAATAGTCTTTATAGAGACAGCTAGAATATTCAACTCCTACCCTGACAACATGATATTCTATCTGTGAACGATAGTCTATTATTGTTTCAGCTAAAATGTTCCTTGAATACGTACTAACTATGAACTTTCGAGTTTCATTTTATAAATCCATAATTTCTTTTTTCTTTCGATCAAATTCTTCTTGAGATAGTATCCCTGCATCTAAAAGAGATTTTAGTTTTGTAAGGGCTTCGATTTGTTCATCTAATGATAAACTTGCTTTCATGGCTTTTTCACCTAAACCTTGTGCCATATTCATACCAAAAATCATCCCTGCACCATCACCTAGACCATGTTGCTCCACTCCTGATGCAATTTTTTGTTGTGCTGCAATATTAGAAGCTTTCTGCGATACATCATCATAAGCTTTTAAATTCATCTTATTTGATGAAAATTGTTTAACCAATTCCTTAGATTCTGGTGAGAACTCAATATTAGCAATGGCAACTTTTACAATCTCAAATCCAAAACGTTCTTTCCAAGTCCCTGCATACTGTCCATCATTTGATACTTGGGTTGCAAGAACTGAAGCTTGTGACGGCAATTGTGAAATACGATAAGTTGTTGACAAAGAATTAAGTGCAACAATAAAAGATTGAAGAAATTCTGTTACTATTTGTGATCTAGCTTGAGCGCTATCAAAGGTATAATAAGTCACATTGGCAGGAAGAAAATTTCTGATAAATTGCTTAGCATCTGTAATTTGGATAGAAAATGTTCCAAAAGCACGTACTTCTAAATCTGTCCCATAAAACAAATCATTATACATGACTGGACCACGAGTCCCAAATTTAATATCACGAATTTCTCTCAAATTAACAAAGCAAATCTGTTTTTGCTGATCACTTTGACCACCGAATCCAACACGATTAACAACATTGTCAAACAGTGACTTTTTCAATCCATCACCATTAAAAACACTGCTCTCACCATTTTGGTATTCATATCCACCTGGTTCTGTAATAATTTCCTCGATACCAGACTGACTAAAGATAAAGGCAGCAGTATTTTCTGGAATAAAAATCTTGGATCCGTTCGAAATAACACCTACAGATCCCTTCGTATTGACACCTCTACCATTATTACTTTCTTGAACAATACCTGGACTTACAGCTGTATGTTCATCAAAAGCATGAACTGTGATAATTTCTTTCCACTGATCTGCAAATGTCCCACCAATAGAATCTGTGATTGCTTTTATCAACCCCATTTAATTGCCCCCTTATAAACTCTGCTCCATATCACAATAGGCACATCTCACTGTTTGCTTCACTTGACCTGACAAAGGTGCTCCACAAAAGCTACACTTGGTTGAAATCTTTTCTGGCTCTGCATCCTTAATCCCAAGCCCTGCTTTAAAAGTGTCAAATGTATCCTTAAATGTTTCTGCCAAAACATCTGCTCCGAACAAGCTACTATCTCCCAAGGTTTCAAAATTACTTGTATCACCTGAAATCAATTTAATAATGTTTCTAACCCACTTGTCAGTATCCTTAGTATTATTAAATGCAAAGATAGCTTGTCCGCCATTATAATAAATTTCCAGCCGTTTCACACCATTGGTTTTGGTTACTGAAACTTGAGGTTTCCCTTCAAAAATTTTAATCTGGTTAATGGGTATGGTAACTTGGTCTTTTTTTCCTCCCCACAAACCTTTTTTGATATATATTAAGTGTAGATTCGTTAAAATTAATTCATCTGTAGACAAACCATTTTTCCCAAAACTCACATGGTCACTATTCATAACCATGTATTCATGTGGCAATAATTGATAATCCATATTGAACTCCACTCTTTCTATTAAAGACTAGCTTTCCACTGCTCCACTTGTTCATGTAGATTATCACGATAATCTTTTAGAGTCTTAATCACTTCTTCTTTCCCTTGAATCGGTGCTTTCTTTAGTGGACCATATTGTTTTTTCAAATCTTCCATTTCTTTTTTGGTGCTATCTTTCAGTTCTTGGATAGCAGCGCTATCTTCTAAAACAGTTCCTTTAAAGGCTTCGTCTGCTTCTGTATAGTAATTATCTATTATTTTCTCATTCATAATCAAGTAATCTTCATAGGTTTTTATAGACTCAATTGTCGCATCACTAACATCTTGTGGGTTAAAATCGCTTGAACTGAGTTTTTCTTTTGCTTTAGCAAATAACCCTTTCTTTTCAGAACTACTAGATGAAGCTTCTGTTTGATTCTCACTAGAAGAGCTACTTGTTTTTTCAGAAAGAGAACTACAAGCAACTAGAGTAGAGACGGAAAGACATAGCAAAGCTAAACGACAAACTTTTTTTACATTATTCATTGATAGAATCTCCTTTTATTTATGAAATCATCATATCATATTTCCTAAAAAAAAAAAAGCATTTTCTGATTAGCTAACATTAAAAAATACAGAATCCCTTTTTTAAAAGAATATTTTTCCATTTCAAATTCCACCTATTTTCTCCACCAAAAAAAGAGGGTTGCCCCTCTTCTTAGTTCTTATCCAGATTGCGTAGCATCTCGTCAATCTTGTTTCCATACTCGATGGACTCGTCTTTGACGAAGGTCAAATCTGGGATTTTGTACAATTTCAAATTGCGACCAAGTTCACGTTTGATGGTACCAGTTGCTTTTTCAAGCCCGATTTGGGCTTTCTGGTTATCCGAAGCAAGATTACTCAAAATGGTGTAGTAAACCTTGGCAACAGACAAGTCACCTAGCATCTGAACATCTGTGATGGTCACACCTTGGACACGCGGATCACGGACTTTCTTTTGCAAAATCTCATTGACTTCACGCTTGATTTCCATGCCCACACGATCTGTACGGAAATGATTTGCCATGATATTCCTTTCTCTACTTTGAACCAAAAGCTAGGCCAGCAGACCTAGCTATTTTTAAACTGCTTGATTTTCATTTCAAATTGGAACGAAGTTCAATTTGAAATCATCTGCTTCTTTCGCCGTGGTGAAAGTGATGGAACTGATTTATCAGTCCCATCACAGGGGATTTTTGAGACTCTAGGCTCAAAAATAAGCAATGAAACCATCGGTTTGCTTGCGTCCCTCACCACCTAAGAAAGGAGCAAAAAATCTTATCTCTTGATTTCTTCCATGACATAGGCCTCAATCACATCATCCATCTTGATATCATTGTAGCCGTCAATCATCAATCCACCTTCACGACCGTTTGTAACTTCTTTCACGTCGTCTTTGTAGTGTTTCAAGCTTGCAAGTTCACCGTCATAGATAACAACACCATCACGGATAACACGGACTTTAGAGTCACGGGTAACCTTACCGTTGATAACCATGAATCCACCGATAGTTCCCACTTTAGACACCTTGAAGGTTTCACGAATAACTGCTTCACCGATAACTTTTTCTTCGAATTCTGGATCAAGCATCCCTTTCATGGCTTCTTCCATCTCTTCGATAACCTTATAGATAATGCTGTGGAGACGGATTTCTACATCATCAGCTTCTGCTTGTTGACGAGCTTGTGGTGTAGGGCGTACGTTGAAACCAACGATAAAGGCATTTGAAGCTTCGGCAAGGGTCACGTCAGATTCATTGATGGCACCGACCGCTGAGTGGACAATGGTAACTTTAACACCTTCTACATCGATCTTTTGAAGTGAGGCAGAAAGGGCTTCAACAGAACCTTGTACGTCAGCCTTAATGATAACGTTAACAGATTTGAGTTCCCCAGCTTTAAGGGTATCAAAGAGGTTTTCAAGGCTAACACGTTGGGTAGCTTGACGTTGTTTCATGAGGGCACGTTTGGCACGTTCTTCACCAGCCGCACGCGCAGATTTTTCATCTTCGTAAACGGCAAAGTGGTCACCCGCCATCGGTGCTTCGTTCAAACCTGTGATAGAAACTGGTGTTGATGGTCCAGCAACCTTAACACGACGACCAAGGTCGTTGGTCATAGCACGGACACGACCGAAGGTATTTCCGACAACGATTGGGTCTTGAACATTCAAGGTACCTTGTTGAACAAGAAGGGTTGCGACCGCACCTTTTCCTTTATCCAGGCGAGCTTCGATAACTGTACCGATAGCACGAACTGTTGGGTCTGCCTTGAGTTCTTGGATTTCAGCCACAAGAAGGACTGTTTCCAACAATTCTTCGATGTTTTGGTTGAATTTAGCTGAAATTTCAACAAATTCAGAATCTCCACCCCAAGCTGTTGACATAACTCCATGCTCTGCCAATTCACCGATAACGCGTTCTGGGTTAGCACCTGGTTTATCAATCTTGTTAATGGCTACAATGATTGGAACGTTGGCCGCTTTTGAGTGGTTAATGGCTTCGATAGTCTGAGGCATAACCCCGTCATCTGCCGCTACGACCAAGATCGTAATATCGGTAACAGATGCACCACGCGCACGCATAGATGTAAAGGCCGCGTGTCCTGGTGTATCAAGGAAGGTAATCTTCTTGCCATTTTCCACGATTTGGTAGGCACCAATATGCTGAGTGATACCACCTGCTTCACCTGTCGCAACACGAGAGTTACGAAGGGTATCTAGGAGGGTTGTTTTACCGTGGTCAACGTGTCCCATGATAGTTACAACTGGTGGACGCTCAACCAATTCATCTTCATTGAGATAACCATCTTCGACAAAGAAACGTTCGATGTCGGCATTATCCACTTCAACTTTTTGTTTGGCTTCGATACCATAATCCACCATGAGGAGTTCGATGGTTTCCCCATCCAAGGATTGGTTTTGTGTGGCCATGACACCCATCATGAAAAGTTTCTTAACAATTTCAGCTGGTTCACGTTTGATACGTTTTGCGATTTCCGCAACTGTCATACCATCTGTATACTCAAATTCTGTTGGCAATTCATGGAATTTACGCTCCGTAACAGGTTTTGGAGTCTGATTACGGTTGTTCTTGTTATTGCCTTTTTTGTTCTTCTTGTTGTTATTCCAGTTACTATTCTTTTGATTTCTCACTTGATTTTGACTACTTCGATTCTTTTGTTGTTTTCTAGGACCATCTTCTTCGTGATCATAATCGTCACGATTTTTGTCTGGTCGAGCTTGTTTTTTACGACGTGTATCCACTGCAGGTTCTGTTTTCTCAGGGACGACTTCAACCACTGCTTGAACTTGCTGTGCTTGTTGCGCTTGTTCAGCTAACTTAGCAGCTTCTTCAAAGATTTCCTCTGGTTCCTTGCGTTTGTTAGCTCGAGCCAAGGCTTCTTTAGCAGCCTGATACTGCTTGAAGCGTTCCTCACTTGAACGTGCATACTCTGCATTTTGCTCTGCTTTTAGGGCTGCTGCACGGGCTTTAAAGTCAATACGTGGAGCCGCTTGATTTGAACGTTTATCCTCTTGTTGACGGCGCTCATTTCTACGATTTTGCTGACCTTGCTGTTTCTTAGCTTGGTCATTAAAGCGACGATTGTCGCGGTTGCCTTGACCTTGTTTTCCACCATTGCGACCGTCGTTTTTCTGACGGTTTCCGTTTTGTTGTTGGTCACGGTTATTGCCCTTATTTTGCTTGCGTCGTTCTGCCTGCTCTTTGGCACGGGCTTCACGCTCAGCCTTGAAATTACGGCTTTGCGGTTTAGCCGCTACTTTTTCTGCCTTCGGAGCGACTGCCTCAGCTGGTTTTGCCTCTTCCTTAGCTACAGCTGGTTTTACTGGTTCAGACTTTTCGGCTTTCTTTTCTGCACTTGCTTTTGGGGCTGCAGGTTTTGCCTCTTCCTTGGCTACAGCTGGTTTAGCTGGCTCAGATTTTTCGGCTTTCTTTTCTGTACTTGCTTTTGGTGCTGCAGGTTTTGCTTCTGCTTTCGGAGCAGCTGCAGGCTTAAAGCTGGCAGCGATTTTTGCAGCGACAGCTTCTTCCACACTTGATGAGTGGCTTTTCACATCCAAGCCCAACTCTTTTGCACGCGCTACAACTTCTTTGCTTTCTTTTCCAAGCTCTTTTGCGATTTCGTACAATCTTTTCTTAGACAAATCATGTCCTCCTCTTCTATTCCATAAGAGACCTCATTTTCTTTGTAAATCCAGCATCTGTTACAGCCAAAACCTTTCTCGATTTCCCGACTGCTATGCTTAATTCCAGTGTTGAAAACACGGTTACAATTTCTACTTGATAATAATGACTTTTATCTTGAATCTTCTTGGTCAGATTGGGTCCAGCATCATGGGCTAGAAAGACCAACTTGGCCTTGCCGTCTTGAATGGCCTTGACCACCAATTCTTCACCCGATATAATCCGCCCTGCTCGCTGAGCAAGTCCCAAGAGATTGCTTATCTTTTGCTTATTCAAGTCCCAACTCTCTTCTTTTCACTTTGTGATCCACATAAGCGATCAACTCATCATAAAAGCTTTCATCCACTTCCATGCTAAAGCTGCGGTTAAAGACCTTCTTCTTTTTCGCCTCTAGGGCTTCTGCATTGTCTAGCTTGATATAAGCGCCGCGGCCGTTAGCCTTGCCTGTCGGATCGATAAAGACTTGTCCTTCCTTGTTTTTGACAATGCGGAGCAAATCTCGCTTATCAATCACTTCGTTAGACACAACAGACTTGCGCAAAGGGATTTTTCTCGTTTTCATCTTTCCCTCCTCTAGCAGCTTTTATTCTTCGACAGTATCGTTTTCTGCTTCCAAATCTACCGAACCAGCTTCTTCCATGGCTTCAAATTCGCTAGCAGACTTGATATCGATACGGTAACCAGTCAAGTGAGCCGCCAAGCGCACGTTTTGTCCACGACGACCGATTGCAAGAGAAAGCTTGTTATCAGGAACAACCACCAAGGCACGTTTGCTGTCGTTTTCGTCAAAGATAACTTGGTCAACCTCAGCAGGAGCGATGGCATTGTAGATAAATTCAGCTGGATCTGCTACCCACTCGATAACGTCGATATTTTCTTCGATTGGCACCATACGGTCACTCTTAGCGTCATAGCGAGCTGGGTGGAATTTGCTAGTGATTTTCTTGATGTTAGCTCCACCACGTCCAACGATTGTACCAATAGCGTCCACGTTTGGATTATGGCTACGAACTGCAACCTTGGTACGGTCACCAGCTTCACGAGCCACACTCATGATTTCAACAGTTCCATCATAAACTTCTGGAATTTCTTGCTCCATCAAACGTTTGATCATTTCTGGATGGCTACGGCTAACAAAGACGTTCACACCGCGAGGGTTGTCTTCAACCTTGTAGACATAAACTTCGATACGATCATGAGAAGCAAAAACTTCACCAGGTATTTGATCTTGTTTTGACAATTGGGCTTCGATGCTACCAAGGTTGACATAAATGAAGCGGTTGTCAAAGCGTTCTACAGTACCAGACATGATTTCTTGTTCATGCTCTTTGTAAGTATTGTAAGTGATGGCACGTGTTTGCTTGCGCATTTTTTCCATGATGGTTTGTTTGGCAGATTGGGCTGCTACACGACCAAACTCAGCAGGCGCTTCTTCAAACTTGATTTTGTCTCCAAGTTCATAGGCTGAATTGATGGCAAGAGCATCTTTCAAACTGATTTCCAAACGGCTATCAAATACTTCATCAACCACTTCACGGACAGTATAGACTGTAAAGTCACCTGTTTTTTCGTTAAAGTCAATGGCTACGCTGTCTGATTGACCATAGCGTCTGCGATAAGCGGAACGAAGCGACTCTACTACTGCGTCGATGATGTCTTCTTTTTTGATTCCCTTGTCTTCTTCCAAAATGCGGAAGGCCTCTAGCATTTCTTTACTCATGTTTTCTTCACTTTTGAATCCTCAAAAGCTATCCTTTCTTTTTCTATAATTTAACTGCTAAACGTGCTTTTGATACTAAACTGTATGGAATTTGGACGGTTTTCTTACGTGTCTTGTCCATATATTCCATAGTCAACTCGTCCTCTTCGAAGGCCAACAAGGTTCCTTCAAAGACCTTTTGCTTATCGATGGCTTGGTAGAGCCCGACATGGATGTATTTCCCAACCGCTCCAGCGACGGCATCCTTGGTTTTCAAAGGACGTTCCAAGCCTGGACTGGTGATCTCTAGGAAATATTGTTCTGGGAAGGGATCTGGCTTGATGGTGTCTAGGACAGGACTGATCATTTCTGTCAAGTCTGCCGTGTCGTTCAAGGTAATTCCTTCAGGTTTATCTACAAAAATACTGAGAATCATGTCACTGCCAATCTTTCCATACTCGATATCCACGAGTTCAAAAGGTGCTTGTATGACAGGTTCTACAACTTCTCTGACTAATTCTACGATTGTTGCGATTGCGTCCACCTCCTCATAAGCAAGAGGCGAAGATATTTCCCCGCCTCTCTTTCTCATATTCTTACTCTTAGTATAGCACGTTTACCAACTTATGTAAAGCAAAAGCACTTATACAGCCTGATTTTAGGCTATTTCTTAAAATTCTGCCTCAACTCGGTAGATAACTTGCCCCTTGTTGGAGAATTTTTGCTCGTATTCTGTCATGACATTGCCTTCAAAATCACTGGCATGTAAATCAAGCCAGACACCATTGAGCTTCATGCCATACTGAGAAAAGCTCACTAGGCTGTACTCAAACAAGCCACGGTTATCTGTCTTGAAATGAATTTCTCCATTTTCAGGCAAGATACGTTTGAAGGTATCCAAGAAGGTTTTGTAGGTCAAACGACGCTTTTCATGGCGTTTTTTCGGCCATGGATCTGAAAAGTTCAGATACAAGCGATCAATCTCACCGTCTTCAAAGTAGTCAGTCAAGTCAGAACCATCTACCCATAAAAGCTTGATATTAGGCACTCCAACTTCAAGCACCTTGTCCAAAGCGTAGCTCAAAACAGACTTTTGAATATCAATCCCGATATAGTTGATATCAGGGTTTTGCTTTGCCATACCTGAAACAAAGGCACCCTTTCCACTTCCAACTTCCACATGAATGGGATTGTCATTGCCAAACAAGTCACGCCATTTCCCCTTGGCTTCCAAGGGATTGAGGACCACATACTGGGGATTTGCCTCTAGTAATTCTGTCGCCCCTTTACGATTTCTAACTCTCATCTTCTCTTTCCATACTTGTCTCGGAAGTGACGCAAGCCATGGATCTCCCGATTGACATTTTCTAAATCTTGGTTCATATAATACTTGGAAATCTGGCTCAAATAAGACAATTGACCGTACCAATACAATTTATTTAATACCGTTTGATTGTACTTATAACCGTAGTAGGTCAACCATTCCTTCCACTGATGTTCTGGAATATAATGGCAGAGCATATGGGCCACATCAAACATGCGGTCGGTCAAGCGAACCGAATCCCAATCCACCAAATAAATCAAGCCACTATCTGTCTCAATCCAATTACTATGTCGTACATCTCCATGGACAATGGTCGCATAGTCCTCTCTAAATCCTGGAATAGTCTGACGTAAATCAGCCATCACTTCACTGATAAAATGATTTTTACGCAAAGCATCTGGAGCCGTTTCCTGCCAAGACTGTAGTAAATCAACAGGTGTTTCCATGGCATATCCCAAACGGCTCAACTGCGTCATCAACGGACGTGAGCGATGCAGACGGGTTAAAATATTGACGATTTGTTTACGATTCATATCATAGGGGGTCAATATTTTGCCTGTCAACCATTCTTGAGCACACATATCACGCCCATCTGCCAAACGGCGACTCCATAATAATTGTGGAGCAATTTGTTCTCTAGCTAGACCAGGTAGGATTGGAGAGGTGTTCATTTTTACAAAGATGCGCTTCCCATCAGGATAGCTACCCATATAAGCCTTGCCACTTTTCCCAGGTATGGGAGTCAGTGTTAGCTCATTATCACCCAAATCCATTTCTTTCCTCCGTATAAAGTTTCCTTACTATTCTACTAGTTTTTGGCCTATTCGTCAACCGCTCCACACCCGATTCTCAAAGAAAAGCCTCTGGGGTGGTTTGGTGGATTATCATTATAGAAAGAAAAAGGCAAGCACCGTCTTCTGCTTACCTTTCATGATTTTTATAAATAATATAAGAGTGGCCAAGCATTGTAAAACATGTGAACTAGAGTAGAAACCCATAGGTTTTGACTCTTTTTATAAGCAAAGCCCAGTAACAAGCCCCCAAGTAGATAAAAAATAAACGAAGGGATATTAGAAGGTCCATGCATGAAAGAAAAGAGAGAGGAAGTTAGCATAAGCCCTAACCAAGAATTGTCAAAAACCGCACCTTGAAGAAGTCCTCTGAAAATGAGTTCCTCCTGGATGGGTCCAAAAACTGAGGTAGTCAAAATCAAAGACAGGGAAATTCCTCTGCTGACTTCCGCCAAGTGTTGAACTCCCGCGCCAGAAGAAACAGCGAAGAAATGAATATAAACCAGCGTCTCAAGTACACTTAGAAGAAAGATTGCAATGAAAAGCAAAAGGTCTTTCTTGCTTAACATCCCAAAAGAAATCATTTCAAACTTTCTAGCATAAGTAACACTCAGCGAGGTTACTAGAAGACTTACAATGATCAATGCAGATTCATTTTGAAAAAAGTCCCCATGGTTAATCGTATAAGGAACTGTAATGACGATTATTAGTACTAAAAATCCAAAGCACAAGGCATGAAATTTATCAAAAAACTCCATAAAATTATCCTCCTCACCAAACAGACTTCCTACGCGTCATTCTTTAGCTTTAGTCTTTCCAAAACAAACCATTTTATACTCTTCGAAAATCAAATTCAAACCACGTCAACGTCGCCTTGCCGTACTCAAGTACAGCCTGCGGCTAGTTTCCTAGTTTGCTCTTTGATTTTCATTGAGTATTAGTAACCAAAATCCGACCACATAGCCAGCCCCTAAGAAGATAGCCATTAAAGATAGCATGGGATTCAGAAAATAAAACATCACAACAGATACAAAGGTTAGCACAAAAACATTAAAGGCAATGGTGTCAGAAGCCAAGACCAGAATATAAGGTGTCAACCAGTCTAAGGTTTTTGAATCTAGGAAAAATAAGTGTTTATACATGATAACCTCCTCTATGGCTGAAAAGCAAGACTTGGTTTTTTTACCCCAAGACCCTATGTAGAAAAGTGAGCAAAAATGGTAAGTTTGCGATGATATTATTAACAATATGAATCGAATAAGAAGGATAGATACTCTTCGTATAACGTGTTAGACAGGCAAATAGACAGCCCACTGCCGTATAGACAAGAATATCTGCGAGACTTGGCAAGCTAGAAAAGTGGGGCAAGGCAAATAAGAATGACGGAAAGAGAAGATCCAGCCCCCATCTCGAATGCTTAAAGAAGGCATGTTGAAGCAGTCCTCTACACACCAATTCTTCCATCAGAGGTCCTAGCACGATTAAGGTTAGGTAAACACCAAACTCCGCAAAATTGGTCTCACTATAGGCAATAAACAAATTCCAACCTTCATTGGTTCCCTGAACATGTTTAGCTGTCAGATAGTTAAAGCAGATAAGTACAACAGCGGCTAACACCGTCAGAACAGAATAGCTCAACCACTTTTTCCTAGGGATACGAAAGAGATAAGCATGGCCCGACCTGACCAAAATCCAAATCATCAAGCCGATAAAGAGAAGGCTGATGATGTTTCGAATCCAGATAAGATTTCCCACCCAAGACGAGAACTCCCAATAATTGCTCCAAAATTGGGTTGTCCAAAACAAGCCAAAAAACAAAAACAAATAAGAAAGAATTGCACTCGTTTTGAAAAGAATAGGGTGTTTTTTCATATAACTCCTCCCTACTATCTACAAGGCAGAATGGCTCGCCTTGTCAGGCTCTACTGCTGTAAGATTAAGAAGACAGTTTGTTCTTTTTAAGGCGAACCTGACTACTAGATAATAGATACATTAAGGCATTAAAGACAATGAAAATATGTCCATAGAATAAAATCAACCTCGCATCCAAACCAAGATAAAGTTTGACCATCAAAAAGATGAGCAAAAGAATTTGAAACCATAAGGTTTTTCCAAAAATAAATTTAAAGCGGTTTCGAATGTCTACTTCCTTGATTTTTACCGCCACCCCTTTATTAGCAAGAAGGAAAACACCGGCTTCAAATAATCCACTGTAGAGAACAATCCACCCAATCGATACATTAGAGATTTGTAAAAATGTCCCTAAAAGAATATTCAACATACTACTCAAGAAAATAACAAGAAATAATCTGTATTTCATATTAAATACCTCCATTCATTTATTTCACTAACAATTTAATAGAGCCTTCTACTCAAATATCCTGTCAGAAAAGGATAGAAAGCTACTTTTTATAATATTTCAAACCCCAAATGAGTAAAAGCATGATAAGCAAGCAGAGAATAGCGCCAATATAGGCAATTAGTTGTTGATAGAATTCTCCTGCTGTGATCCCTCTATACAAACAAATAATAGACATAAAGCCTGTCAAGCCGATATACATGAGTTGATTAGTTCTAGGACTAACCAAATCATCATCTTCAAACTTTCTTATCCTCATTTCTCTAGTGAGGTAAACAGTGACCAAAATAGAAGCCAAGTTAATAACCACTAAAAGAAATTGGAAAACCAAGGAAAAATTTAAAAACTGACGAGATAGAAATAGATAAGTAGAGACAAGCAAGGGCGACTGACCTAGGAACAATCTTGCAAGAAAGATGTTCCGTTTTTTAGCAAGAAAAGCTTTCATTTCTTTGCTCCTTTCTTTTTCATGATAGCAAAATAGATCATAACTGCAATCACATAGGCTATGGTATAAAATAGATGATACCAAGCACTCTCCCTAAGCGGATATAGAAAGATGGACATGATTAGATACAAGATGAAAATGACAAATATTTTTTTCTTCATAAGATTTCCTCCTAAATATTTATTGAGCTAGAATCTTTACACTGCTAGTATAGCACTCATTTTGACCTTGGACCACTCAAATCACAAATGGTCATCAAAACATCTTGAATTGTTAAAAAATTAAAAAGCAAGCATGAAAAACATACTTGCCCTTTACACCGTATTGATACCAACTTAATTTGTAGATTTTTTATCCTGCTATCACATATCATTTTGACAGGCGAAACAATATTAAAGAAACTCCCCTGTAGATTAAACTAGCGATAAAAAATCTTTTTATCTAATTAGATCTATCTTTATTCTTCTTTGGAGATTTTAAAAATTTTTCCCTAATTAAAGAAGTAATAAAAGAAACAAACATGCCAACAACAAAAACAATAAGAAAACTTTTGAAATCCATAATTACCTCCAAGTACACAAGCTCAAGTCTTTAAGCAAGCATAATAGCCAATTGTAACATTGTTTTTGCATTCACGAGGAATACCTCTTTTTACTTTCGTCCTATTGCAACCTTAATAAGGTTAGTATACTACTATTTTTTAAAATTTTCCATCCAAATCACGAATGGTCATCAAAACATCTTGAATTGTAAAAAATTTAAAAAGCAAGCATGAAAAACATACTTGCCCTAAGGGAACTTAACAACGTAAAGACCTAAAATCGAAAGCTACTCACCCTTACTTCCGTCTGTTCTCATATATTCTCATAATCGCAACCAGGATACAGGCTGTCCCACCTGCCAAAACCAGGAGGGTGATGATAATGTTGAGAATTTCAGGCGTCCTCTCTATTCTGTTGACAAGACGGACTAAAGACAATACTGTCAATAAGAGTAAAGCTACTGACCCTGTCCGAATTAAAGAAGACATTCGATTCTCAACTGCATATAAAAAGGCTGGTAGCATAACACAGGCTATAGCAATCACAAACAGATTGCCCCCTGTTTCTTCTCCCTTGTTCACCACGGAAATCATGAGAAGATTCGATGCTATAATCAACGTAGAACAGATGATAAAAAAGGACTTCTTATTCATATAGGACACCTCATATACTATGGCATTTTAATTGATGACTGCAGGCAGTACTTCTTTCCACAAATCTTCTAATCATCAACCGACATCGAGTGAATCGTTAAAACCTGACGAAAGACTTGATTTTGACAGGTGGTATTGAGGCTGGTATTAGGATGACTTTCCACAATTTTCATAACGGTATAGAGACCAACTCCTCTCTCCTCCCCTTTAGAACTGGCTCCAAAGGAGAAGATTTCAGAAATATCTATGCCCTCTTCTTTGATGGAGTTTTCGATAATAAAGGTCTCCTGTGCTCCATTTTTTAAAAAGGCGATTGAAACATGAGGTTGACTGGCCTCTACACTAGCTTCGATAGCATTGTCACAAAGGATAGACACAATGGTTAGAAAATCAAGTAGGCTCATCCCCTCGACCTGAATCTCCTCTGGAACTTCGACATTAAATACAATCTTCTTATCTCTGGCTTTTAAAAATTTTCCTGCTAGGAGACTTTTGAGGGCTTTATCACGAATATTCACGAGTCGTCCAAGGTCATATTTATTGTCCTGCAATTTTTCACTAGAATCCTTTAAGACCGAGTCATAGACCTCTTTTATCTGCTCTATATCCTCCTCTTCAATGCCCAGACGTAAGCTGGTTAAGAGGTTGGTGTAGTCATGGCGAAAGCTCCGGACTTCCTTGTAAAGTTCCTCTATATGCCGACTATAGCGTTCCATATCTCTGTAGCGCAAGGTCTGTTCTTGGTCCAGTCTCTCATGAAGTTTGTCCTTCAAATAGGTATCCAATTTCTTGATAACCCCCATAAAAAAGAGCAGGTAAAAGACTAGGATGAGATGGCGAACAGTCGTTGATTGAATACCTTGTTCATATTCAAAGAAAGACAAAGTTTGCATCACTAGATAGTAGCCCCCCATTATCCAGTTAATCGTAGTCAGGGACTTTTGAAAACCTTTATCTAAAATCTCCTTTCTCAAGTTAGTGAAATCATAGTCCAACCATTTCAAAAAGACTAAAACTATGAAGCAAACGAATATCGTCATCAATAAAAAGATGGGATTGCTACCTTTATCTACAATTTCTTGTCCCCAAAATGGAAGCACAAAATAGGAGACCCCTCTATAAAAGAGATTCACCAATATCATTGGAAAGAGACCATAAAAGAAGAGGAGTTTTTTAGGAAGCCCTCTTAACAATAAGAAAGACAAGCCTATACCGTATAAGGGTTCCATAAAATAAGATAGATAATCATTTCCTACTATATAGCTAATCATTACAAAAACAACTGCCAAAAGTAGCTTAAAAAGAAAGGCCTTAAAAATTCTCTCAAAATTGAGACCAATTCCATCTACCTTAAAGAAAATAACAATTTTTAGCCCATTAGTAATAAGCGTATACAATAATATCCAAGCAATATTCATAAACTCTCCTAGCTCAATGCAAGTTATTGATAGCTTCAGACACTTCCCTGACCTTATAACGCGCTATCATACAGCTTCCACCATTGGGAAAGTAAAGCAGTTTTTCTTTCTTATCCAAACGAACTACATTGGCAGGATTGATCAGAAAAGAGCGATGGCACTGCAAGAGACGAGGCTCCTGCTTAAAAACCTCCTCTAAACTCGCTGTAAATTCCAGCCTGTCTGTCTTGGTATAGAGAATAACACGATGGGCTCTGGGCGATGTTTCAAGATAGTAAACCTCTTTAAAAGGATACTGAAATTGGGCAAATTTTGATTTAAAGTAAAAGCAATCTTCCGCCAGACTTTTACTGTCTTGACTACTGGCATAGAGAAGGGCTGTCTCAATACGAGACTCAAACTCCTCTGCTGACAAGGCCTTATCAATGTAGTCCAAAGCAGACACTTGGTAGCGAAAGGACAGGGGCATAAACTCCGAGTGAGTCGTCACAAAGACGATGAGGGCATAAGGATCCCGATCCCGAATCTTTCTAGCCACTTCCAGACCCTTCATCTCCTCATTTCGAATCTCAATGTCCAAAAAGAATAGCTGATGGGCTCCCTTCTCATGCACCTCTGCCAGCAGTTGAGCTGGCTTACCAAAAACTTCAAAAGAACTGGGAGTGATATGATGTTCCTTCAAAAGTTTCTCAATCGTCGTTTCAATTCTAGTCTGTTGGGAAAAATCATCTTCTAAAACAAATATTCTCATCTTCCTACTCTCCTTCTTTCAACCATTTTTGACGAATTTCTCTATAGCGACGTCTGGCATACTTGACAGCGTATTGACCTTCTTCTCCGAGAAAAAGGATTCTTTCTTGAAAATCAATCGATTTTACTTTATCAAGATTGACCAAACAATTTCGATGACATCTCATCAAGGTTTCCCCATATTGGTTCTCAAGATCACTTAAATTTTGAACCATATTAAAACTAGCTTCTTCTGTAACAATCTGTACGGTATGGGCTTTAGTTGGATGTGTTTGGATATAGTAGACATCGTCGATGTTTACTTTATAAACTGTTTTCTGTGTCTGAATAATCATATGTTTCATTGGATTCTCCTCCTAAGAAAAGAATAACAGAAAAGGTCTAACACAAGCACACCCAATCCTAAACAGTCTTTGAAAACTCCTAAAAGGACTATTTTTCTACAACATCATGATGAGCTTACAACTATTTTATCATAAAATCTTAACAGTACCATTCAGGAAATTTCAAGGACAATTAAAGATTTGAAGGTGAAAAAGGAGATAAAAGTGATAAACTGACAGTATCAAAACACAGTTGCTAGAAACAAGACTGGCACCCAGATTAAAGGAGGAATTCTCATGACAGATACAGACCCTATCAAAAGAGCTCAGACTTTGATTACTGACTTAAACAAAACCTACCAAACATGCAAACAGGCAACCGCTGACGACGTCCGCTTTCAGGAGCAATTAAACTCTATTCTTGGCTTCCTAGCCAAGGCTGAGACAGTGGATAATCGAGTCTTGATTGAACTGGAAAAATTTTACCAGACTTCCAGTCTTCTCATGGGACTCAGCGCTCTTGATCCAGATGCTCCAACTCGCGCCGCTTGGCGGGCCTATGACCGCTTCCACTTTGACCAGGTCAAGACCGAGTTGAGTCTCTACGGACCAACCATTATCCTGTAGAAAATAAAAGAAGTTGAGACAAACTGAACTCAACTTCTTTTTTAGTGTCATATAGGCAATGTTAGTCCTGCATCTGACGTTTTACCTGATAAGGTAAGTACAAGACTAGTAAAACCAAACCAGCTCCCAGTAAGGCTAGAAGGGCTAGTTTTTCTTGGAAGGTAATCAACCCAACAACTAATTCCACAAGTAAAACAAAACTGGTCAATCCTCTGACCACTGCCTGCAAGCCTTTTTCCTTTTGCCCCTTGTCCAGTGGAAAGAGTTGGGTCAAATACTGGTAGTCAAAAGCATGATAGAGGGCCAGCAACTGGAAGAGCAAGAGGTAATTAAAGAGAACCACCACTGCTGTCGCAATCCAAGCTTGCTCGATAAAAATCTGCGCCAGTATGGAAAGCAAGAGCAGACGGAGACTGAGCGCAAAGAGGTCTCCATTTCGCAGATAAGAACGCAGATAGAGATTTTGCCATATCTTCCCAGGCACCTTCTGAACAACCTTTAGGATAAAGTCCAGATAGGCACGACGCTTGACGCTGTTTGAAATTCCCTTTACCTGGGTAAAGAGGGCAAAGAAACGAAGCAAGACTTGCTTACGCTTGCTTTCTTGAGAAATAACATAATCCCAGTCCAGTCCAGTTTCCGTGAAAAATTTACTAGCCTTTTGACGAAAGAGGAAATATTTACCTACTCCCAATAAAAGCACATAGACCAGAAAAACAGGCAAGCCATAACCCATGGCTAAAAATAAGGGCGCAAACAATAGCAAGAAAAGGGTCTGTACAAAAAGCCAAAAGACTAGGGAAATGCCAGTTTGACGCTTGAGATGGAGTTTGATTTCCTCTTCTCCGACCAAGAGAAAGAGCTTGTCTGGAGCCTCCATATAGGTGGCAATTCCTCCCCAAAGCAAAAGTAAAACAGAGGTAATTCCTACAAATAAAAGGATAGGCCAATGATTTTCAGGAAAATGTTGCAAGAGTTGACTGTACTGGTAGGCTAAAAACCCCAGCAAGACAAGCAGGAACAAGACAAAGTGGTCATTGAGAACATAGCGCAGATAACCAAGACACTCCTTACGAAAAGCCTGCTTTCTCTTTAAAAACAAGTCTTTCATAGCTCCTCCTCTTTGGTCAGAGCCAAGTAAATATCATTCAAACTAGCCTCAGGCATATCAAAGGCTTCGCGCAGTTGCAGGAGATTTCCCTTGGCACGCACCTCTCCCTTGTGAAGAATGACAAAGGCATCACACATCTTCTCCGCCGAATCCAGCACGTGGGTACTCATGAGAATGGACTTACCCTTTTGCTTTTCCACTTCCAAAAGCTGAATCAAGTCTGCAATAGCCAACGGATCCAGACCAAGGAAAGGCTCATCCACGATAAAGAGACTCGGATCCACCACAAAAGCACAGATAATCATGACTTTCTGCTTCATCCCTTTTGAAAAATGAACAGGGAACCAGTCTAATTTCTGATCCAGACGGAACATTTTTAACAAAGGCTCCACTCTCTCAAAAGCCACTTTCTGCTCAATACCATAAGCCATAGCAACAGTTTCAATATGCTCTCTGAGGGTTAATTCCTCATACAGACTAGGTGTCTCAGGAATGTAGCCAATTTGCTTGCGGTAGCTAGTAGCATCTTCTTGAAGAGTAAGTCCATTGATGTTGATAGAACCGCTATAAGGTGTCAACAGACCGATAATCTCATTAATAGTCGTCGATTTCCCAGCACCATTGAGACCAATCAGACCGACCAGCTGCCCACTTTCAACAGTAAAGGATACATCTTTCAAGACAGGGACATGGACATAGCCACCTGTCAGGTTTTTAATTTCTAACATATTTTCTCCAAATCTGGTATAATGTAGCTATATTATATCAAAATTCAATACAGTAGAGGTAGATTTTATGTCAGATTGCATTTTTTGTAAAATCATCGCAGGGGAAATTCCTGCTTCAAAAGTATATGAAGATGAGCAGGTTCTTGCCTTTCTTGATATCTCTCAGGTGACACCAGGACACACCTTGGTCGTGCCAAAGGAACACTATCGCAATCTTTTGGAAATGGACGCTACTAGCGCCAGCCAACTCTTTGCCCAAGTGCCAAAAATCGCTCAAAAAGTCATGAAAGCTACCAAGGCTACTGGCATGAATATCATTGCCAACTGTGAAGAAATCGCAGGGCAAACCGTCTTTCATACCCACGTTCACCTCGTGCCTCGCTACAGTGCGGACGATGACCTCAAGATTGATTTTATCGCCCACGAACCAGACTTTGACAAACTTGCTCAAGTCGCTGAAACCATCAAAAATGCCTAAGGAGTTGCCATGAAATTATCCAACCTACTGCTATTTGCAGGAGCTGCAGCCGGAAGTTATCTGGTCACAAAAAATCGCCAAACCATCACAGATGAAGTCTTGAATACCACTGACCGAGTTCAAGCTATCAAGGATGATGTGGATATTATCCAAAACAGCCTGCAAATCATCGACCAGCAAAAAGAACTCATCAAAGAATACCAAGAAGACCTGACTTACAAGTTTAAGGTCTTGGAAAAAGATATCCAGACTAGACTAGCTGTGATTAAAGAAACACAAGAAACTGAAGATAAGTAAAAGAGCCTGACGGCTCTTTTTTAAAAGGTAAACAAGTTATAGCCCATCAACTATACATCATAATTTAGAAAACTCATACACCATTTCACAACTAATACTCTTCGAAAATCAAATTCAAACCGTGTCAATGTCGCCTTGCCGTACTCAAGTACAGCCTGCGGCTAGTTTCCTAGTTTGCTCTTTGATTTTCATTGAGTATAAATCGAATACTTTCCCAGGCTTTCCGATGGAATGAAAACACCTGAAACAGCTTGGTTTCAGGTGCCCGGAAACTTTGAGACCTAGGCTCAAAGTTTAGGTATGGAACTTCGAAGAAGGTCGCTACCGTCCGTCATTACTTAAGGAAAGTTTTAAAAAATCTATAAACAAAAAGAGCCCATCGGCTCTTTTTGTGTTATTCTCCTTCAAAGGCATCTTTAATATGGTCAAAGAAACCTTTTTTCTTTGGATTGACTTTTAAATCACCAGCAGCTGCGAATTCTTTAAGAGCTGCTTTTTGGCGGTCGTTCAAGCCTGTCGGTGTTACGACATTAACGGTAACGTATTGGTCACCAACTGCACCACCACGAAGACTCGGAGCTCCCTTGCCACGTAGACGGAATTTCTTACCAGTCTGAGTTCCCTCTGGGATAACCAATTCAACATCACCGTGAACAGTTGGGATATCAACTGTATCACCAAGAGCTGCTTGGACAAAGTTGAGGTTGAGATTGTAGAAGATAGTGGTTCCTTCACGTTCAAACTTGTCGCTGGCTTCCACAGAAACCACTACATACAAGTCACCATAAGGTCCACCGTTAAAGCCTGCTTCACCCTGACCAGCTAGGCGGATTTGTTGACCGGTTTCCACACCAGCAGGGATTTTCACATGTACGCTATGCGCTTGTTTTTCATGCCCTGTTCCGTGACAAGTTGTACATGGATCTTTGATTTCTTTTCCGCGACCATGACAGACATCACAGGTTACTTGGCGACGCATCATACCAAGCGGAGTCTGCGTATCGACGTTAATGACACCAGCACCATGACAGCGTCCACAAGTGACTGGACTTGTTCCTGGCTTAGCACCAGAGCCATTACATGTACTACAGCTTGCTTCACGGTTGTACTTAACTTCTTTTTCAGCTCCAAAAATAGCTTCTTCAAAGGTCAAGTTCACACGATACTGGAGATCATCCCCCTGACGAGGAGCATTTGGATTGCGTGAAGCACCGCCTCCGCCGAAGAAACTTGAAAAAATATCCTCAAAACCACCGAAGCCTCCTCCCCCGTTGAAACCGCCAAAACCACCAGCACCACCAAAGCCACCGTTGGCTCCAGTCGCACCATATTGGTCATAGGCAGCACGTTTTTGGTCGTCACTCAAAGTCTCATAGGCTTCTTGAACTTCCTTGTACTTTTCCTCAGCACCAGGCTCCTTATTGATATCTGGGTGATATTTTTTGGAAAGCTTACGATAAGCCTTTTTGATTTCGTCTGCCGAAGCGTTTTTTGACACCCCCAGACGATCATAAAATTCAGTATTGTTCATACAAGATACCAAGACCGTAAAATTCGACTGAAAAATAGGAAATCTGACGCTGGAGCGATGCTCCTAGGCAGATTTATCTTTTTTCCGAGAATTTAGGTCGGGTTCAATTCCTTTCTGTTATATTTAGTAAGAAATTTGGGAACCCGTGTTCAGTTACGAACACCTTTGTTCCTTTCTATTGATGTTCTGAATCAAACCTCGATTTAGGTCGGGTTCAATTCCTTTCTTTTACTTTTAAAAGAATTAGATTTTATTATTTAGATAAGTCAAATTCAATTCTGTGACTCCATAATCCGATAAATTTATATTATTACCATTTGCATTTTCACAAGAAATAACATCATTTTTAGATATGTAAAAATCATATTGTAAATTTCCATTTTTACTATTACGTACAGGAACTTCCTTTATTAACCTCTTCAACTCTATACCTGCTATTTTACAGCCTTGGTACGAGCTACCGCTTTTCGTAAAAAATATAACTTTATCATCATCTTTAATACCATCAAGCATATTTTGTCTTAAAGTATACCAAGTCTTCCATCTTTCTACAGAGTCTATTGATGATCCCATATAGTTTTTACTATATCGAACATACATATTATTTGTCTTCTCTTTTGAGGCAATCAGTGTTTTTATTTCAGAAAGAGCTATTACTTTGCTAGATACTTTATTCTCATCATGATTTTTAGATTCTATTACATGATTGTTTGAATCATACACGTCATATTCTATAGGAAAATCATTAGAATCATTATTCTCAAATTTACTACTAACATAATCTAAATAGGTACCTAAAAATTCATTCGAGGAATTTTCTATTTCTTTTTCCATCTTTTTGATATGTGATCGACACTGTTTAATAATTTTAAGTTCATCTTCTTTATCTATATAAAACTCACGAATAATATCAATATCCTTCAATATTTGTAATTTCTTTTCATATTCTGAATTTTCCTTAGATTGAAGCCACGAATAAACTGCTCCAATTGCAATCAGCACTGCAACAACAAATTCAGGCGAAAATATTATAGATAACATAATATCATTTTCTGCTGTATTCTTATCAATAAAATGGGAAGCAACAACATATATCGTTATAGGAATAAATTCAAAAACAAGTAGTTCCCAATGACTTTTAAAAAGAAGTATAAATTTTTTAATAAACATATTCCCTCTATTTTATCGAAAAACAGAGGCTGGGTTGCAACCTCTGGATTTCTTCTTATACTCGCCTGATTTTCAAGCTCGGGATAAAATAGTCCACTGGACTATTTTATTTTTCCGTAAACTCTCCGTCTACGACGTCATCACCTGCGTCTCCTGTTGCTTGTGCGCCTTCTGCTCCTGCTTGAGCTTGTTGCGCTGCTGCGGCTTGTTCGTAGAGTTTAACAGCAAGACCTTGAGCTTTTTCGTTCAATGCTTCAAGTTTTGCTTTCATGTCGTCCAAGTTGTTGTCTTCTTGAGCTTTCTTAAGATCATCAAGGGCAGCTTGGGCAGCGTCACGTTCTGCGTCGAAGCCTTTGCCTTCAGTTTCCTTGATTGTCTTTTCAGTCGCAAAGATTGCTTGGTCAACTTCGTTACGAAGGTCTACTTCTTCTTTACGTTTCTTATCTGCTTCAGCGTTTGCTTCTGCATCTTTCATCATGCGGTCGATTTCTTCGTCAGTCAAACCTGAGTTAGATTGGATCACAATAGTTTGTTCTTTTTGAGTTCCAAGATCTTTGGCCTTAACAGACACGATACCGTTCTTGTCAATATCAAATGTTACTTCGATTTGAGGAATTCCACGAGGTGCAGCTGGGATATCTGTCAATTGGAAGCGTCCAAGAGTCTTGTTATCTGCTGCCATTGGGCGTTCACCTTGAAGAACGTGGATATCAACGGCTGGTTGGTTGTCTGCCGCAGTTGAGAAGACTTGTGATTTAGATGTTGGAATAGTTGTGTTGCGGTCGATGAGTTTTGTGAAGACACCACCCATTGTTTCGATACCAAGTGACAATGGTGTTACGTCAAGAAGGACAACGTCTTTGACATCACCAGTAATCACACCACCTTGGATAGCAGCACCCATAGCAACTACTTCGTCAGGGTTTACTGATTTGTTTGGTTCTTTACCAGTTTCAGCCTTAACAGCTTCGACAACGGCTGGGATACGAGTTGAACCACCAACAAGGATAACTTCGTCGATTTCTGACAAGCTCAAACCTGCATCTGAAAGGGCTTGACGAACTGGAACTTTTGTACGTTCTACAAGGTCACGAGTCAAATCGTCAAATTTCGCACGAGTCAAAGTCATTTCCAAGTGAAGAGGTCCAGCCTCACCAGCAGTGATAAATGGCAAGCTGATTTGAGTTGAAGTTACACCAGAAAGGTCTTTCTTAGCTTTTTCAGCTGCATCTTTCAAACGTTGCATTGCCATCTTGTCAGTAGACAAGTCAATACCGTTTTCTTTCTTGAATTCTGCTACCAAGTGGTCGATGATTTTTTGGTCAAAGTCGTCACCACCAAGTTTGTTGTCCCCTGCAGTTGACAATACGTCGAAGACACCGTCACCCAATTCAAGGATAGAGACGTCGAATGTACCACCACCAAGGTCAAATACCAAGATTTTTTCTTCTTTGTCAGTCTTGTCCAAACCGTAAGCAAGAGCGGCTGCAGTTGGTTCGTTGACGATACGTTCTACTTCAAGACCAGCGATTTTACCAGCGTCTTTAGTGGCTTGACGTTGAGCATCGTTGAAGTAAGCTGGAACTGTGATAACTGCTTTGGTTACTTTTTCACCAAGGTAGTCTTCAGCATAACCTTTCAAGTATTGAAGGATCATAGCTGAGATTTCTTGTGGAGTGTATTCTTTGCCGTTAGCAGAAACTTTTTCAGAAGTTCCCATTTTAGATTTGATAGAGATGACTGTATCTGGGTTTGTAACTGCTTGACGTTTCGCAGCGTCACCAACGATGATTTCGCCGTTTTTGAACGATACTACAGATGGAGTTGTGCGATTTCCTTCTGGGTTTGCGATGATTTTTGATTCAGTCCCTTCAAGAACTGCTACTGCTGAGTTTGTTGTACCTAAGTCAATACCGATAATTTTAGACATGTGTTTTCTCCTTAAATTTATCTTCTTTTTTCTTTTTGATACTCTTCTTAAGTGGCGGTGCCGTCAGAGTTTGACTTCGTCAATCTCTTTGACTAAACTTTGAGCCTAAAGTCTCAAAGTTTGCGCTAATAGCGCCACGGCGAAGAGTATCATCTTTGGTTCGCTTCGCTCACTATTGCAAAACTGAACTACTTTTTTTATCTTTCTTCATAGTTTATTGTCGTTTCGGACAAGTTTTCTATTATGTATGTTACAACCGTCAGAATTGCCTAGTTGTAAACAACTACCATTGCTGGGCGTAGGATACGATCATGGAGTTTGTAGCCTTTTTGGAAGACTTGGGCGATGGTATCTGCTGGGTGTTCATCGTCTGCTGGGAGAGTTTGGATGGCCATATGGTAGTTATGGTCAAATTCACCGTCAGCTGCGATTTCTTCGATTCCTTCTTCTTTCAAAGCGTGAATCAAGCTTTCTTGCACCATCTCCAATCCTTTTTTGACATCATCTGTCAATCCTTCAACTGCGAGTGCACGCTCAAGGTTATCCAAAGAAGGGAGAATCGCTTTTGCCAAGTCCTGGCTACGATAACGTTGCAAGTTTTGACGCTCTTCATTGGCACGGCGTTGAATGTTTTGCATTTCTGCATGAGCGCGAAGGTATTTATTTTCGAACTCATCTGCACGTTCATTTGCCAAGTCCAATTCAGACTTATCAGGAGTTGTTTCTTCTACCGTTTCCACAATTTCCTCTTCTTGGACTTCTTCTACTTCTTCATTTTTTATATCTTGGGCCATTTTCGCCTCCTTTAATGATTTCAATCTTAATGTACTTCGTAATGATTACTGCTGAGGTAGCGGTAAAAATCTGTCAACTTCATGGTCAAAACACGGTTGACCACATTGACTTGGTTGATTAGCTGTTGGTAATCCAGATTGACTGGACCGATAATGGCTAGAATTCCAACTCCCCGATAAGGAATGAGGAACTTGCTACTAATCACCGCTAGGTCTGCTAGGCAGGACTCTTGACTGTCTGCAACACGGACATTTTGCATCTGATCTTCATGCAGCCCCTCACGAATCTCCAGAGCTACCTTTTGCGGTTGGTCAAAGAACTGATAAGCTGCTAGATTGGCAAAATTCAAGAGATTAACCTTGCCCGCCACCACAATATTTTCGTTGAACATTTCCTTAAAGATGTGTTCAAAGAGATCAATCACATTATCCGTTGTTGTAAAGTAACGCTGGATAATCTGCGGAATCTCCGTCCGAATCTTGTAGTGAATATCGAGAACAGTGTGACCGAGGAAACGTTCCTGAATGATGTTCTTCAGTTTCAGCAAGTCCTCCTGCAAGAAGTTCCTTGGAATCAGAAACTGACTGGTAACCGTTCGCGACTCGTCTAGGGTGAATACTGCCAAGGCTGTATGTTGCCCCAAAACAACGATATCAAAGGCTGTCAAACGTTGCCTGCTCGGTTCAACATCCAGTGCTACTACCGTACAGCCACTCAGGTCTGTCAGTAGATTAGCAGCCTCTTGCAGAATATCCTCCAATTTAAAGAATTCCTGATCAAAGGCTTTGACAATCTCATAAACCTCATTTTCAGCTAGTCGGTCAAAATCCAGTGAGTGTTTCACATAGTACTGAAAACCAGCAACACTTGGCATCCTACCACTTGAAGTATGGGCCTTTTCAAGCAACCCTTGCTTTTCTAAAGCCGCCATGTCATTACGAATGGTTGCGCTGCTAGAGTTAATAGACTCTTGCAAGGCTTTGGATCCGACAGGTTCGTGCGTTTTGGTAAAGATGTCAATAATCAGATTTAAAATATCCTGTTGACGCTCTGTAACCACCTCATCACTCCTCTCTGTCTGATCGATTAGCACTCGATACGCTCAAGTGCTAACTTATGATTCTATTATACACCCTTAAAAGAGAATGTCAAGATAAAAACTCAAAAAATTAGCACTCTTTTATCAAGAGTGCTAAAAATCAGTCTGAAGACCTAGAACCCTACCTTCCATCTACTCGGTATTTACTTTTTAGTCTGAAATAACCATAGATTAGATAAGAAATCATAAAGGCATATAGAGCAAAAATGACAAAGAAAGATTGCGACAGTTCTTCTCGAAACGAACTCATACAAACAACAAGACCACCTGAGAAAGCAACTGTACATGAACGAAGTCTATTTCGCATAGCTTCCCATCTGAGCCCCTTACTCATATAGACTTGATCCTCTGGAAGTAAATTAGAAGACGATTTACGAAGAATCGAACAAGAACCTGCTCCTATCAATTCCCAACCTCTATTTCTAAAATCTTGCAGTTCATGCTTATATTTTTTAAGAAATCTAGAATCATAGATACAGTAGATGACATCGTCTGGTTGACATTTGTCAAAATAGAACAAACCAAAACGACTCGTTCTATATCTCCAACCTTTCAAGTGCATCTCATGTAAATATTCTTCTTCCTTGTCCAAATCAACAATGGTGAAAATCCGGAATTGCTTTTTATTTATCATGACTTTCCCTCCAATTTTGAGCATACCTACCCTATCATAAATCTGATAATTCCTTCTTTTTATGCCATAACTTCCAGCTAATATAGGCAACTATTAACAAAAGGATTAAAGACAAGAAAATATCTAGCCCGACCGCAAATAAACTCCATAGACCATACGCATTACTTTTATTGATCAACTTAAGTAAGAATGGTATATGTATGGCTAGCAAAAGTAAAACAGGTACTAATCGCAGTCTTAAAATGCGATTAACCATAGCTAACTTCCCGGCCGCGTCATTATAAATTTCAAACTCTGCATCCGATTCAATTTCAGAATGTACTTTTCTAAAATAGGAAAAACTATTAAAGTCTGTAATATGCTCCCAGCCACAGTCTTTAAACAGTTGTAAATAGGAAGCTCTCTCTGATTTTTCCATTGGGTAAAAGTCCAACTGATAAGACACTTGCTCAGGGTGACATTTTTCAAAGGTATACTTAACTGCAAACAATAAGATAGAATAGCTTACTTTCCTAAGTTTCCAGCCCTTAGCATGCATTTCTCTAAAGTATAGAGCCTCCCTCTCATAATCCGCAATTGTAAAAATTCGATAAACAATTTTCTTTTCCATCATCCTTCCTCCCGACTGTTTCTATAGAGCCGTTCAATACGCTTCAATTCAATATCTAAGACTTTGCGTCCCAAGCCTGTAATCTGATAGATTTTCCGTTTTTCCTCTTCGCGGACAAAGGAAATCAAACCATCCTTTTCCATCTTTGACAAGGTTCCATACATAGTTCCAGGACTAATCGAAACTTGCAAATCTGTCATCTCCTTGACCTTTTGCGTAATACTGTACCCATGACCTTCCTTTTGCAGACAGAACAAGATATAAAAACCCGTTTCCGTCATCGGAAGATAAACTCGACGAATCTTAGCCGTTAATTCCATTTGTAACCACCTCCTATTCAGTTCGATATATCGCACTTCGTTATATAAAATATATCACAACTCGATATAAAACACAAGAAAAAAAGACCACCCTCAGGCAATCTTTCTTCTATATTAGTAAAGGTCTAAATAATTATCAATTTCCCATTGTGAAACGAAGGTTGCATAACTTGCCCATTCGATTCGTTTGGCTTCAAGGAAACTAGTATAGATATGTTCTCCAAGAGCTGCTCTGACAACCTCATCTTCTGTCAAAGCTTTCAAAGCGTTGTGAAGGGTTGATGGAAGGTCTGTAATACCAGCTTCCTTACGCTCTTCTGCTGTCATGATGTAGATATTTTCTTCGATAGGAGCTGGTGCTTCGATTTTATTTTCAATACCATGCAAACCAACTTCCAAAAGAACAGCCATAGCGATGTAAGGGTTCGCCATTGGATCCACTGAACGCAACTCAAGACGAGTTCCCATACCACGTGAAGCAGGCACGCGCACAAGTGGCGAACGGTTACGACCAGCCCAAGCAATGTAAACAGGCGCTTCATAACCCGGAACCAAACGTTTGTATGAGTTAACCGTTGGGTTCATGATAGCAGTATAGTTGTAGGCATGTTTGATCAAACCACCGAGGAAATGGTAGGCCGTTTCTGACAACTGCATTCCTTTTGGATCATTTGGATCAAAGAAGGCATTATTTCCTTCTGCATCAAACAAGGACATATTACAGTGCATACCTGATCCGGCAATACCAAATTTTGGTTTGGCCATAAATGTTGCGTAAAGTCCGTGTTTGCGAGCAATGGTTTTAACAACAAGTTTGAAGATTTGAATCTTATCACAAGCACGGAGAACTTCATCGTACTTGAAGTCAATCTCGTGTTGTCCAACAGCAACCTCGTGGTGACTCGCTTCTACTTCAAATCCCATTTTGGTCAAGACATTCACAATCTCACGACGTGTGTTGTCCGCAAGGTCCGTAGGTGCCAAATCAAAATAGCCACCCTTGTCATTTACTTCAAGTGTTGGGTCCCCATTTTCATCCAACTTAAATAGGAAGAATTCTGGCTCTGGTCCAAGGTTAAAGGATTTGAATCCCACTTCTTCCATGTGACGAAGAGCACGTTTCAAATTGCCACGAGGGTCCCCTGCAAATGGTTCACCTTCTGTTGTATAGACATCACAGATCAAACCTGCAACACTTCCATTTTCATCTCCCCATGGGAAGACTGTCCATGTATCCAAATCAGGGTACAAGTACATATCCGATTCATTGATACGTACAAAACCTTCAATAGAAGATCCATCAAACATAGCCTTATTTGACAAGACTTTATCTAACTGTTCATCTGTAGCAGGAATTTCGACGTTTTTCATGGTTCCCAAAATATCTGAGAACATGAGACGGATAAAGGTAACATTTTTTTCCTTGACTTCACGACGAATATCTGCAGCTGTGATTGGCATGAGTTTTCTCCTTAATGTATGACTACTTGCGGTTGCCTAACCGCGACCAAAAGGCGACCGTACTGAAGCAAAGCGACCCTGTTGGAGGAGTTCATTATGAAGTGCACGACGCACCTCAGTCTGACTCACCGCTTTCTTGGATTTCGCTTCACGTTCAGCATATTTTTTCTTAATGGCAGCGATATTATAACCTTCAGAGATATAATCTTTGATTTCAAGCAGACGATCCATGTCATTCAAAGAATACATGCGACGGTTTCCTTCGTTTCGATCAGGCTTGATCAACTCTTGATCTTCATAATAACGAATCTGACGCGCCGATAAATCGGTCAACTTCATAACACTGCCGATAGGAAAAACAGCCATATTTCGGCGAAATTCTTTTTCCTTCATTTACAATTTCCTTCTTTCTGTCTATTATAGTCTAAAAAAAGACAAACGTCAATTGATAATGTTATAAAATGTAACATTATTTTTCTTTTTTCTCTAAAAAGAGCCGAATACGATCAATATCGTAATTTACGAGAATTGCGACAAAAACTCCCATGAAAGTTTCTGATACACGCGCAAATACGTACAAAATTGTTTCGCCACTCGGAATCGATAGGGTAATGATTAACATAGCTGCTACACCACCAATAACCCCTGCTTTGTTATTCATGGCTACATTTGTCATAATGGTTAACATGGTGCAGATTGGAACAACTACCAAGGTCACCCAAAAGGCTTCGTGGAAAAAGGTATTTAATAAGAAGAAGACCAAGGCATAGAGGCCACCGATACTATTTCCTAGAATACGCGAAGTCCCAAAATGGACACTCTTATCAAAACTCTCCCTCAGGCTAAAAACGGCTGTCAAAGCACCGATTTGAAGACCTTTCCAACCAAAAAAGCCAAAAATCAAGAGAACTAGAAAAACAGCAATACCTGTTTTAAAGGTTCGCATACCAAGTCTGAACTGGGATTTATCGAATTTATATTTTTTAAAATAACTCATAATCTCAACTTTCTATTTCCATTTTATCATAAATCGGTGATTTTTATGAGTAATAGTTGAGAGGAAGCGTTTTTATTTTAAGCAAAAGAAAAGAGGAACTTTCATCCCTCTCTTCTTTGATTCATTTAGAAAATCTTATTTTTCTGTCAAGGCTGCAAGTCCTGGAAGAACTTTACCTTCAAGAAGTTCCATTGATGCTCCACCACCGCGTCACAAATACCTACACTAACACAAAAAGGTGACATAGCCACCTTTTTGTTAACGTTTCAGTTTTGTTCCTTTTTCTACAAAATCAGGATTTTGTAGAGACTAACGGGCTGAAATTATTTTTCTGTAAGTGCAGCCAAACCTGGCAATACTTTACCTTCGAGAAGTTCCATTGAAGCACCTCCGCCCGTACTAATCCATGAGAATTTGTCTGCGCGACCAAGGTTGATCGCTGCGGCAGCTGAGTCACCACCACCGATGATTGATTTAACGCCTGGTTGTTTCACGATAGCGTCCATCACACCAATTGTACCAGCTTGGAAGTCTGGGTTTTCAAATACACCCATAGGTCCGTTCCATACAACTGTTTTCGCACCAGTCAAAGCTTCGTCAAATTTAGCGATAGATTTTGGACCGATGTCAAGACCAAGGAAGCCTGGATCTACTGCTTCACCTTCAGTGTCTTTCACTTCAGTGTAGTCAGCAAATGCATTAGCTTCTTTTGAGTCAACTGGCAAGATCAATTTACCGTTTGCTTTTTCAAGAAGAGCTTTCGCAACATCCAATTTGTCTTCTTCTACAAGTGAGTTACCGATTTCGATACCTTGTGCTTTGTAGAATGTGTAAGTCATACCACCACCGATAAGGACTTTATCAGCTTTTTCAAGCAAGTTTTCGATAACACCGATCTTGTCTGAAACTTTTGAACCACCAAGAATCGCTACGAATGGACGTTCTGGAGTTTCAACTGCTTCTTTTATATAGGCAATTTCGTTTTCAAGAAGGAAACCAGCAACTGCTTTTTCAACGTTTGCTGAGATACCAACGTTAGATGCGTGTGCACGGTGAGCTGTACCGAATGCATCGTTTACGAAGATACCATCTCCAAGTGATGCCCAGTATTTACCAAGTTCAGGATCGTTTTTAGATTCTTTTTTGCCGTCAACATCTTCGTAACGAGTGTTTTCAACCAAAAGAACTTGTCCATCTTCAAGAGCGTTGATAGCTGCTTCCAATTCAGCACCACGAGTTACACCTGGGAAAACAACGTCTTGACCAAGTTTTGCTGCCAAGTCTGCCGCTACAGGAGCAAGTGATTTACCAGCTTTATCAGCTTCTTCTTTCACACGTCCAAGGTGAGAGAAAAGAATTGCACGTCCACCTTGTTCGATGATGTACTTAATAGTTGGAAGAGCTGCTGTGATACGGTTGTCGTTAGTGATTACGCCATCTTTCAATGGTACGTTGAAGTCAACACGAACGAGGACTTTTTTACCTTTCAAGTCAACGTCTTTAACAGTAAGTTTTGCCATGTTACAAAAACCCCTTTATTTATTTTATTCGAAACTATTATATCACACTTTGGAAATATAAGGAAAGATTTCACAAGATTTTTCGATATTTAATCTTTGTGACATGCTAGAGTCTATTATTTTTACTTTTTCTCACGAATTTTCTTTCTAAAATCTTAGCTTAACACTTGTTAGATTTACTTTTATCCTTTAAAATAGAATAGGAGATATTCCGCGATTATTTTTCGGAGGAAAAAGAAATGTCCATTAATTGGCAGGAAATTTTATTTCACTTTTTAGGTGGTCTGGGACTATTCTTATATAGTATCAAGACCATGGGAGACGGTTTGCAACAAGCTGCTGGAGATCGCCTTCGTTTTTACATTGACAAATATACTAGTAATCCTTTCTTTGGAGTTCTGGTTGGTATTGGGATGACTGCTCTCATTCAGTCTAGTTCTGGTGTAACAGTTATCACAGTCGGCCTGGTCAGTGCCGGTCTCCTAACCTTACGTCAGGCTATCGGAATTGTCATGGGGGCTAATATTGGGACAACAGTCACATCCTTTCTTATTGGGTTTAAACTAGGTGACTATGCCCTGCCTATGCTCTTTATCGGTGCTGTCTGTCTCTTCTTTACAAAAAATCGGACAGTCAATAATATCGGACGCATCCTCTTTGGTGTCGGTGGTATCTTTTTTGCCCTCAATCTCATGAGCGGTGCAATGGCTCCACTCAAAGATTTACAGGTCTTTAAAGACTATATGATTGAGCTAAGTAAGAATCCTGTTTTGGGTGTCTTTGTCGGTACCGGCTTGACCTTACTGATTCAAGCTTCCTCGGCTACCATCGGGATTTTACAAAACCTCTACGCCAGCAATCTGATTGACCTGCAAGGAGCTTTGCCAGTTCTATTTGGTGACAATATCGGGACAACCATTACAGCCATCATTGCCTCTTTAGGCGCTAATATTGCAGCTAAACGGGTAGCAGGAGCTCATGTTGCCTTCAACGTTATCGGAACAGTCGTCTGCGTTATTTTTCTAGTTCCTTTTACAGCCCTGATTCATTGGTTTGAATCTACGCTAAATCTAGCACCAGAAATGACCATCGCCTTTGCTCACGGAACCTTTAATATTACCAATACCATTGTCCAATTTCCATTTATCGGAGCTCTGGCTTACTTTGTAACCAAGATTATTCCTGGAGAGGACGAGGTTGTCAAATACGAACCCTTATATCTTGATGAACATTTCATCAAACAAGCCCCATCTATCGCTCTCGGAAATGCTAAGAAAGAGCTCTTGCACTTAGGAAACTACGCTGCTAAAGCCTTTGACCTTTCCTATAAGTACATCATTGACTTGGATGAAAAAGTTGCTGAAAAAGGGCATAAAACCGAAGAAGCAATTAACACCATCGATGAGCAATTAACACGTTATCTCATTGCCCTTTCAAGCGAAGCTCTCAGTCAAAAAGAAAGCGAAGTGCTCACCAATATCCTTGATTCCTCCCGTGATTTGGAACGGATTGGAGACCACGCGGAGGCTCTACTCAATCTGACTGACTATCTTCAACGGAAAAATGTTGAATTTTCTGATGCCGCCTTGAAAGAATTAGAGGAAGTTTACCGTCAAACTAGTGACTTTATCAAAGATGCTCTGGATAGTGTGGAAAACAATGATATTGAAAAAGCACGCAGTCTTGTAGAACGCCATGAAGCAATCAATAAGATAGAACGTGTTCTCAGAAAAACCCACATCAAACGCCTCAACAAGGGCGAATGTTCAACACAAGCTGGGGTCAACTTTATCGACATCATCTCACACTATACTCGTGTATCAGACCACGCTATGAACCTTGCTGAAAAGGTTTTTGCAGAACAAATCTAAGAACCAAGAAGCTATCCTGAATGGGATGGCTTTTTGCTTTTTTCCTAAGCAAGACTAGGCTGAATAAAACTGAAAGAGCATTCTGCAGATATAGTGGATTAAATTAAAAAAGTATAGTGTATTGAATCTATAACAGTACACCTTGACTGCTAAAATATTTCTATAAATTGATTTGGCTTTCCTGATAGAGATGTTCACATCTTATTTCAATTCACTATACAATCCAGTTCCTAAAACTTTGCTATAAATTGATTTGGCTCTCCGAATTAATTTGTTCAGATTTTATTTCAATATACTGATAAATCCATTCACTAGCACAGGGCAAGAGGGAGTCGCTATTGATTTCAACGGTAGCAGGTACATACAGAGGACCCCTACCTCAGATATACTGCAATATCATCGTATGCAAAAAACCTCTGAGATTCTTCTCAAAGGTTCTGATTTGCTAATTACTGTTCTCAACCGCTGCAGTAACAAAGGCAGTGTAGAGTTCTTCTGGTCGGTTTGGACGGCTTGACAGTTCAGGGTGATACTGACAAGCTACAAAGAATTTATTTTCAGGAATTTCCACGATTTCTACCAAACGATTGTCTGGAGAAACTCCTGAAAAGACAAAACCTGCTGCCTCAAACTGCTCACGGAAGGCATTGTTAAACTCATAACGGTGACGGTGACGGCGTTGCACCACTTCTTGATTGTGATAAGCAGCTGCTGCCTTAGAGCCACGTTTCAACTTAGATGGATAAAGTCCCAAGCGAAGGGTTCCCCCCATATCCTCAACGTCAATCTGATCACGCATGATATCAATGATAGGGTACTTTGTTTCTGGTGCAAGCTCTGCAGAATTGGCACCTTCAAGTCCCAAAACGTGACGAGCAAACTCGATACATGTCAACTGCATTCCCAAGCAGACACCCAACATAGGAACATCATTCTCACGCGCATAGCGAATGGCTTGGATTTTCCCTTCAGTACCACGTTGGCCAAAACCACCTGGTACGATGATTCCGTCCGCATCAGACAAGAGCTCTGCCACATTCTCTGCTGTCACATCATTGGCATTGACCCAATTGATTTTCACTTCTGCATCGTTGGCATAACCAGAGTGCTTCAAAGCTTCAACCACAGAAATGTAGGCATCTTGCAACTCAACATACTTACCAACAAGGGAAATCTTGACCTGTTTCTTGAGATTCATGACCTTGTTCACCATGGCTGACCATTCTGTCATATCCGCTACTGGTGCGTCTAGTTTCAAATGGTCACAGACAATTTGGTCCATACCTTGTGCCTGCAAATTCAATGGAATTTGGTAAAGATGTTCAACATCCAATGATTCGATAACGGCTTCTGGTGCCACATCACAGAACTGAGCTAGTTTGTTTTTAATTCCTTGACCAGCTGGTTGCTCTGTACGAATAACCAACATATTTGGTTGAATTCCCAATCCACGCAATTCTTTTACAGAGTGTTGAGTTGGTTTGGTTTTCATTTCACCAGCAGCCTTGAGGTAAGGAAGTAAAGTTGTATGGATGTACATAACATTATCCGCACCCACATCTGCCTTCATCTGACGAAGGGCCTCTAGGAATGGCAAGGACTCGATATCTCCAACAGTTCCGCCGACCTCTGTGATAATGACATCAGAGTCTGTCGTTAGAGCGGCACGCTTAATTTTTTCTTTCAAAGCATCTGTGATATGAGGAATAACCTGAACAGTTGCACCAAGATATTCTCCACGGCGTTCTTTACGAAGCACTTCACTATAAATTTTACCAGTTGTCACGTTGGAATATTTGTTTAGATTGATATCGATGAAGCGTTCATAGTGACCCAAGTCCAAATCTGTCTCAGCTCCATCATCTGTCACAAAAACTTCCCCGTGCTGATAAGGACTCATGGTTCCTGGATCAATATTGATATAAGGGTCAAATTTTTGAATGGTTACTTTGAGACCACGATTTTTCAAGAGACGGCCTAGACTCGCTGCCACAATCCCTTTCCCAATAGACGATACCACACCACCAGTTACAAAAATATATTTCGTAGACATAGATTCCTCTTTCTAAAATACTCAAGGTCTTGCTGACTACGAGGGGACATAGAAAACAAGACCCTACTAATAAGAATAATCTGGGATAACTGCACCAGATTCACAACAAATACTCTTCGAAAATCTCTTCAAACCGCGTCAACGTCGCCTTGCCGTAGATATGTGTTCCTGACTTTGTCAGTCTTATCTACAACCTCAAAACAGTGTTTTGAGCAACCTGCGACTAGTTTCCTAGTTTGCTCTTTGATTTTCATTGAGTATAAAATACAAGAAGATAACTTCTTGAAAAAACAAAAATAGCTCCCTAAAAACTAGGGAGCCCCGACCTCTAAAAGAGGTGCCCGAACAATATGATACCTAAAAATAGGATAATTGTCAATAGCTAACTTTTATTCCTCGATGGTTTCAGCATCATCATCTGAAAAATCATCATCTTCCTCGTTGAGATCTACATCTTCACCCAAGTCATCAGGAGCGATTTCGTTGATTTCTGCATCATAAGCTTCCACTTCATTTTTCTCATCATCTGGATTTTCATCATCATATGAAAGAGCTGGATCTGCTTCGTATGCATCTTCATCTTCTGGATCATCTGCATTGTAGTCAATAGCATCTGAATCGCCATCCATGAAGGCATTGACGCGTTTTTTCTTAGCTTTTGGTGCCACTTCATCGTCATCATTTTCTTCAAGAGCGATGATTTCTTCGTCAATTTCATCCACACCATACCATGAACGAAGACCCCATTTATTGTCTCCAAGTGAGATGAAGCTACCGTCAAAGTTCAACTCTGTGTAGAACAGAGGCAAAGCTTCACGGATATCGCTGTTTGATGTTCCAAGGTAGTTTTGAATTTCGTTTACAAGATCGCTAAAATGCATCTCATGATCGCGACCACGAAGTTCCAAGATAGCACGCGCTACCTCAATCATAGATAGTTCACTTTTTTCTTGCCCAGCAAATACTTCTAATTCCAAAGCGTTTCTCCTCATTTATACTACTATCGCCAGAGCGAACAGACTCTGACCTCATTTTATCATTTACTCTTTATTTTACGATAATTTTGCAGAATAGTCAAAGGTTAAGGGGGAGAAAGTGGCAGGATTAGACTAATTTCAGTACAAAACTCATTCCTTTTTCTGTTGCTCCATTTTCCACAAATCCAAGCGACTTGAAACACCTCCTAGAAGCATGATTGTAGGTGTAGATTTCCTTGACTCTCAATTCTTTCCATCCTTTTACTCGAGCCAATTCAATCAAAGCACTCAGAATCTTTTTTCCAAATCCTCAATGTTGGTAAGCGGAATTCCCAATCACAATGGGGAGATTATCCTGAGATAGTGTAACATCCCCAATTGGAAACCATTCTCCCTTCTCCTTGACTTCAATCCAAAAAAGCTCACCATGCTGATCCAAATAGGAATACATGGCTTCCAAAGTTTCTTGACTATAAGGTCTCTTCACACCATCTACGAGGTGAACCAAGTTCACATCCTGATACCAAGCAAAAGCTTCTTCACAATGATTGACCTCATAATAAGGAACAAGACGCAGTGCATTATCTATTTGTAAGATCCGTTTCATCTGCTTTCCTTTTCAATAAGAGGGTTGCTGCTTGATTAAAACCATCACACCAGTTATACCATTTTGCTTCATACTCATCTTGAGCTAAGATATGATTTTTTAAATCCAGAACAGAGTAGATTTTTCTTTCTTCGCAGGCTTGCGCATAGAGATGATATAGTTCATCACCACCATCTCTATCCCACTCAGCAGAAATCGTATCCCGACCTGCCAATAAAGCCTGATAAGCCCTGTGATGCCCATCTGTAATCAACAAGTAATCTCCGAACGCAAGAATACTGATTGGAGCAACATTGATTATTTCTGCCGACTGATAAAGTGTCTGGATGCCTGCTAGTTTCTTTTCTGATAAGTATAGTTGAGTCGGATGGAGATCTTTTATATTGACTTTCATTTCTTTCTCCTCAAGGGAATTCGATACTCACTTCTGCTTGCCTTTAAATCGCCATTGAAAGCGGAGCTTGTCATAAAAGGGAAATTCGATAAACAGGACTCCCAAACCCACACAGAGACTGGCAAGGACATCTGATGGGTAATGAACTCCCAGATAGACCCTTGATACCAACACACTGACTAGGTAGAGACCTAGCACGATTTGCACAATTTTTCTCCAGACCGAATCTTTAATCCGCTGACTAAGAATAACAATCAGAGAGCCGACCATCAAGGTTACAGCCAGAGAATGACCACTTGGAAAGGAAAATCCCTTCTCCTCCACCAGATGTAAGATAGCTGGTCGTGGGCGCTGGTAGATATTTTTAAAGGTAACGATTAAAAGACCTGCCAAAGCCAGATTTCCCAGCATGAAGAAACTTTCTATCTTCCATCTCTTACGATAAAAGACAAAAGCTGTAATGACAACCCAAGTGATAATCACTGGAATATCAATCAAGCGTGTGATGGCTCGGAAAAGAATGGTCAAGTAATCTGGCAAGTCTCCTCGAATAGCCGTCTGAATCGGTTGGTCAAAACCGACCAGCGTTTCAGGGTAAAATTTGACCATGTAGCCAAGAATAACGAAAAGTAAAAGGGCAAAACTGCCCTTCATTAAAAATGTTTGTTTATCTTTCATAATGTTTTAAGGTTGGTTTCAAGAGAACATACAACAACCAGAATGAAACGGAAAAGATTACACCCTCAATCAAGTTAAAAGGTAATACCATGGTCATTAGGTAGTTGGAAAGTCCCAAAATTTTTCCAATATCAAAGTTAGCAAACTTAGCGTACAGAGGAACAGCGTAAACATAGTTGAGAACCAACATAGCCACGGTTAAACCAATAGTCCCAGCTAGAGAGCCTAGTAGGAAACGAAGGGTTGTCCGTTCCTTTTTCCAAATCAAAGCAAATACGATGACAAAAACTCCCAAAGCTACGATATTCATTGGCAAACCAATGTAAGTATTCACTCCCTGGCTGTTAAGAAGCAATTTCAAGAGTGAGCGAAGCAAGAGAATTCCTAGAGCAGCAGGCAAATCCATGACCACCAAGCCCACAAGGACTGGCAAGATACTAAATTCGATCTTGAGGAAAGACGCCGCTGGTAAAAGCGGAAAGTCAAAGTACATCAGCACAAATGAGATGGCTGATAGAATCGCAATGGTCGAAAGTCGACGTGTGTTTGTCATAACAGGTTCCTCCAATTTTCTATAAAATCAGAAGAAGTTAGAAAGGATTCCTCTATCTATTCTCACTTTTTATATCCCAAAAGTTCCCTCTCACTCTATTAAAGAAAACTAAAGCAAGCGGTTACAATCTAGCTATAAATCTATCAGAACAGACAAAGCTATTCTTTCGTCTTCTCCCATCCAGACTATACTGTCGGTTGTGGAATCTCACCACATCAGCTTGCGCTCGCGGACTTATTTGGCTAAGATATTTTAGATTTATCTAGGCGTCGCAGTCGAAGATAATACTTAAAGTATATCGAGACAAGACAACGACGAGAAAGCTAAAATAGATAGTCAAATTTACCGCCGGTCGGGAATTTCACCCTGCCCTGAAGACTCTTTTATCATAACAAAAAACGCTTGCAAGCGCAAGCATTTTGTTCATTTCCATTTTCATTTTTTATTTCAATTTATCCACTTCATAGGTATGAACAAGCTCAAGACCTGCAAAGTTCTGCTGGCGAAGAGCTTCGTAGACAATCATGCAAACGGTATTAGACACATTGAGACTGCGGACATGTTCATCATTCATAGGAATACGGAGAGCTTTCTCAGGATGTTCTCGCATAAAGTCCTCCGGCAATCCCTTGTCTTCACGTCCAAAAAGAAAATAATGGTCTTCGTCAGTCGATAAATCCACCTCAGAATACACTTTCTCAGCGAATTTCGAAATCAGATAGAGTTTTCCCTTCATCTGAGACATAAAATCTTCCAAACTCTCGTAAAAATAAATCTCTAGCTTATCCCAATAATCCAATCCAGCCCGCTTCATCTTGCGGTCATCAATAGGAAAGCCCATTGGCTTGATGATGTGGAGGGGAGAATTGGTCGCAGCGCAAGTACGCGCGATATTGCCTGTATTTTGTGGAATTTGTGGTTCAAATAATACAATGTGATTTGTCATGACTTGCTTCCTTTCACCATTGCAAAAAAATAGCCACACTGCCCGGAGTCAAGCTCAGCAAACAGCGTGGTTAAGGCATCGTTAACTTACCTCACAACAGGTTTGAAGTAAATCAGCGAAACTACTTTCTTAGTATAACACTTTCAGAATCATTGTCAATAGAAACGACTTGATTTTTTCAATTTTTTCAAGCTATTTCCAAGGGTTGTAAAATCGTCCGTGATTCTGCAAGATAAGTAGTAAACTAGCTACTAAAAACAAGGCTGCCAAGAGCAAGGTAAGATAGTCTCCTTTTTTCAAGGCCTGATAACTATACCAAGTGCGTTTTTTCTCTTTCCCAAAGCGTCGAAGCTCCATGGCGGTCGCGATGGTATCAATGCGTTCTAGCGAGCTAAAAATCAAGGGCGTAATAATGCGCAGATTGCCTTTGATTCGTTGCATAAGAGAAGCTTTCTTGGATAATTCCATCCCACGCGCCTCCTGAGACATCTTGATGGTAAAGAATTCTTCCTGCAAATCTGGAATATAGCGCAAGGTCAGGCTGACTGAATAGGCAATCTTGTAAGACACACCGATTTGATTTAAACTGGAAGCAAACTGACTAGAGTGGGTTGTCATCAAAAAGATAATAGCCAGAGGAATGGTGCAAAGGTACTTAATAGCCAGATTTAGCAGATAAAAGAGCTCTTGACTGGTCAGAGTGTAAGCACCGATTCCCTGCCAAATCACACTTCTCTCTCCGTAAAGTCCAACCCCATACTCAGGAGAAAAGAGATAGACCATCAAGACGTTTAAAACGGCAAATACCGTCGCAAAAACGGCAACAAAGGAAACATCTTTAAAACGGATTTCTGACAAATAGAGGAGAAAGACCGAAAAGATGGCAATCAGAACAAGCAATCTGGTATCATAGCTAATCATGGCCGCCAATGACACGAGAATGAAAAAGAGGAGTTTCCCAGCTCCTGACAAGCGATGAATCACAGTATCTCTATGCTGGTAACCGATTAATTTAGCTTGCATCCTTCTCTCCTTTCTTTGTAAAATGCCGTTAAAGCAAGTGGATCCACGTCTAGTTTCTTGGCCAAGTTAAAAATAGAGGTTTCTTTTAGATTGGCTTTTATTAACAGCTCAGGATTGCTCAACAGACTAGCTGGATCAGTATCGGCAATCAATTCCCCATCCACCATGACAAGAGCCCGGTCTGAATAATCCAGCATCAATTGCATATCATGGGTAATCATGACAATGGTATGCCCTTTTTGATGCAACTCTTCGAGAAATTCCATAATCTCAGTATAGTTCTTCTGGTCTTGACCTGCTGTCGGTTCATCTAAGAGGATAATTTCAGCCCCCAAGACCAAAATCGATGCAATGGTGACACGTTTTTTCTGACCAAATGACAGGGCAGAAATAGGCCAATTACGGAATTCATAAAGCCCACAGATTTTCAAGGTTTCATAGACTTTCTTTTCAATTTCCTGCTCGTCCACACCTCGCAAACGAAGTCCTAGAGCCACCTCATCAAAGATCATGTTGGTTGAAATCATTTGATTAGGATTTTGCAGCACATAGCCTACTCGTTCCGCCCGCTCTGCAACAGAATCTCCTTTGATATCCTGCCCTTCCCAAAGATAGCGACCTTCCGTCTGAATAAAGCTACTTAAGGCCTTGGCTAGAGTTGATTTCCCAGCCCCATTTTTCCCGACAATGGCAATCTTTTCACCCTTTTTAATATCCAAATGTAGGGACTTTAAAATCGGTCTATCATCATAAGAAAACGACACGTCCTCTAGTCTAAAGAGTGATTGCAATTCTGGGGTTTCTTTTGCCAGTTCCGTCCGCAACTGAATCTGGACTTTTGAGATAGACAAGTTATCCAGATTTGCTAATTGTTCTTCCTTGGCTAAATCCACACCCAATTGACGGAGAGTGGTTAGATAAAGGGGTTCCCGAATTCCATTTTGGGTCAATAAATCAGTCGCCAGTAACTGGTCAGGACTCCCATTAAAGAGGATACGACCATCGTTTATCAGGACAATCCGATCCACAGGGCGATGCAGAACATCCTCCAAACGGTGCTCGATAATAAGAGTCGTCGTCCCCTCTTCCTTATGAATCTGGTCAATCAATTCTATAATATCCTGACCTGACTTGGGATCCAGATTGGCGAGTGGCTCATCAAACAAAAGAATCGGACTCTCATCAATCAAGACACCAGCTAGACTAACTCGCTGCTTTTGTCCACCAGACAAATCCTGAGGTCTCTGAGCTAGTAAATCAAGAAGGTCCAGCTTTTCAGCCCATTTATGAACACGATTTTTCATCTCATCTAGTGCTGTTACATCATTTTCCAGAGCAAAAGCCAAATCTTCTGCCACGGACAAGCCGATAAACTGCCCATCTGTATCCTGCAAAACCGTGCTAACCAGATGAGATTTATCATAGATACTCATATCAAAGGCTACTTGCCCCTTAATCAAAAATTCTCCAGATGTCTGACCCTTGTAAATATTGGGAATAATCCCATTCAAACATTGACCCAAGGTAGACTTACCTGACCCAGATGGGCCAACAATTAAGACTTTCTCTCCCTTGTAAATGGTCAAGTCCACCCCTTGCAAGGTCGGTTCTTGTTGTGTTTCATACTGGAAAGAGAAATCCTTCCACTCAATTATAGCTTCTTTCATCTTACTCTCTTCATTCGCTTCTTAGACTTCTATTTTATCATAAATCTGCCCCTTCTTGCAGTCTCTTCTCTTAAAATCTTAGCGCCAAAAAGATTCCTATCCTAGCTTACTTGCCTAACTAATCTATAAACGTCGAAAAAGACTGGTTGCCCAGCCTTTTCCCTTATGTTAATCCTTTTTCAAACTTCCTGAACGAGTCTGCGTACGTGAATAAGCTAGCAAGAGAAGGGTACCTGCGATAGCTACAGTTACAGCATTAGCAATTCCCGCAACAATCCCTTGGGCAAATACTTTTTCTGCAGCTTCTTGATAAATCACAACATCTCCAAGTGGTGCCAAGACACCCCAAACAAGAGCATTTGCAAGTAGTTGAATGAGGTTAAAAATAAGAATATCTTTCCAGTCAAAGACACCATTGATCACACGAACGTACTTTCTAAAAAGTCCGACGGCTAGACCAAAGAGACCACTAGCAATAATCCAAGTCCACCAAAGACCGTAGCCAGCAATAGCATCCTTAACAGCATGCCCAATTAAACCAACAAGTAGACCAACTAGAGGGCCAAAAATGATAGACAAGAGGCTCTGTACCGCATACTGAAGCTGGATACTTGTATTTGGAACAGGTGTCGGAATGCTGATCATCCCGATGACAACAAAGAGCGCAGCTCCAACACCGATAGCAACAACTTGTTTAATTGATTGATTTTTCATCTATATTCTCCTATTTTATGATTCTATTTTCTTTATTTCAATGGTCCAAGATGAACCGACACCTACATTATAGGCCTTGGCAAAAGAACCTTGGTTGATAGCCAGACCTAAACGATAGAGAGAGTTGATGTAAAGGATGGGTTGCCCAATTCTCACATCTGCAAATGATTTGCCATAGACAACCTGATTTTGATAGACCAGCATATCAGCGTGATAGATAGTCACTTCAAAACGGTCACTAAATTCTGGTTCTAGCTTGTAAAATTCTTCCCGTGTGATAGAGGTCCAAAGCGAACCGAAACGCACATCCAGAATATCAATAGCTCCCTTTACCAGATGATCTTCAATGATGGTCTCTACGACTGGAAGTTCCACAATCTGATCCACACTGAGCTCTGGCCCCACTTCCTCAAAAGAAATGTGACCACTGGCTAGTTTAGCACCTGTATAAGCATAGACATCACGACCGTGAAAGGTATAAGAATGCTCTGTGTTTTGTCGTCTATTGGCCACTTCAGAAATCTCACGAATAGCCACAATACCAACGTGTTTCTTAATAAAAGAAAGAGTCCCATTGTCTGGCGTGACAATGTATTGATTTTTTGCAGTCTTGGCAACCACACTCTTACGTTTCGAGCCGACACCTGGATCAACAACCGATACAAAAGTCGTTCCCTCAGGCCAGTAATCCACCGTCTGAAAGAGACGGTAACTTCCCTCAAAAATATTATAAGGCGTAATATCGTGCGTCAAATGATGAATTTTTAAGGTTGGAGACTCTTCTAAAGCCACTCCAATCATAGCCGATACCGCACCATCAACCAGACCAAAGTCTGATTGTAATACCAGTAAATTATTATTCATTTTATCTCCTTGTATATCCTTTATCATACCATATTTCAGAGAAAGGTGCTAATAGCTATTTTAATTGATTAGGGTATAGTTTTACCTTATAGCGAATTTTCACTAAAAACTCTGGTGATTAGCTAGTAGGTGCATTTTTTCTTGAAAAAAGGTATGATAGTTACATCATGAAAAAGTAGGTTTTATTATGAAAATTATCCTTGTCGGAGGGGGAAAAGTTGGTTTTGCCCTCTGTCGCTCCTTGGTTGCAGAAAAGCATGATGTTTTGCTGATTGAGCAAGATGAAGCCGTTCTCAATCATATTGTTAATCGCTTTGATATCATGGGTATCCTTGGTAACGGGGCCGATTTTACCATCCTTGAGCAAGCCAGTGTCCAGGATTGTGATATCTTTATCGCCCTGACTGAATACGATGAAGTGAACATGATTGCAGCCGTTCTAGCCAAAAAAATGGGGGCTAAAGAAACCATCGTTCGGGTACGAAATCCTGAATACTCTAACTCTTATTTCAAGGAAAAGAATATTCTCGGTTTTTCTCTTATCGTTAACCCTGAGCTCTTGGCTGCCCGCGCTATTGCCAATATCATTGACTTCCCCAACGCCCTCTCTGTCGAACGTTTCTTTGGAGGACGGGTCAGCTTGATGGAATTCACTGTTAAATCCTCCAGTGGTCTTTGCCAAATGCCCATTTCTGATTTTCGGAAAAAATTTGGCAATGTCATTGTTTGTGCGATAGAGAGGGATCATCAAATTATCATTCCAAGCGGTGACATGACTGTACAGGATAAAGATAGAATCTTTGTCACTGGTAACCGTGTTGACATGATGCTCTTCCATAATTATTTCAAGTCTCGTGCCGTGAAGAGCCTTCTCATCGTTGGGGCAGGTAGAATTGCCTATTATCTACTAGGTATCCTCAAAGACAGTCGTATCGAAACCAAGGTTATTGAAATCAATCCTGAAATCGCTAGCTTCTTTAGCGAGAAATTTCCAAATCTTCATATCGTCCAAGGAGATGGTACTGCAAAAGATATCCTGCTAGAAGAAAGTGCTCAACACTATGATGCCGTTGCGACTCTAACAGGAGTCGATGAGGAAAATCTGATTACTTCTATGTTCCTTGACAGGGTAGGTGTACAGAAAAATATCACCAAGGTCAATCGTACCAGTCTCCTCGAGATTATCAATGCGCCTGATTTTTCAAGTATCATCACCCCTAAAAGCATCGCTGTAGATACGATTATGCACTTTATTCGTGGTCGTGTTAATGCCCAGTATTCAGACCTTCAAGCCATGCACCATCTAGCCAATGGCCAAATCGAAACCCTGCAATTCCATATCAAGGAAGCCAATAAAATGACTGCCAAACCTCTTTCTCAACTGAAATTGAAAAAAGGGGTTCTTATTGCAGCCATCATTCGAAAGGGCAAGACTATTTTCCCTACTGGGGAGGATATGTTGGAAGTTGGAGACAAGCTCCTAGTAACAACCTTGTTGCCAAACATCACCAAAATTTATGACTTAATCGCGAGGTAAGAAATGAATAAAAGTATGATTCGTTACCTCCTCTCAAAGTTACTTTTGATTGAAGCTGTTCTCCTTTTGGTTCCTGTAGCTGTCGCTCTCTATTACCGTGAATCGAGCCAAGTCTTTACGGCTCTCTTTTCAACAATAGGGATTCTCGTATTACTAGGCGGTTCAGGAATTTTACAAAAGCCAAAAAATCAACGGATTTATGCCAAGGAGGGAATCTTGATTGTGGCCCTCTGTTGGATCCTTTGGTCTTTCTTTGGAGGTCTCCCCTTTGTTTTTGCTGGGCAAATTCCCAGCGTTATCGATGCCTTTTTTGAAATCAGTTCTGGCTTTACAACTACTGGAGCAAGTATTTTGAACGACGTTTCGGTTCTCAGTCGTTCCCTCCTCTTCTGGCGAAGTTTTACCCACTTGATCGGAGGGATGGGAGTGCTTGTTTTTGCACTTGCTATTATGGATAATGCCAAGAATAGCCACCTAGAAGTGATGAAGGCTGAGGTTCCTGGCCCTGTTTTTGGCAAGGTTGTATCCAAACTAAAAAACACTGCCCAGATTCTCTATCTCCTTTATCTAGCTCTCTTCTCCCTCTTTGTCATCATCTATTATCTGGCTGGCATGCCCCTATTTGATAGTTTTGTCATTGCCATGGGAACAGCAGGTACAGGAGGTTTTACAGTCTATAACGATGGAATTGCTCACTATGGTAGCTCACTGATTACCTATCTAGTTAGTATAGGAGTTTTGGTTTTTGGAGTAAATTTCAATCTCTACTACTACCTCATGCTCCGTCGCGTCAAGGCCTTCTTTGGTGACGAAGAACTTCGTGCTTACTTGGTCATCGTGCTGGTTTCTACAGGCTTGATTAGCCTTAATACCCTCTATCTCTATCCAGGATTTTCAAAAAGTTTTGAAATGGCCTTCTTCCAGGTTTCCAATATCATTACGACAACCGGTTTTGGATACGGAGACATTACCAATTGGCCCCTCTTCTCCCAGTTTATCCTCCTCTTCCTCATGGGAATCGGTGGTTCTGCTGGTTCAACCGCAGGTGGACTCAAGGTTATTCGAGGCCTCATCCTTTCAAAAATTGCTAAAAATCAGATTTTGTCAATTCTATCTCCCCACCGTGTTTTGACCCTCCATGTTAATAAAACGGTGATTGACAAAGATACCCAGCATAAGATTCTCAAGTACTTTGTCATCTATGCTATGATTTTGCTATCCCTTATCTTTATTGTCAGCCTAGATAGCAATGATTTTCTGGTTGTGACCAGCGCTGTCTTTAGCTGTTTCAATAATATCGGGCCTATTCTAGGAACCACTTCTAGCTTCTCAATCTTTAGTCCTATCTCAAAAATTCTCCTCTCCTTTGCAATGATTGCAGGGCGCTTGGAGATTTACCCAATCCTACTTCTCTTTATGAAGAGAACTTGGTCTAAGAGATAAAATACAAAATCCCTCTTTTTACAATTGTGAAAGAGGGATTTTTATATTAAAAAGGGGGAACGTTTTTAAATCCAAGCCTGTCTGTAAGCAAAGTCCTTAGTCAAATAAAAGATTAAAAAAACTTACTACACAGCTTGGTAATGCTCCAATACAAATTGTAAGGCTTTACTTGGATTCTTTGTTAAATGAATATATTCCATTCCTCTGGTAGCAACTATCTGAATACCCAATCTTTCTGCATCCACCTTCATCTCTCTATAATAACTCCGAACTTGTGGAGCCAGAATAATTAAATCATAAACACCCATAATATCATAATGAGCTCCGTACGCTCCTGAATTCGCAATCACTCTAACTTCTGCTAATTGAGCGCCCTCGTTAATTGCATTGGCTAATTGCGCACTTGTTCCAGACCCTGCACAAAGAACCAGTACTTTCAACTCCTTACTTTTTATTTCATCTAACTCACCAGGCATTATTTCACTTGTTTCCTCCTCTAAAGTAATATCATTTGAGTTCGAAACATCTTCCTTCATCAGTAACTGCCTATCATACGCTCTACAGAATGGCAAATAAATCAATATGTCGACAACTAAAATCAAAGATAAAAACACAAAGGAAATAAGTTGAAAATTCGTTCCAATTAACAATCCCAATGGTCCAGGAAAGGCCCAAGGCAACTGGATATAAAATCCGTTCATTCCAAAGAAATCAATAAAGACCTTTCCTAGAAATACATTCACTGGTGGAGTCAGCAAAAAAGGGACAAAAAGATAGGGATTCAAAATAACAGGCATACCAAATAGAAGAGGTTCATTTACCGCAAATAAAACAGGAGTAAGTGTAGCTTTACCTACCGATTTTAATTGTTTAGACCGCATAAAGAAAATCAAAATAAATGGTACAACAAAGGTAGCCCCCGTTCCTCCAATAGCAGCGATATAATTCCCGAAATTAGGTGTTAAAGAATGATAAGGGAACTGCCCATTTGCAAGGAGTTGAGCATTCTCTTCCATATTGCTTAGTTGTAAAGCTGTAACAGCAGGTAAGACAATAGATGGTCCATGAATTCCAACAAACCAAAGCAAAGCACACATAAACCAAATCAACATCATAGCAGGATATGATTCTGCTCCCTTAAAAATAGGGGTCAATAGTTGTTGAAATACTTGGGCAAAAGGAACATCTAAACTAAACCGAGATACAACATCTAACAAACCACTAATAAGTAAAACAAAAGAAAAAGGAAAAATATCTCTAAAAGCTTGTGATATAGCCCCTGGAACTTCCTTAGGTAAATGAATAGTAATGTCTCGCTTAATACAAAATCGGTAAACATTTACAGTAATAAAGGCACTGACAAACGAAGTTATCAATCCTTGAGATCCTAAATAGTTTGTCGACAAACTTGTAGATCCCGTCTTCTCATCAACTACAAGCGTTACAGTTAATACAAGATAGCCACATATGGCCGCCAACATTGCAGAAGTATCATTTATTACCTTTCCAGGAGGCATTTTTCTATTAACATTTCCAGCCAATGACTTTGCAACTGTCCCTGAAACAATAATACCCAAAACTCCCATGGTTAACATATACACTTTTCTCATCCAGACAATAGCTGGACTCGGTAACTCTACTCCGAAATTTTTAGGAATCATAATAATAATCATCAAAAAGCTTGAAAACATAATTAAAGGCATAGTAGCAATGAATCCATCTTTAATAGCCATCATATAATTATTAGTAGAAATTTTTTCAAATTTCCCTTGTTGCTTTTCAATGGCAGCGACTAGCTTATCCATAAAACTCCTCCTGTAAAAAATTTAAGCTCATAGTTAAAATATATTAAACATCAGTCAAATCGCTAACCTTAATTCCGTTTTAGCCCTTTTACCCAAAGAGCACTTTTCTTAATATATCTCTTCTGTGTTTCATAATCAACAAAGAAAAGACCATATCGCTTATTGTAGCCATTCGCCCAAGAAAATTGATCTTGCAAAGACCATATAAAATAGCCTTGAATATTGACTCCCCTATCTCGAGCCTCTAAAACTTTGTGTAAATGTTGCTCAATATAACGGATTCTCTTACTATCATCAATAGTATCATTCTCGCCCTCTGGTTTAACTTCTTTAAGGGCTGTACCATTTTCCGTTAAATAAATGACTGGATGTTGAGGATATTCTTCTTTGATACGAAGCAACATATCAAATAGTCCTTGAGGATAAATATTCCAATCCCAATCTGTTGTCGGAATCCCAGTTTTTTTTACAAATTCACCTAGAGCATTTAATTTAAAAGAAGACTGTCCTTTTATTCCTGTTGAATTAAATTCTTGTCTATTTTCACCTTCGTATTCACGAATAAATTCTGAACGATAATAATTCATCCCAAACATCGTATTAAGAGGTGCAGCTCTTTTCATAATTTCTAAATCACCATCTTCAATAATAAAGCTAGAATTATTAGCTTCCAATATTTGATTCAAGTGAAAAAGCGTGTCATCACTGTAGTAGCCCAAAAAAGTTCCATCTAATAGAAATTTATTATTATAAACATCATACCGTTTAGCTGCCAAAATATTTTCTTTTTGCCCATCAATAGGATAGCCTGGTTTTAAAGCATGAATACAACCTATCTCTCCCTCAATTCCTAATTGATGAAATTCGAGGACTGCACGAGCATGCGCCAACAACATATTATGATTCGCTTGAATTGCTTCAGATAATTGAAAATGGTGATTTGGAGGAAACTGACCTCCTATATATTGACCTGCAGCAAGAGACATCAGTTCATTGATTGTAAACCAATGCTTGACTTCTGTAAATTCTTGGAAACAAAAGCGAGCATATCGTATGAAACGATCAATATTCCCTCTATTCAACCAATCCCCTGTTTCTAACATTTTCTGAGGCGAATCAAAATGATGTAAAGAAACAAACGGAATCACATTATGTTTTAAGCAGGACTGAAAGACTCTATGGTAATACTGAACAGCCAATATATTAGGCTCCTCATCTATATCAGGAAATATACGAACCCAAGAAATAGATAAACGCAAAGCCTGCAAACCATGTTCTGCCGCCAAAGCTATATCCTCTTCGTAACGATGATAAAAATCACTAGCTGGATCTGGTAAGAACGGACTATTTTCTTGCAAATAAACATCCCACATATTTATTCCTTTGCCATCTACCCTAGTTGCACCCTCTACTTGGTAAGCAGCGGTGGCTGCTCCTAATAAAAACTCTTTTGGTAGGGCATTAACCTGTAAATTTTCCATGACTAATCCTCATTGCAAACCAATATGTTCTTCAATCTTTCGAATTCGTTCATATTCATCAATAAAAAACTTTACCTGATCATACAATAGCATCGTTGTCATCAAGGTATCTTGACCATGAATCATGATAAAACTCACTTCAAAATTATCTCCAGATGCCTTCTCCGCTAATAAATTAGTCTGTTCTCGATGGGCAGACACTATTGAGTCGTTTGCAGACTCAACCAATTCTCTTGCCTGTTCAAAATATCCATCTCTCGCAAACGCCAAAGCATCCATCAAATCTGACCTTGCATCTCCTGCGTAAGCGACAATTGTAAAACCAAGCATATTTATTTCTTCTTTTGATTTCATCTTTCTTCCTCCTCAATCTTGATCCATCTTTTACACATCATTATTAAAATGACTTCGCTACGATACAAATAGAAAGTCAACCCTAAATATCTTAAAAATCCTTAAATTTCATAATATTTAGGATCAATCTTCTCTGAATACCTTGGTTCATTTTCTATACTTATGATTTATAAGTGGAAACCAGCGTAATTTTTTGCTACTTCAATTACACGATAAACATCCAAATTAGATTGGAATAGTAATTCGTGCCCACGGATATAATTCAACACATTTCTCCATTCATCTTGAGCTTGCCTTGTTTTTCCAGTTGCTTGAAGATATAAAGCCTTCGCCATCTTAACAACATATTCACGATGATAACTGAGCTGTTTCCATTCATCCTTTTGACTATTTAATAACTTAGAAATATTTTCCTCAATAATTGGTAAAAAATTATCAGCTAGATTGTAAGCTATATAATAATGATTCGCTAAAACATCATTTTGACGGCTGCCAATTGCATTAAAATAATCACATGAGGAATAACTAGATAATTTTTCTAAATATTCAACAACAGACTGCCAATTTGACCCATACAAAGCAGAAAAGTATTCTTCAATCAATTCTTCATAACTTCTTGTCTTCTTCCAGAGCATTTGCCCCATAACATAATTAGGAAAATTATGAGGGAATCCGGCACGTAATTCTTGACACGAAATGTACCCGTTCAAATGTAGGTTGGAAAGATAAGATACATCTCTGTAAATAGTTTGACTAATTTTCATATAGCCTAAATCGCCATAATGAGCACGCCCTAAAGGATAGTCATATACGAAACTATCTCCTTTAAATGTTTTTTGCCACTCAAAAAGATAAGATAAATTTTCTTCAAGAGAATTCGGAAGTATAATTTTATTACGCAGATAAGGTTTAGGCGTAGGTATGGAATTGTCAAAATCTACATCTGCATAACTCATTTCAAATGTTCTTGTAATCGGTGCAAACATCATGGTAAAGCGTTCAGGATTATCTATTTTTTCTTTCTGAGGTGCCCATAACAACTCATGGTAAAGCAGAAAACAAATCTTTGTATCTAATCCCTCACTCGTTAAAGCCCTATCCAATTGATTGAGAATACGAATATACTGATCCGAAACCAATTCTTGTCTACAGTTTTCACATTCACAAATATTATTACGAGCATCCGACAACCATACATGTAAGTAATTCACATCAGGTCTTTTCTTGGCATAATCCGTAATAATTTCTACCATCTTATCAGCTACATCTGGATTTGAAAAATCCAGACTGGTTAAAATTGGAGCCGTACTAAATAGTTCTCGTTTCCCGTTTATTTCAGCAACATAGGGTTTCTTCTCCTCTGAAATACTAAGACCTGATTCCCAGCCAAATTTTGAAGAGTAACCTAAAACCTCACCTGTCCATCCATGACCAACACGATGATGAATAAGACCTCTTTTTTGCAATTCTTTATCCAACCTATCACTCAATTCTTGTACTAATTCATTTGAGAATTTTTCTTTATTTAGATATGGATTAAACTCATGTTCATACCAACGTTTCAAAAAAGAGTAAGGATTTTCAAACTGGATGAAAAAACTATTCATTCCAATCTTAGGTAGCCAATCAATAAAATCTAGTATATTTTCAAATGAATCCGCTCCCTCTATACATACTCCCCTATGATAGTAACTGGCTGTTTCATCTATAGATAGCTGTTTATCTAAAAAATCTTCAAATCGTAACTCTGGAACAAAGTCATGTCCGCGCCCTGGTCTAGTATACACAACCCCAAATTCATGAAACATTCGGTAAATTCCAATAAGTAAACCTACAATTGTATTAGACTCAATTCTCCCCTTACCCTTGTCTAATGAGATAAGAACATGGTCTTTTCTATCCTCTTTATTGACTAATCCTACAAAAATATCCGCTTCCTTCTCCTCGACAAGTTCTATGTCAGTCTTAAAGACCCGATTCATATAGTAACTTAATTCCTCTAAGGCAAAGCTAGAATAAGCATTTTTCTGCTGATCAAATACTCTGATAACCATCTTATTCCCCTCCAACAGTAGCTTTTTCTTTTTCAAGATTGCGTTTATCTGCAATTTTGAAGAATGGATAATAAATTGCCACAGAAACCAAAATTAAAACAACTTGTAATAGAGCTCCTCGCCAACTAGCCCCTGTCGCAAGGAATCCTCCTATGATCGGTGGCATTGTCCACGGAAGGATTACACCTGTTGTATAAGGTACTAATCCTACAGCCATTGATACATAGGTAATTAAGGCATTGATTGTAGGAGTAGCAATAAACGGAATCAGCATAATCGGATTTAAAACCGTTGGAAACGTAAATAGAATAGCTGTATTGATATTAAAGATAGACGGTATAATAGCTAGCTTACCTAATGTTTTATTCGCACGACTCTTACTAAATAGGAAGAGACAAATCGCAAGACCAATAGTCGCTCCACCGCCACCAATAAATACAAATAAATCTTTAAACGGTAATGTAATAATGTGTTGTAGGGTTTGTCCTGCAGCCACAGCTTCTTGGTTTTCTGTAGTAAATTGTAACCAAACTGGGTCTACAAAAGCATTTAAAACTTGTCCCCCATTAACTCCACAGAACCAAAAGAATGAGTTTACAATAACACATAGAATCATACCTGGAAGCGTTCCTGCAATTAACTTAAGCGGTGTTCCAACAATTGCACCTAGGAGTCCGTTGAGACCTCCTGCAACTCCTGCTGCTTCCAGACCTTTTAAGACCAGAGCCCACAAAACAAAAGTAGTAAAACCAGGTAAAAGAGCTGAAAATGATTTACTGACTACATCTGGGACACCACTTGGCATTTTTATCGTAATTCCGCGCTGGATAAACATACGATAAATCTCTGCTGTAACCAATCCAATGGTAATCGCCATAAATAAAGAAGATGCATTCAGGCTAGAAAATGGTATTGCGCCGCCAAATAACTGCTTGACCTGCTCTCCATTTTTATCATAAACCATACTCGAAAAACGAGGTGCCATCAATACAAAACTGGATAAAGCTATGATCCCTGCCGACGGACCATCTGTACCATATCCTTCCGACAACCTGTAGGCAATACCGAAACAAGCGACCAAGGAGATAATCGCTACTGTTGACTGATTCATAGTTGTCAAGATACTTAGCAATCCAACACTATTCAGCCAATTTGTAAAAGCCTCTTGAGGCCAACTGATTAGAATAAGAAATAAAGAGCCGACTAAAATCAAAGGCATTGCCATCATAAATCCTTCACGAATAGCTTTCAAATGCCGTTGGTTACCAACTTTTTCACCAAACGGAGCGACTTTCGTTTCTAAAAACGTTAAAATATTGTTCATCACCGGAACTCCTTTTTTTATTTTTTATAAATTAAATATACCACTAACAGAAAGCGTTGTCAATATATTTTTTACTGTTTTTACAATATTTTTTTCTTTGTATAGAATAATAATTTTAATTGATTTTTTCTTATGTTTAATATAAAATAAACCAAAGGAGGAAACAAATGATTACAAAACAATCAGCCTTTTTACACAATAGAGCCACTATACTGGAGTTTCTATATCGAAATCCAGCAACATCCCGTACAGATATTGTTAATGAAACAGGACTTACTCCAGCAACAACGACTAACATCATCAAAGAGCTAAGCGAACAGTCCCTCATATACGAAACTGGTGATGAATTTAGCGAGTTTTCCGGATCTGGAAGACGTAGAAAAACTATTTCTATTACAGATAATATTCCGTATGTTGTTGGAGGTATTGAAATAAACGTCCTAGGTGTCTTTCTCAGTCTATGTGACTTACAAGGGAAAACTCTTTTCGAGACAGAAATTTTGAATGAAGATTATCCTATTTCAGAAATCAATTCCACCATTACCAATATGATAAAAGCAGCTATAGAGTACGTCCCTTTGGAAACAAAATTACTTGGATTTGGCTTATCAATACCTGGACATTATAACAAAGACTCCGGAAGCATCATTACAAACAACCCCATATGGGAATCTTTTAATTTATTAAATGTAATTAAAGATTTTAATTTTCCTTTTATTGTAAAAAATAATATTGATTGTATGGCTATAGGGCAATACCTTTTTAATCCACACAATACCCCCGATAACTTTATTTTCCTACACGCTGGATTAGGTATTTACACTTCCTTTTTCACAAAAGAAAAAATAGGAGCCTCTAAAAATCCTTATATCGGAGAAATTGGACACACCATTGTCGAATTGAATGGGCAATATTGTGAATGCGGAAAAAAAGGTTGTTTACAAACATATATTTCGGATGCTTGGTTAATCAAACATGCCCAATTATTATTTAAAAATTCTCAACTAACTGTACTAAAAAGCCTTGTAAAAACTGAAAAAGACATTCATTTAGATACCCTTTTAACAGCTTACAACTTAGGCGACTCCGCTTTACGTCAACAAATTGATAAAGGAGTCAATTTATTGGCCACTTCTATTGCAAATCTTCTCCTCATCAATCCTGCTGATAAAATCTATATCAACAGTCAATTGCTTAATTATCAACCTTTCACTCATGAAGTCAGGGATAAAATCCAAGATCAGCTCCACTTCGTTCCCTTTACTCGTAATATAGAAATTGAAATTTTACCTTACAACAAACATCGTGGAAGTATAGGAGCTTGTGCATTAGCTATCGTTGCTTTTTTCATAGAGCATAACAATGTATTACAAGATATTATTTCACCTTAATATATATTAGAAATCTATAGACCTGTTTAAATCAACTATAACCTGTAGTAAATATCTCGTATTTAGACAATATGAAAACAAGACGACTTCCATATAGGAAACCGCCTTCTCGCTATGTTGAGTGATTTATATTAAAACAACTTTTCTTCTAGCTGCATTTTATTATTATAAAAACATTCATCATCCCCTCAGAACTTAAACAACGATTTTTAGTCAAGATACATACTCCTAGAATAAACTTTATATGAAATTTCCATTTTTGTTTTTACAATTCTCCTGATATTCAATGAAAATCAAAGAGCAAACTAGGAAGCTAGCCGCAGGTTGCTCAAAGCACCGCTTTGAGGTTGCAGATAAAGCTGACGCGGTTTGAAGAGATTTTCGAAGAGTATTAGTTAAATCTTGTTTAATATCTCTACACCATACTATTTTACATATAGTATTTAGCGCGACATAATACTGAAGTCTCTCTCCAAAAAACGGTTATGCCTCTTTGAATAGGACGTTCTCACAAGAAAAGCATCTCCATGTTTCAACTTCATATGGCTCAAAAACAATCAATTGATGCTAAAACCTGTACCTAGATGTTTCGGTTCATAAAACCATGAAACTGTAAAAGTGGATGAAATTGATAGCAGTAGTCAAATCAAGAGGCATCATAACTCTAAAAAGTCACAATATATAAGTTCATCCTCGGAAAAATATCATTCTAATTGTTGAAATGCCTACATGAAAAGAAACGTTAAATGCTCATGAAACAAGGAATACAGGTATCAAAACTGTGACAAAACAAGTCCCTAAATTTACTAAAGACACTGCTCAACTTTACACCTGTAAATGGTTGTTGTATAATAAAGTTACAAAGATGTACGACCACACTGTTGTAAATCATAGTGTTCGCAAATATATTACTGATAGCATTTCTACAAATACAAGTAAAGGGAACGGATGAGATTCAAACGAAATATGTCAGTGTTTTGGCATTCCTAGCCTTCATATCATTTAAAGAATTGTATAGACAAAATTTTTTCTAATACAGACACTCGTAACAACTGCTTCATTTTTCTACCAACATATTTAGGAACAAGATAAGATACAAGAGGATCAATCCATAAATCAGTTCTATACCAATCTAAGACAAATAAGCTAAAAAAACGATCGATAATAAGCAAATGGATTCCAAATTTTCTCTATCTCCTCATTTTAATAAACAATACTAGTGTAACTATCCTTCCAGTCAGAAGCTTATCAAATCACACCGAAAATTCTTCTAAAATTTATCTCGTTAGCCAATCAAGCAAAAACTCAACGATAGTACAAACATTATCATACAGGATTGACTTCCTAAATTATATACTTTAGTAAGGTTCTTGGATAAGAAAAAAGGTTCATTTTACATTTCTAAACACTCTTTTCTAAGATGAAAAACAGAATTTTTCGATTGTGATTTAAAGCAACAAGAAGATTTTCAATATCATCCTATAGATACGAGCTAATTAAGAAAAACTACATTTTTGAATATAAACTACAATAAGATAAACTAAATTTCATAGGAGGAAGACAATGGATTGGTACGATTATATGATACAGGCATCCAAACAATCACAATTCAACGCAAGCCATTGGTTTCGCTATTTGCGAAAAGTTATTTTTGAAGACTATTCTTATTTAACAAACCAAGATGTAGAAAAGTTGCTAAACTCCAAAGAACTAACCCATTTTCAAAAAATTAGCTTGAAGTATGCCTTTCAAGAGCATACTCCAACTCATAAATATGTGATTTCATTAAATAAACCTGCTAAGTTAACCAATGTTCAAAAATTGATGGAGAAATACAAGCATGGATAAAATGAAACCGGTCTTCCAAGCCCTAAATAAGGAATTAATTCAGGAAAATCTGACTTTAACAATTATCTGTGTCGGTGGTTATGTCTTAGAATATCATGGTTTACGTGCCACACAAGATGTTGATGCTTTTTATGACCAAAATCAGAAAATCAATGAAATTATTGCTCGTGTAGGAAAACAGTTTAATCTTAACACCCACGAAGAATTATGGCTCAACAATCATGTTGCAAATATGAACAAACAACCTCCCTTAAGTTTATGTGAATCCTTGTACTCATTTGAGAATCTGACCGTTTTAGTAGTCCCTATTGAGTATGTGTTAGGAATGAAGATGATGAGTATCAGGGAGCAGGATTTGAAAGATATTGGTGCAATTATTAAATACAAAAACTTTCATTCACCATTCGATACCTTTAAATATTTAAAAGATATGGGATTTGATACTATTGACCTCTCTGTTCTCTTAGAAGGTTTTAGTTATGCTTATGGTATGGATTGGTTAGAAAAATTTTTTAAAGAAAATCAAGATAAACTTCGCGAATTTTATTAACAGTATCAAACAAGATGATTGTCAATTAGCCAGTCGTCTTGTTTTTATGATGGAATGAAATAAAATCGGAACAAATCACTTAGAAAATTCCAGTCAATTTCTAGCACTGTTTGAGACGTTTCAGTGGACTATTTCAGATTCGGTCCACTATTCCTTCCCAAAAACATTACATATTGCGCCGAAGGAATTGCTCACACTATCCCCAATCACAAAACCCTCAGTCGTTTGACCGAGGGTTCCTTATTTCATTATTCAAGAACTTGATTAGCTCAACGCATCCAAGGCATCATCCATTGAAAGAACTTCGTGGAAGACACGTTGTGTCAATTCAGTTTTTTGTTCTGGAGTGAGGTATTTAGTGTTTACACAGTATCCAGAGATACGTACGATAACGTCTTCACCTGACATAATCTTTTCGTAAACATCGTTCAAGTCCATAACGTTCAAGTTAACGTGTTGTCCACCGTTTTCGAAGTAACCATCAAGGATTGTTACCAAGTTATCAACTTGTTCGTCACGAGTCTTACCAAGAGCGCGAGGTGATACTTGTGTAGTCAATGAGATACCGTCAGCTGCGTAACTAAAGTCAAGGCTAGAAAGTGAGTTCAAGTTTTGCAACCAACCACCTTTAGCTTTGTTAGATGGGTTAGCACCTGGTGAGAAGAATTCAAGTTTAGACAAGTTCACAGAACCATCTTCGTTGAGGTATACACCTTTGTGGACTGGTGAGTTACCAGTTTGTTTAGAGTAAGCAACGTTAGATGTGATTGTCAATAGTGATACAGTAGCTTCTGCGTCTTTGTAAAGTTTGTGGCTACGTAGACGAGTTGTGTAAGCTTCAATCAACCATTCTGCCAATTCGTTTGAACGTGGGTCATCTTCACCCCAACGTGGGTATTCACCGATTGTTTCGTAATCGTAGATGTAGCCATTTTCATCACGGATTGGTTTAACTGTAGCGTATTTGATAGCTGACAATGTATCAACAGTGTTGGCAAATCCACAGATACCGAATCCCATGTTGGCACGTTGTTTAGTTGGCAAGAAGGCCATTTGAACAGCTTCGTAGTTGTACTTATCAGTCATGTAGTGGATGATGTTCAAAGCATCTACATAAGTGTCAGTCAACCAGTCAAGAGATTTTTCAAAGTTAGCTTTAACTGATTCAAATTCAAGAACTTCGTCACGGATTGGGTCGATGTCAAATACTTTGTAGTCTTTGTGAACATCGTCGTAACCACCGTTCAAACCAGTAAGAAGGGCTTTCAATACGTTTACACGAGCACCGAAGTACTGGATGTTGTGGCGTTGTTCTTCATTTTCTGGGTCAAGTGGAGACACACAGCATGAAATACAGCTCATTTCACCATATCCGTCTTTAGCCATTGTTGTTACACCTTCGTATTGGATAGAAGAGTGTTTGTGGCTCATGTGCATACAGTAGCGACGGAAGTTGTATGGCAATTTATCAGTCCAAAGAACTGTCAAGTTTGGTTCTGGAGAGTTACCGATGTTGTCAAGAGTGTTCAAGAAACGGTAGTCCATCTTAGTAACACGGTGACGACCGTCGTTACCCATACCAGCCATAGAAGTTGTGATGAAAGTTGGGTCACCTGAGTACAATTGATCATAAGCCTTTGTACGAGCAAATTTAACTGTACGAAGTTTCATAACAAAATCATCAACGAATTCTTGGATTTCTGATTCAGTAAATGTACCACGAGCAAGGTCACGTTCTGCAAAGATGTCCAATACGATTGGCACACGTCCAAGAGATGTAGCAGCACCATTAATCACACGGCAGACAGACATGAAAGCGATGTTAACCCATTGGATTGCTTCTTTAACGTTCATCGCTGGTTTGCGAACATCAACCCCATAAAGGTCACCCAAGCGAACAACTTGTTGCAATGCTTGGTATTGAAGGTTGATTTCTTCACGAAGACGGATTGTTTCTTCATCGATTTCTTCGATTGCGTTCCAGTCGTTTACTTTTTCTTGCATCAAGTAGTCTGCACCATAAAGAGCAAGACGTGCGTAAACACCGATGATACGTCCACGTGAGTATGCATCTGGAAGACCAGTTACAGTGTGAGCGTGACGAGCACGACGGATATTTGAAGTATAAGCGCGGAAGATACCGTCGTTAACTGTTGTTACGTATTTAGTGAAGATTTCGTGAACAGCTGGGTCTGGTTCGTATCCATTTTCTTTCAAAGTAGTTTCAGCCATACGGATACCACCTTTTGGCATGAAGTTCAATTTGAAGAGTTCGTCGTTTTGGATACCGAAGATCACTTCATTTTCTTTATCGATAAATCCTGCTGGAATGTCAGCGATAGATGTTGGACGAGTGTCCATTGGGAAACGAGTTTCTTCGTAGTGAGCTTTCGTTTCTTCTACAATTTTTTTGATGTGAAGTGAACGTTCTGTTGGCCCTGCAAGGAAGCTTTCGTCTCCATCATAAGGTGTGTAGTTAGCTTGTACGAAGCGTGATACACTTGCTTTTTCTTTCCAATCTACGCCTTTGAAGCCTTCCCAAGCTTTGTCAAAAATATCTTGTGCTTCAACAACTGTTTTAACAACCATGTTAATGTCCTCTTTTTTCTTTCTAGTAACAACCATCTGTTACATTCATGAGTCAAGTATACCATACAGTAACCGATTTCAACAAGTGAAAATTCCCTATTTTTACACTTTCTTTTCTAAAACAGTCTACATTTTATTTCAAACTGTATTATATTTTTGAAAAAATAAAGTCCTTTTTTCTTTTTTTCAGAAAAAAGGGTATAATAAAAGAAAATAAGCAGTAAAAAGGAGCTAGGCATGTTGATTTTCCCTTTGCTAAATGATTTGTCAAGAAAAATCATCCATATTGACATGGATGCCTTTTTTGCTGCGGTGGAAATCAGGGATAATCCTAAACTCAGAGGAAAACCTGTCATTATCGGCAGTGACCCTCGGCAAACAGGTGGGCGGGGAGTCGTTTCCACTTGTAGCTATGAGGCGCGAGCTTTTGGTGTCCATTCTGCTATGAGTTCTAAAGAAGCCTATGAGCGTTGTCCCCAGGCAGTCTTTATCTCAGGGAATTATGAAAAATACAAGACTGTGGGACTCCAGATTCGAGCTATCTTTAAGCGCTATACAGATTTGATTGAACCCATGAGTATTGACGAAGCCTATTTGGATGTAACAGAAAATAAACTCGGTATCAAATCGGCCGTCAAAATCGCTCGCCTCATTCAAGAGGATATCTGGCAAGAACTTCATCTAACTGCTTCTGCCGGTGTTTCCTACAACAAATTCTTGGCTAAAATGGCTAGCGATTATCAAAAACCACATGGTTTGACAGTGATTCTACCTGACCAGGCTGAGGATTTTCTCAAACAAATGGATATTTCCAAGTTTCATGGAGTAGGAAAAAAGACGGTGGAACGGCTTCATCAAATGAACTGCACCCCAAAAGTTAGACAGAAAAAATCTAACTTTTGGGGTGTTTTTATTATGAAATTAACTTATGATGATAAAGTTCAGATCTATGAACTTAGAAAACAAGGATATAGCTTAGAGAAGCTTTCAAATAAATTTGGGATAAACAATTCTAATATTAGGTACATGATTAAATTGATTGATCGTTACGGAATGGAGTTCGTCAAAAAAGGAAAAAATCGTTACTATTCTCCTGATTTAAAACAAGAAATGATTAATAAAGTCTTACGTGAAGGCTGGACTAAAGATAGAGTTTCTCTTGAATACGGCCTCCCAAGTCGTACGATACTTCTTAACTGGCTAGCACAATACAAGAAAAACGGGTATACTATTGTTGAGAAAACAAGAGGGAGAGTACCTAAAATGGGACGTAAGCCAAAAAAGAGACCTGAAGAGAGAACAGAATTAGAACGTCTTCAAGCAGAAAATGAGTACCTGAGAGCGGAGAATGCCATCCTAAAAAAGTTAAGAGAACTCCGATTGAAGGAAGAAAAAGAGAAAGAAGAAAGACAGAAATTGTTCAAGAATTAATGACTAAGTTTTCGTTAGATATTCTTCTAAAAGCTATTAAACTAGCTCGTTCGACCTACTACTATCATTTGAAACAGCTAGATAAACCAGATAATGACCAAGAGCTTAAAGCTGAAATTCAATCCATTTTTACCGAACACAAGGGAAATTATGGTTATCGCCGGGTTCATTTAGAACTAAGAAATCGTGGTTATCTGGTAAATCATAAAAGAGTTCAACGCTTGATGAAAGTACTCAATTTACAAGCTAAAACGCGACAGAAACGAAAATATTCTTCTCATAAAGGAGATGTTGGTAAGAAGGCAGAGAATCTCATTCAACGTCAATTTGAAGGCTTTAAACCAATGGAAAAGTGCTACACAGATGTGACAGAATTTGCCATTCCAGCAAGTACTCAAAAGCTTTACTTATCACCAGTTTTAGATGGTTTTAATAGCGAAATTATCGCCTATAATCTTTCTTATTCTCCTAATTTAGAACAAATAAAAACGATGTTGGAACAGGCTTTCACAGAGAAACACTACGAGAATACGATTCTCCATAGTGACCAAGGCTGGCAATACCAACACGATTCTTATCATCGCTTCTTAGAGAGTAAGGGAATTCAAGCATCCATGTCACGTAAGGGTAACAGCCCTGACAACGGCATGATGGAATCCTTCTTTGGCATTCTGAAATCGGAAATGTTTTATGGTTATGAGAAGTCATTTGAGTCGCTTAAGCAATTGGAACAAGCCATTGTAGATTATATTGATTACTACAACAATAAACGAATTAAGGTAAAATTAAAAGGACTCAGTCCTGTGCAATACAGAACTAAATCCTTCGGATAAATTAATTGTCTAACTTTTTGGGGTCAGTACACAAATGGGCGTTTTTACTGGCGCTGACCTACTTGAAGTCCCTGAGGTGACCCTAATAGACCGCTTTGGCAGACTGGGCTATGACCTTTATCGAAAGGCTCGTGGTATTCACAATTCCCCCGTCAAATCCAATCGCATCCGTAAATCAATCGGCAAAGAGAAAACCTATGGAAAGATTCTCCGTGCCGAGGAAGACATCAAAAAAGAGCTGACTCTCCTATCAGAACGAGTCGCTCTCAATCTCAATCAACAAGAGAAAACTGGAAAAATTGTCATTCTGAAAATCCGCTACGAGGACTTTTCAACTCTTACCAAACGAAAAAGTCTTTCTCAAAAAACACAGGATGCTAGTCAGATCAACCAAATAGCCCTGCAACTCTATGAAGAGTTAAGCGAGAAAGAAAGAGGTGTCCGCCTGTTGGGAATTACCATGACTGGATTTTAAAACCTTGAAGAGTTGCCCCTTCAAGGTTTTTCTTATACAAATAAACGGACAAAACTGTAAAGTAGCAAGACACCACCAAGCACGATACGGTATTTACCGAAAAGGGTAAAGTCGTGTTTTTTCACATAGCTGGTCAAAAAGCGAATAGCGACCATGCTGACTGCAAAAGCGACTCCCATCGCAACCAAGAGCAAGAACAATTGCCCAAAGCTCAAGAGCTGTCCTGCTTTCACAAATTTGAAAATCTTTAAAGCACTAGCTCCAAACATAACAGGAATTCCAAGATAGAAGGTAAATTCTGTCACAACTGAACGACTGGTTCCATTTAACAAACCACCGACAATCGTTGCACCTGAACGGCTAGTCCCTGGTAAAAGAGCAAGAACTTGGAAGAGTCCGATATAGAAAGCTGTCGTATAAGGAAGCTTATCCAACTCTGTTACACTTGACTCGATAGCACGCGCTTTATTGCGCTTTTCCAAATAGATAAAGGCAATCCCATAGATAATCAACATAAGAGCAACAGAAACCATGTTATGGAAGTGGGTATCAAACCAATCATCAAATTTAAAGACGGCAAGCAAAGGTAAAGTAGCAATCAAGACCTTCAACCATAGTCTCCAAGTCTTACGAACTTCCTGCTTATCCTTAGTCGGTTTGAAAGGATTGAGCTTGTTAAAGTAAATGACCATAACCGCTAAAATCGCACCAAGCTGAATCACAACATTAAACATGGACATAAAAGATTCATTCTGATTTTGGTATTGGATAAATTCCTCTGCTAAAATCAAGTGACCTGTACTGGAAATCGGCAACCATTCCGTAATTCCTTCAACAATTCCGAAGAAGATAGATTTTAAAATTTCAATAAGATACATAGATTACTCCTTTTTTCTATCTTCCATTATAGCATACTTTTTCAGTCTATGACAGTTCTCTTTAAAAGGCACCGATACTGCCGCCACCTCCGCCTCCAGAGAAGCCACCGCCAGAACTTCCACTTCCAGAAGATACGGAATAGGTACTTGCTGTATTTGCGACACTGGCATAATGGCTCATTTGCGCGCTTGAATGATAAAACATACTATGCCAACCATAAGCTACATATAGATTGATATCTGGATTTTCCACTTGGATATGATGAACCTTCATCAAATGGCTGACCTTGTCTGCATAGCCAAATAAGGTCGCATAGACCAAGAGGCGATTCCAGACCACAATACTTTCCAATTCAGCCTGATCCAATCGTGCAATCTCACGCAACATATTTTCAAAACTGGTCCAGAGGTAGTATACTTCTGCTCCTGCTTCATTTAGGACACCATCACGATTATCTAGCCGAAGCTTCCAATAATAGAAAACAGCCAAAACCAAACCTAGAAAACCAAGTATAGGCAAGGGGAGGAAAAGATAGCCATAAACATCCAAACTGTACAAGAACAAACCAAATCCGATAAATAGGGGTAGGATAGTAGAGAGTCCCATCCCCACTTGCAAGGCCTTTTCTCCACCAGTCAAGGGACGATAATAATCCGGAAGCCCCCAGAAGGCAACTCGATTTCTCACCCCTTCTTGCATCTCTTTCAATACTTCTTCAAAAGAAGATTTGAGCTGACGCCCTCTTGCTTGAATCCGTTTTTCATCAGCAGTTTTGGCTCCACGATAAAGACTATCAGATACCTTGTAATCCGCAAACAAATTGGAAAGAGTTTCTTCTTTTTTGCCTGAAAAAGCCAGATTTAGACAGTCTTTCTCAAAGCTTGACAAACCATCTTCTTTGACCAGCCTCAAACCAACTGCATCTCCTTCTGAAATAATAGAGACATTCCCACGGTCTATCACATCTAGCAAGGTAGCTTGAATAAGTTGGTCAAAGGTAAATTTACCTGCTCCTTTTGTTAGAGGACTCACTTCCTCCAAGGAGGTCGAGTAGACAGCCTCTGATAAAACCATAGGCTCTAATTCCATTGGTGGTTCGTAAAGACGATGATTTTTGGCATATTTGACTGAAGGAGTGGTTTTTCTTCTATAAATAAAATAGAAGCAAACACTCAATAACAAGGAGATAGAAAGTATTGAAGGAAACACCCACGTAACGAGTTGTTTACTTTGATTTTTTTCTCTAACAATCGAGTCTTCTATCTTATTAAACTCCTCTAAACGATTTCCTTTCAAGCCCTGATCCCTAGCACTAGCAAAATCGGTCCGAGGCCAGTAGGCATGCAATTCAACTCCACGCTTAGCCGGAAGATTGTCCAAACGAATAGTATAATCAAGGCTACTCTTTTCAATCGCTCCCTCTCTAAAAAGTTTCCCTGTATGGAAAAAGAGTTTTTCTGCCCCCTTGTCTCCCCTTACATGAAATTCAAACTTTCCAATAGTCCCTGAACTATCTGTTAAAGGTTGCCAATTTAATTCAGCGATGTCATCATATAGAAAAAGCAAATTTTTTAAATTCCATGTGATGTCAACTTCAACTGTGTCACCTTCCTGACCTGGATTATATACTTTCACAGTATAACCATTCGCTTCTTCGGTCACTTCGCTAGTAACGTCTGCTAGTTCAGCTCCATTTTTCGATGCCTGAACCTTCGGATGAGGATCAATGTCAAATCCACTAGGCATCTTGCCCGCACGTCCAAGTCCCACGATTTGGCCCTTAAAGTCCTCCTCAAACTGATAAACTATCTTTTGTCTAAATTCTGCCGTATTATCTGCATGAATATACAAATCACCTTGATAAGAGTTTATCTTAAAATCAATAGCGAAAACAGAAAATGGCAGAAGGCAAAACAAGCCAAACATCAGTAAGAAAAAAGTTTTTTTCATCAACTAAGCCCCCTTTTTATCTTTCTTATCATTATAACATTTTTTCGCAAGTAAAGGCTTACTTATGTTGAAAAATTACGCATTTTTCGATAAAATAGGAGACAGTTATTTTTTAATAGATTAGAATAGGAGAAATCATGAGAAAAATATACTTATCTATTTTCACAAGTCTCTTGCTGATGCTGGGACTTGTCAATGTTGTCCAAGCCGATGAATATTTACGCATCGGGATGGAAGCAGCATATGCCCCCTTTAACTGGACTCAGGATGATGATAGCAATGGAGCTGTCAAAATCGATGGAACCAACCAGTATGCCAATGGATACGATGTCCAGATTGCCAAGAAAATCGCTAAGGACTTAGGCAAAGAGCCTTTGGTTGTTAAAACCAAGTGGGAAGGTTTAGTCCCTGCCCTTACTTCTGGTAAGATTGACATGATTATCGCGGGTATGAGTCCTACTGCTGAGCGCAAACAAGAAATTGCCTTTTCAAGCAGTTACTACACTAGCGAACCAGTTCTACTTGTCAAAAAAGATTCTGCCTACGCAAATGCCAAATCTTTGGATGACTTTAATGGTGCAAAAATCACTTCTCAACAAGGTGTTTACCTTTATGACTTGATTTCACAAATCTCAGGCGCTAAAAAAGAAACAGCCATGGGAGACTTCGCTCAAATGCGCCAAGCTCTTGAGGCTGGTGTCATCGATGCCTATGTTTCTGAACGCCCAGAAGCTCTGACTGCTGAAGCTGCTAACTCTAAGTTCAAGATGATCCAAGTAGAACCAGGTTTCAAAACTGGGGAAGAAGATACAGCTATCGCCATTGGACTTCGTAAAGATGACAATCGTATTAGCCAAATCAATGCCAGCATTGACACCATTTCAAAAGATGACCAAGTTACCTTGATGGATCGTATGATCAAGGAACAACCTGCCGAAGCTACAACAACTGAAGAGACTAGCAGTAGTTTCTTTAGCCAAGTCGCTAAAATTCTTTCTGAGAACTGGCAACAACTCTTGCGTGGTGCTGGTATCACTCTTTTAATCTCTATTGTCGGAACCATCATAGGTCTCATTATTGGTCTTGCTATCGGTGTCTTCCGTACTGCTCCTCTATCTGAGAATAAAGCCATTTATGGCCTACAAAAATTAGTTGGCTGGATTCTCAATGTCTACATTGAAATTTTCCGTGGAACGCCAATGATCGTTCAATCGATGGTTATCTACTATGGAACTGCCCAAGCTTTCGGGATCAACCTTGACCGTACACTAGCTGCTATCTTCATCGTTTCGATCAACACCGGTGCCTACATGACTGAAATTGTTCGTGGTGGTATCCTGGCAGTTGACAAGGGACAATTTGAAGCTGCGACTGCTCTTGGTATGACTCATAACCAAACCATGCGTAAGATTGTCCTACCTCAGGTTGTCCGCAATATCCTACCAGCAACTGGTAATGAATTTGTCATCAATATCAAAGATACATCTGTATTGAACGTTATCTCTGTTGTCGAACTTTATTTCTCAGGAAATACCGTGGCAACACAAACCTATCAATACTTCCAGACATTTACAATCATCGCCGTGATTTACTTTGTCCTCACCTTCACCGTAACACGTATCCTACGCTTCATCGAACGCTGCATGGACATGGATACCTATACTACCGGTGCTAACCAAATGCAAACGGAGGATTTGAAATAATGACACAAGCAATCCTTGAAATTAAACACCTCAAAAAATCCTATGGACAAAACGAAGTGCTAAAAGACATTTCTCTCACTGTCCACAAGGGAGAGGTCATCTCTATCATCGGAAGCTCTGGAAGCGGGAAATCAACCTTCCTACGCTCCATTAACCTACTTGAAACGCCAACTGATGGACAAATCCTTTATCATGGACAAAACGTCCTCGAAAAAGGCTATGACCTCACGCAATACCGTGAAAAGTTGGGGATGGTTTTCCAATCCTTTAACCTCTTTGAAAATCTCAACGTTCTTGAAAACACAATCGTCGCTCAGACGACTGTCCTTAAACGCGAACGTACAGAAGCTGAAAAAATTGCCAAAGAAAACCTAGAAAAAGTCGGCATGGGAGAACACTACTGGCAAGCCAAACCAAAACAACTCTCAGGTGGTCAAAAACAACGTGTGGCCATCGCTCGTGCCCTTTCAATGAATCCAGACGCTATTCTCTTTGATGAACCAACATCAGCTCTCGATCCAGAAATGGTTGGAGAAGTCCTCAAAATCATGCAAGATCTGGCTCAAGAAGGCTTGACCATGATTGTTGTAACCCACGAAATGGAATTCGCTCGTGATGTCTCTCACCGTGTTATCTTTATGGATAAGGGTGTGATTGCTGAAGAAGGCAAACCAGAAGATCTCTTCACCAATCCTAAAGAAGACCGTACAAAAGAGTTCCTTCAACGCTATCTCAAATAAAAAGAAAAGGCTGCATCAACCGTGCAGTCTTTTTGCTGTCCAAAATGAAAAGGCAGATTCTCTATCTCTACTACTTGAGGGTCAAGAATCCGCCGTTATCCAAAGATTAATCTTCAAATTTTTCATGATTTTTTTCATAGAAATCAATTAGGCCTAGGGCTGTTTCAAATGAAATATTTTTTACTTTTGCACGACCCTGCGCCAGAGCAATGATAGACATTTCACGTGCATTCGTTTCTTTAGAGATACGGTAGCCTGTGATTTTCTTATCACGAACCCAGCCAACAACTGATTCTACTTTTTCAAAGTTTGACTTAGCCATGTTTTTCTCCTATTTTCTTCTTTACAATACTTAATTGTATACGTTTTTACTACTTTTGTCAATAAAAAAACATATATTCAACGAAAATAATTAGTTCAGAATTTTCTTACTTCCTTTTTAAAGCCGATAATATATAGGTTTTGCTAGCCTCTACACCATAAATATTTGCTAATAAAAATATTGTATTATTACCCTCTTGAGGTGCAAAATTATTCAAGCTTTTTAAAAAAATGCTTCTCTATTCCCGTAAGATAGCTTATTTCTTCAATTTAAGAACTGAAGATGACAGTCCTAACCTTTAGAAATCCAAGCATTCACTATCCTATCTTTCTTCCTCAATAAATCATCTGAGAGATAGGTATTCCTTATATCCTTCAAATTCATCACTCATTTGGATATTGAGGTGCTAGCCTAAAACCAAACACCCGATTATCTAAACCATTCTTAATAAAGATGACAAGACAGATAAGCTCAGTCAATTACTTATATATCCTTTTAATATGGTATGTTTGTCAATAAAAAGAAATCAAATCACATCTTAAAGACCGTGTGAGTTTACTTTTCAAAATAGATGGGAAATCTAAATGAAGGATGGAAATCTGAGCCAAACATCATAAGTGCTATAATGAACAGAAGTAAGAATTGCACGATAAGTTTCCTAAAACCATAGGAATCGCCCCCTTTCTTCATCTTCATTATAGCACCTATACATCAGTTGTGCAAATAATATGATATTTTTTTATTAGTCCTCAGACAAGCATATTATAAAGCGTTTCATTCCCATTTAAGTTAATATAAGCCGGATCAAAACTTTCCATTCTACGGATTAAACCTGCATAATCATGCTTATCTGCTAAAGCGATCCCGATCAATACTGGACCTGTTCCCTTGCTAGCTCGTTTGATATACTCAAAACGGGTGATATCATCATTTGGCCCCAGGATATCATTTACAAATTCACGCAATGCTCCTGGACGCTGTGGAAAATTGACCACAAAGTAATGCTTGATCCCATCATAAATCAAGGCACGTTCTTCCATTTCTGGCATACGGTTGATATCATTATTTCCTCCAGAAATGATACAACAAATGGTTTTCCCCTTAATATATTCAGCTAAAACCTCTAAAGAAGCGATACTAGCCGCTCCAGCAGGTTCTGCGACAATCCCTTGCTTAGAGTAGAGGTCAATCAAGGTTTCAGAAATCAATCCCTCGTCGACACCTACTAAGGTTTGAACATGTTGACGAGTTGCCTCATAGGTCAACTGTCCTACCTTTTGCACAGCAATCCCATCCGCAAATTTGTCAATTTCTTTGAGTTTGACTGGACCACCAGCTTCAAAAGCAGCCTTCATAGAACGCGCTCCATTAGCCTCTACCCCAATGACTTCAATCTCTGGACTTGTTTCCTTAATATAAGTAGAAACTCCAGCAATGAGACCACCACCTCCAACAGGAACTAAGACAGCATCAAAATCAATCGATTCTTTTCGAGCTTCTTCTAAAATCTCATAAGCAACAGTCCCTTGACCTGCTTGGACATGAGCATCATCAAAGGGATCAATAAAGGTACGATTTTCAGAGACTGTAAATTCTTGAGCTGCTTTGGCTGAGGCATCAAAGGTATCTCCAACTAGTTTAATAGTTACAAAATCCCCACCAAAAAAGCGAACCTGACCAATCTTTTGTTGCGGAGTGGTAATGGGCATAAAAATAGTAGCAGGAATTTTCATCTCATTACAAGTATAGGCTACTCCCTGCGCATGATTTCCCGCAGAAGCACAGACTACCCCACGCTCACGTTCTTCCTTGCTGAGTTGGGAAATGGCATAATAAGCACCACGAATTTTAAAAGAACGAACACGCTGGGCATTTTCCTTTTTCAAATAAATCTTAGCACCATACTTCTCCGATAAATAATGGTCATAATCCAGTGGGGTATTCACAACCACACCGTTCAAGACCTTGTGAGCCTTGATGATATCTTTTGAACTTAACATATAAAACCTCTTTTTCTATAAAAAACAGTCACTAATGACTGTTTTTTTAGTTATTCATCTCCAAAAACTTCAGCAACACTTTCATGATATTTATGAGCCATACGAATTGAAAACTCTTTAGGAAGTTCATAACGATTTGTGGAAATCCAATCATATAACCATTCTGCCAAACTTTCTTCACTATCATTACGATGGAAGATAAAATAGTTTAAAATTTCTTTATATTCTACATCATTCAAATCCAACGTGTCTACAAATTGACTACGAGGAACAAAATTAGAATCTAATTTTCTTAGTTGATCTGTCAATTCTCCCAATTGTAAATCCAACTGAAAAAATAATTTTTGCAGTTGCCTATCAGTTTCATCACATCCTGTCTTGATAGAAAACAAATTGGTAATATTCATATGAATTCAACTCCTAAATCAGTACATCTAATATCCCACGAATAGCTGAAGCTAAAGTTTTCTCAAAATCCTTTGCTCTCTAATTAGTTATAGATTTTGAATGCATCATCGTCGTTTTTACCAACGAATGGCATTGCTTTACGCAATTCTGCACCAACTTTTTCAATTTCAAGGTTAGCTGCTTGTTCACGGTAAGCAGTCAATTTTGGACGTCCAGCTTTATAGTCATTTACAAAGTCATTTGCAAATTTACCATTTTGGATATCAGCCAAGACAGCTTTCATGTTTTCTTTAACTTGCTCAGTAATCACACGTGGACCTGATACATAGTCACCGTACTCAGCAGTGTTTGAAATAGATTGACGCATTTTCTTGAATCCACCTTCATAGATCAAGTCAACGATCAATTTCATTTCGTGAAGAACTTCAAAGTAAGCCAATTCTGGAGCGTAACCTGCTTCTGTCAAGACTTCGAAACCTGCTTCGATAAGGGCAGTCAAACCACCACAAAGTACAGCTTGTTCACCAAACAAATCTTCTTCAGTTTCTTCTTTGTAAGTTGTTTCAAGAAGACCTACACGAGCTGCTCCAACACCTTTACACCAGTCCATAGCAATGTTTTTAGCATTTCCTGTTGCATCTTGATATACTGCATAAAGAGCTGGAACACCAAATCCTTCTTCGTAAGTACGACGTACCAAGTGTCCTGGTCCTTTAGGAGCACACATAAAGACATCTACATCCGCAGGAACTTTGATAAACTCAAAGTGGATATTGAAACCATGAGCAAATCCAACTGCGTTTCCAGCTTCCAAGTTTGGAGCGATTTCTGCTTCGTACAATTCTTGTTGGATTTCGTCTGGTGCCAAAATCATGATAACGTCAGCTAATTTAGTTGCTTCTGCTACTGTGTAAGTATCAAATCCATCTTCTTTTGCTTTGTCAAAAGATTTACCTGGACGTACACCGATGATGACATCACGACCTGAATCACGCAAGTTTTGTGCATGCGCATGTCCTTGCGAACCATAACCGATAACGGCGATTTTTTTACCGTCAAGTGCTGCTACTTTAACATCTTTTTCATATTCCATTTGAACTGCCATAGTTTTTCTCTCTTTTCTATTATTTATTGCCTTTTAAGCTGGTTTAACAAATTTAAGTTGGATTTTTAATCGCGGGTAAATCCAGTAGCGCCCGTTCGAGCAATATTACGAATACCGTATGGTCGAATGACTCGCAATAAAGCTTCGCTCTTTTCAGCATTTCCTGTCATCTGAATAGTAATTGAGCTTGGTGCTACGTCTACCACCGTTGCGCGGAAAGGTTGAATAATCGCTAGAATCTCAGCTCGCTTCTCAGCTGGCGCTGACATCTTAACCAAAATCACCTCGCGTTCCAAGTGTGGTTTATCCGTAATATCACGAATGCGAATCACATCAATCTGACGATTGAGTTGTTTGATAATTTGCTCCACTTCATCATGTGAAGCTACATCAATAATAATAGTGATACGCGATACATTCGGATCTTCTGTTGCTCCAACAGAGATGCTTTCGATATTAACCTGACGACGAGATAGGACACCTGTAAAGCGATTGAGGACTCCTGAACGATTTTGTAGTTTTGCTGTTAACATTCTACGCATGGAACTTCACCCCCAACATCTCATGATTACTCTTACCAGCCGGTACCATTGGTAACACCTGTTCCTTACGAGAAATATCTACCTCGATTAGCATAGGAACATCCTCAGTGATGACTTCCAGGTCTTGATCCAAGGTCTCAGGATTGTCAAACTTATAGTTTTTAATGCCATAAGCCTGTGCCATCAGTTGGAAATCAGGAAGAGTATCAAAGACCGACTCAGATGTTCTACCTTCATAGAAGGATTCTTGCCACTGACGAACCATTCCAAGTGAGTGGTTGTTCAGCATAACCACCTTGATTGGCACCTTGTAAATGTTCAAAATAGCCAATTCCTGGTTAGTCATTTGGAAACCGCCATCCCCAACAAACAAGACTACTTCCTTATCTTGGTTGGCAATTTTAGCTCCAATTGCTGCTGGAATTCCAAATCCCATGGTTCCTAAACCACCTGAAGTCACTAACTGACGTTCATTTTGGTAGGGATAATACTGGGCTGTCCACATTTGGTGTTGACCAACGTCTGTTACCACAATGGCATCTCCATTCGTCAACTCACCAATTCGTTCAATAACTGCTTGCGGTTGAACCACACGCTCTTTCTTGTCATAAGAACGAACACGGTTCTTGTCTTTAGTGACTTTTTCAATCCATTTTTCAGTATTGTTATGAACTATCGGTTCTGCCAGTAACATTTGCAAGGCCTTTTTAGCATCTCCAACTACAGGAATATCTGCACTAATAATCTTGCCAATCTCAGCTGGGTCAATATCAATATGGGCAACCTTAGCATTCTTAGCGAAAGTCTTAGGATTCCCAGTCAAGCGGTCATCGAAACGACAACCAATACTAATCATAAAGTCCGCTTCCGTCATGGCAATATTAGCTGCGAATGACCCGTGCATGCCTCCCATTCCAAGGAAGAGTGGATGACTCGTTGCAATCGTTCCTTGTCCCAAAAGACTGGTTACCACTGGAATTTGATAGCGCTCTGCAAATTCATTTAATTCTGCCGCAGCTTCAGCATAACTAATTCCACCACCAGCTAACAAGACTGGCTTTTTAGCCTTGGATAATTGCTTCAAGATTTTCTTGATTTGCATATCATTTGGCTCAAGAGTCGGCTGATAACTTGGTAAATTCACTTCTGGTGAATAAATGAAGTCTGTTTCCAAAGCAGATACGTCTTTAGGTAGGTCAATGACGACTGGTCCTGGACGTCCTGTAGTTGCGATATGGACAGCTTCCGTAATGATTCGAGGAATATCAGCTGTCTCACGAACTTGGTAATTGTACTTAGTGATTGGCATGGTAATTCCCACAATGTCTGCCTCCTGAAAGGCATCCTTCCCAATACCTGCTCGCGCCACCTGACCTGTAAAGACCAAAAGGGGAACGCTATCGCTCATGGCATCTGCAATCCCTGTAATGGCATTTGTTGCTCCTGGTCCACTAGTGACGACGGCAACACCCAACTTTCCAGTTGATTTGGCATAACCTTCAGCTTCATGCAAACAACCTTGTTCATGGCGTCCTAGAATGTGGCGAATGCCTTTAAAATTATATATCGCATCATAAAAAGGCAAGACCGCACCACCAGGATAGCCAAAGATGGTATCAATTCCTAAATCACGAAGTGTTTCCAAAACTAGGTCCGACCCCGTCTTAGGAGATTCTAAACTGATTTTCTCCATTGTTCCCCTTTCTTTCCTCTTAAAAATAACTTGTTACTATCATACCATTTTTTCAAAAATTTTCAAGAGAAAAGAAGAAATTTTCTGAATTTTCTATTTTAACGTTTATTTATGAATGTTATTTTGATTTTTATTTAAAAGATACCGATTTCATTATTTAAAAAGAAAAAAAGAACCGATTTCTCAGTTCTTCATTAATATTATTCCACACTAAATAGGTATGGGTAAACTGGTTGTTGACCTTGGTGAATCTCAGCTTCAACATCTTCGAATTCTTCTGCGATTTCTTGAGCAATTTCATTGGCAAGTTCTTCGCTTCCATCTTCACCGACATAGAAGGTTACGATTTCACTATCTTCATCCAACATATGTTTCAAGGTTTCTGTCAAGGTTTGGTGCATATCAGGGTTTGATACAAGGATTTTCCCATCCACCATACCTAGATTATCGTTTTCATGGATTTCCAAACCATCAATGGTTGTATCACGTACAGCTGTTGTGACGCTTCCGCTAACGACATCGCTAAGAGCTGCAGTCATACGCTCTTGGTTTTCTTCAATGGACTTGCTTGGATCAAAGGCAAGAAGACTTGTCAAACCTTGAGGAAGAGTGCGAGCCTCTACCACTACTGCTGGTTGCTCCAAAACTTCTGCTGCAGATTGAGCCGCCATAAAGATATTTTTGTTGTTTGGAAGGAAGATAATGTTACGAGCGTTGACCTGTTCAACAGCCTTGATAAAGTCTTCTGTTGAAGGGTTCATAGTTTGACCGCCTTCGATAACATAATCCACACCTTGAGAACGGAAGATATCTGCTAGACCTTTCCCAGCAACGACAGCAATCAAAGCATACTCTTTTTCTTCAGCAGGCTTGCTAACTTGGGCAGTTTCTTTCTCAACCTGTGCTTCGTGTTGGTTACGCATATTGTCAACTTTTACCTTGACCAAGCTACCATATTTAAGACCTTCTTGCATAACAAGTCCTGGATCTTCTGTATGGACATGGACTTTGACGATTTCATCATCGTTAACAACGAGGAGAGAATCCCCAAGTTCATTCAAATAGTTACGGAATTCGTCGTAGTCAAAATCTTTGGCATAGGTTGGGCCTTGCTTAAGAGCTACCATGATTTCAGTACAGTAACCAAATGTAATGTCCTCAGTCGCCACATGACCAGCCACAGACTTATGATGCTCTGCATTGATCATTTCGCTCATGTTGGCAGGAGTGGCTACAAAGTCCTCAGATGCAATATATTCGCCAGTAAGGGCTGAAAGGAAACCTTCGTATATGAAGACCAATCCTTGACCACCTGAGTCCACAACACCAACTTCCTTCAATACTGGAAGCATGTCCGGTGTTTTAGCAAGAGCTGTTTTAGCACCTTCCAAGGCTGCGCGCATGACTTCAACAGCGTCATCTGTTTGCTCAGCTTTTTTCTTAGCACCGATAGCAGCACCACGAGAAACTGTCAAAATCGTTCCTTCAACTGGCTTCATAACTGCCTTGTAGGCAACTTCCACACCTGATTGGAAGGCAAGAGCCAAGTCTTGACCTGTTAACTCGTCTTTATCCTTGATGGCTTGTGAAAATCCACGGAAAAGTTGAGATGTAATAACTCCTGAGTTCCCACGCGCACCCATCAAAAGCCCTTTGGCAAGAATGCTCGCTACCTCTCCAACTGTAGAAGCTGGCTTATCTGCAACTTCCTTAGCCCCATTTTCAATGGTCATTCCCATGTTTGTTCCAGTATCTCCATCTGGAACTGGAAAGACGTTTAATGAATTGACATATTCAGCTTGCTTATTCAAGCGAGTTGATGCAGCCTGCACCATTTCTTGAAATAAGCTAGTAGTAATTTTTGACACGGTTATTCTCCTACAACTTTGATATTTTGAATGTAGACATTTACAGTCTGAGCAGTGATTCCAAGCTGGTTTTCCAAGCTAAAGGCAACACGCTCTTGAATGTTTTTTGACACTTCACTAATCTTTGTTCCGTAGCTCAACACGGTATACACATCAACTGCAATGCTTCCATCTTCGGCTGCCTTTACGACGACACCTTTAGAATAATTTTCCTTACCTAGAAGGGCTTGAAAATTATCTTTGAGGGCATTTTTACTAGCCATACCGACCACACCAAAAATCTCAGTTGTTGCACCGCCTACGACAGTTGCAATTACTTCATCTGTTAGTTCGATTTGACCATCTTTTGTATTGATTTTTACAGTCATCCTTTTTACCTCAACTAGTTGATACTCTATTTTATCATATTTCAGCCCAAGTGTAAAAGCAGAATACTGTATCAGCGGATATTTACTCTGCTTTTAAAATGATTTTTTCACTATGACAAAAGAAAAAGACCCTGAGGTCTCCTTGCTTTTATTATTAAACGCGTTCAACTTTACCTGATTTCAAAGCACGAGCTGAAGCCCAAACTTTTTTAGGTTTACCATCGATAAGAACAGTAACTTTTTGAAGGTTTGGTTTTACGGCACGTTTTGTTTGGTTCATCGCGTGTGAACGGTTGTTTCCTGATACAGTCTTACGACCTGTAAAGTAACATACTTTAGCCATTGTGTTTTCCTCCTATTAGATCTAATATAGCGGATGTGCTAGCACCACATACCGTACTATGTTATCACACTTTCTTCATTTTTGCAAGAGAATTGGAAGATTTTTTTATTTAATGTGATTCGAATGCGATAATGTCTTTAGTAAATCGAACGTAAAAATGTCCCATTTGGTAGAATAGTCATATGAAAAAGATACAACTGAATATGAATGAAACGAAAAAATATCTTGTGATAAAAGCTATTGCCCAAGAAAAAAACAAAGAATCGAGCCTGTGTCGAACTGAATCTTTCTGAAAGACAAATCAATCATCTGCTACTAGTCTATCAACAGAAAGGAAAAGAAGCCTTCAAACACGGAAACAGAGAATTGGAAGATTTTTTATTTGTGTCTTAAATCAGATTTTACGTGACATTTTCTGCTCTTCACATGTCATTGTTGATTAACAAAAAACCAGCATTGAAAATAGGTGTATAAAAATCATCTCTAACTGCTACTAAGGAGATGCCTGTAACGTCTAAGTACCACAGCTCATCTATCGGTTTTCTTACGATAATATCCGAGTCTAAATACAGTACACGAACCTCACTTACATACTTAGGAATAAAATACCTAAAGAAGGTAGCGTAAGAAAGTCCCTCAAAGGGTAAACGATAATCTTTCAGAATACTACTGTCAATCGGAAGATCATCATTAAAAATATAAAACTTCCGATTATCATAACGAATACACAGGGACTTTATTGTTGTTTCAACTTTATTCATACTGAGCATTACCTGCGCCTAAGACAATCGCTTTTTTCTCTTCTTTCACTCTTTATCTCATTTCTTTTTATTCCCATCATATGTTTCTACGTAAGCATTATTTTCGCCCATTCGTTCGTAAAACCATACCAGTGGAGATTTTAGATGAAGTCCCATTACGGTTTACGATTTTCACATTACGACACGGAGTTTTGCAAATCGATTCCATTTGTAAAACTCAGTTAGTGAGGCAGTTAGCTAGTTCGCTTCCTTCCCATTACGACGGAAAAGTCCACGAATCGATACCATTCGTGGATTTTTCCTAGTGAAGCGTTTAGGTAAGCCGCCATAGCGGTTACCGTCAAATGACAGCAACTTTATGTTGCTAGTCATTTGTAACGATTTACATTTTTTCCTCCAACTCTACATCTGGATACTTGTCCGCAAACCAGCGAAGGGCAAAATCATTTTCAAAGAGGAAGACTGGTTGGTCAAAGCGGTCTTTGGCCAAGATATTGCGGCTTGATGACATCCGTTCATCCAAGTCCTCAGGCTTGATCCAGCGAACGGTCTTTTTACCCATTGGGCTCATGACCACTTCCGCATTGTATTCGCCTTCCATACGGTGTTTAAACACTTCAAACTGGAGTTGCCCAACAGCTCCCAGCATGTACTCGCCTGTTTGGTAATTCTTATAGAGCTGAACAGCACCCTCTTGCACCAATTGCTCAATCCCTTTGTGGAAGGATTTTTGCTTCATGACATTCTTAGCAGAAACTTTCATGAAAATTTCAGGGGTAAAGGTTGGCAGCGGTTCAAATTCAAACTTGTTTTTCCCAACCGTCAAAGTGTCACCAACCTGATAAGTGCCTGTATCGTAAACCCCGATAATATCACCTGCTACGGCATTGGTCACATTCTCACGACTTTCCGCCATAAACTGAGTGACATTCGACAGTTTAGCACCCTTACCAGTACGAGGCAGGTTGACACTCATACCGCGCTCAAATTCGCCTGATACGATACGGACAAAGGCAATGCGGTCACGGTGACGAGGGTCCATGTTGGCTTGGATTTTAAAGACAAATCCTGAGAAATCCTTGTCATAAGGATCCACAATTTCTCCGTCTGTTTTCTTGTGACCATGTGGTTCTGGAGCAAACTTAAGGAAAGTCTCAAGGAAGGTCTGCACACCAAAGTTAGTAAGGGCTGAACCGAAGAAGACTGGCGTCAATTCTCCAGCAAGGATAGCTTCCTCTGAAAACTCATTCCCAGCTTCATTTAAAAGTTCAATATCATCCTTGACTTGCTCGTAGAAAGGATTGCTACCAAAAAGCTTGTTGCCATCTTCAAGACTAGCAAAACGTTCATCCCCTTTATAGAGCTCCAAGCGTTGGTTATAGAGGTCATACAAGCCTTCAAAAGCTTTCCCCATCCCGATTGGCCAGTTCATCGGATAGCTCGCAATACCCAAGATTTCTTCTAATTCTTGCAAGAGATCCAAAGGCTCACGACCGTCACGGTCCAGCTTGTTCATAAAGGTAAAGACTGGAATACCACGATGTTTAACAACTTCAAACAATTTCTTTGTTTGCGCCTCGATACCCTTAGCAGAGTCCACGACCATGACCGCTGCATCCACCGCCATCAAGGTACGATAGGTATCTTCTGAGAAGTCCTCATGCCCTGGCGTGTCGAGGATATTGACGCGCTTGCCATCGTAGTCAAATTGCATAACAGATGAAGTAACCGAAATCCCACGTTGCTTCTCGATATCCATCCAGTCAGACTTGGCAAAAGTCCCTGTTTTCTTTCCTTTTACCGTACCAGCCTCACGAATCTCACCCCCAAAGTAGAGCAACTGCTCAGTAATGGTTGTTTTCCCCGCGTCAGGGTGGGAGATGATGGCAAAGGTACGGCGTTTCTTAATTTCTTCTTGAATATTCATAAGTTCTCTTTCTTTAGATTCTCTATTTTTCTTGTTTCGATAGCTCAGAATGATTTTTACATTGGATTTTACCATTCCTTTCAACACTCCATTATATCGGATTTTAGCATTTTTTTCAATTTCTATTTCTTTTCACTTCCCCCTCCCTTATTTATAGGAAAATATGGTAAAATAGAACAGACTAAAAATCATCATTTCACGAAAGGATGCAAGATGAAAATTACGCAAGAAGAGGTAACACACGTTGCCAATCTTTCAAAATTAAGATTCTCCGAAGAAGAAACTGCTGCCTTTGCGACTACCTTGTCTAAGATTGTTGACATGGTTGAATTGCTGGGCGAAGTTGACACAACTGGTGTCGCACCTACTACAACCATGGCTGACCGCAAGACTGTACTCCGCCCTGATGTGGCCGAAGAAGGAACAGACCGCGATCGCTTGTTTAAAAACGTACCTGAAAAAGACAATTACTATATCAAGGTACCAGCTATCCTAGACGATGGAGGAGATGCCTAATGACTTTCAACAATAAAACCATTGAAGACTTGCACAATCTCCTTGTCTCTAAGGAAATTTCTGCAACAGAATTGACACAAGCTACGCTTGAAGATATCAAGTCTCGAGAGACAACTATCAACGCTTTTGTTACCATCGCTGAGGAGCAGGCTCTTGCTCAAGCTAAGGCTATTGATGAAGCTGGAATTGATGCTGATAATGTCCTCTCAGGAATTCCACTTGCAGTTAAAGATAATATCTCTACTGACGGTATTCTCACAACTGCTGCCTCAAAAATGCTCTACAACTACGAGCCTATCTTTGATGCAACTGCAGTTGCTAATGCAAAAACTAAAGGCATGATTGTCGTCGGAAAGACCAACATGGACGAATTTGCCATGGGTGGTTCAGGTGAAACTTCACACTATGGTGCGACTAAAAACGCTTGGGACCACAGCAAGGTTCCTGGTGGATCATCAAGTGGTTCTGCTGCAGCTGTAGCCTCAGGACAAGTCCGCTTGTCACTTGGTTCTGATACGGGTGGTTCTATCCGCCAACCTGCTGCCTTCAACGGGATCGTTGGTCTCAAACCAACCTACGGAACAGTTTCACGTTTCGGTCTCATTGCCTTTGGTAGTTCATTAGACCAGATTGGACCTTTTGCTCCTACTGTTAAAGAAAATGCTCTCTTGCTCAACGCTATTGCCAGCGAAGATGCCAAAGATTCTACTTCTGCCCCTGTCCGCATTGCCGACTTTACTTCAAAAATCGGCCAAGACATCAAGGGTATGAAAATTGCTTTACCTAAAGAATATCTTGGTGAAGGGATTGACCCAGAGGTTAAGGAAACTATTCTAAATGCTGCTAAGCACTTTGAAAAACTTGGCGCTATCGTCGAAGAAGTCAGCCTTCCTCACTCTAAATACGGTGTGGCAGTTTACTACATCATCGCTTCATCTGAAGCTTCATCAAACTTGCAACGTTTTGATGGTATCCGTTACGGCTACCGCGCAGAGGATGCAAGCAACCTTGATGAAATCTATGTAAACAGCCGTAGCCAAGGTTTCGGTGAAGAAGTGAAACGCCGTATCATGCTAGGTACTTTCAGCCTTTCATCAGGTTACTATGATGCTTACTATAAAAAGGCTGGTCAGGTCCGTACCCTCATCATCCAAGATTTTGAAAACGTCTTTGCGGATTACGACTTGATTTTGGGCCCAACTGCACCAAGTGTTGCCTATGATTTGGACTCACTCAACCACAACCCAGTTGCCATGTACTTAGCTGACCTTTTGACCATTCCAGTCAACTTAGCTGGTCTACCAGGAATTTCGATTCCTGCTGGATTCTCTCAAGGTCTACCTGTCGGTCTACAATTGATCGGTCCTAAGTATTCTGAGGAAACCATTTACCAAGCTGCTGCTGCTTTTGAGGCAACAACAGACTACCACAAACAACAACCTGTGATTTTTGGAGGTGACAACTAATGAACTTTGAAACAGTCATTGGACTTGAAGTCCACGTAGAGCTCAACACCAATTCAAAAATCTTCTCACCTACTTCTGCCCACTTCGGAAATGACCAAAATGCCAATACTAACGTGATTGACTGGTCTTTCCCAGGTGTTCTGCCAGTACTCAATAAAGGGGTTGTCGATGCCGGTATCAAGGCTGCTCTTGCCCTCAACATGGACATCCACAAGCACATGCACTTTGACCGCAAGAACTACTTCTACCCTGATAATCCTAAAGCCTACCAAATTTCTCAATTTGATGAGCCAATTGGTTACAATGGATGGATCGAAGTCGAGCTAGAAGACGGTACAACTAAGAAAATCGGTATCGAACGCGCCCATTTGGAAGAAGACGCTGGTAAAAACACCCACGGTACAGATGGCTACTCTTATGTTGACCTCAATCGCCAAGGGGTGCCATTGATTGAGATTGTATCTGAAGCAGACATGCGTTCGCCCGAAGAAGCTTACGCTTATCTAACAGCCCTCAAGGAAGTTATCCAGTATGCTGGCATTTCTGACGTTAAGATGGAAGAAGGTTCTATGCGTGTGGATGCCAATATCTCTCTTCGTCCTTATGGTCAAGAGAAATTCGGTACCAAGACTGAGTTGAAAAACCTCAACTCCTTCTCAAACGTTCGCAAGGGTCTTGAATACGAAGTCCAACGTCAAGCTGAAATCCTTCGATCAGGCGGTCAAATCCGCCAAGAAACACGCCGTTACGATGAGGCTAACAAGGCAACTATCCTCATGCGTGTCAAGGAAGGTGCTGCAGACTACCGCTACTTCCCAGAACCAGACCTACCCCTCTTTGAAATCTCAGACGAGTGGATTGAGGAAATGCGGACTGAGTTGCCAGAGTTTCCAAAAGAACGCCGTGCTCGCTACGTCTCTGACCTTGGCTTGTCAGACTACGATGCTAGCCAGTTGACTGCAAACAAAGTCACTTCTGACTTCTTTGAGAAAGCTGTTGCCCTCGGTGGCGATGCTAAACAAGTCTCTAACTGGCTCCAAGGCGAAGTCGCTCAGTTCTTGAACGCTGAAAGCAAGACACTAGAACAAATCGAATTGACTCCAGAAAACTTGGTTGAAATGATTGCCATCATCGAAGACGGTACTATCTCTTCTAAGATTGCCAAGAAAGTCTTTGTCCACCTAGCTAAAAATGGTGGTGGAGCGCGTGAATACGTGGAAAAAGCAGGTATGGTTCAAATCTCAGATCCAGATATCCTCATTCCAATTATCCACCAAGTCTTTGCGGATAACGAAGCTGCCGTTGCCGACTTCAAGTCAGGCAAACGCAACGCAGACAAGGCCTTCACAGGTTTCCTTATGAAAGCAACCAAAGGCCAAGCCAACCCACAAGTCGCCCTTAAACTCCTTGCCCAAGAATTGGCGAAGTTGAAAGAAGAGTAATATGTAAAAACCAGCCCTGAGGTTGGTTTTTTCGCACCTACTAAATCCCAATAACTATTTTGGCTTTATTTCCAGAAGATTTTATGGTAAAATGAAGAGTAATAATATTTATTAAAGAGGTAAAAACATGATTGAAGCAAGCAAATTGAAAGCTGGTATGACATTTGAAACTGCAGACGGAAAATTGATCCGCGTTTTGGAAGCTAGCCACCACAAACCAGGTAAAGGAAACACAATCATGCGTATGAAATTGCGTGATGTCCGTACTGGCTCTACATTTGACACAAGCTACCGTCCAGAAGAAAAATTCGAACAAGCTATTATCGAAACTGTTCCAGCTCAATACTTGTACAAAATGGATGAAACTGCCTACTTCATGAACACTGAAACTTACGACCAATACGAAATTCCAGTCGTAAACGTTGAAAATGAATTGCTTTACATCCTTGAAAACTCTGATGTGAAAATCCAATTCTACGGAACTGAAGTAATCGGTGTCACTGTACCAACTACTGTTGAATTGACAGTCGCTGAAACACAACCATCTATCAAAGGTGCTACTGTTACAGGTTCTGGTAAACCAGCAACTATGGAAACTGGACTTGTTGTCAACGTTCCTGACTTCATCGAAGCTGGACAAAAATTGATCATCAACACTGCAGAAGGAACTTACGTTTCTCGTGCCTAATCTCTAGAAAGAGGTCATTCTATGGGAATTGAAGAACAATTTGGCGAAATCGTTATCGCTCCACGTGTACTTGAAAAAATCATTGCCATCGCAACTGCTAAAGTTGATGGTGTCCACTCATTTTCAAATAAATCCGTATCTGATACCCTATCAAAACTCTCTCTTGGTCGTGGCGTCTACTTAAAAGAAAGCAACGAAGAGCTAACTGCTGACATCTATCTCTACCTTGAGTACGGTGTGAAAGTACCTAAAGTTGCTATGGCTATCCAAAAAGCTGTTAAGGACGCTGTTCGTAATATGGCTGATGTGGAACTTGCTGTTGTCAATATTCACGTTTCGGGAATCGTTCCAGACAAAACACCAAAACCTGAGTTGAAAGATCTGTTTGACGAGGACTTCCTCAATGACTAGTCCACTATTAGAATCCAGACGTGAACTTCGTAAATGCGCTTTTCAAGCTCTTATGAGCCTTGAATTCGGAACAGATATGGAAACAGCTTGTCACTTTGCCTACACGCATGACCGTGAAGATGCAGATATGCAAATCCCTGCCTTTCTTCTGAACTTGGTCTCTGGCGTTCAAGCTCAAAAAGACGAGTTGGATAAACAAATCAACCAGCACCTCAAATCAGGCTGGACAGTTGAACGATTGACCTTGGTCGAAAAAAACTTACTACGCTTAGGAATCTTTGAAATCACATCATTTGATACACCTCAGCTGGTAGCAGTCAATGAAGCTATTGAACTCGCTAAGAATTTTTCAGATCAAAAATCAGCCCGCTTTATCAACGGACTGCTTAGTCAATTTGTAACTGAAGAAAAGGAATAATCGAAAAGGTGTTTGGTCTTCCAAGCACTTTTTGACTTTCCCCTCTGCACAGAGTAATACTCTTCGAAAATCTCTTCAAACCGCGTCAACGTCAGATTGTCGTATAGATGTTACTGACTTCGTCAGTTCTATCTACAACCTCAAAACAGTGTTTTGAGCTGACTTCGTCAGTTCTATCCACAACCTCAAAACGGTGTTTTGAGCAGCCTGCGGCTAGTTTCCTAGTTTGCTCTTTGATTTTCATTGAGTATAAGAAGCACATAAAAACTAGAACTGACTACCAGTTCTAGTTTTTATATTAGTATTTTCTAAATCGTTGATAACGCTCTTCCAGCAACTCTTCTAACGGTTTTTGTGAAAGTAAAGCTAGCTTAGCTTGGAGTTCTTTTTTGACATTCTTAATTAGTTCTTTGCTAGAAAGTCCTGCTTCAGAAATCACCTTATCCACCACGTCCATTTCTAACAGTTCATGTGAGGTGATTTTCATCAATTCTGCTGCTTCCATGGCACGACTGCCATCCTTCCATAGAATGGAAGCAAATCCTTCTGGACTGAGAATGGCATAGATAGAATTTTCCAGCATCCAGACACGGTCCGCGACTGCTAGAGCCAGAGCCCCACCTGAACCACCTTCACCAATAATGATAGCAATAATCGGAACTTTCAGGTCACTCATTTCCATGAGATTGCGAGCGATAGCTTCCCCTTGACCACGTTCTTCCGCTCCGACACCAGGATAGGCACCTGCTGTATTGATAAAGGTCACAACTGGACGGCCAAATTTTTCAGCCTGTTTCATCAACCGTAGGGCCTTGCGGTAGCCTTCTGGATGCGGTTGACCAAAATTCCGCTTGAGGTTATCTTGTAAGCTCTTGCCTTTTTGGATACCAACCACTGTTACAGCTTGGTCTCCAAGCCAGCCAATACCACCAACAACTGCACCATCATCTCGAAAAGAACGGTCACCATGTAACTGGATAAATTCATCAAAAATTCCTGTCGCAAAATCCAAGGTTGTCAAGCGACTCTGTTCACGCGCTTCTCTGACTATTTTTGCAATATTCATCTAGGACTCCCTCCATGCAATCTGACTAGGCTAGCAATCGTATCTGGTAAGTCTCTTCTTTTGACAATAGCATCCACAAAGCCATGTTCCAATAGGAATTCTGCCTTTTGGAAATCCTCAGGTAAGCTTTCACGAACCGTATTTTCAATGACACGACGCCCAGCAAAACCAACCAAGCTCTGTGGTTCAGCTAGAATAATATCGCCTTCCATAGCGAAGGAAGCTGTTACACCACCTGTCGTTGGATCTGTTAAAATGGTCAGGTAAAAGAGACCAGCATTTGAATGGCGTTTAACCGCCGCAGAAATCTTGGCCATCTGCATGAGACTCATGATTCCTTCCTGCATACGGGCTCCACCAGAGGCTGTGAAGAGAACAACTGGCAATTGTTCGACAGTCGCATACTCAAATAAGCGAGTGATTTTTTCCCCTACAACCGTACCCATAGAAGCCATGATAAAGTTGGAATCCATAATACCAAGAGCCACAGTCTGACCTTTAATAAGAGCAGTTCCTGTCACAACAGCTTCATCCAGCCCTGTTTTTTCTCGCATGGTTGCCAGTTTCTTTTGATAACCAGGGAAATGCAAGGGATCCTTGCTTTCAATCCCTGTAAACAATTCCTTGAAGGTTCCCATATCAATCGTCAAAGCCAAGCGTTCTTGGGCAGAAATACGAAAGGTATAGCTACAGTGCGGACAGATACGCTCACTTCCCAGATCTTTCTGATAAATGGTATGCTTACAACCCGGACACTGGGAAAATAATTCATCTGGAACCTCTGGCTTAGCTTGAGGTTTTTCCCTAACCGAACGATTGGGATTGATTCGAATATACTTATCTTTTTTACTAAATAGAGCCATTGATTCCCCTTTTCGGTTTAAACTCTTGAAGTCATTTTATTCTTTTTCTTGATACTTGGGTAAGAAGGTTTCCATCAAGAAGGAAGTATCATAATCTCCAGCAATGACATTGCGATCTGAAATGAGGTCAAGCTGGAAATCTGCGTTGGTCTGCACTCCTTCTATCTCTAATTCATAGAGGGCACGTTGCATTTTCATCAAGGCATCAAAACGATTTTCACCGTGAACGATGATTTTAGCAATCATACTATCATAATAAGGTGGAATGGTATAACCTGGATAAACTGCTGAATCCACGCGCAGGCCAACTCCTCCACTTGGCAGATAGAGATTGGTAATCTTACCTGGACTTGGAGCAAAGTTGAAGGCTGGATTTTCTGCATTGATACGACACTCGATGGCATGACCGCGTAGGACAATATCTTCTTGCTTAACAGACAAAGGCTGACCTGCCGCAATGCGAATCTGTTCCTTAACGATATCCACACCTGAAACAAACTCTGTTACTGGATGCTCTACCTGAACACGTGTATTCATTTCCATGAAATAGAAGTTTCCACTGGCTTCATCAAGAAGAAATTCAATGGTCCCTGCATTCTCATAACCAACAGACTCCGCAGCTCGAACAGCCGCAGCACCAATTTCATTGCGTAGCGTTTTGCCAATTGCAATCGAAGGACTTTCTTCCAAAACCTTTTGGTTATTCCGTTGAAGAGAACAATCCCGTTCCCCCAAGTGAATCACATTCCCATGTTCATCTCCTAGGATTTGAACCTCGATGTGACGAGCTGGATAGATAACTCGTTCTATGTACATGGCACCATTGCCATAATTGGCCTTGGCTTCACTAGAGGCAGTTTCAAAGGCTGAAACGAGGTCTTCTGGTTTTTCAACCTTACGAATCCCTTTACCACCTCCACCTGCTGAAGCCTTGAGCATAACAGGATAGCCAATTTTTTCAGCAACAATCAAAGCTTCTTCAGAGTTATGCACTTCTCCATCTGAACCTGGTATAACAGGCACGCCTGCTTTGATCATCTGAGCACGCGCATTGATCTTATCCCCCATCATATCCATAACATGGCCAGATGGACCGATAAACTTGATTCCCACCTCTTCACACATGGTTGCAAATTTGGAATTTTCACTGAGAAATCCAAAACCGGGGTGAATGGCTTCTGCCTCAGTCAAGACTGCAGCTGATAGAACCGCATTGATATTGAGATAAGACTCTGTTGGCTTGCCAGGACCGATACAAACTGCTTCATCTGCCAAAAGCGTATGAAGGGCTTCCTTATCAGCAGTTGAATAGACTGCTACGGTCGCAATGCCCAATTCACGCGCCGCACGGATAATCCGAACCGCAATTTCACCACGATTGGCAATTAAAATTTTTCGAAACATGGAGAACCTCCTTAGTTCCCTATTGCAAAGGTAAGAGTACCACTAGCTGCAAGCTTGCCATCCACTTCAGCCTTTGCTTCAACCACGGCAATGGTCCCACGACGTTTTACAAAAGTCGCTGTCATAAGCAATTGGTCGCCTGGTACAACTTGCTTCTTGAATTTAACCTTGTCCATACCAGCATAAAAGACCAGTTTTCCTTTATTTTCAGGTTTTGACAACTCCAAGACACCAGCTGTTTGCGCCAAGGCTTCCATGATCAGAACACCTGGCATAACTGGGTATTGAGGAAAATGGCCGTTAAAGAAGGGCTCATTGATGGTCACATTTTTGATAGCAACAATGGTATCCTCGCTCACTTCCAAGACACGATCCACTAGTAGCATAGGATAACGGTGGGGAAGGGCTTCTTTGATTCCTTGAATATCGATCATTTGATACGTACCAATCCTTTACCAAACTCAACCATTTCTTCGTTAGAAACGAGAATTTCTGTTACCACACCATCCTTAGGTGCAGGAATTTCATTCATAACTTTCATGGCTTCGATGATGACCAATGTTTGACCTTTTTTGACACTATCACCAACTGTAACGAAGGCAGGTTTATCTGGGCCAGCAGCCAAGTAAGCCACCCCAACAAGTGGGCTCTCTACAAGATCTCCCTCAGCAGCCACATTTACTTCAGCTGGAGCTGGAACCTCTTCTGTTACAGTCTCTGCTGGAGCAGGTGTAGGAGCTACTGGACTTGGTGTTGCTAGAACAGGTGCTGGAGCAACTTGAGCTACAGCTTCAGATACAAGTCTAGCTTCATTCTTGCTAAACTGCAACTCATCCATCCCATTTTTATAAGAAAATTCTCTCAAACTTGACTGGTCAAATTGGGCCATCAAGTCTTTAATATCGTTTAAATTCATACTTATTTATTCTCCCAACGTTTGAAAGCAAGAACTGCATTGTGGCCACCAAAACCAAAGGTATTTGAAATAGCGTATGGAATTTCTTGCTCCAAGCCTTGTCCATAAACGACATTGGCTTCGATATAATCTGATACTTCGCTTGTGCCAGCTGTCATTGGTACAAAGTTATGACGCATAGCCTCGATTGTGACGATAGCTTCTACCGCGCCTGCAGCACCCAGCAAATGTCCTGTGAAAGACTTAGTTGATGATACAGGTACTTCCTTACCAAGAACAGCTACGATCGCACCACTTTCTCCTTTTTCATTAGCAGGAGTTGACGTTCCGTGAGCATTGACATAGGCTACTTGCTCTGGAGAAATCTCAGCTTCTTCCAAGGCTAGTTTGATGGCCTTGATAGCTCCCTGACCTTCTGGATGTGGAGAAGTCATATGGTAGGCATCACAGGTATTTCCGTAACCAACCACTTCAGCAAGGATAGTAGCCCCACGTTTTTCAGCGTGTTCAAGGCTTTCAAGAACCAACATCCCTGAACCTTCACCCATAACAAACCCATTGCGATCCTTATCAAATGGAATAGAAGCACGAGTAGGATCCTCTGTAGTAGAGAGAGCAGTTAGGGCTTGGAAACCAGCAATAGCAAAAGGTGTAATAGATGCTTCTGAACCACCTACCAACATAACATCTTGGAAACCAAACTTAATCGAGCGGAAGGCATCTCCAATCGCGTCATTTGATGAAGCGCAGGCAGTATTGATGGATTTACAAACACCATTTGCTCCAAAACGCATAGCAACATTTCCTGAAGCCATATTTGGCAAGGCTTTTGGAAGGGTCAATGGTTTCACACGTTTTGGTCCTTTGTCATTTAGGCGAAGCACTTGATCTTCGATTTCTTTGATTCCACCAATACCAGAGGCCACGATAACACCAAAACGATCTTTATCAAGGGCCTCCACATCAAGACCTGCATGATTGACAGCTTCTTGAGCCGCATACAAGGCATACAAAGAGTAGTTATCGAAACGATTGGTATCTTTCTTAACAAAGTATTTATCAAAAGGAAAATCTTGGATTTCTGCTGCATTATGCACATCAAAGTCACTATGATCAAATTTCGTAATTGGACCAATTCCGATTTTTCCAGTTGTCAAACTATTCCAAAATTCTTCTGGTGTATTTCCGATTGGAGATGTTACTCCATAACCTGTTACTACTACGCGATTTAGTTTCATCTTTTTTACCTCTAGCTTCTGCTACATACTTAAGCCACCATCAATGGCAACCACTTGACCAGTTAGATAATCTTGGCCTGCTAAAAATACTGTTAAATCTGCAACCTGCTCTGCCTGCCCAAATTCTTTCATAGGAATTTGCGCCAGCATGGCATCTTTTACCTTGTCTGATAGAACAGCTGTCATATCGGACTCAATCATTCCCGGTGCAATAGCATTAACCCTGATATTGCGATTGGCCACTTCACGAGCCACAGACTTGGTAAAACCAATCAAACCAGCCTTAGAAGCTGCATAGTTAGCTTGACCGATATTTCCCATCAAACCAACAACACTAGACATATTAATGATAGCACCTTCTCTGGCTTTCATCATCGGTTTCAAGACTGATTGTGTCATGTTAAAGGCGCCAGTCAGATTCACTTTAAGTACTTTTTCAAAATCCGCTTCTGTCATCTTGAGCATAAGGGTATCTTGGGTAATCCCTGCATTGTTAACCAAAACATCTACTGAACCCAGCTCTGCAATAGCTTGCTCAACCATACGCTTAGCGTCTGCAAAATCCGACACGTCTCCTGAAATGGGAACTACCTTGACACCATAGTCTGCAAACTCGGCTAGCAAGTCCTCTGAAATTGCCCCACGGCTGTTTAAGACAATGTTGGCTCCTGCTTGAGCAAACTTGTGGGCAATGGCAAGACCAATTCCACGACTCGAACCTGTAACAAAGATATTTTTATTTTTTAGTTGCATTCTTTTCTCCTGTTTCCTCCTGTATTTATGGGAGAAGGGATTACTTGTTTTCTAGCAAGGCTTCCAAACTAGCCTGATCTTCAACATTGGCTAGTTTAACCGTCTTATCAATTTTTTTGACAAAGCCTGACAAAACTTTCCCCGGTCCAATCTCGATAAAGTTGGTTACACCTGCTTCTTGCATAACTGCAATACTCTCATAAAAACGAACTGGCTCCTTGACCTGACGCGTCAAAAGTTGAGCAATGTCTTCTTTTTTCATGACCGTAGCTTCTGTATTACCAACTAGGGGACAAGTAAAATCTGAAAAACTTACTTGAGCTAGAGTTTCAGCTAGTTTTTGGCTAGCAGACTCAAGGAGAGCGGTATGAAAAGGCCCTGAAACCTTGAGAGGAATCAAGCGTTTGGCACCTGCTTCCTGCAAGAGTTCAACAGCTCGATCAACTGCAGTCACTTCTCCACCAATCACGATTTGTACAGGTGTATTATAGTTTGCTGGGGTAACCACTCCAAGTTCAGAAGCTTTTTGACAGGCTTCTTCAATGACCTCTACTGGCGTATTGAGAACAGCCACCATCTTGCCAAAACCAGCAGGGGCCGCTTCTTCCATATAGGCGCCACGCTTAGCGACCAAGGCTACCGCATCTTCAAAATCTAAGGTGCCACTGGCCACCAAGGCAGAATATTCTCCAAGAGACAAACCAGCAACCATATCCGGCTGATAGCCCTTTTCTTGCAATAAACGGTAGATAGCAACCGAAGTCGCTAGAATGGCAGGTTGCGTATAGCGAGTCTGATTGAGTTTTTCTTCTTCCGTATCAATGAGATGACGCAAATCATAACCGAGTACCTGACTAGCTTGATCAATCGTTTCTTGGACAATCGGATACTGATCATAGAGATCCCGTCCCATCCCTAGATACTGGGCACCTTGACCAGCAAATAAAAAGGCTGTTTTAGTCATTTCTTACAACTCCTGCCCAACGAGAGGCTTCTTCTTGAATTTTCTTAGCTGCTCCATAGTACAAATCTTTTAGGATTTCTTCAACGGTTTCTTCTTTGGAAACAAGCCCTGCAATCTGACCTGCCATGACAGATCCGCCATCCACATCTCCGTGAACAACTGCTTTGGCTAGGGCACCTGCTCCCATTTGTTCAAAAATTTCCAAATCTGGATTTTCTTGTTTAAAGGCATCTTTTTCAGCTTTTTCAAAATCACGAGTCAACTGGTTTTTAATAGCTCGAACAGCATGTCCAAAGTGTTGGGCTGAAATCGTAGTATCAATATCTCTAGCTTTTAAAATCTTGGCCTTATAATTTGGATGGGCATTGGACTCTTTTGCAACGACAAAACGCGTTCCAACCTGAACTGCCTCTGCACCTAGCATAAAGCCAGCCGCAGCACCTTCACCATCCGCAATTCCTCCTGCAGCAATAACAGGAATAGATACAGCAGCAGCAACCTGGCGCACCAAGGTCATGGTTGTTAATTTACCGATATGCCCCCCGGCCTCCATTCCTTCTGCAATAACAGCGTCCGCACCGATTTTTTCCATGCGTTTAGCTAGGGCAACACTTGGTACAACAGGAATAACTGTAATCCCTGCTTCGTGGAAGCGTTCCATGTATTTACCAGGATTTCCTGCACCTGTTGTCACTACCTTAACCCCTTCCTCGATGACGAGATCTACAATATCTTCCACAAAGGGAGACAAGAGCATGATGTTGACACCAAAGGGTTTATCAGTCAGTGATTTGATTTTATCAATATTTGCCTTAACAACTTCTTTAGGGGCATTTCCCCCTCCGATAATGCCTAGTCCTCCAGCCTTAGAAACAGCCCCTGCCAAATCACCATCAGCAACCCAAGCCATTCCTCCTTGGAAAATAGGATAATCAATGTTCAATAATTCTGTAATACGTGTTTTCATAGTGCCTCCATCGTTTCTTGCTTACGTAATAGTTCGATATCGTCATAATTTGACAATCAAACTATTGCCTAAACAAGAGGGAGCGGGTTTCCCTACTCCTTCTATTCATATTCTGCTTATTTTGTTTGCTCTTCAACGTAGGCAACCAAGTCACCAACTGTTTTCAAGTCATCTTCTGCTTCGATTTGGATATCAAAAGCATCTTCGATTTCTGAGATTACTTGGAACAAGTCCAATGAATCTGCGTCCAAATCATCAAAAGTTGATTCAAGTGTTACTTCTGATGCGTCTTTTCCAAGTTCTTCAACGATAATTTCTTGTACTTTTTCAAATACTGCCATGATAGGACTCCTTTAAAATAAATAGTTTTTTATAACAATGTGTTCACCACATGATTACCTAAATTGTAAGAATGAGTGTGCCCCAGGTCAAGCCTCCACCGAAGCCTGATAGCAGAACAGTCTGGCTACCATCTAAATGGATAAGACCTTGTTCCACACACTCTGAAAGTAAAATCGGGATACTGGCTGCACTGGTATTGCCATATTCCATCATATTGGCTGGAAGTTTATCTCGGTCGACACCAATTTTTTTAGCCATCTTATCCAAAATACGGATATTAGCCTGATGAAGTAGCAGATAATCCAAGTCTGTCGCCTCTATAGGAGATTCATCAATAATCTGCTTGATAGACTTGGCTACATCCCGAATGGCAAAATCAAAGACTGCGCGTCCATCCATCTTCAAAAATGAATCTGCATTTTCTTTATCTGAAAATGGAGAATGCAGGGCTGAGTGTCCGTAGGTCAGACACTCGCTGCGACTTCCATCGCTATTGAGACTCTCAGCTAAGAAATGCTCTTTCTCGCTAGCTTCTAACAAGACGCCACCAGCACCATCTCCAAACAAAACAGCTGTTGATCGATCTGACCAATCGACTGCCTTAGAGAGGGTTTCACTACCAATCACCAAGCCTTTTTGAAAGCGACCGGAAGCGATAAACTTTTCAGCAGTTGACAAGGCAAATACAAATCCACTGCAAGCCGCGGTTAGGTCAAAAGCAAAGGCCTTATTAGCACCAATATTAGCTTGAACACGAGCAGCTGTAGAGGGCATCATCGAATCTGGAGTGATAGTGGCTAGGATGATAAAATCCAAATCCTCTCCTGTGATTCCAGCTTTTTCCATCAGTTTCTTAGCAACCTCTGTAGCCAAATCACTAGTAGATTCTGTTCTTGAAATATGCCTTTGTCGTATTCCCGTCCGACTTGAAATCCACTCATCATTGGTATCCATAATCTGAGCCAAGTCGTGATTTGTAACCACTTGCTCTGGTACATAATGAGCAACCTGGCTTATTTTTGCAAAAGCCATTATTTCAAATCCTCCAAAAATTGATAAAGATTGGTCAAACCTTTGCTCATAACATCAATTTCTTCCTTACTCATACCATCAATGATTTTTTCAACCATGGCCTTGTGGAAGCGTTTATGCAGCCTATGAACCAAGCGACCTTTCTTTGTCAAATGTAGATGCACCACACGACGATCCTGCTCTGAGCGAATGCGTTCAATATAACCCTTGCGTTCGAGATTATTCAAACTAGTCGTAACTGTCCCAAGAGTCACCATCAACTCTTTTGACACTTGACTTGGCGTCACATCTGGAGCCTTACCAATGACATCAATCGTATGCATTTCTTTGATGGAGATATCCTTGAAACGACTACCTCTCAAGTTCACTTCCTCAATCACAAGGACATTGTTAAATATAGATGTTAAATATTCATTGATTCGTTGGTAGTCCATTTTTCATATCCCTCCTTCTTCAAAAAAACTTTTACAATCAAAACATTTGACAAGAGAATTATATCAAAGTTCAAAGAATGATGCAAGTATTTTTTTATTTTCCTGTAAATTTAGGTCTTCTTCTCTCCGAATGAGCTCGAACTCCTTCTTTAAAATCCTCTGTTTGAGCTAGAGATTCTTGAAGGTTCAGTTCTAAAGTAGCATAATCTTGCCAATCTTTAAATTGGCTCTCCCAAACCAACTTCTTAATGGCAGCATAGGAATTACTTGAACCACGTCTTAATTTTTTAAGAAGCTGTTCTCTGGTCTTTTCTAATTTGTCAGCTTCACAGACGCGATAAACAAGACCCCACTCCAGAGCTTTATCTGCGGTTAAAGCCTCTCCTGTCATGGCTAGTTGAGTAGCACGCGTCACACCGATACTTCGGCTCAAGAGATGAATCCCTCCTGCATCTGGAGCCAAACCAACTCCAACAAAGGCTTGGATAAATTTAGCCTTATCGGTCGCTAAACAGAAATCTGCCGCAACAGCCATATTAGCTGCGGCACCTGCAACAGCACCGTCAACTTCCATTAAAACAGGTTTGGCTATTTGCTTGATTTTATAAGAAATAGCATTGACCAACTCTGCGATTTTTGTCAATGATGGAATATCATCCTCATCCACTGCCCGCTTCATCTCTACCAAATCTCCTCCAACTGAAAAGACTTTGCCATTGGCATTGATTAAGATAAAATGCACAGCCGGATCCTCTTCTGCCAGAGTCAGGGCTTCTAAAATCTCCTCACACATGGGAATATGAAAACCATTTGCGACCTCAGGACGGTTCAAGGTAAGGATTGCCAAGTCCTCTTCAAGCTGATAAATAATGTGTTCCATCTGGACTCCTTTTTATTTTATAAGCAGTTTAAATCATTTTATTATCAAAGTATATCTTTTTTAAAACTTGAAAGCAAGAAAAAATCGACTGAAAGTGTCTCAGCCGATTGGAAAGGCGCGCTTTAGGCTAGAAAGCATCTTATTTTCTTCATTGAAAAAAGCCTTTCTTTCTGCTATAATCGTATAAAATACTTACTTTAGGAGTTCTTATGAAAGTTGTTAAATTTGGAGGTAGTTCTCTTGCCTCTGCTGGTCAATTAGAAAAAGTTTTAAACATCGTTAAAAGCGATCCAGAGCGTCGTTTTGTCGTCGTTTCTGCGCCTGGTAAACGCAATGCTGAAGATACTAAGGTTACGGATGCCTTAATTAAATACTACCGCGACTATGTTGCTGGTAACGATATTAGCAAGAGCCAAAACTGGATTATCGACCGCTATGCTGCTATGGTTAGTGAACTAGGTCTTAAACCAGCTGTGCTAGAAAAAATTTCAAAAGGCATTCGCGCTTTGGCCACTCTTCCTATTGAAGAAAATGAATTTCTCTACGATACTTTCCTAGCAGCTGGTGAAAATAACAATGCCAAATTGATTGCTGCCTATTTTAACCAAAACGGTATCGATGCACGCTATGTTCACCCTAGAGAAGCTGGTATTGTAGTCACAAGTGAACCTGGTCACGCTCGCATCATTCCATCAAGTTATGACAAGATTGAAGAATTGACAAATGCAAATGAAGTCCTTGTCATTCCTGGTTTCTTTGGAGTTACCAAGGAAAATCAAATCTGTACTTTCTCACGTGGAGGTTCTGATATTACAGGTTCTATCATTGCCGCCGGTGTTAAGGCTGACCTCTATGAAAACTTTACGGATGTTGATGGTATCTTTGCAGCCCACCCTGGTATTATCCACCAACCACACTCAATCCCTGAGTTGACCTACCGTGAAATGCGTGAATTGGCCTATGCAGGATTCTCAGTCCTTCATGATGAAGCCCTTCTTCCTGCCTACCGTGGAAAAATCCCTCTTGTTATCAAAAATACCAACAACCCTGACCATCCAGGTACTCGTATCGTTCTAAAACACAGTAGTGATGAATTTCCAGTAGTGGGAATTGCTGGTGACTCAGGCTTTGTCAGCATCAACATGTCTAAATACCTCATGAACCGTGAGGTGGGATTTGGTCGCAAGGTTCTGCAAATCCTTGAAGACCTCAACATCGGTTGGGAACATATGCCAACAGGTATCGACGATCTTTCAATTATTCTCCGTTCTCGCGAACTAACTCCTATCAAGGAAGAAGAAATCCTTCGTCAGTTGGTTCAAAAGGCTGAAGTAGACCATGCAGAAATCGAACACGACCTTTCTATCATTATGATTGTCGGAGAAAAGATGAAGAGCCATATCGGTGTCACTGCTACTGCGACACGCGCTTTATCTGAAAACAAGATCAACATCCAGATGATGTCTCAAGGTTCTAGTGAAGTTTCTATCATGTTTGTTGTCAATAAAGACCAAGAGAAAGCAGCAATCAAAGCCCTCTACAATGCCTTTTTTGGAGAAAGTAAGGAAGACTAAGCATGGCTCAATCACTTAACAAAACAGTGCTTCTCAGCACGACAGGCACTTCCTACCTCTCTATCGCTGGGAAAGTTGGGAAATTTCTGGTCGGAGATCAGGCCTTAGAATTTTACCCAAACGTCAATGTCGAGCAATTTATCCAGATTCCTTGGGACCATATCAACCAGATTGGAGCCAATGTCACTGGGCGGAAAATCAGTCGCCACTTCGAAGTCTTTACAGACAAAGGAAAATTCCTCTTTGCTTCAAAAGACTCAGGTGCCATTCTCAAAATTGCTCGTGAAAAACTGGGCAATGACAAGGTCGTCAAACTTCCTACCCTAATTCAGACCATTGGTCAAAAATTTAAAAATCTATTTGCAAAAAAGTAGAAACTTTAGTATAATCATAGCAACGGATAAGTAGGTTATCTTCTTCTTTCAGAAAGTCTGCGGATGCTGCGAGCAGATAGGAGGGATAGGTGAAATTCTACCGTTAGTAACAATTACATACACAATCAAGTGCACACCTGTGAAGTTGGATGGAACCGTGGCCCTGCCACTCCAACGCTTTGTCAGGTGTGCTTTTTTCATAAAGGAGTTCTTATGTTAGATATCAAACGTATTCGTACAGACTTTGATGCTGTCGCAGAAAAATTGGCTACACGTGGTGTAGATGCTGCTATCTTGAATGAGATGAAAGAAATCGATGCTAAACGTCGTGATATTTTGGTCAAGGTTGAAACTCTCAAAGCAGAACGCAACACAGTTTCTGCTGAGATTGCCCAAGCTAAGCGCAACAAGGAAAATGCAGATGACAAGATTGCTGCCATGCAAACTCTATCTGCTGAGGTCAAAGCCTTGGATGCCGAATTGGCAGAAATTGATGCTAAATTGACAGAATTTACCACTACTCTTCCAAATATCCCAGCTGACAGCGTTCCTGTTGGGGCTGACGAAGACGACAATGTGGAAGTTCGCCGTTGGGGCACTCCACGCGAGTTTAACTTCGAACCAAAAGCTCACTGGGATCTTGGTGAAGACCTTGGTATCCTTGACTGGGAACGCGGTGGTAAGGTAACAGGCGCTCGTTTCCTCTTCTATAAAGGTCTCGGTGCTCGTTTGGAACGTGCTCTCTACAACTTTATGTTGGATGAACATGGAAAAGAAGGCTATACTGAAGTCATCACACCTTACATGGTTAACCACGACTCTATGTTTGGGACTGGTCAATATCCAAAATTTAAGGAAGATACTTTTGAATTGAGCGACAGCAATTATGTCCTTATTCCTACAGCTGAGGTTCCTCTAACAAACTACTACCGTGATGAAATCCTTGACGGTAAAGACCTGCCAATCTACTTCACTGCTATGAGTCCATCATTCCGTTCTGAGGCTGGTTCTGCTGGTCGTGATACTCGTGGCTTGATTCGTTTGCACCAATTCCACAAGGTTGAAATGGTCAAATTTGCCAAACCAGAAGAATCTTACGAAGAATTGGAAAAAATGACAGCCAACGCTGAAAATATCCTTCAAAAACTTAACCTTCCATACCGTGTCGTTGCTCTCTCTACTGGAGATATGGGCTTCTCAGCTGCCAAGACTTACGACTTGGAAGTGTGGATTCCAGCACAAAATACCTACCGTGAAATTTCAAGCTGTTCAAACACAGAAGATTTCCAAGCCCGTCGTGCCCAAATCCGTTACCGTGATGAAGCAGATGGTAAGGTGAAATTGCTCCATACCTTGAACGGTTCTGGACTTGCAGTTGGACGTACGGTGGCTGCTATTCTTGAAAACTACCAAAATGAAGATGGTTCTGTAACCATTCCAGAAGCACTTCGTCCATACATGGGTGGAGCTGAGGTTATCAAACCATAAAAAATAAGGTTTAGCTATTTCTAGCTAGACCTTTTTTCGTAACCAATTCAGATAAGCGCCTAATACAAAGAATAAAATAGTGAGGCATATAACGGTTTCAGCCAGTACCAGATAATCCAGAAATGGGAGTTTCAAGATTCCCTGAGCCATCTTGAGCGAAGTAGCTGTGATAATGGTTGGGAAGGTGAGGGCTGAGAAGGCCGGTTGAAAGCCTTGTTTTAAAATATTGGGCAAGCGACTCAAAACAAAGAAAAAGAAGGATTGGGAAGCCAAGATCATGACAATCAAGACCCAAGTCGGTAGGCTCTCTCCTCCAACTCGAACTAGAGAAGCCAAAAGTAGAGAGAAAGGAGCACAGTAGATTCCTTCTTGTCCAAGCATGGCTAGTGGGAGTGGATGTTTCTTTAAATCGCTATAAATAAGAGGATAGAGATAGAAGGTAAGAAGAAAACCAAAACTCAAAGTCGCATAGGCAATTTCGATGATACCTACCAGTGGATAAGTCAAGGCTGCCACTGCTATTCCCACATAGAGAACCGTCCAGCTAGGAGTGGAATGAACCCTCCGACCAGGACAAGCAAACTTGATGGTAAAACCAGCAATCAAGGCCAAATCCAAGAGAAATGAAAACCACCAGATTCCTTGTGCTACCAGAGGAAGCTGAGGGAATACGCGAAAGACATAGGTCGATAAAATCATCCCAGCCATGGGAAAGGTCGCCATTCCTGACAAAAGAGGGGGCTTGGTCAATTCTTGCTTGGTTTCTGACCAATTAAAGAGATGAAGAAGCAGAAAGTAAATCCACAAAACCAAACCTGCCAAACTCAACAGATGGGACAGAATTGGCAACGTATCTAACATAAGATTCCCAGCTCCTGCTAAACCTAGCAAACAACCTGAAAATACTAAGGGGAGTTTTTTCATCCTAACCTCCAATAATCATGTTAGTTTCAGTATAGCATAAAAGCGCTTAAATGAGGACTTAAAAAAACGAAGTCCGATTAGTTCAGACTTCATTTTACTCAAATATGAATTAAGCATAAGGTTGCAATTCTGGGTTAATTGGGGTATTGGCTAGGTTGTTGGCATAGTTACAGAGGCTGGCTAGGCTGACACCAAGGACTACATCCAAGGCATTTTGTTGGGTGTAGCCAGCTTCTAAAAACTCAGACAAGGCTTCATCTCCTACACGACCCTTGGTATTGATAATTGCCAAGGTAAACTTAGCCAGAGTGTCCAATTTAGGATCTGTTTCAATTGGAGTACGATTGCGAAGAGCTTGAATCAAGTCATCATTCATCTGGATTTGTTTGATGGAAAAGGCTGTGTGACCTGCGACGCAGAAGGCACAACCATTGGTCACGGCTGCCGTGATTTGCACCACTTCGCGCTCAACGGGGGTCAGGCTGTTGCGACGATTGATAGATGCGACAGTTCGGTAGGCTTCTAAAGCAGTCGGTGCATTGGCCAAGAGACCGATTAGGTTGGGAATATAGCCATTGTTGTCTTTTTCTACTGTTTCAAGAACTTCTTTCACTTCCGCTGGTGCTGATTCGACTGTATGAATTGTAAATGTTGTCATAAGATACCTCTTTTCTTGTTATTGACACTAATATTATTGGAAAATCTTATAAAATCCTAATTCCTAAGTTTATCTAAGACAGAGGTTTATTTTCTCATAAGATTTTCGTTGTATATTAGTTTATCACACTTCCAATCATTTGAATAATATATATTATATATCAGCTTGATAAAAAAAATTTATAGGCAAAAAAATCACACGCCATGTGTGATTTCATTATTTGTCAAAATACTTTTTAGTCTCAGCAATAACGACTGGCGACAAGACTAAGAGGGCAATCAAGTTTGGCAGAGCCATCAAGGCGTTGACAATATCTGCGATAATCCAAACCATATCCAACTCGATAAATCCTCCCAGCAAGACCATGAGCACAAAAACCACACGGTAGAGCCAAATAAAGCGAACCCCAAAGAGAAACTCGAAACAGCGTTCTCCGTAGTAGTTCCAACCTAGAATCGTTGTGAAGGCAAAAAGTACAAGGAAGATGGTCAAAAGGGCAGGTCCAAAGTGTGAAAAGACTGTTGAGAAAGCTGACTGAGTCAAGGCAACCCCATTTAAGTCACCACTCCAAACACCAGTCACCAAGATGGTCAAACCAGTCAGAGTACAGATAATGAGAGTATCAATAAAGGTTCCTGTCATAGAAATCAAACCTTGCTCTACTGGTTCATTTGTCTTAGCCGCAGCAGCTGCAATGGGAGCAGAACCTAGACCAGATTCATTTGAGAACACACCACGCGCCACACCATTTTGAATAGCCATCCGAACGCTAGCACCAGCAAAACCACCTACCGCAGCAAGGGGACTAAAAGCTGAGGTAAAGACTAAAGCGATTGTAGCAGGAATTTTCCCGATATTAAAGAAAATAACTGTAAGAGTTCCTAAGATATAAATGATAGCCATAAAAGGAACAACAGTAGTTGAAACCTTTGAAATGGACTTGAGTCCGCCAAAGACTGCAATCGCTACAAAGACAGACAAGACGAGAGCTGTGATGGTTGGTGAAATCGCCGTTGTATTTTGGATGGATTCTGTAATCGAGTTGACTTGGGTGAAGGTTCCGATTCCCAAGAGAGCAACCAGTACTCCTGCTACTGCAAACAAAACAGCAAGTGGTCGCCACTTTTCTCCCATTCCTAGAAGGATATAGTGCATGGGACCTCCCGCTACTGCACCATGGTCGTCCTTGGTGCGGTATTTGATGGCCAAGAGTCCTTCCGCATACTTGGTAGCCATTCCAAAGAAAGCCGCCATCCACATCCAAAAGAGGGCTCCTGGTCCCCCCACCTTGATAGCCGTCGCAACTCCTATGATATTTCCTGTTCCAACGGTTGATGCCAAGGCTGTACACAGAGCTGCAAAACTGGATACATCACCATGTCCCTTATCCTGGATAAAAATAAGCTGAAAAGCCTTGGGCAGACGCAAAACCTGCAAGAGTCCTAGCCGAATAGTTAGGTAAAACCCTGTTCCGACCAATAAAATCAAGAGGGGCGGTCCCCAAGCAAAAGCATCGATTGATTTAAGCAATTCTAACATTTCCTTCTCCTATCGTTTCAACCCCAAAAGAAAGAGCACATGCAAGATACATGTACTCTGGAATGCTTAGATAAATGCTAAAAAGCGGTCTATCCTAGCTCTGTCCTTTTACCTGAGAGTTTGAGCAGTTGCCTGCCTTGCCCCTTCGGTGCCTTTACGGTCTCTCCAGAGTTCCGTCCATTTACAGTCATGGAAAATCAAACGATTTACCACTTCTATTAAACTTCATTCGGTGTTGGTATTTAATTGATTCTTATTTTACAAAAAATGTTGGCTTTTGTCAATGGATTTTGGGAAAATCTTATTTGACTCTGTATAAAAAGATTGAGCATTTCCATGTGCGTGAGGTGCTGTTAATTAAATCAATCTGTTTCACTCCTACTCTACACGATATAAGAATTGTTCTGGTTTATTATGTACTGGAAATGAAGCGCGATAAAGAATTCTATCTTTACTAATATCCGAAGAGTCTGATATTAATCCATCCATTGATGTCTCATCAGGTATTCTAACACCTGCTGGTATGAACTGAATAAAGACTCCAAAAGATGGACCTGAATAGCGAGCTCGTAGAAAATCATTGACTATTTCTGATTCTGCAAGGTCAACTTTAAATTTCTCTGGCGCTATCAAGCCATCTTTACTAAAGACTAAGTCTTCTCCTCCATGACCATTACTCCATTTTCCCTCAATACTAGAGAAATCTCCATTTTTTATGGCATTTATATCCATTTTCCCAGAAGTATTTTGATTTGATGAAGATGCTGTTGCAACAAATTTTTCTGTTACAGATTTCCAAGTCAGACTAGATAGATTCATTCGAGCACCAGGACTGACTTCATCCTCTGTCTTAGCTTCTTTAACCTTCTCTAGTTTGTCCCCACTACTATTCAACTTCCAAATGGTATAAATAGTTTGTGGATCTCCTGCAAACGGATTCCACTGGGTATAAAGCTTCCCATCTTCTAGGAGATAGGCCTTAAAGCGAGTTCCAAGCATCTGCATTTTATTTTCATCATTAGTGAGGCGAATGACTTTCTGATCTTTGAGTGTAAAAATATCTAAGATTTCACTACCATTTTTAGAAGATATAATCAATTCATCAATGCCATTTTTGTCCATATCAACCATTGCATAGGTAAAGGCTTGACTACGTTCTGCCATCCCTGCATAGACATTAGCAATTAGATTGATATTATCCTTAACCTCTGACTTATGATCTAAAATAAATTCATAATCCCTCAAAATGCTGTTATAAGGACTGTAATCTACGCTTGGTTTGGCTTCATCTGTACTCTTGTCTGCACTGCTTCCGCCAGGAATCTTATCTGAAACTGACTTCCAGCTTAAAGTCTCTAAAGAAATGGGAGAACCGACCCCAAGATTTGCTAGTTCTTGAGCCTCCTTACCCTTTACCAAAGACTGTCCGTCTTCACTAAATTGGTAGTGAGCATAGATGTGACTCGTTGCTGTACCAGCTCCACGATAGAGCAGCGAATTATCTGGCAAGATACCAACTGTCATTCTCTCACCAATCTGGTCTAAATGATTTTCTTGATTGGTCAGCCGAATCACCTTTTCATCTTTCAAAGTGCGGATATCAAGCAAACTCTTCCCACCACCCTTCATTTCAAGAGCAAGTAAGAGTTCATCTACTCCGTCGTTATTCAAATCTGTCTTGTGGTAAACTACATCTGTGTAAAAACCTTGAGAAGACTTCACTTGACTAGCCAGAGGATTGACATCCACACCTGTTGGCAAGGTGCCTTTAGCTACTTTTTCATAGTCATCCAAAACTTTATTATAGGAACTGTAGTCTATCTCTGGACTTGCTACTTCCTCGGATGCTGGTTCAATAGTTTTGTTCCAAGGTAGATACTGACAGCCTCCTAGAACGAGTGTTAGTGAAAGTGTTGTTGCTAATAATAACTTTTTCATATTACTCCCTTATCTAATAGAAAGGAACCAGCCTGTGCTAATTCCTTTCACTACTTTTATTCTATTTAACCCACTTACCAGATCCATCTACTTGATAGCCATCTGGGGTACGTTCGTTGACAGCCATCTTACCATCCGATTTGAGATAATAGTCGCCTACCCATTTGTTACGAGCATAACTTCCTTCTGATGTCAGGTAGTAATAAGCCCCATAGTTTTTATCATAAACCCACTCGCCTTTAGCCATTTTACCATCTGATTTGAGGTAGTAGCTTCCAGCCCAAGCATTACGCGCATAGCTACCCTCTGCTGTCAGGTAGTAATAAGACTTATAGTTACTATCATAAATCCACTCGCTCTTCGCCATGTAGCCACCTGACTTAAGGTAGTAGTTCCCAACCCATGCATTTTGGACATAATTTCCAGAAGCATCTAGGTAGAAGTAGGAATTATAGTTCTTATCGAAAATCCACTTACTAGTAACTTTAGTACCATTTTGGTAGTAGGACGAACCTGACCAGCCATCTTTTTGACTCGTTGTTGATGTGCTACTTGTTGTTTGATTTGTTGAATTTCCACCTTGTTTAACAAATTTGCCATTTTTGACAGTAAAACCATTTTGAGATAATGCAAAAATAGACTTATCTGTTGAGTTTTGAAATGCTATATAATATTCTCCATCTGCTACATTAGCAAAAATAGCTGAATTTATTTCAAGACCATTTGCTGACGCATTCCCTGCAAGATCTTTAACACCCAATACTGTCTTATGTGAGTCTGCACTTATAATTAATGTTATGATATCTCCGAATTTAGTAGTAGGTTTTCCTCCAAACAATGGATTCCTACTTATTTTTAAATTTAAACGGTCTTCATTTACTACGTCAACTTTTATTAACATTTCCAATTTTTTAAACGACTCACTATCATCCGCCTGCACCGTCTGCACTGAAAAAGGGAGAACTCCTGCTGTGTCAATTGTTGACAATACTCCAACTGTTGAAAGTGCCAAAGCAGCTACTACTAATTTCTTTTTGTTCATCTTATTTTCCTCCATGTTTTAGTTTTTTATTTAACCCATTTGCCTGCACCATCAACTTGGTAGCCATCTGGGGTACGTTCGTTGACTGCCATCTTACCATTTGACTTGAGATAGTAGTCACCTACCCATGTGTTACGAGCATAGCTTCCTTCTGACGTTAAATAATAGTACGAATCATAGTTCTTATCAAAAATCCACTCACTCTTAGCCATATAACCACCTGATTTAAGGTAATAGTTTCCTACCCAAGTATTACGGGCGTAACTTCCTTCCGACGTTAGGTAGTAATATGAACCATAATTTTTATCATAAATCCACTCGCTTTTAGCCATATATCCACCTGACTTGAGGTAGTAGTTTCCTACCCAAGCATTTTGAACATAATTACCTGAAGCATCTAGGTAGAAGTAGGAATTATAGTTCTTATCGAAAATCCACTTACTGGTAACTTTCGTACCATTTTGGTAGTAGTACGAACCTGACCAACCATCTTTTTGACTCGTTGTTGATTGGTTAGAAGTCTTTGGAGTTGAGGAAGCTGTTGTTTTACCAGTCAGCTTCTTAACAGCGTCTTTAAACTCTTCTACAGTCCCCTTCCACTCTATGTAATTGGCACCAGACTTATTTTCAAGAGCTATATAATTTCGAGCAGTTTCTTCGAAATAAGATAATTCTGGAGTGGTTTTTGTAGCCCAAATAATGGGACGATTAGCAGTTCCCTTCCATCCTTTAAATACTTCTGAACCTTTTGGAACAAGAATATAATATTTAGCAGTTGGATTAAGCGTTTGTGTGTCAGCCTGCACTGTTTGCGCTGAAAAAGGTAGAACTCCTGCTGTGTCCACAAGAGAGACCAGTCCAAATGTTGCAGCCGCTAGGCTAGTTACTAAAACTGTTTTTGACTTCATCATCAAAAATCTCCTTTAAAATTTTATTGTTTACGGTTACAGTATAGCATGCTATTTACCTTATTTACTAAAAACGTATCTATATTTACCTTTATTGAACAATTACCCCCCCCCCCCCGAAAAAGCGTAACTATAATTACTTTTTTCTTAAAATCACCTTAAAAACTGGTAGAATTATGGTAGAATGAAAAAAAGGACTTGAGGAGATTTAGGATGCAAGATGAAAGTGTTTATGGATTAGTCTATAAGGCCATCCGTGAGGAGAGAGGGTTTACTCAGAAGGAAGCTGCTGGAACTACAGTGACTCCACATTTTTTACGTCAGTTTGAGCAAGGGAAATCTCGAATAACCATTCAAAAATTTGAAGAGATTCTTTCTAATATTGGAATTGATAAAGAGACCTTTGATAGTCTCAAAACGCAGATGTTTCCAACTGAATTTCATAAATTACAGGCTCAGGTTGCTGACTTGGCCTATAAGCGTGAATTTAAAAAGATCCTTAGCTTGATTAATCAGCCTCTGGAAAATCCTGGAATCGCTGAACACTATGTGATTGCCAATCGTGTAGTCAATAAATTTGCTATCGCAAACATCATCGGCGATTCTTTTCTGACTCCAAAAGACTATCAAGAACTAGAATATATCAAGAACTATCTTAGTGAACTGGACGACTGGAATAAAATTGAGGTCAATATCTTTTCATCTATCCTTCCTCACTTTTCAATCGAATTTTTAGACTACAGGCTCTACCACTTATTAGATACTCTAAAAAAACAGACTGAATACCATTCAATCCGTACTGCTGACTACTACATTGCCTGCTTAAGAACTGCTATCAAGCATTATTCTGTCAATGGCTACTATGATAAGGCTGAGAATTTAGCAATGAAGACTCTGGAAGTAATTAATGCCTTCCCTCTATTGAGTACCAAGATGACAGAGATGATTAATCTTTCCATGGAACGGGCTAATAATTTTCTCAGACAAGATGATGTCAGAGGTCTAGAACTAGCTAAGCATATCTTTGCTAGTCTTGATAACTTTGAAAAAATTTATCCAAATCAACTTCTGACTCGAATGAGAGAGGACTTCTTCGTCACTGTCACACAACTCAATCACACTGGACAACCTTTAGATGTCTAGGCTAGAAATAAAAAAGCTTGAGGAATCACATATTTCCTCAGGCTTTTCTTATCCTTTAAAAGTGACAATAGTCGCACCACTGCCTCCAGCATTTTGTGGGGCATAGCCGAAACTCTTGACATGTTTGTTTCTTTGTAGGTATTTGGTGACACCTTCACGGATGACACCAGTTCCGATACCATGGATGATATCGACTTGGGCCATATTGTTAAGCAAGGCTTGGTCAATAAAGGCATCTAGCTCATTCATGGCTTCTTCATAGCGCTTGCCTCGAAGGTCCAGTCTGGCTTGTGGGCCACGACCAGAAGTTCGTTTCACAACATTGACCTGTTTCTTCTTGACTTGCTTTTCTTGCTGGGCTTGAACAAGGTCAAACTCTTTCTCTTCCAAGGTCATCTTGATTAAACCAACTTGGGCTTCCCAGCGGCCATCCTTGAGTTGACTGGTCAAGGTACCACGCTGTCCATAACTGAGAACAACGATATCATCTCCCACCTTTGGAGCTCGTTTTTTCTTGGCCTTTTGAAGAACCTTATTTTTAGACAAATCTACTTTTTCAGGAGCTAATTTTTTCAGCTTGGCCTTGGCTTCAATGATTTCGTGGGGCTTGAGTTGGGATTTGCTGTGGAGATTTTGGAGAATCTGGTCACTTTCACTTAGGGCCATGTCCACAATCTCAGCAGCCTGTTCACGCGCCTTATTAAGCTCGGTTTCCTTTTCACGATTGAGTTCATTGTAAAGTTTTTTTAGAGCACGGTTCATCTTGAGATTTTCTTGCTCCACCTCACGAATATTGTCCAAGCGTTTGCGACTTTCTAGCGTCTGCTCTTCCAGTTGCTCAATAATCCGGTTGACATCATTGTCCTGATCAACCTGCTGACTGGCATCCCCTATGATAACTTCAGATAGGCCCAGACGTTTGGCAATTTCAAAGGCATTGCTTCGGCCAGGAACTCCCTGCATGAAGCGATAGGTTGGGCGAAGAGTTGCAGTATCAAACTCCATGCTGGCATTTTGAACAAAGACTGTCTCAATACCATAGGCCTTGAGTTCTGGATAGTGGGTGGTCGCCATGGTCTTGACTTGACGTAGGCGAAGGTCCTCCAGAATAGCCATAGCAAGGGCAGCTCCCTCTTGGGGATCTGTACCAGCCCCCAACTCATCCAAGAGCAAGAGCGAATGCTGGTTGACCTTGCCAAGAATATCCACAATATTGGTCATGTGGCTAGAGAAGGTAGACAAGCTCTGCTCAATAGACTGCTCATCTCCAATATCAGCAAAGATTTCTTCAAAAATACCAACACAGCTTCCCTTGTCTGCTAAAATCGGCAAACCGGACTGAGCCATCACCTGTGTCAAGCCCAGAGTTTTAAGCATGATAGTCTTCCCACCTGTATTGGGACCTGTAATGACAATTGCTGTTAAATCTTGGCCAAAATGAACATCATTTGCGACGGCATTTTTGACTAGAGGATGGCAGACATGGAGCAGTTGAATTTCCTGATTTTCTGACAGCTGAGGAACGACCGCTTGTCTTTCTTGGATAAAGCGGACCTTGGCACGAATCAAGTCCAGATGGCCGATAATCCAAGCATCATTAGCAATCTCAGCCGCATGAGGGCGGACACGCTCAGAAATTTCTTGGAGAATGCGAAGCATTTCATAGCGCTCATCTGCTCGCAAACTAGCAATTTCTTCACTCAGTTTGACCACCTCACGGGGTTCGATATAGACGGTGTTTCCACTGGCAGAAATATCATGAACAACACCTGCAATCTTATTACGGTAGGTGTTTTTGACTGGTAAAACCTGACGACCATTTCTGCTGGCAACGATTCCTTCCGTCAACATCTGCGCTTTTTGCTTGAGCAGGTCCTGTAAAACATCGCGTACCTGACTCTCGCTATCATGGATTTTTCTGCGGATTCGCGCCAATTCTTCACTGGCAAAATTTTCAATGAAACCTGCATCATTAAAGGCTTGGAGATTTCCTTGTAATTGCGGAAAATCATGTAATTTCTCAAACCAAAGGGCTAATTCTTCCAAGCTAACATTTTCCAGATTGGCGTAAAAACTTTGCAGTTCTCGACTGGCAAGAAGTACGCGCTTCAAGAGTAGGAACTCCTCGATATTGAGATCCGCCCCCATCTCCAACCGCTTGCAGACTCCTGCAATTTCCTTAGTTGAGAGAATAGTGAAATGCGGTTGCTCAACAAAAAGAGTCTGCATTTCCTTCATCTCAGCAAAAGCCTGTTTGATTTTATCTGCTTTGGCAGTCGGAGCCAGCTGTCTCAATTGCTCCAAGCCCTGCTCGGTCAACAAATGGGGTTCAAACAAGGCCTTGACCTTATTGAACTCTAATGTTTCTAATATTTTCTTGTTCATCTTTATTTCCTTGTCTTTGAATGTCTAGGTGTATTATACTCAATGAAAATCAAAAAGCAAACTAGGAAGCTAGCCGCAGGTTGCTCAAAACACTGTTTTGAGGTTGCAGATGGAAGCTGACGTGGTTTGAAGAGATTTTCGAAGAGTATTAGCTTTTTATATTCTGATAGATTTTAGTCAAATCTGTAAACAAAGGGCTAGGAAAATTCCTGCCCTTTTTATCCGATTAAATTTGTCACCCAGATTTGTTTGAGCCAACTAGTTGTTACCGGTATGCTCTGGATGATGTGTTTTGCGACGATACTCTTTTCAAGAGGATTTTGTATAGCTGCCATGGGGATGGTCGCCAAGATGGTCAAAGCCATTTGCAATACAAATAAGGTCACCAACATGGATAAGATACCTGCTGAAACTTGGAACAACTTACCTCCCAGTTTTTTACTAGGAAGTAAGTGTAATAGGAGACCAAGCAAACGACCGATGCTATAGACTATCCCAAATACAAGCAAGTAGCCGATACCTGCATAAAAGACCTTATCCAACTGAAAGAGTTGATCCGATGGAAAAAAGAAAGTTCCCTGACCTTCCTGCGGATTTGCATAAGGGAGTAATAAATGGAATTGTTCTCCAAGCCCCTTGTAAAACTGACCAGCCATAAAAGCCGATGCCATGGCTGAAATCAGGTAATAAACCTGTAAGAGCAGGCCTCTCCGATAGCCGATATAAAATCCCCAAGCCAAGACCAATAGAAGAAGGAGTGAAATCATAAGGAATCCTCAATCTTGCTCTGTTCTTGCTTGCAAGTCACGAGTTTGTGACGGAGTTCTTCTAACTCTTGCTCCTTATCGTCAAATTCAATCTCACGGCTGAGCTGAGTTGATAAACAGTTGACTGCCAACAAAAGAGCGATTGTTTCATCGTCTGCACTAGGCATTTGTTCTTTAATTGCTTGGTATTTTTCTGTCGCAACCTTGGCGATTTCCTCCATAAAAAGGTTATCATGCTCGCTTGTCAAGGTTAATGATTTTTTCCCGAATGTAAATTTGAATCGATTTAGATTTGCCATAAAATTCACCTCACGATATTATACCAAAATTCGCTAATTTTGTCAGTTTTTACAAATTTGCCTGCTTTTATGGTACAATAGAAACTATGGCAAGTATAACACTCACACCAAGCGAAAAGGAGATTCAGTCTTTTCTTGAACACTATCAAACCAGTCTGGCTCCCAGCAAGAATCCCTATATTCGCTACTTTTTGCGACTACCTCAAGCAACGGTTTCTATCTATACTTCTGGAAAGGTCTTGCTTCAGGGTGAAGGAGCTGAGAAATACGCTCGTTTCTTTGGCTATCAAGCTGTAGAGCAAACCAGCGGACAAAATTTCCCTTTGATTGGGACAGATGAGGTTGGAAATGGTTCCTACTTTGGTGGACTTGCAGTTGTGGCTTCCTTTGTCACACCAGACCAGCACGACTTCTTACGAAAACTCGGTGTGGGAGATTCTAAAACTCTGACCGACCAAAAGATTCGTCAGATTGCCCCTATCCTCAAAGAAAAAATCCAGCATCAAGCACTGCTTCTCTCACCCAGCAAGTACAACGAGGTCATCGGAGACCGCTACAATGCTGTTTCGGTTAAGGTTGCCCTCCATAATCAGGCTATCTATCTCCTCCTTCAAAAAGGCATTCAGCCTGAGAAAATTGTGATTGATGCCTTTACCAGTGCTAAAAATTATGACAAGTACTTGGCACAAGAGGCCAATCGTTTCAGCAATCCTATCAGCTTGGAAGAAAAGGCTGAGGGCAAATACTTGGCTGTCGCAGTTTCTTCCATCATTGCGCGTGATCTCTTTCTGGAAAATCTTGAAAATCTAGGACGAGAACTGGGCTATCAACTTCCAAGTGGAGCTGGAACGGCTTCTGATAAGGTAGCTAGCCAGATTTTACAAGCCTATGGTATGCAGGGACTCAATTTCTGCGCCAAACTGCACTTTAAAAATACTGAAAAAGCGAAAAAACGCTTAGAAAGGTAAATTATGAATTCATTTAAAAATTTCCTAAAAGAGTGGGGATTGTTCCTCCTGATTCTGTCATTACTAGCTTTAAGTCGTATCTTTTTTTGGAGTAATGTCCGCGTAGAAGGGCATTCTATGGATCCTACCCTAGCGGATGGCGAAATTCTCTTTGTCGTTAAGCACCTCCCTATTGACCGTTTTGATATCGTGGTGGCCCATGAGGAAGATGGCAATAAGGACATTGTCAAACGTGTCATCGGAATGCCTGGCGACACCATCCGTTACGAAAACGATAAACTTTACATCAATGATAAAGAGACGGACGAACCTTACCTAGCTGACTACATCAAACGTTTCAAGGATGACAAACTCCAAAGCACCTACTCAGGTAAGGGATTTGAAGGAAATAAAGGAACTTTCTTTAGAAGTATCGCTCAAAAAGCTCAAGCCTTCACAGTTGATGTCAACTACAATACCAATTTTAGCTTTACTGTTCCAGAAGGAGAATACCTTCTCCTCGGAGATGACCGCTTGGTTTCGAGCGACAGCCGCCATGTAGGTACCTTTAAAGCAAAAGATATTACAGGGGAAGCTAAATTCCGCTTCTGGCCAATCACCCGTATCGGAACATTTTAAGAGACCTAAGAGGCCGAGAATCAGTAATCTCAGCCTCTTCTTCTATCGTGAGAAGTGATTGTTTATTGACTAATACTCTTCGAACATCTCTTCAAACCACGTCAGCTTCCATCTGCAACCTCAAAACACTGGTTTGAGCAACCTGCGGCTAGCTTACTAGTTTGCTCTTTGATTTTCATTGAGTATAAAATAAAAACAACCCCAACTCTCACCTATTCATGCAAAGGAATCTTATGGAAGTTTATTTTTCAGGAACCATTGAACGGATTATTTTTGAAAATCCCAGCAATTTTTATCGTATCCTCCTCCTAGAAATCGAAGATACGGACGCAGAGGATTTTGATGATTTTGAAATCATTGTCACGGGCACCATGGCTGATGTGATTGAAGGAGAAGACTATACTTTTTGGGGACAAATTGTCCAGCACTCCAAGTATGGAGAACAACTGCAAATCAGCCGATATGAACGTTCAAAACCAACTAGCAAGGGCTTGGTCAAGTACTTTTCAAGTAGCCATTTCAAGGGAATTGGTCTCAAGACTGCTCAGAAAATCGTGGATACCTATGGCGACAATACCATTGACGAAATTCTGCAACACCCAGAAAAGTTAGAAGGCATCGCAGGACTCTCTGCCAAAAATCGCGATGCTTTCGTCTCCACTCTTCGTCTCAACTACGGAACGGAGATGGTTTTGGCCAAACTAGCCAACTACGGCATTCCCAACAAACTAGCCTTTCAGATTCAAGACTTTTACAAGGAAGAAACTCTTGATGTGGTTGAAAATTATCCCTACCAGTTGGTTGAGGATATCAAGGGTTTGGGCTTTACCATTGCTGACCAATTAGCAGAAGAACTAGGCATCGAAAGTCAGGCTCCTGAACGCTTCCGCGCCGGTCTAGTTCACAGTCTTTTTCAGGCCTGTATGGAAACAGGGGATACCTATGTTGAAGCACGGGATTTGCTAGAACAAACCCTTACTCTCCTTGAATCTTCTCGCCCCGTGGAACTGGACCCCAGCCAAGTAGCCCAAGAACTCTCCTACTTGATTGAAGAAGACAAGGTTCAGCAGATTGATACCAAGATTTTTGACAACAGCCTCTTTTTCGCTGAGGAGGGTATCCGCAGTCACTTGGTTCGTATCCTTGAAAAAGGAAAACAAAAGAGTCATGATTTAGAAACCATTCAAAAACATATCTCTACTGTCGAGGATGAGCTGGGGATTGAGTATGATAGCATTCAAAAACAAGCTATTTGTGACGCTATCCAGAACAAGGTCTTTATCCTAACAGGTGGGCCTGGTACTGGTAAGACAACGGTTATCAATGGTATTATCGCTGTTTATGCCATCTTAGAAGGACTTGACCTCAGGAAAAAAAGCAATCTGCCAATTCTTCTTGCTGCTCCAACTGGTCGAGCAGCTCGACGCATGAATGAATTAACAGGCTTGCCTAGCGCTACCATACACCGCCACTTGGGAATGACAGGCGACGATGATACCAGCCATCTGGAAGATTATCTGGATGCCGACTTTATCATCGTGGATGAATTTTCGATGGTGGATACTTGGCTGGCTAACCAACTCTTCGCCAACATCTCTTCTAACAGTAAAATCCTTATCGTGGGTGACAGCGACCAGCTACCATCTGTCAGTCCTGGACAAGTTCTAGCTGACCTGCTTCATATTCCTTTGATTCCCCAGACTCGCTTGGAAAAAATTTATCGGCAAAGCGAAGAATCAACCATCGTCACCCTAGCTAGTCAAATTCGACAGGGCATCTTGCCGGCTGATTTCACTCAGAAAAAAGCTGACCGTTCCTACTTTGAAATCGCTAGTGGTCATATCCCTGCTACTATTGAAAAGATTTTAGGCGCAGCCCTCAGAAGCGGCATCCCTGCCCGTGATATTCAAGTTCTTGCTCCCATGTACCGAGGGACAGCAGGTATTGATGCCATCAACCAACTCATGCAAGACCTCCTTAACCCACCACAAAAAGACCAGATCAGTTTTGAAGCTCCCCAGTGCCACTATCGTAAGGGAGACAAGGTCATTCACCTGTTCAACGATGCTGAAATCAATGTCTTTAATGGAGATTTAGGAGCCATCACAGACCTGATTCCTGGTAAATATACCGAATCGAAGCAAGACGAGATTGTCATTGATTTTGATGGCAACGAGGTCTCTTACCCACGTAACGAATGGTACAAAATTCGCTTGGCCTATGCCATGAGTATCCATAAGTCACAGGGAAGTGAGTTCCCTGTTGTCATCCTGCCGATTACCAGTGCTAGCCGACGTATGTTGGAGCGCAATCTCATCTATACAGCCATTACACGCGCCAAAAGCAAGCTTATCTTACTAGGCGAATTGCAGGCCTTCGACTATGCTACTCAACATATCGGAACTGCCCGAAAAACCTATCTGATTGAACGTTTCAGTGATTTATTGGAGAATTTTGAAGAAAAGCAACTAGCTGTCTCTGAAGCAGACACATCAAGCGCATCTGAACAATCCTACATCCTGACCGAAGACAACTGGGACAGCATCCCAGCCATGATTGGGATTACAGATGCAGACCTCAAAGAGATTTTTGGAAAATAGTACATAATAAAACCCACCTAATCAGGTGGGATTTTTATCTATTAAAATTATTTTACTGTTGCTGTGCTTGTAATCAATTCAACAGCTTTTTTGATTGTGATGTCGTGTTTCAACATATCAGCTGAAAGCAAGCTTTGTACTTGAGCAACTTCCATGTTGTAATCTGCTGCCAATTGCTCAACTTCTTTTTGGATTTCTTCTTCTGAAGCATCAAATCCTTCAGCTTTGGCAACTGCTTCGATAACAAGGTTAGTCTTAGTACGTGACTCAGCTTCTGCTTGATATTGATTGTGAAGGTCTTCTTGAGTAGTTCCAGTGATTTGGAAGTACATGTCAGGATTGATACCTTGACGTTGCAAGTTGCCAAGGAATTCATTTACTGAACGGTGAACTTCTTCGTGAATCATTTCTTCTGGAAGTTCTACGATTTCAGCGTTTTCTACAGCTTTATCAATTGCTGCACCTTCTACTGCATCTTTGTAAGCTTCTTCTTTAGCAGCAGCCAATTCGTTACGGTATTTTTCTTTCAATTCAGCAAGTGTTTCAACTTCTTCGTCGATGTCTTTTGCAAGCTCATCATCAAGAGCTGGAACTTCTTTAGCTTTTACTTCGTGGATAGTTGTCACGAATTTAGCTTCTTTACCTGCAAGATCTTCTGCTTGGTAGTCTTCTGGGAATGTTACAACTACATCAACAGTTTCACCAGCTGAGTGACCTACTAATTGGTCTTCGAAACCAGGGATGAATTGACCTGAACCAAGTCCAAGTGAGAAGTTTTCACCTTTTCCGCCATCAAATTCAACACCGTCGATAGAACCAACGAAGTCGATGACAACAGTGTCGCCGTTTTCAGCAGCAGCTTCTTTGATAACCAATTCAGCCAAGTTGTTGCGTTCGCGTTCGATACGCTCTTCAACGTCAGCGTCAGTTACTTCTTTTTCTACATCTACTGATACTTCAAGGTTTTTGTAGTCACCCAATTTTACTTCAGGTTTTGTAACGACTTCAGCAGTGATGACCCAGTCTTGACCTTTTTCCATTGAAGTTACGTCAATTTTTGGTTGAGCAACCACTTCAAGACCAGCTTCTTTTACAGCTGCTTCATAAGCGCTTGGCAAAAGAGCGTTCATAACGTCTTGGTAAAGTGACTCTTCACCAAATTTTTTGTCGAAGATAGGGCGTGGAAGGTGACCTTTACGGAAACCTGGAACATTAAGAGATTTCTTCACTGAGTTGAAGACACGGTCCAATTCTGGTTTAATTTGGTCTTGAGAGATAGTGAAAGTCAAGACACCACGGTTTGTTTCTTTGTTTGCAAATGATACAGACATTCTGTCATTTCTCCTTAAAATTTTTTAAATACAGTCTATTATAACATAAACGAGCGAATTTTTTCAAGTAATGACTGCGCTTTTCAATGATGCTGGAAGTATGGTTTCTTCTTGTTTTTCTTTAGGTTTCGAATATAATCTTATAAAAGATGTTTAGTGATGGCTGATTACAGTAAAAAACGAATCGCCCATACATCCCTCATTAGGCGATTCGTTTTGTATTATTTAACCACAAGAACCTTGTAATATTCATACTTATTTGGCTGTGTAATCTTAATTCTTTGACCATAGAAACCATCGATTTCTTTGTCAAAATAATCTGAAAATCCTGATGGCAAGCGTTTCATCTTAAGAACTTCTCCAGATTGGTCTGCATATACAAGGAAATGATAGTGGGTTGTAGACATACCATCATCGATTAATACAAAGTAACCTGTTTTGAGCTTACCTTGTCCATTATCTAAATAGTATAATTTATTGTTATTGATTGTGAAGTCAGTAGATGGAAGTCTAAGTCGTACACCTGGGTCTTCTAGATAAAGATCATTGCCAACTTTTTTGATTTCTGATCTAGTTGTCATCTCTGGAAGTGGTAATACTCTACGACCATCTGCTCCAAAGTAATATCGACCTGGTAGATTTTGGAAATTTCGAATGACAGCTTTAGGATCAATTTCTTGTCCTTCTTCTTTATTATCTACTAAAGCTAAGGTTGTATTTGCAACCTCATCCCCGTATTTGTCAGAAAACTTCTTGAACTCAGGTTTGATATACCAAGTGTTTTTATCCACGATAACATCAGTAAAGTTATTTCCGTCAAATTTTGCTGTAATCAGATATTCATATCCATCACCTAAACGAACAATGTCATCCTTTTTATAAGGGCTATTTTGTAAAGTGAACATATGGCCATCCTTGCTGAGAATATATCCTGTCCCATCACTAGAATTTACAACTCTATCAGAGGCCATTGCACCTGATTGTTCAAAATAATACCAATTACCACCTATGAACACCCAACCTGTCATCATAGAACCACTAAAATGAAGATAGTACCAAGTAGACCCTTCTTTGTACCAACCTGTACGCATAGCACCACTATCTGCGAGTGAGTACCAGGTGTTACCTTCCTTGTACCAGCCAGTACGCATAGCGCCACTATCTGCGAGTGAGTACCAAGTATTTCCGTCTTTGAGCCAGCCTGTCTGCATTTTACCAGAAGCGTCAAAGTGGTACCAAGAGCCAGCATTTTGTACCCATTTATTTTTAGCAAGACTGCCATCTTGAGAAAGATTCCAGTCAGAACCATTTTTAACCCAAGTATCTGCAGCCTGTGCTTGGTTGATAGACAAAAGTAGACCAGCACCTGCAAGCAAACCAAGTATAAGTAGTTTAGATTTTTTCATAGCCATTTCCTCCTGTCATGAAAATTTAAAGTTGCTGTATGATTTTAACCTCCTTTTGGATTTTTTATACTTTATAATATATATGTTAATCTAAATATTTCTAACTCTATTCTACTCCTCTATAAAATGAATGTCAACAAATAACATAAAAATATTGTGAAAAAATTATTTTATCACGCTAGAGGTGCTTACTCGTTTCTTTGGTACTAAATCAAGTCATTTCTCCAACATTATTTTATATAACTACTAAAACTCCTCATGCCCCACCAAATGGTGCTGAAAGGCATAGACCGCTGCCTGGGTGCGATCACTGACCTCAAGCTTGGCTAGGATATTGGACACGTGGGTCTTGACCGTCTTGAGAGAGATAAAAAGTTCGTCTGCGATGCGCTGATTTTCATAGCCCTTGGCGATGAGTTGGAGAACATCTCGCTCACGCGCAGTCAGGTCCTCATGTAGTTCTATGTGATTGCGGTGGTATTCGACCTTCTTGCTGACCTCTTGCTCAATGGCCAACTCGCCAGCAGCCACCTTACGGACAGCATGGAGCAATTCATCGGCACTAGAAGTCTTGAGCATATAGCCCCGAGCACCAGCATTTAAGACCGGCATGATTTTTTCATTGTCCAAGTAAGAGGTCACAATCAATATCTTGGCTTCAGGCCATTCCTTGAGGATAGCCAAGGTTGCATCAATCCCATTCATCTCAGGCATGACAATATCCATAACAATAACATCTGGACGCAGTTCCAAGGCCAAGTCAATACCTTGAGACCCATTTGCAGCCTCGCCCACAACTTCTACATCGTCTTGGAGGTCAAAGTAGCTTTTCAAGCCCAATCGGACCATTTCATGGTCATCTACCAGTAAAATTTTCATCTTTACTCCTTTATCATTCCTTATCTAACAGGGGAATACGAATATCAACTGCCAACCCTTGTTTGGGAGCTGTCAATAACTGAACCGTCCCTGCCATATCTTCAACTCGTTCCTTGATATTGCGGAGTCCATAACTCAAGTCATCTAAGCTCCCTAACTGAAAACCAATTCCATTGTCCACCACCTTCAGCTGCAATTCAAAATCTGTCTGATAGAGGTAGACATCTAGGCAAGAGGCCTGGGCATGGCGAAGGGTATTGCTGATCAACTCTTGCAGGATACGGAAGATATGCTCCTCGATTTTCTTAGGCAATTTCGTCACATTTTGCTTGAAACTAACCTTGAGGTCACTCTTGTCCTCAAGCTCTTTTAAGAGGATTTGGATTCCCTCAACCAGACTCTTCTGCTCCAGCTCAACTGGTCGCAAATGCAAGAGCAAGACCCGTAAATCCTTCTGGGCAGTTTCTACAATAGCTGTGACACTCTGCAACTGGATCTGCATCTTTTCTCTATCCAATTTCAAAGCCTGTTGACTGACACCTGATAAAATCATGTGAGCCGCAAACAACTCCTGACTGACGGTATCGTGCAAATCCCGAGCAATCCGCTTCCGTTCCTTCTCGATGATTTCCTCTTCCTGAGCAAGACTGTGATTTTCAGCTTTTTGAAGAGCTTCTGTCAAGAGGTTAAGTTTACCTGACAAGGACTTGAAACTGGCATCCAAATCTGGATCGGAAACCTGAACCACTTCTTTCCCTGCCAACAAACGCTTGAGATTGGCCTGCATTTTTCTCAGAGAAATCTCTTCCACACCTCGCCAAAACAGAGCTAGGAGACAGGTCATGGACATGCTGAATACCAACAACAAAAAGACAAATTTTTCTGTTTTTTCGACATCGTGCAAGAAAATAGACCAGTCAAAGTCAAGGATGTCCAGCAAGCTGTGGGACAGAAATAAGACAAACAGGATGGAGGTGAGAGCAATCATTACATAAGCTTGTTTTTTCATCCTCTGACCACCTCCACATCCCCAATCATAGTAGTCAAGAAAATCTTGACACTCTTGTTACTCTTGAGATAGTCTTTCGTTTCCTGATGATAGTGTTCATTGCGGAGAGCACGCTTGGGCTGATTGAAAAAAGTCAAATCACCATAGAGACAGTTAACGCTGAGACTGACTTCCACATCTACAGGTACAATGATTTTGGTCGTGCCTATCATCTTTCTGAGGATAATGACATTATCGTGGTTGGTTAGGATGACCCTCTCCAGATGAATAGTGTCCTTACCCATGAGGCGAAAGAGATTGATATCATCAAATTGGCAAGTCTGGTAGCTTGAAAAATGATGGAGATTGCCAAACCAACGATTTTTCTCCTTCTTAACCGTTACCACCTCTTCAAAAACCAAATTTGTCTGCTCTTTTTCCTGGTTCATCATCGGATAAAGAAGAAAGAGGCTATAGATAACCGCAACAAAAATAGCTAGAATCACAAAGGGATTGAGCATGACGATGAAAAAGAAGAGAATGGTTGCCACCACCAAAAGAAGGTTATTGCCTTCTTTACCAGTGTAATAACGAATCAAAAGCAAAAAGAGGAATAAAATCAACAGAAAACGCGAAAAATGCTCTGATACCATCAAAATCAGAGCTCCTGTCAAAAGACAGGCTTCGATAAATAAAAAGATTTTAAATTTTCTCATAGGTACATCCTCTCCCTTCTATTTTATCACACTTCAAAAAAGTCACCTCAGTCTGAGGATGGAAAAAAGGCGGTGGTTACGCCTTTTTCATCTGATCCTTTGCTTCTTTTAATTTTCCATAAAGAAGATAGTCTACTTTTTGCAGATCTGCTATGGTGGCACAATTAAGGGCACACATAATCAAACGCAGATCTTCTTTCCAGCCTTGAATAATGCCAATCACTTCTTCAACCGTGTAGCTTTCAACCAATTCCAGAACTGTTCGAGACAGTCCCACGGCTTTGGCACCAAAGACTAGGCACTTAATCATATCCAGAGGATTTCGAACCCCTCCACTAACCAAGAGTTCGACCGTGCCTTTCCAGTCTTGGGAATTGAGAAGGGCCTGCATGGTAGACTGGCCCCATTGATTGAGGTAATCACGTTGACCACTGCGACGGTTTTCGATATAAGCAAAGCTGGTGCCACCACGACCCGATATATCAAAGGCTCGAACACCCAGTTCATAGGCTCTTTCAATGGTCTTCACATCCATTCCAAAGCCAACTTCCTTTAGGACGATAGGAACGGGGATTTGCTTGCTATAATCTGCTAGATGCGATTGCCAGCTTCTGAACTTTCGTTCTCCTTCGGGCATGAGCAATTCCTGCATGACATTGACATGCACTTGCAAGAGAAGAGGTTTCATCTCTTCTACAGTCTGAAGTCCGAACTCGACAGGCTTGTCCAATCCAATATTGGTTCCAAGGAGGAGATTGGGATGACTAGACCTAACAGAAAAAGAATCATCCGTTGGATTTTTGAGGGCTGCGCTATAAGAACCTGTTACAAACAAAATCCCACAGGCGTCCGCCACCTGAGCCAGCTTTTGATTGATTTCTTTACCTTTTTCACTCCCACCTGTCATGGCATTGATATAGAAAGGAAAGTCCCACTTGCGACCTGCAAATTCTGTCGACAGATCGATTTCATCCAGGTCGTAAAGAGGCAAGGAAGAATGAATCAGCTCCACCTCATCAAAGCTATTATAGGAACTTTTCTGCTCAAGGGCATAGCGGATATGCTCATTCTTACGATTTGTCGTCATGTCCTATCCTTTCTTGATATAAGAGCTCAATCCCCAGATCGGCCCAACGTTTTTTTAGGATTTCAGTTGATTGCTCATCAAAACTCAAGGCAATACCACAGTCACCACCACCAGCGCCGCTACTCTTGGCAACAGCCTGCAAATCTTGACTGGCTTCTTTCAACTGTCTAAGCGAAGGTGTGTAAATATCTGCGCTCAAGCCTTCTAAGAGCTTGCTGGCTACTTCTACTTGCTCGATAACTTTTTCGGCTTTCCCCTGCTCCAAGGCTTCTACCAAAGAAGACACCGTTTCTTTTGAGGAACTTAAAAAATTCTGATTGATATTTTTCTTGATTTGCTGGACCATGTGACTCGATACAGCCACTTCCTTGGTCCATCCCACTAGGAAATCACATTCTAATGTTGGTTTCACTTGTGAGATAGAAAAGCCCCACTCACGCTCTAAAACTGTCGCAAAGTTTTCTTCTTCCAACCAAGTAGCTACCTTCTGGCGATCAAAAGACTGGTAGACGACCAAATCCTCTGCCACGATACAGGCAAGATCTCCCATGGAACCATTGTCTCCGCGCTTGAGCAAGACAGCACTGGCCAGCTTGAACAAGAGATCCTGATCAATCGAAAGCTTATACAGAGCCAGCAAAGCCTTGATAACCAAGACAACGACGCTACCGCTAGAACCCAGACCAAACTTTTTCCCTTCTCTTTCCATTTTGCCACAGATTTCTAGAGAAAAAGGTCTTAAATTCTGACCGCGAACAGCGAGGAAGTCTCCCATCAAAGCAATCGTTTCTTGAATCAAGCTATAGTCAGGATTGGGCGTCAAGTCCACTGCGAAATCAAACATATCTGAATAGATACGGTATCTGTCAGAAAAAGCAATCTCGCCCCTCATATAGATGGGAATGGCCTTTATCAAGGCCAACTGCCCAGGCTCTAAAATAGCATATTCACCTGCCCAATAGAGTTTTCCGCAAGTTTTAACAGCAATCATCTTGGCTCAAATCCTTTGTTTTTGACACAATCAAGCGATAACGTTGACCGAAGATTTCTGATAAATGCTCCAAGTCTTTCTCCTGGCAGAGAACCTTGACATTGGGACCAGCATCCATGGTAAAGTAGCAGGCCTCTCCTTGCTCGCGAAGTTGACGAACAAAGTCCATGGCTTCATAGCTTGCATCGGTCAGATAAGAAAAGGCTGGTGATGCAGTTTTGGTCGTAGCGTGCATAGCCAGGGCATTTTTCTCCGTTAATTCACCAACCTTGGAAAAGTCATTTTCCTTGAGATAAGCTAGCATATCCTGATAGTCCTTCTCAGACTGACGCACCCAGTCGTCAAAGGTCGTCGAGGTTTCCACACAGAGTTTCATCCCGTCACGGCTAGAGATTGGTTTTTTCTTATCCTCTAGTACCAACATAATCATAGCTAGTTTCAAGTCTGTCTCTACAGGGTAAATTTCCCCACTATCCTTATCCCAGGCACCTAGTGGTCCATAAAAACTCCGAGAGGAAGAGCCTGAGGCAAACTTAGCCTCCTGTGCCAACTGGCTCCGAGTCAATCCAAGCTTGAAATAAGCATTGCAAGCCTTGACCAAGGCAGACAAACCACTAGAACTTGATGACAAGCCCGCTGCGGTAGGCATATTATTTTGAGTATCGATGCGGACAAGGCCCTCACCAGCTGGACGATAGCGGTCAATAATCTTACTCATCTTGGCATGCTCCGCCTCATTTTGTAGCTGACCATTGATATAAAAGGCATCAGCTGTCGCATCCGTCGGTAGAGATGACAAAGTCGTCTCCGTGTACATATTTTCCAAAGTCAGAGAAATACTGCTAGTAGCAGGCACCATCTCTTTTTCTTTTTTCTTTCCCCAATATTTGATAATAGCAATATTTGCGTAGGAACGTACTGTTACAGGCTCTCTATCCATGTCTGAACAGCTCCTTTCTCTTCTAATCTTTCTGCTAATTCTTGTGCTTGAGTCAAATTGGTTGCCAAGGCTATGATACAGCCTCCAAGCCCACCACCGCTCATTTTGGCACCCAGAGCACCGTGGCTAAGAGCCGTTTCAACCAAAGAATCTGACTCAGGGCTACTGACACCAATTTCTTTTAAATGCAAATGCGCTTGACTGAGGATTTGTCCCAGTTTTTCAGCATCTTTTTGTCTAATCGCATCCTCTGCCTGCTGGGTCAATTCTCCCAAGGCATGCAAAAACGGTAGGGCATCCTTCCCCTTGTTTTGAACCACTTGGATTGCTTCACGAGTATGGCCATAAACACCCGTATCGGCAATCACCAAATAGGCGGATAAATCCATCTCGAGCTCTGTAAATCCTACGTTCTTAATAAAGCGAATAGGCTGGTCACTGAGACAGGTCTTAGCATCCAAACCACTAGGATTCATATGGGCAATCATTTCAGCCCGATTGACCAAGATTTCTAGTACATCATGAGGCAGTTCTGCCTGATAGTAGTCAAATACCGCACGAATGGCCGCTATGCTGATAGCTGCTGACGAACCCATTCCCCGTTTTTCAGGAATAGCCGAGTCAATCTCACAGCGAATGCAAGCCTCTTTGATAGCCAAATACTCCAGCGAAGCATAAACTGCCATAGACAAAGTATCCTCCTCATAGAGGCGCCAAGGACTCGCTGCAGGAACTACCTTACAAGTCACCTCTACCTCCAAAAGTGGCATAGAAATGGCAGGATAACCGTAAACGACCGCATGCTCCCCTATTAAAATAATCTTACTATGTGCCTGACCGACACCAACCTTTTTTGTCATGTTATCCTTTTACTAGACGAAAAAGTCGTCTCATTTTTTCATACAAGTATTGATTCTTTCCTATCTATTTTATTATATTTTCACAAAAAAAGCGATTGTTTCCATTCACAATCGCTTTTCCCATTATAGGGATATATTTCCATCATTTCATTATTTAAACGATTTTTAACATGTCCTATTCTTCTCGTTTTTTAGGAAATACCGTCAAAGCACCTAGGAGAGATAAGCCACCTAGAGCTACCAACCATTCATCTTGTTGACTACCTGTCTGAGGTAGTTCATCCCGCTTGTGCACTTCAGTACTTCCTTGATTCCAATTCTCTGAAGGATTTGGGGTTGGTTGCGGTTCTGGCTTAGGCTCTGGTTTTGGCTCCGGCTTAGGCTCTGGTTTTGGTTCAGGCTTAGGCTCCGGTTTTGGTTCTGGCTTAGGCTCTGGTTTCGGTTCTGGTTTTGGTTCTGGCTTAGGCTCCGGTTTTGGTTCTGGCTTAGGCTCTGGCTTAGGTTCTGGCTTAGGAGTCGGTGCGTTAGCCACGAATACCCATGTTCCTACAAACTCTACATCTGCTTTATTTACTTGTTTATTTTCAGCATCGTAACTCTTGAATACCCATTTACCATCGTTTTCCGCATCTACGTACTCTGTTTTTGTCGGTTGAGTCGCAACTACATTTGCTTTATCTGCATAACGATTTTGGTCTGTTGGTTTATAGCCTTCTATCGCTTCTGGCAATGTCTTACCTGGTGTCCCACTTACAAATTTGTAGGTTACACCGTATTTATTAGCTTCGAATACCCATGTTCCTATAAACTCTACATCTGCTTTATTTACTTGTTTATTTTCAGCATCGTATTTTTTAAATACCCATTTTCCATCATTTTCTGTATCAACGTACTCTTTAGTTGTTGGCTGAATTGTTGTTACATTTGCTCCATTTTCGTAAGTAGCTGTATCTTTTGGTTTATAGTTTTCGATTGTTGCTGGTAATATCTTACCTGGAGTCCCACTTACAAATTTGTAGGTTACACCGTATTTATTAGCCTCGAATACCCATGTTCCTATAAACTCTACATCTGCTTCATTTACTACTTTAATATCTTTATCGTAGCCTTTAAATACCCATTTACCATCTTCTTCTGCAACTGGGTACTCTTTTGTAGTTGGTTGAATCGCATTTACATTAGCTGTATTTTCATACATTTTTGGGTCTGTTGGTTTATATCCTTCTATTTCTGTTGGCAGATCTTTTCCTACTGTTCCACTTATGAACTTATATTTTGCTTTATAAGGATGAACATAACCTAGTTCTAAAATATTCGCATCTATTTTCTTAATAGGTAAATTGTCAGACAAATCAAAACTCAAAAAACCAAACCCTACTCGACCGGCACTAGGGTGAACATTTCCATCAACATAACCTGTTACTTTTAGAACTGTTTCACCATTGGTATCTGCTAACTTTTTGGCTTTATCTTGTGCAATACGAACAACCATCTGATTGATTTCTTCATCATTCTTATCAGGGAATAAGGTTTTAAGCTCTGTTGATGAAAGAGTTTTAAGTGTCATATTACGCATAATGGTTTCGGCAATAGATTTTCCTTCATCTGGTTTTATAACATTTTCAGCGATACGCTCATTACGTTTATCACGTTCACTTTCTGGCCTATTACTATCCTTTTCGTTTAAAGATCTAAGAATCATCCTAAATGTTATATTATTGTAGCCTTTAGTTTCAACACCAAATGTCACTTTAGGATCTGTATTACTAACTAATGAATTAAAGCTATCTTTTGTATTTCCTAAATTTGTTCCATCTTTTGAATAAACATTTAGAATTTCTTTTGTTCCATCTTTCTTAATTCCTATAGCATATAACGGTCTCCATGAATAACCATTAAACTCCGCATATAGTTTTTCTGGAAGAACTAAATCTTTGTCTAAATTCACATTCAAGTCTACATATGTGTAGGTTTTTTTCTTTTCATCTATTTCAAATTTATTATTTTTGTATGAGTTTGATAAAACAGGTCCCTGTCCTCTTGCATCAGGATTTCTATAAACAGTCATCGCTGTACTATTATCCATTTCAAACTCAGCTTTTAAAACCACTTCATTCACTTTTGTAGTATCATTATTTTCCGGGTTATACTTATCAATGATACGACGTGTATTTTTTTCATCTTCTACATCTTCTGTTGCTTTGCTTAACTTAGTATTCGGTAATACATCTTCCGATTCAACTTTCGTATCAATTTTAACCTTGTTAGCATTAATGGTGAATCTTTTTAAGCCTTTTAAGAGAATCATTCCCCTTCTAAAATCATTACCTGTTGGGACAGGTTCTTCATTCTTGGTAAAGCTTGTGTAAACACCATATAACTTTGAATCTGGTTTTAAACCTTTTGGAAAGGCTGTTGCTAATGTATCTTCTGGTGAAAATAGTCTAGCTCCGTTCTTTTCATCAATTTTCCCATCTACTGAAGGTTTGTCAGACCAACCAAGGAAAGTGTTGGCAGTACTAGAAGAAAATGCTGGCTTTCCTAACTTATCTTCCCCCGTCTTATATTCCCTAGGTGTATCTTTTCTAATAGTAGGATCATTTGCGTTTACATCCCACTGTTTCATAAGTGTTACCTTACCAGCATAGTTAGGTTTTTCCTCATTATTTCTTGCTCCATCGCTATCCTCTGGCTTAATATCTGTTGATACAGCTCTATCACTACCTAGCGTTGTACTAGGCACATCATTTCCATTTCTTACTTCCGCTGCACGAGGTACTCCTTGAAGAGAGTTTCCAACATTACTCTCAGTTGATGCAGCTGTATTTGTATCTGTATTTGTATTTGTATTTTCTATTTCTGTGTCACCAGTATTAGCACCAGAAGTGCCTAGTGTGTTTGTTGTACTTGCTGAACCTGGTGTACTTGGTGGTGCTGGTGTGCCTGATACTGGTTCGCCTGATACTGCTCCATCCGCTTGAACAGTCGCCACACCAGTTGCAAAAAACAACACCGAAGCTACTGCTACACTAGCTACTCCCAAATGATGTTTTCTAATAGAATAGCGTAAAACTTTTTTCCCGTTTTCTTCACATTTTCTTGACTTAAAGTTCATTTTCAACCTCATTTCTTTTTTACAAATGGGTACTTATACCCCCCCTTAAATATTTAAGTATTTAAAGAAGGTTCGATTTTTAAGCCTAAAATTGTAATTGTTATGGTGCTTTCAAAAAACACTTGATATTACACTAACATTATATACCTTTTTCTAAAACATGTCATGTAAAACTGGGCAAAAACTCAATTTTGTTAAAAATAAGTAAATAAGTAAATCTTTCCACAATAAACCGCATATTATCAAGGTTTTGCCAATTTTTTTGACGCCTGATAATATGCGGTTTTCTGATTTTAAAAACTTTGTATCCAGTATCACTTCGTGAAGCTGCACTCTTACTTAAAATTTATCTCAAATTACAAAATACTATCATTATTTATCGAACCCATTCGCCATTATAATTGACAGAATAACCATCTACGTTCGTATTCACTGCCAAAGCACCTGAGCTATAAGCGTAGTACCATTTGCCATTGACTTGGAACCAGCCTGTTTTCATATCTCCTGATGAACGGAGATAGTACCACTTGTTACCAAGGTTTTGCCAACCCATTTTCATATCACCATTTGACTGGTCTAAATAATACCAAGTCGAACCTTCCTGATACCAGCCAGTTGCCATGGCTCCTGATGAACGGAGGTAGTACCACTTATTACCAAGGTACTTCCAACCTGTTTGCATTGCAGCACTTGTTGGATCCAGATAGTACCAAGTTGAATTATCATTGATCCAACCCGCACGTCTTTCACCCCCAAGGTAGTCTTTCCCTGAAGAACCTATTTTTGCTAGGTAATACCAGTTAGACTGATCATAAAGCCAACCTGTTTTTAAAGAATGGTCTTGATCAAAGTAATAATTTGCTAATTTAAGAACTTCTAAGCCTTCAAAGCCTTCACCATGTTTTTTGCCAACATTTAACGAATCCTTAACTTCTAATTGTTTCCATCCAACAAATTCTTGTAGGACCCCATCTTGACCAAAGTAGTACCACTTCGGTTGAAGGGCAATTTCGAAAACTGGTCGATTATCAAATAAATCATCACGATAACCTGTCCCAGGGATTTCTAAGTATTGCCAACCAACTACCATTTCTCCACTATCACCGAAATAGTAGGTTTTACCGTCTATTTTATGCCAATAGATTGCTTTATGGTCATCTTTTATATAATATTTTCTATTATCCTTATCAACAAACTGTCCACCTGTAGTATCCGCCAATACTGTACTTGTCGCTAGCAAACCGAAGAAAAAGACTGCTAATGCGATTGGCATCAATTTTTTTATTATTTTCATTAGACCTATCCTCCATAACTGATTGTAGCAAATACAAAATCGCATGTCAATATATAAAAACTCCCTCAAAAAAAGCAGTTACACAACTGCAACTGCTTTCTATTCTTGCATGGTGTAACCAACACCACGAACGGTTTTAATGTAGCTTTTTTGACCTTTTACATCAAGCTTGCTACGTAGATAACGGATATAGACATCCACGATATTGGTTTCGGTCGCACTTTCATACTTCCAAACACTTTCCAGCAACTGCTCGCGAGTCAGAACTTTCTTACTTCCCATAAGAGTAGCCAAGAGGTCATACTCACGACGAGTCAGAGCAATCATCTCCTCGCCACGATAAACGGTATGATGTTCTACATCCATACGCAGATTGCGGTAAGACGTTGGAACCTTCATCTGACTACAATGTTGGTCGATAAAGTCCCGACCTCGGAAAATCGCTGAAATGCGAGCTACCAGATTCTCAATAATAACTGGCTTATAGATGTAAGAAACGGCGAAACGCTGGATGGACTCAATCTGATCTTGCAATTCTTCGCGATGGTCCAAGACCATGATGACTGAGGCTGGCTTAGTTCGGCTCAGCTTATCTGCAAAATCCTGGGCTGTCATATCCCCCAGATGAGCATTCAATAAAATCAAGTCATAGTCTGTTTGAAGAGCCATGGAGAGGGCTTTTTGCCCCTCCTCAACCTGATCAACTCGGTATTGCTCTTTTTGGAGTTCCAAACTTAAAAAGTGAGCTAGATTTCGTTCTTTCTCAAGTAATAAAATCCGTTTCCCCATGGCAGACCTACTTATTTTTCGTCATACCAAGAGTAGTGGAAGATCCCTTCTTTGTCTTTACGTTGGTAAGTGTGGGCACCAAAGTAGTCACGTTGCGCTTGGATCAAGTTAGCTGGAAGGTCAGCTGAACGGTAGCTATCAAAGTAAGTAATAGCTGCTGAGAAAGTTGGCACTGGTACACCAGCTTGAACAGCAAGAGCTACAATATCACGCACTGCTTGTTGGTACTTAGCAGTAACATCCAAGAAGTATTCATCCAAAAGAAGGTTAGCAAGGTCTGCATCACGATTGTAAGCATCTGTAATCTTTTGCAAGAAACGAGAACGGATGATACAGCCATCACGCCAGATAGATGCGATGTCTGCAAATGGCAAGTTCCAGTTATTTTCTTTAGAAGCTACACGCAATTGAGCAAAACCTTGTGCGTATGAAATGATTTTTGAGAAGTAAAGGGCTTGACGGATTTTTTCAATCAACTCAGCCTTGTCTCCTTCAAATTTGAAGGCAGCTGGTTTTGGAAGAACCTTGCTAGCATGCACGCGTTCTTCTTTGTAAGTTGAAATGTAACGTGCAAATACTGACTCAGTGATGAGTGACAATGGCACACCAAGGTCAAGTGAGGATTGGCTAGTCCATTTACCAGTTCCCTTGTTACCTGCGGCATCAAGGATGTAGTCTACGATTGGTCCATCTTGGCCTTCATCGTCTTTACGGCTCAAGATATCAGCTGTGATTTCGATCAAGTAGCTGTCCAATTCACCCTTGTTCCACTCAGTAAAGATTTCAGCCATGTCTTCTGCAGAAAGGCCTAGCAAGTGTTGCATCAAATCATAGCTTTCTGCGATCAATTGCATATCACCATACTCGATACCGTTGTGAACCATTTTCACATAGTGACCAGCACCGTCAGGACCGATGTAAGTCACACATGGTTTGCCATCTTCTGGTGCTTTAGCTGAGATTTCTTCAAGAACATCCGCAACCAATTCATAGGCTTCTTTTTGTCCACCAGGCATGATAGAAGGACCTTCAAGGGCACCTTTTTCACCACCAGAAACCCCAGTACCGATAAAGTTGATACCTGAGTTTGCCAATTCTTCATTACGACGGATGGTATCTTTGTAGAAAGTGTTTCCACCGTCAATCAAGATATCACCCTTGTCAAGGTGCGGAAGAAGGGCTTGAATTGTAGCATCTGTACCAGGTCCAGCTTGAACCATGAGCATGATACGACGAGGTTTTTCGATTGAGTTTACAAAACTTTCAACGTCATAGCTTGGTACAAAGTTCTTTTCAGGATGGCAAGCAATTACATCTTCCGTTTTTTCTTTACTACGGTTGTAGATAGCAACTGTGTAACCACGAGATTCAATATTAAGGGCAAGGTTACGACCCATTACGGCCATACCTACGACACCAAAGTTAGCTTTTGTCATTTGACACTCCTCTTGTTTGATTTGTTTTATTTTATCATTTTTACTTTTGAAAAGAAAGAATTTTGTAACGGCTACTTAGTAGTCCAAGTCATCCGCATGACCAGCGCCATTTCCGACAAAGTATCCTGTCTTACAGTTAAGGGTAAAGAGATAGGTTCCATCTGGCTTGTAGAGATTGTAATAACCATTGCCGTTAACGATATTGACACGTTCAAGGATATATTGGTCTCCAGTGATATAGCCACGTGAACGTGAAGTCGCTAAAATTTGTTCCAGAACACCATCCGCAAAATCCCAGGCAGAGTTGTTACTATCATCAATAGCAGACTGATTATAGGCAACACGACTCGCACTTCTTTGAACAGCAACCCCTGCACTTGATACACCCATATTGACTTCACTGCGAGTACTTCTAGTCTCATTTGAGGCCGTATTTGAGCTACTTGGGCTTGTCTCACTAGTCGTATTTGAGCTTGCTTGACTAGAGCTTGAGCTGCTTGCTTGACTAGAGCTTGAGCTGCTAGTTTGACTTGAACTTGAGCTAGAAGTACTTGTTTGCTGGCTCTTACCAAGGCTAATAGCCTTATCTAGCACTTTATCAAGTTCCGTATTACCAGTTTTAATATCTGTAAATTTAGCATTCGATTTGGCTTTGGCATTGGTATCCAACACACCATCAACAATAGCTGGTTTTTCAAATTGAGCATTGACATCTTGAATGGCCTTGATTTGCGTTGCTAGACTATCATATTTAGATTTGGCAAGCGTATGCTCACGACTACCTTCCAGCTTATCAAGTAAGGTCTTGAGTTGACTTAGTTTATCAAACTGACTATTTTTCAAAGCCGTTTTATTGCTGTCTGTGTAGAAGGCGTCATAAAGCATATTAAAATCATCCACATCCGATTGATTGGCTGTAGTTGATTGAGAAGTTTCAATCTCCTTGGTCGAGCGATTCACTTGACGATAGACATAATAAGCACTGACACAGATAATCACTGATACAAGCGCCAAAGCGGTCAAAACAAAGCCTTTTTTACTTTTCTTTTCTGAGTCTTCTTGTTCCAGACGAGAAAGACTCTGCTCCTCTTCCACTTCTTCAGTCATTTCTGTTGGATTTTCATCCTCTAGTAATAGAGGATCCAAGCCTTGCCCCTCGTCGTCCAGAGGCAAGGGTGGTAAGATATCTTCAGAAGATAGAACTTCCTCCGAAGAAGCTTCTGACTCTTCTACAGCCTCACGCATCTCTTGAATTAAATCATCCAGACTCTGAGTTTCAACTAACTCCTCTTTTTTGTATTGACGAGTCGCAAACTTATCTGCTTCGATTTCATCTTTGTGTTGCTTGACATACTTGTCCAAAATGGAATCTTCAGGCAAGACTCCTGCTTCCACTTCTTCATTTTTACGAATAGCTTGACCAACTGTTAGCTCTTTTGCTTCATCAAAATCAAATCGCGGTTCTTGGTTTTCTTTTTTATGACGATTCCGTCTTTTCTTACTCATGAGTATCCCTTTCTATTTTACCTCTTGCCGTTTGACACGCTGACCAAAATATTGATACAGATCCACTTTCAAGGTTCCGTTGTATAACTTACGCTTCTTATCTGCTTGGCTACCATACTTAGTCTCAAAGGCTTCATCACTAGTCAGGATAAATTTGCTCCAAGTTTTCAGTGGTGCAAATACTTGCCCCATCTCAGCATAAAGCTTGGTCACCCCTGCATCATCTGATAAACGCTCCCCGTAAGGCGGATTAGAAATAATCACACCATTGATTTTATCGGAACGTAAATCCTGTACACGCATCTGTTTAAATGTAATATCCCCTGCAACTCCCGCTGCCTGGGCATTGGCCTTAGCAATTTCCACCATGCGAGCATCAATATCACAGCCCATGATATCCAGCTCCAGCTCACGGTCTACTTTTTGGGCCGCCTCTGTGCGCACTTCTTGAATCAAGCGATCGCTGACCCAGTTCCACTCCTCAAATGCAAAAGAGCGACGAAGTCCTGGTGCCATCTTTCGAGCAATCATGACTGCCTCAATACAGAAAGTTCCTGAACCACAGGTCGGATCAATCAAAGGCTTGTCTGGATACCAGTTAGAAAGTTGTAAAATAGCTGCCGCCATGTTTTCCTTGATAGGAGCCCCACCTTTTTCGGTACGATAGCCACGTTTAAAGAGACTGGAGCCTGTCGTATCAATCATGACAGTTGCCACATCTTTGAGAATAGAGACCTCAATCTTAAACTCTGGACCATTCTCCATCAAAGGAACACCTTCTGGGCGGGCGTAGTGTTTCTGCAATTTCTTGACAACAGCTTTCTTAGAAATAGCCTGTACACTTGGCTCATTGTGAAGTTTAGATTTAACACATTTGGCTTTTGAAATCGGGAGCCGAGCTCCGAGTGGTAAATAATTTTCCCAATCTAAAGCAAAAACTCCCTGAAACAGCTCTTCAAAAGTCTTAGCTGGAAACGTTCCTACGATAATTTTGATACGATCTGCCGCACGAAGCCAAAGATTGGTTTCGATAATAGCTCTCACGTCTCCTTGAAAACGAACACGACCGTTTTCAACCTGACAATCGTAGCCCAACTCTCGCACTTCTCGTCCCACAACAGCTTCAAGACCTGCTGCCACAGTTGCAATTAAATTAAATTCTTTTTTCATGTTACAGTCTTGCAAGACCTTTCTATATGTCCACTTTAAAAAATGAGGTTGAGAAAATTTCTCAGCCCCAACCTATATGCAATTTTCTATAAGCCATGTTTTGTTCCAGAAGTGACTAGGACCACTTCCTTCGATAATCATCTGTCTACCACTAACAGCTCTAGCTGATAGCAGTCAGAATACTACGTTCGTTTCCGCGTACTCCATGCCCCGACCAAAATTTGGGTTGCTAGCTTGAGGGGTTTACCGCGTTCCACTCTCTCTGTTTCCAGAAAGACTCCGTCACTGTGGCACTTTCAAGCCTACTCTGGCCTATCCAAGGACTTAGCCATTTCAACTGCCGTAACGATTTCTCGTCCCTAGGCTTATGGTTTCGCCTAGCACAAACACTACAGGCATCACAGCCTGTGCTAGCATGGACTTTCCTCATGAGAAGCAACTCTCCTCACGCGATTATCCAAAAATTGCATGTAACAAGACCTGAATTACAAATCAGTATTGTCTAAAATTTGTTTACCGAATACTTCTTTTTCAAGACGATTCAAGCGTTTCAAAATATCAAAATTCGTCATAGAAGATGAAGCTGCCACATCAATTGGATCTGGGTGACTAGGACTTGGAGCCGAGCTCACTTGCGGTTTACGAGTTAATTCTTCCTTCAAATCCGCAATCTCCTGACGAAGTGACTTGACCAAGGCAGCATAGGTTTCATAATCCTTAATGACATCGTCTAAAAACTCATCAACTTCTACCTTGCTATAGCCACGGACTTCACGTCCAAACTCTTGTTCAAAAATATCTTTTGCTGAAAAAATAATACTTGCCATGTCTCTCTCCATTCTCGCTTGCTAGTATTATTATATAAAAAAAGGCAAACAAAAATCAAGGTCAAAGCTTCAATTTTCGGAAAAATTTTCAGCAAGTTCATTTAATTGATCAAATGTTAATCTCTTTATAAAATAGTCCTCTTGATTTTTCATCTTTTGGTAAAAATAAGCTAGTTTCGTTTCATTTTCTTCATCATAAAAAAGATAGGAACTAGTCGTGTTTTCCAGCAAAAACTGCTGGTAATCTCTTAACTGCCCCTTGTGTTCATAGCGAGGATAGGCATATTTGACAAAGTCTACCTGCTTAAAACGGCTCAGTTTCATCTGATTGCCTTCATTCCAATTTTCCCCATGGGTTTCAAAAGCAAAAATGGTCGCCAACTGGAAACCGTACTCGGTTTTCATCTCCTGAGCAACCTCTAAAACCCAATATTCAAAACCCAAACTTCCTGTAAACACAAGCCAAGACACCCCATCTGCTGCCATAGCCTCTAAATCTTTACGTATCGCTTTTTTTATCAATTTAAGACGAGGATCCTTATCAGAAAATAAACCCAAATCAAAAGCAGAATAGCCTAAAACCAAAGCTGTAGCCATTTTTAACCCTTTCTGTGCAAATTTATGGTATAATAGAGTGATATTATTGTACCAATAAGGAGAATTATGGTCAACTATCCACATAAACTTTCATCACAAAAAAGACAAACATCTCTTTCTCAACCCAAAAATTTCGCAAATCGAGGAATGTCTTTTGAAAAGATGATCAATGCTACCAACGACTACTATTTGTCTCAGGGCTTGGCTGTTATACACAAGAAACCAACCCCTATTCAAATTGTACGAGTGGACTATCCACAGCGAAGTCGTGCCAAGATTGTTGAAGCCTATTTTCGACAAGCTTCAACGACGGACTATTCTGGCGTTTATAATGGATATTACATCGACTTTGAAGCCAAGGAAACAAAACAAAAACGTGCGATTCCGATGAAAAATTTTCATCCACATCAGATTCAGCATATGGAACAAGTCCTTGCCCAACAAGGAATCTGCTTTGTCCTTCTTCACTTTTCTTCTCAGCAAGAAACCTACTTATTGCCGGCATTCGATTTGATTCGCTTCTATCATCAAGATAAGGGACAAAAATCAATGCCACTTGGATATATTCGAGAATATGGATATGAAATCAAGGCTGGTGCCTTCCCTCAAATTCCTTATCTCAATGTTATCAAAGAACATTTATTAGGTGGTAAAACAAGATGAACAAACCAACGATTCTGCGCCTAATCAAGTATCTGAGCATTAGCTTCTTAAGCTTGGTTATCGCATCCATTGTCTTAGGCGGAGGAGTTTTTTTCTACTACGTTAGCAAGGCTCCTAGCCTATCCGAGAGTAAACTAGTTGCAACAACTTCTAGTAAAATCTACGACAATAAAAATCAACTCATTGCTGACTTGGGTTCTGAACGCCGCGTCAATGCCCAAGCTAATGATATTCCCACAGATTTGGTTAAGGCAATCGTTTCTATCGAAGACCATCGCTTCTTCGACCACAGGGGGATTGATACCATCCGTATCCTGGGAGCTTTCTTGCGCAATCTGCAAAGCAATTCCCTCCAAGGTGGATCAACTCTCACCCAACAGTTGATTAAGTTGACTTACTTTTCAACCTCGACTTCCGACCAGACTATTTCTCGTAAGGCTCAGGAAGCTTGGTTAGCGATTCAGTTAGAACAAAAAGCAACCAAGCAAGAAATCTTGACCTACTATATAAATAAGGTCTACATGTCTAATGGCAACTATGGAATGCAGACAGCAGCTCAAAACTACTATGGTAAAGACCTCAATAATTTAAGTTTACCTCAGTTAGCCTTGCTGGCTGGAATGCCTCAGGCACCAAACCAATATGACCCCTATTCACATCCAGAAGAAGCCCAAGGCCGCCGAAACTTGGTCTTATCTGAAATGAAAAATCAAGGCTACATCTCTGCTGAACAGTATGAGAAAGCAGTCAATACACCAATTACTGATGGACTACAAAGTCTCAAATCAGCAAGTAATTACCCTGCTTACATGGATAATTACCTCAAGGAAGTCATCAATCAAGTTGAAGAAGAAACTGGCTATAACCTTCTAACTACTGGAATGGATGTTTACACAAATGTAGACCAAGAGGCTCAAAAACGTCTGTGGGATATCTACAACTCCGATCAATACGTCTCTTACCCTGACGATGATTTGCAAGTCGCATCTACGGTCGTAGATGTTTCAAATGGTAAAGTCATTGCCCAACTTGGAGCTCGTCACCAAGCAAGTAACGTTTCATTTGGCACCAACCAAGCTGTAGAAACCAATCGTGACTGGGGTTCTTCTATGAAACCAATCACTGACTATGCTCCCGCTTTAGAATATGGAGTCTATGACTCTACTGCTTCTATTGTACATGATGTTCCTTATAACTATCCTGGTACTGATACTCCACTCTACAACTGGGATCATGTCTACTTTGGAAACATTACAATCCAGTATGCTCTTCAACAATCACGAAATGTCACGGCCGTTGAGACTTTGAATAAGGTCGGTCTAGATAGAGCTAAAACCTTCCTTAATGGTCTCGGTATCGACTATCCAAGCATGCACTATGCAAACGCCATTTCAAGTAACACAACTGAATCCAACAAACAGTACGGTGCAAGTAGTGAAAAAATGGCTGCTGCTTACGCTGCCTTTGCAAATGGTGGAACTTACTATAAACCAATGTATATCCATAAAGTCGTCTTCAGTGATGGAAGTGAAAAAGAGTTCTCTAATGTTGGGACTCGTGCCATGAAGGAAACGACAGCCTATATGATGACCGACATGATGAAAACAGTCTTGACTTATGGAACAGGACGTGGAGCCTACCTACCATGGCTTCCACAAGCAGGTAAGACAGGTACTTCTAACTATACTGACGAAGAAATTGAAAAGTATATCAAGAACACTGGCTACGTAGCTCCAGATGAAATGTTTGTGGGTTATACTCGTAAGTATTCTATGGCTGTATGGACTGGATACTCAAATCGTTTAACTCCAATCATTGGAGATGGTTTCCTAGTTGCTGCCAAAGTTTATCGCTCAATGATATCGTATCTATCAGAAGATGACCATCCTGGAGATTGGACAATGCCTGAAGGATTATATAGAAACGGGCAGTTCGTATTCCAAAATGGAGCCAGACCGACTTGGACTGAAACGACATCCCAATCATCTTCAACCGAAAACTCATCAACAAGTGCAGAAAGCTCTACTAGCCAAGCACCAGCAACAAGTCCTGATGCTAGTACTAATGGTCAAAACCAAGCACCAAATGCACCCGGAGCCAATCAAAACCCGGCTCCACAAACTCCTCAGACCCCTCAAGTTCAACAACAACCACAACAGTAAACGAAAAATCCTGAGAACTCTAAACTCAGGATTTTTTCATTTTCAAAATGAAATACAGAGATCAAGTACATTTTCCCACACTAAAACGCATACTATCAAGGCTTTATCACCTGATAGTATGCGTTTTTCTTTTAAAAACTTTTGCTCAGTCTTTTTTTGTTTTATTTGACATGTTTTGCAAGTTCTTCTTGCGCTTTTTTATTGGATTCTGCTTTTTCTTTCATCCATTTTTCTTGAGCTTTTTGGTATTCATCTGCAGTAACTGCCTTGTCTTGAATTTCCAAGTATTTGTATAGGAGCGGATCGCTTGTCCCCTTGTTACCAGAGAAGGCAAACGGCATCGTAAATGGTACCATCTTAGACAAGATTGGGCGACCAGTGAGTGATGTTGTTGGGATAATCAAGGCACTATCTGTCAACCAAGCTTGTGCAACTGCGTATTTATCATAACGTTTTACTACGTCTGTTGTCTCATTTCCAGCTTCAGTTACTAATTTCTCATAGTCGTTTAGACCAACAGTTTTAGCTGCAGCATTATCTGTACCAGAATCAAAGCCAAGGTAGGTTTTAGTGTTTTCGCCAACTGATGGTTTGATAATATCGAGGTAAGTAGATGGATCCGCAAAGTCTGGACCCCAACCAACATTATCTGAAATATCCCAATCTTCCCCAGCTGCTGTTTCAGCAAAGTAGGTAATATTCAAGACTTCATCTTTTTGTAGTTGTTGAATATCAATTACGACATTATCTGTACCCAAGGTTTCTTCAACCGATTGTTTGAAAGATTGGACACGTTGAACTTTTGTAGTTGCTGTCTGGTCAACTGGCATATCCAAATGAATTGGGAAAGTCACGCCTTCTGCCTGTAAAGCTGACTTAGCCTTGGCAAATTCAGCCTTAGCCTTGTCTGGATTGTAGAGACCATCTTGAGCATCTGCTAAGTTGACATCCTTCCACTCATCCCCATAAGTCACTAATTTTTCTTTGACCATATCGCCAAAGTTTTTCCCATCTGCTTGAACAAATGTTGGTGGTACAAAGAGATTACGCAAGATTTTGCTTGCACCACTGGCACCGTTCACTTGTGAAGCATAGGCCGTACGATCAAAACCAAAGGCAATAGCCTGACGGAAATCCTTGTTTAAAAGCGCCTTTTTAGTAGATGTCTTTTGTTCTTCGCTAGTCTTAGATGTGTGTTTATAAGACTGACGATCAATATTTGTTCCCACTAGATACGTAGTCGAGTCTTGTTGAGTATAGACAATGTTGTCTTTCATACTCTTCTCAAGCTCTGCGAAACTTGCACTTGTTGGATAGAGACGAGCTGCTGTAAAGCTACCATCTTTAAAGTTTTCTGCAGGTTTGCTGGTATCTTGCCCATCCCAGAATGACAATTTAATCTTATCAACATGAACATTGTCCTTATCCCAATAGTTCGGATTTTTCGCAAATTCTACGGAAGATTTAGCCACAAGAGATTTTAACAAATAAGGACCATTATACAAGATACTGCTTGGATCCGTAGCTTTGGCAAAATCATCCCCTTTTGAGTTCAAAAACTCTTCATTAACTGGCGCAAGTACACCCATGGTTGTTTTTGAGTTCCAAAAACTTTCAGGTTTGTTCAAGGTGTATTGGATTGTTTGGTCGTCAAGGGCTTTAATTCCGACTTGAGCGAAGTCTGTGATTTCACCTTTGGCATAGGCATCCAGACCTTTGATTGAATCTTGTACCAAGTAAAGGGCTTGTGATTTCTTATCTGTTGCATATTTAAGACCTGTTACAAAGTCCTGAGCCTTAACAGGAGCGTACTCTTCTCCCTCAGATGTATACCACTTGGCATCTTTACGAATTTTATAGGTATAAGTCAAGCCATCCTTAGAAACAGACCAGTCCTCTGCCATAGAGGGAATCAGATTCCCATAGCGGTCATTTTCAAGCAATCCATCAATGACATTACTAGTAATGTTTGAAGTAGCTGCCTTACTGGTCGTCAAATAGTTGAGGTTATCTGGATCTGTCTCGTATGTAAATGCAAAGGTCTTTTCACCTTGAGCGCCAGAATCCCCAGAACAAGCAGCTAAAACACCAGCTGCTAATAAGGTTACTCCCGCAAGAGCCAATACTTTTCTTGTTTTCATAGTATTCTCCTTTGTTTTTTTATTCATTATAGACTCTTTTTCAAGTCCTGTCAATAGAATTTTCTGAATTTTAAGAGTTATTTGTTATATTTGATATATTCTGAAAAATAAAATTGTTCATTTATGCCAAAAAAGCCAACAGAGATTCTCTTCTGATAAGCAGAAAAGAATCTTGTTGACCTTACTTCTAAAAATCTTAAGTAGCAAAGATTCTAAAATAACGGAATCCTTGCATTATTGTCCCAACTCTTCCTCGACCACTTCCAAAGCCCGTTCGATGACCACATGCATGTCATAGTATTTATAATCTGCTAAACGACCACAGAAAATAACCTTGTCATTTGTTGCCGCTTCTTCCTGATATTTGGCAAATATAGCATTGTTTCTCTCATCATTGATTGGATAATATGGTTCATCTCCTCGTTTCCAATCAGCTGGGTATTCACGAGTAATAACCGTTTTCTCCTGTGTACCATACTCAAAGTGTTTATGCTCAATAATGCGAGTATAAGGAATTTCTCGTTCTGTATAGTTGACAACAGCATTTCCTTGATAGTTTTCTTCATCAAGAACTTCATGCTCAAAACGAAGACTACGGTATTCTAACTCACCATGTTTATAATCAAAGTATTGATCAATCATCCCTGTAAAGACAACTTTTTCAGCAGAAGCTTCCAATTCTTGACGATTGGCAAAAAAGTCAACTCCAAGTTCTACTTCCACATCCTTGAGCATATTTTCGATGATAACATTATACCCACCAATCGGAATACCTTGGTAACGGTCATTAAAGTAGTTATTATCAAAAGTCAAACGAACTGGTAAACGTTTGATGATAAAGGGTGGAAGGTCAGTAGCAGAACGTCCCCATTGCTTTTCAGTGTATCCTTTAATCAACTTTTCATAAATATCTGGACCAATCAACTTGATAGCCTGTTCTTCCAAGTTTTTAGGTTCAACGTCCTTCATGTGAACCGTTTGCTCAGCAATCTTATCTTTGACTTCTTGAGGAGTTTTTGTCCCCCACATAGCATAGAAAGTATTCATATTGAAAGGTAGATTATAAAGGCTACCCTTGTAATTAGCTAGAGGCGAGTTGATGTAGTTGTTAAATTCAGCGAATTGATTCACATAATCCCACACTTTCTTATTAGAAGTATGGAAGATATGAGCACCGTATTTATGAACATTAACACCTTCTACATTCTCACAATAGATATTCCCACCAATGTGGTCACGTTTATCAATAACTTTTACTTTTTTTCCACGTTTAGTCGCCTCATAAGCAAAAATTGCTCCCGACAATCCAGCTCCAACGATTAAATAGTCGTACATAGTCTCTTCCTTATCATTTATCTTTACATCTCCTTAACTATAGCAAAAGAGAGAATCTTATACTCTTCGAAAATCTCTTCAAAGCACGTCAGCCTCCATCTGCAAGCTCAAAACAGTATTTTGAGCTGACTTCGTCAGTTCTATCTACCACCTCAAAGCTGTACTTTGAGCTAACTTCCCAGTTACTCTTTGATTTTTATTGAGTATTCGTTTCAATCTATTTTAGCACAAAACAAATCATTTTTCAGTTTTCAATAGCCGAGTGATTTAAAAAGACAAGCACCAAAACTGATGTTTGTCTTTATGATTTTGCTTGAAAAGGCTATTTCTAACTATTTAACATGTTTTTCTGCTTCTTTTTGGGCTTTTTCGATTGCTTTTTTGCTTTCTTGTTCCCATTTGGTCTTAGCTTCTTCAAACTGTTTGGTTGTCACAGTATCTTTTTGCAGTTTCATATACTTGTAGTTATTGCCATCACCCTTGATGCCGACCAGTGAATAGCCTCTTGTAAATGGCGTTACTTTGGTTACAGAAGCTGTACCACCACTTGACATAGCTGACATAATGAGAGAATTGTCAATCATCCAAGCCTGTGCTTCAGCGTATTTTTCATAACGCTTGGCTACATCTTTGTTTTCACTATCTGCATCTTTGAGCATATTGGTGTAGGTATCAAGACCTAGGCTAGTGATTTTTTCCTTATCTTCCTTGGCATCTAGTCCAAAAATCTTAAGGTAGAACCCATCCTCTGCATTGAAAGGATTGAGATAAGTTGACGGATCTTGGTAGTCACCTACCCAACCATCAAAGTTCAAATCGTAGTCACGATCAGCTGCTGTTGGCGCTAAGAAGGCTACGTTATTAAAATCATCTGTTGAAAGTTGCTGAACGTCAATGACAATGTTATCAGCACCTAAAACTGACTCAAGGGTCTGCTTAACTGAGTTCATACCTGTCACGGCATTTTTACTTGTCTGATCAACCGCCACATCCAAGTGAATTGGGAAGGCCACCCCTTGACTTGTCAATTCTTTTTTAGCTTCCGCAAATTTTGCTTGGGCTTTTTCTTTGTTGAAATAGGCATCTTGAGCATCTGCCAGGTTAATACCTGACCATTCTGTGCCATAGTTGACCAATTTAGAAGCGACTACTTCTCCAAAGGTCTTGTCTCCAACTTGAACAAATGTAGGAGGCACTAAGGTGTTACGAAGGGTCTTGCTAGCTGCTTCTTCCCCATTTGACTGAGCAGAATAGGCTGTGCGGTCCAAGGCAAAGTTCACTGCTTGGCGGAAGTTCTTGTTCAAGACAGCTGTCTCAGTTGACTTCTTCTGCTCATCTGTCGTTTTAGACGTATGGTTGTAAGCCTTACGGTTGACGTTGAAATTGAAATACCAAGAGGTCTTGTCCTGCAAGCTATAGACGATATTATCCTTATATTTCTCCTTTGTCTTGGCGAAGTTAGAACTATTTGGATAAACCCCAGCGATTGAATAAGCTCCACTTTCAAAGTTACGGATAGTCAATTCTTGGTCTGAACCATCAAAGTAAGCCAATTTCACATGTTCAATCGATACTTTGTCATGATCATAGTAATGCGGATTTTTCACATACTCGATAGATGATTTTGATGTGAAATCTTTTAACAAATAAGGTCCGCTGTAGAGAATGCTATCTGGAGATAGGGTGCCAAAATCTTTCCCTTTTGAATTTAAAAACTCTTCGTTTACCGGGAAAAGAATACTGTTGGTTGTTTTTGAATTCCAGTAAGGTTCTGGACGTACCAAAGTATACTCAACAGTCTGGTCGTCGATGGCCTTCACCCCAACCTTAGAAAAGTCAGAATCCGCTCCTGTAATATAATCATTCAAGCCCTTGATTGAGTTTTGAATCAAGTCAATGGCCTGTGATTTATTATCCACTGCGTACTTGATACCTGTCACAAAATCTTGTGCCTTGACTGGGGCGTACTCTTCACCGTCAGCCGTGAACCATTTGGCATCTTTTCTCAATTTATAGGTATAAGTCAGACCGTCGCTCGAAACAGACCAGTCTTCTGCCAAAGATGGAACTAGGTTTCCGTGGTTGTCATTTTCAAGCAAACCATCAACTAGGTTGGTAATGATGGCTGTATTATCAGCGTAGTAGTCTAACAAGTAGTTAAATGTAGTTGGATTTCCACTAAAGGTTGATGAGTAAGTTTTTGTATCTGAACCTGATTGTCCGCAAGCAGCTAAAAGCAAAGCAGCCGCAAAAGTCAGGCCTGCACTAAGGACACGCTTTTTTGTATTCATCTTCTTTCTCCTTTATGTTAGTTTTTGTAACATAGGTTTATTTTACCAAAATAGTGGGAATTTGTAAAGTTAATTGAATTTTGAGAATGAAAGTTTATAAACTTTAGTCATAAAAAAACAAAGGATTTCTGTCTTTCATACAGTCCTCCCTTGTTTTTATGCGATGTATCATTTAAATATCAATGAATTAACTGATAACCTAACGAAAGCAAGATTCTCATTCACATTATTTTATGTGCTTTTCTAAATCCTTTTGATACTGAGCATTCGATTCCAGTTTTTCCTTTTGCCACTTTTTGAAGGCCGCATCATACTCTTTAGTTGTCACAATATCATTTTGAAGTTCCATTCCTTTAAAAATAAATGGATCCCCCTTAATACCAACCTGTGAATAAGCTTTGGTAAATGGAACCGTACGACTAACCATAGGAGAGCCCCCTGAAGAAGCAACTGGAATAAGAAGTGAACTATCAGTAACCCAAGCCTGTGCCTTGGCATATTTTTCGTATCGTTTATCAAGATTACTTGTCTCAGAAGCCGCATCATCCAAGAGCTTCTTGTATTCATCCAAGCCAACTTTCGCCACAACTTCAGGATCCTTGCCCTTTGTTATACCTAGATGTTTCAAGGCAGAACCCTTCTTAGCATCTAAAATATTGAGATAGGTTGCTGGATCTTGGTAATCTGGTCCCCAACCTGTTCCGTTCAAATCATAATCTTTCTGGGTTGGAACTTTAGCTTGAGAAGTAATACTTTCCTTCTCATTGTCTGTCATTTGAAGAACATCTATAATTACATTCTCCGTTCCAAGCGTTTCTTCAATTGATTGTTTTAACGAATTGGTTTGTTGAACCGCAACTACATCAGTTTGCTCAACAGGCACATCCAAATGAATCGGGAAACTCACTCCCTTAGCTTGCAATTCTGACTTCGCTTTTTCAAATGCAGATTTAGCCTTTGTTGGATTGTAAATTGTATCCTTACCATCTGTGAGAGTCACATCTTTCCACTGTTCTCCATATTTCAGTAGTTCATCCTGGGCCAACTGTCCGAAGGTCTTCCCTGCTACTTGAACGTAATTATCTGGCACTAGACTATTACGAATAATCTTATCCGCACCTTCTTCACCGTTTAATTGAGCTGTATAGGCGTGGCGATTAAATGCAAAATTAAGAGCCTGACGGAAGTTCTTATTGAGAAGAGCTTCTTTTGTTGATGTTTTTTGTGACTCATCTGTTTTAGCTGTTTTATTGTAAGACTGGCGGTTTACGTTCACAGTGAGGTAGTAGCTTGTTGCCTCTTGTGGACTATAGACAATCTTATCTCCGTACTCTTTCTTAGTTGACTCAAAGTTTGAGCTTGCTGGAAAAAGACGTGCAGTAGTATAGGCACCTTGTGTAAAGCTACGAATTAAGGATTCTTGATCTGATCCGTCATAGAATGTTAATTTTACATTATCAATTTTGACATTGTCCTTATCCCAATAGTTAGGATTTTTTTCATATTCAATCACAGATTTAGAAATCAAAGATTTCAAAAAATATGGGCCATTGTAAAGAATACTTGATGGAGTTGGCGCTCCGTAATCCTTGCCTGTTGCATTCAAAAATTCTTCATTTACAGGAAGCATGGTTGCAGTGGTTACTTTAGAGTTCCAAAAACTTTCCGGGTTATTAAGGGTATATTCTACCGTATAATCATCAAGAGCCTTCACACCTACAGTTGAGAAGTCGTTTGTCTCACCACTAACATAAGCCTCCAATCCTTTGATGGATTTCTCAACCAAAGAAAGACCATCAGACTTTCCATCTGCTGCATGCTTTAATCCGGTGACAAAATCCTGAGCTTTAACTTCCGCATACTCCTCTCCTTCAGAAGTATACCACTTCACACCTTTACGTAGTTTGTAGGTATAAGTCAAGCCATCTTTAGAAACTGACCAATCCTCTGCTAGAGAAGGAATGAGATTCCCATATTTATCATTCTCTAAAAGACCGTCGACGACATTACCTATTACGTCAGAAGTTGAACTTTTACTTGTAAGGCTATAATCCAAGGATGATGGATCAACTGCATAAACATAAGAGAATGTTTTGGGAGCATCTGCATTCTTTTCACTTTTCCCACAAGCTGTTAAAAGAATGGCTGTGCTCAAGGTCACTCCTGCTCCTAAGAGCCACTTTTTCGATTGCATAAATAATCTCCTTTAAAATAGTATTTTCACTATTATACCCTATTTTTTTATAAATGCAAGAGTTCTTATGGAATTTGTTAGAAAATTCTAACAAATGTTTTTAAAAGAGTTTTTACACAACTTTTAGCAAAAAGAGGCTAGGAAAAAAGTCTTTAAAACAAAAAACGCATAATATCAGGTCAGTACAATAAAAACCTTGGTACTATACGTTTTATTGTGGGAAGATTTACTTCATTTTCTCCTGAAGTCGAGTTTTTGCCCAATCTCTCTCATTTTAGTCAGTCAATTCCACACAGAAAGCATCCCATGGAGCCAAGATTTGTTTTTCAAAGACTTCTTGAGCTAGGGTGTTTTCAATCAAGACAGATTTGACGTTTCCTTCTACTGCCAAGTCTTGCTCTTCATTGGACAAGTTAGCCACAACTAAGAAACGACGGGCACCGTCCTTACGGATATAGGCAAAGACCTTGTCAGCCGTGTCAAGAAGCTCAAAGTCAGCTCGAATCAGCCAGCTGTTTTCCTTACGAATTTGGACCAAGTTCTGATAGGTATAGAAAATAGAATCTGGATTTGCCAGTGCTTCTTGAACATTAATTGCTTGATAGTTTGGATTGACTGCCAACCAAGGCTGACCTGCCGAGAAACCGGCGTTTTTACTATTATCCCATTGCATTGGAGTACGGGCATTATCACGTCCAATGACACGGATACTATCCATAATTTCTTGCATCGGAACGCCCTTTTCAAGAGCTTCACGCGCATAGTTGAGGGATTCAATATCTTCTACTTGGTCCAGTGTTTCAAACGGATAGTTGGTCATCCCAATTTCCTCACCTTGGTAGATATAAGGAGTCCCTCTCATGAGATGAAGCAAAATTGCAAAGGCTTTGGCAGATTTTTCGCGGTATTCCTGGTCATTTCCCCAGATTGAGACGATACGAGGAAGGTCATGATTGTTCCAGAAGAGCGAATTCCAACCGTCCTCAACTCCTAACTCTGTCTGCCATTTGTTGAAAATCTCTTTTAACTTAGCAATATTCAATTCTTTTTGATAGTGCCATTTAGGCTGACCTTCCTGATACTGAAGACCGATATGTTCAAATTGGAAGACCATAGACAATTCTTGCCCTTTTGGATCCGAGTAGAGCTTGGCAATCTCTGGCGTTGCCCCCCAAGTTTCTCCCACCGTCAAGAGATCTTTATCTCCAAAGGTCGCTTGATTCATCTCCTTGAGATAAGGGTGGAGCATAGGACCATTATTGACTACTTTCTCGTCAGGAATTTTCCCAATCATGTCAATGACATCCATACGGAAACCACCAATCCCTTTATCAATCCAGAAGTTCATCATCTCATAAATTTTCTGGCGAAGTTTTTCATTTTCCCAGTTGAGATCAGGCTGTTTCTTGCTGAAAAAGTGGAGATAGTATTGACCTGACTTTTCATCGTATTCCCAGGCAGACCCACTAAAGATAGACTCCAAATCATTGGGCTCATCCCGCCAGATATAGTAATCTCGCTCAGGGCTGTCAGGATTTTCACAGGCCTCGACAAACCATGCATGTTCATCTGAGGTATGATTGACCACCAAATCCATGATGATACGGATATCATGCTTCTTAGCTTCCGCGATCAGTTGGTCCATGTCCTCCATAGTCCCGAAAATAGCTGCAATCGCTTGATAATCAGCAATATCATAGCCATTATCATCCATCGGACTGTCATAAACGGGAGAAAGCCAAATCGCTGTAATTCCTAACTTGGCTAGATAGTCTAACTTACTGGTAATTCCTGGCAAATCGCCAATTCCATCTCCGTTGCTATCCATAAAGCTCTTAGGATAAACTTGATAGACTACGGCATTGTGCCACCACTTTTCTTGCATCTTCTTACCTCATTATTTTAATAATCTATAGTCTATGATAGCGCTTTTTGAATTTTTGTGCAAGCGTTTGCCTAATCTTTTTGATTCCTTTTTTAAGTCCATAGTTTCCTAACTTCCAATTTTTTATTATAATAGAGGTCAGAGGTAAAAAAATGAAAAAACAAGCTTTTAGTTCTGAACAATATTTGAATCTACAACGCGACCACATTTTGGAGCGCATTAACCAATTTGACGGCAAGCTCTACTTGGAGTTTGGCGGTAAAATGTTAGAAGATTTCCACGCTGCCCGTGTCCTTCCTGGTTATGAGCCTGACAACAAAATCAAGCTCTTACAAGAGTTGAAAGAACAAGTCGAGGTTGTAATTGCCATCAATGCTAGTAACATCGAACATTCCAAAGCACGTGGTGACTTGGGCATTTCTTATGACCAAGAAGTTCTTCGTTTGATTGACAAATTCAATGAATTAGGAATTTTTGTTGGCTCCGTTGTCATCACACAGTACGCTGGTCAACCTGCTGCAGATGCCTTCCGCAATCAGCTTGAGAAAAATGGAATTGATTCTTATCTTCATTATCCAATCAAAGGATATCCGACGGATATGGATCATATCATTTCTCCAGAAGGTATGGGGAAAAACGACTACATCAAAACCAGTCGTAACTTGATTGTCGTAACCGCTCCTGGACCTGGTTCTGGAAAATTGGCAACTTGTATGTCCAATATGTACCACGACCAAATCAATGGTATCAAGTCTGGCTACGCTAAATTTGAAACCTTCCCAGTCTGGAATCTGCCCCTTCATCATCCAGTCAATTTGGCCTACGAGGCTGCAACCGCAGACCTTGACGATGTCAATATGATTGATCCTTTCCATCTCCAAACCTACGGAGAGACCACTGTCAATTACAACCGTGATATTGAAATTTTCCCAGTTCTCAAACGCATGTTAGAACGTATTCTTGGTAAATCTCCATACGCTTCTCCAACAGACATGGGTGTCAACATGGTTGGTTTTGCTATTACAGACAATGAAGCGGCTATTGAAGCCTCTAAACAAGAAATCATCCGTCGCTACTATCAAACAGTGCTTGATTTCAAGGCTGAAAAAATCGGTGAAACAGCCGTTAAAAAAATCCAACTGCTTATGAACGACCTCGGCATTACACCTGCAGACCGTAAGGTTGCTGTTGCTGCACGCCAAAAAGCTGAAGAAACTGGCGAACCAGCACTAGCCCTTGAATTGCCAACTGGTGAAATCGTTACCGGTAAAAACTCTGAACTATTTGGCCCAACTGCCGCTGCCTTGATTAACGCCATCAAGAAATCAGCTGACATCCCTAAAGAAGTAAAACTCATCGAACCTGAAGTTGTCAAACCGATCCAAGGTCTTAAAATCGATCATCTCGGTAGTCGCAATCCACGCCTTCATTCAAATGAAATCCTGATTGCTCTTGCCATCACAGCTACAGAAAATCCTGATGCCGCTCGTGCTATGGAAGAGCTTGGCAATCTCAAAGGAAGTGAAGCTCACTCAACCATCATCTTGACCGATGAAGACAAGAATGTCCTTCGCAAACTAGGTATCAACGTAACCTTTGACCCTTACTATCAATACGATCGCTTGTATCGTAAGTAACGATTTCAACCTCTCCACCCTCGGAGAGGTTTTCTCTCTGCCTCAGGAGCAACCTTTATGATATAATGAAAGAAGAAAACTGAAAGGATTTACCATGTCAAAAGAAGTTATTGTTGAAAGTTTTGAACTTGACCACACTATTGTTAAAGCACCCTATGTTCGCTTAATTGGGGAAGAAACAGGACCAAAAGGAGACATCATCTCCAATTATGACATTCGCTTGGTACAACCAAATGAAGACTCAATCCCTACCGCTGGCCTTCATACTATCGAGCATCTCTTGGCAAAACTCATCCGTACCCGTATTGACGGCATGATTGACTGTTCACCATTTGGTTGCCGTACAGGCTTCCACATGATTATGTGGGGACGTCACACCAGTGCTGAAATCGCGGCTGTTATCAAGGATTCGCTCAAAGAAATCGCTGAGACTACTACTTGGGAAGACGTCCCTGGAACAACCATCGAATCTTGCGGTAACTACAAGGATCACAGCCTCTTTTCTGCTAAAGAATGGGCTAAACTCATTCTAGAACAAGGAATTTCAGATGATGCCTTTGAACGTCATGTGATTTAAACGTAAAAAAGAGGCTAGGCAAAAAAGTCTTTAAAACCAGAAAAACGCATAGTATCAAGTATTAAAAAACTTGTTATTATGCGTTTTATTGTGGGAAGATTTTCTAAATAGGAACTAAACAAATCTAAACCGCTTCATCTAATCCTCTTTTATGCCATTATTTTCAATCAAGGTTAATTTTGATTTAATCTGTTTTATAGTAGACAGCTTTTTCATCAGATGGATGTGTTTGAGTAATGATAATTCTAGTTTTGCTTAAATCAGAATCAACCCATCTTATAGTAATGCCAATTGGATAAATATCTATTCCGTATCCTGTAGATCCTGTTCTAACATCAAATTCTATAACTCCTTCGTTTGAAACCCCTGCTTTACTTATCTGTCCTCCTTCTACTAAACCATTCTTATTAAATACTAATTCGTATCCTGTTTCATTCCTCCAAGTGCCAGCTATACTTGAGTAGTCTCCGTGTAGAATTGCCTGTGTATCAATTTCTTGTGTTACATTTTCTGTGTGCTATTCTTCTGTGGGAGTCGTGATAAGTGTGGCATCAGTAGCAACCCAGAATTGAAATTTTTCAGAGTCTTCCATGATTTTGATTGTGAAAGTAACGGTTGCTCCTTCTTGCCATCCCTTAATCATAGATTTCTTAATTTGTACTTGTACACCAGTTATAGGAGCATTATTAGCTTTTACCCAAATAGTATGGTATGCTTCTAGAGCTTTAAAATGTCCTACGTATGCTTCCCAAAATTTTTGGCGTGTTAGTTCTGCTGTGAAGCGGTATAGCTGACCAGTCTTTAATCTACCATCATTCTCCATTTCTCGAAGCTCTTCGGCTGTCGTATCTATTATACTATCTTCAGTTGAGCTAGAGCTTGTGGTAGATGTGCTGGATGAAGAACTGGATGATGAAGTAGAGGAAGAAGAACTAGACTGTTTAACTTGTGAAGACTGTTTGACAGAATCATTAGCCTTAGTTTGAACTTGTGAGTGTTTAGTGCTACCGCTAGTTAATAGTGTGAAGAACAAAATGAGGATAAGCAATAGTACAATACTACCTATAATCTTTTGTTCTTTGCTCAATTCCTTAAGCTTTTTAATCATATATATCCTCCTGATATTTAACTTTATTTAATGAAATAAAAGAAATATTTCCTAATAGTTATAATTATATCACACAAACTTTAACAATAGAATATGTTTTTAACAAATATTAAACTATAGAGAATGTAAACATGATTGTTTAATCTATAAGATAGATAGTAGATTTAACTTAGAGGGTGAAGGAATGGATGATATATTAGAAAATATAAGTAATCAGATACGAGACTTACGAGCTTCAAAGAAGATTACACAGCAAGAATTAGCAGAAAGAACAAATCTAAGCGTTCCTTATATCAGTCAGATAGAAAATAATCACAGAAATATCTCTTTGGAAACTTTTGTGAAGATTGTTGATGCTTTGGAAGTTCCATTGAGTGATTTTTTCTTACCTTATTCTGTGGCACAAGATACAGAGATGATGGAACTGTTATTGAAGATTCAAAAACACCCTCAACATAAGAGGATTGTTCATAAGGTGATGGAAATACTTGAATTAAGCCAAGATAGTTAGTGATAAATAAAAAGCACTAAAGAGTAATTTATCCGAAATATATCTAACTGTAGACAGTTACTTTAGTATCTATTGCTATTTCAATCATGCTTCAGATTGTTATAGTCTCTTTTGAAGTAATTTTCAATAGTAATCTGTGGGTCAGGTAATTAGAAATTATCCGTACTTTTTGCATATTGTGAGGATTAAAAGTTACGTTATTTAGACAAGGAATGAGAATTATTTTTCTTTATTGAAGAAGTCGATTAAAAAACAAAAAGAAAAAAGAAAGCACTGAATCTAAGTATTCAGTGCTTATCTATTACCTTAAAAATGTGTTATCTCTTATATAGGGGAACCTGTTAGAATAACCCTAATAATTATTGCAATTACAAAAATAAAAATTGCTACTATTCTTATCAATTTACTGCTTTAATATACCAGAAAACTTAACTTCATCAGGAGCCATTATATAACGATTCACAGCGACTTCTTCATCACTGAGTGTGTAATAGAATCTAGGGCTATTTACTCCGTGGGATTTAGCAATTTTATATAAAGATTTGTTCAGTGCACTGATAATTGCTCTAAGTTCTTTATTTGAATATGAAGCATTATTTTCTGTGAGAATGATTCTGATGCCAGGTGTTACAGATGTTTTTTCCATTTCAAGCATATTTGCTCCTAATTGTGTATTTACTTTATCTACACCCTCTTGAATTGCATTATAGAAAGCATCTAAATCTACTTTTCTGTTTTCTTCATTAGATTTTTTCTCAGATTCTTTAGATTTTTTCTCTGCTTCCTCTTTCAATTTTTTCTGTTTTTCCCGTTCTTCTTGTTCTTGTCGCTCTTTTTCTTCTTTAATCTTTTCGATTTGTGTATTAAGTTTCAATTCCACTTCATCTACACGGTGAGACAAACTACTAAATTTGTACTCGTAATCGTTTTTGTATGTATCTTCTAGGTGTTTTATTTCCTTTTTAACAGATGACAATTCACTATCATCAGAAACAAGCTTCAAAGCTTCCTCTAGTGTTATATTTGGTTTAATATTTGCTGTGTCATTTTCTAGTGTTTCAACTAACTTAGTAACACGTTCCGTATCTTTAGCATATTCTTGCTTACTATTGCTTTCTATTATATAAACAAACAAATAAACTAAAAGGGAACATATCACTAAAAAGCCTATAAAATAGTTAGCAAATTTCTCAATTTTCTCTCTATTCATAAAGAGCCTCCTGTTTTATATTTATGTTTAAAATATTGTTAAACACTACCCTAATTATACCACAAATAAATATACTTTAGTTAATCTTTTTTAAATTATTTTTAACCAAAGTAAATAAAAATATATACTCTTAACCTATAAATAGTAAAACTTATCACAGAGGTTAAAGCTATGAGAGTTATTCTACATTCTGTGCCACAAGATACTGAGATGATGGAACTGTTATTGAAGATTCAAAAACACCCACAACATAAGAGGATTGTTCATAAGGTGATGGAAATACTTGATTTAAGCCAAGATAGATAAGCGTAAATAAAAAAACGAATAAACTAGTTTTCTGAAAATCAGAATTCTGTTTTATTCGCTTTTTTGTTTTATCTATTTATGCCCATTATTCTCAAAATTCATAACAAAGAATTTCAATACTCTTCTAAATTCAAATATCAATCTACATAGACAATATCTCACCTCAGATTTGTTACTTGGATTTATCAATATTATCAAAAAATGAAGTCACCCCTAGTTCTATTTTGATTTTTCTTGAGTATCAAATCCAAAATCTTTTTACCCAGCCTTTTCTTTTTCTCCTCAAAATTCTGTCTTAGGCTTTTTCACGAATGACCAAAATACCATCTTCCATGTCAGCTTCTAGGTGTTTAGCATCAAGGTTATCCAAGTGGAAGTCTGTGACTTTATCACGGATTTGTTGTTCAACCACACGACGGAGTGGACGAACACCCATGACTTCATCGTAGCCTTCCTCAGTCATGTATTCTTTAGCAGCTTCGCTCACTGCCAAGTCAATGTCTTTCTTAGAAAGCGTCTTGTTAACTTCAACCAACATAAGGTCTACAATCTTAGAAAGATCTTCTTTGCTCAAGTGTGAGAATTCGATGACAGCATTGAAACGGTTAAGGAACTCTGGACGGAAGTAAGGTTTCAAACGATCCATCAATTCTGGTTTATCAGCATCTTCTGTCAAGTTAGCTTCGTAACCAAATCCTGCGTTTGAAGTTGCGATAATCACCGTATTCTTGAAGTTGACAGTGTTACCTTGACCATCTGTCAAACGACCATCATCCAAAACTTGAAGGAGAAGGGTGATGACTTGAGGGTCAGCCTTTTCAATTTCGTCGAGAAGGACGATTGAGTATGGATTGCGACGGACGCGTTCTGTCAAGGTATTGTTGTTGTCATCGTAACCAACATAACCTGCAGTTGTACCAATCAATTTAGATACGGCTGTGCGGTCGCTGTATTCTGACATGTCCAAACGGATGATAGCATCTTTCGTTCCGAACATATCTAGAGCCAATTGTTTAGCCAACTCAGTCTTACCAACACCAGTAGGACCTACAAAGAGGAAGCTACCGATTGGACGGTTACCTTCATCAAAACCAGCACGGTTACGACGGATAGCACGAGCTACCGCTTCTACCGCCTTGTCTTGGCCAATTACCTTATCTTGCAGACGATGAGCCATATCTTTCAAACGTTCAATGTCTGACGCTCCCATTTGAGACACTGGAATACCGGTCATTCGTTCTACAGATTCAGCCACATCGTTGACACTTGCAGTCACTTTCATATCTTCTGTGTGGTTTTCGATTTTCTTTTCCAATTCTGCGATGCGTGTTTTATAGTTTAGAGCTGCTTCAAAATCTTCCGCCTCGACAGCTTTTTCTTGCTTGTCTTTTTCTGCCTCAATTTCACGTTCAACAGCATGTACATCTGTTACAGGATGTTGTGCTGCCAAGTGAGCCGCTGTTACATCGACAAGGTCAATAGCCTTATCTGGCAAGCTACGTTGAGGAATATACTGAACAGAATAATCCACCGCTGCTTTCAAAACTTCGTCTGGCAAAATGACATTATGGTGTTGTTGATAGAGGTCACGAATTCCTTGAAGGATTTTATATGTATCCTCTGCTGAAGGAGCATTGACCTTGACTTCGTTGAAACGACGAGCAAGAGCTGCATTCTTCAAGATGGTGTTACGGTATTCGTCTTGAGTCGTTGCCCCAATCACTGTCAATTCACCACGAGAGAGAGCTGGCTTGAGAATATCCGCAAGCCCCTTAGAACCACTGTCTCCACCAGTGCTACCAGCACCAAGAATTTGGTGAATTTCATCAAAGAAGAGAATGATATTTCCCGCTTCTTTTACTTCATTGACTAAGTTTTGAACGTTTTCTTCAAAGCTACCACGGTATTGAGTACCAGCCTCAAGACCAGAGATATCAATGGAAATGATTTCCTTATTCTTAATAGCGGCTGGGACATCTCCGTTCACAATCGCTTGTGCTAGGCCTTCGACAACTGCTGTCTTACCAACACCTGCATCTCCGACCAAAACAGGATTATTCTTGGTACGGCGTGAAAGAATTTCAGACGCTTCTTGAATTTCCTTGTTTCGTCCGATAACAGGATCCAACTTGCCCTCGCGAGCTTCTGCTGTCAAGTTTCGACCTAGTTTAGCAAGGACACCGTCTTGTTTCATACCTTTACCTTGAACGTACTGAACTTGTTCACTTCCTTCGCTTGGAAGTTGACCAGTTTGACGGTAAATAGCGAATTCTTCAGGCGTTACTTCACGGCCGTTAATCAAGTAACGACGGTTTTCTGAACTATATCCTCGCATACCACCCATCAATTGGTTAAATAAATCATCCATGTTGTTAAAATTATTAAAGTTGTTGTTCATATTCTTTACCTCTTTTTGTTTACTTAGTTACGATTACTGATATTGACTATCTTTGACCTTTGTTTTAAAAAATTTAGACTAGCTAAATCGCTACTCTAGGTACTATTTCTGGTTTTTCTTTTTCAAGCAGGAGTAGACTATCTTTACTTCTGAAGATTTCTAGATTAAACATAGACCCCACCTCTTTCTATTTTACTTTAAATAAGTGTTCGAGTAAGGCTTTCATTTACCTTACGTTCATAATATACTACATTAGTCAGAAAAGGTCAAGAGATTTGACTTTAATTGACCAATATTTTTTAAACAGCAAAAACACCCTGAAACATCAGGGTGCCATTCTTACATCAAATATAAAATTGCTAGGGTCAGGAGACTTGCTAGAAGCCCCACTCCCCAAAAGAAGAAGTCAACTTTCCATTCACTCCAAGGCTTTCCTTTACCAGAAAATCCTCCAAGCTCAAAATGGTGATGCACAGGCGTCATACGGAAAATACGTTTGCCACCTGTCAGTTTGAAATAGCTGACTTGCATCATGACCGAAGTTGTTTCAAAGACATAAACAATTCCGATAATCAAGAGAGTCCATTCTTGGTGGAGGGCCATAGAAATCGCTGCCAGCATTCCACCGAGAGCCAAACTTCCCACATCTCCCATAAAGACCTTAGCAGGCTTATGGTTAAATACAAAGAAACCAAGTAAACCACCAATCATGGCAAGAATCACTAGAAGAATATCCATCTGACCTTGCACATAGGCAATAACTCCATAAGCTGACAAACTAATCACAACGGAAATACTAGCAAGACCGTCAATTCCGTCTGTCAAGTTTACTGCGTTTGAAAAACCGACTAGCCAGAAAAGAGCGAAGACAATATAGAAAATCCCTAGATGCACTTGGTAACTAAAGACAGAAAGCATATCTCCACCGCGCTCATAGAAAAGGTAGAAAATGACACCACCTAGAAGCTGAAGAGCCAATTTCTGTTTGGGATTAAGGCCCTCATTGATTTTACGGAAGACCTTGAGGAAGTCATCTAAAAATCCGATTAAACCATAAAGAACCAAGATAAATAAAATCATACCGACATTATTGCTGAGTTGATTACTAAATAGGGCGAAAAAGAAAGCAACTAAAACAGAAGCAATTAAGAAAACCAAACCTCCCATTGTAGGAGTCCCAGCTTTTGCCTGGTGCTGTTTGACATCCTCATGCATCTGCTGGCCTGTAATTTGCGCCTTTCTATAAAATTGGATAAAGGCCGGAATTCCTACTAAAGTTAGTAAAAATGTCACAATTCCAGCACTGATGGAAATAAACATATTAGTCTCCTAAAGTTAATTTAATTTTTTTAATGTTTTTGATAGCTGTATTGGTCCGAATGTCTTGCTTCTGAACAACAGAACCTGAACCTTCAAATTCTAGCTCAATATCCAACCATTTAGCAAAAGTCTCAGCAGTCTCCTTTTTCCAGCCATACATGTCTGGAATTTCCTCTACCTTATCCGATAAAAGGAGAACTTGTTGGTTTGGTACAAGATTGGTCCCTTCTTCTACAGAAGTCTCTTTAATCTTCGTTCCTGTTCCCACAACGATAGGTTGTACAAGATTTCGACGCAATTCTTCTGCTAAATCACCAGGTGAAATATCCTTGACACTAGGCATAGGATAAGGACTTTGTTGACTTACTTGCTCCAAAGTTTTAGCTGTTGTTTGAAGATTGAGAGAGTCTTTCATAGCTGAAGCCCGCTCCAAGATTGGGGTGGCAAATTCTCCCAACTGGATACCTGAATAATGCTCAGGCTGTTGAACCGTTACATACAAGATAAAATCAGGATTTTCAGCAGGGTTCATCGATACAGCAGAAAAAATGTAATTGGTCGTACCAACTAAGTAACCTCCATTTTTCTCATCGGCAATCTGGGCCGTACCAGACTTGAGGGCTACATTTTGACCAGGAACAGTTACAGTTGGCTTGCCTGTGCTGTGGTTATGCATGGTTCCATAAACCGGATCCGTCCCTACCAAAATCATGTTAGTCCGAGTTAGACTAGCTGCATCTTTAGAAACAGGATTTCCCACAATTTCTTTTTGAGATTTCCGAGCAGTTTGATCATTTGGATCATAAATGGCACTAATAAATTTAGGTTCCAGCATAACTCCATCATTAGCAATAGCTGTAAAGGCACGAAGCATTTGTGTTTGTGTTACTGAAATTCCTTGACCAAATGAGCTTTGAGCAATATTGACAATATTATCAGCTGGAAGTTGACCAGCGTATTCATCTGTCAAGCCAAAGCGAGTTGGGACCCCAAATTTAAAGCGGTTTAGATAATCCAACCAAGTAGTATCTCCCATTTTTTGTTCAAGAAGACTCATTCCAACATTACTGGAGAGAGCGAAACCTTGTAAGAAAGTCATCATCCTACCAGTAGTCAAACCATCATTAACATCCCAATCTCGAATCGTCACATCCGCTATTTTTAATTCACTACTATTGAAGACTTCTCCTCCTGGGAAAGTGTTATTATCAATAGCAGCAGCGAGCGTCATGACCTTCATGGTTGACCCCGGCTCATAGTTACTTTGATAGAGGATATCACGCCAAACAAAGTCCTTGGTAAGTCCTTCCTTAGTATCGGCATCAAAGGTTGGTCTCTGCGTCGTTGCAAGAATCTCCCCCGTTTTAGCACTAACCAAGGTAGCCGTCATATACTTGCCTTTTACTTTTTCTTGAAAGGCATTCATCTGTGTCTCCATGAAGGACTGAAGGGTGCTGGAAATAGTTGTATAAACATCCTTGCCATCTACCGTTTGTTGGGAAACTTGTTCTGTTCCAGGGACAATATTACCCAGACGATCCTTTTCATAAGTAATAATACCGTCTTTCCCTGCAAGAATACTATTCAAGGAACTCTCCATCCCAGAAGTTCCCAGCAAACTCTTGCTTCCATCTTCATTTTCATGGAGCTGAGCTAGACCGATAAAACTAGAAGCAAATTGTCCGTTTGGATAACTACGATTGGGACTGGTTGTAAAATCAATCCCCTTGACCTCTGCAGTTTCCAACTCTTTTTTGATAGCCATCATATTGGCATAGGTAATCCCATTTCCCTTTGCTCCAAAGGAAACTTGCTTGAGATTAGGTTGCGAGAGTTGCTCTCTTACATAGGATTCTTCCATGTCCAGATACTTATGAAAGACCTCTGCAACCTTGTTAAATTGTGTTTTTTCTACGTAAAGAATCTTACCCGTTGCTGACTTATAGTTCTCATCAATGACCGCATAGACATTATAGGAGGTTGCATCCTCAGCAATTGGGACTCCATTTCGGTCATAAATAGTCCCACGTTTGGCAGGAACTGTACGGGTGGTTTGATGAACCTTCTTAGCTTCCTTCGCTAAATCTGTTCCAAAGCGAGTGCCCGTCCCAATAATGACCGCAAAATTGACTAAAAAAACGGCAAAAACAAAGACAGATAATAAACTCAGACTTTTTCCAACTCTGCGTCTGTTTTCAGCCGGCGATTTCCGATTTTTCGTCGCATAACGGATTACTCTTTTTGTCCACTTCATATCTTACTCCGCTATTCGAATATTTTCATTGTTTAATTGCAAATCGTGTGAATTGGCAATTTCTTTCAAACGTTCTGCACGTAATAGTTCATTGACCTCTTGCTTGGCATCGTCCAATTCGGTCTTCTTTTCCTCTATCTGCGCATTGATTTTTGTCAAATCATTCTGCACTTGCAAGAGCTTGGTCTGCATAAAAATAATACTAATAGCTACAATAAGAGTGGTTACAGCAATGGAAAAGTAAAAAGCTTTTTCCACACGCGAAAACCGTTTAAGTTGCATCTGTAGTATTTGACCTGTTTTTTCCATTCTTTCTGCCATCTTTTTTCCTCTTACTTGTGAATTTTTCTGGCCACGCGCAACTTGGCTGAGTGCGAGCGGTTATTGGCTTCTAATTCTTCTGCACTTGGCAAGATTGGCTTACGGGACACCAATTCCATCTTGGGCTTGAGATCATCTGGAATGAAGGGTAAGCCTTTGGGAACTTCAACCGTTGAAGCTTCCTTGAATAACTGCTTGGTCAAGCGGTCTTCCAAGGAATGAAAGGTAATCACTGAAATTCTACCATCCAGAGCCAACATATCCATAGCCTGCTGGATGGACTCATCTGCCGCTCCCAGTTCATCATTGACTTCAATTCGAATAGCCTGGAAAATCTGCTTAGCAGGATGGCCCTTCTTCTTGAGTTCCTTGGCAGGTTTAGCCGACTTGATAATCTCTGCTAACTCAGTCGTTGTCTCAATCGGCTTGACTTCCCGAGCTTGTTCAATCTTACGGGCAATCTGTTTAGAGAATTTGTCCTCACCATACTTGAAGAAAATACGAACCAAGTCATGATAATCATAGTGGTTCACCACTTCATAGGCTGTCAGACTAGCATCCTGATTCATCCGCATGTCCAGTGGCGCATCCTTTTTATAAGAAAAACCACGCTCACGCTGGTCTAATTGAGGGCTAGACACTCCCAAGTCATAACAAATTCCATCAATTTCTTGAACACCAGCTTCGCGCAAACGTGCCTGCAAATGACGGAAGTTATCCTTGATAAAAGTTACCATTCCCTTTTCAATGTAGGGAGCCAAGCGTTTTTGCGCGTTGTCAATGGCATTCTGGTCCTGGTCAAAGGCATAGAGATGGCCTTTTTCACTTAATTTACTTAATAAATATTCGCTATGGCCTGCTCCACCCAAAGTCGCATCAACGTAGATACCGTCAGGCTTTACGTCGAGCATATCAATCGTTTCGTGGAGTAAGACCGTTACATGATGAAATTCTTTTGTCATATCTTATCTATTTTACCACAAATCCGACAAGCTTGCACTAGTCAGACAAATAGGCCAAAAACAAGTAAGATTTCTTTAAGAAATATGTCAAATATGCTTGACATTCGTTCTATAGAAGAATATAATATAGTCAAATATATACGACACACTTCAGAAAGGAGACCAGATGAATCGTGTGAAAGAATTTCGCAAGGAATTGGGTATTTCCCAGCTCGAACTCGCCAAGGATATCGGTGTCTCGAGACAGACCATCAATATGATTGAAAACGACAAGTACAATCCAACCCTGGAACTCTGTCTCAATCTCGCCCGTAGCCTCCAAACTGACCTCAATAGTCTCTTTTGGGAGGATAATTTTTAAAAAAGGAGCAAACTTATGAAAAAAGAAACCTTCACTGAAAAACTGATCAAACGTATTTATGGCATTTCAGGACCACTTGATGAACACAAACGACGCGAGGCTGATCGTATCGGCAATCAAGTCTTTATCATCCTCTTTTATCTGATGACATTTGGAAATCTCATCCCCTTTGTCCTCGCTTATAAATACCCGCAAATTGTCGCTATCGGCTATCCTCTTGTGGTATTCGGCATTTCGATGATTTCTGCTCTCTATGTGCTCTCCCAAACCAAAAAAACAGGGATTACAGCTATTGATCCAGATATGCTGAGTGAGAAAGAAAGTAAGCAACTACATTACCCAGGTCTGAAAGCAGGTTTGTTCTTTGGTCTATGGATATTTTTTATAACTCCTCTTCTCGATATACTCATAGGTGAAGGTCAGGACTATTTTCATTCTCTTCTCACTATAAGAAATGGTGTATCAAGCATTCTCGGTTCTATTTTCTTCGGGGCAAGCATACAGTTCCTCATCTCCCGTCGCATTGCAAAAGCCAAGAAAGATCAGGATAATGATTAGGAGGAAACTCATGAAAAAAGAAAAGAAACAGTTACGTCATCCTGGTCTGAAAGCAGGTTCGATTTATGGAACAGTGATATTTTTTATAATTCCACTCATTGATACCCTAACAAGTGAAAATCCAAATTTTATCAGTTCTCTTCTAAATACAAAACATATTTTTAAAACTATACTGGGAGCTTTCTTTTTCGGAGTGATGATACATATTGTCGACTCACTTCGTATTGCAAGAGCTAAAAAAGACCAGGATTAGGAGGTACCTTATGAAATCATTACTAACTTTACTTACCTATCATCTTTTGTTCAGTTCTCTGCTCATCTTCATCATCATTTCAGGGGACTTACCAATCAGAGAGATATTCCTCGTGCTAGTCTTTTTTCCAGCACTTAATAAAGTACTAACTTATCTAAAGATTAACTCCCCAAAAACGCGCATACTCAACTTAGCACTATACTTTATAATTCTATCTTTTCCACAACTGATGCTCATCTCAAGCGGTTGGCAATATTATTTACTGCTGACTATCGCTAGCCTTTCTTCTATCACTTATCTTTATTATCTCTATCAATTCGTAAAAGAAACAAAATAGCATCGTTCATTTAGGAGAAATCACCCATGAAAAAAGAAGACTTAACAACTCGCCTACTTCGAAATTTCTTTCATATCCAAGGGCCTTTTGATGAATGCCGTCAAGAGGTTATCTACAAGGCTTGCGCCCGTTCCATGATCCAAATCTTTTACTCTTCCTTCATTCTCTTCCTATTCTATATTTTGTTCGGAAGCTTTATAGAAATTGTTCGAAATGTTATGCCCTACATCTATTTTGGACTCATTTTGTTCATGAGTATAAAAGCTCAAAAAGCCGTCCAAGAGCTTCATCTTGAAAAGGATGACAAATCAGAAATCATCCTCAAAACCTACAGCAAAGCCCAAATCAAAATCCGAAGCTGGGTTGTGTTTATCGTTATTCAGATTGGCTTATTTACCTTACTCATCTTTCATAAAGTCTTCGTTCAGCAGATGTCCCTTTCAGATTTTGGAAAGTTGCTCATGCAATTCGATAAAAGTGGTCCTTTCCTGATGTATGGCCTGATTATCGGTAGCATTTTTGGAACCCTGACCTACGGATTTCTATCACTACAGGAGGAGAAAACTCCTAAAAATACCAAACAGAAGGAGAAAAGCAATCAATGACTTCACTATACGATTTTTCAGTTTTGAACCAAGACCATCAAGAAACTCCATCCAATGGAAATTTCCAATATTCCTAGTCGTAACCATCATCTCAAGTTTGGTCTACTTCTATAACTTTTATCAAGTAGTTAAAGAAGTAAATCAAAAACAGTTGATTTAGGAGATTACTCCCATAATTTCTCATTTTATAGACAAATAATCCCGTCCAGCTCATGCTAGATGGGATTATTTTATTTCTTAACAGAGGTTGCCAGTTATTTTCCTTTCATCTTAGAAAGTCGACTCTTTCCAACTCACACTACAATCCAAGACTTGTTGCCTTTCTTCTTGATTGAGGCCTTCAATCTGGTCAATCAAAATCTTTGTAGCCTGTTGTCCTTCTTCAAAGGCGGGCTGAACCAACGTCGAAACACTTGGAGAAGAAAAGCAAGTCCACTCCGTATTGTCAAAACCAATCAACCCAACTTGTGGCAAGTTATAATTCAACTCTTTGATAACGGTAAAGACTGGAGGTAGGGCCCAACAGTTAGGGACAAATACCAGAGTTTTTTCATCGGGATTGATTTCTTTTTGTAAAAATTCCTTAATTTGTTCCAAATTCGTATGCTTATCTTCAATGGTTAGCCTAGCGTGGCGCATATTAGCATCTGTTAAAGCATCCACAAAACCACTTGCCCGCTCAATCCGAGTACTCAAACGACTCGTATCCGCTGTAATCAAGAGAAAGTGCTCATAACCTTTTTCGATACAGGACTGGGTCATGTCATAAACGGCATCATAGTTATTGGTTTTGACCCAGCTAGTCCGGTGTTCATAGAGCCGACTATCAAAGAAGACCATTTTCTTCTTTTTCTCATCGATGATACGAGAATATTTTCGGAAATTAGAGGTCGGCTGAATAATAAAGCCGTCTACTCCCAAGAGAAGCATGCTTTCAATATACCTGTCCTCACTCTCTTGGCTGTAGTTACTATTTCCTATCATTACCTGGTAGCCATTCTGGCTGGCAATATCCTCAATTCCCTTAACAATTTGGGTTGAGAAACTGTTGGTAATATCACCAATCAAAACACCAATTAATTTTGTTCGTTTGGAGTTTAAGCTACGCGCAACAATGCTCGGTTTGTAATTTGTTTCATGAATAACTTTTTTAATCTTTTCACGTGTCTCTCGGGACATTTTTTCATATTTCCCGTTTAGGTAAAATGACACGGTTGTTTTCGAGGTCTGAGCCATTTCTGCAATATCTTTTATGGTCAGTTTCTTCTCCAATCTAAAACACCTCCTACTAATACTCATTATAACATATTCACTATTCAAAACGCCTATTTCTAGCACTGCAAGCGAATCATTCTCTCATTTATTTTATCATATACTAGACATTTTCCACGCATTTTTGTTCCGTCAACGAGGCATAATTTTTCACCTACACAAATATCCTCGCTTAATAACAGAATCAGCTTGTCTGTTTCGTCATTTTTCACTTCAAAAGCCAGAGCATTTTCTACTTGATGACCATCTGTCTGGTAGACAGAATGACGGATGATTTCAAAACTCTCATGCGCAATGATTGTATAATCCAGCATCTGATTCTCAAAGAATTGGTGTTTGGTGAGTTTGCTACTTTTTTCAAGCTCGTTGTATTTAGGAGAAATGATCGTAGCTTCCAAATCAAAATCAACTTCACTCCATAGTTTCAACTGATTGATTTTCCCATCTTGATAGGTCACATCCTTGTCAAGGATAAACTGAGTCAACGCCTCATGCTGACCTTGACACCTGATATCATCTACCAAGAGCCATACATCCTCTGCCAACATGAGAATTTTTCTCCTGTGAAGATAAGGCAAATCAGGTTCTGCTGACAAATACGCCCCCTCAATATAATGCACTCCCTCTCTTTCTTTGTGGTGACAAAACAGGGAGTAAGGATAGTATTCATATTCCCAGGATCCCACGATCCTTTCTGGAGCTTTCCCATCTACTATACAGGTCGAATGACTCCAAGCACTCTTTAAGAGATAACGTTCATCTACCTCCCGATAAGAATAACGCCCAGTATCTATGAAAATCGGTTGGCCTTGATACTGTAAGCAAAAACTATTCTCGTCACTATGGCTATGGGCACTTCCCAGCGGACCGTTTTTAAAAAATAGATAACGATGTTCATCCTTAATGCAAACATGCCCAGAATCTTCAAAGCTCCTGAACTTAGGCTGCCAAGCTCTCTTTTCAAATTCCTGCAGTCGCTTGACCTTTTCTCTCCCCAGGAACAGGAGGCTAAGTAAATCGACTTTAACATCCAGACCGTTAAGAAGGTCTTCCTTGTTCAAAACCATAGCAGACAGGCTCAAAATCTCTGTCGTTTCTGTAGAATCGCTATCACCAAAAGCCAAGGTTCGTCCATCTAGACCTGTCATCATTTGAATGTAAGTCGCCATCTTTTCCAGCAGCTCTTGAAAGCTATCTTGCAAGTCCGGAAGCAAGAGACACAAGTCCAGCAAGGCTTTATAAACCTCTACATGATAGAGAATCGACTGTTCAAACTGACTTCCATCCTCTAAAATCTGCGTCTCGATCTGCTGTTTCAACTCCTTTGAAGCAAAATGGTAAGCTTCTTCTAGGTCCATCTTATCTGAAAAGAAATGATAGGTTGCAAGTATCGGAATCGTTTGTAAAATCCCCCAGTTACTAAGGGTGTACTTGGCGCGATAATGGCTTTTCATAAAGTCAATCTGCTTTTCTAGACTGACCAAAATTTTCTCTAGTTCTTCCTCCTCTAGCAAGTCAAATTTCAAGAGGAGCAAGAGTAGTTTCAACCAAGTAAAGGAACGAATACCCGTATCCAAGGTTCTAGTCATCAAAGATTGAGGACGAAATTCTCTCACCTGCTCAATCCAGTCAAATAGAAAGAACTTGCACTTTTGGATATAGCCCTTATCTCCTTCTACCAGGTACCCTATCATAAACTGCAAGAGATATTCTTGTCGATTGAGCATATAAGCCCATTCTGGATCATCTTCAAATACTTGATTCCACACCATCGGCTGGATTTGATGGATTTTTGAACAAGGTTCCATATCCCAAGGACTATCAAACATAAAACGATTGTCCATCAAGCGTTCAAGGGAACGCTTGACTTTCTCATAGTCTTGTGAACAGTGGGACAAGATATAATCACGATATTGATCCCCATCAATTCTTTCAAAAAATTGTCTTCTTTCTTCTTTCATTATCTATTACCAGAAAAAGAACTACTTAAAAAGCAGTTCTTTTGTCTTTCCCATTACACTTTCCTTTTCTACATAGATGACCACACCTTTTGCAATCTGCAAGGAGACCAAGTCATCTTTGATAGAAATGATTTTTCCATGAATTCCAGACAATAACAACACTTCATCACCAGATGTTAAAGAAGCTAAATACTCTTTTCGTTGCTCCATCTGTTTGCGAAGCAACTTTTGCTGACGAATAGAATGAAAGCTTGACAGTAAAAGGGGGCTCACTGCCAAGACAATCACTATTCCATAAAACAATGTTGTATCCATTAAGCTAGAATCTTAAGCCAGCTTCCGATAATTCCGATGATAACTGTTAAAATAACGAGTTTATATGTTGTCCATTTCTTTTCTTTGATCAAGTAGTAAACTAAAAGTGTAAATAGGGCTGGTAGAAGAGCTGGAGCAACCTTATCAAGCATTCCCTGAATACTTACGATACTTTGTTTGGTATCTGCTTTAACTTCCCCTGCAGCAAAGGTGATTGGCACCATAATCTTCACAGATGTCGCTGCCAAACCAGCAATTACGGTTACACCGATAATATTAGCAATACGAGAAATCGTTGCCATCTGTTCACTTAGTTTATCAATCACAGTCGTTCCTAGTTTGTATCCATAGAGACCAGTTGACAATTTAATCGCTGTCAAAATCGTATTCATCGCTAGGAAGAACAAGATGGGACCGACAACCAAGCCTTCTTGAGCAAACGAAGCTGCAATCGTTGAGAACAATGGGGCTAAACAGAATTGTGAAAGAGAATCCCCAATACCTGCCAATGGTCCCATCAAGGCCATCTTGATGCTACGTGTTTCTTTTGCCGGACGGCCATTTTCCAACATTACAAGATGCAAGCTGGTAATAAAAGGCAGGAAGTGTGGGTTGGTATTATAGAATTCACAGTTTTCTTCCAAGGCTTGGTAAAAACCTTCCTGATCCTCTCCATAGTGTTTTTTCAAAGCAGGATACATCACATTGGCATATCCCAACCCTTGATAGTTACTATAGTTAAATCCATTTTGACAAAAGAATGCCCGCAAAGACGTTTTAAGATAATCACGTTTTGTTAATTTGTTAGATCCAGTCATCGTGTGCTTCCTCCTCTACCACATGATTCGCTGTTTTTGGCTTGTTATAAAATTCAATCAAAGCAAAGATAGTACCTACAATTGCAATACCAATTGTTGGGATGTTTAGATAAGCTGCACAAACATATCCCAACAAGACAAAGGGAATCAACTCTTTCTTAGCCATCACTGACAAGATCATCGCAAAACCGATAGCTGGGAGCATTTTACCAGCAACTGTCAAACCTGTAAGCAATACCGGTGGAATGTAGTCTACGAGTTTCAACAAGGTATCCATTGAAAGGGCACCCAAGCAACCCAAGGTAAATCCAATAAAGGCAAACAACCAAATTGTTGCATTTAGAGTGAACTTGAATTTCTTCAAATTATGGTTTTTCAAGTGCTTCATCGCCGTTTCAGGCGCACCAGCACGTACAGTGTAGGCGAAAGTTTGTAAGAATTGAATCGCCACAGCAATCGGAGTAGAGAGGGCAAGAGCCGCTTCTGGACTGACTTTACCAGCACTAGTGATAGCCATCAAGGTACCAAAGATACCAGGTCCGATTGGGTTTGGTGGAACAGTACCTCCAGCACCAACACCGAATCCCATATAAGCCAATTCACCAATAGCTCCCATTGCAAGAGCAGTAGGCAAATCACCTAGAATAATTCCGACACCAAATGACAGAACAATGCATCTATTGGTGTAAATTCCTAACAGCATTCCACTAAAACAGAAAGCTGTCCATAATCCAATTAAAATCGCTTGAAATACATTAATCGACATAACGATCTCCTCTTTTAAATATAGTCCATAATGTTGACTTCAACAGCTCCATCATTTCCTGTTGGAGTTGTTTTCGTATTAAATGTTACTTGATAAGTTTGGTTCAATTCCTTGAGGGCTGCCTTGTCCTCTTCACCCAGGAAGATGGAGCGTGTCACTTGCTCTTTACCAGGGGCATTGTGAATGTTCCCAATATTGATTTCTTCAATAGGGACACCACCTTCTACCAAGGTTAAAGCGTCCTTCACATCCTTTACAACGATAAAGATCGTTTGAGCAGGATTGGCCTTGTGAATGATATCAATCACCTTTTGCAAAGGGAAGAAACGCATGGCAACTGAGTCTGGCACAACTGTTTTCATCAGAGTTTGTTGCATCTTGTCCGTGCTTACTTCATCATTGGCAACAATGACCGTATTACAACCTAGGTATTTTACCCAAAGTTGTCCTTGCCCATGAATCAACCGTTCATCGATACGGGTCATAATAATATTTGGCATTGTCATATTTCTCCTCCTACCAATATAGGTTCCAGTCTTTGTAGAAACGGATAAGGGCTTCTAGGTAATAGTAGTCACCCCAGATATTGCCTTCGTCCACTCCTTTACCTGAATGCCATGAGTACACACCGTGGAGGAGACTTGTCCCACCAGGGGTAAATTGATCATTTGCATAATGTTCGATCAAAGAACGAAGCATGGCATGCATAGCATGTTTATAAATATCTTTGTCAGCATCCACCTCTGGGAGATGTTTTAGCATTTCATGAATCCCACAGACAGCGATAGCTGTTGCTGAAGAATCTCGTGATTGATCACTACCATCATTAAAAATCAAATCCCAATAAGAAACATGATCTTTTGGCAGACGATTCAAGAAATAATTGGTTACACCCTTAAACAAGTCAAAGCAGGACTCGTCTTTCAGGTGACGATAAGTCAAAGGAATACCATAGACTCCCCATGATTGACCACGTGCCCAGCATGAATCATCACTATACCCTTGTCTCGTTACACCTTTAAGGGGTTGACCTGCCTCAGGATCAAAGTAGAAGGTGTGGAAGGACGAAGCGTCATCACGGATTACATTATTAGCTGAAACATAGAAATGGCTTTCTGCAATATCGTAGTATTTCTGATCGCCTGTTTCTTGATAAGCAAAGAATAAGAGTTGGATGTTGAGCAAGCAGTCGATAATCAAACGGTAATGCTCTTTCTTGCCCAAGTCTCCCCAAGCTTGAATAAAACCACCTTTTTCTTGATAGCGTTCAATCAACTTATCTGCAGCTTTCAAGGCTGCCTCTCTGGCCTCTCCATCTCCATTTATCTTATATTCAGCCATACAAGACGGTGTGTACAAGAAGCCGAGATCATGGTGAGCCAATTCTACTCTCTTATTGACACGATCCAGGAAAGAAAGAACATTTTTATGAGCGATGTTTTTAAATGCATCCTGTTGACTGTATTCATAAGCCAACCACAGTTCTCCTGTCCAGAAACCATTGGTCCATTCCGTGTTATCCATGATTGGATAGACATTATCAAAGGTAGCTGGCGTCGGGAAATCTTCCTTGAAATAGTCAAGGTTGAGTTCTAACTGCCGAATAACCTTATCGATTGCCTGGCCGACTTCTTCTTTCGTCAGAAGTGGTACTTCTAAGAAGCGCTCAGGCGATTTTATTTTTTCAATCGTAACCTTTTTTATCATTCTTTTACCCTTTAAATACCCAATTCGAAATCTTCTTCCTCTTCCTCTGCATCCGTTGAAAACAATTCTTTACCATTTACAACTCCGCCCTGGGCCGCCACTACTGATTTATTAACAACCTCATCAAAGCTATGAGCCATTCTAGCAAAGACTGCTTCCATTAACATGGCTAAGTTCAAACCCGAGAGAACATTCATTGTCTTGGCTGGATTTTCTCCCATTATGGTAGAAGAAACCTTGAATGGCGATCCTCCCAAGAGATCACTTAGGATTAAAACTTCTTCTTCATTTGAAATTGCAAGTAAGATTTTTTGCTTGAGTTCATCTGCTGACATTCCTTCCACAAAGTCAATCGCCTCCACATTTTCTTGATTGCCTGCAATCAATTGTAAAGAACTATAAATCCCTGTAGCAAAATGTCCATGCCCTACAAGTACAATTTTCATCTTTTCTCCTTTCTTGTTTAGGTTTACCGGTTTACTTTATATTCCCCATTGTAATCCTTTATTTTTATCTTGTCAATAGTTTTTTTAAAAAAAAATATTAGCGCTTTCATTATCTTTTTAACCATTTTAATAGGCAGAAATTTCAAAATCTTCCGTTTTTTTAGGAAAACAAACCTTTTTATAAATAAAAATATTTATTTATTGACAAAACCGGTTTACTAGAATATAATTTGGTTATAGAGAAGTCTTAACAAATTTGAAAGGAAGTATCAAATGACAAATACATCATTCTCAATTGAGCAGTTTTCTTTAAAAGGAAAAATTGCTCTCATCACCGGCGCTTCTTATGGAATTGGATTTGCTATTGCCAAATCCTACGCTGAAGCCGGCGCTACTATTGTCTTTAACGATATCAATCAAGATCTGGTCAATAAAGGGATTGAAGCTTATCGTGAAGTTGGCATCCAAGCCCATGGATATGTCTGTGACGTGACAGACGAGGACGGTATCCAAGCCATGGTCAAGCAAATCGAACAAGAGGTTGGTGTCATTGACATCCTCGTTAATAACGCTGGTATTATCCGCCGAGTTCCAATGTGCGAAATGAGCGCCGCTGATTTCCGTAAGGTCATCGATATTGACTTAAACGCACCATTTATCGTTTCAAAGGCAGTTATTCCTTCTATGATAAAGAAAGGGCATGGAAAGATTATCAATATTTGTTCGATGATGAGCGAACTGGGACGTGAAACAGTTAGCGCTTATGCTGCTGCTAAAGGGGGCTTGAAAATGTTGACCCGCAACATTGCGTCTGAATACGGTGGAGCCAATATCCAATGTAACGGAATTGGACCGGGTTATATTGCCACTCCTCAAACAGCACCTCTTCGTGAGTTGCAAGAAGATGGTTCTCGCCACCCATTTGACCAGTTCATCATTGCAAAAACACCTGCTGCACGTTGGGGAAATCCTGAAGATTTGATGGGCCCTGCTGTCTTTCTCGCTAGTGATGCCAGCAATTTTGTCAATGGCCACATCCTATATGTAGATGGCGGTATCTTAGCCTACATCGGAAAACAACCTGAGTAAAAATAGAAAGAAGATCTTATGAAAATCGCATTAATCAATGAAAATAGTCAAGCTAGCAAGAATCACATTATTTACGATAGTCTAAAAGAAGCGACAGATAAAAAAGGCTACCAATTATTTAACTATGGTATGCGTGGAGAAGAAGGAGAAAGTCAATTAACTTATGTACAGAACGGACTAATGGCTGCCATCCTTTTAAATACAAAGGCAGTTGACTTTGTTGTTACCGGCTGTGGTACGGGTGTAGGGGCTATGCTTGCTTTAAACAGCTTCCCTGGTATTGTCTGTGGTCTAGCAGTGGACCCAACTGACGCTTACCTTTATTCTCAAATCAATGGTGGTAACGCCTTGTCTATCCCTTATGCCAAAGGATTTGGCTGGGGGGCAGAACTGACCCTCAAATTGATGTTTGAACGCTTATTTGCTGAAGAAATGGGCGGTGGCTACCCAAGAGAACGTGTAATCCCTGAACAACGCAACGCTCGTATCTTAAACGAGGTGAAACAAATCACCCACAATGATTTGATGACCATCCTTAAAACAATCGACCAAGACTTCCTCAAAGACACCATCTCTGGCAAATACTTCCAAGAATACTTCTTTGAAAACTGCCAAGATGATGAAGTCGCTGCTTATTTGAAAGAAGTATTAGCTAAGTAAAGCTATTCTAAACCAGAAAGGAACTAATGGATGACGAAAATATTACTGTTTGGCGAACCATTAATTCGAATCTCACCATTAGATGCCACCAGTATCGGCGATCATGTTGCCAGTTCGACTTATTTTGGCGGATCAGAAATTAACATCGCTTGTAATTTGCAAGCCCTGGGTATCTCAACGAAAGTCTTTACCGCACTCCCTGCCAACGAGATTGGAGATCGTTTTCTCACATTCTTGAAACAGCACCAAATCGATACCAGTTCAATCTGTCGGCTTGGCGATCGAATCGGCCTCTACTATTTGGAGAACGGCTTTGGTTGTCGTCAAAGTGAAGTTTTCTACGATCGTAAGCATACGAGTATCAGCCAGATTCGGCCAAACATGCTAGATATGGATTCTCTCTTTCAGGGGATTAGCCATTTTCATTTTAGTGGAATCACCATAGCTATCGGTCAAGAGGTCCGTGCGATCCTTCTCCTACTCTTGGAAGAAGCCAAGCGCCGAGGAATTGTCGTTTCAATGGATCTCAATCTGAGAACAAAGATGATTTCAGTCCTAGAAGCCAAGTATGAATTTTCTAAGTTTGCACGTTTTACTGACTATTGCTTCGGTATTGATCCTCTCATGATTGATGACCAAAATCTAGAGATGTTTCCAAGAGACAGTGCTAGCCTAGAAGAGGTGGAAAATCGCATGCGACTTTTAAAAGAAGCCTATGGTTTCAAGGCCATTTTCCATACCCTCCGCTCTAGTGATGAGCAAGACAAAAATGTCTATCAAGCCTATGCTCTGGAAGAACGATTTGAAGAGTCTGTCCAACTAAAAACTGCAGTCTATCAACGAATTGGTAGCGGGGATGCCTTTATATCTGGTGCCCTTTACCAACTACTCCATCATTCCTCCCTAAAAACTACCATTGACTTTGCAGTTGCGAGCGCAACTCTCAAATGCACTCTTCCAGGAGACCATCTCTCCACTTCCGCAACTAGTATTGAAAATTTACTGGCAAATGCACAAGATATCATTCGTTAGGAGAATTACATGACCAAATCAGATACGATTATTGAACTAAAAAAACAGAAAATTGTCGCTGTCATTCGAGGAAATACAAAGGAAGAAGGACTGCAAGCCTCGATTGCTTGTATCAAGGGCGGTATCAAAGCTATTGAAATCGCCTATACCAATCAGTATGCAGGACAAATCATCAAGGAACTTGTAGACTTGTATCAGGACGATCAGAGTGTTTGTATCGGTGCAGGTACTGTGCTTGATGCCGTAACTGCTAGAGATGCCATTCTAGCCGGAGCAAATTACGTTGTTTCTCCATCTTTCCATGCTGAAACTGCGAAAATGTGCAATCTCTACAGCACACCGTACATTCCAGGCTGTATTACCCTCACAGAGATCACGACTGCACTTGAAGCCGGTAGTGAAATCATCAAACTCTTCCCAGGTAGTGCTCTCAGTCCAGCATATATCTCTGCAGTCAAGGCACCGATCCCACAAGTTTCCGTAATGGTAACCGGAGGAGTCGGTCTAAACAACATCCCTCAATGGTTCGCTGCTGGTGCAGACGCCGTTGGAATTGGTGGCGAACTCAATAAACTCGCTTCCCAAGGCGACTTTGACCGCATTAGCGAGATTGCCCAACAGTATGTTACACTCAGATAAAATGAAGTAAAAAAAATCCGAAGATGTTTGACCTTCTTCGGATTTTTTCTATTTTCCACAGTTTCATGTGATTCATCTTAGATGATGAACAAATCAGTTATTCTCTCCTCTACGGAATAGATAAGCCGCCCCAAGTAGCAAGAGCCCTAGACTTGCCAAGATTGACTGACCTTCTCCTGTCTGAGAGAGATTCTTTTGATCCGAATGGTTCTTTTCTTCTTCAGATTTTTCCTTTTCTTTTTAATCCTGAGTTTGTGGTTGAGCTGCTTGTTCTAACTTTTTAAAGACTTCCTGATCTGGAGCTGATTCCTGGGTTTCAGGATTGTAGTAGACAACCTTATAGTCATCCCCTTCTTTTCGAATGGTATAGACCCCACGTTTCAAGACTTGGAATTGGTTGGAAATAGTAGAAACAGAATCATCATATTTCACAATGCCCCAAACTCCTTGTTTGGCATCATAAACAGACTGAAGGGTCTCATTGTTATCGATGAGACTACTTTCTAACTCTTTTACCATTTGATTGAAGGTGGCACGATCCACGTTAGGGATGAGCATATAGCCATAAGAATCCCCATTTTACTTATGAGCCTGACTAATCGTAAGAAATTCATTTTCAACTTCCTTGTCTGACTGTCCTTCATTGATATCCTTCCAAGATCCCTTTTGGACAGTCTTACTCATACTGATTGAACTCTTCTTAAAGAAAAAGTAACCAATATTCTTTTTCGAATCGGACGATTCTAAGAAGACACTTTGGGTTTCAGGATAATCCTTTTCTTGTTCCGTGAGGGAGGCTTCTTTATCATTGACATAGACTTTATATGGAACACTTGATTCCAGTTCTCTCTGGTCAATTGTAGTTGCAGCAGTATCTGTTGAAGTGTTTTGGATATTGCTTCCTAAAAAGGCGATCTTATCCTTCAGCATAAACCAGCTCTTATGAGCAGTCAGTGTTTGATTCCAGTTAGTGAAATCCATGGTTGTTGTCGCATTGGCCTCATCTAGTTTGCTCGTTCCAACGAAAGCAGACGGTAGAACTTTACCTGTATCACTATCCGATCTCTTAGCATCTGGCTCTGTCGTACCAGGCATCTTATATGGATTAACTGTTGGCCAGTAGCCATCGCTATAGTGACTCAAATCGCCATTGTAAAGATAGAACATCCCATCACTCGTATACCAACCACGTTTGTTTTCCTTGTTCATGTGTTCGTAATTCAAGGTACGACTGGAAAAGAGTGACAAGCCAAATCCAAACCCTTTCTCTGCATTGTACATGGCTGTTTTACCCATCTTATTAAAGGCAGATAGGTAACTGATTCTTGGAACATTTGCGACTCCAGCATCGTTTAACAAAGATTGCATCAAACTGATATCCTTATAAGTCTTCAAATTCTTAAAGACATCATAATAACTATCCGATTGAACAATGGTCTTCACAAGACTCTACAAACGTTGTTTGGTTTCTCCTTCAGACATATCCGCTATCCGGTGAATCCCTCTTAGCACTTCTACTGCGGCCACGTGCCCCTCGCAATTTGCACGACTGATCGAGCGGCCACGACTCATATTCATCAGCTCTCCATTCACCAGCAAAGGGGCAAACGATTTATCAATCCAGTGGTACATAGTTTGCAGTTTATCTTTATTGATTGGGCTCTTGGTCTTTTGAATGACTGGCAACAGTTGAGACAGGCCATCAATCAAGACATCCCCATAAGCACCCGTATAGGCAACATTGGTGTGGTCGATATAGAATCCATCTTGATAAAAACCTTCACCTTGGTCTACCAACTTGAACACTTGCTCAATCGAACGAATGGTAGAAGAAATTTATTGGTCATCCTTGCGCAGTAAACCAGCTATTACTTTTACCCTTCCCATATCCACTAAGTTTCCACCTAGAGCCTTAAATGGGTTATCAGTCGTCTTTCGGAAATGTTCGGGATCTGGCGCAAATTTTTCAATCACATCTGTATATTTTTTAATTTCCTCATCAGAGAAGTATTCTTTCATCAGAGACAAGGTATTGTTGATGGCACGAGGTGTACCGATTTCATAATCCCGCCAATTCCCAACAATGCTTTTGTCACTACTGTAGACATGTTTATGCATCCATTCCATGGAATCCCTAACTGTTCGAATAACTGTTTCATCCTGATAATAACGAGAAGAAGGATTGGTCACTTGCTTGGTCATCTCCTCCAATTTCCGATAAGTGGCAGTTAGATTCGCAGATGTTTTATAATTTGAAAATTTTTCCCACAAATAGGTGCGGCCCGCCTGACTTGAAATACTGGATAGGCTATCAGCCACCTTTCCTTCCAGTTCCTGGTTTAATTTGGCCATCTGTTCATTTTTAGAATCATAGTATTGATTCCCAGCGATGATACCATTCCAGTCATCCAAACGGTCTGTGTATGCATCCTTAACAGAGGCTAGAATCTTCAAAGGAATCTTTTTCACCTCCTTGCCATCTTTACTGACAATGACATTGGTTGTCCCTTCCTTAAGAGGTTCTAAAATTCCATTTTTGACTGAAGCAAAATCAGGATTTTCTACCTTATAAGTATAGTCTGCTTCAATGGTCTTCCAGTCCTTTGTTCCTGACGTCGTTGCAAAATTCCACAATTGCTTGTCCTTACCACTTTCCTAAATGATACGAACCTTAGCAATCCCGACTTTATTATCTGTTTTAATCTTGAAACGCAGTTTATACTTTTTCTTAGCTTCAATAGGGACCATACGGTGAACCACTGCCCTTAATTTCTCATGGCTTGAGATAGTGATAGCCCCATCCTTAGCCTCAATAACTCGAGTTGAGGCATCTGCAGAACTATTCTTCTGGTCTACCCAAGCTGACCACCCCTGAGCTTTGCTTCCTGTCCACGGACTGCTTCCGTCCTCCGTCTGACCAAAATCACCATTTTCAACTAAATTTTTTGTATCCCTTTGCTGATACTGAACTTCTGGCTTTTCTGAATGGTATTCGTAGTCGTTTCTTCCGCTCCAACTGTCAGATAATGGTATAATAAAAATCCTGATAAAGCAAGTGAAGACAAACTCACAATGAGTTTCTTTGTTTTTGTTTGCATGTATACACTCCAATAAATCAATAGGAACTAAATCTCAAATTAGAGATTTATAGCAACTAAGTAACCCGGTTTAATTAAACCACGCCATTTTTTAAGCTATTTGTAAACGGTTTCTATTATATCAAGAACCTATTTTTCAACAACATCTTCCATCCGACTCGACGAAAAAAGTAAAAACTGTTACAATGTAGAAAAAGAAAAGAGGCCCTCATGACTTCACTTTATGATTTTTCCGTTTTAGACCAAAACAACCAATCAACTCCCTTGGAAAGCTATCGTGGCAAAGTTCTCTTGGTTGTCAACACTGCTACCGGATGTGGTTTAACGCCCCAGTACCAGGGACTTCAAGAACTCTATGGACGCTATCAAGATCAAGGCTTTGAGATTTTAGACTTCCCTTGCAATCAGTTTATGGGACAAGCACCAGGTAGCGCAGAGGAAATCAACGCCTTCTGTAGCCTACATTACCAGACCAGCTTCCCACGTTTTGCCAAGATCAAGGTCAACGGTAAGGAAGCAGATCCTCTCTATGTTTGGTTGAAAGACCAGAAATCTGGCCCACTAGGAAAACGAATCGAATGGAATTTCGCTAAGTTTCTCATCGGTCGTGATGGGCAGGTCTTTGAGCGCTTTTCTTCAAAAACAGACCCAAAACAAATTGAAGAGGCCATACAAACCCTACTATAATTTCACAATCTCACTATGATTAGGTTTCCTTTAGCCTAATGAATAGTGAGATTTTTTGATTGGCTTTGACTTAAATAGAAAAACACCCCATGATATGAAACATGAAGTGTTGTAAAGTCTATGTTGTAGGTGCTTATTTCACATTTTCAATGTGACCAGTGATAACGAATACCATACAGAATCTTCATATACACTAAACAAATGACTTTCTAATTATCTCAATTAGTTTTCGCTAGTAAATATCATTTCCAACAAACGCCCTCTCAATTCCTTATCCTGATGATGCAAGATATTCATTAACTCATGAGAATTTTTGGCATTGATGAATTGATTTAACAATCTATCTTTTAATTCATATGGAAGAGAAGCAGTCTTTAGTAGTCTGAAAACTTCATCATTTAGGGATGTCCTTTTATGATCTTTCCATTCAAATCTAGCTGTATCATTCTTATTTGGCAATTCAATCATAGACACATTCGTTCCTTTAAAATGAATTCTATGTTTTCTATTACTTGGAACGATACTAGAATCTCCTTGTAATGCCAACTCTACCATCCCCATTTCCCAGTCGATTGATAATCTTGTTTTATATCTTTGACCATTTTGATCTTCAATCATTTCAAAAGAATGTTGCTTTCCTGGGAATACATACCAATCTACAACTTCAGGTAACTCAACACCCATACCTATCTCAGAACCAACCAAGGGAATGATTGCACCACTTTTTGCAAACACAGGTATCGTCGAAATGTCTCTATAAACACTTAACTTCACACCACCTGTATACTTTTTCTCTGAAAAGAAGTCATACCACTCACCTTCAGGGAACCATACATCTACTTTTGCAGATTGGAATGCCAAATCCATCTTTTCTACAATGGGAGCCACCATCAGTTCTGTTCCAAAAAAGTATTGATTTGGAACATTATAGCTCTCATCATTCTCTGGGTAGAAATAATACATTGGGCAGATTAATGGGGCACCTTCCTCATGTGTCTTTACATTCATGGTATATAGATATGGAATCATCTGATGTCTCAAACGAAGGTATTTCTTCATAATCTTAGATGTTGTTTCTGAAAAAAACCAAGGTTCTTTACTATTAAAAGGACTTCTAGAACTATGTAATCGAGTGATCGGACTAAAAACACCAAACTGTAGCCATCTAGTTTGCAGCTCTTCGTCATAATCCCCCAGCATGTGTCCACCAATATCATGACTCCACCAACTATAACCGATATTAGATGCTGTCGCTGTAAAATAAGGTTGAAATCTTAAGGAATTCCAACTAATAATAGTATCCCCTGAAAAACCAACAGGGTAGCGGTGACTACCAGGACCTGCATATCTTGATAAAATCAAACCCCCTTCTGCATTTTTACAACTATCCTGATAGTGATAATGGTTTAAAAGCCACAGTGGATCTAGCATACCTTGTGTCCCTTGTTGCCAATCAATCCACCAAAAATCTACTCCCTGCTTTTCTAGCTTATAATGAACATCTTTAAAGTAGGCTTCCCTAAAAGAGGGATTAAAAAAATCAAAAATAGCAGGTTCTTCTAATTCTACATTTAACCCCAATCGTTTTGCGACTTGAGGATAAGCTTCTTCATAAGCCCGTATACCATCAGCAGGATGGACATTTAAGGAGAGTTTTAACTTTCTATCATGAAGTTGTTGCAATAACTGTTCTGGATTTGGTATTAAGTTTTTATTCCAACTATATCCTGTCCAGCCACTTCCAAAACGGGCTGGAATGTCAGTTATATGCCAATCCATATCTAACACACCGATAGATAATGGAATTTTCTCTGTTTCAAATCTGTCTATTAAATCCAAGTATTCATCCGACGTATAAGGCCAATACCTACTCCACCAATTGCCTAAAGCATATCTTGGCAACAAGGGTGTTGAACCAGTCAAATGGTAAAAGTCTCTGATTGCTCCTCTATAATCATGCCCATAGGCAAAGAAATACAGGTCAATTTGATTTTCTCTCTCAATATAACCAGACTGTTCATCCCAAATAAATCCTTGAGAATCATCCAATAAGGCTATACCATTTCTGCTAATAATTCCATCTTCTAACGAGATTGCTCCATCTGCCTCATCCAGAGTCCGAGCTGTTCCTTTTAACGTTTCAATAGATTCACCAAAATACCAGCGACTACCATATACGGCAAAATTTCCTTTTAATTCTATAAATAAATTTTCGGCGTTAAATTCTCCTTTATTAAAGTGCAGATGAAAATAGTCCGTCATAATATCTAGTACGTTTGATGTCTCGATATAATCTAACGAAACTTGGCCAAAATCTCTATTATAGATAAGTTGTGTCGTTCTATTCTCAAAACTTCCAGTTTGAGAGTATTCTAACCTTACTAGCTTGTCTGTTAATACAGAGATTCGATAAAACTCTCCCTTAAAAATTTTCAATTTGTTTCCCTCCTTTTATGGTAGCATAAAAACAGAACGCACCATTTTTGATGCGTTTTTCCTTATTCTGAATGCAATGTTCTATCTGTTATATCTATGACAAATAATAGTCAATTGAAAAAATGTAGTGGACAAAATATCTTTTAACAAATCAAGAGTTTATTAAAGAGTTATCACTTTTCAACCTTTCTAAGCCTATGTAGTTGTGAAACAAACTACTTTTAAACTATTAACTAAGATAGGATTGATAAATAATTTCAAACTCTTACTAGCAATCATACGATATTCAAGCTCGCGTGCTTTTTTCCTTCCTGCTTATTTCTTAGAACTGAAGAACCCGGATAGGTATATAAATTATTCGGATCAATATAGTCATAAGACTCCTAACATTTACGTTTCATCAAGCCATCCCCAGAGCAAGAGCTTCATCTCGTAATTTTTCAACATCACTAACCGTAGGTCGCCATCCTTCAATCATATTTGTACTTAAAGCATACCAAACACTCTTAAAAACAGATCGGTTTTCAAAAGCTACTCCCATGATTGTCATCTTTTCTTTATCTATATCTATATCTATATCTATATCTAAGGACATATGCTACCTCCTTTAGTTACATTATACCATGTTTCTCTGTAGCTTTTAAATATTTTATTTTGTCTGTAATATCTAAATTTCAACACTTTTATCCTATTTTATAAACCTCAAATCCAAAGATAAAACGCATTCTTTTTCCTTTTTAACTAATGATGCTGAGTAAGAACTTAACTTCAGGGGAAAATGAAGTAAGACTAGACAAAATTCAAATACCAAACTCAAAAACTTATCTCATACCACTCCAAATACTGATTTTAGACTGACGACTTATGTTGCTTTTGATTTCTTAAGAATATAAAAACCAACAATAAGGTAAACTTTTTAGTACTTTAAAACCTTGATATAATCGTATTGATTAACGTTTTGAGACAACTGACCTTGTCAGGTTGCAGCCACATTTGTAAGCGACTAAAGTCGCAACAACTGTATCAATTGCACCAATTTAGTAAGAAAGTATAAAAAAGAACACCCCGAAAGGTGCTCTCTGTAAGTATAGTAATTCTTTCGAATTAACGTTTACTAAATTGTGATGCTTTACGAGCTTTCTTAAGACCTGGTTTCTTACGTTCAACTTTACGTGAGTCACGTGTAAGAAGTCCTGCGCGTTTCAATGAATCGCGGAAGTCTGGGTCTACTTGAAGAAGGGCACGAGCGATACCGTGACGGATAGCTCCTGATTGACCAGCGTATCCACCACCTACAACGTTAACGAAAACGTCGTATGAACCTGCAGTTGAAGTAACTGCGAATGGTTGGTTGATGACAAGACGAAGGTCAGCGTGTGGGATGTACTCTTCAACATCTTTTTTGTTAACAGTGATTTTACCAGTTCCTGGAACAAGGCGAACGCGTGCAACAGCGTTTTTACGACGTCCAGTACCTGCATATTGTGCTTGTGACATACTTTATTGTTCCTTTCCTTAGATAAGTCCTGAAATGTCAAGAACTTCTGGTTGTTGTGCAGCGTGAGTGTGCTCAGCTCCAACAAATACTTTCAGCTTCATACCTTGAGCGCGTCCAAGAGTATTGTGTGGAAGCATACCTTTAACTGATTTCTCGATCAAACGTACTGCATTTTTAGAACGAAGTTCACCTGCAGAGATTTGTTTCAATCCACCTGGGTGGTTTGAGTGAGTGTAGTAGATTTTATCAGTTGCTTTTTTACCAGTCAATTTAACTTTTTCAGCATTGATAACAATCACAAAGTCACCTGTATCAGTGTGTGGTGTAAATGTTGGTTTGTTTTTTCCGCGAAGTACGCTAGCAACTACTGCAGAAAGACGTCCAAGTGGTACATCAGTTGCGTCAACTACGTACCATTTACGTTCAACTTGGCCTGGTTTAGCCATAAATGTTGTTTTGTTCATGATTTCTCCTATATATAGTTCGATTTTTGTTTACAGTGATGGGTGTTCCTTCCCATCGAAAAGTATTTGGAAGGTTCCGGGGCCTTTCAAATGGGGTAAACAATACCGCCTACTATAATACCAAATTTCACCCCTAAAAGTCAATAGATATGAAAAATATTTTTCTAAACGTAACTTCTCAAAGTAACTTCCACTTGCCTGACCAAAGTGGAAATTAGTCTAAAACGGATTTTTATGGTGGAATTAAGTGTGAGACGTTTGAATTAGAAATGAGGTCTACTATGACAAAACATAAACACCTTACCCTTTCAGACCGTAATGATATCCAATTAGGCTTAGAGCGCGGTGAAACCTTCAAAGCTATCGGACAATCCATTCTAAAAGACCCAACTACTGTTTCCAAAGAAGTGAAACGAAACAGACAAGTTAGAGAATCTACATGCTATAACCTTCCTTGCCCTCTACTCGACAAAGCTCCCTTTGTCTGTAATGGATGTCCTAAAAGAAGACAGAATTGTGGCTATAAGAAGATCTTCTACCTCGCTAAACAAGCTCAAAAGCAGTACGAACAAACTCTTGTTGAATCTCGTGAAGGAACTCCCCTCAATTCCAAGACCTTCTGGGACATGGACGAAGTCATTTCTAATGCGTAACTTCTCAAAGTAACTGAAAGTTATATAATCAAGTTAATTTAGGAATTTACCTATTAATTTCGGTAGATTTTTGGGAATTTTTCCCTATTTCTCCCTGTAACTAAAATCCTTTTCAAAAAATCACCTTTTCTTGATTTTTAATCCTATTTGCTGTATGATAAGGGAAAAGAAAGGGGGCAGAAATATGGCTTTTACCAATACCCAGATGCGGTCGGCTAGTTTTGGCATTGTTACCAGCTTGCCTGATGATGTCATTGACTCTTTTTGGTATATTATTGACCACTTCTTAAAAAATGTCTTTGAATTGGAAGAAGAACTTGAGTTTCAATTGCTCAATAACCAAGGAAAAATTACCTTCCACTTCTCAAGTCAACACCTCCCTACAGCCATTGATTTTGATTTTAACCACCCTTTCGACCCTCTTTATCCCCCGAGAGTTCTGGTTTTAGATATGGATGGTAGAGAGACTATCCTCCTCCCAGAAGAAAATGACCTATTTTAAAAACTCTAGCCTTCAGTTGCAAGTGACTGAAAACTAGAGTTTTTTCTATTGTTTCAAAGCATTATACAAGTTGCGGATCGGTTGCTTTAAGGTAGGATGGATAAAATGAGGCGCAATTTCTTGAAGAGATTCAAGGACAAAAAGGCGTTCCGCTATATAAGGATGAGGCAAGATGAGGTTGTCTGTATAAAGAATCTGATCCTCCACAAAGAGCAAGTCCAAATCAATCAAACGAGGCCCCCAATGCACTTCTCTCACCCGTCCCATCTCTGCCTCAATAGCCAACAAGGTTTCTAACAAGACTGGAGCTGGTAGCCAGGTTTCCACCTCAATCACCTGATTTGCAAAGTTATCTTGCTCCACACCACCCCAAGGCTCCGTCGTCAAGACACTGGACTCTTTGAGAATATGGATGCTACGAGCTTGCAGTTTATCAATGGCTTGTTTCAAGTTTGCTTGCTTGTCCCCCATATTGCTTCCTAGGGCGATAAAGGCTCGTTGCTTACGGCGATGGATGGTTACGGAGCAAGTATCTAGTGACAAATGTACCGGTGCCCAAGGTTTTTTCAGTTCCAGCTTGATTTCTTGGACAAGAGGATAAGCATCAAAGGTACGTTCTACTAGTTTGTAGGCTACCGTTTCAATCAAGTCCTCAGTTGTTTCCTGAAACCAAGTCGTCCACTGCTGACACAGTTCTCCATAATGGACAGAAGCCGTTAAATCCAAATCTGTCGCCGCCTTGGTCATATCATAGGATAGGATGGCTGAAACGACAAACTTCTGCCCCAATTCTTTCTCACTAGGAAAAAGACCATGATAGGCAAAAATTTCCAAATCCTTAATCTGCAGTTGATCCATAATGATTCCTTTCTAGAAAAATCCGCTTCAAGCGGATTCTTTTTATACTCAATGAAAATCAAAGTGCAAACTAGGAAGCTAGCCGCAGGCTGCTCAAAACACTGTTTTGAGGTTGCAGATGGAAGCTGACGTGGTTTGAATTTGATTTTCGAAGAGTATTATAGTCCCATTAAACGATAAGCCTGATCTCGGAGGTCCTTATCTGTTTCAAATAGACCACGAGCTACTGTCGTCAAGGTTGCTGTGCCTGGTTTTCTGACACCACGCATACTCATACACATATGCTCCGCCTCAATGACAACAAAGGCTCCTTTAGCACCTAGATACTCCATCAAGGCATCGGCCACTTCGATATTCAACCGTTCTTGAATTTGTGGCTTTTTCGAATAAACTTCAACCGTACGGGCTAGCTTAGACAAGCCTGCCACACGGCCATCTGGAATGTAGGCAATGTGCGCTCTACCATAAAATGGCAAGAAGTGGTGCTCACACATGGTGTGGAAAAAGATATCCTTTTCTACCACCATATTATCGTCAATAATCTCAAAGGATTTTGACAAATGTTCCTCCGCTGTTTGACCAAGACCTGAAAAAATCTCTTGGTACATACGAGCCACACGAGCAGGGGTTTCCTGCAAGCCCTCACGGTTAGCGTCCTCTCCGACAGCCTCGATAATCATTTTTACAGCTGTTTCAATCTTTTGTGTATCCATTTTCGTTCTTCCTCTCCATCAGATAGGCTCTCACTTGGCTCAAGAAATACAAGGAACCTGTGACAATCCTAACTGTTTTTTTCTCTTCTTTTTTATCTGTCAATTTTTGCTCTAGAAAATCCTGCCAACCTTGGTAGCTGAGATTTCTAGACTTGGCTGCCTCTTTCAGCACGCTTTCATCAGTTGCCCGACTATCGTCAAAATGTGTCAGAGTAAGCTCGGTATCTGGTATTGTCCCCAGCAAATCCAACATATCCTCCAAGGCCTTGGTTTTGATACAAGTAAAGAGGATTTCCTTACGATAATCCGCAAAGCGTTCTTGCAAGGTTGCTAATAAAGCCTTGATAGCATGGGGATTGTGGGCCCCATCCAAAATCATCAGGGGGTCTCTCGACACAACTTCCAAACGCCCTGGCCAACTGGTTTCTTCCAAGGCTTGAGCAAGCAAGTCATTGCTTGCTATTTCTCGGCCATACTCCTGACAAAAAGTATCAAGTAAAGCTATGGCCATTCCAGCATTCTCTATCTGGTGCAAACCGAGCAGGCCAGTCTGGAAGTGACCTTGTCTGACAGCACTTGTATAGTCAAAGATTTCCCCTGTCACCACACTTTCTTGATGACGAACCTGATAATCTGTCCCATAGGCAAGTCTCGGCGCATCTTTCCCTTCCGCAATGTGGTCAATCACAGCCAAAGCTTCTAGAGCGATACGACCTGTCACCAAAGGAATTCCTTGTTTGACAATGCCCGCTTTCTGCTCTGCTATGGCTTCCAAAGTGTTACCAAGTAGGGCTACATGATCCAGTCCAATGGTTGTAATTCCTGTTAAAATCGGCTGGCAGACATTGGTACTATCCAAAAGTCCGCCCATACCCACTTCCATGATAGCCACATCTACTTTCTCTGAGGCAAAGTAGTCATAGGCTATGGCTGTTATAATCTCAAACTCGGTTGTCCCCTGCAAATTGGTAGCCGATTCCCCTTCCAGCAAAGTCTGATAGTCTGACATGAGGGATTCTAGCCTCGCTTCTGGGATAGATTCCCCATTGATGCTAATCTGGTCTGTGTAATGAATGAGATAGGGCGAGCTGAACACACCAACTCTCAGGCCCAGCTTTTCTAGCATCTTTTTCAAAAAAGCAATGGTCGAACCCTTGCCATTGGTCCCTCCGATATGGATGACCTTGAGTTTGAGATGGGGATTGCCACGCAAAGCTAATAGTTCCTCCATTCGTTCCAAGCCAAAATGCGGTTGGTCCGTCCGGTAGTTAGCAATCCACTGATTGTTTTCAAATTCTTTCATCTTATTTGTATTGTTTTAAATCTAAATCTTCCGCTTCATCAGCCAGACGAATGGCGGAGGCAATTTCAACTGCCATCCTGTGACTAACTACATCATGCACGCGCACCACTTCCACACCCTGTCTCGCAGCGATACTGGTTACATGAGCAGAGGCCGTGTCCCAATTACGGAAACCAAGTTCTGTCTCAGTATTGACTTCAAAACCATTTTCTTCTAGGATATTGATGACAAATCGCTTACGCGAAACACCAAGAAAGATTGGATAGCCTTTCTGATGGAGTTTGTCCAAGTCCCGTAGAAGGAGCAGATTTTCTTTCTTGGTCAGACCAAAGCCTATTCCTGGATCCAGCAGGATATTTTTTGGTGCAATACCCGCTTCGTCCGCTCTCGCTAGGGCTCTGTCAAAGAAAGCCTCCATCAAGTCTTCGATTGGCATTTTTTCATAGTCAGCTAATTCCTCCTCTGTAAAAGCTTGTCCAAAACCAAAATGAGGAAAGATAAGCGAGCTAGGGTGCTGAGGTCGAGCCATGACTAGATTAAACATGATGACCACTTTCGCTCCAGCCTTCGCAACCACATGAGCCATTTTCTCATCTCCCATGAGACCAGTAATATCATTGACCAGATTGGCACCTGCAGCCAAAGCAGCCTCTGCCACCTGACTTTTCCAAGTATCGATAGAGATGAGAACATCACTTTCCTTGCGAATAGCTTTGATCACTGGAACAACACGCTGGATTTCCTCTTCTATCTCAACATAACTACTTCCCGGCCGCGGCCGAGTCGATTCTCCGCCGATATCGAGCATGCTGGCTCCTTCTGCTATCAATTTACGAGCCTGCTGGAGTGCCTGCTCAAGAGCAAAAAATTGACCACCGTCCGAAAAGGAGTCTGGGGTTACATTGATAATTCCGCAAATAGCTGTCTTTGCATGATTGGCTTTACTTGACATATCGGTCACTCCCTCAAGGCTTTTCATCATATTATTTCTCTATTTTACCATAAAAAGAAAAAAATGGACACGATTGCATTCATCTTTTTCCCAGTAGAAAGCAAGTAAGCAATTGTCAATAATCTTATACTCTTCGAAAATCTCTTCAAACCGCGTCAACGCCGCCTTGCCGTATATATGTGACTGACTTCGTCAGTCTTATCTACAACCTCAAAACAGTGTTTTGAGCAGCCTGCGGCTAGTTTCCTAGTTTGCTCTTTGATTTTCATTGAGTATTAAACAGAAATCCCTAATGTCCGACTCATAATCACCACAAGAGCCAACAAACAGAAAGCAATCCCATTAACAATCATGTGAAGCAAGATCGACATTTCCAAACGTTGGGTCTTGTAGGCCGTCCAAGATAGAACTGTCGACATACCTCCATAAATCAATAAAGAAGGTAAATTACTTGGTTGATGCAATAAAGCAAACACAATCGTACCGACTACAAATCCCAAGTTCTCCTTGCCTCGGAAAATCTTTTTAGGAACAATCCCACGGCACAAGATTTCCTCACAAATTGGAGCAAGCAAGGCTAGCAAGAAGAAGCTAGAAATCAGAGAACTATTCTGAACCATATCGTTAATCTGAGACTGGTTAGCTGTTGTCGTCTCATTTGACAGTTGCAACAAGATAGAACCAAGTATATTTGACCCGACAATAACTAAATAACTCAAGCCCAAACGTGCCAAATCTTTAGCTCTAAAAAAAGAAAAATTAAAACTAGCTAACTTGGTTTTACGAGCTCCCATAATAAATAGAGCCAGAACCACAATTGAAAGGCCAGCAACTATCAGCCCTGACTGTAGCAGGGCTACTTCTTTTAAAGTCAAAATAGAGGTAACCACTAGGGGAACCTGATATAAAAGGACGGCAAGTAAAAAGACCAAAATCCAGCCTGCACGATTCAACAATTCTTTCCACATATTTTTCTCTTTCATCACCTATCTCCTTTGTATTAAAAAAGGGGGGAAATCCCCCTGGGTCATTCTATTATAAGGCCATGCTGATGTAGTTAAGGATAAACAAGGCATCCAAAATCCAAATCATGGCATGAACATCTTTAACTTGACCTTTGACAAGCTTAGTCAAAGTGTAAGTCAAGAAACCAACTGCAATCCCTTGAGTGATAGAGTAGCTGAATCCCATAAAGATAGATGTGAAGAAGGCAGGAACTGCTTCAGACATATCATCCCAATGGATATTTTTCAAGCTACCAAGCATCATAATCCCAACGATAATCAAGATTGGAGCTGTAGCCGCTGTTGGTACGATCGCTAGAAGTGGGCTAAAGAAGCTTGAAATCGCAAAACAGATAGCTACAACCAAGGCTGTCAAACCAGTACGTCCACCTGCACCGATACCAGCAGCAGACTCAACATAAGTCGTTACGTTTGAAGTACCTGCAATGGCACCGACTGTCGTTCCAATCAAATCAGAGTAAAGAGCCTTATCCAATTTGGCTGATTGGTGATTTTCACCATTTGTCGCTACAATACCAACTTTTTCACCTGTACCGATCAAGGTACCAATTGTGTCAAAAATATCTGTCAATGAGAAGGCAAGAATGGCCATCAGAGTTTCAGGCAAGCGAGCTGTATCTGAAACCAAAGCTCCCAAACCTTCTGAACCAAGAGCTGCACCAAAGATTGTCTTCAAATCTTCAAAAGCTGCACCAACATGGTTATTAGCAAAATCGATACTAGACAAATCAACCAAACCAACTGCAATAGCAAGAACAGTTGTTGTCAAGATAGAGAGAATAATTCCCCCTTTAATCCCTTTGATGACAAAGAAGATAGTAATGGCAAGTCCTGCAAGAGCCACTAAAACAGCTGGATTATTAAAGCTGACCAATCCTGGAACTGCTGAAGAGTTTGCTGCAATCGTTGCTTGAGCTTTGTCAGCCCCTTCTCCTACAACAGTATAGTTGCCTGGATCAATCGTGAATTTCAAAAGTCCAGCATTCTTAATCCCTACATAGGCAAGGAAGACACCGATACCAGCTGAAATAGCTGAGCGAAGAGCATTGGGAATCGATTCAATGATCATTTTACGAACATTTGTCAAGGTAATAATCAATGAAATAATCCCACAGATGAAGACCATAGCTAGGGCTTCTTGCCAAGAATAACCAAGCCCGAATACAACTGTAAAGGTAAAGAAGGCATTGAGTCCCATACCTGGCGCTTGGGCATAAGGTAAGTTAGCATAAAAAGCCATCATCAAGGTACCCGCTACTGCACCAATAATCGTCGCTAGGAAGACGCCCTGAGCAGGCATTCCTGTTTGTGAAAGTATTTGTGGGTTTACAAAGAGAATATAGCTCATTGCAAAGAAAGTTGTTAAACCAGCGAGAACCTCTGTACGAACGTCTGTACCGTTCTCTTTTAGTTTAAATAATTTGTCCATCATCAATCTCCTTTTAATTTTTACGAACAATAATAGAATTATATCATTTATCATTCACTTTTTCAATGTCTTTGTTTGATTTGTTTAAGAAATTAATCCAATTTCATTTTTTGTTTGGAATCTGCTTTTCTGCCTGCTTTCTGTTATAATAGAAGACATCTTATCTGAAAACACACTAGAAAGGTCCATATGACGAAAAAAATTATTGCAGTTGACCTGGATGGAACCCTGCTCAACTCAGACAGTCAAATTTCTGACTTTACCAAAAGAACCATCAAAAAAGTTGCTGAAAAAGGCCATCAGGTTATTATTACGACAGGTCGCCCTTACCGTATGTCAAAAGATTTTTACCGTGAACTGGGCTTAGACACTCCTATGATTAACTTCAACGGATCCCTTACTCATTTACCAGACCAAGTTTGGGATTTTGAAAAGTGTTTGACTGTAGACAAAAAATATCTGCTAGATATGGTTCAACGTTCAGAGGACATTCAAGCCGATTTTATCGCTGGAGAATATCGTAAAAAATTCTACATTACAAATCCCAATGAAGAAATTGCCAATCCCAAACTATTTGGTGTAGAAGCTTTCCAGCCTGAAGATCAATTCCAGCCTGAATTGGTGACCAAGGACCCTAACTGTATCCTCTTGCAGACCAGAGCCAGTGACAAATATGCCTTGGCAAAAGAAATGAACGCCTTCTACCAGCATCAACTTTCTATCAATACCTGGGGAGGTCCGCTCAATATCCTTGAATGTACCCCAAAAGGTGTCAACAAGGCCTTTGCTTTGGACTACTTGCTCAAGATAATGAATCGTGACAAAAAAGATTTGATTGCCTTTGGAGATGAACACAATGATACCGAAATGCTCGCTTTTGCTGGGAAGGGTTATGCCATGAAAAATGCCAATCCAGAGCTACTCCCTTATGCAGATGAGCAAATTTCCCTTACCAACGACCAAGATGGGGTTGCCAAAACCCTACAAGACTTATTCTTATAACCTATACTGATACTCAATGAGAATCAAAGAGCAAACTAGGAAGCTAGCCGTAGGTTGCTCAAAGCACTGCTTTGAGGTTGTAGATGAAGCTGACGTGGTTTGAAGAGATTTTCGAAGAGTATGACCAGCTTGCAAGCTGGTCTTTGTGCTCTTTTCACAGTCTCATCAACCAGTTAATCGATTGTTCTACTTTTTGTCTCCAAAACCTTGGAAAAGGCTTTCTTTTGTGATATACTTCACATATAAATACAAGAGAGCTCGTCACACTCGACTCTGTTGACAAAAAATCAATCCAGTCCCGTTGTCCCTGTTCTCAGTCAATATCAAGGAGGATAGCTATGAAAGCTGTTGTTGTAAATCCAGAAAGCACTGGTGTTGCTATTGAAGAAAAAGTACTCCGTCCACTTGAAACTGGGGAAGCACTTGTAGAAGTTGAATACTGTGGCGTTTGCCACACCGACCTCCACGTTGCTCATGGTGACTTTGGTCAAGTCCCAGGACGTGTTCTTGGGCACGAAGGTATCGGTATCGTTAAAGAGATTGCTCCAGATGTGAAAAGCCTTAAAGTCGGTGACCGCGTCAGCGTTGCTTGGTTCTTTGAAGGATGTGGCACTTGCGAATACTGTACAACTGGTCGCGAAACCCTTTGCCGTACAGTGAAAAATGCTGGCTACTCAGTAGACGGTGGTATGGCTGAACAATGTATCGTAACTGCTGACTATGCTGTCAAGGTTCCTGACGGACTTGATCCAGCCCAAGCTTCTTCTATCACATGTGCTGGAGTAACAACCTATAAAGCTATCAAAGAAGCAAAAGTTGAACCAGGCCAATGGGTTGTTCTTTACGGTGCTGGTGGACTTGGTAACCTCGCTGTTCAATACGCTAAAAAAGTATTCAATGCTCATGTTATCGCAGTCGATATCAACAATGACAAACTTGCCCTTGCAAAAGAAGTAGGCGCTGACATTGTGATTAACGGCCTCGAAGTTGAAGATGTAGCTGGACTCATTAAAGAAAAAACTGATGGAGGAGCTCATTCAGCTGTCGTAACTGCTGTGTCTAAAGTTGCCTTCAACCAGGCTGTTGACTCCATTCGTGCTGGTGGTCGCGTCGTCGCTGTTGGTCTTCCTTCTGAAATGATGGAACTCAGCATCGTTAAAACAGTCCTCGATGGAATCCAAGTCATCGGTTCTCTTGTCGGAACTCGTAAAGACTTAGAAGAAGCCTTCCAATTTGGTGCAGAAGGTCTGGTAGTCCCAGTTGTTCAAAAACGTCCAGTAGAAGATGCTGTTGCCATTTTCGACGAAATGGAAAAAGGCCAAATCCAAGGACGTATGGTACTCGACTTCACCCACTAATCTAATAGAAACCTATTTTAAAAGTTGGAAGCTTCTTCCAACTTTTTTATATTAAATTTTAAATAAGAATTCAAGATTACTCCTCAAAAACTCAACATATCAACATACAAAAATAAAAATTTTTTAATTTTTTATGATAAATAGTTGCTTTTTTTATGAAAACGGTTTATACTTAAACAGTCTTAAAGTTTTCTTAAATGAAAACTAAAACAAAAAAGGAGGAATGACAATAATGAGTATCGGAATCATTATTGCGAGCCACGGCGAATTTGCTGCGGGTATTCATCAGTCAGGATCTATGATCTTTGGTGAACAAGAAAAGGTTCAAGTTGTGACCTTTATGCCAAATGAAGGTCCTGATGATCTATACGCTAAGTTTAATAACGCTGTTGCTGCATTTGACGCAGAAGATGAGGTTCTAGTTTTGGCTGACCTTTGGAGTGGTTCTCCATTTAACCAAGCTAGTCGCGTGATGGGAGAAAATCCTGAGCGTAAGTTTGCCATCATCACAGGACTTAACTTACCGATGTTGATTCAAGCCTACACAGAGCGCCTCATGGACGCTGCTGCAGGTGTAGAAAAAGTCGCTGCTAATATCATTAAAGAAGCCAAAGATGGCATCAAAGCTCTTCCAGAAGAGCTAAATCCAGTTGAAGAAGTTGCAAGCGCTGCAGCTGCTCCAGTTGCCCAAACTGCTATCCCAGAAGGAACTGTTATCGGAGACGGTAAATTGAAAATCAATCTTGCCCGTCTTGACACACGTCTACTTCACGGTCAGGTTGCAACTGCTTGGACTCCAGATTCAAAAGCAAATCGTATCATCGTTGCTTCAGATAACGTGGCTAAAGACGACCTTCGTAAAGAATTGATTAAACAAGCAGCTCCAGGTAATGTCAAGGCTAACGTGGTTCCAATTCAAAAACTGATTGAGATTTCAAAAGACCCACGTTTTGGAGAAACACATGCCCTTATCTTGTTTGAAACACCTCAAGATGCCCTTCGTGCCATCGAAGGCGGCGTGCCAATCAAGACTCTTAACGTTGGTTCTATGGCTCACTCAACAGGTAAAACATTGGTCAATACCGTTTTGTCTATGGACAAAGAAGATGTTGCTACATTTGAAAAAATGCGTGACTTGGGTGTTGAATTTGATGTCCGTAAAGTACCAAATGATTCTAAAAAAGATTTGTTTGACTTGATTAACAAAGCCAATGTCAAATAAGCCATTATTTATGAAAGGATTTTAAACATGTCTATTATTTCTATGGTTTTAGTAGTCGTTGTAGCCTTCTTTGCAGGTCTTGAAGGCATCCTCGACCAGTTCCAATTTCACCAACCACTTGTAGCCTGTACCCTTATTGGGCTTGTAACAGGTCACTTGGAAGCAGGGATTATCCTCGGTGGATCGCTTCAAATGATTGCCCTTGGTTGGTCAAATATCGGTGCTGCTATCGCTCCTGATGCTGCACTTGCTTCTGTCGCTGCTGCCATTATCATGGTTCTTGGTGGTGACTTTACCAAGACTGGTATCGGTGTTGCCCAAGCGGTTGCTATCCCTCTTGCCGTAGCTGGACTTTTCTTGACAATGATTGTTCGTACAATTTCAGTTGGTTTGGTTCATACTGCAGATGCTGCCGCTAAAAAAGGTGACTTCGGCGCTGTGGAGCGTGCGCATTTCATTGCGCTACTCTTCCAAGGACTTCGTATCGCGCTTCCTGCAGCTCTTCTCCTTATGGTACCAACTGAAACTGTACAAAGTATCCTTAGTGCCATGCCAGACTGGCTCAAAGATGGTATGGCTATCGGTGGTGGTATGGTCGTTGCCGTTGGTTACGCCATGGTTATCAACATGATGGCAACTCGTGAAGTATGGCCATTCTTCGCTCTTGGTTTCGTTCTCGCTGCTGTGTCAGATATTACTCTAATCGGATTCGGTGCTATCGGTGTTGCTATCGCTCTTATCTACCTTCACCTTTCTAAAACTGGTGGAAATGGTGGCGGAGGAGCCGCAACTTCTAACGACCCAATCGGCGATATCCTAGAAGACTACTAAGATAAGAAAGGACTGAAAACATCATGACTGAAAAACTTCAATTAACTAAATCAGATCGTAAAAAAGTTTGGTGGCGTTCAACCTTCTTACAAGGGTCTTGGAACTTTGAACGGATGCAAAACTTGGGCTGGGCTTATACACTCATTCCAGCTATCAAAAAACTCTATACTAAAAAAGAAGATCAAATCGCTGCTCTTGAACGTCACCTTGAGTTCTTCAACACTCATCCATACGTAGCTGCTCCAGTCATGGGGGTTACTCTTGCGCTTGAAGAAGAACGTGCTAACGGTGTGGAAATCGATGACGCTGCTATCCAAGGGGTTAAAATCGGTATGATGGGACCTCTTGCTGGTATCGGTGACCCAGTATTCTGGTTTACAGTACGCCCAATCCTTGGATCTCTCGGTGCTTCACTTGCCCTTACTGGCAATATCTTGGGGCCACTCCTCTTCTTTGTTGCATGGAACTTGATTCGTATGTCATTCTTGTGGTATGTTCAAGAGATTGGATACAAGGCTGGATCAGAAATCACTAAAGATATGTCTGGTGGTATCCTTCAAGATATCACTAAAGGAGCTTCTATCCTTGGGATGTTCATTCTTGCTGTCCTTGTTCAACGCTGGGTAAATATTAAATTTGCTTTCGATGTTTCTAAAGTTCAACTAGATGAAAAGGCTTATATCCATTGGGATAAATTGCCAGAAGGGTCTAAAGGTATCCAAGAAGCATTCGCACAAGTAGGACAAGGATTGTCTCAAACTCCTGAAAAAGTTACTACTTTCCAACAAAACTTGGATATGTTGATTCCTGGATTATCAGGACTACTCCTTACTTTACTTTGCATGTACTTACTTAAGAAAAAAGTATCTCCAATCACTATTATCCTTGCCCTCTTCGCAGTGGGTATTGTGGCACATGTTCTTCACATCATGTAATCAAGCAACTAAAAAGGAACCAGGTTCTAAAATCTGATTCCTTTTTTCTATGCTTTTATTTAGCCAAGGCTCCCATTGGATCCCATGGTGCAAGTACAATTGGTTCTGCTCCATAGGCAGCTTGTTCTTCTGCTGTCAGCAATTCCTTACGAACAACGATTTGGTATGTGTATTCGTCCATCCAAGCGTCTGAGGCAACAAAGTAACCATCTGTACCGACCTTGTCTCCCCATGAGTTTTCAACCTTCCACTTGGTTGATTTACCATTTTCGTCCAAGTCAACACCTGTCAAGACCATGGCGTGGGTCATCAAGCTTTCGCTATAGTCCAAACGTCCAGCCTTGTCTTGAGTAAGTTTAATGTCCATGCTTGATTCAAAGTCATAAACATCTGTCGCAAGGATTCCAGCCTTACGGTTACTGAGCTGGCCGACATCAGAACCAAACCAAACAGTCTCACCTGCTTGCATTTGGGCAATCGCCAATTCTTTCAAGCGCTCCATTGGAACGTTGATGTAACGAACTGCACGGCTACCAACCACATTCCCCAACATCTCAACTGTGTAAGATTTTCCGTAAGGTTTATCAGCAGTTGGAGCATTGATAACAGAAACGTAGTCTTCTAAAGGAAGATTGACATATTTCTTGTAGAACTCTTGTGGTGTGATTCCTTTTTCACTTTTGTAGTTGTTATCTTTATCGCGATAAGCAAAGTCAAACTTGCGTGGTGGAAGTCCTAATGACATAGCAAGAAAGTTAAAGATTTCTTGCAAGAGGTCTTCTTTCTTAGCTTGAACAGTCACTTGATCTGCACCAGAAACAAGCAAATCACGCAAGATTTGAGCATCTTGACGAAGCAATTTATTAAGGACCGCATTTAGCTCACGACTGCTGCTAGATGAAACAGACTCAGGATAAACTGACTTAGGCACGACACCGTATTTTTCAAAGAGGGAAACGACCATATCCCATTGACCACCATCTTGTTGAGGTGTTTGGAGTAAGAAGCTAACCTTGCGGCTAGTCAATTCTTGGTCTGAAGTCGCAATGACTTGCTCCAAGAACCAGTTTGATTTCTCATACTTATCCCAGAAGAAAGTGTGGGCTTGTGACAACTCAAAGTTCTCCAATTTGTATTGCGAGATGAGTTTGTGGCGGAAGGTGTTGAGAGCCGCAAACATCCAGCAACGACCAGACGCTTTCTGGTTAGTGACCTTGTCCTTGGTTAAATCCAATGAGAAAACAGGTGTGTTGTCTACATGGCTTTGGCGACGTTCCAGAGCTGCAAAAATTCCGTTGTGGCTGGCAGCATTTTCAATCGCTTGGTATTTTACATTTGCTTCATAGTTGGCAAATAGTTTATCAGTAAATGATTCTTGAATCGCGTTCATAGATTCCTCCTTTTATTCTACAGTCTATTATAACTCTTTTCACAAAGGAAGCAACTAAAAAACATAAAAGGCGAGGACATTGTCCCTCACCTTTTTCGAATTTATACTCTTCGAAAATCTCTTCAAACCACGTCAACGTCGCCTTGCCGTACTCAAGTACAGCCTGCGGCTAGTTTCCTAGTTTGCTCTTTGATTTTCATTGAGTATTAAACTAAATTAAATAATATTAGCGCGGAGAATTTCTAATTCTTCCTTGGTCAAGCGACGCCATTCCCCTCGTTCTAGGTTCTCATCTAATACTAAAGTTCCCATAGTCAATCGTTGCAAGTCCACCACTTCCTTGCCACAGTAGCCCACCATACGCTTGATCTGATGAAACTTCCCTTCTGCAATGGTCACACGGATTTGGCTTTGATTCTTTTCTGTATCTATGGATACAAGCTCCAGTATAGCGGGTTGACAGGTAAAGTCTTTGAGAGGAATACCCTCAGCAAATGTCTCCACATCTTCTTGGGTCATGATTCCCTTGACTTGTGCCAGATAAGTCTTGTCCACATGACGCTTGGGCGAAAGAAGAACATGAGCCAGCTGACCATCATTGGTCAAGAGCAAAAGACCATGCGTGTCAATATCCAAGCGTCCTACTGGGAAAACTTCCTTACTCCGCGCCAAGTCATCCAACAAGTCCAGAACGGTTCTGTGCTTGGGATCCTCAGTCGCTGAGATAACTCCTTTGGGCTTGTTCATCATGTAGTAGACAAACTCTTCATACTCCAACACTTGCCCATCAAAGCGAATCTCATCTATTTTTTCATCAATCTGCAATTTAGCTGATTTTTCTTTTTTACCATTTACAGTCACGCGCCCAGCCTTGAGCAAGTTTTTGACCTCAGTCCGACTTCCCACCGCACAGGCAACTAAAAATTTATCTAATCTCATAGAACTATTATATCATATCAAAAGGAGGCTAGTACAATGACCAACCTCCTTTTCGTTTCATACTCTTCAAAAATCTCTTCAAACCGCGTCAACGTCGCCTTGCCGTATATATGTTACTGACTTCGTCAGTTCTATCTGCAACCTCAAAACAGTGCTTTGAGCAGCCTGCGGCTAGTTTCCTAGTTTACTCTTTGATTTTCATTGAGTATCAGATTTAGGAACTTAACTTCCTCGTCTCCAGAAAATCGCTAAGACAATCATGGAACCTAGTATTGCCGGAATAATGGCAGTTCCTGCTATTATCGGTCCCCAAGTCCCAAAAAGCAAGTGGCCTATAAAGGCACCAATCCAGCCTAGAAACATTTTTCCAAAACATCCCATTCGCTCTCCACGATTGGTCAGAGTACCTGCTAAAAATCCCACTAGGAGACCAACAAACATACTTCCTAACATATTATCTCCTTAATTTGCCCAATCTCCGTTACGGAAGAGAGGCACACGTGTTCCATCCTCACGGATACCATCAATATCCATTTGGTTGGAACCAATCATAAAGTCTACGTGAACATCTGAACGGTTAAGCCCCGCAGCTTCAAGTTCCTCTTCGCTCATCTCCGCTCCACCAACTACGCTAGTCGCATAGGCTGCACCGATAGCCAAGTGATTTGACGCATTCTCATCGAAAAGGGTGTTAAAGAAGGTAATGCCTGACTGAGAAATTGGGCTTGGATCTGGTACCAAGGCACATTCACCCAAGGCACGCGCACCCGCATTTTCAAAGACAAGGTCTTTCATGACCTGATCACCCTTCTCAGCAGTGATATCTACGATTTGTCCATCCTTAAAGGTCACCTTAATACCTTCAATGATATTGCCGTTATAGCTAAGTGGTTTTGTAGAAGTGACATAACCATCTGCACGACGAAAATCAGGTGCTGTGAAGACTTCCTCTGTCGGCATATTTGGCAAGAATCCTTCGCCCTGGGCATTGATAGCACCAGCTGATTCCCAAACGTGGTTCTTTGGCAAACCAAGTGTCAAATCTGTTCCTGGCGCTGTGTAGTGAAGGGCTGAAAATTGCTCTTTATTGAGCATATCTGCCTTGCTCTTGAGAATAGCTGCATGCTCTTCCCAGGCCTTAACAGGATCTGCTTCGTATACTCGGCAAGTTTTGAAGATTTGGTCCCAAAGGAGATCAACTGCTTCTTCATCGCTCGCAGCATTCGGAAAGACTTTCTTAGCCCACTCAAGTCCAGCAGCGGCTGCTACAGTCCAACTAACCTTGTTGGATTGCGTTGCGATGCGCATTGGCTTCATGGCAAGTCCCGTCGCTTTAGCAGAAGCTGATAGTTTGTCAGCATCCACTCCGTTCAATGCACCTGGATCAGATGAGCGAACTCCAAGACGGCTAGCCTTGTTCTCCAAGAGATAGTTCATCTCAGCAATCTTATATTCTGGCACATTGTCCAAACGCTCCATTGGCGCGTGGAGGAATTTCTCACGGTTGATGACATCATCTGTCCACTGAACGATAACCTCATGCGCACCCAAGGCATAAGCTTCTTTCACGATCAAATGCGCCAACTCACGTTGCTCCACATCGATAGAGAGAGCCAAAGTGTGACCAGGTTGCACATTGATTCCGTTCGCAACCAACAATTTCGCATATTTTTCTAGATTTTCTTTAAAATTTGGTAAAACCATGTTGTTTTCTCTTTTCTATTTTTATTTTTCTTTCAAAGCAGAGAATAATCCTGCTAAAGCAATGGCACCTGACAAGAGTGCTGTTGATAGAAGAATTGTATGATCAGCAAGTTCTAATTGATATTCAAATACCTTCTCAGCCGGCTTATCTTCCGCAAAAATTCTTAGTTCCATCTTTTTTCCTCCAAGACCTTAAAACAAATCATCAAACAAGCTCAACTGATTATCCTCTGGCATATTGCCCAGAATGCCCATTTCATCCATCTTTTCAACTAAGGTTAATGAGAGCCCTCCACGCTTGCGTAGTTCTGTTTTAGAGAGGAATTCTCCCTCTTCACGCGCTCGAACTAACTGCTTGGCAACGTTCTCTCCCAAACCATCCATAGCAACAAATGGCGGGATGAGGGTATCCCCATCGATAAGGAACTCTGTCGCCTGACTACGGTAGAGATCGAGTTTGCCAAACTTAAAGCCACGCTCCCACATCTCATTGACAATCTCAAGAGTTGTATAGAGATCGATTTCCACATTAGAGGCCTCATTGTTCTTCCGTTTTTCAGAGATTTCTTCCATTCTGCGCTTGATAGCATCCAAGCCCGCACCCATAGTCTTGATATCAAAAGCCTTAGCACGGATTGAGAAGTAAGCACAGTAGTAATAAATGGGATGATGAACCTTGAAGTAGGCTACACGCAAGGCCATCATAACGTAGGCTGCCGCATGGGCTTTAGGGAACATGTACTTAATTTTCCCACAGGACTCGATATACCACTCTGGCACCTTATTAGCCTTCATGGCTTCAATGTAGCCATTTCGCTCCTCTTCGGAAATCTTTAGCCACAAGCCCTTACGTACCCGTTCCATAATGGTAAAGGCCATCTTAGGTTCGAGACCGGCATGCATGAGGTAAACCATGATGTCGTCCCGACAACCGATAACGGTTGATAGGTCCGCAATTCCTTGCTTGATTAAATCCTGAGCATTTCCCAACCAGACATCAGTACCGTGGGACAATCCAGACAACTGCAGCAACTCCGCAAAGGTTGTCGGATGGGTTTCGTCTACCATTCCACGTACGAAATTTGTTCCAAACTCTGGAATCCCCAGCATGCCTGTCGGAGTTCCGATTTGCTCAGGTGTTACCCCAAGCACATCAGTCCCAGAAAAGAGGGCCATTACGCCTTCGTCATCCATAGGAATTTCATTAGGGTCAATCCCAGACAAGTCCTGGAGTTTTCGAATCATAGTCGGATCATCATGTCCCAGTACATCGAGTTTGAGGACGTTCTCGTCAATATCATGGAAGTTAAAGTGAGTGGTCTGCCATTCAGCCGTGACATCATCTGCTGGATACTGGACAGGCGTAAAATCATAGACATCCATGTAGTTCGGGATAACAACGATTCCTCCTGGGTGTTGCCCTGTCGTTCGTTTGACACCAGCTGCACCTTGAGCAAGACGTTCCACTTCTGCATCACGATAAAACTTCCCGTAGTCTCTCTCGTAGCCCTTTACAAATCCATAAGCGGTCTTAGCAGCTACTGTACCAACTGTTCCTGCACGGAAGGCATATTCCTCACCAAAGATATCACGGACATCCAAGTGGGCGCTAGGCTGGTCTTCTCCCGAGAAGTTCAAATCAATATCAGGAACCTTATCCCCATCAAAACCAAGGAAGGTCTCGAAAGGAATATCCTGTCCGTTTTTGCTGAGTTTATGACCACATTTAGGACAGTCCTTATTGGGCATATCAAAACCTGAACCATAAGAACCATCGGTGATAAACTCGCTGTATTGACACTGACCACAGACATAGTGAGGAGAGAGAGGATTAACCTCCGTAATCCCAATCATGGTCGCAACAAAACTAGATCCGACAGATCCACGAGAACCAACTAAGTAGCCCCGTTCATTAGAACGTTGCACCAACATCTGGGAAGCTAGATAGATCACAGCAAATCCATTCCCCAGTATGGATGTTAATTCTTTTTCAATCCGCAAATCAACAATATCTGGTAGCGGATTTCCATAAATCTCAAAAGCTTTCTTATAGGTTAACTCAGCGACCGTTTCTTCCGCCTTGTCGATGAAAGGCGTGTACAAGTCACCCTTAACAACCTCAACAGGTTCAAAGATTTCTGCCAAGGCATTGGTGTTTTCAATAACCAATTTGCGAGCTAATTCCTCTCCCAAAAAGGCAAATTCATCCAACATCTCATTGGTCGTTCGAAAATGAGCCTTGGGAAGAGGAGCTGGTTGGGCATGTTCCCCGTGACCAATAGTTCGGTTAATCATAGCCCCCTGTCCCAAACTACGGACGATAATTTCACGGTAAATCTCTTCTTCCGGTTCGATATAGTGGACATTTCCCGTAGCCAAAACGGGTTTGCCAAGACGGTCTCCAACCTCTATCAAACTCTTGATAATGGTCTGGAGTTCCTCCATATCCTTGACCTGCTCCTTAGCAATCAAGGGAGCATAGATAGCCGGTGGCATAACCTCGATAAAGTCATAATACTTAGCCACCTCAACCGCCGCATCCACACCTTGGGAAACGACCGCATCAAAAACTTCACCCTCAGAGCAAGCTGAACCTAAAATCAGACCTTCCCGATGGGCATCTAAAACCGTTCTCGGAATCCGCGGAACACCTTCTAAGTACTTGGTATTAGACAAGGAAACCAGCTTAAATATATTTTTTAGCCCCACCTGATTCTTGACATAAATGGTCGCATGCTTGATTCGAGCTTTTTTATAAGAATCTGGACTAATCAAATCAATGTTGAGTCTAGCTAAATCGGTCACACCATGTTTTTCTGCTACTTCTTTGATAAAGATGAAAAGCAGACGACCAGTAGCTTCCGCATCGTAGTTGGCCATGTGGTGATGTTCTAGGGCCACACCAAAACGCTTGGTCAAAGGTCCCAAACCATGACGTTTATACTCAGGATAGAGGTTTCTAGCAAACTCCAGCGTATCAATAACTGGCTGACTAATCTTTGGCAGACCATGACGCTCATAATTGGCATTCATAAAGCCAACGTCAAAGGTCGCATTGTGAGCGACTAGAACCGTATCCTTACAAAATTCTTGGAATTCTTGTAAAACTTGTTCTAGTGGTTTGGCATTTTTGACATGATCATCTGTAATTCCAGTCAACTCAGTAGTAAAAGCTGACAAGGGATGCCCGGGATTGATAAATTCATCAAATTCGGCAATGACATTCCCCTTGTACATCTTAGAAGCCGCAACCTGAATCAAGTCATTATAGATGGCTGATAGACCCGTCGTTTCCACGTCAAAGACCACATAGGTTGCTTCTGACAAGTCCATCTCCACTTCATTATAGACGATAGGGACACGGTCCTCCACGATATTGGCTTCCATTCCATAGATTAGCTGGATTCCCGCTTTCTTAGCAGCCTTATAGCCGTGTGGGAAGGACTGGACATTCCCATGGTCAGTGATGGCAACCGCCTTGTGTCCCCACTTAGCAGCTGTCGCAACGATTTCTTCGACCTCTGGCAGAGCATCCATAGTCGACATGTTAGTATGAGCATGAAACTCAACTCGACGCTCTCCTTCTGGCATCAAATCCTTCCGCTCATAGTGAACAACTTCCTGCACATCCTGTACGTTCATAGTCAAATCACGTGTGAAGTTATTCATCTCCACATTCCCACGAACTCGGAGCCAAGAATTTTTCTTAATTAGATCAAACTTCTGGGCCTCTTCCTCGTTCTTAACCCACTTTTGCATCGAAAAACTTGAAGTGTAGTCCGTCATTTTAAAGTTGATCAAAACACGCCCTGTTCTGGTCACTTTTTGCTCCACATCAAAAACAACCCCTTCAAAGACCAGACGATTTTCCTCCGTCGTGACTTCAATCATAGGAGTAATCTCCGCCTTATCCAACTTTGGTTTAGCTGCAGCTTTTTTGGCTTGAAAATCAAAGGCTGGTTTCTCTTCCGCTGGAGGAGGTGCCATCTGTTCTAGTTGTTCCATAGCACGGAGCGCTTCCTCATTAGCAGCTTGGACAATCTGCTCATTTTCAGCATGAAAGGCCTCTTCCTGCTCTTGGGTCAACACATCATTTTTCTCTACTTGACAGTTAAAAGTTGGAAAACCAAACTTTTCAAGTTGTTTGGCTAAATTAGGAAGATGATTTTTCTTAAAGTGTTCCTTATCAATCGCCTCAGAGCCTTCAATAAAGAGCTGACTTCCCTCCGCACGAACTTGCAAATTCTGATAAAGAGACTTAAAACCTTGACTAGCACATGGCCCCTCAGAAAAAGCCTCTCTATAATAGGATTGCAAGAGTTGATTTGAAAAATCTTGAGACAGAGTCTTGATTTCGAAAACAGCTTTATTTCCTGTCTTAGAAAATTCTTCCCTCAAACCTTTCTTTAATTCTAAAAAGATTTCAATTGGTAAAATATTAGAAAATACGAAATGAAACTCCCATACCTTACTAATTTTATGAACTACAACTCGCTCAATATCAGCCTGTGATAAAGCAGGAGCCTGTCTCATTTCAGCAGGCATCCCCAATTGATTCATCAAAATTTCAAAACTGTTTGACATTCATTTTCCTCACATTATTCTCCTACTATTTTACCATATTTAGAGGTATTTTCTAAAAACAAAAGGAAGCCACTAAGTGACTTCCTTTAGAGTGAGGACTGATTAGTCTTCACCTTTGTTTTTCTTAATGATTTCTTCTTGTACTGACTTAGGTACATCTTCGTAGTGGTCAAATACCATCATGAATGTACCACGTCCTTGAGATGCAGAACGAAGAACTGTTGCGTAACCGAACATTTCAGCAAGTGGAACGTAAGCACGAACGATTTGGCTGTTACCGTGTGCTTCCATACCATCTACACGTCCACGACGAGCAGTTACGTGACCCATAACATCACCAAGGTTTTCTTCTGGAACAGTGATTGTTACAAGCATCATTGGCTCAAGGATAGCTGGTTGTGCTGATTTAGCAGCTTCTTTAAGGGCAAGTGAAGCCGCAATCTTGAAGGCAGTTTCAGATGAGTCGACATCGTGGTATGAACCATCGTAAAGTTTAGCTTTAACGTCAACCATTGGGTAACCTGCAAGAACACCGTTAGCCATAGATTCTACCAAACCTTTTTCAACCGCTGGGATAAATTCACGAGGAACCACACCACCGACGATTGCGTTTTCGAATTCGAATCCTTTACCTTCTTCGTTTGGAGTAAATTCAATCCATACATCACCGAATTGACCTTTACCACCAGACTGACGTTTGAAGAATCCACGTGCTTGAGTAGAAGCGCGGAATGTTTCACGGTAAGATACTTGAGGAGCACCTACGTTCGCTTCAACTTTGAACTCACGACGCATACGGTCAACAAGGACGTCAAGGTGAAGCTCACCCATACCAGAGATAACTGTTTCACCAGTTTCAACGTTTGTTTCAACGCGGAATGTTGGATCTTCTTCAGCCAATTTTTGAAGGGCGATACCCATCTTGTCTTGGTCTGCTTTAGATTTTGGCTCAACCATCAATTGGATAACTGGTTCTGGAACGTTGATTGACTCAAGGATGATTTTAGCTTTTTCATCTGTCAATGAGTCACCAGTTGTAGTATCTTTCAAACCAACGGCAGCAGCGATATCACCTGAGTAAACAGTGTCAATTTCTTGACGGCTGTTAGCGTGCATTTGAAGGATACGTCCGATACGTTCACGTTTACCTTTAGAAGTGTTCAATACGTATGAACCTGATTGAAGAACACCTGAGTAAACACGGAAGAATGTCAAACGACCTACGAATGGGTCAGTCATGATCTTGAAGGCAAGAGCTGCAAATGGCTCTTCGTCAGATGCTGGACGAGTTTCTTCTTCGTCTGTATCTGGGTTAATACCTTTGATCGCTGGGATATCAAGTGGGCTTGGAAGGTAGTCAATAACCGCATCAAGCATCAATTGAACACCTTTGTTCTTGAAGGCAGAACCACACAATACTGGGAAGAATTCAACGTTGATAGTCGCTTTACGGATACCAGCTTTCAATTCTTCGTTAGTGATTTCTTCACCTTCGAGGTATTTCATCATCAATTCTTCGTCAGTTTCAGCAACTGCTTCAACCAATTTTTCACGGTATTCTTGAGCTTGGTCAAGGTATTCAGCTGGGATGTCTTCTTCAAGGATATCTGTACCAAGGTCGTTAGTATAGATTTCAGCTTTCATCTTGATCAAGTCGATGATACCACGGAAGTCATCTTCAGAACCGATTGGCAATTGGATTGGGTGTGCATTTGCTTGAAGACGATCGTGAAGTGTGCTTACAGAGTAAAGGAAGTCAGCACCGATTTTGTCCATTTTGTTGGCAAATACGATACGTGGAACTCCATACTCAGTTGCTTGACGCCAAACTGTTTCAGTTTGAGGCTCAACACCTGATTGTGAGTCAAGAACGGTAACCGCACCATCCAATACACGAAGAGAACGTTGTACTTCGATAGTGAAGTCCACGTGTCCTGGTGTGTCGATGATGTTTACGCGGTGGTTGTTCCATTGAGCTGTTGTCGCAGCAGATGTGATCGTGATACCACGTTCTTGCTCTTGCTCCATCCAGTCCATTTGTGACGCACCTTCGTGAGTTTCACCGATTTTGTGGATTTTACCAGTGTAGTAAAGGATACGCTCAGTTGTAGTTGTTTTACCGGCATCGACGTGAGCCATGATACCGATATTACGAGTTTTTTCAAGTGAAAATTCGCGTGCCATGAGGTTTGTTTCTCCTATTTATTTTTGATTTCTATTCTATTATAACACGATTTTAATAAAAACGGATAGGCAGGACCTACCCGTTCTCAATGTTTTCATGCTATTGTTGGTTTCAACTTGTAGATTTACAGGTTGAATTGAACTCGGGCTAAAGTTAATTAGCCGATTTGAGCCAGAACGGGATGCTGTGTGAAAAAGATAAACTTCCTTGTATTCGTCGAATACTGCGTCAGTTTCCTATTTTCACCTTGCATCCTTACCGTTCCTAGCATCATGATTTAGTTGAGCTCAAGCTAAAAGTCTAGAGAAAAAGATGAATCTCATTGGTTGCAACCGCAACCTGCTTCGATTCCCTATTTTCTCTGGGACTTTCTTAACGCTTTCGCATCCTATCTTACCAACGGAAGTGTGCGAATGCACGGTTAGCTTCAGCCATACGGTGAGTGTCTTCACGTTTCTTAACTGCTGCACCAGTGTTGTTAGCAGCATCCAAGATTTCTTTTGCAAGACGGTCTTGCATTGTGTGTTCACCACGAAGACGAGCGATTGTTACCAACCAACGAAGTCCAAGTGTTGTACGACGTTCTGGACGAACTTCAACTGGGACCTGATAGTTAGAACCACCAACACGACGTGCACGTACTTCAAGTACAGGCATGATGTTTTCCATAGCTGTTTCAAATACTTCAAGTGCATCGTTGCCAGTAGCTTCTTTGATTTGCTCAAAAGCACCGTAAACGATTGAAGCAGCTGTACCACGTTTACCGTCAAGCATAACGCGGTTGATAAGACGAGTAACTAGTTGTGAATTGTAAAGCGGATCTGGCAATACGTCACGTTTTGGAGCTCTATTTTTACGACTCATTTCTCTTTATCCCCTTTCCTTATGCTTTTGGACGTTTAGTACCGTATTTAGAACGGCCTTGTTTACGATCGTTAACACCTGCAGTATCAAGTGCACCACGGACGATATGGTAACGTACCCCTGGAAGGTCTTTTACACGTCCACCACGAAGAAGCACCACGCTGTGCTCTTGCAAGTTGTGTCCGATACCTGGGATGTAGGCAGTAACTTCGATAAGGTTGCTCAAACGTACACGAGCGAATTTACGAAGGGCTGAGTTAGGTTTTTTAGGTGTCATTGTTCCAACACGAGTTGCAACACCACGTTTTTGTGGTGAAGAAACGTTTGTTTGAACTTTTTTATGACTGTTGTAACCAACGTTCAAAGCTGGTGATTTAGATTTTTCTACTTTTGATTTACGCGGTTTGCGAACCAATTGGTTAATTGTAGGCATCTACATTCTCCTGTGTTTTTTTATTTTTGGTGATGATACACTTGGTGACAGCTATCATCTGTGTGTACTTTTGCAACATTTGTCAGCACGTCCCTGTACACTCTTGAGAGACCAAAAGTAAAAAGTACCGTCTATTATTGTAACAAAATTTTCCATTGGTTGTCAAGATATTTTTCTTTTTTATTGTTAATTTTAGCTCTTCGTAACTTCTCAAAGTAACTTCCACTTGCCTGACCAAAGTGGAAATTAGTCTAAAACGGATTTTTATAGTGGAATTAAGTATGAGACTTTCCGTTCCATCGTTGAGAAGATGAGAAAAGACCCGTCAACGATTTCAAAAGAAATCAAGCGCAATCGCATCATGCATCCAACATCTGTCAAATCTGATTGCACGGATTGCCCACTTCTCAAAAAGCTCCTTATGTCTGTAACAACGCGTTTTTCTCATACTAAAAGCTAGGTTGTGGAAAACTGGAAGTTAGTTTTATATTGAATTGAAATAAGACATGAACAAATCTATTGGGAAAGTCAACTTAATTTATAGAAATGTTTTAATAGCAGCAACGTACTATTCTAGTTTCAAGTTGCTATAGAAGTTACCCTTTTCATTCTCTCAAAAGTCAATCATAAAAGAGGAGAAATCGAAGTTCCTCCTCTTCACTGTTTACTATCGAATCAAGTAAATCAAATCGTTACTCATTCACAATTTTTTCATCAACTTTAGGGTTTAGAGTTGTTCCCCAATGTGTAATTGTACGCTGTTGTACTAGTGGTAAGTCTGTGCGGTTGTAAACTGTACGCCATGGTTCCCATACAAGACCCGTCTTTTCTTGAACCTTGATGCGAAGATTACGGACATTTCCTTTAAATTGAATCTCTGTTTGGAAGCCTGAAGTTCTGTTTTTTCCGTTATCTTCCCATTGACGTGAACGAATTTCTGGATTTCCTTGTTCATCATATGTAATTTCATCCCAATAGATGTAGTAACGCGCAACATAAGCACCCTTATGATGAAGTTTCAAGAAGCCATTTTTGTAAGAAGTAACCTTCGTTTCGATATAGTCTGTACTATTTTGTAAAGTTGCTTGGGCATTATCTTTTAGGAAGGCAGTCTTATATGAGATTGGCACAGCTGGACTTTGAGCGCTAAAGTTAGCTCCTTCTCTGATGAGTTCCTTCAAGTTTTCGACTGTTCCTGTGACAACTTTGGCGGCACCGCTAGCATTACCTCCTACAATTACCGCTGTTACAGAAGTATTCTTCAATAGACGGCTCCATTCAGAATTTGGAGCAATTGTTGCGCCTTTGATAACCGCATTGATAGCTGCTTTTAATTCAGTAGACTTACTTGTTGACTCAAACTTAACATAGATTTGACGTCCGTAAGAAACGTTTGATACATATACAGGTGGAGTTTGTGAATCAACGCCTCTCTGTTTTAAATCCTCAGGTGTCACACTCTTGTCAAATACAGCCGCTGGATTGGTCGGTGCATCAAATGTCGCTGTATAGTAGATTTGTTTAAAGTTTACAACTTCAATTTGCTTTTCACCCTTTTGCACAGCCTCAAAGTCAATCTTGAGCGGTGCGCCTGCTTTTTCAAAGTCTGCACCAAATTTTGCTTTCAATTGGTTCATGCTATAGGCTGTAGTTGATTCATACTGAACACGGGCAGGAACGGAATGGCTAGATGAGTAATTCTTTGTCCATCTTTCAACCAAGGTATTCATCGCAGACTGCATACCACTAGTTGTAGGATCTGCTTCAATTCGGCTGTCAGACTGAATCATACCAGGTAAATCGACGCTGACTGTCCCCTTTGCACGGGCAAGACTAATCAATTCTGGCTGATTTTCTAGCAGATTTTGGTTTGCCTTATACAAGCCACCTAGGAAGACATTCTGATTTCCATTGATGGAAACATCTGCTGTGCCTGTAGAGAGGGTTTTCTTGATTTTTTCTACAACGACAAACTCTCCATTTTGTTCCTTAGCACTTGTGTTGTAGCGATTTTCTAAGGTTTCTCCCTTGCGAGTTAAAATATCCAAAGGATTATAAGTTAAGCCAAAAAGGTAGTCTTTCAACGCTGATGTTTGATCTACTACTGGTACAGTTCTATCCTGTCCAACTTGAGTTGTTGCTGAACGGAATACTTCCACTTCTGCCAAGCTCAATGGGGTATTTTTAGTTTTCAACTCCACTTTTACATAACGAGCGCCTTTGGCGGTGAAGAAAACTTCAAGTTCTGCCTTCCCATTCAAACTATCAAAGTGTTGACGAGCAACTTCTTGTTTTGCTTCATTTAACAAAACAACATCAAAATTGGAAAGACGATTAGCTACATTCCCATCTCCACGATTGTAAAGTTTAACTTTTCCAACATTCTCTGTTTTTCCGAGATCAACTTGCCACCAAGCATTGTCTTCAAAGTTTGTATGCGTTACAGAATGGTGCCCATAGTCACTGTCAACATTACCATCCACTGCTCGTGTAGCAGCTCCTCCATAAGCAGTAGAGCTTTGACTAGCTTGTTTTCCACGAGCGATGTTTTCTGTCTCAACTGGACGATTCCCTTGCTCTGTAGCCAAAGCTACTCCCTGAGCGTTCAATAAAAAGGCCGCAACAACAGCACTACACACACCGAGTCCACACTTTTTGACAAAGCGATGCAAACGTTTTTCTTGATTCATTCCTTATTCCTCCGTTTTTAAATGAATACGTTTTCCTATTTGTCTATAGTTTATCAAATTTCAAGTAAAAGTCAAGCACAAACCAGCAAAAAAGTCAAGAAAATAATAAGAAAACGTTTGCTGAATTTTTCTGATATTTTCTTTCGATTTCCAGTAAATACTATGGTTTGGAAACTAGATAAAACTTGAGAAGCGCTAGCTTTTTCTCTTCCTATTTATAGTTTCGCTAGATGAACTTTTAAAGAAATATTAGAAATCAATTTCTGAATAAAAATAGCTGAGAACACATCCTCTTCCTAATAATACGGCTTGTCTTATGTGACATTTTTATACTCTTCGAAAATCTCTTCAAACCACGTCAACGTCGCCTTGCCGTACTCAAGTACAGCCTGCGACTAGTTTCCTAGTTTGCTCTTTGATTTTCATTGAGTATTATCTCCATCATTTATACTGATATACAAAATAGTACGGAAAACTTCTCAAAAGTAAGAATTTCTTTTACAAACCAAAGGAAAACGCTTGCATATTATTTTACTACATGCTATACTGATATAGAAATTTATTGATTGGAGAATCATTATGAGAAAAACACCAGCTCAAACTGAGAAAAAAATGGTCTACAGCATCCGTTCCCTCAAAAATGGAACTGGTTCTGTCCTTATCGGCGCAAGCCTTGTCCTACTTGCCATGGCTACACCAACTATCTCAGCCAACGAAAGTACAACAGCTAGTACAGAAGCACCGAACACTATTGTTCAACCAACTACTGATACAGTAGATAACTCCGGTAAGAAGGAAAGTGACATCTCTTTACCTGAAAATGCAAACGCTTCCCTAGAGAAAGAGGAAAAACCTGCAACAGAGCCAACCACTCCTGCTGCAAGCCCAGCCGATTCAGCACCACAAACTGGACAAGATCGTTCAAGTGAGCCAACGACTTCTACTAGTCCAATAACAACTGAAACTAAGGCAGAAGAGCCAATCGAAGACAATTACTTCCGTATCCACGTCAAAAAACTTCCTGAAGAAAACAAGGATAGTCAAGGACTATGGACTTGGGATGATGTTGAAAAACCTTCTGAAAACTGGCCTAACGGAGCTTTGTCCTTTAAGGATGCCAAAAAAGATGACTACGGCTACTACCTAGATGTCAAATTAAAGGGAGAACAAGCCAAAAAAATTAGCTTCCTCATCAATAATACAGCTGGAAAAAATCTAACCGGCGATAAATCGGTAGAAAAACTGGCACCAAAGATGAATGAGGCTTGGTTGGACCAAGATCACAAGGTCTTCTCTTACGAGCCACAACCTGCAGGAACTATTCGCGTCAACTACTACCGTACAGATGGCAACTATGACAAGAAATCTCTCTGGTACTGGGGAGATGTGAAAAATCCTAGCAGCGCTCAATGGCCTGACGGAACGGACTTTACGGCTACAGGTAAATACGGTCGCTATATCGACATTCCTCTTAAGGATGCCGCCAAAGAATTCGGCTTTTTATTACTAGATGAGAGCAAAAAAGGAGACGACGTGAAAATCCGTAAAGAAGATTATAAGTTCACCGATTTGAAAAATCATAGCCAAATTTTCCTAAAAGATGATGACGAAACGATTTACACAAATCCATACTATGTTCATGATATACGTATGACAGGTGCCCAACACGTAGGAACTTCTAGCATTGAAAGTAGTTTTTCAACACTAGTCGGTGCTAAAAAAGAGGATATCCTCAAGCACTCCAACATCACTAATCACCTAGGAGAAAAAGTAGCTATTACCGATGTCGCAATCGATGAGGCTGGTAAGAAAGTGACCTACAGCGGAGATTTCTCTGACACAAAACATCCTTATACCGTTAGCTACAACTCTGACAAATTCACTACCAAAACAAGCTGGCGCCTGAAAGATGAGACATACAGCTATGATGGCAAACTTGGAGCTGAACTCAAAGAAGAAGGAAAACAGGTTGATTTGACCCTCTGGTCACCAAGTGCTGATAAGGTTTCTGTTGTTGTCTACGACAAGAATAACCCTGACAAAGTAGTTGGAACTGTCGCTCTTGAAAAAGGGGAAAGAGGAACTTGGAAACAAACTCTAGATAGCACAAACAAATTAGGAATCACGGATTTCACTGGATACTATTATCAATACCAAATCGAGCGTCAAGGGAAAACTGTTCTTGCACTTGATCCTTACGCTAAATCTCTCGCTGCTTGGAACAGCGATCTTGCAAAAACAGACGCTTCCCATAAAGTGGCTAAAGCTGCCTTTGTAGATCCAGCCAAACTAGGACCGCAAGACTTAACTTATGGTAAGATTCACAACTTCAAGACTCGTGAAGATGCCGTTATCTACGAAGCTCATGTGCGTGACTTCACTTCAGATCCTGCCATTGCAAAAGACTTAACCAAACCATTTGGTACTTTTGAAGCCTTTATAGAAAAACTAGACTACCTCAAAGACTTGGGTGTAACCCACATCCAGCTCCTTCCAGTCTTGTCTTACTACTTTGTCAATGAATTGAAAAACCATGAACGCTTGTCTGCCTATGCTTCAAGCAACAGCAACTACAACTGGGGATATGACCCTCAAAACTACTTCTCATTGACTGGTATGTATTCAAGCGATCCTAAAAATCCAGAAAAACGAATCGCAGAGTTTAAAAATCTCATCAATGAGATCCACAAACGTGGCATGGGAGCTATCCTGGATGTCGTTTATAACCACACAGCCAAGGTCGATATCTTCGAAGACCTAGAGCCAAACTACTACCACTTTATGGATGCTGATGGGACACCTCGAACTAGCTTTGGTGGTGGACGCTTGGGGACAACTCACTATATGACCAAACGGCTCCTAGTTGACTCTATCAAATATCTAGTTGATACCTATAAAGTAGATGGATTCCGTTTCGATATGATGGGAGACCATGATGCGGCTTCTATCGAAGAAGCGTACAAGGCTGCACGTGCCCTCAATCCAAATCTTATCATGCTGGGTGAAGGTTGGAGAACCTATGCTGGTGATGAAAACATGCCTACTAAAGCTGCTGACCAAGATTGGATGAAACATACCGATACTGTCGCTGTCTTCTCAGATGACATCCGTAACAACCTCAAGTCAGGTTATCCAAATGAAGGTCAACCTGCTTTTATCACAGGTGGCAAACGTGATATCAACACTATCTTCAAAAATCTGATTGCTCAACCAACCAACTTTGAAGCAGACAGCCCTGGAGATGTCATCCAATACATCGCAGCCCATGATAACTTGACCCTCTTTGACATCATTGCCCAGTCTATCAAAAAAGACCCAAGCAAGGCTGAGAACTATGCTGAAATCCACCGTCGTTTGCGACTTGGAAACCTCATGGTCTTGACAGCTCAAGGAACTCCATTTATCCACTCTGGTCAAGAATACGGACGTACCAAACAATTCCGTGACCCAGCCTACAAGACTCCAGTAGCAGAGGACAAACAACCAAACAAATCTCACTTGTTGCGTGATAAGGATGGCAATCCATTTGACTATCCTTACTTCATCCATGATTCTTACGATTCTAGCGATGCAGTCAACAAGTTTGACTGGACTAAGGCTACAGATAGAAAAGCCTATCCTGAAAATGTCAAGAGCCGTGACTATATGAAAGGGTTGATTGCCCTTCGTCAATCTACAGATGCCTTCCGACTTAAGAGTCTCCAAGATATCAAGGACCGTGTCCACCTCATCACTGTCCCAGGCCAAAATGGTGTGGAAAAAGAAGATGTAGTGATTGGCTACCAAATTACTGCTCCAAACGGTGATATCTACGCAGTCTTTGTCAATGCGGACGAAAAAGCTCGCGAATTTAATTTGGGAACTGCCTTCGCCCACCTCAGAAATGCTGAAGTTTTAGCAGATGAAAACCAAGCAGGGCCAGTCGGAATTGCCAACCCGAAAGGACTTGAGTGGACTGAAAAAGGCTTGAAATTGAATGCCCTTACAGCTACTGTTCTTCGAGTCTCTCAAAATGGAACTAGCCATGAGTCAACTGCAGAAGAGAAACCAGACTCAACCCCTTCCAAGCCTGAACATCAAAATGAAGCTTCTCACCCTGCACATCAAGATCCAGCTCCAGAAGCTAAACCTGATTCTACTAAACCATCTGCAACAGTAGCTGATGCAGAAAATAAACCTAGCCAAGCTACAACTGATTCACAAGCCGAGAAGCCACATAAGGACAGTAATACTCAATCACTTCCAGCTACTTCTACACAAGCTATTGTAACTTCCTACACTCCAGCTTATACAAATAAGAAACCGGAAACTCCAAATCAGACAACTAAAGCTAGTTGGAAACAAGAAAATGGCATCTGGTATTTCCATAAAGCAGACGGTTCTCTAGCTACTGGTTGGATAAAAGATGGAGATACTTGGTATTATCTAAAAGATGATGGCTCTATGGTTACTGGCTGGGTGAAAGATGGTAATGTTTGGTACTTCCTAAATAGTAACGGTTCTATGTCAACCGGTTGGGTTAAGGATGGAGATACTTGGTACTATCTTGAGCCATCAGGAGCTATGAAAGAAAATCAATGGTTTGAAGTTTCTGGCAAATGGTACTATGTTGATTCATCAGGTAAACTTGCAGTTAATACAAGAGTTGAAGGCTATTTAGTCAATGAAAACGGTGAATGGGTTAGCTAAAACTGCTACTGTATAACCTTTGCATAGCTAGATATAACTAATCCAAATACAGGAATCTCAACGATTACAAACTCCTGTTTGCAGGAATCAGCCTCCTTGCCCTTCTAGGTCTCGGGTTCTTGCTAAAAAACAAAAAAGAGAACTAAACTAGCCCTCCTATAGAAAAATCCCCTGAGTCTCAATGCTCGGGGGATTGATTTTTGTACAATATTTGTTGTCCTAATAAACTTGATTAGGATTTTTTATTAAGCCTCTTTCATAGCAAAATAAGCTCGTACTTTTGGAGCAACTTGTGTTCCGAAGAGTTCAATAGCTTTCAGAACTTGATCATGAGGCATGGAGCCAAGCGGTAGATGGAGCATGAAGCGGTCCAAACCTAGATCTTCAATCATGCGAATCAATTTTTCTGCCACCTGATCTGGATTGCCCACAAACATAGCACCATTTGGCCCTACCTGCTCCAAATATTGCTCATAACGCAATTCCTGCCAGTGTGGACGGTCTTTGGAAATAGCATCCACCACTTGCTTGGTCGGATGAAAATAATCTTTCACCGCCTGCTCGCCATCTTCAGCAATCCAACCCCAAGAATGGGCCCCAACCTTTAGTTCATGACTGGCATGGTCTGCTTCGCTCCCAATCTCACGATAAGCCTGAATCAACTTTTTAAAATAACGAGGGTTACCACCAATAATGGCATAGACAATCGGTAAACCGGCCTGAGCAATCTTCACGGTTGATTCGACATGACCACCTGTCGCTATCCACAAGGGCAATTTGTCCTGAACTGGACGAGGATAAACTTCTTTGCCAGAGATTGTTTGGGTCAAGCGACCTTGCCAGTCTAACTTGGTCTTTTCATTGACTAACTGGAGCAAGTCTAATTTCTCATCAAAGAGGGCTCCGTAGTCTTTCAAATCATATCCAAACAAGGGAAAAGATTCCGTGAAAGAACCCCTTCCAGCCATAATCTCCGCTCGTCCATTTGATAAAGCATCGATAGTGGCATATTGTTGGAACAAACGAATCGGATCCATGCTCGAAAGAATGCTGACTGCACTGGTCAAACGGATTTTCTTGGTATTGACTGCCCCAGCTGCCAGAACAATCTCTGGGGCTGATACTGCAAAATCCGCTCGATGGTGCTCACCAATTCCATACACATCCAAACCAAGCTTGTCAGCCAGCTCAATCTCCGCCACCAACTGGCGAATTCGTTCAGCATGACTGTAAGTCTGCCCAGTCCCTTCAAGCTCCGTTGTTTCCCCAAAGGTTGAAATTCCCAATTCTACCACAGTGATTCTCCTTGTTTACCTCTGTCCTTTAATTTGAAAAATTATTCTAACACGAAACTTGAGTACAAGCAACCGATTTGCTTACAAGAAAAAGCCCAGATAACTAGACTTTTTTAGCTTATTCTACCGTTACTGACTTAGCAAGGTTACGTGGTTTATCCACATCAAGCCCACGGTGCAGAGTTGCAAAGTAAGCGACCAATTGCGTTGGCACAACCATTGAAATTGGTGAGAGGTATGGATGTACAGTCGTAAGGACGATATCATCTGTCTCTTTAGCAACATTTTCTTCTGCGATAGTGAGGACTTTGGCACCACGGGCTGCCACCTCTTGGATATTTCCACGAGTGTGGTTGGCAAGGACTGGATCTGACAAGAGAGCCAAGACAGGCGTTCCTTCTTCAATCAAGGCAATGGTTCCATGCTTAAGTTCTCCTGCCGCAAACCCTTCACACTGGATGTAAGAAATCTCTTTAAGTTTGAGACTTGCTTCCATGGCTACGTAGTAATCTTGACCACGTCCGATGTAAAAGGCGTTACGAGTTGTTTCAAGTAGCTCACGAACCTTGGCTTCAATGGTTTCTTTCTCTGAAAGAGTTGATTCGATAGACTGAGCTACGATTGACAACTCATGCACCAGGTCAAAGGCTTGCGCTTTAGTATTGCCATTTGCTTCTCCGACTGCTTTTGCAAGGAAGGCAAGGGCTGCGATTTGCGCTGTATAGGCTTTAGTTGATGCTACGGCAATTTCAGGACCTGCGTGAAGGAGCATAGTATGATTGGCTTCACGTGAAAGGGTTGAACCTGGGACATTTGTCACTGTCAAGCTTGGGATTCCCATTTCATTAGCCTTAACCAAAACCTGACGGCTATCCGCTGTTTCACCAGACTGACTGATAAAGATGAAGAGTGGTTTCTTGCTGAGAAGTGGCATACCGTAGCCCCATTCAGAAGAGATTCCAAGTTCAACTGGCGTATCTGTCAATTCTTCCAACATCTTCTTAGAAGCAAAACCTGCGTGGTAAGATGTTCCAGCTGCAAGGATGTAGATGCGATCTGCATCTTGAACAGCCTTGATGATAGCTGGGTCTACGACAACTTGACCAGCCTCATCTGTATAGGCTTGAATGAGTTTACGCATAACAGTTGGTTGCTCGTCAATTTCTTTGAGCATGTAGTAAGGGTAAGTTCCCTTACCGATATCTGACAAGTCAAGCTCCGCAGTGTAGCTAGCACGCTCACGACTGTTGCCATCATAGTCTTGAACTTCCACACTATCAGCCTTAACAATGACCAACTCTTGGTCATGGATTTCCATGTACTGGTTGGTCTCACGAATCATAGCCATGGCGTCTGAACAAACCATGTTGTAGCCTTCCCCAAGACCAATCAAAAGCGGTGATTTATTCTTAGCCACGTATATGACTTCAGGATCTTGTGAGTCAACCAAGGCAAAGGCATAAGAACCACGGATGATGTGAAGAGCTTTTTTGAAGGCTTCAAGAACAGAAAGACCTTCTTCTTCCGCAAATTTTCCAATCAAGTGAACAGCGATTTCAGTATCTGTTTGCCCCTTAAAGTGGTGACCTGCAAGGTATTCTTCCTTAATTTCAAGGTAGTTCTCAATGACCCCATTGTGCACCAAGACAAAACGTTCTGTCTTAGAGCGGTGTGGGTGAGCATTGTCTTCCGTTGGTTTTCCGTGAGTAGCCCAACGAGTATGTCCGATACCAGTTGTTCCCTCAACACCAGCTGTCTTGGCAGACAATTCTGCAATACGACCAACAGCCTTCACCAAATGGTTCTCAGCACCACCTAGAACAAAAATTCCCGCAGAATCATAGCCACGGTATTCGAGCTTTTCAAGCCCTTGAATCAAAATATCAGTTGCATTTGTGTTTCCAACAACACCAACAATTCCACACATAGTATATACGACACAGGCAAGCTGTGCTTTCTCCTTAAAATTGGTATAGTCTAATTCCTCTTTTATAGAACCAGCAAAAACAGTATATACTTGTTTCTTTCACTTGTCAAGAGTAAAAATTGGTATAGTTCAAATCAACTTCATAAAATAAAAAACTCTGACCAATTAGGATAATCAGTCAGAGTCCTTTTTAAAATCCATTATTGTCGCTTAATTCCTTGAACCAGTTCCCTGATTTTTTCAGACGACGTTCTTGCGTTTCCAAGTCTAATTCGACCAAACCATAGCGATTTTTATAGCTGTTGAGCCATGACCAGCAATCGATAAAGGTCCAAATCAAGTATCCCTTACAATTGGCTCCGTCTTCAATAGCACGGTGCAGTTCACGAAGATGACCTTTTACAAAGTCAATACGGTAATCATCTTGAATCATCCCATCTTGACGGAATTTTTCTTCCCCCTCAACACCCATACCATTCTCTGTCAACATCCACTCGATATTGCCATAATTTTTCTTGATATTTTGGGCGATGTCATAAATCCCTTGCTCATAAATCTCCCAGCCACGGTGAGGATTGATTTTACGTCCAGGCATCACATAAGGCTCATAAAAATGTTCTGGTAAGAGTGGACTCTCTGGATGCTTCGCAAATCGAGGCGCCATAACACGCAAAGGTTGATAGTAGTTGACACCAAGGAAGTCCACCGTATTGTCACGAATGAGCTCCAACTCCTCCTCTGTAGCATCAGGCAAGAGACCGTATTCATGTAAGATTTCTACCAACTCCTGTGGATAAGTCCCTAAAACAGACGGATCTAAGAAAGATTGGGCCTGAAAAAGGTTCGCAATACGAGCTGCCTTGACATCAGCAGGATGCTGGCTACGTGGATAAGCCGGTGTCAAGTTTAAGACAATCCCAATCTTGGAATCTGGCAAAAGTTCATGGCAAGCCTTCACCGCCCGACTACTGGCCAATTGTGTGTGATAGGCTACTTTAACCGCCGCTTCTGCATCCACCTTATGTGGATAATGGGCATCGTAAAAATAGCCAAATTCCACAGGAACGATGGGCTCGTTAAAGGTAATCCATTGATCCACTAAATCTCCATAAGTCTCAAAACAAAAACGAGCATAGTCTTCATATGCTGAGACAGTCGCCTTATTTTCCCAACCATCACCAGCTTCTTGAAGGGCAAAAGGCAGATCAAAATGATAAAGATTGACTAAAAGACGAATCCCTTTGGCCTTAATAGCCTCAAAAACCTTACGGTAAAAGGCTACACCCTGAGGATTGACTTCCCCACGCCCTTGTGGAAAAATCCGTGACCACTGAATAGAAGTCCGAAAGGCCGTGTGACCAGATTCTAACAGTAGCTCAATATCCTTTTCCCAGTTTTCATAAAAGGTTGATGTTTTATCTGGACCAATCCCATTATAGTAACGATGTGGCTCCACTTGATGCCAGTAATCCCAGAGATTATCTCCCTTACCATCACCAGCTACACGTCCTTCTGTTTGTGGTCCAGAAGTAGAGGATCCCCAGACAAAATCCTTTGGAAATCTTAGCATACATTTACCTCTTTATCTACTCATTTTTCCCATTATACAGAAAAAACAAGGTAAAAACTAGTTACATTTTTTCCTTGTTTTTCTTCTGATTATAGTTTTTATTTCTTGCTTAGGATTTCAAGCGTTTCAAGCACGTTATCTGCATGAACTTCGATGGTATCACCAGTCGCTTTAATCTTGACTTCTACGATGCCATCGGCCGCTTTCTTCCCAACAGTGATACGGATTGGCAACCCAATCAAGTCGCTATCACTGAATTTGACTCCGACACGTTCGTTACGGTCATCTGTCAAGACTTCGTAACCAGCTCCCATCAAGCTTGCTTCAAGTTTTTCTGTCAAGGCTTGCGCTTCTTCGTCCTTGACATTGACAGTGATCAAGTGCACATCAAATGGTGCCAATTCTTTAGGGAAGTTGATTCCCCAAGCGTAACGGTATTCACCTTTTGGCGTTTTATTGACAAAGAGACGAGCGTGTTGCTCCATCACTGCTGAAAGGAGACGGCTGACACCGATACCGTAACATCCCATGATAATTGGCACAGCACGGCCATTTTCATCCAAGACATCTGCTCCCATGCTTGCTGAATAGCGAGTGCCGAGTTTGAAGATGTGACCAATTTCGATACCACGCGCAAAGTTAAGGACACCTTGTCCGTCTGGAGAAATTTCACCCTCACGAACTTCACGGATATCCACATATTCTGCAGTAAAATCACGACCTGGATTCACACCAGTCAAGTGGTAGCCATCTTCGTTAGCACCCACAACTGCATTGCGAACATCTTGCACCTTACGGTCTGCAATAATTTTAACATTCTCTGGCAAACCAACTGGTCCAAGTGAGCCGAATCCTGCTTGAACAACATTCGCCACTTCTTCTTCGCTAGCAACGTCAAAGAAATCTGCTCCCAAGTGGTTTTTCAACTTGACTTCGTTGAGTTGGTCATTTCCAACTAGAAGGGCTGCAACAAGCTCACCATCTGCAATGTAGAAGAGGGTTTTAATCGTTTGTTCTTCTGGAACATTGAGGAAAGCTGCAACTTCATCAATTGATTTAACATCTGGCGTTGCAACGCGAGTCACTTCTTCTTCAGCGACAACACGGTTGCTTGGTTTGTACTCGTTTGTTGCCATTTCCAAGTTGGCCGCATAGCTAGATTCACTTGAGTAAGCAATGGTATCTTCACCAGAGACCATCCATTTGAGCAATTCTGCCTTGATTTCTTCTTGCACTTCTGCAGGAATTTCGTCAAATGAGGCAACTGACTTGTCCAAGACAACCCAGCGGTCAAGGTCTGTACGAGCAGATGTAATGGCCATAAATTCTTGGCTATCCTTACCACCCATGGCTCCACCGTCACCAATAATAGCCTTGAAGTCTAAACCACTACGAGTGAAAATACGCTCATAGGCTGCTTTGTACTCATCATAAACACTATCCAAACTATCATAGTTAGCGTGGAAACTATAAGCATCCTTCATGATAAACTCACGTGTACGAAGAAGTCCATTACGTGGGCGTTTTTCATCACGATACTTGGGCTGAATTTGATAAAGGTTGAGTGGCAATTGCTTGTAAGATTTAACAGAATCACGGACAATAGCTGTAAAGGTTTCTTCGTGAGTTGGACCTAAGATAAAGTCTGATTTTTCACGGTTTTTTAGTTTGTAAAGGTCTTCACCATAGGTTTCGTAACGACCTGATTCACGCCACAATTCTGCACTAAGAAGGGCTGGAGCCAGCATCTCAACAGCACCAATCTTTTCGAATTCTTGGCGCATGATGTTTTTAGCTTTTTCAATCACACGATTGGCAAGTGGTAGATAAGAATAAACACCTGCTGAAACTTGGCGAACATAACCAGCACGCAACATAAGAGCATGGCTGATAACTTGAGCATCGCTTGGCATTTCGCGAAGCGTTGGGATAGGCATTTTACTTTGTTTCATAATATTCCTCGATTATCTAAAAAAGAGTCGCATAATGTCATTCCAAGTCACAGCAATCATCAAGACAACCATGATGACCACTCCGGCCAAGGTGACATAGGTTTCAATTTCTTGTTTCAATGGTTTGCGGCGGATGGCTTCTAGGATATTGAGCACAATCTTACCACCATCCAAGGCTGGAATCGGAATAAGATTAAAAATCCCAATATTGATGGAAATCATTGCCAAGAAGTACAAGATATTTTCAATTCCATTTTTAGCAGCATCACTACTTGCCTTAAAGATAGCAACAGGTCCACCCAACTTGTTCAAATCTGGTTGGAAAATCAGATTTTTCAGAGCTGAGAGAATTCGGAGAGCTGAGTCAGCAGCAGTTGTAAAACCACCTACAAACATGGATAGAAAATCTGACTTAACCCCCGGTTGAACACCTAGAAGGTAACGACCTTGACTATCTTCGGGTGTAACAGTGACTTGTTTGTCACTCCCCTTTTCAGAAATAGTCACATCCAAAGTCGGTGCCGTCTTATCTTTGGTTTCTGTTTCCACAGCTTGGATCAAGCTTTCCCAGTTGCTAACCTCATGTGAGCCAATCTTGGTAATTTGTGCCGTTTCTGGTACTCCTACCTTAGCCAAAGCCCCCTGGGGCATAACATGGAACTGATTGGTATCAACATCTCTGACACCACCCTGCATGAAGATTAAAATCCAGAAAACAACGACACCTAAGATAAAGTTGTTCATAGGACCTGCAAAATTAGTAATGAGTTTACCCCAGATAGTTGCATTTTGATATTGAACATCCAAGGGTGCAATCCGAACCTCAGTTCCATCTGCTTCCACAACCGTTGCATCGTGATCCACTGCAAATGTTTTTTCTTCTTCCAGAACCAATCCTTTGATAAAGAGCTTGTCTTCAAAATCAAACTGGGTCACCTGCATAGGGAGGGCTGTTTGATCCAATTTTTTACCTGAGAGATTGATGCGTTTAACCTTACCATCATCAGCAAGGGTCAAACTGACAGGCGTTCCTGTCTTGATTTCAGTTGTATCATCACCCCAACCAGCCATGCGGACATAGCCACCCAGAGGCAAGATTCGAATGGTATAGGCCGTTCCATCCTTGCCAATGTGAGCAAAGATTTTGGGTCCCATACCGATGGCAAATTCACGTACTAAAATCCCTGATTTCTTGGCAAAGTAGAAGTGCCCGAACTCGTGCACCACTACAATAATCCCGAAAACCAGAATAAAGGTTAAAATTCCGAGCATAGCGTTTCCTCCGTCTTTTGATTAAAAGAGTCCAAATAAGTGCATGATTGGAAATACAAGCAACATACTATCGAAACGATCCAAAACACCACCATGTCCAGGGATAAATTTCCCAGAATCCTTAACACCAAAATGACGTTTGATCGAACTTTCTAGTAAATCACCAAATTGTCCAGCAATACTAAAGAAAATAGCAAAGACTGACATCTTGTAAATTCCATATGGAAGAGCAACTGTACTGTCAACTATCATAAAGATAATGGTTACTAAAATTGCTCCTAAAATACCACCCAAGGCACCCTCAAGGGTTTTATTAGGCGATACCCTTGGTGCTAACTTTCGTTTCCCATAGTTCATCCCAACAAGATAGGCACCACTGTCTGTCGCCCAAACAATACACAAGGCTAATAATGCCTTATCTAAACCTGCAATTCTAGCATCTAATAGAGCATTAAAACCAAAGCCCACATAGAAACTCATAGCAAGAGGGAAAACCGCATCCTCAATCGTATACGACTTGCTAAAAACAGTCGTTCCTAACATGATTGAAATCAACACACTATAGGCAACCACATTCCCATCAACTGGTAAAAAAGTCAAGTAGTTCTCCAAGGGAATGGTCAAAGCAAAGGTTGCAAAGAGGGTTAAGAGGCCCTCCATAGTCATGGTCTCTAGACCTCTCATCTTCAAAAGTTCATGCATGGCTAGCATGGCTATGATTCCAATTGCTATCTGAAGCAAGAGTCCCCCAATCATTAAAATCGGTAGGAAAATAGCCAGAGCAACCCCTGCAAACAAGGTTCTTTTCTGTAAATCCTGTGTCATATTTCCTCCTAAACTCCTCCAAATCGGCGATGACGACGATTGTAGGCAAGAATGGCTTCCTGCAAGGCCGCCTCGTCAAAATCAGGCCACAAGGTGTCCGTAAAATAGAGCTCACTATAAGCTCCCTGCCATGGAAGGAAATTGCTCAAACGCAATTCTCCACTAGTACGGATAATCAAGTCTGGGTCTCGTAAGTCCTTAGGCAAATGCTGGGTAAAGAGATAGTTGCCAATCAATTCCTCTGTGATGTCACCTGGGTTGATTTTAGCATCTAACATATCCTGGGAAATCAACTTAAGAGCCTGTGTAATCTCAGCACGTCCACCATAGTTGAGGGCAAAATTAAGAATCAAACCTGTGTTGTTCTTAGTCAATTCCTCAGCCTTGGTCAGAGCTTCAAAGGTTTGCTTAGGCAGGCGGTCTGTCTCCCCAATCATTTGAATCTTAACATTATTCGCATGCAATTCCGGGACATAATTATCATAAAACTCTACTGGCAAGTTCATGATAAACTTGACTTCCTGATCTGGACGGGTCCAGTTTTCTGTAGAAAAAGCATAAACCGTAATCACCTTAACGCCTAGTTTGTTGGCTGCCTTGGTCACAGTTTGCAATGCTTCCATGCCCGCCTTGTGTCCAAAAACTCGCGGTTGCATACGTTTTTTAGCCCAACGGCCATTGCCATCCATGATGATGCCGATATGAGCAGGAACCTGTGTCGGAACCTCTACTTCCACAGCCTTATCTTTCTTAAAAAATCCAAACATGATCTTATTCCTATTCAAAAATCTATCGTTTCATTATACCATATTTCCCTATTTTCTTCTATCACTAAGCTATTTATACTCTTCGAAAATCTCTTCAGCTAACTTCTCAAAGTAACTTCCACTTGCCTAACCAAAGTGGAAATTAGTCTAAAACGGATTTTTATGGTGGAATTAAGTGTGAGACGTTTGAGTTAGAAATGAGCTCTACTATGACAAAACATAAACACCTTACCCTTTCAGACCGTAATGATATCCAACTAGGCTTAGAGCGCGGTGAAACCTTCAAAGCTATTGGACAATCCATTCTAAAAGACCCAACTACTGTTTCCAAAGAAGTCAAACGAAACAGACAAGTCCGAGAGTCTACATGCCATAACCTTCCTTGCCCTCTACTCGACAAAGCTCCCTTTGTCTGTAATGGCTGTCCTAAAAGAAGACAAAACTGTGGTTATAAGAAGATCTTCTACCTCGCTAAACAAGCTCAAAAACAGTACGAACAAACTCTTGTTGAAGCTCGTGAAGGAACTCCCCTCAATTCCAAGACCTTCTGGTACATGGACAAAGTCATTTCTGATGGGGTTAAAAAAGGACAACACATCTATCATATCCTCAAAACTCACAATCTTGATGTCAGCTCCTCAACCGTCTATCGACACATCCGAAAAGGATACCTATCTATCGCTCCTATTGACCTAGCCAGAGCCGTTAAATTCAAAGAAAGACGGAAAAGTAAACTACCTTCCATTCCTAAAGAAGCTAAAAAAGGCCGTTCCTATGAGGATTTCCAAAACTATTTAGCCCTTAATCAACTAGACTCTTGGCTAGAAATGGATACAGTTCTGGGCAGAATGGGAGGTAAAGTCCTACTCACCTTCAATCTCTCTTTCTGTAACTTTATCTTCGCTAGACTGCTGGATAATAAAACTGCCCGTGAGGTTACCAAACACTTCTATGACATCAAGAGCACTCTTCACCAAGCTGACAAAGATTTCTTCCAACTCTTTCCTGTCATTCTTACCGATAATGGAGGAGAGTTTGCCAGGATTGATGACATCGAAATGGATGTTCGAGGAGAGTGTAAACTCTTCTTTTGTGACCCGAATCGCTCTGACCAGAAAGGCAGAATTGAGAAAAATCACACGCTGATTCGCGATATTCTACCTAAGGGAACTTCTTTTGACAATTTAACTCAGAAGGACATCAATCTCATCTGCTCGCATGTCAACAGCGTCAAACGGGCTGCTTTGAATGGAAAGTCAGCCTACGAGTTCTTTGCATTTACCTATGGAGAAGAAATTCCTAAACTTCTAGGCATTTCTAAAATACCTGCAGAAGACGTCTGTCAGTCGTCTACATTACTCCAACATAAGTTCTAAAAACTAACCTTTAACCGCATTCAAACGTCTCACACTAACTTCCACCATAGAGGAACTTAATCTGAAACGCTTTCAGATGAGGAGATTTTGTGCGCTCTTTTTTTCGATTCATTTTGCTTACAAAAGCAATAAAATCAAGCATTAGTAAAACCAGTGGAACTTACCCTGACACGGATTTCCACTGGTTTTTAGGATTTTTATCAGACTAACTTCCACTTGGATTAGCAGTGGAACTTAGTTTGGGAATTTAGCGAAAATCTCTTCAAACCACGTCAGCTCTATCTGCAACCTCAAAACAGTGTTTTGAGCAACCTGCGGCTAGCTTCCTGGTTTGCACTTTGATTTTCATTGAGTATTATTCTCAGGCACCCAGCCCATTTTTCAAAAAAATAAGCCGCCTGATTGGGCGACTTTATTTTTTATAGGGAGATTATTATGAAAAAGTTTTAGGAGTTTAAGTTAAGGTCTTCTTAACTTATGGACTTAGTATACACTTCCTAGCTTAAAGTTTCCTTAAGTATTTTTAAAAATCAAATTTTTCCATTTCTCCTGCCAAGTTTTCTTGGATAGACGTGTTCGATAAAGTTCCATTCGATCTTCATTCTCTAAAAAATGAGGAGTTGGTCGAACTTGAAAATTCAAAATATCCTCCAAACCATAAGGTACATAGAGTTCAAAATCGGATTCTTCATTCAAGCGTAGTCCAACAGCCGTACATCGTTCTGGATACTTACTCATAGCATCACGGGAACTGGTATAGGGAGCAGTACGAGGGCTGTGCTGGTGCATATAGACCTGATTTTTCAATTCCCACTGGTACTGAGGAAAATCCTCTCGCAGTTTTTTCTCTAGGGACAAGGTTTCCTCGTAAGAAATATCAGGATCAAAGAAAATCACATCTACATCTGTTTCACAGTCAAAAGGTGATTTGTCTGACAAGAGATTCCAGATGAAATTTCTGACAGAACCTGCTGCCAACCAGGAATCTGTCAACTCCAAGTTTCGGATGATAGTCAGAATAGCCATCATATCTGGATTTTTTCTAAAAGCCTCTAGAATTTCTTGCTTATTTTTCATTGTACTCATATCCCAAATGCTCATATGCCTTAGCAGTCGCCACCCGTCCAGACCGCGTCCGCATGATAAAACCTTTTTGAATCAAGTAGGGCTCATACATATCTTCGACAGTCTCGCGCTCCTCGGCAATATTAACAGAAAGAGTTCCTAGACCAACAGGACCACCACCGTACATCTCAATCATGGTGCGAAGGATTTTTTGATCCACATAGTCCAAACCTTCATGGTCAACATCCAGCATAGTCAAAGCCTTATCGGTAATAAGATCATCGATAACCCCATTCCCCATTATCTGGGCAAAATCGCGCACGCGCTTGAGGAGACGATTGGCAATACGAGGAGTCCCACGACTACGTAGGGACAACTCAGACGCTGCCTCATGAGTGATTTCCATCTCAAAAATATCTGCCGTCCGCTCGACAATTTCTGTCAAGTCAGCATGGGCATAATACTCCATATGCCCCGTAATCCCAAAACGTGCCCGCAGCGGATTTGAGAGCATACCAGCCCGAGTCGTAGCACCAATCAAGGTAAAAGGTGGCAACTCCAAATGAACACTGCGACTGCCTTCACCAGCCCCAATCATGATGTCAATGTAGAAATCCTCCATGGCACTATAAAGCACCTCTTCCACCGACATGGGCAAGCGATGAATCTCGTCAATAAAGAGGACATCCCCAGGCTCTAAGTCATTTAAAATCGCTACCAGATCACCGGCTTTTTCAACGACTGGACCCGAAGTCTGCTTGAGATTGACACCTAGTTCGTTGGCAATAACAAAAGCCATGGTCGTTTTCCCCAAGCCTGGAGGACCAAATAAGAGCACATGATCCAGCGCTTCATCCCGCATTTTGGCAGCTTCAATAAAGACTTGTAGCTGATCCTTGACCTTGTCCTGCCCAATATATTCACGTAAGTACTGAGGACGGAGCGTGCGTTCTACTAACTCCTCATCCCCCATTATCTCATTATCTAAAATTCTACTCATGGCTCTATTATATCAAAAAACCAAGCCACAAACAAAAACTCCACCTGATTGGGCGACTCCCGAGTTTAGCACTTATGTGATCTAATATTCTACGGCACTACTACACCGCCTACGAAAGGAGGTGAATTAGCCCATGATGGATACAATACTTAAAACTATCATCGGACCAATTGTGGTCGGTGTCGTTCTTCGCTTAGTCGATAAATGGCTAAACAAGGACAAATAGTGTCAAAAAGACCCCAAGCTTATTTGGTCGTGAGCTTGGGGTCTTTTCTAGCCTATGATATAGAACTAGTACTCAATTCCTTTTTATTATCCCATAGTTCACGAATTTTGTCAAAGGTTTATATCCTCATCCATTCAGCTTCTCCAACTTTAGAATCTGTCCAATAAAGTTTATAAGATTTAGAGAAAGCTATTGAAAAATGATATTTAGAAAACTTCCGAAAAGCCTGAAATAGAGCCAAAAAACTCCACCCGATTGGGTGGAGTTAAGGGAGATTATGATGAAAAAGAAAAGTTTAGGATTTTATTAAATAAAGTTAGGAGGTCTTTATTTAATAACTACATAATACTAGACTAGCCTTAAATTTGCTTAAGCAAAAACAAGTTTTATTATTTTTCTCTATTTATCCAAGTCATCCCTATACAATTATAGATGAATAGAGTCTCAAAATCCAATTTGCTACATTTTCTCCACTTCAACATAATTCCTAGATTAGTAATTTTTTAAAACCATAACATAAAAACAAATGTAAAGAATAAGAAAAAATGCATAACATCTACTAAAAAATAGACATTTTGCATTTTTAATTCAGACTAATCTAGACTAATTTTTCCTCTTTGAGTTCCAAAAACACCTGTTTGTACTTGTAACTGTAAACCTGAAGCATCTGCAGTCTCCGTATTCACATCAAATACCACATTTCCTGTAATACTATTTTCAGGGTTTAATTCTGACAAAAAGAATTTTGCTTCCTGATTTGCATAGATACCAGCTGTACTATCAGTTGAGTACTCTGTATGACCTTTTAAAAGCTTAAAGAAATCATCCGTAACAGTTATAGATTTTTTACCATTATTTTTTACCGTCACATTCAGAATTAAATAAATACCATTTGCGTTTTTGCCAAATTCTCCTCCAACATTTTGAGACAGAGATTTTGAATTCACGATATATTCAACATCTCCAACTTTAACAACTTCTCCGATTTTATTCTCTGCCTTAGCTTTTGTCTCCCCTTCCTTATTTTTATTTTTTTCTGTTGCCTTTGTTTGAGCAGTTTCTTCTGATGCTGTTATTTGCGCACTTGAACTAGATACAACTTCCTGCTTAGTGGAATTACTTCCACTTCCACCTTTAACTACACCAAATACAACAATAATAACAATCAATATGAACCACCATTTTTTATAAAAAGGTGGTTTTTTCACATATACATTCCCATTTTCATCTTTGATTTTCTTAGCCATAAGAAATCTCCTTTAATCTTTTTCAACTATTATATTATATTTCCTAAAAAAAAAAGCATTTTTGGGGGTAATTTTAATTTTTTTAAATAAATACGATTTAAAAAGTTTCAATCACTGAGCCTAGCTAAACAATTTCAACTAACAAAATTATCTCAAAAGAACTTTGCCATTTCAATTTTTCTAAAATATAGCACTCTAAGACAAATGAGGTGATTCTTGTTCATACTCCATTGTCTGAGCGTTTGCCTTTTTGGGATGTTCAGCTCTAAGAGTGACCGTTCGCCAACCATGGCGTTTCAGGAGATAATAGAAACCATCGCGTGTAGAAGTGCGATCAATCTCTTTTTGATAGGCTTCAAATAACTGATTGACAGTTACAAATTCCCCAGCCTGAGCATCTTCTATATGACGTTTTAGAAATGCTTTCTCTTCTTCATAAGTCATATATTCGCGATGGCGACCGCCACGGGTTTCTTGAAGAAGAGCATCCAAACTCCTTATATTTTTCAAATTCCTCCAAACAGTTGTTTTATTGCAACCTAGCAGATCCATGATTTCCTTATAACTCTTTTCTTTTGAGCGAAAATAAATAATCTGTAGACGTTTGTGATATTTGGCGTACGATGAATCTTTCAGGAGTTTTTCAATTTTTTGTGTTTCTTCGTTTGTAAGTTTCATAACTACTATTATAAGATGTTTTTTGACTTTAGTATAGTATGAGAGAGTAGATTACTTTATGGTATAATATTGTTCGGCACTACTACACCGCCTACGAAAGGAGGTGAATTAGCCCATGATGGATACAATACTTAAAACTATCATCGGACCAATTGTGGTCGGTGTCGTTCTTCGCTTAGTCGATAAATGGCTAAACAAGGACAAATAGTGTCAAAAAGACCCCAAGCTTATTTGGTCGTGAGCTTGGGGTCTTTTCTAGCCTATGATATAGACACAATACTTAATTCCCTTTTATTATCCCATAGTTCACACATTTTGTCAAAGTTTTACATCTTCATCCCCGCAACTTATCAAGCATTAGAATCTGTCCAATACAGTTTATAAGATTGGGAGAAAGTTATCAAAAATTATTTTTAGAATAGTCCCAAAAAGCCTGAAATAGAGCCAAAAAACTCCACCTGATTGGGTGGAGTTAAGGGAGATTATTATGAAAAAGAAAAGTTTAGGATTTTATTAAATAAAGTTAGGAGGTCTTTATTTAATAACTATATGATACAAGACGAAGCTTAAAACTAGCTTAACATTTCTCAAATTTTACTATTTTTCAAAAAATTTCTATCTCCAGCACCTACCCACGCCAAAAAAAGCCACCTGATTGGGTGACTTCATTAGGAGATTATGATGAAAAAAAGTTTTAGGATTTCATTAAATAAAGTTAGGAGGTCTTTATTTAATGACTATATGATACTAGACCATCCTTAAACTTTGCTTAAGAAAAACAAGTTTTATTATTTTTCTCTGTTTACCCAAATCATTCCTGTACAATCATAGGTGGATAAAGTTTCAAACCCCATAGAACGATAAAATCCAACGTTTTTTTCTGTCTGTTCTGTCGCCAGCTGGACTTGATAAGCCTCTTTAAAATCCTCTAAAGCCTCTTTCATCAAGGAGCTGCCAATTCCTTGGCGCTGATAGCTAGGTAAAACAATCAAATCCTGTACAAAAACTGACGAAAAACCATCTCCAACCAAACGAATCAAGCCCACCACAGCATCGCCATCAAGCGCCAGATAAATCGCTAATGAATGAGATAGGGCCTGCTCCAGCATCTCTGGTTGATGGGTATAATTTGTCCAACCGACAGCCTGATAGAGATGCAAAACATCCTCTAGTTTAACGATTTCTTGCTTTCTAATAGTGATCATGTCAACACCTCCTCTTAAAGCTCTCTCAAGCTCTTGTACTGTCGTCCATTGTTATCAAAATTTTCAGGACGCAACCATGTTTCCAAACGAGATTTGACTTGGGGCCAGTCCTTATCAATCATAGACAACCAATCCGTATCCCTCGTCCGTCCCTTATAAACCACTGCCTGACGGAAGGTTCCTTCATAAATAAAGCCCAAACGTTCTGCAGCTCGTCTTGATGGCAGGTTAAGAGCATCGCATTTCCACTCATAGCGACGATAGTTAAGCTCCTCAAAGACATAGCGAGCGAGGAGATACTGGGCTTCTGTCCCTATCCGTGTCCCCCTGAGCTCTGGAGAAAAAGTGACAGCTCCCACTTCTATTACTCGATTATTCTGGTCAATACGCATGAGAGAAAAAGTTCCTAAAGCCTTACCAGTTGACCTGTCTATGATTGCATAATAAAAACGGTCCTTACGAGCTAACATCTGATTTAAAAGGCTGACCAGTTCCTCCAGATCTGCCACTGGCTCCTGAAAGAGGTAGGTCCACATCTCCTCAGGAGTATCCGGGCCATAAACAGCTAATAAATCCTCCGCATGCTTTTCCACTGAAAGAGCCTCTACCCTAGCATAACGCCCTTCTAAGAAATCAATAGAAGGCAGTGCACCGGATGTATAACCTTCCATTGACTCACCAATCATCTGACCATATTCGTTTACTGGCATAACTTTCTCCTTGTTTCACTTTTCAAACTTTATAGTTGCCCATAGTATACCATACTTTCATAAGAAGATTCAAAAAATCCCCCAGATTCTACTCTGAAGGATTCCTATCTTATTTCACAACGATATTAACGAGTTTATTCGGTACACTAATTACTTTCACGATTTCCTTACCGTCAATTTCTGCTTTGACTTTTTCATCAGCTAGAGCAATTTCTTGCAATTCTTCACGTGACAAGTCTTTAGCGACCATGAGTTTGGCACGAACTTTTCCTTTGATTTGGACAACAATTTCGATTTCGTCTTCAACTAGTTTGCTTTCGTCCCACGTTGGCCAAGCCACGTAAGAGATAGATTCTCCTGTTGCTGCAACTGTTTGCCAGAGCTCTTCTGCCAAGTGAGGTGCAAATGGCGCAATCAACTGGATAAAGCCTTTGGCGTAGTCTACATAAAGCTTGTCTTCCTTGTTAGCCGCGTTGACAAAGACCATAAGTTGGGCAATGGCTGTGTTGAATTTGAGGGACTCAATTTGCTCAGTGACGGCTTTAACGGTTTCATTGTAAACCTTGTCGAGAGCACCATTGTTTTCCGCAGCAATTTCCTTACTTGTAATCAAGCGGTAAACACGGTCAAGGAACTTACGGCTTCCTTCCAGACCTTCTTCTGACCAAGCAATCGAAGCATCAAGTGGTCCCATAAACATTTCATAAACACGAAGGGTATCGGCACCGTATTGCTCCACCACGTCGTCTGGGTTAACAACGTTCTTGAGCGATTTAGACATCTTGGCTGGCGCTTGCTCTAACTCCTCTCCTGTTTCCACATGGAAGAAAGAACCGTCACGTTTTTCAACCTTGTCAGTTGCCACAAGAGCCCCACGGTGGTCACGGTAGCTTGTTCCCAAAATCATTCCTTGGTTAAAGAGTTTTTGGAATGGTTCTTTCGTCGGAACAACACCGAGGTCATAGAGGAATTTATGCCAGAAACGAGCGTAGAGCAAGTGAAGTACAGCATGCTCTGCCCCACCCACGTAGATATCGACTGGCAACCATTGTTTGAGAAGATCCTCATCGGCCAATTTCTCAGTATTGTGTGGATCAATATAACGGAGGTAGTACCAGCTTGAACCAGCCCACTGTGGCATAGTGTTTGTTTCACGACGACCCTTGACGCCATCTTCACGAGTCACTTCAAGCCAATCTGTCAAGTTAGCTAGCGGACTTTCACCAGTACCTGAAGGACGGATGTCCTTGGTTACAGGCAAGACAAGTGGCAATTCACTTTCAGGAACAGCTGTTGAAGTTCCGTCTTCCCAATGAATGATAGGAATTGGCTCACCCCAGTAACGTTGACGGCTAAAGAGCCAGTCGCGGAGACGGTAGGTAACTTTCTCTTGTCCACAGCCTTTTTCTTCCAACCAAGCCACAATCTTGGCAATAGCGTCTTCTTTGTTGAGTCCATCTAGGAAATCTGAATTAACGTGAAGGCCATCCTCTGTGTAGGCAGCTTCTGCTACGTTTCCACCTTCAAGGACTTCTACGATTGGAAGGTCAAATTGTTTGGCGAATTCCCAGTCACGTTGGTCGTGGGCTGGAACAGCCATAACCGCACCTGTTCCATAACTAGCAAGAACATAGTCCGCAATCCAGATTGGCATTTCCTTACCATTGACAGGGTTGATGGCATAAGCACCAGTCCAAACACCAGTTTTTTCTTTGGCAAGGTCTGTACGAGCTAAGTCAGACTTGAGGCTAGCTTGGTGTTTGTAGTCTGCTACTGCTTCTGCTTGCTCTGAACTTGTGATAGCGTCAACCAAGTCATGCTCAGGAGCCAAAACAGTGAAAGTCGCACCGAAAAGGGTATCAGGACGAGTGGTAAAGACAGTAAATTCCTTATCAGTTCCCTTAATCTTGAAGGTTACATTGGCACCAGTTGATTTCCCAATCCAGTTGCGTTGCATGTCCTTGATAGACTCTGGCCAATCCAGATCATCCAAGTCATTAAGCAAACGCTCCGCATATGCCGTGATTTTGAGCATCCATTGGCGCATTGGTTTACGGACAACTGGATAGCCTCCACGTTCAGAAGTTCCGTCAGGAAGCACTTCTTCATTGGCAATGGCAGTTCCCAATTCCTCAACCCAGTTTACTGGCACTTCAGCTTCATAGGCCAAGCCTTTTTCGTAAAGCTTGGTGAAAATCCATTGAGTCCACTTGTAATAGTTTGGATCTGTCGTGTTGACTTCACGATCCCAGTCATAAGAAAATCCAAGCGCATTGATTTGGCGTTTGAAGTTGGCAATGTTCTCAGCTGTAAATTCTGCTGGGTCATTACCTGTATCCATAGCGTATTGCTCTGCAGGCAAACCAAAAGCATCCCAACCCATAGGGTGAAGGACATTGTAGCCTTGCGCACGTTTGTAACGGCTGAGGATATCTGTCGCTGTGTAGCCTTCTGGGTGTCCTACGTGCAAACCCGCTCCAGATGGATAAGGGAACATATCAAGAGCATAAAACTTCGGTTTTGATGCATCTGTTCCTGTCTTAAATGTATGTTGTTCTGCCCAGTAGCCCTGCCACTTAGGCTCAATTTCTTTATGATTGTAAAAACTCATGGTCTCTCTCCAATTTTGTGATGTTACTATTATACCATTTTTGAGGGAATTTGAAATGTGTTAAAAGAAAAAACTGTATACTGTATCTCATTAATTTTGATGGCTCTGAATTGCTCTATCACCCACTTTTTTATCTTATTGTTATGCGGGAAATCAAAGAGCAAAACAAGAAGCTTATCTCTTATAACACAAAATACTAATTTTAGATCGAAGATACGACTGGAATACTAATTAATGTATTTACAATAAATAGCCGACAACCTATATCGCTTTTTGATTTATAAAGAGCTTCGGATACAATACGAGGATCAATAAAAGACTACCATTTGTAAAACAGTAGTCCTTATTGTTTATTTTGAATTTACATAGGCATCTACAGCGATAATAGCTTGTGCAACATCTGAAGGCGAAATCTTAAACGGCATCTGATGGATTGTCTCACCCTCCATAGTTGCTTGTTTACCAACTTTTATCAAATCATCATATTCAACTTGATCCAAATGCATTTCTTTTAGAGTTGTTGGCATACCAATTTTTTTGTAAAACTCAATATACTTATCAAGTTCTTCTTTTGGTCTATTTTCCAATAAAAGTTGTACCAAGGTTCCATAAGCTACTTTTTCACCATGTGTTAAATGATGAATGTCACCTGTCAATGCAGTAAAACCATTATGAATTGCATGCGCCGCAGCTAATCCTCCACTTTCAAAACCTAGGCCACTCAATAAAGTATTAGCTTCAACAATATTTTCTAATGCTGGTGTCACCACTTTAGCTTCACAAGCTGCCATAGCCTGTAAACCATCTGCGAACAGCGTTTCTTCACATTTCTTCGCAATTGCAACTCCAGCCAACGTTTGCTGTTGTCCCAACATAGTTTTTCCATTTGCCTGCATAACCGCACGCGCCTCAACCCAAGTTGCTAAACCATCTGCAATACCAGATGCTAATAAACGCTTAGGGGCTTGTGAAATAACTTTTGTATCAACCAAAACTAAATCTGGATTTTTAGAATAAAATAGATAATGATCAAATGCACCTTCATCTGTATAAATAACAGATAAAGCAGATACAGGTGCGTCGGTCGATGCAATTGTTGGAACAATAATAACAGGCTTTTCAATCAAATCTGCAATAGCTTTTGCGCTATCAATCGTCTTTCCACCACCAAGCCCGATAATACTATCACAATTTTCTTTCTCAGCCAAGGCAACAACTCGATTGATTTCATTGTCAGAAGCTTCACCATTAAATAGGGCCAGAACAATATGGAAACCATACCTATGCAAGTAATCTTCAAATCGTTTTCCAACAATATCATAAACCAACTGATCACATAATAGAATAGGACGATTCCCCAAATCCAATATTGATTTGGCATTTTCGAACAAGGCATTTTCCCCTTGAATATATCTAGAAGGGCTAGCAAAAATTCTCATATGTATTTCCTCTCTATGCTAAATGGAACGACTATTTTGAGTAACAAACCAGTCGTCAGAAAAGTCATCAACCGCCTTTTGGATAGATGGCATGGCGAAAGATGATTCAAAAACATCTGCTCCTGCTGTAACAGCATGCGCACCTGCAGCTAAAGCATTATTTACTTGTGCTACATTTTTAAAGGATGCAGCTAAAATCTTACTAGGAGAGTTCTGTCTATCAATAGTAAGAGCTAATTGACGAATGACAGAATTTGAATCAATGTTCAGATTTTCCATTCTATTATAATATGGAGCTAGGTAATCCGCTCCTGCTTCGATAGCTAATAATCCCTGAATAACTGTATAAATAGCTGTTGCAGTGATATGGTAGCCCTCTTTTTTTAGCACCTTTATTGCACGTAATCCAGCCGGAGTAACAGGTACTTTGATAAATATATCATCTCCTGCTTGTCTCCGAATTTCATGAGCATCCTTTAAGATGCCTTCAAAATCTTGAGAAATCACCTGAACATGAATAGAGGGTGTAGAACCAATCAATTCTCTTACATCTTTGATTCGTTCAAAAAAATTAATAGAACCCTCTCTTTTTGCAATAGTGGGATTTGAAGTTACCCCAGCTAGCGGTAAAATTTCAGACCATTTTTTAATCTCATCTAAATTTAATGTGTCAAGCATAAATTCCATAAAAAGAACCTCTTTATTTTACAAAGTATGCTCAGTACGTCCTATAATATCATCTTGGGTTGCCTTAGAAAGAACATTGAAGAATGCAGAGTATCCTGCAACACGAACAATTAAATCTCTGTGTTTTTCAGGATGTTTCTGAGCGTCAATCAACGTCTCTCTGGAAACAACATTGTATTGAATATGGTACCCATGTAAACGATTAAAGAATGTTCGTAACAAAGCAATTAGTTTTAATTTATCTTCTTCTTTGGCTAACGTTTGAGGATTTACTTTCTGATTTAAGAGAACCCCACCTACGATTTCATCTGTTGGTAATTTTGAAACAGATTTTAAAACAGATGTAGGGCCGTGTTGATCCATATTATGTGATGGTGAACAACCCTCTGCTAGCGGTGTACCTGCATTGCGGCCATCTGGAGTTGCTAATGTCCCACGTCCCTGCCCTACGTTGGCTGAGATAGAAGATGTTCCTGAATAACGAATTCCTCCAATAGGTCCTCTTCCATAACGTGTATTAGGATATTTAGCAATTTCATCAACATAAATGTCATAAGCAGCAGTAACTAAATTATCAGCATAATCATTATCGTTACCGTACTTAGGAGCGTCATTAATCAACATTTCTTGAATGGCTTTACCTTCTTCTCCGGCATAATCTGTTTCCAATGCATGCCAAAGTTGACTTGGGCTTATACGTTCTTCCTCAAATACTAACTTTTTAATTGCAGCTAATGAATCCGACAAATTTGCAATTCCAACTTGCAAACCTGATATATAATCATATACTGCTCCACCTTCTTTAAGGTGTTTTCCACGACCAATACAATCATCAGTCAATGCTGAACATAGAATATCAGGAACTTCTCGCTCCAATGATAAATCAATAGAATTTTCAACAATAACACTCATTCGTGTCAAATATCTTAGTGTTTTATCCCAAGCATTTTCTAATTCAGAAAAGTTCTTCATATCCTTAAAATGACCAAAGCTTGGTGCAAACCGTTTCCCCGAAGCTGGATCAATTCCATCATTCATCGTGATAAGTAGAACCTTAGGGAAGTTCATATAACTCATACCCGTGCAACGATAGCCCCATTTCCCTGGAACTGCCGTTTCAACACATCCAATGGCACTGTAATCATAAGCATCATCTTCCAATACTCCTTTTGCAATAAAAGAAGGAATAATAATCTCATCATTATTAAATGCAGGCATACCAAAACCAAGTTTCATCACTTCAATACACTCATTCATGAAACGAGCATCTAAACCTGCATGGTAACGTACAGTTAGATTAGGTTGCGGTAGATGGGTTTGTGCAACTGATTTTAATACCAAATAAGATAATGGGTTAACAGCATCCTTCTTATCTCGAGTCTGTCCACCAATTGTAACATTTTGATATAAAGGACTTCCTGCTGAAGAAAATGTATGTGCTTGACTGCGAACCTTATTAATTGTAATTGTTTTAATCCAAAGATTTGTTAGACGTTCAACAATACTATCTTCTGTTTCTTTACCATTTTCTAAATCAGCCTTCATATATGGATACATATATTGATCAAAGCGACCATATGAAAGAGAGTGACCATTAGATTCAATTTGTAAAATACATTGAATAAACCAGACTGATTGAATAGCCTCTGCAAAAGTAGTTGCCGGTTCATATGGGACTTTAGAACAAATATCTGCAATCTCAAGTAATTCTTTCTTACGTTTAGGATTTGCATTTTCGGCTAAACTTTTAGCAAGATCAACAAAGCGATTTGCATATACTTTAATAGCATCGATTACGATAAATATAGAGTCGTAAAAATGATATTTATCAATACTTGCTGGATCTGTTAAATCTAGCGCTGCTTTCGCTTTACGAGCCCGCTCTTCAAAACCTCTTAAACCAAATTGCAACAGTTTCTGATAATTAACTGCTAAGTGAGCATCTCCAGAGTTCATCTTACCTTCCATACCGAAGAATCCTGTTTCCATATAAACAGACACTTCTTCAGGTAGCAATGCACCCGCTCTCGCACGTAAATTATTATTTTCCCAAAACGGAGCAATACTTCTAAGTTGTTCTTTTGTTTCTTCAGTAATATAGAAAACGTCTCCATCACGCTTTTCAAAAAGATCCAACTCATTGAGAACAAATTCTAGTGTATATTCTGGAAAAATAGGAGCATCTTTATTGGAAGAAGCTTGATTTCCCGCAATCATAGATTCTTCTTCGATATAAATAGTCATATTTTCCAAAATTTCTTTCAGCATATATGCACGTTTTAGGACATTAGGTTGTTCCTTATATCTATCATAAGCGCGTGTTGCTAGAACTGCTCTCTCAGCATCAATATAAGGTTTTTTATTTAAGACATCTTCTCGATATTTGTTCATCCTTTCAGTAAGGCTACCAAAATATTCTGTCTTGATTGTCGTTCTTGCTACTTCTGTATTTACCATCGTAAGCACCTTTCTTTCGAAAATATTTTTGTTTCTTTCGAAAATATAATACATAATTTTTTAGAGAATTTCAAGCTTTTAACTAGAAAAACTTTAACTCTCTAATTTTTGGCACAAATGTGTGTTTAATGATAATACACAAATGTTTTTTACATTTATCAAACTTCATTCTGATAAGCTAAACGATCCTGCACTTTAAAGAATGGGAAATAAACCAATGTAGACATCGCTAATATCACCAGCTGAGTAATAACTCCTTGCCATCCACCAACCATAAATCCTGATATAATAGCTGGGGTACTCCAAGGTAATGTAACTCCTGAAAATGGTTGCATGAAACCTGTTGCAATAGCTCCATATACTATAACAGCTGCAAGTACAGGAACAAGAATGAAAGGTACAAACATAACTGGATTCATAACAATTGGAAATCCAAATACAACTGGCTCATTTACGTTAAATATTGCTGGAAAAGCTGCTACTTTCCCTAAGGCTTGGTACTGTTTCGATTTTGCTGCAAAAAGCATCGCAACTACAAGACCAAACGTAATCCCTGAACCAGATAGAATTAAAAATGAATCTAAAAACTGTTGAGTAACAATATGTGCTCCATTTTCTAATGATAGATTACCAGAGGCTAACATAGCTTTATTAGCATCAAGATTAGATAAAAGCAGAGCTGTCACTACTCCATTTACTACCGATTGCCCATGAACACCAAACCACCACAAAAATGATATAAAGAATGCAATTCCAATAGCACCATACAAAGATCCAGTTAAACCTTGCAACGGAACTTGAATAGCAGAATAAATCATTTCTATGAATGTTCCGCCATTAGTCAGTGACTTCGCTAAAATATATACAATCATAGAAAATAAGAAAATTACAAATGCTGGAATCATTGCTTCAAACTGTTTCGCAATAGCTTGTGGAACTTGTTCTGGCATCTTAATAACAATTTTTCTCTTTATAAAGAAGGTATAAATACTTCCTACTACCAAACCTATAATGATAGCACCGATAATCCCTTGACCTCCAAACCAAACTTTACTAATAGCATCCCCAATTGCCTCACCTTGTTTAGGGATATAAGATGATCTTAGCAAAATAAAGAATGCAGATACAGAAAGAACCCCAGCTGGCAATGCCTCTACTCCGCTATTCTTAGCATAAGAATAGGCAATTGAAAAACAAGAAATTAGACCCATAATAGCAAAAGTTCCTGAATAGACTTGCATAAAAGGCTCTGTCCAGTCTGCCCCAAATACACTAGCAATACTTTGATTCAATCCTTCAAAGGGTAATTGCCCCATAATCAAGAATAAACTACCAACTACTGTCAATGGCAAAATCGCTAACATACCATCTTTTAGAGCTATAATACCACGCATATTCACAAACTTCATCATAGGTGCAATGATTTTTTGAACATCCATCTTTGCCATAATAAATCTCCTTTTCTTACCCACTAATCAAAGATAGGGCCAAATCTAATACTTTTTTCCCATCTAACATACCATAGTCCATCATCGGAATAACAGCTATCGGAACATCACACTTATCACAAATTTCTTTTGACTTGTCTAATGTATAAGCAACTTGCGGCCCCAATAATGCGACATCTATATTTGGAGCATAATCCGCTAATTTAGACTGAGAAAACGCCTCTATTTCTGCTTCAACTCCACTAGCTTGCGCTGCAATTTTCATATTATTTACAAGCATACCAGTGGAAAATCCTGCTGCACAAAACAAACCAATCTTCACCATTCTATTTTCCTCCTCTATGTTAATAACAATGATAATACTCTAGTATTATTTTTTATGAAGTTCTTTTCTCAAACTAATAATTTCTTTGATTAAATTAATCTCCGTCATACTAGTCATGAGATGATCTTGTGAATGAACAAAGAGAGCTGTTATTTCTGTCTTTGTACCAGACGCTTCCTGTGCCAAGAATTTTGTTTGTAGATTATGGGCTTCTAATAAGGCTGCATCAGCTAACTGGATTTCTTCTTCACATCGTTCACATGTACCGTTTTTTATATAATCTAACGCTTTATAAATATGTTGTTTCGCATCGCCAGCATATAAAATTAAACCCATGATAATTTGATCTGGAACAATCATTTCCATAAATTCCTCCTCATTTCACTATGTAAAAAGCTTTTTTCATTTGAAATTTTAAAATTTTCTTTTGTAACTATAGAATACAACTACATCATAAACTTGTCAATCTAAAAACAGCAAATAAACTATTTTTATTTATATAAGCACAAATGTGCAATTGATTAAAAAGAAAAAACGATAAACTGATATCAGTCTATCATTTTCACTCGCATAAAATATTTCGAAAAGAAAAATCACCATCTTCTTCTAAAACTTTTAAAATTGTATTTTTATCTGTAATCAGATGATTTACTAGATTAGCACGCAAGACAGAAAGAATCGCAGATACTTTCGTATCACCGTAAGCTACAGCTAAACTTTGAGGAATATTTTTTAAATCTTCCAAAGAGATTGCTATCGTTCTTTCCTGTAAGTTCTCATAAACTTCTTTACCTTTTGAATCAAAAAATCGACAACAAATTTCTCCTACAGTTTTAACTTTGGTCAATTCTTTAAAGTCATCCTCTGTAAGCATGTCTAACCATTGATGTTTTCCTTTATTGCTAAAATCACCAATTCCGACTACAGCTATATCTAAATCTTTCCAACTATTTTTCAAATCTTCAAAATATCTTGATTGCAAAATACCATCTGCTAACAATTTATTTTCTTGCACAATTGTTGCATTCATAAATGTACACTCTCCATGAAATTTTCTAGACATTTCATAAATTAGTGTATTCACATGATATTTAGCGTGTATGTGACTAGGACCACCTGCTAGAGGATAGAAGTGAACATTTCGGACACTTTTGCTGTGGATTAAATCTACTAAATTACTTAAACTTTTCCCCCAAGAAAAGCCAATTTTCATATTATCATCAATTAAATTCCTAAGGACACCTGCTGCAACTTGAGAAATTCTTTCAGATAAAATTGTTGGATTATCATCAAATTCATTTGGAATAATTTCTAAACTTTCCAGACCATATTTTTCTTTTACATAATTTTCCAACTTAAACATATTGGTATCAAAATTCTCTATTTCAATTTTAACAATTCCTGCATTCCTTGCTTCTGTTAACATTCTACTGATAGAGGTTCTATAAATTCCTAATTTTGCTGCTATTTGTGACTGATTTAAGTTTTCAATATAATACAGATAAGCAATTTTAGAGAGCAGTTTATTCCTATCTTGATTCATACACTTAACCTCTTACGAAACTACCTTAACCATTATCCCAGCATTTTCTAATGTAGCTATATTTTGTTTAGAAAGTTTTTCGTCTGTTATTACTTCATAGACTTGACTTAAAGCAAATCTTCTTACCGTACCCCTTTTATCAAATTTACTTGAGTCAGTTAGCACAATGACTTTATCCGACGCTGCTGAAATATATTGAACTACCTCACTGCGCATTAAATCTTTTCCTGTAAAGCCCATCTCTTTATCGTAGCCATCTGTCCCAACAAAAGCTTGACGCACATGAAAAGTCTGTATCATTTCTTTTAATAAAGGTCCTACGGTAACCTGTGAATCTTTCTGAAACTCACCACCAAGAACAATAACACGACATGAATCATAACCTCTTACAAAATTTGCTATAAAAAATGAATTTGTTACAATAGTGACATTTCTTTTTTGCTTGCAAATTTCCTCAGCAAGTAAAGCACAGGTTGAACCAGATTCTATCATTATTGTTTCATTATCTGACACCAATTTTACTGCTTCCTGAACAATTTTTCTCTTAATTTCATAATTAATTGACAAGCGTACATTTAAGTCATCTCCACTATTTAACACAGCATATCCATGCTCTCTGTGTAATAAGCCTTTTGACTCTAATTTATCTAAATCTTTTCTAATCGTTACTTTCGATACATTTAATTTTTCCGATAATGTATTAACATCAATCTTTTCATATTCTGATACTAATTTAATAATTTGTTCCAATCTTTTCATTTTACACCTCCGTTTTATTCTACCAAAATAAAAAGCAAAAAACAACAAATTAAACTTTCGTTCGTAATTGTTTTTCTTTCGTTTTTGTGATAGGATAGAATTATAAAGAGGAGGAACTCTTATGGAAATATCTAAAGGAATTATTTTTAATATTCAACACTTTTCAATTCATGACGGTCCGGGTATTCGTACAACTGTTTTTTTAAAAGGATGTCCTCTGCGCTGTCCATGGTGTTCTAATCCTGAATCTCAAAGAATGAAACCTGAAAAAATGAAAAATGCTCAACGAGAGAAATTCACTTTAGTAGGTGAAGAAAAAACTGTAGAAGAAATTATTACAGAAGTATTGAAAGACAAGGAATTTTACGAAGAATCCGGTGGGGGGTTAACTTTATCTGGAGGTGAAATATTTGCTCAGTTTGAATTTGCTAAAGCCATCTTAAAGTCAGCTAAAGAACATCACATACACACTGCCATTGAAACTACTGCCTTTGTTGATCATGAAAAATTTGTTGATTTAATCCAATATGTGGATTTTATCTACACAGATCTAAAACATTATAATTCTATAAAACATAAAAAAGTGACTGGGGTCTTTAATCAAATGATTATTAAAAACATTCATTATGCTTTTTCTCAACATAAAACTATCGTTTTAAGAATCCCAGTTATCCCTGATTTTAACAATAGTTTAGAGGATGCAGAAGAATTCGCTACTTTATTTAACTCATTAAATATCGACCAAGTTCAACTACTCCCTTTTCATCAATTTGGTGAAAACAAATATCGTTTATTAAATCGGAAATATGAAATGGATGGAGTCAACGCACTTCATCCTGAAGATCTTATTGATTATCAAAAGGTATTTCTGAACCATCATATTAATTGTTATTTCTAGTTTATCTCCCTGAAATGCTCTAGCTATTTGCAGATAACAAACATCTATAATACATATTTAACTTTTCAAAAGGTTTAGCTAAAAAATTTTAGCCAAACCTTTTCTATTTTACCTTGCTCTAAAATTTTTAAACTGCTATACTTATAACAGAAAACCCTTCCAAGGAGGTAGCGGATGTCTCATTCCTTTAAAAAATCTCTCCAAAAAGAAATTCTCCATAGAAGCTCTATCGCAGCCTTTATGACCTCTCTTTTACTACTCATTTTACTTTTTGGTTTTTCCTATTTTTTACAAAAGCAACAACTCTCCAAAGACACGAGACAGATTGTCAAACAAGTTCAAGAGATGAAAGAAGCAAATAATGAGCTCCTGACTACTATGAACCATAAAATGATTCCTGAATTTTTGGACGGCAAACACACAGAGAGAGAAGTCTTCAGCTTATTTTATGAGACAAAAGCTAAATTAAAACTTAGTTCTGACCTCATTATCCTAAGTGATACAGGTGAATTACTATTCAGTACCAATCGCAATCATCAAGAAAGTATTTTATCTCCCTACTATCTAAAACTGCTCATTCAAAATCCTTCTCAAGAAAAAGTGACAGAAAAAATTGCACTCTCTTCAGATAAGCAACATTACACACTCTTTATCAAACCACTACTTCAAAACCAACGAGTTATAGCCTATACGATTGCTTTCGTAAATGAGAATGATTTCATCTCAAGTTTCCCAATGATCAATTCCAAATACATCATTACCGATAGCTTTGGAAATATGTTTTCCAACAATACAAATCAGTTTACTCGTTCCACTCTTGAAAAATTGGATGAAAAACTCCTACACTCTCGCACCCACTGGTATGCGAATGAACCGCTTATTGTTCAAAAAGAAAAAGTCGGTGCTATTTTTTCAATCTATACTTTTCAATCCTTTTTTCCCATTCCTAGCTTACTCGGCCTAGCCTCTGTCCTCACCTTATGTATATTCTTCCTCTACTTCTGGCAAGCGAGACGAATTGCTCATAAGATTGCCACACACAATGCTATTCCTATTGAAAGTCTGGTTTACCAACTTCAAGAAATTCCTAAACAAGCAGAAAAAAGACTTTCTCTACAAACAGGTGATGAGTTTGAATTTATGGCAGAAAAAATCAACAATATGTTGTACGAATTAGATCAACTTCATCAAAAAATGTTGACCATCGAAAAAGAAAAGTGGATTTTTGAAAGAAAAATGCTGGAAGCTCAGTTCAATCCTCATTTTCTCTACAATACACTTGAGACGATTAAAATCACTTCTTTAATGGATGCAGCTCTCACACAAGACCTAATTCAAAATCTCACGCGCATTCTTCGCTACAGCATCACGGATTTAGAAAAGGAAACAACCATTTGTCAGGATTTAAAGATTATAGAGGATTACCTGATGATTCATAAGATTCGTTTTGAGCACTTTTCTTATGATATTGTCTGTCCAGAAACTGTCGATAATCAGCCTATTCCTAAGCTTTTCTTGCTTCCTCTAGTAGAAAATGCTATAAAATATGGGATGCAATACCGTATTGATCTTCATATTGATATCCAAATTACCTTGGAAGCAGATTCTCTAACTTTTTTAGTCAAGGATAATGCTGGAGGACTCACCAAACAAGAGCGACTCGCTATTTTAGACTCTTTAGAAAGCCCTCATACCCAGCATGGCATCGTGAACAGCTACAAACGATTGAGCAATTTCTTTTCTGATGTCCAGCTAGATCTAGGAGTCAATCGCCAAGGAGAAACTTGGGTCAAATTTGTAACGAAAGGACTAACTCATGTTTAAGCTCATTATCGTAGAGGATGAACACCTCATCCGAAAATGGCTAGAGATTGCCGTAGACTACTCTGCCTTAGGCATCCAAGTCGTAGGAACTGCCAGTCACGGTCAAGAGGGAATGAAACTCATCCAAGAAAAAGAACCTCATATTGTCTTAACAGACATCACCATGCCAATTATGGATGCTTTTATGATGTTTGAAGCCACTCGTACCCTTCCCTATGAAAAAGTTATCTTATCAGGTTATAACGATTTTCAAAATGCTAAAAAAGCCATGCAATATGGAGCAGTTGATTTCTTATCCAAGCCAATTGATACCAAGGAATTGACAGAATGTCTTCAAAACATTGTTTTGCGATTACAAGGTAGCATCTATCAAGAAACTCCTTTTTTAGAAGAATATCAAACTTTACTCACCTCTATCCAACAGGTTGATACACAAAACCAAATCATTCAACAAATTATTTCCTTTGTCCACAAGCATTATGCAGAGCATTTTACGATTGCGACTATTGCTGAAGCTTTAAACTATAGCGAAAGCTATCTATATAAGGTTATCAAAGAAGACTTCCCCATGACTCTAAATGAATATATCTTACAATATCGCCTGAAACAAGCTATAGATAAGATGGCTGAATCTCCCAACTCCCCTCTAAGCGACATCTCTGATCAAGTTGGATTTTCAGACTATAAATATTTTGCCAAAGTATTTAAAAAGTATCTCCATATTTCCCCAAAGGAATTGAAATCACTCGGAAGAATAGTAAAATAAGCTATTCTTCTTTTTGTAGAGAATTTTACTCTAATAGAATAGAATTGTCGGTTTTAAAAACGCTTACACTGTTTTAAAATAAACTTAAATAACACAACGGAGGTATCCATCATGAAAAAGAAATGGATGTATTATGCTGCTTGCGGACTAGCTCTTTTTGGTCTTGCTGCTTGTTCTTCTAATGAATCTGCCGATGGCGGTTCATCTGATAAAGGAGACGGCGGTTCGCTAGTCGTTTATTCACCAAACTCAGAGGGCTTAATCGGAGCAACTATTCCTGCCTTTGAAGAAAAATATGGTATCAAAGTAGAACTGATTCAAGCTGGTACTGGAGAACTTTTCAAAAAACTAGAGTCAGAAAAAGAAGCTCCTGTAGCTGATGTCATCTTTGGTGGTTCTTATACACAATATGCTACCCACGGAGAACTCTTTGAAAACTACACTTCAAAAGAAAATGATAATGTTATCAAAGAATATCAAAACACAACTGGCTACTCTACTCCTTATACACTAGATGGTAGTGTTTTAATCGTCAATCCTGATTTAACGAAAGGCATGAACATCGAAGGATATAGCGATCTTCTCAAACCTGAACTAAAAGGAAAAATTGCAACTGCTGACCCAGCAAACTCTTCTAGTGCCTTTGCTCAATTAACAAATATGCTCCAAGCTCAAGGTGGCTACAAAGATGATAAAGCTTGGTCTTATGTAAAAGATCTCTTCACACTTATTGATGGGAAAATCGGTTCAAGTTCATCTGGTGTCTATAAAGCAGTCGCTGACGGAGAAATGGCTGTTGGTCTCTCTTATGAAGATCCAGCAGTTAAACTCTTAAATGACGGAGCTAACATCAAGGTAGTCTATCCAAAAGAAGGAACCGTCTTCCTACCTGCTAGTGCTGCTATCGTTAAAAAAGCGAAAAACATGGAAAATGCCAAGAAATTTATCGATTTTATTATCTCTCAAGAAGTACAAGATACACTTGGCACAACCACTACTAACCGTCCTGTTCGTAAAAATGCTAAAACAAGCGAAAATATGAAACCAATTGACAAAATCAAAACACTCACTGAAGATTATGATTATGTCATCAAGAATAAATCAGATATTGTTAAGAAATACAACGAAGTCTTTACAGATATCCAATCTAAACAGTAAAAGAGGTTCACTATGAGTGAGATCAAAATTATTAACGCCAAAAAAATCTACCACGACGTCCCTGTTATTGAGAATTTGAACATTACAATTCCAAAAGGAAGTCTCTTTACCCTTCTTGGACCTTCAGGATGTGGTAAAACGACTCTTCTTCGTATGATTGCAGGTTTCAACAGTATCGAAGGCGGAGAATTTTACTTCGATGATACAAAAATCAATAATATGGAACCCAGCAAACGCAATATTGGGATGGTTTTCCAAAACTACGCTATTTTCCCACATTTGACTGTTCGAGACAATGTTGCTTTTGGTCTCAAGCAAAAGAAGGTTCCAAAAGAAGAATTGATTCAACAGACCAACAAGTATCTTGAACTCATGCAAATTGCTCAATATGCGGATCGGAAGCCCGATAAACTTAGTGGTGGACAACAACAACGTGTCGCCTTGGCACGCGCCTTAGCGGTTAATCCAAGTGTTCTCCTCATGGACGAGCCACTTAGTAATCTGGATGCCAAACTTCGCTTGGATATGCGTCAAGCCATCCGAGAAATCCAACACGAAGTGGGAATTACAACTGTTTATGTGACCCACGACCAAGAAGAAGCCATGGCGATTTCAGACCAAATTGCTGTTATGAAAGACGGAGTCATCCAACAAATCGGCCGACCAAAAGAACTCTATCATAAACCAGCTAATGAGTTTGTAGCAACCTTTATCGGACGCACAAATATTATCCCTGCCACTCTTGAAAAACGGAGCGACGGCGCTTATATCGTCTTTTCAGATGGCTATGCCCTTAGAATGCCAGCTCTTGATCAGGCTGAGGAACAAGCTATTCATGTAAGTATTCGTCCTGAAGAGTTTATCAAAGATGAATCTGGAGATATTGAAGGAATTATTAGCGATAGCGTCTATCTTGGACTGAATACTGAATACTTCATCGAGACAGGTTTTGCCTCAAAAATTCAAGTTAGCGAAGAATCAACTTTTGAAGAAGATCTACAAAAAGGCGATCGTATTCGTCTACGAATCAATACTCAAAAATTAAACGTCTTTTCTGCAGATGGTTCCCAAAACTTGATAAAAGGAGTCAACCATGGAACGTAAAAAACTAAATATTTGGACAGCCTCCTCTTTCTTCATCTTTCTTACCTATCTTGTCTTTCTCGTTTATCCTATCGTTACCGTGCTCAAGCAAGCACTCATACATGAGGGACAATTTTCACTAGCTAATTTTGTCACTTTCTTTAGCAAAGCCTACTACTCTGAGACACTTGTCAACAGTTTCAAGGTTTCCATTACCGCTACTGTCACTTCCTTAGTTGTAGGAACCCTATTAGCTTATCTCTTTTCCATGTATGATTTCAAGGGAAAGAAATTTCTACAAATATTGATTATCATTGCTTCCATGTCAGCTCCGTTTGTGGGAGCCTACTCCTGGATTCTCTTGCTGGGACGAAACGGGGTCATTACTAAATTCCTGACAAATTCCCTTCATCTTCCAGCTATCGATATTTATGGATTCAAAGGAATTGTACTTGTCTTTACTCTGCAACTATTCCCACTGGTATTTCTATACGTTGCTGGGACAATGAAAAGTATTGACAATTCTCTACTTGAAGCAGCTGAAAGTATGGGGTCCTTCGGATTTAAGCGTATCGTAACGGTTGTTTTACCTCTCCTAGTTCCAACCTTACTAGCAGCTGCCTTGCTTGTATTTATGAGAGCATTCTCAGACTTTGGAACGCCTATGTTGATTGGTGAAGGATATCGGACTTTCCCCGTCTTGATTTATACTCAATTTATTAGCGAGGTTGGAGGAAATTCTGCTTTTGCATCTGCTTTAGCAATTATGGCGATTATCATTGCCTTGGCAATTTTCCTTATCCAAAAACACATTGCAAACCGCTACAGTTTCAGTATGAATTCGCTTCATCCAATTGAGCCTAAAAAAACCACAAAAGGAAAAATGGCTGTCATTTATGCAACAGTCTACGGAATTATCTTTATCTCTGTTTTACCTCAAATCTATTTGATTTATACTTCTTTCCTAAAAACATCTGGTATGGTATTTGTCAAAGGTTATTCTCTAAACAGTTACAAGGTAGCTTTCAATCGTATGGGCTCTGCTATTTTCAATACCATTCGTATCCCTTTGATTGCCTTAGTCCTAGTTGTCCTATTCGCAACATTTATCTCCTACCTAGCCGTTAGAAAACGGAATTTGTTTACAAACTTAATTGACAGCCTCAGTATGGTCCCTTATATTGTACCAGGAACCGTTCTAGGGATTGCCTTCATTTCTTCATTCAATACTGGTCTATTTGGAAGTGGATTTCTTATGATTACAGGAACTGCTTTCATCTTGATTATGTCCCTATCTGTCAGAAGATTGCCCTATACTATTCGCTCATCTGTTGCTAGCTTGCAACAAATAGCCCCAAGTATTGAAGAAGCCGCTGAGAGCTTAGGAAGTAGTCGTCTCAATACCTTTGCCAAGATTACAACTCCAATGATGCTATCTGGTATTATTTCTGGAGCTATCCTATCTTGGGTTACAATGATTTCAGAACTTTCTACTTCTATCCTCCTCTACAATGTCAAAACAAGAACAATGACTGTAGCTATTTATACAGAGGTTCTCAGAGGAAATTACGGTGTAGCCGCAGCCTTGTCAACTATCCTGACTATTCTAACAGTAGGTTCCTTGCTCTTGTTTATGAAAATCTCTAAAAGTAACAGCATTACACTTTAGTTTTCCCCATCAAAAACAGCCGAAAGGATTACCCTCGGCTGTTTTTTCTTATCTTGATATTCTTATCAAATCCCTAGTTCAGAGCAAGCAAGTCTAAACTGATTATACTCAATAAAAATCAAAGAGCAAACTAGGAAACGAGCCGCAGGTTGCTCAAAGCACTGCTTTGAGGTTGTAGATAAACTGACGAAGTCAGCTCAAAACACTGTTTTGAGGTTGTGGATAGAACTGACGAAGTCAGTAACCATATCTACGGCAAGACGAAGCTGACGTGGTTTGAAGAGATTTTCGAAGAATATTAAATAGAGACTTCCTCCATCTTCTCACGTCCTAGTTCTCGGTAACTACGGTCACCGACAACTTCAACGCTAAACTGCCCGTCCTCATATTCAAGGATCGTCACGCTACCATTATCGAGACCATGCGGATGCATACCATTGATCAGATAAACAATGGTTCCAATAGTCATTCCGTGGCTGACAACGAGGGCATTGCCCCCGCCTTGTTCTTCCATTTCTTTGGCAATCGCTTCAAAACCTTCCTTGATTCGGCCACTGAGTTTTTCCCATCCCTCAGCCCAACCAGCTGTATCAACCTCTACCAAGCCCTCAGCCAGTTCAGCATAAGACAATTGGTGAACGTGGTCCACATTAAAGATACGAGGAATAATGCCCATGAAAAGATCGCCATCGTAAGCTCCGTCAAAGCTACCAAAACACCATTCTCTGATACGCTTGTCCATGCGGTAAGGGATTTTCCCCTGCAAACCAAGTTCATCAAGGATAATTCCCATGGTCTGAATGGTGCGGCCAGAATCACTGGAATAAGCGCGCTCAAACTGCAAACCAGATTCTCGCAAACCGATTCCTAATTCTTGAATTCCTCGCTCACCTGCCGCTGTTAAGGGAGTATCGCTCCAACCTTGTGCGCGACCAATCGTGTTAAACATAGTCTTGCCATGACGTACCAAATACAATCGTACTTTTACCATTTTCCGTCCTCCGTTTGCTTCTATTATATCATGGATGATAAAACAAAAGCCACCCATACAGGCGACTTTTGCAGGAGATTATTATGAAAAAGTTTAGGAGTTCTATTAAATAAAGATATTAGATGAAAATCAAATTCAAACTAAATCAGTGTTATCTGTTTCAAATAATATTAGGAGGTCTTTATTTAATGATTATAGTATACACATCCAACCTTAAATAGAACTTAAAAAATTATACCCATTCACCTTTTTCATTTACTTTATAACCGTTAATGGTCATATTTTTTGCTAATTTTCCATCAGCTAACAAGTAATACCACTTATCTCCATCCTTAATCCATTGGTTACGAGCGTACTTGCCGTCTTGGTTCAGATAATACCAACTATCATACTGGGAATCAAATACCCACTCGCTCTTAGCCATGTAACCGCCACGTTTTAGGTAGTATTCGCCCTGCCAAGCTTTCTCCACATAACTACCAGTTGAATCTACATAAAACCAGCTCTTATAATCTTCATCATAAATCCATTCACTTGCAGCCATTGAAGCATCTGCTTTTAGATAATAACGGCCTACCCAGCGGTTTCTGACAAGATTGCCCGAAAGGTCATTGTAGTACCATTTGCCAGACTCTTTAAACCACTTACTTGCTTGATAATCCTTCTTAGTCTCTCCATTAGCAGTAACGGTAGCTTGAGATGAAGATGAAACTGTGGCTGAGGTTGAAGTTCCAGTAGAAACTGCTTGAATAGCCTCTTCTTTTGTTACCTTAGGCTTAGCTTTTCCTTGGTAAACATCTTCGATACGCTTAGTAAAGACAGATAACTCTTCAGGGGATAGCATTCTACTATTTTTGTAATTAACATCCTCACTTATATCAGCTTCTGTTTTTATCTTTCTAACAGCTTCTTCTACTATGTCATCAATCTTACTAAACATAGAAACTTTATCTGCTTTCGAAAGTGAATCGTCATTACTAATGGTTGTTTTCTCCATGAAGGCAACAGCATTAACTTCTCTGATATTCTTCTCAATAGGTGCTAGAGAAAATGCTTGAAAATCATCAGACAACAGAGAGGCTATTTTTTTCAAATATTCATTCAGATCACCCATTTTGTCGTAATATGTAGATATCCACCCAGGTGCACCTGGTCCCCCGTAACTTACATACACTGATGAAGCTTGTTTTAACATTTTTTCTCTTTCAATATTTGTATAATATGGATTTTTCTTTATGTATGAAATGATATGATCTTTCTTTTTTAAAGTTGCAATGCGTAAAATCTCTTCTGAAATTTCCCTTTTTATACTTTCAATTTCATAAAGTTCGTCTCTGCTACTTGGATTAATACTATATAATCTCTCTTTCCAATATTCCAAATAAAACGAAGAATTTAATATTTCCTCTTCTTGTCTCTTCAAAGATTCGAAAAACCATTGAGTACGATTTGATAAGATTTCAGGGATTTTGTTCTTGATTTCATTTACGTCATCCTGAGAAAAAGGAATTGTCTTCCAATCAACCTTCTCTATCTCATTTAATATCTTCTGCTTATTCTTATCCTGTAATTCTTTATAAGATTCTTTAATTTTATTTACTTCTTTCCTAACTTCTTCTGGATTCACACTTGTGGTAGTTTCATGGCTTTCTTCCTGCGCATAAACTACTTGATTGGCAAAAGTTGGAACTAGTAAAGTCGATAGTCCTAAAGCTACTAAAGCATGTTTCATTTCTTTTTTCATCATTTTCTCCTATTTTCTTAATTTTTAAAACTATGAATTGGTGCTGGGATTTGTCCTCCACGAGAGATGAAATCAACAGACGAAGCCCCATTGACCTTCATAACTGGAGCTGTACCAAGAAGACCACCAAATTCAATCATATCGCCTTCTTTTCCTTTAGGAATGATACGAACAGCCGTTGTTTTCATGTTAATGACACCAATTGCAGCTTCATCTGCAATCATAGCCGCAATGGTTTCAGCAGGTGTATCCTCCGGAATGGCAATCATATCCAAACCAACAGAACAGATAGCCGTCATGGCTTCTAGTTTTTCCAAATTAAGAGAGCCATTTTGCACTGCGGCAATCATTCCTTCATCCTCAGAAACTGGGATAAAGGCGCCTGATAAACCACCGACTTGGTTGCAGGCCATCACTCCACCCTTCTTAACTTGGTCGTTCAAGAGGGCCAAGGCAGCCGTCGTTCCGTGTGTTCCAACTGTCTCTAGCCCCATTTCCTCAAGGACACGTGCTACAGAGTCTCCAACCGCAGGAGTTGGCGCCAAACTCAAGTCCACAATACCAAACTCCACACCCAGTCTCTCACTGGCCATTTGACCAACCAATTGACCGATACGAGTGATTTTAAAGGCAGTTTTCTTAACTGTTTCGGCTACTACATCAAAGCTCTGTCCACGAACTTTTTCCAAGGCACGTTTCACCACACCAGGACCAGAAACTCCGACATTGATGATAACATCTGCCTCCCCAACACCATGAAAGGCACCCGCCATAAATGGATTGTCCTCAACAGCATTAGCGAATACAACCAGCTTAGCTGCCCCCATATCAGAAAGATTTGCCGTTTCCTTGATAACTCGTCCCATATCTGCGACAGCCGTCATATTGATACCAGACTTGGTTGAGCCGATATTGACTGACGAGCAGACCTTGTCCGTTTCAGCCAAAGCACGAGGAATAGAATTGATGAGAATCTCATCTCCCTTTTGATAACCTTTTTGTACCAAGGCTGAGAAACCACCAATAAAATCCACACCGATTTCTTTCGCAGCCTTATCAAGCGCTTTTGCCAGAACCACGTAGTCCGTCGCATCTGTCGCTGCTCCAATCAAAGAAATAGGTGTCACCGATACACGCTTATTAACGATTGGAATTCCCAACTCAGCTGCAATTTCATCGCCAACAGCTACTAAATTAGCCGCCTTGGTCCTAATCTTTTGATAAATTTTCTCTGCAGCACGATTGATATCTGGATCGATACAGTCCAAAAGAGAAATCCCCATGGTAATGGTTCTGATATCGAAATTTTGCTCCTCAATCATGGCGATGGTTTCAGTAACTTGTCTAATATCCATGATAACCTCCTAGATATTATACATAGCTTCGAAAATCGCTGCACTCTGAATATTGATTTTCACATTCAAAGTTTGCCCAAAAGTTTCAAACTCATTTCGTAGATGGGTAAAATCCTGCTTTTTATCACTAGAGACGACAGCCATCATCGTGAAATATTCATCCAAGACAGTTTGAGAGATATCGTCAATATTCAAACCTAATTCTGCAATTTTGCCAGAAACACCTGCAACAATTCCAGATTTATCTTTACCAACAACAGTTATAATCGCTTTCATAAGCAAACTCCAATTCTTCTTTTAATAGGAAACCTGAACATTAAACAGGTTTCTTTTCAAATAGTATAGCATAATTCTAACTAAAATACTCAAAAACGCCTGCTTACGAAGTTGTTCTTAAGCAAAAAACAATTTCGTAAACAAGCGTCTACTATCCCAACTTATGATGAGTGTTACCGCTAGGATCGAAATCCTAGCGGTAGACCAGAGCTAGACTAAGAGCACAAGACTCCATCATCATAACACTCAACAAAATTGATGATTTTATACTAATTCGATGATCGCCATTGGCGCTGCATCACCACGACGTGGTTCAGTTTTAAGGATACGAGTGTATCCACCGTTACGTTCAGCATAACGAGGTGCGATTTCTGAGAACAATTTTTGAAGTGCTGTAGTAGAAGTGTACTTATCAGTTGCTTCATCATAGTTTTCAGATGCGATTTCATTACGTACGAAAGCAGCTGCTTGACGACGTGCATGCAAATCACCACGTTTACCTAGAGTAATCATTTTTTCAACAGTTTTACGGATTTCTTTAGCACGAGCTTCAGTTGTCACGATTGATTCATTGATCAAAAGGTCAGTTGTCAAATCGCGAAGCATTGCTTTACGTTGTGAGCTAGTGCGTCCTAGTTTACGGTAAGCCATGTATTCCTCCTTTATTTATCTTTTAATCCAAGACCCAAATCAATGAGTTTGAGTTTCACTTCTTCCAAACTCTTGCGTCCAAGATTTCGTACTTTCATCATCTCTGCTTCAGATTTTTCTGTCAAATCATGCACAGTATTGATACCGGCACGTTTCAAACAGTTGTATGAACGCACAGACAAGTCCAGTTCCTCAATCGTACGATCCAAAATACGATCGTCAGATTCAGTATCAGCTTCTTTCATCACTTCAGTTGACTTAGCAATCTCAGTAAGATTTGTAAACAAATCAAGATGTTCTGTCAAAATACGTGCTGAAAGCCCTAAAGCATCTTCTGGAATAATTGTTCCATTTGTCAAGATTTCAAGGGTTAGTTTGTCAAATCCATCATTGCTACCTACACGAGCAGGTTCCACTTGATAGTTGACTTTTGTAACTGGTGTATAAATAGAATCTACAGCAAGTGTTCCAACTGGTGCATTATCCTTTTTATTTTCATCAGCAGGTACATATCCACGACCACTGTTAACAGTCATAGTCGCTTTTAGGGAAGAACCTTCACCGATTGTAAAGAGATAATGATCTGGATTTACAATTTCAATATCGCTATCTGTCAAAATGTCACCAGCTGTTACTTCAGCAGGACCTTCAACATCTAGTTCGATGATTTTTTCGTCTTCAACGTACGATTTCACTGCAATTCCTTTAATGTTCAGAATGATTTGCATCACGTCTTCACGAACACCTGGAACTGTGTCAAACTCATGTAACACACCATCAATGTTGATAGATGTCACAGCTGCTCCTGGTAGAGAAGCTAGAAGTACACGACGAAGAGAGTTACCAAGAGTTGTACCGTAGCCACGTTCAAGTGGTTCAATTACAAACTTGCCATAATCTTTATTTTCATCAATTTTTGTTATATTTGGTTTTTCAAACTCGATCATTTAGTTACTCCCTCTTAAACGAAAAGCAGTGTAATGCGATGATTATACACGGCGACGTTTTGGAGGACGAGCACCATTGTGTGGCACTGGAGTCACATCACGAATTGCTGTTACTTCAAGACCAGCGGCAGCAAGCGCACGAATAGCTGACTCACGACCAGAACCTGGACCTTTTACAGTAACTTCAACTGATTTAAGACCGTGTTCTTGTGCAGATTTAGCAGCAGCTTCAGAAGCCATTTGAGCAGCGAATGGTGTAGATTTACGAGAACCTTTGAAACCAAGAGCACCAGCTGATGACCAAGCAATTGCATTACCATGCACATCAGTAATCATAACAATAGTGTTATTAAATGTAGCGTGAATATGAGCAATACCAGATTCGATATTCTTTTTCACACGACGTTTACGTGTTGGTTTAGCCAAGACTTTTACCTCCTATATTATTTTTTCTTACCAGCAATCGCAACAGCTTTACCTTTACGAGTGCGAGCGTTGTTTTTAGTGTTTTGTCCACGGACAGGAAGTCCACGACGGTGACGGATACCACGGTATGAACCGATTTCCATCAAACGTTTGATGTTCAAGTTTACTTCACGACGAAGGTCACCTTCAACTTTGATTGCATCCACTTCACGACGGATAGCATCTTCTTGATCTGATGTAAGATCACGTACACGAACATCTTCTGAGATTCCAGCAGCAGCCAAAATTTTCTTAGATGTTGCAAGTCCGATACCATAAACATAAGTCAATGAGATTACTACGCGTTTGTCATTTGGAATGTCAACTCCAGCAATACGAGCCATGTTTTCTCCTTTCTATCTTATCCTTGACGTTGTTTGTGTTTTGGATTTGCTGGGCAAATTACCATAACACGACCATTACGACGAATAACTTTACAGTATTCGCAAATTGGTTTGACCGATGGTCTTACTTTCATTTCTTATCCCTCCAAGTTTTTCGATTATTTAAAGCGGTAAGTGATACGTCCACGTGTCAAGTCATATGGACTCATTTCGACAGTAACACGATCTCCCGCTAAAATACGAATATAGTTTTTACGAATTTTACCAGAAACTGTTGCTAAAATCTGATGTCCATTTTCAAGTTCAACCGTAAACATTGCATTCGGCATTGTATCAACTACTTTGCCTTCAACTTCAATCACATCGTCTTTTGCCACGCAAAAGCACCTCCATAAATTTCGATTCGATGCCTCTAAACACAGAGACAACAATTATAAGTCAGACTATCTCAGTATAACATTTGTAGCGGATTTTTGCAAGTGTGAAAAACGCTTTATTTCAAATTTGTCAATACTTTTTCGATATCTGAGAAGACATCATTGATATCTTGATTACCTTCGATGTCATGAACCAAACCTTTGGCACGATAGTGAGCAATGATTGGTTCTCCTTGAGCAATATTAACGTCCAAACGACGTTTTACTGTCTCAGGTTTATCATCTTCACGTTGGTAGTAATCTTCTTCTTTATAGTCAACTGGTGGGTTAAAGACCTTGTGGAAAGTTTCTCCAGTTACGCGGTGGATGATACGACCACTCAAACGTTCCAAGAGGCTATCTGGATTCACTTCAATGTTGATGACACCTTCTAGTTCGATGCCAAGTTCCGCCAATGTTTTGTCCAAGGCATGAGCTTGGTCGATTGTACGTGGGTAACCATCCAACAAGAATCCTGTTTCTTTAATATCATCTTGTGAAAGACGTTCTTTTACGATTCCATTTGTAACTTCGTCAGGAACCAATTCACCCTTGTCAATGTATGACTTAGCAAGAACACCCATTTCAGTTTGATTTGCCATAGCAGCACGGAACATATCACCTGTTGAGATATGTGCAACATGAAATTGTTCTACGATTTTTGCTGCTTGAGTTCCCTTACCTGCACCAGGTAAGCCCATAATCAAAAGATTCATGATCTGATCTCCTTATTTTATTTTTAAATAGAAGCAAAAAGTCTTTTCACCCCTATTTAAAAACAAAATAGAAGAGGGGAGACCAAACTCTCACAAATGTCAGAGTTTAAACCTCCACTCCCTCAGCATTTACTGATTCATACTCAATGAAAATCAAAGAGCAAACTAGGAAACTAGCCGCAGATTGCTCAAAGCACTGCTTTGAGGTTGCAGATAAAGCTGACGTGGTTTGAAGAGATTTTCGAAGAGTATCAGTAAATACTTTTATTCTGTTCTATCCATGAAACCAACATACTTACGTTTCAATAGGTAACCTTCCAATTGCTTGATTCCTTCGATACCTGTAGAGATAATGATCAAAAGACTTGTTCCCCCAAAGGCAACAACATCAGAAAGACCAAATACATCTTTAGCTGCAATCGGCAAAATGGAAATCACACCAAGGAAGAGGGAACCAACCGTTGCAAGACGACGAAGAAGTTTAGACATATATTCTTCTGTACCTTTACCAGGACGAACTCCATGGATATAGGCACCGCTCTTTTGTAGGTTCTCTGCCGCTTTTTCAGGATTAATCTGTACAAACGTATAGAAGAATGTAAAGAGAATAATCAACAAAGCATACATGGCAATACCAGTTGGAGAAGTGGTTGCCAACATCTCTTGTGCTACCCTTACCCAAGCCCAATCATGACCTGTGGCGCTCAAAAACTGAAGAATAGCCGCAGGCGCTGCAGTAATCGAACTGGCAAAGATAACAGGGATAACTCCAGCAGGGTTTACCTTCAATGGGAGGTAAGAGCTAGATGGAGCACCTTGTGCAACCTTAGTATATTGGATTGGAATTTTGTATTCTGCTTGTTGAACATAAGTTGTAAAGTAAATGATCAACAATACAGTAATAATCAAAATGATTACGAAAATGATAGATGAGTTGATACGGCTACTTGGGACGTTCACAAAGTAGTCCACATAGATGCCCTGAATCATCTCTGGGATTGAGGCAACAATCCCGGCAAAGATAATCATGGAAACACCGTTTCCGTATCCCTTATCTGTAATTTGCTCACCCAACCAAGTGACAATCATACTACCAGCTGTTAAGATGATACCAATCGTCAGAAAAACTTGTGGAGTTAAAGCAGTTTTAATCAATTGAGCTCCAGCCAAGGTATTAAAACCAGCTGTAATCCCGATAGATTGCACAAAGGCTAGACCAAGAGCAATATAACGAGTAGCTTGATTCAATTTTCTTCGACCTACTTCCCCTTGTTTACCCCACTCTACAAACTTGGGTAAAATATCCATTTGCAAGAGTTGGACAACGATAGAAGCAGTGATATAAGGACTAACTCCTAGGGCAAAAATCGAAAAGTTTTTTAGAGCATTCCCTGAGACCAAGCTCAACATGTTTAAGAAGGATAATCCACTTAAAGCATTCAAACTATTGGCATTCACACCAGGAACTGTAATGCTAGTCCCGATACGAAAGACCAAAACGATAAAAATTGTAAATAAAATTTTTGATCGAACTTGCTTGACTTTAAGAGCTTCTCTTAATAATTTAAAAAACATAGGTCACCTCTCTTAGATGACTTCTACTGAACCACCTTTAGCAGTGATAGCTTCTTCAGCTGATTTAGAGAATTTAGCTGCTTTCACAGTCAATTTCTTAGTCAACTCACCGTTACCAAGAATTTTAATACCTGATTTTTCAGCTTTAACAATTCCTGCTTCGATAAGAACAACTGGAGTTACTTCAGCACCATCTTCAAAGACGTTCAATTGGTCAAGGTTCACAATTGCGTATTCTTTAGCGTTGATGTTAGTGAATCCACGTTTTGGAAGACGACGGAACAATGGAGTTTGTCCACCTTCAAAACCAAGGCGAACTCCGCCACCGCTACGAGCTTTTTGACCTTTTTGACCACGACCAGATGTTTTACCGTTACCTGATGAAGTACCACGACCAACGCGGTTACGTACTTTACGAGAACCTTCTGCAGGTTTCAATTCATGAAGTTTCATTTTTATTTTCTCCTCTTTTGTAAAATGCTAGCGCCGATAAGGGAGAAAAGGTTGTCCCCCCCATCAACTCGCCTATACGACGTCATCATAGATGACTATATCTAGTTTTAGGGGATGGTATAGTGCACATCCCCTAAAAATTCATTAGTTTACTTCTTCAACTGTTACCAAGTGAGATACTGCAGTGATCATACCACGGATAGCAGCGTTGTCTTCTTTAATAACAGAGCTGTTCAATTTGCCAAGTCCAAGTGCTACAACAGTTTTACGTTGTGATGGAATGCGTCCGATTGGAGACTTAGTCAAAGTAATTTTAATTTGAGCCATTTTATCCCCTTTCTTATGCCAAATCAGAAACTGAAATACCACGAAGGGCAGCAACTTCTTCAGCGCGTTTCAATTGTTTCAAACCTTCAACAGTTGCACGAACAATGTTGATTGGAGTGTTAGAACCAAGTGATTTAGATGTAATATCTGCCACACCTGCCAATTCCACAACGGCACGAACTGCACCACCAGCGGCAACTCCAGAACCTTCTACAGCAGGTTTCAACAATACTTTAGCTCCACCGAATTCTGAAAGAACTTCATGTGGGATTGTTGTTCCAACCATAGGAACTTCGATCAAGTTTTTCTTAGCATCGTCTACTGCTTTACGGATTGCTTCTGGAACTTCTTGAGCTTTACCAGTACCAAATCCTACGCGACCGTTGTGGTCACCAACAACAACAAGAGCTGCGAAACGAAGACGACGTCCACCTTTAACAACTTTTGTAACACGGTTGACAGCAACTACGCGTTCTTCTAATTCAACTGCATTGTCTTTAAATGCCATTTTCTAGTGTCCTCCTATTAGAATTTCAATCCGTTTTCACGAGCTGCATCAGCCAAAGCTTTCACACGTCCGTGATATAGATATCCACCGCGGTCGAACACCACTTCTGAAATACCTTTAGCGTTTGCACGTTCTGCAACGAGTTTACCGACAGCAACGGCTTGTTCAGTTTTAGTTCCTTTTGAAACTTCTTTGTCAAGAGTTGAAGCACTTGCGAGCGTTACACCCGCTACGTCATCAATCACTTGAGCGTAGATGCCTGTATTAGAACGGAATACGTTCAAACGTGGGCGATCAGCAGTTCCAGAGAGTTTTCCGCGAACGCGACGGTGGCGTTTTTGGCGGAGTTTGTTTTTATCTGGTTTTGAAATCACAGTTTTCACCTCTTTAGTTTTAAATCGTGTGCTATGCACAAAGTTGGAAAATAGGTTGGTGGTTGAGACTCAACCACTCAACATTATTTACCTGTTTTACCTTCTTTACGGCGAACGAATTCACCAACGTAACGGATACCTTTACCTTTATATGGTTCTGGTGAACGAAGGCTACGTACGTAAGCAGCTGTTTGACCAACTACTTCTTTTGAAATTCCGCTAACAACGATTGTTGTTGGGTTTGGCAGTTCAAAAGTAATTCCTTCTGGAGCTTCAACTTCGTCTGGATGAGATTTACCAACAGCCAAAACAAGTTTAGATCCTTGAAGTTGTGCACGGTAACCAACCCCGCGCATTTCAAGTTCTTTCTTGAATCCTTCTGATACACCAACAACCATGTTGTTCAAAAGAGCACGAGTAGTTCCGTGGATAGTTTTCATTTCTTTTGAATCGTTTGGACGGTGAAGAGTTACTTCAGTACCTTCCACACGGATTTCAATATCTTTTGAGAACTCACGAGTAAGTTCTCCTTTAGGTCCTTTTACAGTTACAAGGTTGTCATTGTTAGTGATTTCAACACCAGCAGGCAACACGATAACTTTATTACCAATACGTGACATGTTTATTTTCTCCTGTTAAATTGTCAGGCCATAACGGCCAGTTTTCACGGGGTTAAATCGATTTCTCGATTTGAAGGAACATTTAGGTTTCAATTTCAAAGTGAATCTAGGCATCGTCTCGCAGGCATAATTTTTTTGGGTTAGGCAAGAGATGATAACGAAGAGTCACAAAGAAATTGGGAGCTAAATATTACCAAACGTAAGCGATAACTTCTCCACCAACATTCTTTTGGCGTGCTTCTTTATCAGTAAGCAAACCTTCAGAAGTTGAAAGGATAGCAATTCCAAGTCCGTTAAGAACTTTTGGAAGGTCTTCACGTTTTTTGTAGACACGAAGTCCTGGTTTAGAAACACGTTTCAAGTTAGTGATAACTTTTTCACCGTTTGGCCCGTATTTAAGGAATACACGGATGATGCCTTGTTTGTCATCTTCGATGATTTCAACGTTTTTTACAAAACCTTCGCGTTTAAGGATTTCAGCAATCCCTTTTTTGATGTTTGATGCAGGTACTTCAAGTACTTCGTGTTTCGCTTGGTTAGCGTTACGAATACGAGTTAGGAAGTCTGCGATTGGGTCAGTCATAACCATTTTGTTTTTCTCCTCTTACTAGTAGTTTGCAAGTTGCACTTGCTAGTTAATGATTGAGCTAGGCTCAGAATATGTTTCTAGGTTTCAATTCCTAAGTGAGTCTAGGCATCTGCTTGCAGGCATAACTTGAGTTAGGCAAAAGCAGATAACGACGAATCACGACGGGATTGAAAGTTAGAATTACCAAGATGCTTTGGTAACGCCTGGGATTTGTCCTTTGTAAGCTAATTCACGGAAGCAAACACGGCAAAGTTTAAACTTGCGGTAAACTGAGTGTGGACGTCCACAACGTTCACAGCGAGTGTATGCTTGAGTAGAGAACTTCGCTGGGCGTTTGTTCTTAGCAATCATAGATTTTTTAGCCATTAGTTATACCTCCTATATTATTTTGCAAAAGGCATTCCAAGGCCTGTAAGCAATGCACGTGACTCTTCGTCAGTGTTAGCAGTTGTTACGATAACGATGTCAAGACCACGAGTTTTGTCAACGTCATCGAAGTTGATTTCTGGGAAGATCAATTGTTCTTTCACACCAAGTGTGTAGTTTCCGCGTCCATCAAATGACTTTGTTGGAACACCGTGGAAGTCACGCACACGTGGAAGTGAAACTGAAACCAATTTATCCAAGAATTCGTACATACGTTCACCACGAAGGGTAACTTTTGCACCGATCGCAACACCTTCACGAAGACGGAAGCCGGCGATTGATTTTTTAGCTTTAGTGATAAGTGGTTTTTGACCTGAGATAAGTGCCAATTCTTCAGCAGCTTTTTCAAGGCTTTTAGCGTTTGATACAGCTTCACCAACACCCATGTTCAAAACGATCTTATCTACTTTAGGCACAGCCATCACTGATGAGTAGTTGAATTGTTCTGTCAAAGCAGGAACTACTTCATTAAGATATTTTTCTTTTAAACGATTTGCCATTATACTTCTCCTTTCCTTCGTGATTAATCAAGTACTTCGCCTGATTTTTTGTTGTAGCGAACTTTTTTACCGTCTACAAATTTGTAACCAACACGACCAGCCACACCATTTTTGTCCAAAACTTGAACGTTTGATACGTGGATAGCTGCTTCTTTCTCGATGATACCACCTTGAGGAAGCTCGTTAGTTGGACGTTGGTGTTTCTTAACGATGTTAACACCTTCAACGATAACTTTGTTTACTTTTGGAAGGGCAGTAAGGACAACAGCTTCTGTTCCCTTATCTTTACCAGCGATTACGCGAACTTTGTCGCCTTTTTTTACAAACATTAGGTTTCTCCTTGATTTTTCTTACGCCCATAAGGGCACCCTGGAGGTAAATCCAGGGGACTAGTTTGTTTCTAAAAATTAAAGTACTTCTGGAGCAAGTGACACGATCTTCATGAAGCCACCTTCACGCAATTCACGTGCAACTGGGCCAAAGATACGTGTTCCGCGAGGAGTTTTATCTTCACGGATGATAACTGCTGCGTTTTCGTCAAATTTGATGTATGAACCATCAGCACGACGAGCACCTGATTTAGTACGAACGATAACTGCTTTAACAACGTCACCTTTTTTAACCGCACCACCAGGAGTAGCTTGTTTTACAGATGCCACGATAACATCACCGATGTTTGCAAATTTACGTCCTGAACCACCAAGAACTTTGATAGTCAAGATTTCGCGAGCACCGCTGTTGTCTGCGACTTTCAAACGAGTTTCTGTTTGAATCATTTCAGTTTTCTCCTTTCAGGTTTGATTAGATGATGACCGCTTCTTCAACAACTTCTACAAGACGGAAACGTTTTGTAGCTGAAAGCGGGCGAGTTTCCATGATACGTACGATATCGCCTTCTTTGGCAACATTGTTTTCATCATGAGCTTTGTATTTTTTAGAGTAGTTAATACGTTTACCATAGACTGGGTGGTTACGTTTTGTTTCAACTACAACTGTGATTGTCTTGTCCATTTTGTCAGATACAACACGTCCAACAAGAACTTTACGATTATTGCGTTCCATTGAAATTTCTCCTTCCCTAGTCTATTATTTCGCTTCAGATTGAACTGTTTTGATACGAGCGATTTGTTTTTTAACTTCTTTCAAGCGAGCTGTTTGTTCCAATTGACCAGTAGCAGCTTGGAAACGAAGTTCAAACAATTCTTTTTTCAATTCGTTTTCGCGCTTCGCGAGTTCTTCTTGAGAAAGACCACGAAGTTCTTTAACAAATTCTTTTACTTCATTAAGTTTCATGCCTTCTCCTTATTCTGCTTCACGTTTTACGAATTTACATTTAACTGGCAATTTGTGGCTAGCAAGACGAAGCGCTTCACGAGCGATCTCTTCAGATACACCAGCGATTTCGAACATCACTTTACCACGTTTAACTGGTGCTACCCAACCTTCAGGTGCCCCTTTACCAGATCCCATACGCACACCGATAGCTTTAGCAGTGTATGATTTGTGTGGGAAGATTTTAATCCAAACTTTACCACCACGTTTCATGTAACGAGTCATGGCGATACGAGCAGCTTCGATTTGGCGGTTAGTGATCCAGTGGCTAGTTGTAGCTTGAAGACCGTATTCACCGAATGCTACTTCTTTTCCACCTTTTGCTTCACCGCGCATTTTTCCACGGAATTCACGACGGTGTTTAACACGTTTAGGTACTAACATTGGTTATTTACCTCCTTTAGTGTTTTTGCGAGCTGGAAGAACTTCACCACGGTAGATCCATACTTTAACACCAAGTTTACCGTATGTAGTATCTGCTTCTTCCCAAGCGTAATCGATATCTGCACGAAGTGTGTGAAGTGGAACAGTTCCTTCAGAGTATCCTTCAGCACGGGCGATATCTGCACCGTTCAAACGACCTGATACTTGAGTTTTGATTCCTTTTGCTCCAGCACGCATTGCACGTTGGATTGCTTGTTTTTGTGCACGACGGAAAGCAACACGTTGCTCCAATTGACGAGCAATACCTTCACCTACAAGGTGAGCATCCAAATCAGGTTGTTTGATTTCGATGATGTTGATGTGTACTTGTTTTCCAGTCAATTTGTTAAGTTTTGCACGGAGTGCATCAACGTTTGCACCACCTTTACCGATAACCATACCTGGTTTAGCAGTGTGAAGTGAAACGTTAACTTTGTTTACTGCGCGTTCGATTTCGATAGTTGAAACTGCTGCGTCAGCAAGTTCTTTTTGAACGAATTTACGGATTGCAAGATCTTCATGAAGGTAATCCGCGTATTCTTTTTCAGCATACCATTTGGCATCCCAATCACGGATGATGCCGACACGCATACCAATTGGATGTACTTTTTGACCCACGATTTTACCTCCTTATTTTTCTGCAACAGCTACAGTGATGTGAGCTGTACGTTTGTTGATTGGTGAAGCTGAACCTTTCGCACGTGGACGGAAACGTTTCATAGTTGGTCCTTCGTTTGCGAATGCTTCAGATACTACCAAGTTAGCTTTATCCAAACCAAAGTTGTTTTCAGCGTTAGCTACAGCTGAGTTCAAAACTTTCAAGATGATTTCAGCAGCTTTGTTTGGAGTGAATGTCAAGATTGCGATTGCATCGGCTACGCTTTTACCACGGATGTTATCAAGAACAAGACGTGATTTACGAGGTGAAACACGTACTGTACGAGCCATTGCTTTAGCTGAAGTAATTTCTGCCATTTATGTTCTCCTTATTTTCTACGTGTTTTCTTGTCGTCTGCAGCGTGACCTTTGTAAGTACGAGTTGGTGCAAATTCACCAAGTTTGTGACCTACCATGTCTTCTTGGATGTAAACAGGTACGTGTTTACGTCCGTCATAAACTGCAATAGTGTAACCAATGAAACTTGGGAAGATCGTTGAACGACGTGACCAAGTTTTAATAACTTTTTTCTTTTCGTCGTTAGCTTGAGCTTCAACTTTTTTCATCAAATGCTCATCGACGAAAGGTCCTTTTTTAAGACTGCGTCCCATTTTTATATTTTCTCCTTTAAATGTTGTACCACAGCGGCTTGCGCTCCTATGGAGCGCTACCGAGCTGGCGGATTTACTAGTTGCTTAAGCGACTAGTTTAATATTATTTCTCGTTGCGACGACGAACGATAAGTTTGTCAGATTTCGCTTTCTTGTTACGAGTTTTAAGACCAAGAGCAGGTTTACCCCATGGAGTAGATGGTGCTTTACGACCAACTGGTGCTTTACCTTCACCACCACCGTGTGGGTGATCGTTAGGGTTCATTACAGAACCACGAACTGTTGGGCGGATACCTTTCCAACGGCTACGTCCTGCTTTACCAAGGTTTACAAGTCCATGTTGTTCGTTTCCGACAACACCAACTGTAGCACGGCAAGTTCCAAGAATCATACGAACTTCACCTGATTGAAGACGAACAAGAACGTATTTACCTTCAGAACCCAATACTTGAGCAGATGCTCCAGCAGCACGTACCAATTCACCACCACGACCTGGTTTCAACTCGATGTTGTGGATCAAAGTACCAACTGGGATGTTAGCAAGTGGAAGAGCGTTTCCGACTTTGATATCTGCTTCTGGACCTGAAACGATACGTTGACCTACTTCAAGACCTTTTGGAGCGATGATGTATGCTTTCACACCGTCAGTGTAGTGTACAAGAGCGATGTTTGCAGAACGGTTTGGATCGTACTCGATTGTTTTAACAACTGCTTCAACGTTGTCTTTGTTACGTTTGAAGTCAACCAAACGGTAGAAACGTTTGTGTCCACCACCTTGGTGACGAACTGTGATACGACCGTTGTTGTTACGACCAGCCTTGCTCTTCAATGCAACAAGCAATGATTTTTCAGGAGTGCTTGTTGTGATTTCAGCGAAATCCAAAGAAGTCATATTACGGCGACCGTTTGTTGTTGGTTTATAAACACGAATTCCCACGATATTTCCTCCTTAGATTATTCAGCTTCAGCAGCAAACAACTCGATTGCTTTAGAATCAGCTGTAAGTGTGATGATAGCTTTTTTAGTTTTGTTAGTAAAACCAGTGTAACGTCCAACACGTTTAGCTTTTGGTTTTACGTTGATTGTGTTAACGTTGGCAACTTTAACACCTTCGAAAGCAGCTTCAACAGCTTGCTTGATCAAAAGTTTGTGTGCACGAGTGTCAACTTCAAATACATATTTGCCTGCTTCAAGTTGAGCCATTGAGCTTTCAGTGATGACAGGTTTTTTGATAACATCATACAAATTCATTATGCAAGAACCTCCTCGATTTTAGAGATAGCTGCTTGTGTGACAAGAAGTTTGTCGCTATTTGCGATGTCAAGAACACTTGCAGTTGTAGCAGTTGCAACTTTCACGTTTGGAAGGTTACGAGCTGAAAGAGCTGCGAATTCATTTCCTTCTTCAAGGATAACAAGAACTTTAGAATCGATGCTCAATGCTGCAAGAACTTTTGCAAATTCAGCAGTTTTTGGAGCTGTAAATTCAAGAGAATCAACGGCTACAAATTTGTTTTCAGCAACTTTTTCAGAGTAAACTGATTTAAGAGCTAGGCGACGAACTTTTTGTGGAAGTTTGTAGCCGTATGAACGTGGAGTTGGTCCGAAGACAACACCACCACCACGCCATTGTGGTGAGCGGATAGAACCTTGACGAGCACGTCCAGTTCCTTTTTGACGCCATGGTTTGCGTCCACCACCTGATACTGCAGAGCGGTTTTTAACAGCGTGTGTTCCTTGACGAAGGCTTGCGCGTTGGCTGATGATCACATCAAACACAACTGATTCATTTGGTTCAATACCAAATACTGCATCGTTAAGAACAACTTGGCCAGCTTCTTTACCAGTTTGGTCAAATAATGTTACGTTTGCCATTGTGACTGATTTCCCCTTTCTTTATTATTTACCAGCTTTAACTGCTGATTTGATAGTGATAAGAGATTTCTTAGCACCTGGTACGTTACCTTTGATAAGGATAACGTTCTTTTCTGGAACAACTTGTACAACTTCAAGGTTTTGAATTGTTACGCGGTCACCACCCATACGTCCTGCAAGGTTTTTACCTTTGAATACGCGGTTAGGTGCAACAGGTCCCATAGAACCTGGACGACGGTGGTAACGAGAACCGTGAGCCATTGGTCCACGTGATTGTCCGTGGCGTTTGATAACACCTTGGAAACCTTTACCTTTAGAAGTACCAGTTACGTCAACAACGTCTCCAGCTGCGAATGTTTCAACTGTGATTTCAGCACCAACTTCCAAGCCTTCAACGTTTTTGAATTCACGAATGAAGCGCTTAGGAGCCGTGTTAGCTTTCGCTACATGTCCTTTAGCAGGTTTGTTGCTCAATACTTCGCGTTTGTCATCGAAACCAACTTGGATAGCGTTGTATCCGTCTGTTTCAACAGTTTTAACTTGAAGAACAACGTTTGGAGTTGCTTCAATAACTGTTACAGGGATCAATTCGCCAGCTTCAGTGAAGATTTGAGTCATTCCCACTTTTTTCCCTAAGATTCCTTTTGTCATGAGAAAATAGTTCCTTTTCTATATTTTTTTATTCAAAAAGTTTTTAACGAGCGTTTTTTATGCTCAAGTCTAAGATACAAAGGGCGTCAAACTCAAAGTGAAAATAGAAAACTGACGCAGCGTCTAGCAGACACGAGGAAGTTTATCTTTTTCACACCGAGTTTAGCCCGTGTTCAATTAGATTGAAACACCAGCCTCTGCTCTTTTATATTTTAGATTAAAGTTTGATTTCTACGTTTACACCACTTGGAAGATCCAATTTCATCAAAGCATCAACTGTTTTTTGAGTTGGGTTAACGATATCGATCAAACGTTTGTGTGTACGCATTTCAAATTGTTCGCGAGAGTCTTTATATTTGTGAGTCGCACGAATGATTGTGTAGAGGCTACGTTCAGTTGGAAGTGGGATTGGACCTGCAACTTGTGCACCTGTACGAGTAGCTGATTCTACGATTTTTGCAGCCGCTGTGTCAAGCGTACGGTGTTCGTAAGCTTTCAAACGGATACGGATTTTTTTGTTTGCCATCTTTTTCTCCTTTTCGTCTATTTAAGATAATAGGCTAGCTCCACAAGAAAACCGACGCGGTGTTGCGTGGCAATGCAACCGAGCGTGTCGCAACCTCTTGCATCAAAGCTAAGGCTGTAATTTACAGCACCATAATAGAATAACACAAAGCCCCTGCGATTGCAAGGAATTTGTTAGGTTTTTTTCGTTTTTTTACGATGAAACTGTTTTCCTATTTTTCTTTTTAAAATTAGGGATTTTCTTCTATATAAACTGACTCCTCTTGACCTCAAATTTACCTTCTGATTGGTCCACTAGAATGTCCGCCCTTGACTCAGTTTCTTTATAGTATCGCAGATACTGCTCCCGTCTCATCTGATGGCTAGCCAATATAAAGGATGCATCGCGATTTCTCACAGTCGTATCTCTAGCAAGGCGTCGCTTTAATTCGGTCTCCTCATCCGTGTAGAAACAGATGGTTTTGTCAAAGAGTTCTTTGGGTAAAAAGCCAACAGACATCCCTTCGACAATCAGAATTGGCTTTGCTCCAGACAAGACCTCACTGGGTTTCCAAGGTTCATCAATCGTCAAGACATCCATACCTGCCTGCAATGCGTGAATATCTCTCCGCAAACTCGCCAGTTCATGCGCCACTGGCAGACAGGCTGTCACCTTTTGATTTGGCGAGTCCTTTGGTACAACCAGATGGCGTCCTGAGGTGATATAAGGATCTGTTTCTAGCAAATTTACCGTAGTAGAATCTAGGGTTTGGTACAATTCCTGTGCAAAAGTTGATTTACCCGAAGCCCCATGACCGTATATTCCCAGTGTCCTGACTTTCCCCGTCTCGATCTCTGAGACTAGTTGGTCTACTAAGTCTTTTTTCTTCATTCTCTCTTCACCTGTTCATAGCTTTCTTTTCCGTCATTAAGCTTATCCCAAATCACTACTTGCCCACTTTTGAGCGATTTTTGCACATCGATAATTCGTTGATTGGACGAACCTCGAAACTGAAGCATGAGATTTCTCTTAGTTCGATCGTATCGGCCATCAACTAGAATGTCAATCAGTGATAAGAGTTCCAGTTTATCTTGTGTCTCCAACATCATTTCTTCCCAAGTGTAGCCGGTCCATGACCAGATGTCCTTGTCTGGCAATTCCTTTCGAATGCGTTTAACGAGAGGTAAGAGAATGCCCGTATTGAGGAAGGGCTCCCCTCCTAGCAAGGTCAATCCTTGAACATAGGGTTGGGCAAGGTCTGCCATAATCTGTTCTTCTAATTCTGCTGTGTAGGGAATTCCTGCATTGAAAGACCAAGTGGCAACATTATAACAACCCTCGCAGTGAAACATACAGCCTGATACATAGAGAGAGTTCCGCACACCCTCTCCATCTACAAAGTTGAAGGCCTTGTAGTCAATGATACGACCTTGACTGAGTTCCTCGCTTTTCCATTCTTGTGGTTTTGGATTATTCATTCGCTACCTCTATCCAATAACGTTCGACTCCATCACGAACATCCTCAAGGAGCCCACCATTTGCTAGAATGACTGCTCTGCTAGCAGGATTATTCACGCTACAGGTTACCAGAGCTTTCTTGATGTTCTTTTCCTTAGCAACTTGCAAGCCCTGACGGAAAGTTTCCTTAGCATAACCCTTGCCTCTTTCTGATGGACGAATGGAGTAGCCAATGTGCCCAGCATAATTCAATAAACCCTCATTCAGTCTCAATCGCAGATTCAAAAATCCTAGAGCACGACCTACATCATCAAATGATACAAATTGAATAGAAGGAACACGATTTTCAGGCAAGTTTATTCCCATTTCTTTTTGCATATTTGTTTCCAACCATTCTTCATACACAAATTTCTCTGTATCCCAAAATCCGCCATTATGGGCTGATTGGCTTTTTTCAAACTCTGCCATCATCTCTAAAACTGTTTCTTTATCTGCTAATCTTGGTCTTCGTAATTCCATCCTTTCCTCCCACTAAGAGAAAAGCGAGAGTTGACTCTCACTTTTATTTTTTCTTATTCTTGTTTAAAAATTGTTCTCTGAGGCTGAGCAAACGTTCTTTCTTACCAGCTCCACCCTTAGAGTGTTTCTCGTGGTAACGGGTCACTTGTGCGCGACCCTTATCGTCTAATTGATATTTTCCCATTTCATTTCTTTCTAATTTGTTACTTGATGCCCAGCTATTTTAATCGTTGAACCATTCATGTGTTTGACACGCGCAGCGATTTCCTTGTGACGGCCGTTGACCATAGGTCTGGCTTGAGGATTGCCTAGATAGCCACAAGTTCGTTTTACAACGTCCACTGTTTTAGGATCACTATTGCCACAGTTAGGACAAGCAAATCCTCTCTCAGTTGGTTCAAAATCCCCTTCAAAGTCACACTTGTAGCAACGGTCAATTGGAGTATTGGTCCCCAGATAACCCACACGGTCATAAGCATAATCCCAGACAGCTTCCAAGGCCTTTGGATTTTGCTGGAGGACTGGATACTCACAATAATGGATGAAACCACCTGACGCACCTGCTTCTGGATAGACTTTCTCAAAGTCCAATTTTTCAAACGGTGTTGGATTTTTACGAACATCGTAGTGGAAAGAGTTGGTGTAGTATTCCTTGTCTGTGATATCAGGAATAGAGCCAAACTTGTCTGTATCTAATCGACAGAAACGGTCTGTCAAGCTTTCGGACGGTGTTGAGTAGATAGAGAAATGATAACCATATTGGTCTGACCACTCTTCTACACGGCGTTTCATATCTCGAATGATGTCTAGCGTGAATTCCTTGGCTTCTGGATTGTGTTCCCAGCTATTTCCAAAGAAAACTGTCGCTACTTCGTACAAACCGATGTAGCCCAGCGAAACGGTTGCCCGACGATTCTTAAAGAGCTGGTCAACGCTTTCTTCTTTACCTAGACGATGGCCAAAAGCACCGTACTGATAGAGGATAGGAGCATTTGCTGGTGTAGCTTCCTTGGTTCGTTCGACACGATAAACCAGAGCATCTTCTGCGATATTCATACGCTCGTTGAAGATTTCCCAGAACTTATTCATGTCCCCCTCAGACTCAAGAGCAATACGAGGCAGGTTAACCGTCACAACACCCAGATTCATACGGCCTGAATTGACTTCTACACCATTTTCATCCTTCCACCCTTGAAGAAACGAACGGCAACCCATAGGCACCTTAAAAGAACCTGTCAAGTCAACAATCTTATCGTAAGACAAGACGTCTGGGTACATCCGCTTGGTTGCACACTCAAGAGCCAACTGCTTAATGTCGTAGTTGGGAGTCCCTTCTTCCAAGTTAAGACCTCTTTTAAGCGTAAAGATGAGTTTAGGAAAGATAGCCGTACGGTGTTCTGAACCAAGACCCTTAATGCGAATGTTTAAAATAGCCTTTTGAATTTCCCGCTCAAAACGATTAGTTCCTAGACCAAAACCTAGCGAAGTAAAAGGTGTTTGTCCATTTGAAGTGAAGAGAGTATTGATTTCATACTCAAGAGATTGCATAGCATCATAGATGTCTTTTTGCGTTTTCTTCCAGGCATAATCTTCCCGTTTTTCAGGCAAGACCCATTCTTCCGCATCTTTGAGGTGTTTTTGGTAATTCTTCTCTGCATAAGGCGCCAGAACTTCATCAATACGGTCAGCTGAACAGCCACCGTACTGGCTAGAAGCAACGTTGGCGATAATTTGGGAAATCTGAGCTGTCGCAGTCTGGATCGACTTGGGACTTTCTACCTCTGCATTTCCAATCTTAAAACCATTTTCCAACATTCCCTTGAAATCAATCAAACAGCAGTTGGTCATAGGGGTATAGGGACTGTAGTCCAAATCGTGATAGTGGATATCCCCTTTTTGATGGGCATTGGCTACGTGCTTAGGAAGCATTTGCAGTCCGATTGATTTCCCAACAATCCCTGCTGTCAGATCACGCTGGGTGTTAAAGACATCACTGTCTTTATTGGCATTCTCATTGACCACCGCCTGGTCTTTGTTGAGTAGTTTATGGATACTAAAGTTAATATCTGTCGCTTTTGAGCGCTCAAAATCCCTCTGTGTCCGATAAGTAATATACTCCTCAGCTAGCGCATATTCTTTGGCTTCAAGCAGTTCATGTTCTACAATATTTTGAATTTCATAAATCTTCACTCCCTTTGGAAAGCGACTATGAATTTCTGTGACAATTCGCTCGGTCAGAGCATTGAGGCGTTTTTCGACCAAGGGTGTCACATCCATAACCTTGTCTGCCGCCTTGTGGAGAGCCTTGTCAATCTTGTCCACATCAAATACAACACGTCTCCCATCTCGTTTCTCGACGAAGAGAGTTGGCAAAATTGTAATTTTTTCTTCTAGTGCAATCATATGCATGCTCTTTTCTAAAATGTTCTTTCTAAAAAGTATTATACCACTCTAAAAAGAAAAATCAATATCTTGTGTCAAAAATCCTAAAATTTTTAAAAATACACAAGATATTGATTTTGTCATTTGATTTTATAGACTTTAAACTCTGAGTAATCAGTCTTTACTTGTTGGTAATTTTCTTTCAAGAGTGTTTCTACTTCAGACCAGACTGGCACCTTGTCATTTACCACAATCACCTTAGGTTGTTTTTCTTTCAAGTCATTGAGTAGCTTATTCCGATTTTCCTCAGTTGCTGTATAGTGCACGGGAGACAAAATCGCCGATGGCGACAAGCGCTCACTCTTACGATAAAGAGTCGCAGTATCATCCCATGCATAGATAGCATCTTCCGTATTTGTCTCCTCTTTTACCAAATCAGCAAGACGATTACGTTCTTGATAAGGTACCGGATAAAGGACAAACTTCATCAAAAAAGGCACAGACAAAAGATAGACAAGCCCTAAAACTGGCAGATATAGATTTCCTTTGAAAAAACGACTCCATAGGCTAACTGGCGTTTCTCTTCGTCTTCTTCTAACACTACGCCCCCTCTGTTGACTCTTAATATTGCTTACCAATAAAAGTAGGAAAACAGGGAAGACGACCATCAAATAAGAAGCGTGCACAGGCTCTTGTGAAAAGAAAAGCAAAATCAAACCTAAAATTGTCACAAGACTCGCAGGCACTGAGATGACATATAGTTTAGAGGATTTAGATTGAAAGAGACCTAAAAAGATACAAACCACAAATCCCAAACCAAGGGACAACAAGCCATAAAAAGCCATATTCTCTAAAATTTTAGAAGTGAAATCAAAGCGAATACTGTCAATAGGATAACGAATACCACTAATGGCATCCCCAAAACTCCCTGTTGCAACACTATAGTAGGCAGTTGGATAAAAGACAAGTGAAAAACCTAAAGCCACTGCCAGAAACTGATAAAACCCATGCACAAAGCGTCTATGCCCAAGGTTAAAAACCAACAAGCCTAAACTCACTACAGCAATAAACAGGAGCGATGACAAGGGAGCAAAGAAAAATCCGCCCGCCAAAGCCAGCCCAATCCGTACAAATCCCTTATCATGGCTTGGATTGCTTAGATAAGCCGCAACTAAACTAAAGGCCGCGAATAAGAAAGGAAGCGCTAAAAGGGTCGCATAACCTCCACCAAAAGCAAGACCTGTAACTAGCATGTAAAAAATAGTCACTACTTGTCCAGCTTGGTCTCCTTGCTCTGTCAAGGTGTCCGCCGATCGAAAGAGGAAAAATCCTCCTGCTACCAAGGCTAACCACTCAAAGATGGCAAAGAAAAATCCGCCCTGAGTCACGTAAGTCAGCAAATAATAAAGCAAACCTTGACTTCCATAATAGTCGCTGTAAATCTTCCCTGTCTGATGAAGCGCCCAACCTGTATAAAAATCCTGCACTTCTTGTGCACTCATTAAATCGAGTAATAGCGGTACTCCTAGAGTTATTCCTGTTACAAGCGTACTCCATAGTAAAATTTTCACCAAAGGAAGACGACTTGATTCACGATGATGCAATTCTTGTTTGATTTGGTATTCTAGAGGTTCACGATTCTCCTGATGAACTTCTTCTACTCTACCATACACACTCATATCGTTTCTCCTATTCAATTTATCTGTCTTAGTATATCAAAAAGTCCTAGGATTGTCAGCTTGCGATGGCTGTTTGAGTGATTTTTTGCATAGTTTCACAAAGGTTTCAATTTCCCGAAAACGGTGTAAATGTGTCTGTTTGAATGACATGATATAATCCAATTCTTTCTGAGTCAGCATCGTCCCTCCCTATATCTTTCTATTCGTAAAAAGCAAGAAAAAGAGGACTGGTTTGTGTCCTCAGTCCTAGATTTCTTATAAGATAGGGGCGAATAACTGGGCAATTTCTTTTACAAGTTTTTGATACCAGCTCGTTTTGATAGAATGAGGATAGACTTCCTGAGAATCTGCAAATATATTTTGAAAATCTCGGGCAATTTCCATTATAGAAGGAGTTTTATAGAGTAAGACTGCATTTTCATAATGGTGTACCAAACTTCGGTAGTCGAGATTGATTGTCCCCACCACCGCAAAATCTTCGTCTACCAACATCTGCTTACTATGAATAAAACCTGGACTATACTCATAAATCCGAACCCCAGCAGAAAGAAGGTCTGGATAAGCCCCTCTCGTGACTAACTGAATGAACTTCTTATCTGGTATGTAAGGGGTGATAATTCGAACATCGACCCCTCTCATAGCAGCATTTTTGATTGTCTCCGTTAAATCATAATCTATGATCAAATAAGGTGTCGTAATATAAACCGATTCCGTTGCTTGATTGATCAAACTCTGATAAACCTTTTTCCCTACCTGCGTTCGAAAAATTGGCTTGGGTCCACTTCCGTATGGAATGGTTAAACCGTCACTTGGGATAGAATGATTTTCTAAATGATATTGATCAAAATCACTAATCTCTCCTCGATTGATGTACCAAGTGGTTAAAAACAAGCGTGTCAGGGCTTTTACTGCTAGTCCGTCTAAGCGAATTCCACTATCCTTCCAATAACCAAATCTCTCGACGTGGTTAATGTACTCATCTGCCAGATTGACCCCACCAGTATAGGCTATCTGACCATCAACAATCAATATTTTTCTATGATCTCTGTTATTATAGGCTACTGTCAAACGAGGAATAACTTTATTGAATTTATGGGCCTCGATGCCCAGCTGACGAAGTCGATGTGCATAATCTCCTGTTAAAGTAGCCATACAGCCAATATCATCATAGAGCAGTTTAACCTCAACTCCTTGAGCGACCTTTTGCTCCAAGATTTCTAGGATACGATTCCACATCAAACCTTCTTCTATAATGTAATATTCCAAGAAGATAAATTTCTCAGCCTTTTTAAGATCTTCTACCATCTTTTCCCACATAACCTCTCCGCTAGAAAAAAATGTAGAGGCAGTTTGATTATAGACATCGGCATTTGTATCCATACTCAATAAGGACTTGATGACGCCATAAGCTGCCTTGTCACTTTCTTTTAATTCCTCTTTTAGTAGCTGGCTATTTGCTTCTTGGAAATGCATGGAGCCTAGCTTCTTCAGTTGTTTGATTTCTTTTTTGGACAATCGCCTTTCACCAAACATCAGATAGAGCAAGGGGCCAAATACTGGCACAAAGGCTACTAATAACCAGGTTACCTTATTCTCAGGAGTCGTATTACGGTTGACTATCGAAATGATTGTGATGATACTCAGTAGAATGAGGACAGTAATCCATAAAATGGGAGCCATGCGTCCTAAATAAAGAAAGAGACCAAAAACCAGACAAAGTTCAAGTAACATAATCGAAAGACTAAAGCCATACTTGGACATCAATAATTGAAATTTTCTATATTTCATATCCCCTCCTTGATATTTTGAATGCTAAAAACAAGTAATTGATACTAGTATAACTCAGGTATTCAGTAGAAGGCAAGTATTTATGATTATTTTCTAGGTAAAAGTAAAAAGGCTGAAAAATCCAGCCCTTCCTACTTGCATAGTCTTATTTAGTTAAAACGATTTGGTCCGATGGGTCTCTATCCATATCGTCTACGACGATTTGATTACCGTTTACAGTGTAAATTTTGACATCATCTCCAATAATCATGCGTTGATTTGCTGCATCAAATGTGACCTGTTTGACTTTCTGATCCCCGTCAGATTCGAGCTCAGTCCATGTACCAGTAGTTCCAGTTACCACTAAAGTGATACGGTCTCCGTCATCCTGACCGGTATAAGTCCCATCAATATTAGTTGGTTGAGCAACAGGTTGGTTCTGTACTGGAGCCGCTTGATTTTGATTACTTCCTGCATTTGCAGTATTGGTATTCTGTTGAGCAGGTTGTTGAGCAGGTTGTTGGACCTGCTGCTGAGCCACAGGCTGTTGAACTGGTTGTGTTCTTTGGGAACAAGCAACTAGCAAAGATACACTCGCTAAAGAAACAATAGAAAGTGCTGCTGTTTTGAATGTCATAATAAATGTCCTTTCTCTTGCCATGCTAGAAAAATAGATTTTCCTTAGCCAGCAATTCACCTAGTATAACAAAGACAAAAGAAGAGGTCAATTTATCTGCTCACGTTCCAGCAAGTAGCCTCGTACTTCTGAGATAAAATAGAGAGACCCTGTAATGAATAACAAGTCCTGCGTATTTGCTCTTTCTTCAAAACTGCTGATAAATTCTCGGTAAGAAGAAACTATATCGTAACCTGTCACATCCCTTTCGTCCAAAGCCCCCTGATAGTCAAAACCAGTCACCTTGAGTTCCACCTGAGGTAAATTTTCAGCCAAGTAACCTAACATCCCTTGATAATCCTTCCGTTTCAAGGCTCCAAATAGGATTTGAGGACGATAACCTTCCTGCTCTTTTTCTTTGATAAACTCAACCAAGCGAGTCAAGGCAGGGAGGTTATGAGCACCGTCCAAATAAATCTGAGGACAAATACGCTCCAAACGACCAGCCCAATAGGTTTTCGCTAAAGCCTGTCTTACAGCCTGCTCATCAACAATTTCCTTTTCTTCCCTCATAAAGAGAAGAAAAGTTTGCAACGCCAAAGCTGCATTTTCCTGCTGATAAGCTCCTTCTAAACCTATTTTCAGCTGCGAAAAAGTTCCCAAAGAACTTGAAAAATCACCATTCAGCATTGAAAAATCTTGGCCCGCCTGATAAAGGTCAACAGCTAAAGATTCTGCTTTTTTCTGACAGACAAGCCTAGCTTCTGGAGGCAACTTCGCAATCACAGCCTTTTTACCAGCCTTGAAAATACCAGCTTTCTGCTCTGCGATTGCTTCCAGACTATCACCCAAGGTCTCCTGATGGTCAAGCCCGATGGAGCTGATGACAGCAATCTCTCCAGTTACCACATTGGTCGTGTCAAGTAAGCCGCCAATTCCCACTTCTAGTAAAACCAAATCCACTTCTTGCTCCCTAAAATAGAGAAAAGCAAGCAAGGTCAGCAACTCAAAAAAAGACAACTGATCATGGGTTTGCAGAAGCGTTTTCTCCATCCCCTTGACCTGATCAGCCAAACGGATGAAGTCTACGTCAGCTATTGGTTGCCCGTTAATGCAGATTCGGTCATTGATGGAGACGATATGAGGGGAGGTAAAGGTCGCGACTTTTTTGCCATGCCCCATAAATAACTCCCTCATAAAAGCAATGGTAGATCCTTTCCCATTAGTCCCTGTTACGTGGATAATAGGGTAAGACTTCTCGGGATTCCCTAACAAATCCACCGCTTGTTGCATTCGGTCCAAGCCTGATCGAAAATTCAAACCAATCCGACTATGGAGCCATTCTTCTACTTCAAACATATACATCTCCTTAATTACAGGTTCAATCAACTGCCTCAATAAAGTCTCATAACTAACAAAAACGAGGCCAGGATTTTCGTCCCGACCTCTCACCTGGTTAGCTAATCACTAGCAACTATGAATATTAACTGGGGCTAAAAACATCCACAGGACGTTCCAACTCTCTCTTATTTCAAGGAGCTGGGCTAAAAACATCCACTGGATGTTCCAACTCTTTCCAATTTCTAGGAGTTGGGCTGATACAGTCTCCCAGACTTACTTACGGTCTTTATTTTTAGCGTCAGGCTAAAAACGTCCCCCGGACGTTCCAACTCTTCCCAATTTCTAGGAGTTGGGGTGATACAGTCTCCCAGACTACCTGCGTTTCTAATTTCTAGCGCAAGGCTAAAAACGTCCCCCGGACTTACCAGTTCTTTTTTATTTCAAAGAGCTGGGCTAAAAACGTCCCCCGGATGTTCCAACTCTTCTAATTTCTAGGAATTGGGGTAAAAATATCCCCCTAACCTACTGACGGTTTTTATTTTTAGCGTCAGGCTAAAAACGTCCCCCGGACGTTTTTACTCCTCCATAAAGCTGTTGAAGACTTCTTCAATCATGTTCCATTCATCTTCTGAGTCTTCTGGGATTGGTTGCAATTCACCTTCTGTTCCATCTTCATTTTCGATGAATGAGTAAGCTTGAATTTCAACTTGTCCGTCTTCGTCTTCTTCTGCGTTAACTGGCACTAGAAGAACATAGTTTTTACCAAATTCTTCTTTTCCATCAATCGTCAAAAGAATTTCAAACAAGGTTTCATTTCCTTGCTCATCTACTAGTGTGATTAGTTCACGTTCTTCGTGGTCGTGGTTATGATCGTGTGACATAGCCTCTCCTTTATATTAAAATTTTCTATCTAAATAATTTTGTAAAATCAGCTGAGCTGCTAACTTATCAATGACTTTCTTGCGCTTATTGCGACTGATATCTGCTTGTTCAATCAACATGCGCTCAGCAGCCACTGTTGTCAAGCGTTCATCCTGATAGTCTACTGGTAAACCAAAAAGCTCTCCTAGCTTTGCTCCGTAGGCTTGACTAGCTTCCACACGCGGTCCGCTTGTATTGTTCATGTTTTTAGGCAAGCCCACTACAAATCGTTCCACCTTGTAAGTATCAACCAATTCCTTAACGCGGTCAAAACCAAATTGGCCTTGTTCCTCATTGATTTGGATGATCTCAAGTCCTTGAGCTGTAAAACCGAGCGGATCGCTAATGGCCACCCCTACCGTTTTTGAACCGACGTCCAATCCCATAATTCTCATAGATTATAGATCGACTCCTTGTCCTTTAAGATAGTAGCGGACCAATTCCTCAACGATTTCATCACGCTCATATTTACGGATTTGATTTCGTGCATTATTATAACGAGGAACGTAGGCAGGGTCTCCACTCAATACGTAACCTACGATTTGGTTAATTGGGTTGTAGCCCTTATCGTTCAACGAAGCATAGACATCAGTCAAAGTTTCGCTAATTTCTTTTCTATTGGAATCGTCCAATTTAAAACGTACTGTTTCTTCAGTAAATCCCATTCTAACACCCTCTTTCTTTAGAATAGTACCATTATAGCATAATTCCTTACGTTCTACAATTCAGGCAGTCTATTTATTTGGATTTTCTACTGTTCTGTCGCACCATTTGCCAATCTATCTGAAATATATTTGCTCGGTTCATTTTTCAAAAGATTTTCCAAGCCAATATTCTTCAAATATTCCAACTGGGAAGCCTTCTTGACATCCAGAACTTGAAAATCAAAACTAGTCGTCGTTTGAAGTTCCGTTGCACTCAATAATTTGGTTTCAAGCTTAAAGCCTGCTAATTTACGAGCTGCTACGATGGACTCATCCTTCTCCTCCGCCTCAAGGAGAGCTTTTTGAGTTTCTTCCACACCATGTTGGTCGATATAAGTCTTCAACTCATCAGAGACTGGACGCTTTTGTTGAATCGTTAAGCTCAAAAAAGTCTTATCCTTGTACGTAATGGTTTGGGTTTGCTGGCTACCATCATCTGACTTAGACAAGAGCAAAGTCTTGGTCACAACTGTATTCTTCTCAGCATTTTCAATAACTGGCAATGCCGACTGAAGCGTATCCTTTTCTGTTTTTGTAGCTGGTCCAGTTTCTTTTTTCTGTCCACAACCAACCAGGACAAAAAGGAAAGCTAGACTAACAAGAACAATTTTTTTCATTTCTTTCTTCTTTCTTTTTGAAATTAAAATAAGACTGGGAGTTGCTCCCAGTCTTGATGTTTATAGAGCTGCACGCAAACGTGCTTCTGCATTTTCTACATTACGGACAGAGCGTGGTAGGAAGGCACGAATATCGTCTTCCTTATAGCCAACTTGTAGGCGTTTTTCATCCACAAGGATTGGGCTCTTTAAAATTCTCGGTGTTTCCATAATCAGATTGAGGACTTCATTGACGCTCAAATCTTCAATATCCACTCCAAGGGCTTTGGCATAGCGGTTTTTAGATGAAACGATGCTGGCTATTCCGTTATCTGTTTTGGTTAGAATATCCAGTAATTCTTCTCTCGTAATTCCTTCTTTACCAAGGTTTTGTTCTTTATAACTTAACTGGTGGGCATTGAGCCAGGTTTTTGCTTTTTTACAGCTAGTACAACTTGAGACTGTATAAATTTTAATCATGTACCTACCCCTTTCGCTACATGTTACTATCAGTTTAGTCTATTATACCATAAAAAACATCCGACTTGCGACCTATTTTTAAATTTTTTTGACTTTTTTCGTCATTTTCGTACTTTTTTCTTGACAAATAACTAAATGACTATCAACTCTTTTGGAGCAAGGGTCAACAATTCACAACCTTTCTCTGTAATCAGGATATCATCCTCGATACGAACGCCATATTTGCCTTCGATATAGATACCTGGTTCATCTGTCAAGGCCATACCTGCCTTAATCGTTTCTGTAGAAGTCTGGCTAAAGTATGGTTCCTCATGGATATCCAGTCCAATACCGTGTCCTATACCGTGGGTAAAGTAGTCGCCATAACCTGCCTCGATGATAATATCACGAGGAATTTTGTCAAAGTCACGGAAACCTAAGCCAGCCTTAGCCTGATCAATCAAGGCTTGATTGGCTTTCAAAACCGTATTGTAAATTTCTGCCTGCTCATCGCTAACATGTCCTAGATAGATAGTCCGTGTCATATCACTGACATAGTGGTCATAAAGGCAACCGAAGTCCATGGTAATAGCTTCTCCCAGCTCCACTGGTTTGTGCATAGGATGGGCATGTGGCTTAGAAGAGTTGATACCACTAGCTAGGATAGTGTCAAAAGACAAGCCAGATGCTCCCAACTCACGCATGCGGAAGTCAAGGAAGTTGGCAATCTCAATTTCTGTCTTTCCTGGCTTAATAAAGTCAAGCGCATCGCGAAAAGCTTGGTCTGAGATAGAACAAGCCTTGCGAATAGCTGCAATCTCCACTTCATCCTTAATCATTCGAAGACCTTCAACAAATTGAGTCTGTGGAAGCAAGTCAATTCCTTCAAAGGCTACCTGCATACGGTGATAATAAGAGACCGAAATCTCATCCTCAAAACCGATTCGAGACAAGTCCATGTCCTTAACAATGCCTGCAATGACAGCCAATTCATCACGGTCAGCCACAATCTCAAAACCACTGGTTTCTTGCTTGGCTGCAATGATATAGCGAGAGTCTGTCACCAAGACCTGACGGTCACGGCTGATAAAGACTGTTCCGTTTGAGCCCCAAAAACCAGTCAGGTAATAGACGTTTTTAAGGTTATTGATGATGATACCATCTAGTTCTTTTTCTTGCATTTTAGCTAGAAATGCTTGTACACGTTTATTCATGATGTAACTTTCCTTTCAAATAATGTCCTGTGTAGCTGGCTTCATTGGCCGCTACTTCTTCTGGAGTTCCTGTTGCGATGATGGTTCCACCACCGACACCGCCCTCAGGTCCCAAGTCGATGATATGGTCTGCTGTCTTGATAACGTCTAAATTGTGTTCAATGACGAGGACTGTATTGCCATCGTCTACAAAGCGAGCTAAGACTTTAAGCAAACGAGCGATATCCTCGGTATGAAGCCCTGTCGTCGGCTCGTCCAGAATGTAGAAAGATTTTCCTGTCGATCGTTTGTGAAGTTCACTAGCCAGTTTCATACGCTGGGCTTCCCCCCCAGAAAGGGTGGTAGCAGGTTGCCCTAGCGTCACATAGCCTAGCCCCACATCCTTGATGGTCTGGAGTTTGCGTTGAATTTTCGGAATGTGTTGGAAGAACTCTACCGCGTCGTTGACAGTCATGTCCAAGACCTGCGAGATATTTTGTTCCTTGTAGTGGACTTCTAGGGTTTCACTATTGTAGCGGGTTCCGTGGCAGACTTCACAAGCTACATAAACATCTGGCAAGAAGTGCATCTCAATCTTGATAATCCCGTCACCTGAGCAGGCTTCACAGCGACCACCCTTGACGTTGAAACTGAAACGACCCTTCTTGTAGCCTCGAATCTTAGCTTCATTTGTCTGGGCAAAGAGGTCACGTATATCGTCAAAAACTCCTGTATAGGTAGCTGGGTTGGACCTCGGCGTCCGTCCAATTGGACTCTGGTCAATGTCAATCAAGCGGTCTACATGCTCAATCCCTGTGATGGTCTTGAATTTACCAGGCTTGTCTGAATTACGGTTGAGCTTCTGGGCAATAGCTTTTTTGAGAATGCTATTGATTAGGGTCGATTTCCCTGAACCTGACACACCTGTCACCGCGATGAATTTTCCTAGTGGGAAGCGAGCTGTGACATTTTGCAGGTTGTTCTCACGCGCACCTGTCACTTCGATAAAACGACCATTTCCGGGACGGCGCTCGTCTGGCACTGGAATGGCACGTTTGCCTGACAAGTACTGGCCTGTGATAGACTTGCTGTTGCGAGCCACCTGTTTAGGCGTACCTGCCGCAACAATTTCCCCACCAAAAACACCTGCACCGGGACCAACGTCAATCAGATAATCCGCTTCGCGCATGGTATCTTCATCGTGTTCCACCACGATAAGAGTATTACCCAAATCACGCATCTTTTTGAGACTGGCAATCAGACGATCATTGTCCCTCTGATGAAGACCGATTGACGGCTCGTCTAGGATATAGAGCACACCTGATAGATTAGAACCAATCTGGGTCGCCAAGCGAATACGCTGACTCTCCCCACCTGAAAGAGTTCCTGCCGAACGTGACAGGGTTAGATAGTTAAGACCCACGTTATTAAGGAAGGTCAAACGATCCTTGATTTCCTTGAGGATTGGGCGAGCAATGATGGTTTCATTTTCAGATAGAGTCAACTGGCTTACCAAGTCCAAGTGGTCTGCGATAGACAGGTCTGAAATTTCTCCGATATGTGGCCCTTGCTGGCCACCCACACGGACAGACAGAGCCTGGTCATTGAGACGATAGCCGTGACAAGTTCCGCAGGTCAGTTCATTCATATAGAGGCGCATCTGGGTGCGAGTGTAGTCACTATTGGTTTCATGATAACGACGCTTGATATTATTAACAACTCCCTCAAAAGGAATGTCAATATCGCGCACGCCACCAAATTCATTCTCATAGTGGAAATGGAATTCCTTGCCATCAGACCCATAGAGAATCAAGTTCTTATCTTCTTCTGACAATTCCTCAAAAGGCTTATCCATATCCACTCCAAAAGCTGTCATAGCCTGCTCTAGCATGTTTGGATAGTAGTTAGATGAGATAGGATTCCAAGGTGCTAGCGCACCCTCGCGCAGCGTTTTGCTGGCATCTGGTACTACCAAATCAGTATCCACCTCCAGCTTGATGCCCAAGCCGTCACACTCACTACAAGAACCAAAAGGAGCATTGAAGGAGAAGAGACGTGGCTCTAACTCTGGGACAGTAAAACCACAAACTGGACAGGCATAATGCTCAGAAAAGAGCAACTCCGAATCGTCCATGGTATCGATAATCACATAACCTTCTGCGATACGAAGGGCTGCCTCAATGGAATCAAAGAGACGACTACGGATACCCTCCTTAATGACAATACGGTCAACCACGACATCGATATTGTGTTGCTTACTCTTAGACAAGTCTGGCACTTCGGTCACATCATAAACTTCCCCATCCACACGGACACGAACATAACCGTCTTTCTGAACCTTCTCAATAACACTCTTATGTTGGCCTTTTTTCTTACGGATGACAGGAGCTAAAATTTGCAGGCGCTGGCGTTCTGGCAACTCCAAAACCTTATCAACGATTTGCTCCACAGAAGAAGCCTTGATAGCCCCATGCCCGTTGATACAGTAAGGCGTCCCCACACGCGCGTAGAGGAGACGCAGATAGTCATTGATTTCAGTCGTTGTTCCCACCGTCGAGCGAGGGTTTTTACTAGTCGTTTTTTGGTCGATAGAGATAGCTGGGCTGAGACCATCAATAGCATCTACATCAGGCTTCTCCATGTTCCCCAAAAATTGACGAGCGTAGGCTGATAAACTCTCCACATAGCGCCGTTGTCCCTCAGCATAGAGGGTATCAAAGGCCAGACTGGATTTCCCTGAACCTGACAAGCCTGTCACGACAACCAGCTTGTCTCGCGGAATCTCCACATCAATATTTTTTAAATTATGGGCACGCGCCCCATGAATGACAATTTTATCTTGCATCTTTGTTCTTTCTAGTCCATTATTGCTTACCATTATACCAAAAAAAGTGAGATTCTATTACCCAAAAGGCTGATTTTGTAGTATAATAGTACGGTGTGAAAAAATCTGAAAAATGAGAAAGGATAAGGGATATGAAACAAGTTTTTCTCTCTACAACAACTGAATTTAAAGAGATCGATACGCTTGAACCGGGTACTTGGATCAATCTCGTTAATCCGACTCAAAATGAATCACTCGAAATCGCCAATGCCTTTGATATTGATATTGCTGACCTTCGGGCACCGCTCGATGCGGAAGAAATGTCTCGTATTACAATTGAAGACGAGTATACCCTGATTATCGTTGACGTGCCGGTCACAGAAGAAAGAAATAACCGCACCTACTACGTCACCATCCCGCTTGGTATTATCATCACCGAGGAAACCATTATCACTACGTGTTTGGAACCATTACCGGTCCTCGATGTCTTTATCAACCGTCGATTGCGTAATTTCTACACTTTCATGCGTTCGCGTTTTATCTTTCAGATTCTCTATCGCAATGCAGAGCTTTACCTAACAGCCCTTCGTTCAATCGACCGTAAGAGTGAACAAATCGAAAGTCAACTGCATCAATCAACTCGTAATGAAGAATTGATTGAGCTCATGGAATTGGAAAAAACCATCGTCTATTTCAAGGCCTCCCTCAAAACAAATGAGCGCGTGATTAAGAAATTGACCAGCTCAACCAGCAACATCAAGAAATACCTTGAGGACGAAGACCTGCTTGAAGATACCCTGATTGAAACCCAACAGGCCATCGAGATGGCAGACATTTATGGAAACGTCTTGCATTCTATGACAGAAACCTTCGCCTCTATCATTTCTAACAACCAGAACAACATCATGAAAACCTTGGCCCTTGTGACCATCGTTATGTCCATCCCAACCATGGTCTTTTCTGCCTACGGGATGAACTTTAAGGATAATGAAATCCCCCTAAATGGCGAACCGAATGCCTTCTGGTTAATCGTCTTTATCGCCTTTGCTATGAGTGTCTCGCTCACTCTCTATCTCATCCATAAAAAATGGTTCTAAGAGGAGTTACTATGTCTCAGATTGATCTACAAAAATTAACAAAGAAAAACCAAGAGTTTGTCCACATCGCTACCCAACAATTCATCAAAGATGGAAAAACAGACGCTGAAATCAAGGCTATTTTTGAGGAAGTTATTCCCCAAATCCTTGAGGAGCAATCTAAAGGTACGACTGCTCGTTCCCTCTATGGCGCACCGACCCATTGGGCTCATAGTTTCACTGTCAAGGAACAATATGAAAAAGAGCATCCAAAAGAAAATGATGATCCAAAACTGATGATTATGGACTCAGCCCTTTTCATCACTAGCCTCTTTGCCCTCGTCAGCGCCCTCACAACTTTCTTTGCGGCAGACCAAGCTTTCGGCTATGGATTTGTCACTCTCTTATTAGTTGGACTGGTTGGGGGATTTGCCTTCTACTTGATGTACTACTTTGTTTACCAATACTATGGACCAGATATGGATCGAAGTCAACGCCCACCTTTCTGGAAATCTGTACTGGTTATCCTAGCTTCTATGTTTCTTTGGTTGCTTGTCTTCTTTGCAACAAGCTTCCTACCAGCTAGCCTTAACCCAGTACTGGCTCCATTGCCACTGGCTATTATCGGAGCAGCCCTCCTAGCTCTTCGCTTCTATCTCAAGAAACGCTTGAATATCCGCAGCGCAAGTGCAGGACCAACACGTTATTAAGAAGAACGGAAACATATCATGGTTCAACATCATAAGAACCATGATTTTTTAATCTTTAAACAATCATGTAAAAAATATTTAACTCTATCTAAAATTCAGTACATTTATACTTTATAAAACATAAATGTAAACATTTTATTCTATTTTTTACAGAGAATAACAACAAATGAGCATATTCCTTGCCTATATACAATCATTTTGATACTCTATAATTGGAGGGAAATATGACAAAACAAAAAATTAATCGAATCGTAGGCTCCATTGGTGCCTTTATTGGAATTATAGTATTTATTGCCTACATACCTCAAATTATCGCTAATTTACAGGGAAATAAAGCTCAACCATTTCAACCTTTATCAGCTGCTATATCTTGCTTAATCTGGGTTATTTATGGATGGACAAAGGAACCTAAGAAGGATTGGATACTAATCATTCCAAATTCAGCCGGTGTTATTTTAGGTGGAATCACTTTTTTGACTTCACTCTAACAAATCTAATAGTATGTATAAAAAGCAACTGCAGGTGCGGTTGCTTTTTCACTTACTTTTTTGATTTTAAAGTATTCTTCTGACATCCCACATAGCTTTCTCTTATCTTTTGTGATAAAATAGGCTCAATCTATTTCTAGGAGGATGAGGTATGATTTCTACTATTGGTATTGTTAGTTTATCTAGTGGCATTATCGGAGAAGACTTTGTCAAACACGAAGTGGACTTGGGTGTCCAACGTCTCAAGGACCTGGGACTCAATCCCATCTTTTTGCCCCATTCGTTAAAAGGATTAGACTTTATCAAGGGACATCCTGAAGCGCGTGCAGAGGATTTGATTCATGCCTTTTCTGATGATAGCATCGACATGATCCTATGCGCCATTGGAGGAGACGATACCTATCGCTTGCTACCTTATCTTTTTGAAAATGACCAACTCAAAAAGGTTATCAAACAAAAAATTTTTCTTGGCTTCTCGGATACAACCATGAACCATCTCATGTTGCATAAACTAGGAATCAAGACTTTTTATGGTCAATCCTTTTTAGCAGATATTTGTGAACTAGACAAAGAAATGCTAGCCTATAGCCTTCACTACTTTAAAGAATTGATTGAGACTGGAAGAATCTCAGAAATCCGCCCTAGTGACGTTTGGTATGAGGAACGAACTGACTTCAGTCCCAAGGCTCTGGGAACACCTCGTGTCAGTCATGCAAATACCGGTTTTGACTTGTTGCAAGGAAATGCACAGTTCGAGGGGAAAATCCTCGGTGGTTGCCTCGAATCCCTCTACGATATCTTTGACAACTCTCGATACGCAGATAGCGCGGAGCTCTGTCAAAAATACAAACTTTTCCCTGACTTGTCAGACTGGGAAGGAAAAATCCTCTTGCTAGAAACAAGCGAAGAAAAGCCTGAGCCGGAAGACTTCAAAAAGATGTTACGGACTTTAAAGGACACTGGTATATTCAAGGTTATCAGTGGACTCCTGGTCGGAAAACCTATGGATGAAACTTTCTATGATGACTATAAAGAGGCACTATTGGATATTATTGACAGCAATATCCCGATTGTCTATAATCTCAATATCGGACACGCAACTCCAAGAGCCATTGTTCCCTTCGGAGTCTACGCCTATGTAGATGCACAGGAACAAGTCATTCGCTTTGACTATAACAAATAAAGCTGGGAAAAGTTTCTCAGCTTTTTTCTATATTCTCAGATATGCTAGTTACCTGTACACACTAATTCCTGCTTTTCCATTCACAATCATTCTCGTGGTCATCAACTAGTCCTGCAGCCTGTAGAAAAGACAAGACGGCGACTGGGCCTGTGAACTTGAAACCTCTTTTTTTGAGATCTTTGGCTAATTTCTCAGACAAAGCGGTTTTAGCTGGAGCTTGGCGGTAATCGGGAACATCATTAACGACAGTTTTCCCCTCAACAAAAGACCAAAGATAGGCATCAAAAGAGCTGTACTCTGCCTGTAGTCGTAGAAAGGCTTGGGCGTTAGCGCGTGTAGCAAAAATCTTGGCTCTGTTTCGGATGATGGCTGGATTCTCTAGCAAGTCTTCCAGTTCGGTGTCTGTCATCTCTGCGACCGCTTGAATTTGATAGCCATGAAAGGCTTCTCTGAAAGGTTGGCGTTTGTTGAGCACCGTTTCCCAAGACAGGCCTGCCTGATAGGTTTCCATACACAATAACTCAAACAATGCTTGGTCATCATGGAGGGGTTGGCCCCACTCCTCATCATGATAGGCGATGTAGAGCGGATTGGTCATCTTGACCCACGAACAACGTTTTGTCATGCTCTACTCCTATTTGACCAACATTTTAAGGGCCGACTTGATATAGTTCTCAGCTGTATCTGTCGTTCCTTCGAAGAATTTCTTGATTTTCTTGAGCTCAGTTGCCTTGTAGCCCAGTGCCAACATGGCCTCCATTGCTTCTTCCAATTCTTGGTTTTCAGCGCTAGCTTGCACTGCGACCTTGGCAGGAAGGTCATCTCCTGCAACTACTACCTTGCCTTCCAAGTCCAGCACCATCTGCTGGGCTGTTTTCTTGCCAATTTTAGGGAATTTGGTCAAGTAGGTGATGTTCTTGGTTTCGATGGCTTGAACCAAGCCAGCATTGTCATCGGCAGCGATAATAGCAAGAGCTGATACAGGACCAATCCCAGAGACCGAAATCAGACTGAGAAAGAGCTTCTTCTCGTCTTCTGAGCGAAATCCATAAAGCAGATGAGCGTCCTCACGCACGACTTGATGCACATAAATTTTAGCTTCTTGGTTAACCTGACCTGAATAGGCATAAGGATTGGCCACATGCAAAATATAACCGATACCGTTGGTTTCAAGGACAATGTATTTAGCAGTGATTTTGGTAATGATTCCTTTTAGATATTCGTACATAGTTTTCCTTTTAGTTTAATATTTCCCCAACTCACGGAGACTGGTGTGATTTTCCTGAATGCGTCGAAACATCTTTTCCATATCCGACTTGGTAAAATGCACCAAAACAGGACGTCCGTGGGGACAGTTATAGGGATTGTCACATTGAGAAAGCTGATAAAGGAGCTGTCTAGCCGAATGGTCATCGATACGATGGTTAGCCTTGATAGACCGCTTGCAGGACATCATAATAGCCAACTCTGCTCGGTATTTCTTGATAGAAACTTCCTTGGTCAAAAGGAGCATGTCGCACATCTCATAGATGCCTGATTCAATCTCTTCTTCTGCCATCCAAATAGGATGTTCACGTAAGATGAATTGATTTTCTCCGTACTCTGCTAGAAAGACGCCCACTTCCTCCAAAAGTGCCATTCTCTCCCTGAGACGAAGTGCATCATCTGCAGGAAATTCAAAGATGTAAGGTACTAGGAGTTGCTGCTGGCTCTGGTCAACATTGCCAATGCTTTCACGATACTCCTCGTATTTGACCCGTTCCTGAGCTGCGTGCTGGTCTATGATGTAGAGCCCATCTCTCCCTTGGGCAAAGAGATAGGTTCCATGCATCTGTCCGAAAAATTCCAACTCTGGGAAGCTAGATGATTCTTCTCGCTCCAGCTTGTCATAGGCCTTATCAAGACTAGCTAAATCTAACTCTGGGTGATCTAGCTGGTCGTAGTTAGCAGGTTTTCTCTCTGCAAAATGCAGTTTTGCTGGCTTGGTTAGCTGATCCAAGGTTTCCTTGGCAAATAAAGTCAAATCCTGTCCTTCATCAGTCAATTCTACCTGATAATCAGCCACCTCAGCTTGACTAGGTCTTGTCGGCTCAGTTTTCTCATAGTAGAGCGTATTTTCTTTGAGTGGGAGAATAGTTTGCTCCACCTTTTGACGATTACGCACAGTCGATTTGGCAAGATTTTCCAAGGCATCTGGTATCAAGGTTTGTTCCTTGAGGCTATTTGCAATAGCTTCTGAAACCAGGATCATCAGTTCTTTTTCCTTGGAAATCCGCACCTCTTGCTTGGTTGGATGCACATTGACATCCGCTAGATAAGGGTCGATATGAATGTGAATGACAGCCAGTGGAAAACGTCCTACCATGAGCTTGCTGCCATAGCCATCAAGAATAGCACGATTGAGTAGGAAATTCTTGATATAACGACCATTGATGAAAAGACTGATATAATTGCGATTGGCCCGAGTTAACTCAGGCAAGGACACAAAACCTGAAATTTCGAAATCTAGGTCAGAATTCTCAATTTCAATCATCTTCTTGGCACTCGCCAAACCGTAAATCCCTGCGATTGCTTGGCGCAGTTGACCAGTACCTGCTGTCCGCGTCATTTCCTTGCCATCACTGATCAAACTAAAAGAAATTTCAGGATGGGCCAGGCCCAGACGGTTGACAATATCAATGATATGAGACAGCTCTGCTTGCTGGCTCTTCATATACTTGAGACGAGCAGGCGTGTTGAAAAAAAGGTCCTCCACACAAACCTTGGTTCCCACAGGACTAGTCGCTGGGATGACTTCCTCAACTTCACCCCCACGCGCGACTAATTTTGTCCCATGACTTGCACCATCCACCGCCGTCAACAGAGTCAGTACACTGACAGAGGCGATAGAAGGCAAGGCTTCACCACGAAAACCAAGCGTCCGAATTCGAAAGAGATCTGCTTGATTTTTTATCTTACTGGTCGCATGACGACGCAAAGCCAGCTCTACCTCATCGTGGGCAATTCCGTGACCATTATCAGTGATTTGAATTTTCTTGAGACCAGCTTCCTCAATCTCAACGATAATCTGACTAGAACCTGCGTCAATAGCATTTTCTACCAGCTCCTTAACAACGCTAGCTGGACGCTCGATAACCTCTCCAGCCGCAATCTGGTTTGCCAGCACCTCTGGCAATTCAATAATATGAGACATATTTCAGCCCCTTTCTGTATCTATTTTCCTAGAAATTGATTAGTGCTATTATACCATATTTCAGATAGGACAGAAAAGCAAGCGCCACATAGGAGTCAAATCCCTCCACATAGACAAAGTCCCTTGTCAGAGGGCGTAAAATAGTGTTTAATAAAGGTGTACAAGAAGTGATCACAATTTTGTATGAAAAACAAGGAGAGAAATTTATGAAAGTAGAACTACAGATTAGCGAGTCTTACGAGGAGGAAAAGCTGATCGTCCAAGCACCTCAAGAAACCGAAAAAGTCAAAAAAATCATCAAATTTGCAGAAAATCTGGATCGAACAGAAAAAATCAAAGGGAAAATTGATAATCAGGTCTATCTCGTTGAGATTGGTAAGATTCAACGCTTCTATATCGAGAATCGGAAGGTTCTAGCAGAAACGGCAAGTCAGACCTACACCATTGATTTGCGCCTCTATCAGGTTCTTGAACTCTTGCCAAGCAATTTTATCCAAATTTCCCAATCAGAAATCATCAATATCAACTCCATCTCTCATCTCAAGCTTACGCCCAACGGTCTGGTAGAAATCTTTCTAAAAAACGAAAGCTTCACCTACTCTTCTCGCCGTTACCTAAAAACCATCAAGGAGAAATTAGAACTATGAAAAAACAAGTATTTCACGATGCAGCTGCCGGTGTTCTTATCGGCCTCATCCTCTCTATCATCTTTTCACTCATTTATGCACCGAGTACTTATGCCCCACTAAATCCCTACTCTCTCATCGGCCAAGTGACGGCTCAGCATCAGGTTCACGGTGCCCTGGTCTTGCTCTACTGCACACTTATTTGGGCAGCTATCGGTATTCTCTTCAATTTTGGCAACCGCTTATTCAGCCGTGACTGGAGCTTACTCCGTGCGACTCTCACTCATTTCTTCCTTATGCTAGTAGGCTTTATCCCATTAGCAACCCTAGCAGGTTGGTTCCCCTTCCACTGGAATTTCTACCTCCAGCTCATTATCGAGTTTGCGATTGTCTACCTTATCATCTGGGTTATTCTTTATAAAAAAGAAGCTAAAAAAGTGGACCATATCAATCAACTTTTGGAGCATAGAAAATAGGAACCTCATAATAAGCAAATCCGAGAAAGAAACTTCTCGGTTTTTATTCACCCTGCTGTACCTTGCTATCATAGTAGTTATTTTCAGATCTTCTTTGTAAATTTTCTGTAATTTTCTATCTTTTTTCAAAATATTCTTGCATTTTCTCAAAGTTTTTTGTAGAATATAGATTACATATCCAGATTATTCTGAAAATTCAAAAAGGAGCATCTATCATGTCACAAGCTATTTCCTTAAATCAATCAACCTGGACAAGTAAACTAAAAGCAATGGGACCTGGAATCCTAATGGCAACTGCCGCTGTTGGAGGTTCCCATATTGTATCCTCAACTCAAGCTGGCGGTTCTTACGGTTGGTCTCTACTTCTCTTGGTCATCTTAGCCAATGTCTTTAAATATCCATTTTTCCGTTTTGGTGCTGAATACACAGCTGATACTGGAAAGACTTTGGTTGAAGGTTATGCCGAAAAAGGAAAACTCTATCTCTGGATTTTCTTTATCCTCAATGTCTTTTCGGCTATGGTCAACACGGCTGGTGTTGCCATTCTGTGCTCAGCTATCATCGCCAGTGCCTTCCCAATGATTGGACTTAGCATTACTCAGTGGTCCCTCATTCTCGTTGCAATTATTTGGGCTATGCTACTCTTTGGAGGCTACAAACTTTTAGACGGCATGGTCAAATGGATTATGTCTGCTTTGACCATTGCAACTGTTCTTGCAGTTATCATTGCGGCAGTCAAGCATCCCGAATACAGTTCTGATTTTGTCGAGAAGACACCTTGGCAAATGGCAGCTCTCCCCTTCATCGTTTCCCTCTTAGGATGGATGCCAGCTCCTATTGAAATTTCAGCCATCAATTCACTTTGGTCAGTTGAAAAGAGAAAGACCGTCAACTTTAACACAGAAGACGCTCTGTTTGACTTTAACACTGGTTATATCGGAACAGCTATCCTAGCTGTGTTCTTTGTAGCACTGGGAGCATTGATTCAATATCCTACAGGGCAAGCAGTTGAAGCTGCTTCAGCCAAATACATCTCTCAATTCGTGGGCATGTATGCCTCTGTTCTTGGCGAATGGTCCCGTTACTTGATTACCTTTATTGCCTTCCTCTGTATCTTTGGAACAGTTATCACTGTTATCGATGGCTATTCTCGTGTTAATCAGGAATCTCTCCGACTTCTAATCAGTCAAAAAGAAGACAATCGTAAATCTTTGAACATCTGGATGACCATCACTGCTATCATCGGTATCATCATTATCAAGTTCTTCGCTGGTCAGGTTTCAACCATGCTCCGCTTTGCCATGATTGGCTCTTTCCTGACAACACCTTTCTTTGCTCTTTTGAATTACGCCTTGGTAACACGTGAAAACAAAAATCTTCCTTCTTGGCTCAAACACCTTGCCATTGCGGGATTGATTTTCCTCTTTGGCTTCGCCATCTTCTTTATCTACGCACTCGCAATCGGAAAAGCAGGTTAACTGACAAGCGCGAGATGAAGATAATACTCTTCGCAAATCAAATTCAAACCACGTCAACGTCGCCTTGCCGTACTCAAGTACAGCCTGCGGCTAGTTTCCTAGTTTGCTCTTTGATTTTCATTGAGTATAAGGTTTCATTTTAAGAGAAAATGCAGCAAATATTTCTATGATAAAAAGCATAAGAACAAGGTTTTGAATACCTGAACTTATGCTTTTTTACGTTCTCAAAGACTGTTTATACTCAAAAAAACAGTTGAAAAATCTCAAGTGCCTCTTATACTGACTTTAATTTTCCTTTTCCAACTCATACAAATCTGCGATAATAGCTGCGACACGTTTGATATCTTCCAGCATGCCTCGCATTTCAAAGTCAGCCAAGACAGGGAAACCAAAACGTTGACTGTATTGCTTGGCTGTCAGGCAGTATTGGTTATTAAAGTTACGATTCCCTGAACCAACCACACCAAAACACTTACTAGCATTGTCACCATAGGCGATAAAATCCCCAACAGGTGTTGTCAAAATCTCGACATCTCCGTTATCCACACCATTCCCACCTTCTAGGTAGGTCGGCAAAAAAGCAACATAGGGATGGTCCATTTCATAGAAATCGTGACCTTCCTTAACCAAATCCTTGATATGAATCTTTTGGACTTCAATCCCCTCGTACTGGGACAAGAGATGGTCTTTCAAGCGCGTCACAAAACTTTCAGTGTTGCCGCTTAGACTGATATAAACTAAAGAAATTGTCTTCATATGTACCTCCATGATTTTATTTTTTATCGAAAAAGAACTACCAAGATTGTATCTTGATAGTTCTTTTTTGTCAATACTTAAGCAACTTCTTCTGTTTCTGCTTCTTCTGCCAAGGCTTTCTGCTGACGCCACATCTTATAGAAGACAAGGGCTAGGAAGAGAACATTGATGACGATATAGAAAATGCTGACAGCTTTTGAACCAATACTCATTGTCAAACGCATGCTCTCATCTTGAACCAACTGCACAGCGTCCTGTAAACCAACATAGCCATAAATCGAACCGATAATAGCTAACAAAACATAGCCAACGTAAGTATAGTTTGCATATTGCAAATTCTTACGAATAAGGAAGACAATCGCTACGACCACTAAAATAGCAGATAGCACAATCAAGGCCATATTAAAAATAGAATGATACGCTTCTGCTACTCCATAGTTGTAATTAAACTGGTCTTCTAATTGCTGAGCACTGACCCCTGCAACTTGTTTCTGAGCGGCACGAAGAGCTTCTTTGCTAGGTAAGGGACTCAACATTCCAAACAGAGACATAGCTGAAATAAGGGCAGACAAGATTAGCAAGACCCATAGATAAATCGGTTTCTTTTTCATGATAGAACCTCCTAATAATATTATTCATATTATAGCACATTTTGTAAAGGAATACAAATCTTATAGTATCGTTTCTACCTGTTTTCGGTAGGCTTTTGGCGATTTTCCGCACAATTTTCGGAAAACTTTATAGAAATATCCAAGGTTACTGTAACCAACAGCATAACAAATATCTTCGATACTGTCACTAGTCGAAAGCAAGAGCTGCTGGGCAGCCTTAATACGTTGTTTGTTTAGTAACTCTGCAAAGGTCGAATCGGTTTCTTGCTTAATCAACTGCCCTAGATAGACAGGATTGATAAAGAGGGCCTTACTGATATCCTTGAGGGAAAGCTCTTTTTGGTAATCACGACCAATGACTTCCAGCACACTGACCACATTTTCATTCATACGGTATTGACCGAAAAAGCTGGTCAGAGTTTCCTTGATATAAGAAACCAATTCATCGAAGGATTGAATAGCATGAATGGTTTTGACAATGTCCGTCATATCATCAGCTTTGAGATGTTCAAACAAGTGGAAAACATCCATGACAAACTGGATAAAAAGCTGTTTAGTAATCGGAACACGCGGTGTATTTTCAAGAACTACCTTCTCCAAAAGATTCAACTCTTCCACGATTTGATTGAGATTCCCCTGAATGATAACCCTATAAATCGGTTCGTAGTAGGCAAAGAGACTCTCAGACTGTTTTAGATTTACAGAACCGTAAAAGAGGGCTTTCTCAGCATTCAGCTTCCAGCGTTCAAAGTGTTTTTGATAGGGAGCTTCAAAGGGAATAACGACTAAACCATCTAGGGGTTGATCAGAAATAAAAATCTGCCAGTCTTGACCCAAGACATAGTAGGGAATGGTGAAGGAGCCTTGTTTCTCCTTGGATAGACCTATCCACCAATTCTCCTTACCTCCTAAATAACTAACAAACCCAGCCTCGTCTAAATCTTGAGGGAGGGTCTGACTTTTCTTTCCTCTCTCGCCGAGCTGACCTGCAATCTTCTCCAGCAGATTTCCCAACTCTACCTTATCAACAGGCTTAACCAGATAGTCCACCACACTAAGATTCATAGCTCTTTTTACATAATCAAACTCCTGATAACCTGAGAGCAGGATATAGGCAGCAGCTGGTAAGATTTCTTTCATCTCCCGAATCATATCAAGCCCTGTTTTGTCGGGCATATTGACATCTGAAATGATGACATCGACGGGATTTTCCTGCACATATTCTAGGGCTTCATCGGCATGACTGGCTGTTGCGACGACCTCCATATCCCACTTATCAAAGGGAATCAAACGTTTCAGACCTTCTGTCACCATGTACTCATCATCTACTAATAATACTTTATACATTTTCTCCCTTTCTACTCATCTTGAATTGTAATACGATACTGAACACCGGCTTGCTCTGCAGACTCTATAGTAATGGCATAACGGTCTCCAAAATAGAGCACAAAACGCTCATGTACATTGGCAATCCCGATAGACTGTCTTTGATCACTGTAGTTGGCTTGGTGTTCAAAATATCTCTGACTTAATTTTTCTCGGATATTTGCCAACTTTTCAGCCGACATTCCTCTACCATTATCGACCACCAAAATTTCCACAAAACCATCCTGTTTAAGAGCCTTGATGCTAATCACATTATCTGTCCGTCTATGGTCAACACCATGCGCGAAATAGTTTTCTACCAGTGGTTGCAAGGTAAACTTAGGAATCTTCATATTCTCTAACTCTGGATCTATCTTGAAACCATAGGCAATGGACTTGGGATAGCGAACCATGCAGAGATAACTATATTTACGGCAAAATTCTAATTCCTGCTTGAGAAGAGTTTCTCTTTCGTCAGAAATATTGTTACGCAAGAGACTACTGAATTCATAAATGATATCTGCTAACTCGTCTTGACTCTGCATAACTGCATACATACGCAAAAACTCCAGCGTATTATACATAAAATGAGGATTGATTTGCGCCTGTAAGGCTCGCATATTGGCATCTTTTTGACTGAGCTCTAACTGGTAAATATCATGGATGTTCTTTTCCAATCGATCCAACATATCATTGGTCGTCTCCGCGATTAAGAGCAATTCCTGATCCTTTTCAAGTGTGTCAATGCGAAGACCTTCTTGTCCTTGGGCAATAGCCTGAATGGAATCCACCAAATCCACTACCTGCTTTTGGTAGTTAGCAAAGGTCTGCCTCAAAGTCAGATAAAGAATGACAATAAAGAGAAGGCTCAAGCTCACAATCAAAGCAGAGCTAGTCACTGTTCCTTGTAAAACAAAGTTTTTGGGAACTGCCACCTGAACCTGATAACCATGAGAAGTTAAGCCAACAAGCCAATTTTCACTCTCCTTATCAACTGTTTCACCAATATGAAAAATCTCCGTATCAAAAGGTGAGGTCACTGTTACTGCCATCGGAGTATGACCTCTAGTATTATCAATGGCATGGTATAAAACAGCAGGATCCAAGGAGATGTAAATCACTCCTAAATCTTGATCTGACACTGGATCTGACACCGGAATGGCAAAACTATTTCCTGCTGGTTTGAAATCCTCAGCCCTGATTTTTTCTCCGCTACGTTTGTCTTTCGTAGAAACATAGACTTCCTTGTAATCTTGAAAAGCAATGGCCACTCCTGTTACAAAATCATTTCGAACATAGAGGTCATCAACATTTTCATGCAGAGAGACTGATACATAAGGCGAAGCTTTCCGCTCTAATTGCCAGTAAAAATAGTCTGGCATGCTAAGGCTAAAGTATTTATAGATTCCCTCAATACGAGCTTGATTTTCAACTAAAGCCTGAGCTATCTGAGTTGACTCTCTATGGTAATATTCAATTTCACTCACTGTTCTAGCAGTTACACGCTGGGCTACTCTCTGGGCTTCCTTTTCCCGTGAATCCCAGTCAGCGTAAGAGAGTAAGATTGCAAAACTCGCAATAATAATAATCATAACTGAACTGTAGGTTCGCAGAAGCGTATGTAGCCAAAACTGCTTCATCCTACTTTGTCGCCAATTTTTCATGGATACTTTCATAGACCGGTTCCAACATATCACTGATAAAGAAATGCCACATCCCAATTCCTACAAAGAAAAGAAGAGCAGGCATATAGTAACCAATTGCCACAAGTAGCACAGTTCCAAGAAGAACCTTGGCTACAGCTGCTAGACTCATAAAGATGCCAATCAAGGATAGTTTGAGACTATTTCGATAAGACAAGTCAAAATAAACTTGTAATTTCAAAGATACTGTATAAGCCAAAAACAGCAGGGCAACTACTAGAACATTTAAAAAGGTCGCAATCAAATGAACAATAGTCTGATGAGGCAATTGCACCAAGAGATACAGGCCATATACCAAAACTAGATCCACTCCTAAAAAGCTATAGAAAATCAGATTGCTTGAGACGAAATTTTGCTTATAAAGAGACCACGCCTCCTTCAAACTGTATTCCCGAAAGCTATAACCATGTTCTGCATACAGGCTCATCAAGGTAGCACTAGCCGGCGCTAGACCAAGGATAATTCCTCCTGCCAATGTTAATAGCCAAAAGAAGGCTGTCGCAATCATCCCTAAAAAGAAACGATTAAAGACAAAGTCTAAAAATCTCCCCATGATATCCCCCTAAAAATAACTATGAAACCATTATATCATATTTCAAGCGTTTTCAAAAACTTCTAGTATCCATTTACAATCCCATCAAACAGTGGTACAATGAGAATTGTGAAAAAATGATCAGGAGACAATTCATGAAGAAATCTATCTTAACTACACTGCTTTTTGCAGTTCTTTACTTCCTCTGCATGGGGATTGGTGTCCTTTTGGGCAATCTCTTTGACCAAACTGGAAATATGTTTTATGCGCCTGCCTTTACTGCCCTTGTAGGTGGCAGCGTCTATATGATCCTAGTCGCAAAAGTTCCGCGATTTGGAGCCATTACCACTATCGGCCTTGTCATGGCTCTCTTTTTCTTGGGATCTAAACACGGTGCTGGTGCCTTTCTTCCTGGAATTATTTGTGGTCTGCTAGCAGATGCAGTAGCTAACCTAGGAAAATACAAGGACCAAACAAAGAACTTCCTTTCTTTCATTATTTTTGCCTTTAGCTCAACTGGCCCAATTTTACTTATGTGGATTGCGCCCAAAGCCTATATGGCTACTCTTCTAGCAAGAGGAAAATCACAAGAGTATATCGACCGTATCATGGTTGCGCCAAATCCTGGAACCATCCTTTTATTTATCGCAAGTGTTGTCATCGGAGCCCTAGTGGGTGCCTTGATTGGACAAGCCTTGAGTAAAAAATTGGCACAGAAAATCTGATTACTAAAAAAGAGCCACACGGCTCTTTTTATTTATGACTCAAGACTTAGTCAAGAAGTCTCCCAAGAATTGGATTGCAAAGATAATCAAAATGATAATGATGGTTGCCAAGATAGTCACATCGTGATTGTAGCGGTTAAATCCATAAGCGATGGCTACGTTACCAATACCGCCAGCTCCAACCGCTCCGGCCATGGCTGTTTCCCCAACAAGTGAAATCAAGGTCACAGTCGTCACACGGATCAAATCTGGAAGACCTTCTAGTAAGCCTGATCTTCCTATGTTAAAATTTTTTACCTGAAAAACTTCTTTTTTCTAGTGATAAAATCAACCCTATCACACTCACTACCAAAAACACCCACCAACAAAGCCTGATATCTTGCAAAGCTAAGAAGGAAAATACAGACATCCCCAAGGGTAATGTTAGGGAAAAAATCATACTCAAAAGATTATTACTTCGAGCTAATACATCCGCACTCAAATTAGACAGTAACAGAGTATCTAATTTAGGCATTGATTTCGACATCAAATACATGACAAAGGCTAAGCAAACAACACCTACTAGAGGAGAAAAATCTAAAATATTAGCAGTAGCAAGTAATACAAACAGAATTGCATTGAGCGATAGCAAACTTGAAAACGACAATTTTCCAAAATAATCATGGGGAGTTAGGCTACCAAGAATAGCTCCTCCCAAGCTGACACATTCAATTAAAAATAGGGCTTGAGCATAGCTGAGATGATAGATAGTATGGTCTAATAAGTAAAAGTGATAAATACCTCCAACAGCTCCTCCCAAAGTATTCATTACCAAAATGACAAGGATTATTTTAAACAAAGATTTACTTTCTCTTTGCCTAAAGATATCATCCATGTCCGCATAGATTGCCTTAACTTGTTGAAGTAAACTAATCGACTCATTCTCTACCGTTACAGACAAATACGTCAATTCTCTTCTATTTTTGAACAAAATAAGAGAAGATAGTAAAAAGAAGCCAGCATTCACAATTGCAACAAAAGAAAAATTTTGATTGCTGGTTGTGAGTAGCCACACTCCTAAGGCTTGACCTCCTAGATTTGATAAATAGGAAACAAACTGAGTAAAGGAATAAGCTTCATAGAGCTTATCTTCCGAAATATTATGCTGGATAATCGGCATACGAAGGCCTGCTGTATAATCTGATAAAATATCCGAACAGATATTAACCATACAGATAAAAGCAAACGTTACGAAGTTCTGATCATGAATCACACTAGCAATCAAAAGAAATAGGAGACTTTGTACACAACCAACCCAGATAATTGTCCCTGCTTTATTCCGAGTATGATCCGCCTTAATCCCAACATAAAAAGTAAATAGGAAAGGTAAAATCGTAATCATATTCGCCATAAATACAGCTATATTTTTAAAGGGTAGACTCGCAGCATAAACGATAAATACCAGATTATAAATATAAGCTCCACTTGAGCTCAAAAACCTTGATAAGGTCAGTATTCTAAATAAATGATGTTTTAAGAATAGTTTCATAACAGGCCTTTCTCACATTTCAAAGAGTATTCTATTGAAATCAGTCTAACAAAAAAAGCGGGAGTCCCCACTTTTTTGTAATATATTTTTTCTGAAAATAGGAACTCTAGCTCCTAGATACTGCTATTTATCACTCCATCTACAAATCCATTTATTTTTCATCAGTCGATGTAACGAGAATATATTACAAATCTTTATTTGAAAGCTGATTTGCAAAATAGTTTTCATAGTATCTTGCACCATCTACATACTCTAAATCTTGTAAGATTGTAATGCCTCTCTGGATTTTCTCAAGACCCTTATTTTTTACATTAAAAATAGTATCATAATACCCTTTAGCAATCATATAAATGATTTTAAGATAAGCTTGAGATTCTGGTAAATCGCGTTTTTCAATCTGAAAAACAAAATAGTCTGCTTTTAATTTATCCTTTTCCTCTATCGCTTTAAAGAGTCCATTCATCAAAATGGTGTCAATACCAACTTTGTTACTAGGTAAAGAGCCTAATAAATCCGTCTTTTGTAACATCTCCCTAGAATATTTAAAATAGAGGGGCAGAGGAAACAAAGTAGAAATCGTTGAAAATAGTTCTAATTCATAATTTCCCCAGATGTCAATAGTAAAAAAATAGTCATAGAGAAAAGTCAGTTCTTCATCCGTTGCCCTTATTTTTGAATCAAAAAACACAAGAAGGCTTTTGATACGAATCATTTGTAAAAGATAGCTTGTTTCACCACTTGATCTATACTTTTGAGTCGTCTCTTCATACAAGGCGTGGAGAGAATCAATCCCTTCTCTATCATATAAATCCCAAAGATTTTCTTGAAAAGCCAAAGCCTTTTTCTGAGAAAAACCACGTACCAAGTACATAAATTCATTCAAATCAGAGTGGATGTTATCTAAGGCAGTAATCAATTTCATAGACGATAGGTCTGCTTCTCCACGCTCAAATTTGCTCAGCATGGAATAAGTAAACTCTCCTCCCGTCGCCTCCTGTAGAGATACATTCCGACTCTTTCTCAATTCTTTAAAAACTTCTCCCAGATTTTGCATATTGACTCCCCACAATGCTTAACTCTCTTACTCATAAAAGTAACGGTTGATAGCAACCAGTACAGAGAATTTTAAGTCTTGACTATAACGACAACTCCTATGAATGATGTACAGATTGCCTAGATCTCTTTATTTATGGCTCAATTTCTTAGTCAAAAAATCTCCCAAGAATTGGATTGCAAAGATAATCAAAATGATAATGATGGTTGCCAAGATAGTCACATCATGATTATAGCGGTTAAATCCATACGCGATGGCTACGTTACCGATACCACCAGCTCCAACCGCACCGGCCATAGCCGTTTCACCAACAAGGGAAATCAAGGTCACAGTCGTCACACGAATCAAATCTGGAAGACCTTCGGATAGGTAAACACCCACGATATCCCAGAATGTCGCTCCGCTAGCTTGAGCCGCCTCAATGACACCACCATCTAGCTCAGCCAATACCACCTGTACTTGACGGGCAAAGAAGGCAAAGACCGCAAAAGATAGCGGTACGATAGCCGCATTTGGACCAATGCTTGTTCCTACGATTAGATGAGAGAAGGGCGACAAGACTGCCAAGAGAATAATAAATGGCACCGCACGGAAAATAGAGGTAATCTTATCCAAAATCCAGAAAACGACCTTATTTTCCAAGACACCACCTGGCGCTGTCAAAACAAGGAAGAGACCTGCCACTAGCCCCAAGAGACCTCCGATGATGAAGGAAAGAACTGTCATATAAAGGGTTAGGTAGATAGCTGTTCCCCAGCCTGCTTGACCAGCCCAGCCCATTTTATAGACATTTGGCAAATAGGTTTGAATCAATGATTCCATCTTACTGTCCTCCCTTCAATACTTTTAGCTGCACACCAGCCTGACGGATGGCCTCTTGAGCACTTGCCAAGGCTTCTTTTTCCCCTGACAAGACAACCACAAGCTCACCAACAGGAGTGCCATCGAGGATTTCGATATTGCCATAGAGAATATTAGCCGTTACTTGGTAATGTTTGTACAATTCATTCAAAAGTGGCTCGTCTGTTGAAGCGCCTGCATACTTGAGTTGAACCAAGATACTGTTTTCAGATAAATGTTCCACGATTTCTTGCTTCTCAATCTTGACCATAGCTTCATCAATACCTGTAGCTGTTGAGATAAAGTCTTGAGTCAAAGGTTGTTTAGGGTCTGAGAAGATTTCAAGCACACTGCCCTCTTCAATCAAATGCCCATCCTGCATAACTGCCACACGATTGGCAATATCTTTGACAATCTGCATTTCATGCGTAATCAAGACAACAGTCAAGCCTAATTTTTGGTTCAAATCTTGCAACAAGGCCAAAATCTGCTTGGTTGTCTTAGGGTCAAGGGCAGACGTTGACTCATCTGAAATCAAGATTTTTGGATCATTGGCCAAGGCACGCGCAATGGCTACACGCTGTTTTTGCCCTCCAGATAGTTGTGAAGGGTAGTTTTCCGCACGGTCTGCCAAGCCAACCAAGTCCAACAACTTAGCTACTTTAGCCTTCTTTTCTTCCTTGCTAAGTCCAGAGTGTTTAAGGGCGAAGGCTACATTCTCCTCTGCTGTCTTTTGGCTCATCAGGTTAAAATGCTGGAAAATCATTCCAATATCTTGACGTTTACGACGCAACTGTTCTGCCGTCAAGGTCACCTTGCCATCAAAAATCACATCGTCGTCAATGGTGATTTTCCCTGCAGATGGTTTTTGCAAGAGGTTAATCACCCGTACAAGGGTTGATTTCCCTGCTCCAGAATATCCAACGATTCCGTAGATATCCCCTTCTTGGATGTGAATGGTCACATCCTTGACCGCTGTGATAGTTCTCTTCTTTTGGTGAAAAGTCACATCGATCTGATCTAACTTGATAATATCTCTACTCATAGCTTCTAATCAGCTCCTCTACTAATTCAATATGGGTGTAGTAATCGGCGATTCGCACATTTTCATCTCCACCGTGGTCTCGGCTGTTGGCATTTCCTAGACCGAAGGCCACCATTGGCACCTCTAGGGCATCAAAGACCGTATGCATAGGCCCTGTCCCCGCTGTTGTCGGCAAGACTGAAACGCCCTGTGGATAGAATTTCTTAGCCAACTCGATTACATTGAGAATGGCTGGCGCGCTCATATCGCTTCGATAGCTCATCTCTCCCAAGGTATAGTATAATTCTACCTTATCAAAGCCATTTTTGTCTAGCTGTTTCCGAATTTTTTCCAGAACATCATGCGGTTCTAAGCCCGGAACCAGACGAACCTCTAGCTTGGCACTGGCTTCTGCAGGCAAAATAGTCTTAACACCCTGACCTTGATAACCAGACTGGATTCCTTCGATATTAAGCGCTGGCTCGAAAAAGAAACGTTTTAGAAAGGCCATCCGCTCCTCTTGTAAAAGAGGCAATTCCAAACCATAAATCTGGCTGATTTCCCCTGGATTTCGTTGGGCGTAAGTGTCCACCAAGGCCAATTCTCGTTCATTTGGCTCTTGTACTTCTTCGTACAAGCCTTCAACCAAGATACGGCCATCTGCAGCGCGAAGAGACTGCAGGGCTTGAAGGAGATACCATGGAGCTGATTCCACAACCCCACCATAACTAGAATGGATATCGACATCCGCACTTTTTACCTTGGCATCAAAGGTCACAATCCCCTTATTGCCACCAGAAATTTCCAGTTGTTCCAAGGCATTTTTAGTCCCTTGTTCCCAGACCAACAAATCCGCCCCACGGAGTTTATCCGCATGTTTTTCCAGATACTTATCCAGGTCTGTCGAAGCAGATTCCTCCGCTCCCTCCATGATAAAACTGATATTGACAGGCAAATCATCATGGTGCTGCATGTATTTTCTCAAAGCACTCAAACGAGCTGTGATATGACCCTTATCATCGTCAACCCCACGCCCATACATAAAACCATTGCGCACCGAAAGCGTAAAGGGATCCTCTGTCCACACTTGATCTCCGTCCGCTGGCACAGTGTCATAGTGGTTATAGAAAATTAGGGTCTTGGCATCTGGACGTGAACTCTTGAAATGCGCCATGACAAAGGGCGCCGTATAAGTCTCATCAATCTCCACTTCAGCCCCCACACGCTTGAAAATCTCACCCAGATAGTTGGCAACTTCCTTGAGCCCCACCTGTTGGGCAAAGACCGACTTCTTAGAAATCAAGGTACGCAAAACCTCAAAATAATGCTGGGCTACATGATCCTTTTCAAATTTTTCAATCTGTTCTTGTTCACTAGGAAAAACCATATTCTCTCTACCTTTCTATGAACTACTCTTCCTGACAATCCATGCTCTATACAAAAGCAAGAGGTGGAATTTTCTCTCCCACCTCCCTGTTTCTTATTACCAAACTGGTTGATCCAAACCGTCTGATGTTTCTTCGATAACTTTTTTCACGTCATCTGTGTGGTAAGCTGCGATCACTTTCTTGATAGCATCAGCCTTAGGTGATGTTTCCCAATCTTTTTTCGCAACGATGATGTTGTACCATTGTTTTGAATTTTCATCAGCTTGTTCTTTGAAAAGTGCTTTCTTGTAGTCCAATTTTGCTTCTGTAACGAAGGTATTGTTTACAACGGCAGCGTCAACTGATGACAATGAACGAGCTGTTTGGCTAGCATCCAATTCAGTGATTTTCAAGTTCTTTGGATTTTCTTTGATGTTAGCAACTGTTGCAAGGGCAGTTCCAGAAACATCCAATTTAATCAAGCCAGCTGATTGAAGCAAGTAAAGCGCACGACTTTCGTTTGTAGCGTCGTTCGGTACAGCGATTTCTCCGTTTGCTGGGATGTCTTCAACTTTAGTGTACTTGTTGTCACTTCCATTCAAACCTGAGTAAAGGCGGATTGGAGAGATGTAAGTATCTGCAATCGCTACAAGGTCTTTCCCGTTTTCTTTGTTCCAGTTGTTCAAGAAGTTGTAGTGTTGGAAAGCGTTCAAGTCTACTTCGCCATCAGCAGTTGCCTTGTTTGGTTGTGAGTAGTCTGTGAACTCTGTAAATTCCAAAGTGATACCGTCTTTTTTAACCAATTCTTGGACCTTATCCCAACGAGCTTCTTCAGAACCGCTACGGTTAACAGTTGCGATTTTAACAGTTGTTGCATTGTCTGCTTTCTTTTCTGAGTTTCCGCAAGCTGCAAGAGCCAAACCTGCGACTGTAGCAAGGGCTGCTACGCCTAACCATTTTTTAATTTTCATGATTCTTTCTCCTTAAAAATAATACCGTACTAGTATCTCATACTTTCTTCAATTGCACAAATTGTTATTAGATAATCAGATATATAGTTTAAAACTATAACTCTAAAAACTGAGAAATCACCCTTCTTCATCAGAATGGATGATTTCAAGAAATTATTTAATATCAGCTTCTGCTGGTAGATAAGTGTCTCCGAAGAATTGTTTAGACAATTTTTCAAGAGTTCCGTCTTTGTAGAGTTCTTGGATACGTTTGTCTACAAATGTTTTCAACTCATCTTGACCTTTAGCAAGAAGTGGGTAAACGTAAGGTTGTTGGTCGCTTGGAAGTTCAATGACTTTCAAGTTATCCAACCCTTGATTTTTAATAACTGTTTCAACACCGATTTTATCAAAAATCTTGTAGTCTAATTGTCCATCGCTCAAACGTACCATAATCTGTTGGAAATCTGCCTTAGTATAGTTAAGGATAGTTGGGTTGTCCGGATGTTCAGCGTTGTATGCTTCTAACTGCTTAGCTGATGTAGTAGCTTGAACGACTTCCGTCGATTTTCCACCGATATCAGCGAGAGACTTGATGCTAGAGTCGTCTTTCTTCACTACAAGGACATTAGGGTTTTGGGCAATTGGTGCGGCATAGAGATATTTCTCCGCACGTTCTTTTGTATAGCTAATATTGTTAACCGCCATTTGGTAACGATCTGCGTCAAGGCCTGCAAAGATACCTGACCATTCTGTCTTTTCAAACTTAACATCATACTTGTCAGAGTCTTTAAAGATAGCACGAACCACTTCAATTTCGTAACCGGTCAATTCGCCATTTTCCTCGTAGTTGAATGGTTTTGGTGAAGCATTGGTTGCAACGATGATTTCTTTCTTGCTAGCTGCTTCTCCTTCTTTCTTAGCACCACCTGAGCAAGCTGCTAAAACACCTGCAGCAATAAGCCCTAGAGCAGCAAGAGATGAGTATTTAACGATTTTTTTCATGTCATTTCCTCCAAAATAAAATACCTTATAATCTTAACAGAAAAAGAGCATTTACGCCATTATATGATATCTATCTCTGTGATAGGTTTTCTTTATGGCTGATTTAAAAGACCAAACGCAAGACGGCAATCAATACGACTCCGAAGAGAACCGTTCCGACTAGATTGCGATAACGAAAGGCTACCCAAGCGGTTGGAAAGACTGCTAAGAAGTCCAGCCATTTAATTTGAGGAAGGCTCCCAACCTTACCTGTCACTACACTTGAAAGAATCAAGGCAAAGATAATAGAAACAGGCAAGAACTTCAAAAAACGCTCAACGATCGCAGGTAAGCCCTTATACTTGACCAAGATGAAGGGAATCATACGGGGAATCCAGGTCACAAGACCAGAGAAAATAACTGCTAATAAAAGATACTTACTGACCATCTAAAACCACCCCCATTGTACAACCAAGTAGCGTCGCAAACAGAACAGATAGTGACTGAGACACCACTGTCAAGAGCAAAAAGAAGGACACCGCAACAACTGCTAGGATAATGAGCAGTTTGCGGACAGGAATTCGTCTTTGCATAATCTGGAATTGCGAAGCAAAAATTCCGATGAACATCCCAACCAAAGCAAAGTCCAGCCCAAAGATTTCTGGATTTGGCAGCAGGCCACCCAGAGCCGTTCCGACAACTGTTCCCACAAACCAAGCCACATAGCTGTTGAGATTGTTTCCGTGCATCCACATAGGATTGACCTTATCTGTATGGGCTAATTCGCCCATCAAGACGCCATAGGTCTCATCTGTCAAGATACTAGACATACCGATATTGTGCCAAAGACTGGTATGACGGAAATAAGTCGATGCGTGTAAACTCAACAAAAAGAGACGCAGATTGATCAAAAAAACCGTCATAGAAATAGCAGCCACAGGTGCTTGAACCGCAATCAGTGCCAACATGGCAAACTGGGCACTCCCAGCATAAACAAAGAGACTCATCAAGCCCATCTCAACAGGTGTCACATAGGGCGCACCGATAATCCCACAGGCAAGGCCAATACTGACATAACCAAGGGCCGTTGGCATAGCTGCCTGCGCCCCCTCCCAAAATCCTTTTTCTTTCATCTTTCTCCTCATATTGTCTTAATAATACTCAATGAAAATCAAAGAGCAAACTAGAAAGCTAGCCGCAGGTTGCTCAAAACATTGTTTTGAGGTTGCAGATAGAAGCTGACCCGGTTTTAATTTGATTTTCGAAGAGTATAAGTAGGCTGAGAAGGCTCCAGCCATAGCATGGACTATTATAACACATTCAGGAAAGAGAAAAAAGTCTGCTGATTGTAGCTATCATAAAAAGACTGGCAATCCAGTCTCAAACATATATTATAGAAATTCTCCGTTAGATACTTTCACGAATATTCAAGAGCATGGCAAAGGCAACTAGAAGAAATAGCAATAAAACAAAGCTAACTGCCAGAGTTCCAAAGCTAGTAGCAATGGTTACCAAAGCTATTGTAAATAAGCTCGGTAAAACAACCGTAATAGCACCGATAGAGGATTGAACTGCTCCCATTGACTCCTCAGGTATTTGTTTAAAAATGAGTTCCTGTAATCGAGGAGAGAGAATACCTGCGAAAAAGGCATCCAAGGCACTAAAGATAAGAATCCAGTCAAAACGAACTGTGGCAAATCCTACTAGAAGAAGCAACTGGATAACAAGCGAGGCATATAGAGCTGTTTTTATAGAAATCGTATTTTTCAGATAGCCACTCACAAGACTTCCGACAATAAGGGCTGCTAATTCAAGAGTGGATAACAGAGCAAGAGATTGACCTGTTTGTAAATTCAAAAAGGGCTGATCCCTCAAAAACAGAGTAGAGACAGGAACTGTAACATTTATCACTGCTTGACTAATAGAGATAATAAACAAAACTAAGAGTACCTGATTCATCTTCCATATCAATTTCGATGATTGGATCAAATGCTGGCAAAAGGATTTTACAGAGAGTCCTTCTTGATAGCTAATCGTTTTTTCTACTTTCAAGAGGTCATTTTTTATGAAGAGGATACCTAAAAATGCGATTAAAAAGGTAAGAGCGTTCAGTAAGGAAATAAACTGGATGGAAAGAATACCTAGTAAGACTCCTCCTAGAATATTACTGATTGTTTTCACTAAACTAACAGTTGACTGTTTAAATCCAATAGCTTCTGCCAGATGGTCTTGCCCAATAATTCTAATGAAAATTGGAGTGAGCATGGCGCCTGAAAAATAACTCAATGTGTCAGACAAGAGGTTAATCAGACAAATAAAGGTTACTAGCAACAAGGAGAAAGACTGCCCTGAAAGCGACAGGGACACTATAGAGTAAAGCAAAAATTTTGCAAAACTAATGACTGTGTATTTCAAGACACGATGATGTTGAAAATCCGCCAAAACTCCCAGAAAGATTTGTAGAACTTGGGGCAGGGTTTCTGAAATCGTGATGAGTAAAATCGCCAAAGGAGCAAAAGAAGCATCTGCCACATAATTCAAAAAGGCCAGATAAAAAATCGTATCCCCAAGCGTCGAAATCCACTGGTTGATGGTTAATTGCCTAAAATCTCTATATTGAAAAAATACTTTCATCACAACTCCTTTTTAAATTCAAATGGGAATCTTTCCCCAAGAATAGACCGCGATACTACTAACAACCAAAATTACAGTAACATCAAAAGCTGACCAATACCATTGTAGACTATATGCAGTCCAATAGGCCAATAAATTGACTTTGTCATTCTAAATAAGACTGCAAATATAAGACCTCCACCCATATAGAAGACAAAGTCTGTCAATACCCAACCATGATTACTAATATGCAATATTCCAAACAAAGCAGCAGAACCAAGTACATCCAGTCCCCATTTCTTCCCTTTTTCCAGAGCAGTCATCACTAATCCACGATAAATCATGTCTTCAAAAATGGGACCTGCAATCACAGGATAAAAAAAATACATCAAAAATGCCGTAGCTCCTGTAAAAGTAGGAGCAGCATGTTGATAAGAAATTTCATTTCGAGTAGGTGGGAAAAGAAAAAAGGTGACGAAATTCCAAACAACAAAAGCAAGCAGAGCTAGGAAGGAATAGAAAAGATAGGATCTTTTAAACTTTCTACTGTTGATTTTCTGCCATTTCCCCGACCAAATCATAGCAATAAGAGCAAATAAAACCACCAGAAAATGCAACATCATATCCGACAGATAATAGGCAAAGTCAGATAGACCAGTAACAAGGTCGCTGCGTAAAACTAGACCACTGAACTTCTGGTCAGCAATAACTAGTAGAAAAGCTATAATAAAGTAATATATTGAAGTTATCTTTTTCATATATCATCTTTCTAATATCCAAATACCAATAAACTCACTATAAGTAAGAAGATATTCCATGAAGCATGCAGAGCTATAGCCCAATAGATGGATCGGGTGTGGCGAAACATCATGCAAAATATCAAGCCTATTCCAAAATACTTTATGAAATCTGTCGTTACCCAACCATACTGCAAAACATGCATAGCGCCAAATACAGCAGCGGAAACAAGAACATCAATATAGTAGTTTTTGAATTTAGACAAGCTTGTCATCACAAAACCACGACAAACAACCTCTTCTCCCACAGGTGCGATAATACTAGTATAAAGTATTCGCGTAATAAAATAGCTAATTCCCGTCAAACTGGTGGCTACTTCCGCGACTGCACTTCCATTCTGGGTACGAGGAAAGATATAGGTTGTTAAATTTGCCCACACGAATAATAAGAAAAAAGAAAGAAAGAAAACACCTAGGTAAGACCAACGAAACTGGAAACGACCACACTCTTTCCAATATTCACTTTTGATAAAAATAATTGTAGCTATAGTTCCCAAAATAAGTACCAATAAAACCTGGAACACATAGTACATATCATCGGACAAAGCAACCATAAAATCTAAGTCTGATGTGACATTAAAAATGAGGTAATAAGTCAAAATCAACAAGCCAGTTGCTAGATGAAATTTCATTTCTTTCATTTTCTTCATCCTATTATCTCCTATAAGAGCCTATCTTCTACGGCGACTAAACAATCCATCTGCTAAATCTATAGTCCAATCAAAAGCTCCACGATTAGGACTCATCCCTTGATTGCCCCAACCAGGGTAAATTCCTGGGACGCCCCAACCAGATATACCACCTCTTCCGCCACCTCCCATAGAATTTACGATGTTGCCTCCTCTAACATCTTGCAACTCAGCTTCTGTCAATTCCATTGTTTCTGCAAATTGTAAATTTAACATCTTTTATACTCCTTCAATCGTTTTCTTCTTGTAAACCACTTCTGCAACCTAGGATTTGCTTCAAGTGCTTTACAAGGACAGTATAACACGAAAATTGGCTTATTTTAAAAAATCGCATATTTGATATTTTTTCTTATAGAAATTTCAGATTTGCGATTTTGGTGGATTTGATTATTTCTCTGGTATAATAAAGTTACTACTAACAAGGAGGGATATAATGATGAAAAAAAGAAAAATCCAACTGATACTCCTGCTTATTTCGGAGTGGGTTATCGTCTTCCCGTTTCTAATCAATCGATAAGTTCTTTGTATTGCTGAAAACGCAATTCGAAGAGGGCTGTTAATTGTGGATTTTCTAATACTTGCAGAGATTGGATAAAGTGTTCAATCTCTTTTTGATTGCTTCCTTTAGTTTGAAGAAAGACACTCATTTTCTTTAAAAATTGCCACGATACTTTCTCAAAAACATCGTACGGACGCAACATGCTCTCCAATTCGGCTTCGAAGATTGGGATGTATGAGAAAAGTTTTCGCTCCATGAGCTCTGATATAATATTCAGAAATCCACTTTTCATATACAGTCTATTATGTACCAACTCTTTAAATTCCTTGGATTTTTCAAGCAAAGAGGTTGATAAAAAGATTAGGTCTTGATTGCTCAAGAAGGGCATAGTATTGCAAAAAAGATAAAGTTCAAACCAGGTCCAAGACTCGATAGCATAGAGATAAGTAGTCAAAAACTCCCTATCCTCCTCTATTAGCAGATAGCTCTTATTTAAGGAATGAATAGCATTTTTAATCACAATGGCATTCAAACAACGATAGGTCTCTGCCATCTGTCCTTGCTCGACTTCCTCCAACAGTTGCTCTAAGCCAGCAATATCTTGGTGGGCAAAGCGATCCACAACCTTTCTACCAATCTGCATATGTAGGGATTCTTGATAATTGTTGAGCTTATGACCAAACTCATCAAAATTCATATTGATTCCTTGGATGGCTAGGATCAGCTTATCCGCAGACAGCATAGACTGCCCTAGTTCAAACTTGGACAACTGAGAGGCTGTTAGGCCCTCACAAGCCACATCTGACTGCTTGAGCTTTCTCGCCAAGCGCAATTCCTTGTAAAATTCTCCCAATTCCATTCTCTCAATCATCTTGCCACCTCCTAGCTTTTGCATATTATATCATTATTTTTATAGTTTTGTCAAAATATTCTGACATTTAAGAGAGCAAAAAAGCCAGCCTTAAGCTGACTCCTTATTCCATCGTATCAAAAGCGAGGCTTGGTTTGGCATTGAGGTCCAAGCCTGCAAAGTTTTCTTTGTTCCACTCGCTGACGCTGGCATAGGCAATCATACCTGCATTGTCTCCGCAAAGACGCAGAGGTGGAATGATGACCTTGACATCTGTGATTTCAGTTGCTAGGCGTTCTCTGAGACCTTTATTGGCTGCCACACCACCTGCCACGACAAGGGTTTTAACAGGATATTTCTCCAAAGCCTTCTTAGTTTTTGCCATAAGAATATCCAAGACAGCTGCTTGGAAGGAAGCACACAAATCCTCTGTGGACAAGCTTTCTCCCTTTTGCTCGGCATTGTGGTGAAGATTGATAAAGGCAGATTTCAAACCTGAGAATGAAAACTCCAGATTATCTTCCTTAATCATGGCACGAGGGAAATCATAAATATCCTGTCCCTGATGAGCTAGCTCATCAATCTCACGACCGGCAGGATAGGTCAAGCCCATGACGCGACCGACCTTGTCATAGGCCTCACCAACCGCATCATCACGGGTTTCCCCAACAATCTTATAATCTCCTGCCTCAGAAACATAAACCAACTCTGTGTGTCCACCGCTTACTAAAAGTGCTAGCAAGGGAAAGTCCAAAGGCTCCACACTCTGAGCGGCCATGAGGTGGCCAGCCATGTGGTTAACGGGAATTAGTGGAAGTCCATGCGCCCAAGCAAAGGCCTTAGCAGCTGACAAACCAACTAGCAAGGCTCCGACCAAGCCTGGTCCATAGGTAACCGCCACAGCTGTCATGTCCTCTTCGGTAATCCCTGCTTCTGCCAACGCCTCCTCGATGCAGGCTGTAATGACCTCGACATGGTGACGACTGGCTACTTCAGGCACTACGCCCCCAAAACGTTTGTGACTCTCAATTTGACTAGCAATGACATTGGACAAGAGCTCATCGTCGTTTTTCAAGACGGCAACACTAGTCTCATCACAGGATGTCTCAAATGCTAAAATATATCTATCCTTCATCTATTTCTCTCTTCATAATGATGGCGTCCTCGACTGGATCATGGTAGTAGGCCTTTCTCTCAGCGATGACTGCCATCTTTTCTTTCTTGTAAAATGCTTGCGCTCGTTGATTTGACTTTCTGACTTCGAGGAAAAGCTCCTTATCTGCCGGCAATTGAGCAAACAAGGCTGACGCAATTCCCTGACCCTGATAGGTTTGTTTGACAGCGATTTGCAGGACTTCTGCTTCAAAAAGATTCTCCTGCACGGCTAGAAAGCCAATCACTTCTGTCCCATCATAAGCCAGAGCATACCAAGTCTGGTCTTGGGACAAATCTGCTTGGATTTGTTCCAGCGTCCAAGGACTGACTGGGTAAACAGCTACCATGACAGCGTAGATTGCTTGAGCCAAGTCAGGCTGTCCTTGGATTCGTTTGATTTCTATCATAGGCGTTTAATGTAAGACTCACCAGACTCAGTGTGGTTCTTAAGCCAGTTTTCCTCAGCCTCAACACGCTTGAGGTAGTTCGGCACAAAGTCGTGCAAGGAGTCTGCTTCCTTGCCCCAAGCCAAAAGAGCAAGATTGGCTGCATTAGGCAAGGTTTCTTTGAAATTAGTCCTTGGCAAGTGTTCTTGAATCTGCTCCACAAAGGGGCCAACTTCTCCGACAAAGGTTACTTGACTAGCACCCTTGATTAGCTCAATCACTCGCTCAAAGGGCAGGTGCGCTTCTGGCATGACAGGTTTGGCATTTTCATAAAATCCCACATAAACATTGTTGCGACGCGCATTCATCAAAGGAACGAACAAGCCTTCTTGCTGGTATGGCACCAGAGCTAAGAGACTCGACATACCAACTAACTCAATGTTCAGGGTGTGAGCCAGCGTCTTGGCAGTTGCTACCGCGATTCGCAAGCCTGTGTAGCTACCTGGTCCCTCTGCCACCACGATTCGGTCCAAATCCTTGGGCGTCCAATCCAAACTTGCCATCAAAAAATCGATGGCAGGCATAAGGGTAATACTGTGATTTTTCTTGATATTAATCGTCGTCTCGGCAAGAATCTGCTTGTCCTCTAAAATAGCGAGAGAAAGAGCCTTGCTGGACGTATCAAAAGCTAATACTTTCATAACACATTCCTATCTTTTTGTCTGCTTACTATTATACTACAAAAGCTGGCACATGGGAATTTTCTTTATCTCCACACAAAAATGCCTGTACTTAACTCAAAAACAATTCGCAAATAAAATTCAAAAAAATGTTCACTTTTCCTTTTCTTTTCCGAATATAAAGGTGAACAAGAAAATTGAAAGGATCTCCGTAAAAAGTTTGGTAAGTCATGCTAGATAAAAAACACATTTTTAGAAGGATAAATTTTATTGTCTTCATCTCTTACAGTTTGGTCAGCATTCTCAATGATTTGAACATTACTACTATCCCTTTACCAATTGATTTATCTGTTTGTATTGTTTTATTTTTATGCTTCAACTCTATTTTTGAGCAGAAGAATCATTAACATAAAACTAATAAACTCTGAAAATCCCATTGTCATGTCATTTTAAAAAAATGTAAAAACTGCCTCATCTTGATAGATGGGGTGGAATTTTCTTTATCCCCAAACAAAAATGCCCAGCAGAGCAGGGCATCTAAGCATTTAATCCAAAGAAAAATACAAACCAAACGACATAGGTTACAAGGAGGAGAAAAAGCGAGTAAAGAGTCACAAAGGTAATTTTCCACAAGAGCTTGCTTTGTCGTCGTTCCAGTTTGGCAAATAGAAGATTCCCTCCATAAACACAAGCAATAAAAACGATAAAAGCTACCACGCGAACTCCGATAGCAAAAGCAAATAAGTCATACATAGGGAACCTCCTTAGTTTAAAATTATCTTAATAAGTAAAGTGAAATATTGCATAAGTATCCATTTTTAATATCGCAAATATATTTTTTAAAGACATAAACACATCTACAAGCGCCTATAAACAGAAACCTTAAAAGATAAGTTAAAACTTATAAAATAAGATTCTGTTCATAGACACCAATACTCATATCAACACTTTTACATAACAACTCATATTTTACAAAAACTTGGTCTTATACGAATCTAGAAAATAGAACCACAGCTGCTCTTGCATATGCTCCTTTAGTTGTATTCCAAGCATTATTTGCTACAATAGGAGATAATCTTGCTAGGAATGCGATATTGCAACTTCTATTATCTGCTAAAAATCCCTTAAAACACTTATCATGATAGAAACAAGCCATATCTAAATCATCAATAGCTGGAATAGAATATCCATTATTTCCATAACCACAATAATTACCATAAGAGCCTATAGAAAAAAGAGAGCGATCCATTCTAGCCAAAGCAGCTGACTCTCCGTTAGTCTCTATATCCGTTACGATTTCGTTTAAAACACGCCCTACCTCCAAAGCTTCATTATCTAAACCAAGCTCCTCTGCTTTATCTAATCTAACTACAGGGAAACCATGTTCATTCAATTCGGTAACTTTATCCAATTCAGATAACCAATAATATTCTACTCTGTAATTAGACTCTAGTGCTGAAGCAGAACTATAAATAGCAAATAAAGTTGTGGTGAAAAAAGCCAAAACAATCAAAATAAAACTAAACTTATGTTTCATCGTAGAATCCTTTCTTATTGAGTTCATACTATCAAATACATCAATAGTATCTATAAGTTAAAAATAATGACAATAGCACTAAACAATATAGTTTCCGAATTATTTCCTTTCCAGCTTAGACTATTTCTTTCTATTATTATAGCATATACTTTCTGAGATTGCAAACGCTTACCAACAAGTGACCCTCTGACTTTCTCGTTTCCGTCTTTTACTAATTTTTCATTTTATGTTATAATTGAAACAATTGTAACGAATCAAGGTCAATCTAGACACAAAATGGAATGAAATCAAGCAAATCTCTGCTAAAAGTTTGGAACAAGCTGACCTGTAAAATAGAAAGGAACTATATGATTTACAAAGTTTTTTATCAAGAAACAAAAGAACGTAGCCCACGTCGTGAAACAACACGCGCACTTTACCTAGACATCGATGCCAGCTCAGAACTTGAGGGCCGTATCGCTGCTCGCCAACTTGTCGAAGAAAATCGCCCAGAGTACAATATCGAGTATATCGAACTCTTGTCTGACAAATTGCTAGATTACGAAAAAGAAACTGGCGCCTTCGAAATCACGGAGTTCTAATATGGCCTATACTCTTAAACCTGAAGAAGTCGGCGTTTTTGCCATCGGTGGTCTGGGAGAAATCGGGAAAAACACTTACGGAATTGAATACCAAGATGAGATTATCATCGTCGATGCTGGGATTAAATTCCCAGAGGATGACTTGCTAGGTATCGACTATGTCATTCCTGACTACTCTTATATCGTGGACAATATCGACCGCGTCAAGGCTGTCTTAATCACACACGGACACGAGGACCACATCGGTGGGATTCCATTCCTGCTCAAGCAAGCAAATGTCCCTATCTACGCTGGACCGCTTGCCTTGGCTTTGATCCGTGGAAAACTCGAAGAACACGGCCTCTTGCGCAACGCCAAACTTTACGAAATCAACCACAACACTGAGTTGACCTTTAAAAATCTCAAGGCAACTTTCTTTAGAACGACTCACTCTATTCCAGAGCCTTTGGGGATTGTCATTCATACTCCTCAAGGGAAAATTGTCTGTACGGGTGACTTCAAGTTTGACTTAACACCAGTTGGTGAACCAGCAGATTTGCACCGTATGGCAGCTCTTGGTGAAGATGGTGTACTCTGTCTCCTGTCTGACTCGACAAATGCAGAAATTCCAACCTTTACCAACTCTGAAAAAGTCGTTGGCCAGTCCATCATGAAGATTATCCAAGGCATAGAGGGACGTATCATCTTTGCATCCTTTGCCTCAAATATCTTCCGTCTCCAGCAAGCAACAGAAGCTGCTGTTAAGACTGGGCGCAAGATCGCTGTCTTTGGTCGTTCGATGGAAAAAGCTATTGTCAACGGAATTGAGCTTGGTTACATAAAAGCTCCAAAAGGAACCTTTATCGAGCCAAATGAAATCAAAGACTACCCTGCAGGAGAAGTTCTGATCCTCTGTACAGGTAGTCAGGGTGAGCCTATGGCGGCTCTCTCTCGTATCGCCAACGGAACCCACCGTCAGGTACAACTCCAACCAGGCGATACGGTTATCTTCTCTTCAAGCCCAATCCCTGGAAACACTACTAGCGTCAACAAGCTGATTAACATCATTTCAGAAGCTGGTGTCGAAGTTATCCACGGTAAAGTGAACAATATCCATACATCTGGACACGGTGGCCAGCAAGAGCAAAAACTCATGCTCCGCTTGATTAAGCCAAAATACTTCATGCCTGTCCACGGTGAATACCGCATGCAAAAAGTCCACGCTGGACTAGCAGTGGATACTGGTGTTGAGAAGGACAATATCTTTATCATGAGCAATGGTGATGTGCTTGCCCTTACCGCAGATTCTGCTCGTATCGCAGGCCATTTCAACGCCCAAGATATCTATGTCGATGGAAATCGTATCGGTGAAATCGGCGCAGCTGTCCTCAAAGATCGTCGCGATCTATCTGAAGACGGTGTCGTTCTGGCAGTCGCAACTGTTGACTTCAAATCGCAGATGATTCTATCTGGTCCAGACATCCTCAGTCGAGGCTTTGTCTATATGAGAGAGTCTGGAGACTTGATTCGCCAAAGCCAGCGCATCCTCTTCAATGCCATTCGTATCGCACTGAAAAACAAGGATGCTAGCGTGCAATCTGTCAATGGTGCCATTGTCAACGCTATTCGCCCCTTCCTCTATGAAAATACAGAACGTGAACCGATCATCATCCCAATGATCCTCACACCAGATGAAGACTAATACTCTTCGAAAATCTCTTCAAACCACGTCAGCTTCGCCTTGCCGTATATATGTTACTGACTTCGTCAGTTCTATCGACAACCTCAAAGCAGTGCTTCGAGCAATCTACGGCTAGCTTCCTAGTTTGCTCTTTGATTTTCATTGAGTACAAATCAATCATGACCACCCGTCAAACGGGTGGTTTGTACCAGGGCTATAAGCCCAAATTACCAGCCAGCGCCTAAAGACGCTGGCTTTCACGTTGTTCAAGCCTTATTGCTCTTGACTCGTCACTTGCCTCTTAAAGAGGCTTTAGTATTACTTACCACTATCCCTAAAGGGATCCTCATATTCTTTTACACTTAATTTATCTAGTGTTATATCATGCTTTACTCGTTCTCAAATTTTCATACTCGTGAAGAAATCATCCACTGGATAATTTCTTTAATCTTGAATATATTTCTTAATTGTGGCTTCATTAAGCCCTACTGTACTCACATAATAACCTTCCACCCAGAAATGCCGATTCCCAAACTTGTACTTTAGATTGGTGTGTTTGTCAAACATCATTAGTGCACTTTTTCCTTTTAAATAACCCATGAAACTCGAAACACTTATCCTTGGTGGAATACTTACTAACATATGTACATGATCTGGCATTAAGTGACCCTCGATAATTTCAACTCCTTTATAACTACACAAGCGATGAAATATTTCGCCTAAACTACTTCGATATTGATTATAGATGACTTTTCGTCTATACTTAGGGGTGAACACAATGTGATATTTACACATCCACTTTGTGTGTGATAAACTATGTGCCTTTTGTGCCATATTTTTCTCCTTTCGCTTTACAATTGGCTTGAACACCTTTATTGTATCGCGTTCGGAGTTTTTTTGGTATAACCTTCGACGCGCACCCGCATAGCGGGTGGTTTTTTTGTCTCGCACCTAGCGGAGCGAGACGGACTGAAAGTCACATAATCATAAAACAGCCCCGATTTTTCGGAGCTGTTTTTCTCTATACTTTCTTTTCTTGATTTTTAGAAATACTACGATTTTTACCTTCCAGATACACCATCAAAATAGAAATGTCTGCTGGGTTTACTCCCGAAATACGGCTGGCTTGGCCGATGGTTTCTGGATTGATGAGTTTGAACTTCTGACGGGCTTCCGTCGCAATAGAATCAATGTCATCCCAGTCGATATTGGCTGGAATGCGTTTTTCTTCCATGCGTTTCATCTTGGCAACCTGATCCATGGCTTTGGAAATATAGCCTTCGTATTTGATTTCTGTTTCAATCAATTCGATAATCTTATCATCCAAGTCCTCTGCTGCTGGTCCGATAAAGGCCACCACATCTTGGTAAGAAACTTCTGGACGGCGAAGGAATTCCTTGGCTGTCACTGCATCGGTCAACGGCTTGAAGCCCATCTCCTCAACCTTGGCATTGGTTTCCTTGACTGGCTTGAGTTTGATACTATCTAGGCGCTTCATCTCATTGTCAAATTGATTTTTCTTGATTTCAAAACGAGCCCAGCGTTCATCATCCACAAGACCAATCTCACGTCCCATCTCCGTCAAACGCATATCAGCATTGTCATGTCGGAGAATGAGGCGGTATTCAGCACGACTGGTCAAGAGACGGTAAGGTTCAATAGTTCCCTTGGTCACCAAGTCATCAATCATCACCCCGATATAACCGTCACTGCGCTTCAAAATCAACTCAGGCTTGCCTTGGATTTTCAGAGCGGCGTTGATACCCGCGATAATCCCTTGCCCAGCAGCTTCTTCGTAACCTGACGTCCCATTTGTCTGACCAGCAGTGAAAAGTCCTGAGATTTTCTTGGTTTCTAAAGTCGCACGCAACTGGTGTGGCAAGACCATGTCGTACTCAATGGCATAACCTGTTCGCATCATCTCAGCATTTTCCAAACCTTTGATAGAATGAACAAGTTCACGTTGCACATCTTCAGGCAGACTGGTTGAAAGTCCTTGAACATAGACTTCCTCAGTATTGCGCCCTTCTGGCTCAAGGAAGAGTTGGTGACGTTCCTTGTCCGCAAAGCGCACAATCTTGTCTTCAATCGACGGACAGTAACGAGGCCCTACTCCCTTGACCACACCTGTAAACATAGGCGCACGGTGGAGGTTGTTTTGGATAATCTCATGACTAGTGCCATTGGTGTAGGTCAACCAGCATGGCACTTGGTCCTTGACATAATCCTCATCACGAGAAGTATAAGAGAAGTGATTTGGCGCTTCGTCTCCTGGCTGAATCTCTGTCACATCGTAGTTGATAGAAGAAGCCTTAACACGTGGAGGTGTTCCTGTCTTGAAACGACCGATTTCGAGGCCCAATTCCTTGAGGTTGTCAGCAAGGTTAATAGAAGCTAGGCTGTGGTTTGGCCCTGATGAGTACTTGAGGTCTCCGATGATAATTTCCCCACGGAGGGCTGTTCCTGTCGTCACGATAACAGCCTTGGCAGCATATTCTTGATGGGTCGCTGTACGAACACCGACAACTTTGCCATCTTCAACCAAAATCTCATCAATCATGGTCTGACGAAGGGTCAGATTGTCTTGATTTTCAACTGTCTTGCGCATCTCCTTAGAGTAAAGCTCCTTGTCAGCCTGCGCACGGAGGGCACGGACAGCTGGCCCCTTCCCTGTGTTAAGCATCTTCATCTGGATGTAAGTCTTGTCAATGGTTTTGGCCATCTCGCCACCGAGGGCATCGACTTCACGCACGACAATTCCCTTGGCAGAACCACCGATAGAGGGGTTACAAGGCATGAAAGCCAGCATTTCAATGTTGATAGTCGCAAGCAAGACCTTACAGCCCATACGGCTAGCAGCTAAGGAAGCCTCGACCCCAGCGTGTCCCGCACCAATTACAATAATATCGTATTCTTCAGTAAAATTATAAGTCATATTTCTCTCCTATTCCTCAAGATGGATGTGTCTTAGTTGGCCGTCCCAATCTGGTAGGGCTGTTTTTAGAAAGGCTGGAACTAGATTGATACCCTTAAGCTTGTCTAAGTCAATCCACTCACAAGGCTGCGTTTTTTCGTCTTCCTGCATGGTCAATGGGGCATCTTCAAGCAAATCCACTAGATAATGAAACTCGATATTGTGATAATAGACACCGTCTTGTTCAAAACGATTTTCAACTACGAAAGCTAGCTGTCCAGCTTGAGCTTTGACACCCAGTTCTTCCCTCACTTCACGGACTACCGCGTCTTCCGTTCTTTCGTTAACTTGAATCGCACCACCGATAGTGTAATACTTGCCCTTGTCTTTGGTAACTAGGAGCTTGCGATTTTGGAGAATCAAAGCTGTCGCCCGAACACCAAAAACCGTATTTCCTACTTTTGTCCGAAAGTCTTGTTGAGTCATTATTGTCCTTTCCCTTAAACGACACAAAAACAGTCAAAACTCCAAAGAAGTGCAGGACAAAAAAGCCTGCAACATCCATGAGCTTTGACCATCATTTCTATTGCTGTTATTATTGTAGCAAATTGAGAAAATTTGTCAATCTAAATGTACTGACAAACTTGTCCGTCACGGTAAGCATTGTCAATCAAACCGCCACCGAGACACTCTTCGCCATCGTAAAAGACAACTGCCTGTCCTGGTGTAATCGCGCGTTGCGGTTCCGCAAAGATAACCTCTGCCTTGTCTCCTTTGACATGGACGGTCACCTTAGAATCAGGCTGACGGTAGCGGAATTTTGCTGTGCATTCTAGCGTAAACTCCTCTGGCATCTCACGAGTAAAGTGGACTTGGCTAGCCTCTAGGCTGGTTGACATGAGCGAATCATGGTAGAAACCTTGGCCTACATAGAGAATATTCTTGCTTAGGTCTTTTCCGACAACGAACCAAGGGGCATTGTCACCACCGTGTTGCCCACCGATACCGAGTCCACCACGCTGACCAATCGTATAATACATAAGACCTGCATGCTCGCCCATATCGCGACCATCTACAGTCATCATGCGACCTGGCTGAGCTGGCAGGTAGTTGCTGAGAAAGTTTTTAAAGTTCTTTTCTCCGATAAAGCAAATCCCTGTCGAGTCTTTCTTCTTAGCAGTCGCAAGGCCTGCTTCTTCTGCTAGTTTTCGCACTTCAGGCTTTTCCAAATGTCCCAGTGGGAACATGGTTTTTTGAAGTTGTTCTTGCGAAAGCTGGCTAAGGAAATAGGTCTGATCCTTGCCATTGTCCACGCCACGAAGCATGTGAACTGTACCATCCTCATCACGCGCCACTCGGGCATAATGCCCAGTCGCTACATAGTCTGCCCCCAAGGTCATGGCATAGTCCAAAAAGGCCTTGAACTTGATTTCCTTGTTACACATAACGTCTGGATTTGGCGTGCGCCCTGCACGGTATTCCGCTAGGAAATACTCGAAAACACGATCCCAGTACTCTTTTTCAAAATTGACAGAGTAGTAAGGAATGCCAATCTGGTCTGCCACCGCAGCCACATCCTTGTAATCTTCGGTCGCCGTACAAACGCCGTTTTCATCTGTGTCATCCCAGTTCTTCATGAAGATACCGATCACATCGTAGCCCTGCTCCTTGAGAAGAAGAGCCGTCACCGACGAATCAACACCACCACTCATCCCCACGACAACACGTGTTTTAGAGTTATCACTCATGGTAAGTCTCCCATCTATTCGTTTATTTATACCCCTCAAAATTCTATTTACTATGACTTTCAATAGAATTTCTTCGAGTATAGTCTTTTCCTTTACTTTTAGTAGTAAAATGGTCTGGGAGACCATTTTAGCCTATCATCTTAAAATGAAAATATGATAGGCAACGAGTCGCAGGCATAACTTGAGTTCGCTCAATCAGTCTGGGAGACTGATTGAGGTTATAAATCAGACAAGCTCAGCTTGCATCTCATTTCGAGTTAACGACGTAATAAAAGCAAACGAAATGACTAGTTCACGATTGAAGGTCGTGTGTGCTTTAACGATTGAAGGTCGCTTGAGCAGTATTCATTATAACATGCTTGGTTGGAGAAGACAAGAAAGAGGCTGTCAATCGACCAACCTCTTATTCTGAACCTATCAATCTAGCACTTTTTAGCTTCATTCGCTTTCTTAGCTACTGCAATTTGGTATTTCACTTGGTCAAACCCTGTACCTCCCAAAGAATTTCTTCTTTGAACAGCAGTTTTAGGTTGCAAGTAGACATAAATATCCTCGGCAATGAGGGAATGATAGGTTTGTAATTCCTCCAAAGTCCAATCTTGGATATTTTTAGCAGACTTGATAGAGTCTAGCACTAATCTTCCCACAACCTCATGAGCTTCTCTAAATGGCAAGCCTTTCCCTGCCAAATAATCTGCTAACTCAGTTGCATTTGAAAAGTCCTTCTCTGTAGACTCTTGCATTTTTTCCTTGTTTACCTGCAAGCTAGATAACATACCTGCCAACACATCAAGGGAATTTAAAATCGTTTCGACCGTGTCAAACATTCCTTCCTTATCCTCTTGCAAATCCTTATTATAAGCTAAAGGCAAGGACTTCATGACTGTCAACAGTCCAAACAGATTCCCATAAACTCTACCAGTCTTTCCTCGAATCAACTCAGCCATATCTGGATTTTTCTTTTGGGGCATAATAGAGGAACCTGTTGTAAACGTATCTGACAAGGTAATGAATTGGTACTCAAAGCTACACCAATTGATCATTTCTTCACAAAAACGGCTCATATGCATCATGAGTATACTGGAATTGGATAGAAATTCTAAGATAAAATCGCGGTCACTAACAGCATCCAAAGAATTTGTATAAGGTTGCTTAAACTCCAGCAAATCGCTGGACAATTGACGATCAATGGGGAAAGTCGTCCCTGCCAAAGCTGCCCCACCTAGAGGGCATAGGTCTGTATGCTTCTGGTTAAATTCAAAACGTTCACTGTCTCTTTGAAACATATTGTAGTAAGCCATCAGGTGGTGGGCAAAACTAATAGGCTGGGCATGTTGCAGATGGGTATAGCCCGGCATGATCGTCTCCACATGATTTTCCGCCAAGTCTAATAAAACACCCTTGAGATGAGCCAGTTTATCTAGGACATGGTCTAGCTGTTCCTTGAGATATAAGTGCATATCTGTCGCAACTTGGTCATTTCGAGAACGAGCCGTATGTAACTTCCCTGCAAGGGGACCAATTTTTTCTGTCAGCAACACTTCCATATTCATATGAATATCTTCGTTTGCGATATCAAAGTCAAGTTGGCCTGCCTCTAGCTCTTCTAAGAGCTCTTTCAAGCCTGCTTGGATCTTTTCTGACTCCTCCAAACTCAAAATGCCCGTCTGACCCAACATCTGAACGTGGGCTAAGGAACCAATCAAGTCAAATTTAGCTAATTTCTGGTCAAAAGATATACTCGCACCAAAGCGCTCTACCCAGTCTTCGACAGTACCTTCAAAGCGACCACCCCATAATTTTGTATTCTTAGCCATATCACATCCACCTCTCTATCCAATCGCCCTATTTGGCGCTTTTTTGAACCTCAGAATGAACCTTGATTGGAAGTCCCCACAACTTAATAAAACCAACAGCCGCATCTTGGTCAAAGGTATCTGCACTGGTATACGTCGCCAAATTTTCATCATAAAGAGAATTTGGTGATTTCCGAGCCACGACCTGAGCGCTTCCCTTATAGAGTTTAACTTTTGCAGTCCCATTGACAACTTTTTGAGTCTCTTTAATATAAGCAATCAAGGCTTGTGTAGCCGGACTAAACCACAAAGCATTATAAATGAGATTTGATAATTCATTTTCTATAATTGGTTTAAAATGAGCCACTTCTCTCACAAGCGTCAAGTCCTCAATTTCCTTATGAGCTGTCAGTAGAGTCACTGCCCCTGGGCATTCATAGATTTCTCTTGATTTAATCCCAACTAAGCGATTTTCCACGTGGTCAATCCGTCCGACCCCATGCTTTCCAGCTATTTCATTGAGTTTTTGAATCAAATCTGCCAATTTTAGCCCTTCTCCATTGAGGGAAACTGGAACGCCTTCACTAAACTCAATCTCAATGTATTCTGGCATATCTGGAGCTTGCTCTGGAGAAAATGTAATACCAAAGGCTTCTTCTGGAGCCTGATTCCATGGATTTTCCAAAATACCACACTCATTGGCACGTCCCCAAAGGTTTTGGTCGACAGAGTAGGGATTGTCAAGGTCAGCAGGAACAGGTACCCCATTTTCCTTGGCATAATGAATTTCTTCCTCCCTAGACCATTTCCATTCACGAACTGGCGCAATCACTTTTAAATTGGGATCCAAGGCTGCAATCGATACTTCAAAACGCACTTGGTCATTCCCCTTACCTGTACAACCATGAGCAATTGTAGTCGCTCCTGTCTGATGCGCTATTTCAACTAATTTTTTAGAAATAAGAGGGCGGCTCAAGGCAGATACCAAAGGGTACTTTTGTTCATAGTAGGCATGCGACTGGAGAGCTACTAGCACATAATCTGTAGCAAATTCGTCCTTGACATCAATGACATAAGATTCGACTGCCCCAACCTTGAGAGCCTTATCATGGATGAAATCTAAGTCTTTCCCTTCACCCACATCCATACAAACTGCAACAACATCATAATCTTTCTTTAGCCAGGTAATAGCAACTGATGTGTCTAAACCGCCAGAATAGGCCAAAATTACTTTTTCTTTACTCATGTTCTTTTCCTTCTTTCTATTTTTCAATGGACGCTTTAAAGGCATTCTCAATGAGTTTGTCTAATTCTCCAGACTCCTTCAACTTTTGAATGGTTTTATCGACTGCCTCTTTCAATTCCTTGCTATCTTTTTTCATGGCGACCGCGTAGGAATCATCTTGCTCTTTTTCAAAATTGAGGTCTGCGATTGCTAAATCAGGATTATTTTCCACAAATCCCTTGGCAACTGGTTCTTCAAAGATAACGGCATCCACTTGTCCTGATTTTAAATCTGTAATTAAATTCCCATTTTTAGGCAGAGATACGAGGGATGAATTTTGTAGCAAATCTTTCGCCATCGTTTCTTGAATCGAACCTTTCTGCGCTCCAACCTTTTTCTGCGCCAAGTCATTTACAGACTGATAAGTGGCCAAGTCAGATTTTTTGACAATGAGCTTATTTTTTGCAGTATAGTAGGGAGTTGAAAAGTCAAACACCTTGCTCCGTTCATCTGTCTTAGAAACACCAGATATGGCAAGATCGGCTTTTCCTGATTGAACACTAGCCAGTACATTGTCAAAACTCATGGGAGATAGTTCCAATTCGACACCTAGTTCTGTTGCGATAGCCTTGGCTAATTCGATATCTGAACCCACAATCTGATTTTTCCCATCAACCACTTTTTGGTATTCAAATGGAGCAAAATCCGGATTGAGGGCTACAACCAATTTTCCTTTGGACTTGATGGCTTCAATTCCAGCCGATTGATTGTTACTACAAGCAAATAGTAGGGGGAGCATCACTAAACCAAACATCGTCATCAACACCTTCTTCATCTTATTCATAACAAAGCCTCCTTTATGTTTATTCTTTTTTATTGTATAAATAATACTCTTATCCTCATCGTTTGTCAAGCCTAAATTGAAAAAATTTTCAATTTGAAACAAAAAAAACCTAGAAATACTACATAAAATGTCATTCCTAGGCGTATTTATGCTATTTTTCTCTGGAAAACATGAGTATTCAGCCAGTCAAAAGGAGCTGAATGAACTCATTTTCCCTCGCCCAATTCAATGACACGATGACATTGTTGGGCTACATAAGCATCGTGGGTCACAATAATGACTGTTTTCCCTTCTCGATTCATCTCTAAGAGAAACTTCAAGACCAAATCTCTATTTTCAGGATCCAGCGAACCTGTAGGTTCATCGGCTAAAATCAGCTGGCTGGGTTTTAAGATGGCTCTAGCAACTGCAATTCGTTGTTGTTCGCCCCCAGACAACTCGGAGACCCTTTGATGCAAAGTAGCTGACAAACCTACTCTCTCTAAAATCTCTTCCACCTTTTTGAGCTTGTCTTTCTTAGGCAATTTCACATATTTCAGCGCCAGCATGAGATTGTACTCGACCGTTTCATCATCAATCAGGGCAAAATTTTGAAACAGATAAGAGATATGTTCACGGATTATTGTTTGCGACTTAGCAGAATTAACCGCTAGATTTGTCTGACCAAAAATCTCATACCGTCCGCTATAATCACCATCTATCAAACCCAATAAATTTAACAAGGTCGACTTCCCACTACCACTCTTACCAACAATAGCTACCAAATCCCCCTGATCAATCCTGAGAGACAAGTGATCCAAAATCACTTTTCCCCCAATGGTTTTGGTAATATTTTTCAACTCAATCATAAGATGCCCCCTTTCAATAACTCTACTAGACTTCTTTTCTCCATCCTAGAAGCTAAGGCTAGCACAAATAGTATATCCAAACATGTAAAGCCTGCAAACAGTAGGAGTGGCAGGAGCGCATGGGCAAAGAAAATCAAGACTAGAAGAGGGAGACTATAGCCCAGCAAGAGCAGAACGAGGAGAGGGCGGTAGCGATCGACCAGTTTCCACCCCATAAACTTCTTGGTAATAATATCCCTGCGCTTCAACAAGAAAGTTGTTACTAGTAAGAAGTAGGAAATCATCATGCTAAGGAGACCAAACAAAGCAAAGAGTAGGTTAAAATTCCGAACAGCATCTCTATAAGAATCCACTTTCTCTTGTTGAATGGCTTGAATAGATGAAAATTTTAAATAATTTCCATCTGACAATTTCTCAACTAACTCTGTAATCTCTTTTTGATGTTGAACCGTATTTTCAATTTTAATCGGATTATTTAAGCCAGTTGTTGACAGGGAGGCTTTCTCATCCCACATCATATCAGAATCATTGACCAAGCTAATAATTGGATTGGAGAGATTTTCCTTTCGCTTATCACTATATGGGAAAAATGACCAATCTCCTTCATAATAGGCAATCTCGACATCCATCTCCTCTATCGTTCGTTTTTGCTGCTCTTCATACTTCATCGAATGAAAGGCAATTAACTTCCCCAAGAGCTGATTTTTATCTTCTTCACCTTTCGTACTTGCTGGCATCAAAATAACTTTTTTAATACCGGTATCTGGTAGCTTGAATCCCTTGCTCTTTAGAAAATTGCGATTGGCATAGTAAACATCCACCGTATCTGTTAACTGATATTGCTGAATCTGTTCTGATTGGACAAAATTTTTTACAGGAAGACTGCTACTCTGCACATAGCCCGCCTGCGTTTTTTCTACCAAATCCTGATAAAATCGATAGAAATAATCTGTAGATTTCCCTGACCCTGCTAGCTCTTCTTGCCACAGATTATCATTGAGTTTGAAGGTTTCTAAGGTCAGGTAATTACCTTGACTTACCCACTGTTGCTGATAAGCAAGTTCTTTGTTTTCTTGTTCTAAACTTCTGCCCACCCCAATCAGTAAGGCCGTCAGTAAAATAGTTGTCCCTATTTTCATCACATAATTGAAGATAAGACCAAATTTGAAAGATGAAAAACCTTTCAGCAGAGAGCTGATTGTCATTTTTTGGATTAAGAGGTAAGTCAACCAACTGATAAAGAGATAAAGCTGCAACAGCAAAAAATGAGACAACCACAGCATAGGAAACAAATCTTTTGGCTTATAATCAAGCAAGAAAAACACGCCTAGATTGATCACAAGAGCCCCACCTAGGAGGAGGTAAAGGTTGCCTTTTACAACATCAGCTAAAACAGCCCTATCTTGAAAACCAAGTAATTTTTGTACCCCAACTCTTTTCATCTCCATCATCGGTTGATACACTGTCACTAACACAAGAAGCAAAATAGCCAAGACAAAAACAATGGCAGATAAAAGCAAATCTCGATTTATGACTTCCACTGCACTTTTGTAGGTCGGCTCTAGCAAGGTAGCCTGGTCTATCTTGAAAAAATCACTCCACTTTTGTAGAATGGTATCACGATCTATCTCTTTGCTGGAGGTAATCATGTAGCGTCCATTTACAGTATGGGATTTATCCTCAATATAAGATTGGAAGGTCTGGAGTCGAATGAGTTTCACCTTTAAAAAGGTGGGAATGGTTCCTAGATTATTGGGAAGATTCTGGTTGCTGTAGACTCCCTTCTCATTCTTTGAAAAATCAAGAGAAGTCAGACCGAACTCCTGATAGGGAAAGGTTTCCTTATCAAAAACACCAGCCTTGACGGCCTCATCGCCATTATCTACTTTGATAATAGAGACCTTGTCTTGACTTGCAACCTCTTCAAAAAATTGGAGAATCGTTTCTGTCGGTTTAGTGACATCTTTCAAGTACAAGTCAAACGAATAATCTGTCTTGCCCATCTCCTGAATCCGCACTATTTCACGTGTAACATTTACATTCAGGACAAAAAACGTAGTACACAGCAAGAGCAAGAGCATACAAAGATGACTGATTTTTTTCATAGAGATACCTCCCGTGAAGAGACGAAAGCGAGATAGGTGCAGGTACTTTTCATTTTTTACTAAATTTTAAATAGGCGTAAATAAATCCTACACTTATAGCCAAAGTTGTCCACCATTTAAAATCAATATGCAAAAGTGAAAAGATTATAAAACTGATGATTAGCGAGGCTAAAATATAAACAATGATTAAAATTTTATTTTTCATAGGAATTGCCTTTCTGAATGGATTCTAGTGTTTAGAGCTTATTTGTAAAGTTTACAATAAACAACTAGGGCAATTGTCAATCAAAATGTCCGTTTATCTGTCAATAATCCGAGAAAATCTTGTCGTTTCAAGTCTGAGAAATGTTTGGTGGAAAGACTTCCTTTTTGAAGTCCATCATCTCTAACCTGCAAATAATAGCTATGTTGGCTTGTTTTAATTGTCAAAAAATCGCCAAATACAAAAAATTTTTTCCAGTTACGAATCTCAAATTCTTTCATCTCTGATTTTGGAATGCGGATAAGGCCTTGCCGCAAATCACGATGATGCTCACTTGTGAAAGTCATCCCATTCCCAAGATTTCTTATCAGCAGTTCATCTGGAGTTACCATCACCAGCGCTATTTTAGTTAAGAAAATTTCAACTGCTGGTGGTAAAATCGCCAAATTAAACCAGGGATGTAGGTAGCGATAAGCTAAGAAATAGTGAGGCTCCTCACCCAATCCTAGTTGTTTATACAAGTCCTTGACCTCACTATCTAACCTCGCTTCAAAAGACACATCCGAATGCGCTTCTTCCTTCCTCTGATTAAAATAACGCATCCAGACTAGGAAACCTATAAAGACTAGGACAAATATTCCTGATAAAAGATATTTTAAATTGTAGTTCATCACTTAACCTCCTGATTCACACCTCTGCCTAAAACAGAGACCTATTTATTTTTAAAATAGTTCCATCACAACTTTAAATAAGACTGGTGTCATTGTATCAAGCTAGAATTCTTTCTTTTCTAGCTACATCACAGTACTGTTAAGCCCATTTTAAAAATTACACCAAGCTTTTTCACAAACTTATTTTATCTTTCTTTTCTACTTTTTATATTACTATGATACAATATTTTTAATTGGATTTTATTATTTGTTAACTTTTTTCACGAAAAGGAGAAAATTATGCGTTATGATTTCGGAAAGGTCTATAAAGAAATACGTGAGTCAAAAGGATTGACTCAAGAAGAGGTCTGCGGAAATGTCCTCTCAAGAACCAGCCTATCAAAGATTGAAAGCGGCAAGGTAACTCCCAAATATGAAAATATGGAATTTCTTCTTCGTCAAATCAATATGAGTTTTGAAGAGTTTGACTACATCTGCCATCTCTATCAACCGAGCCAACGAACAGAAATCATGCAAACTTATCTCAATATGACTTCCATAATTGGTAGCAGTGATCTAGTTCATTTTTTTGAAACATGCCAAGACTATCTCAAGACCCACCACGACCTGCCCATAGAAGAAATCAGAGATATGTTGGAAATTGTCATTCATATCCGTCAACATGGTACAGAGCAACTGTCAAACCAAGTGAAACAGACTGTCACAAAACTTTGGGAAAAAATTGAAAAACAAGATACATGGTATGAAAATGACCTAAAAATCCTCAATACCATCCTTTTCAGCTTTCCCATTGATCATCTCCATCTCATTACTGGAAAAATCCTGCAACGCTTGGAAGTCTATAAAAACTATCAACATCTGCATGACTTGCGAGTGACAATCCTACTCAACCTTTCCACTATTTACTTATACCATCAAGACAAAAACATGTGTAAGCAAATCTGCTATACTTTACTAGAGGATGCCAAGAAAAAGAAGCACTACGATAGGCTTGCTATCTGCTATGTCCGCATCGGGATTTGTAGGGATGACGCTAGACTTATCCAAAAAGGTTTCTCACTTCTGGAGCTGACCGAGGAAACTTCTATGCTGTCTCATCTCAAAAAAGAAGTAGAAACCTATTATCAACCGAAGGAAATATAAAAAGAGATTAGAAAAAACTAACTTCTAAATAAAACCACACTGTAACCCCAATCTTGAACATAATCAAGTTGAAAGGAATACCGTGTGGTTTTTAAATTTTTGAAGTTTCATAGGTCAGTTTGTTAGATAACGTTATAAGAAAATCCAGGCTCATCAATAGAACTCTTAATTTCCCTACGACTATCTGTTTACCTCTAATATATATTCTAATTTTCTTTAGTCAGTGCAACCTCTTTTTATTTTTTACTAAATTTTAAGTAGGTGTAAATAAATCCTGCACTTATAGCCAAAGTTGTCCACCATTTAAAATCAATATGTAAAATTGAAAAGATTACAAAACTGATGAACAGCGAGGTTAAAAGATAGACAATGATTAAAATTTTATTTTTCATAAGAATTACCATTCAAAATTTATTCTACCGTTACCAGGATATTTATCGTGATTATCCCAATAGTTAGCAATATGGTAGCCTGGGGATGTTAAATTTAAAGCATAATCTAACACTTTATCACTGATAATACCGCTTAATAAACCATATTTAAGTAATACTTTTTTCAATTGAGTTTTTGCTTCATGTTTTCCGACTTTAGTAATAGCTGCTGTAAGCCCTCCAACTCCTGCACCTAATAATGTTCCCAAAGCTACATCAAGCAAGGCTCCCATTTGGTCTACTGTAACTCCCTGCCATGCTGAACGAAACATTATAGGGCTTTCTCGAGGGATAGAATAATCACCAACTAGTTGTCTTTCTAATGCCTCACGAATAAATGATTCTGAAACTGTTGGGTGATTCTGTTTTACTTCTTCAATAAATAATTCTTTTTCTCGTTCAGACATTTGTTTTGGGGTAACTTGAGTAGTAGCTAAATGTTGATCCGTATTATGTTCATTGGCCAAGACTGTAACTGCAGGTAAATTACTAGAAACTACAGTGAATAATGTAGTAAAAAGAATTGTATGTTTGAACATTTTTTTCATGATGTTTTCCTCGCATTCTCTATATCTTCGACTGTTTCATAGAAACAGATAAATTCATTCATTTTCAAAAATCATAGCTCATTGGACTCACCTTCCTTCTATCTTATTTCATTTTAAACAACGGATTTACTCTTAACTAGGAGAATAGTACGCTCCTGTATCAATACCTTGAGCAACTAGAGTAGTACTAATAAAACTCCGACTATTACTCAGTAGAAATAGCACAACAATCAATACAGACAGCGTTTTCAAATATCCGAATTTTAATTTCCCCATCTCGTCACCTTCTTTCATCTATATTATTATTATAAAATAAAATACATCAATTGTCAAGGTTCCTGAAGCAAAATCAATATATTTTTTTAAAAAAGAATGATAGTTATATTCTACACATAAAAAAGATAGCTTCTGCTATCCTTATACATTCTCTGACTACTTATCCATCAGATATTGTTCTACCTTGAGTGCCATAACTTCATTATTTTCAATTAGATAAAGCACCTTAGCTTTTATATAATAGTCCTTAGCAACAGAGAGATCAAGATCTTCTGTTACATTTCCCAACAAACAATATAAATCTGCTAACCTAAAGCTACTATGATATTTGTTACAAAATTCAATTATCTCCAATAATAGCGCTCTGGACTTATCCATCTCCTCCTGTTTCCAAAGGTGGTAACAATAATTGTATTTTATTTTGATATACAACTCAATTTGTTCACGCACACTGGTATCGATTTTTGAAAGAACTACGGAAACCTGTTCATATAGTTGTTCAAATTTCTCCTTATCCTCATCATAGCCTAAGAAAATCAGCAGGGTATTCAAAATATACAAATAATCCACTTTATCAATACTAATCCTACTGAGGATGTCCTCTATTTTTGAAATAGCTAGTTTTAATTGATGTTCACATTGATAGGTTAGAATGGCATCTATCCAGTCCAGATAAATCTTTTCATCAAAAGATAAAGAAGTCTGTTGCTTTCTTTCTCCCTCAAAAGCATATTTCAAAGAGGCATAATCTTGATTTTCCAACAATGTTTCAGACAACCTCTTGAAAGCAGACAAGCCTAGAAACTCTTTCGAAATTTCTCCTGAAAAGAAATAGTCCATATTTAAGCCCATTTTTTCAGATAATTTATATAACAAATCTGCTCCTGGCATATATTTGCCTTGTTCCATTCGACTTATCTGAGTTTGTTGGCAAATTCCTTCTGCCAACTCTTTTTGCGACCAGCCCAGCTCTTTTCGCTTATTTTTTAATCTTGTTGCTAATAATGCATGCATGCTAACCACCACTATTTATATTCTATAAAAACATTATACTACTTTTTTGAGAAGATTATGTCATATTGTCTACAAGGAGTGAACAGGCTTCTCAAAATATAAAAAAGAGCCATTCAAAGCTCTTTCCCTATTTCTTAATACCAGCCATTATTAAGCCAGAAATTTTTAGCAGCTGTCCATGAACCGTAACGTCCTGCAACATAGGCATCTGCTACACGTTCTTGGTTTTCAGCTGAGTAGTCACCATTCAAGTATGAATCTGTCAATTGGTAGCGTCCGATGTAACGTCCGTTTGTAGCTGTGTAGCTACCGCCTGATTCTTTTTGAGCGATCCATTCTTTGGCTTCTGCTTCAGATCCGCTTACAGTTGAAGCAACTGTTTCTTCTGCTACTGTCTCACTTACTACTGGAGTTTCTTCCTCTACCTCTGTAGTTTCTGCCACTGGAGCTGAAACAGCCTCATCTTGAGCTGCTGGAGCTGCATAAGTCGTTGAAGCTGGTGCCACTGGCGCTGCTGGACCGTCGATAACCAACTCTTGACCAACATAAATCAAATGAATGTTGTCAATGTGATTGTTTTCTGCCAATTTCTCAACAGTTGTGTTGTGAGTTTCAGCGATTTCTGAAAGTGTATCACCTTCTTTAACAGTGTAAGTTGATGATTCTTGAGCAGATACAAATGATGGAGCAAATACTGCAAACAAGGCAGCTAGTCCTGCAAGAGTTGTTTTAATCTTTTTAGTTGTTGATTTCATATTTGAAAATTCTCCTTCTTTCTATAGTTCTATCATACCCTTTAAATATTACCGTTTCTTGACACTTTTATGTAGAAATATTACAAAATTATTTTTTATTTCCCTAAATAATGTGTTTTTTGTCATAAAAGATACTATTTTTATGCTATTTGAGGTATTAGAAAGGTTTTCATCCACAATTAAAGCCAAGCCCCTCATTCTTTGATATAATAGAGATAAGAATTTTTATAAGGGGAAACTGATGAAATCACTTCGTTTTCAATCTGTCTTTGATATCATCGGACCAGTTATGATTGGCCCATCTAGTAGCCATACCGCTGGCGCTGTTCGTATTGGGAAGATTGTCTCTTCCATCTTTGATGATACTCCGACAGAAGTCGAATTCCAACTATTTAACTCATTTGCCAAGACCTATCGTGGTCACGGAACAGACCTAGCCCTTGTTGCAGGTATTTTAGGCATGGATACAGATGATCCTGAGATCCCAAATAGTCTGGAGATTGCCCACAAACGTGGTATCAAGATTGTCTGGACCATTCAGAAAGACAGCAATGCTCCTCATCCAAACACCACTAAAATTACCGTCAAAAATGCCCACAAGATCATCAGCGTGACTGGTATTTCTATCGGTGGAGGAAATATTCAGGTAACCGAACTCAATGGCTTTGCCGTCTCTCTCAATATGAATACACCGACTATCATCATTGTTCATCAAGATATTCCAGGTATGATTGCTCTTGTTACGGAGGCACTTTCCCGCTATGATATCAATATCGCCCAGATGAATGTCACTCGTGAAAAAGCTGGTGAAAAAGCTATTATGATTATCGAAGTTGACAGTCGCAACTGTGATGAGGCCATCGAAGAAATTCGAAAAATCCCTCATCTCCACAATGTCAATTTCTTTAAATAGGAGGAAGCATGTTTTATTCTATCAAAGAATTGGTCGAGCAAGCAGATCTGGACTTTCAAGGAAATGTCGCAGAACTCATGATTACAACAGAGTTTGAATTGACCGGTCGCGAACGTGAAGAAGTCTTCCTTCTCATGGAACGCAATCTGGAAGTTATGAAAGCCTCTGTCCAACTTGGCCTCAATGAAAATAAATCTCGTAGTGGCCTGACAGGTGGAGATGCTGCCAAATTGGACCACTACATCAAAAACGGAAAAACTCTGTCAGATTACACGATTCTCTCTGCTGCCCGAAATGCCATCGCAGTCAATGAACACAATGCCAAAATGGGCTTGGTTTGTGCCACTCCGACCGCAGGAAGTGCTGGCTGTCTGCCCTCCGTTCTCACTGCTGCTATTGAAAAATTAGACCTCAGCCACGAGCAACAGCTGGATTTCCTCTTTGCTGCTGGTGCCTTTGGACTAGTCATCGCAAACAATGCCTCTATCTCAGGTGCTGAGGGTGGTTGCCAGGCTGAGGTTGGTTCTGCCTCCGCTATGAGTGCTGCTGCCTTGACTCTGGCTGCAGGTGGAACACCCTACCAAGCTAGTCAAGCTATTGCCTTTGTCATTAAAAATATGCTAGGCCTCATCTGTGACCCTGTTGCAGGTTTGGTCGAAGTTCCCTGTGTCAAACGCAATGCCATGGGAGCTAGCTTTGCCTTCATCGCAGCAGATATGGCCTTGGCAGGTATCGAATCTAAAATTCCTGTGGATGAAGTTATCGATGCCATGTACCAAGTAGGAGCAAGCATGCCAACTGCCTTTCGTGAAACAGCTGAAGGTGGACTCGCTGCCACCCCTACTGGTCGTCGCCTCCAAAAAGAAATTTTCGGAGAATAAGCTTATCAAATAGGAGAAATCATGACCTCTATCTCAGCTATCTTTTTCGATCTGGATGGAACCCTCGTTGACAGTTCTATCGGGATTCACAATGCCTTTACCCATACCTTTAAGGAGTTAGGAGTGCCTAGTCCTGATGCCAAAACGATTCGTGGTTTTATGGGACCGCCTCTCGAAAGTAGTTTTGCGACCTGCCTGCCTAAAGAACAAATTTCTGAGGCTGTGCAGATATACCGATCTTACTACAAGGCAAAAGGCATCCATGAAGCTCAACTCTTTCCTCAGATTGTAGACTTGCTTGAGAAGTTATCGAACAATTACCCTCTTTATATCACCACTACAAAGAATACTCCAACCGCTCAAGATATGACAAAAAACTTGGGGATCCATCATTTCTTTGATGGCATTTATGGTTCCAGCCCTGAAGCACCTCATAAGGCAGATGTCATTCGCCAAGCCTTGCAAACACATCAACTAGCACCAGAACAAGCCATCATCATCGGAGATACCAAGTTTGATATGCAGGGGGCTCAAGAAACAGGCATTCAGAAATTGGCCGTCACTTGGGGATTTGGAGAGCAAGCAGATCTACTAAACTATCAGCCTGATTATATCGCCCACAAACTCTTAGAAGCTTTGGAGTATTTTCAATAACATAGACTGGGTGACAACTCCATTTCAGAAGAAAATGAAGTAATACTCAATGAAAATCAAAGAGCAAACCAGGAAAGTAACCGCAGGCTGCTCAAAACACTGTTTTAAGGTTGTAGATGGAACTGACGAAGTCAGCTCAAAACACTGTTTTGAGGTTGTGGATAGAACTGACGAAGTCAGCTCAAAACACTGTTTTGAGGTTGTGGATAGAACTGACGAAGTCAGTAACCATACATACGGCAAGGCGACGTTGACGTGGTTTGAAGAGATTTTCGAAGAGTATAAGTTTCTACATAACAAAACGCATATTACCAAGGTTCTTCTGTACAGACCTGATAATATGCGCTTTTCTTTTTTATTCAACGTGGGTTGTTTGATTGGCAAAGGCGATAATGGCTTGCTTCAATTCATCTCCACTAAGAGTGCGGAACTCTTCAATTTTTTGGTCGATGACTTCTAGGGGCATGACATTAACCTTACCAACGAAAATCTTATCCATAACTTGATTATCAACAAGTTCTGTTGATACCAAGAGTTCTTCGTAGAGTTTTTCACCTGGGCGGATTCCAACTTCAACGATTGGAATTTCACTTTCAGTGTGGCCACTTAGAAGCACCATCTTCTTGGCCAAGTCATAAATCTTGACTGGTTTGCCCATATCAAGGATAAAGACTTCCCCATCTTTGGCATAAGCACCAGCATGGATAACCAGACGGCTAGCTTCTGGAATGGTCATAAAGTAACGGGTCATGCGGAAGTCTGTCACCGTTACAGGCCCACCTTCAGCAATCTGACGTTCAAAGACTGGAATGACACTACCACGGCTACCAAGAACATTCCCAAAACGAACTGCACAGTAGGTTGATTGGCTACGTTGGTTAAAGCCAGTGACAATCAACTCCGCCACGCGCTTGGTTGCTCCCATAACATTTGGTGGATTAACTGCCTTATCTGTCGAAATCATAACCATCTTAGACACTTTAGCTTCATCAACAGCCTTAGCAACATTGTAAGTTCCACGGATATTGTTTTTGAAGGCTTCTTTTGGATTGCGCTCCATCATAGGAACATGCTTGTGGGCTGCCGCATGATAAACAATAGCAGGTTTGTACTGCTCAAAGACTTGCAACAAACGATCATAGTCTTGAATGTCCGCAATCACAGGTACATAATCAATCCCTTGGAACTTACGAATCAATTCATGATAAACAAGGTAGATTGAGTTTTCCCCATGACCGAGCAAGACAATGCGTTCAGGATTGAAGCGACTAACTTGACGACAGATTTCAGAACCGATTGAACCTCCAGCTCCTGTGACTAAGATGGTCTTACCTGTCAGTTCTGCACCCAGACGCGATTCGTCAAGACGGATTTCCTGACGACCCAAAAGGTCCGTAATATCAATTTTTTGGAAGCCAGTACCTGCTTGGTGAAGGCCCTGAACAACAGTTTCAACCTTAGGCATCTTGTAACATTTGACACCCAGCTTATTACACATCTGCAAGATACGCTCATATTCTGACGGATCCAGCGACGGAATCGCAACGATGACACGCTCGATTTGATGGCGTTTGGCTAATTCAGGCAGATTGTCATAAGAGCCCAAAACAGGAATACCACCAAGTTTTTGACCCTTTTTCTTAGAATCCTTATCCAAAATACCGACCAGTTCTAATTCACTGGTTGGATGTTGGTAACTATCCATAAAGAGAGCCCCACCATCACCGGCACCAATCAAGAAGGTCCGACGGTGTTCTCCATCACCACTACCTTTTTTGCGTCTGGAGTAGATTAACTGCCAAGTAATCCGTGGCAATAAAATCAAGAAGGTACTCAACAAGATAAAGAGAATGATAAAACGGATGGAGAAGAGTGGCAAGAAGGCATAACAGATACTATATGACAAGACACTGCTAGCAGTCACACCAAAAAAGATTTTCATGAAATCCGTAATCTTGCTGTAACGACTAATGCTCGCGTTCAACCCCCAAAAACCAATCATCAATTGATAGAACAGGAAGGCCAAACTCGTATAGATAATGTAGTCAACAGGTGCTGGATTAATCAGCCCATAAAATAAAATATAAGATACAATGATGGAAACCACCATACTGAAAATATCAAATATTCCCCAGAAAACCTGCTTTTGTTGTTTATTTAAAATTTCCACCAGATCAATCACATAATCTGTTAGTTTTTTATTCATAGAAATCTACTCCTCCTTAAAAGAGTTTTACTATATTGTTATTGTAGCATATTTTGATTTATTTGGCTTATTTTATCCAAATAAATTATTGTTCCCTTGTACTCCTTCTTCCATTTAAATCCTCTAATTAAACCTACAATCGTCCCAAAGCCATAAGCAAAGTGAATGGAAAATAAAAGAAAGGGCATCACAATTAGAAATCCATTTTTATGTTTTAATAAAGTCAGCAAAGTGAGTAGTGACAAAAGTAGAAAATAGGCACCTAATAGTAAAGTTATGAATACGAATGTGATCGGTAACAATGCTAGACTAAACACAAGACTCAAAACAAATAAACAAGGAACATAGTGAAATAATGATAAACACTTAAACTGAACATGACTTGTCAAGCCAATCCACAAACCATTTAAATACTTTTGATGCAGCATTTTCTTGAATGTTGGTCGAATATACTGATAAGATAGAATACTTGGGCTATAGCGGATTTTATAACCATATTCTCGAATTCTATAATGAATATCATTATCTTCAGTTCGGCCAAGTTGCTCATTTACTAAACCAACCTTCTGGAAAACCTCTCGTTTATACATTCCATGAAAAATAGAAGAAACATATCTATCCTCAGAACTATTTCGATAATTGGCAATACTACTGCCAAACATATTTTCCTCAACAAGATGCAAGGTCTCTGCCCATTTTCCTTTTCCTTCGACAATCGTCGGTCTAGGCCCCCCACAGACAAATTCACCTTGTTGAATAATAGCCACATTGTTCATTACAAAACTCTCAGTAACTTTTGAATGAGCATCAATTTTTAAAATAAGGCCCCCTACAGAATGTTTAACTCCCAGGTTAAAACCACTAGCTTGATTTTTCTTAGGATTGTTATACAATCTAATTGAGTTAAACTCTGTATCTTCCTTTATAAATTGCTGAATGATAGCTGTGGTCCCATCTGTGGACATAGCATTTATAAATAGAATTTCAATATTCTCTTTAGGATAGGTTTGATTTTTTAAGTCTTCAATTAGACCAGGCAGATATTTTTCTTCATTGTATGCACTGATTACAATGGATACGAGAAGACTTTCAACATTTTGAGTCACTACTACTCTCCTGAATTTTTCCTTCCACCATTCTATCATAATTTTCAAGACTTTCCCATTTTTATCTTGAAAGCCAGAAACCTTACTTGACATTATAGTGAAAAAGCCTTAAAATAAGCTGTTATTAAAATCAGCTAGAAGAGGTATTATATGAAAAAGCAATCACTCTTTTTTGTTCCAGGTATTATCCTGATTGGTGTTTCCTTGCGAACTCCTTTTACTGTTTTACCCATTATTTTGGGAAATATTTCGCAAGGTCTGGAGGTAGAAGTTAGTTCGCTTGGTGTCTTGACCAGCCTGCCTCTCCTTATGTTTACCCTCTTTTCACCATTTTCTACCCAACTGGCTCAGAAAATCGGCTTGGAGCATCTCTTCACCTACAGCCTCTTCTTCTTGACCATCGGCTCACTTATTCGACTAATCAATCTGCCCCTGCTCTATCTAGGAACCTTGATGGTTGGGGCAAGTGTCGCAGTCATCAATGTCCTGCTTCCTAGTCTTATCCAAGCCAATCAACCAAAGAAAATTGGTTTTCTGACCACCTTATATGTAACGTCTATGGGGATTGCAACGGCTCTGGCTTCCTATCTAGCTGTGCCCATTACACAAGCCAGTTCTTGGAAAGGACTTATCCTCCTCCTCACGTTACTCTGTCTAGCAACTTTTTTGGTCTGGCTCCCAAATCACCGCTATAATCATAGACTAGCTCCACAAACCAAACAAAAAAGTCAAATAAAGGTCATGCGTAATAAACAGGTTTGGGCAATTATTATCTTTTCAGGTTTTCAATCCTTGATCTTTTACACCGTCATGACCTGGTTACCTACCATGTCTATCCATGCAGGTCTATCCAGTCACGAAGCTGGCTTGCTGACTTCTATCTTATCTCTGATTAGCATTCCTTTTTCAATGACCATCCCAAGCCTGACAACCAGTTTATCTACTCGCAACCGTCAGCTCATGCTCACTCTGGTTTCACTAGCTGGTGTGGTCGGCATTTCCATGCTCTTTTTCCCAATCAATAATTTCATTTACTGGCTTACCAGCCATCTCCTCATCGGAACCGCAACCAGCGCCCTCTTCCCTTATCTCATGGTCAACTTTTCACTCAAGACAAGCGCCCCTGAAAAGACAGCCCAATTGTCCGGCCTATCTCAAACAGGAGGCTATATCCTAGCAGCCTTTGGGCCAACCCTCTTTGGTTACAGTTTTGACCTGTTCCACTCTTGGGTACCAGCTGTAGCTGCCCTCTTGCTCATCTATATCCTGATGACTGTGGCCCTCTTTACAGTGGACAGAGCGGATAAGATCCTTTAAACTTCTAGTTTTAGCTAGAAGTTTTTTATATATAAAAATTTTACACATTTCTCTTGACAGGGCTTTCTTTTAGATGTACAATGTATGTGTAGAAAAATTATATATAAAAATCTTACACATTAGAAAAGGAGGTTTCCCATGTACTTTCCAACATCCTCTGCCTTGATTGAATTTCTCATCTTGGCTGTACTGGAAAAAGGGGATTCTTATGGTTATGAGATTAGCCAAACCATTAAGCTGATCGCTAATATCAAAGAATCCACACTCTATCCCATTCTCAAAAAATTGGAAGGCAATAGCTTTCTGACAACCTATTCTAGAGAGTTCCAAGGTCGCATGCGCAAATACTACTCCTTGACAAATGGTGGTATAGAACAGCTCTTGACCCTAAAAGATGAATGGGCACTCTATACAGACACCATCAATGGCATCATAGAAGGGAGTATCCGCCATGACAAGAACTGAATACCTGACTCAGCTAGAACTCTATCTCAAAAAACTGCCTCAGGCTGACCAAATTGAAGCCATGGACTATTTCAGGGAACTCTTTGACGATGCTGGAGTCGAAGGAGAAGAAGAACTCATCGCTAGCTTGGGAACTCCCAAAGAAGCAGCTCACGAAGTTCTCTCTAATCTTCTCGATAAAAAAATCAATGAGGCACCCGCTCAAAAGAATAACCGACAAATTTTGCATATCGCCTTGTTAGCCCTCCTTGCAGCACCCATCGGTATTCCTCTGGGAATCGCCATCCTCGTGTCCCTGTTCGCAATCCTTGTGGCAGCCTTGACTGTCATCTTGGCTTTCTTTGCGATTTCCATACTTGGTATCATTGGCGGATTCCTATTTTTAGTTGAAAGTTTCACTGTCTTAGCCCAAGCCAAACCAGCCTTTATCTTGATTTTCGGTTCTGGTTTACTAGCCATCGGTGCTTCTTCGCTAGTTTTACTAGGCATTTCCTATGTAGCTCGTTTCTTCGGTCTACTCATTGTTCGCTTGGTGCAATTGGTTCTCAAAAAAGGAAAGAGAGGTGACCAGCATGCGTAAATTGACAAAAGGATTTCTCATTTTTGGTGTGGTGACTACCGTTATCGGCTTTATCCTGCTTTTTGTAGGTATCCAATCTGACGGGATTAAGAGCCTGCTTGCCATGTCCAAAGAACCTGTCTATGATAGCCGTACGGAAGAACTAACCTTTGGCAAGGAAGTCGAAAACCTAGAAATCACTCTTCACCAGCACGCGCTGACCATCACAGACTCTTTCGATGATCAAATCCACATTTCTTACCATCCATCTCTTTCTGCTCACCATGATCTTATCACCAATCAGAACGATAGAACTCTGAGTCTCACTGATAAGAAACTGTCTGAAAGTCCATTTATCTCTTCTGGAATTGATGGGATTCTCCATATTGTAAGTAGTTCATCTAATCGTTTTAATGATGTCATCATCGGACTACCGAAAGGGAGAACTCTAAAAGGGATCAACATCTCAGCCAATCGCGGACAAACCACCATCATAAATGCTAGCCTTGAAAATGCGACCCTCAATACAAACGGCTATATCCTCCGAATTGAAGGAAGTCGTATCAAAAACAGTAAACTCACAACGCCCAATATCGTTAATATCTTTGATACAGATCTTACAGATAGTCAGCTAGAGTCAACAGAACATCACTTCCACGCTGAAAATATCCAAGTCCATGGTAAGGTTGAACTGACTGCCAAAGATTATCTCCGAATCATCCTAGACCAGAAAGAAAGCCAACGAATTAACTTGGACGTCTCAAGTAACTACGGTTCTATCCACCAATTCACAAGGGAAGAGCCTGAATCAAGAGGCACGGAATTAAGCAACCCTTACAAAACTGAAAAAACCGATGTCAAGGATCAACTCATTGCGAGATCTGATGATGATATTGATCTAATATCCACACCAAGCAGACGTTGACAAAAACGCTTATATCTGCTACTATGGAAGCATATTTATCTAACTAAAAGGAGGTTCTACCATGAAACAAGAATGGTTTGAAAGTAATGATTTTGTAAAAACAACAAGCAAGAACAAGCCTGAAGAGCAAGCTCAAGAGGTTGCAGACAAGGCTGAAGAAAGGATAACCGATTTCGATACACCAATTGAAAAAAATACTCAAGTAGAGGAGGAAGTCTCTCAAGCTGAAGCCGAACTGGAAAGCCAGCAAGAAGCGAAAATTGAAACTCCTGAAGACAGTGAAGCGAGAACAGAAATAGAAGAAAAGAAGGCATCCAGTTCTACTGAAGAAGAGCCAGACCTTTCTAAAGAAACAGAAAAAGTCACTATAGCTGAAGAGAGCCAAGAAGCTCTTCCTCAGCAAAAAGCAACCACGAAAGAGCCTCTTCTTCTCAGTAAATCTTTAGAAAGTCCTTATATCCCCGACCAAGCTCCAAAATCTAGGGATAAATGGAAAGAACAAGTGCTTGATTTTTGGTCTTGGCTAGTGGAAGCGATCAAATCTCCTACAAGCAAGCTTGAAACAAGTAGCACACACAGCTACACAGCCTTTCTCTTGCTCATTCTATTTTCTGCATCTTCCTTTTTCTTTAGTATCTACCACATCAAACAAGCCTACTATGGACATATAGCAACTATAAACAGCCACTTCCCTGAGCAGCTAGCTCCTTTAACTCTCTTTTCTATCATCTCTATCCTAGTAGCAACCACACTCTTCTTCTTTTCATTCCTCTTGGGTAGTTTCGTCGTGAGACGATTTATCTACCAGGAAAAAGACTGGACGCTAGACAAGGTTCTCCAACAATATAGTCAACTCTTGGCAATTCCAATCTTCCTCACTGCTATTGCTAGTTTCTTTGCCTTCTTTGATAGCCTACGATTTACAGCCCTCTTGTGTGTGATTAGCATTGGAATCATTCTGCTTGCTAGTCTCCATATCATTACAAGGCCAAGTCAAGCAAGTGAAACCGACTCCTTCTATCAGTTATTCTTGTCTGTCCTTGTGAACGGAGTCATTATCCTCCTCTTCTTTGTAGCTGAAGTGGCACTGATTGGAGATTATCTTCGTATCTTGGCCCTTCTTTAAACTTCATACTCTTCGAAAATCTCTTCAAACCACGTCAGCTTCGCCTTACCGTATGTATGGTTACTGACTTCGTCAGTTTCATCTACAACCTCAAAAACAGTGTTTTGAGCAGCCTGCGGCTAGCTTCCTAGTTTGCTCTTTGATTTTCATTGAGTAGCAATCCTGTCTTTCATGGCAGGATTTTTTATATATCAAAAAGCAAGTCAATTGACCTGCTTCTGCTTTACTCTTCTTATGCCAATGCTTTAAAATCTTTGTCTAAGATGGGTTGTATTTCTAATTGATTGGCATCTAGTTGGTGGTAAGATGCTGATGGTAGTGACTCTAGGAATTTTGCATAATCCAAGCGGGCGATAGCCTCATAGTCTTCTGGTTTAGAGCCATCTCCTGTGATTTGAACCAAATCAATCTCCCACTGCACTTCCTTATCCACCAATTGCTCCATATAGGCAGCAGGAACAAATGGTTCTCTCGGTAAAACAGTCTTGACTCCTTGAGCTAGATGGTAAACGCCATGCACTTTTCCTTCTCCATCCTGATAGAAGGAAACTCTCGCAAAGTAGGCATCGGTCTCTTGAACTGCACGCACACGCGCTTCAAACTGTGCCAAACCATCTTCCTCTAAAAAGCTTTTCAAATCCTCATGACTAAAGAAAACAGGGTTAAAAATTCCTTGGCAAATCGTAAAATGGGCTACAGTGTCTGCTAGATAGGCTTGAATACTTGCTTGAAAATAAGCTTCAAAGTCAAAACCATCTAATCCTTCAATCTCAGTTCCTGTGTAAACAAGCAAAGCATCTAAAAATGACTTGATAATCTGCCAGTCTGTCTTTGTTAGTAGGTCAGGAAGATCGACACGGTAAGCCTTTTGACCATCAGCATAACTGACCTTAAAAAGAAATTGTGATTGCCCCACTATCGCACACTCAATATACTCGAGACGATTAAGAGGCTGACGGAGATAGACAGCATCATAACTATGCGACTCCAATCCATCTACCAAGGCCAAGATAGACTTGGCAGTCAAAATCTCCTGTTCTCCTAAAATGCTCTGTTTATTTGGAATAAAAAATGTTTTCGCCATAACTGGACTCCTTTGAAATCGTTTACATACAGTATACCTTATTTTTCTGAAAGATACAGAAACAAACTTTAGATTTTTGAGTACAAAGCATAGAAAAACAGCCCCTAAGGACTGTTTGATCTTATACAGTAGCTGCCTGATCCAAGCTTTCACCGATAGCGGCTAGGCGCTCGATCACTTCAGCTTGTGTCAATTCATTTTCTGAAACATAGCGGTTACGTGGGTGAACACGGCACTCGTGTGAGCATCCACGAAGGTACTTGTCTTCATTTTCTTCTGATGTCAAGATACGACGGTTACAGAAGGGATTTCCACAGTTGACATAACGTTCACATGGTGTTCCATCAAACCAGTCTTTTCCTACGATAGTTGGGTTAACATGGTTAACATCAACGGCGATACGCTCGTCAAAGACGTACATTTTTCCATCCCAAAGCTCACCTTGAACTTCTGGGTCTTTACCGTAAGTTGCGATTCCTCCGTGCAATTGGCCGACATCTTTGTAGCCTTCACGGACCATCCAACCTGAGAATTTCTCACAGCGAACGCCACCTGTACAGTAAACCACGACACGCTTGTCCATGAATTTTTCCTTGTTATCACGGACCCATTGTGGCAACTCACGGAAGTTGCGGATGTCTGGTCGAATAGCCCCACGGAAATGTCCTAGGTCGTACTCATAATCGTTACGTGTGTCAAGGACAACGGTATCTTTATCAAGAAGCGCTTCTTTGAACTCTTTTGGAGACAAGTAAGCACCTGTTGTTTCAAGTGGGTTGATGTCATTGTCAAAGTCGTTGTCTTCCAAACCAAGGTGGACAATTTCTTTCTTGTAGCGAACAAACATCTTCTTGAAGGCTTGTTCATTTTCTTCGTCAATCTTGAACCAGAGGTCTTCCATTCCTGGAAGGCTGTGAACGTAGTCCATGTATTTTTGAGTTGTTTCATAGTCACCTGAAACTGTTCCGTTAATTCCCTCGTCAGCGACTAGGATACGGCCTTTAAGACCGATTGATTTACAGAAAGCCAAGTGATCTGCAGCAAATTGCTCTGCATTTTCAATTGGAGTGTAAAGGTAGTAAAGTAAGACACGAATATCTTTTGCCATAAGATTTGTTCTCTTTTCTATTCTTAAATTTTCTAAATTTTTTATTTATCCATACTAGTATACCTGCTTAAGAAAACGAATGCAATTTATTTGACTGGAAATTTTTAGAGAGGGACATATCCCTGCACTTCATCAATAACCATAGAAAATAGCAGATAATTCTCTCAATTTTTTAATCTGATCAGCTTGGCTTTCTGATAATACTCAATGAAAATCAAAGTGCAAACTAGGAAGCTAGCCGCAGGTTGCTCAAAACAGTGTTTTAAGGTTGCAGATGGAAGCTGACGTGGCTTGAAGAGATTTTCGAAGAGTATTATTTCAAAAAATCACTGCCTTCCCCAGACCAACCTGAGGAAAGCAGTGATTCTTATTTTAGGAGTTAGGAATGAATACACGAAATCAATTTAGCTGATTATTTTTTGTTTTTCAAGAATTCATCGTATTGTTTTTGCATTTCGTTCAATACTTTTTCGTAGGCACCTTCAGATTTCAATTTTTCCATCAATTCTGGAATAGCTTTATCTGGGTCTACAGTACCAGTGTTGATAGCTGTATCAAATTGTTGCATTGTGTTAGAAATAGCTGAGATTTCAGATTTCACATTGTCAGTATTAAAGATAAATCCAAGCGCTGGAGATTCTTTAGCTTCTGCCAATTCTTTCTTAGAATTTTCGATTTGTTGGTCTGTAACGTTTTCGTTGATGTAAAGGATCCAGTTGTTACCAGTGTTCCATCCACCCATGTGAGTGTTTCCTTTGTAGCCATCAAGAACGCGAACACGGTTTTCTTTACCTTCAATTTTTTCCCAGTTCTTACCTTCTGGACCGTAAACAAGACCGTTCAAAAGTTCTGGGTTCGTATTCAAGAGGTTCAACACTTCCATTGATTTTTCTTTGTTCTTAGAGTTGTTTGAGATGACAAAGTTAGCAACTTGTGTTGTTTGGTTTTTCTTAATGAAGTTAGTGAATGATTTGATTTGGATATCTTTGTTAGCAACACGTGAAAGCAAGCTGTTACCGTAGTCAGCTGGTCCTACTGTTTCTTCACGAACGAACCAAGTATCTTGTTGAAGGTCAAATGAAGTATCGCTTGTTGCTACGTCTTTTGGAATGTAGCCAGCTTCATAGAATTTGTGAAGAGTCTTCAAGTGTTCTTTGAAACGAGGAACGTCATAACGGTTTACAATCTTAGTAGTATCCCCTTCAAGGTCGATAACGAATGGAAGACCGTTTGCTACTGGGTAGTCAAAGTTCTCAGAAGGGATGAAGTTCTTAGTAGCTGCAAATGGTACTACGTCTGGAGCTTTTTCTTTGATTTGTTTCAAGACTGGCTCAAGAGTTTCGTAAGAAGTAACACCTGAAATATCGATACCATATTTGGCAAGGAGAGTTCCGTTGAAGGCGAAGTTTTGAGATGATGCAACGTTGGCTGCAACTGGAACAGCGTAAATTTTACCGTTTACAGTATTACCCTTGATGTAGGCTGGGTCAAGTGCTTTGTAAAGGTCTTTACCTTCTTTTTTGTACAATTCTGTCAAGTCAGCATAAGCACCTTTTTGAGCATTTACAATATAGTTATCTGCAAAGGCAATATCATAGTTTTCACCAGATGATGTGATAACTGACATTTTCTTACCATAGTCACCCCAGCCAAGGTATTGGATATCCAATTTGGCACCAACTTTTTCTTCGATGATTTTGTTGGCATTTGCTAACAATTCATCCAAGTTGTCTGGTTTGTCACCGATTTGGTACATTTTGATAACAGGTTTGTCACCTGAATCAGCAGCTTTTTTGCTGTTACCTGTCAAGTTGCCACAAGCAGCAAGACCTGCAGCCAAAGCGACTACACTAGCAGATGCAAAAGCATATTTTTTCCAGTTTTTCATGATAAAAACTCCTTTTTTTATTTTTAAACTTATAAACAATGTAATGATCTTAACTTCACTCAAGGGAAGTTTGGAAACGAGAAATGTTCTTTCTCAATAAGCACTATTCTTTCACACCACCGATAGTTAAACCTTTTACAAAGTAGCGTTGGAAGAATGGATACAAAATCGCGATTGGAAGGGTTGCAACCACAACCATGGCCATACGACCTGTTTCTTTCGGTAGAGCAACTCCCAGTTGACCAGTCAAGCCGACCGCTTTGGCAATGTAGTCCATATTTTGCTGGATTTGCATGAGCAAATATTGCAATGGATACAAGTTGTCACTCTTGATGTAAAGAAGGGCGTTGAACCAGTCATTCCAGAAACCAAGAGCTGTCAAAAGCGTGATGGTTGCGATACCTGGTAGTGACAATGGCAAACAGATTTGGAAGAAAATCCGAGCCTCACTAGCACCATCGATACGAGCCGATTCGAGAATGGCTTCTGGAATGGTCTTCTTGAAGAAGGAACGCATCAAGATGATGTTAAATGGTGAGAGAAGCATTGGAACAATCAAGGCCCAAACAGTATCCCCAAGCTGAAGCACACGAGTCACCATGATATAACCTGGTACCAAACCAGCGTTGAACAACATACTGAGCAGAACGAAGATGGTAAAGAATCTGCGATACTTAAAGGTTGTCCGTGAAATGGCGTAGGCATAGGTTGTTGTGATAAAAACGTTTGTGATAGTCCCCACCACTGTTACAAAGACTGAGATGAAGAGGGCTTGGAGGATTTTATCCTTAAACTGTGCCAAGAACTCAAAACCATCTAATCCAAATTGGGATGGGAAGAAGCTATATCCATTTTGGAGGATACTCTTTTCATCTGTCACCGAAATAACAATAACGAATACGAAGGGTAGGATACAAGAGAGGGCAATCAGACCAGAAATGGTACTAAAGAAGATATCTGCTTTCTTACTGAAGGAGTGAATGCCGACATTATCAATTTTTTCTTTTTTAATTTTCTTTTCTGCCATATTCTCCTCCTTTTAGAACAAGGCTGAGTTTGGATCAACTCGTCTTGCCAGTAAGTTTGATAGAACCACCAGAATCAAGCCGACTACTGATTGGTAGAGACCTGCTGCTGAAGCCATCCCGATGTCCGCTGTCTGGGTCAATCCATTATATACATATACGTCCAAGACGTTGGTTACGTTATAAAGCTGACCAGCATTGTGGGGGATTTGGTAAAAGAGACCGAAGTCTGCGCGGAAGATATTTCCGACTGCAAGGATGGTCAATACAGTTACCAGCGGTGTCAACTGCGGAATGGTTACATTGCGAATCCGTTGCCATTTGCTAGCTCCGTCCACTGTCGCTGCTTCGTAGTAGGTTGGATCAATTCCCATGATTGTCGCATAGTACATGACACTGCTATATCCAAAACCTTTCCAAATACCTAAGAAAAGTAGGAGATAAGGCCAAATTCCCAAATCAGCGTAGAAATTGACTTCTTTGAGACCAAGACTTTCCAATAAATGATTGAACACCCCTTTATCAATATTTAGGAAGGCATCTGTAAAGAAACTGATGATAACCCAAGACAAGAAGTAAGGGAACAACATAGAAGTTTGGAAAATCTTCACCATTCTCTTAGAACGGAGCTCGCTGAGGATAATGGCAATCCCTACAGATACAACTAAACCTAGAAAGATAAAGCCAAGATTGTAGAGGACCGTATTTCGTGTGATAATAAAGGCGTCTCTTGAACTAAATAAGAATCTGAAATTATCGAGTCCGACCCATTTACTATTTATGATACTATCTATGAAACCATTACTGGTCATGTGGTAGTCTTTGAAGGCAACCACATTTCCAAATACTGGAATGTAAAAGAATAGAATCAACCAGAGTGCCCCTGGCAAAACCATCAAGAGAAAGATCCAGTTGTCTCTCAAGGTTTTTGAAAACTTATTCATAATTTCCTCCCTTTTTATTTTGATATCCATCTAAAAATTCCTTTTTAGACTTTTGATAACGATTACATTATTAGTATACTCCTATTTGCAGATGAGGTTAAACTCCTAATTATAGAAAAAACTCCACAAATTATGTAGCAGATTTAAAACTTTATCACCACTATCAAACAAATGTCCTAAATCAATTGTTTATTTTATCTCTATTAGCCCAGTGATGGCGTCACTCTGTTACCCTGTGCTAGCTCTCTCAAACAAAATTTTAGGACAACTGACGCTAGCTAGTATTTTCAGAAGAAAAGTAACCGTCCAATAACGAAGTATATGGAAAAATCTCCAGACTAGAGAACTTACGGATAGTTCCTAATCTGGAGATTTTTAATATATTATTAGGCGTTTGCTTTCAACTTAGCAATAACCTCTTTAAGATTATCAATCAACTCTGCTTCAGTATGCTCAGAGCCTTTTTCATCTGCCAAGAAGGAAACTGCTTTTTGAAGTTCTTCTTGAGAGTTTTCAAGGACATCCTTATCTACTGTTTCAAGGTTTGAGTCTTTAAGAAGTTTACTTAATTCCTTGGCTAATTTCTCGAGTTCTGATTCTTTGTTGCGACGAGCTAGGAGGAAGAAGAGGAGACCTAAAAGCACTAGGATACTTGCTGCAATAATCCCTACTGGGACTTGAGTTTGGACTACAGGCTTATCTGCTTCTGGTGCTGACTCAGAAACTTTTTGTTCTCCAGCCTTCGTTGCTGACTGACTTTCCTTAATGGACTCTAGGGAAGCAATCGCATCTTTGACTGTTTGCAAGATATGGCGTAAACCTTGCTCTGTCAAACTACCATCTGCAAGAGCTTTCTTAGCCTCTGCCAAAACCAGACGTGCTGAATCTGTAATAGGATTTGATACAGCTGTCAACGATCTCAAAAGATTTTCTAAGGTTTGAACCTGCTTACTTAGTTCTGACTTGTCTAAAGTTCCTTGACCCTGAGTTGCTGAACGAACAGTATCGTCTTCTCTATTCGCTGTATTTACAGTAGGTTCCGTAGTTGTCACTGGAGCTACAGACGAACGAGCAGTGGTTTCTGAAGGACTGTCAGTGCTTCGTTCATCTTGTCCAGAATTTGCTTGCCCACTATCTGATGGACTTGTTGGTTCTGTAGTGTTCACATTGCTAGCATTTCCAGGTTGGTTATTAGTCGTTAGGAGGTGACGAGGAGATGGAATAGGATTGATACGATTGATTTCATCAATTGCTCTCGCTAGAGCAGCACTAACCGCATTTTGAGCTGCCTCTGCTTCATCTGCTGTATTCGCATTAGCAGGTTGCTTATCAATGGCATCTGTTTGCGCTTTGGCTTTCTCTTTCGCGTCTGCCTTAGCTGCGTCTTTTTCACCTTGACTTAACTTATCGTTGTTGTCAATGGCTTGAAGTTTGGCATCCAACTCATCTTGAATGGCTTGTTTTGCCTTCTCTTTCCCTACTGGGTTCACCTTCTGAACATCGGCTTCTCCGGTAGCTTGAGCTGTATCAACAGTACCTTGAGCTGCCTCTGCTTCATCTGGTGTATTCGCATTGGCTGGCTGTTTATCGATGGCATCTGTCTGCGCTTTGGCTTTCGCTTTCGCGTCTTCCTTAGCTGCGTCTTTTTCACCTTGACTTAACTTATTGTTGTTGTCAATGGCTTGAAGTTTGGCATCCAACTCATCTTGAATGGCTTGTTTTGCCTTCTCTTTCCCTACTGGGTTCACCTTCTGAACATCGGCTTCCCCTGTAGTTTGAGCTGTTGTGACCGCTGTTTGAGAACCAGCACCTGTAATAGCAAGGTTCGCTTTTCTAGCTTCCTCTTTTGCCTGCTCCTTAGCCCTAGACTTTTCAGTTGGCGACAAGTGACCATTATCTTCAATACTTTGCTCTTTTTCAGTCAACTTAGCAGTTACAGCATCGTTTGCTTTCTTTTTAATTTGCACCTCTTCATTCAACTTTTTCTGCTGCGCTACAGCATCTTCTGCTACTGTTTTGTAGCTAGCTGTAGTACTAGTGTCAGAATTCAGTGCATCTTTAATTTTTTGCAATTTTGCCTCATAGACTGCTTTGGTTTCTGGCGTTGACCACTTAGTATCGTCATCTAATTGTTCTTTTAATTTATCATACGTCTTAGTCAACAACGCTTTAGCTGCTTTTTTAGTATCCTGAGTTATACTAAATTCTAGTCCAGCGATAGGTAGGGCATAGTGCTTCCACGGAATTTGGTATCCCATACCCAAATGAGTATTATCCGCAGAACTGATACGCACAGTATATTCAGTGTATCCGATAGGAATCTCAATATCTTTACTTGTAAACGTACCTGTCCTTCCGTTGGGACTGTAGAGCCTATCAGCTAATTTCTTGTTTAGGTCTTCTGGGGTTGTGGAACCTCTAGGAGTGTCAAAACGTTGAGAATTTCCATCTTGAGCCGCAATCACTTGCATATTAGCATCTTTTTTGCCCACTGAAGGATCAAAAGTAACACTATAAAGATTGGTAAATGGGCTATTCTCGTTAGTTCGCCCCAACACTTCAACCTTATACTTGGCTTTTCGACCACCTATATCTCCTGTATAGCCAGTCTTGAACGAGACCTTTGTAGTTGATCCGACAGTAGGAGAAAAAGCTTTAAATGTTTTTTCTATTCCATTGTAGCCTTTTAAGCCTCTAGCAACTATGTTTCCTTCACCATTTTCTATATACTTTGTTTTGTCAAATACTTCTTGATCTCTAGTTTTTTCAGTTCTTACTTCTGATAAAAGCAAGACATGGTCATTTCCACGATCTACGACAGATTCTAAAGTCCATGTGGTATTTGTATACGGACTTTTTTTTACAGTATTCACTGTCTCAATCGGAAAGACACCGTCTACTGTTTTTCTTGCAACAGCAAACTTCCCCTGTCCTTCTGAATCTCTTACAGCCTTCCACCCTCCGAACTCATTTAATTCTTGTACTGTACCCGGGGCTATATTCTTGTCAGCCGCAACCTGATCTATGTTTGCAAGTTTTGTTTCGTTGTTAATTGTATCAGATAAATTCACTAGCTTAGCCAGCAGTCCGTCTACATTTTCATTCTCATTCGGCGCTTCAAAAACTTGATTCGCATCAGGATCGTCAGTTTGTTCAGAAGATGTTGAAAGGTCTCGGCGCGACCTCTTCTTAGGTTTATCTTCTAAGGAGTTGGATGGAGTAGTATCAGAGACAGATTGTTCTTGAGAATCTGTTCCATCTTGAACTCTATCTGAAACTGGATTTGTATCTTTAGAAGTAGTAACAGCTCCAGTTGCTCCACCTTCAATTCCTTCAGCACTACTAGCCTTCTCCTTTACTACATTTGTACTATCAGAGTTATCCAAATTTTCTTTATTAGAATCTCCTTGAGAATGCTCTATCTTATCTGAATTACTCCTTGAGTCAGGTCCTTCTACTTGGTGCACTCCTCTATCTCCAGAATCTTTTTCAGCAGCAGATACAACTCCGCTTCCCATAAAAAGATAGAGCGTTGCCACCGCTACCGATGCAGCACCAAAACTAACCTTACGAATCGAAAACCGCAAGCGCTTTTCTCTATCTTCATTACCTTTATAAAACATATATCATTTTGCTCCTTTTCCGATAATTATCGGTTAATATATAATGGAAGGACAAATAAAACCCCCCCCCCTAAAATATTTACGCATATTTTAGACTGGCATAATTCATTATACTCTTTTTTGTTTTATAAATCAAATGGTATGAACTAAGCTTGATATGATGCATCTTATCCAATTCTTCTGTTTCACGCGAAACACCCTGCTCCAAGCAAGGTGTTCTTGTATTTATACTCAATGAAAATCAAAGAGCAAACTAGGAAGCTAGCTGCAGGTTGCTCAAAACACTGCTTTGAGGTTGCAGATGGAAGCTGACGTGGTTTGAAGAGATTTTCGAAGAATATTAAACCCCAAATTATTCATATCTCACACTAACCAAACAATTCAAAAACCACCAGAAGAGCCTTAAAATACTGCCCTTCTGGTGATTTTCATTGATAGCTGAGTCTCGAAGAAGGTAGAGTTTAAATTGAAACTACTATCATACAAAACTCTTTGATCCTATTTATTTTTATCACAATTTTGATTTATAGTTCTCCGAATACCTTTTAAATGTGAAAGCATTTCATTGGAGCTTTGAAAAATACATACACTGTTTTTATTCGTATGTTAACTTGATAGAATCTTTGTCTTCAAGCATTTTTTTAATGTTAACGACAGGCAATATGAAGTTGGGGAACTCATTACCCCGAGTAATCATATCAGATACGATAGGCCGAATATAGGACCAAAGAATTGCTAAACCATTCTCTTTAAGAAAAGTTTCAAAATCAATATCAAATTCTGTCTCATCATATATAAATGAAAATTCTCCAACAATATCTACAATAAGCTCAAAAGCAGAATCATCTGAATCTATATTTCCTTGCTTTGTTATCAAGTTAACATAAGCAAGGTTTTCAGATTTTCTTATTAAAATCTGTGCAGACAATTCAGGCTGTAAATTAATAGTACTATTTGTTTGGTCAAAAGTAGGATTTCTTCGGTATGATACTTCATTTAAAAAATAATCTTTAAATTGTAAAGAGGACATTAAGCTGCCACCTCACTATTTTCTTTTGTTGTAATTAAGTTTTCAGAATCTATTGGTAAATATGAAAAACATGACTTCTTGTTTTTTATATTATATTCAGGCATTGCATTTACTTTAGTTACAGAATTCAAATCATCAAACTCTTTTTGATTATTTAATTGAGGAGTAAAATGGATTTCATCTTTATATTTTTTAAGACTTCCTGATATATTCAAATCATAATCAAATTCATTGTTTACTGAATAAATTTTGTTGGCCTTAATATTTTCAACTAATTCTTGGAACATTGGAGAATCCATCAAAGAAAATTCTTCAGTTCCTAAAAAGTTTGACAATAAACTCATAAAAGCCTCCTTATTTATAAAATGTTTGTAATACAATTTAAATCACGGATACAAATTTCCTCTCCATTCTTTCCGTCAATTACTGGTAAAGATGGAATAGCAGTATATGTTTTGGACTGCACTGCTTCATAATTCTTCCCATGCTGAGACGCTAAATCAAGCAACAGTTCAATAATTAATCCTTGATTTTGGTTAAGAAGAGTAGCTCTATTTTTGGCTCCGCTACCTGAAATACCTGCAATCTCACGTTCAATTTGAATAGATGCCGCTTGTCGATATTCCTCTAATAACCTTTGTTTTTTTGGGTTATCTAAAATAAAAATCTTATCTATAGATTTTAGGGTGATTTTAGCATGAATTAACTCAGGCCTAACCCCAGGTTTGCTTAGTTCAAATGACTTATACTTTGCGACATAAGCAGAAGCAATCGTTTTACCAGTATCTTTGTTAAAAGGTAGAAAAAAGTAAATACCATTACCCAAATCGTTCGGATGTCTCTGTTTATGAATACCAGGTTTATATTTCTCATAAGAAAACCCAGCAGATAGAATCTTTTCTTTCCTTTTATTGGTGGTGCCGTGCCACCCACTATATTGTAGCATAGAACCTCCTGATGAAGCTACTAGCTTAATTATACTGTTAAAGCTTAGATAATTCAACTATTACGGGCTTTTTTGAAAAAATTCTAGCGATTTCCAGAACGTAACTGAGCATTAAGACAATAACTACCTCACCTTATCATGCCGAAATTATCGGATTTTATCAGAATTAAAACCCCATAAAATCGGGCTTTTTTGAAGAATAGAGTGAATTGGAACTAGAACAGTACACTTCGACTACTAAAACATTGCTAGAAATTAATTTGACTTTCCTAATCAATTTGTTCAAATCTTATTTCAATCTACTATAAAAAAACACAAGCCTAAGCCTGCGGAAACATTATCTATTCTAAATAGTCTTTTTCTGTTATGACTCTTAATCTAGTAGAATAATTCTAGAATGTTGAGAATTTAAAGCGTTTAGGATCTTCAAGTTTGTTTCTATCGTTCATTTCTAAAGCACGGTTATAGTCTATAATAGCTTTCACTAACTTATTGATTATAGCTTTATCATTATCCATTACTTTATAATAATCTTCGACTTTCCGAAGGCGAAAAGTGGTATTTAGTAAATAACTTTTATCTTCTAAAATCAATGTTTTACCAATATCTAATCCTTCAACATATCCTTCTTTTGCTGAATTTCTAAGCTTATACTTCAATTGATACTTTTTAGGAATGTAACTTCTAAATGGAATCAAGAAAGTTAGCCCCTGTATTTTGACAACAGTTACCGCAAATCCCCTTCCTTTATTCATTACTTCCTTCGTCTTAAAGTCATAGTCCATCGCTTGAATAAGGTCGTAATCCTTGCACATTTTTAAATCAATTTGACCTAATTTTAACTTTTTGCTTTTCATTTCTATTCCCTAGATAAAAAGCTCACTAAAAAGTGAGCAACATTTCCAATGAGATACTTCTGTTGACGAGCGCGTCTCTCCGCCCCCTCATTGCCTCACGAAAAGGCTAGACGAATCGAAAGGAGGTGAGTTTTCCTGTTTTCAATTCTACTTATTCTTACACATTTTTTTAATTTTGTCAAACAAAAAAACGCAAGCCTAAGCCTGCGGTGAGTGTAATCTATTTTGAAATTTTTAAATAAAAAAGGAGCATTTAAGCCCCTCCTTTGAAATAACGGATCCTTTGGCTGGTCGGTGTACCCAGCATCTCAGATACCCTTTTGCAAGGTGCGGCAGGAACCTTTCTGCCCTCAAATGTCTTTCGTTAATGTTATTCTAGCACTATCTAATTTTTTGTCAGGTTTTCTCAATCTACCAGACTTGATACGTATTAGCTACACGCTCAACAAATTTATACTCTTCGAAAATCTCTTCAAACCTCCTCAGCTTCCATCTGAAACCTCAAAACAGTGTTTTGAGCAACCTACAGCTAGCTTCCTAGTTTGCTCTTTGATTTTCATTGAGTATTAAAAAACTCTCTTATCTGAAACCATCACAAAAAAACACTTGTTTTACTAATTTTAAGTGTACCACAATACCTCCAATTGCTAATCGATAGAATTGCTCTTAGGAAACATTCCCTTTCTGCTATTTTATCATAAGTTTGTCTAACTGTGGCATTTGAAACTAGATAATTCTTCTGTTTCACGCGAAACACCCTGCGCCAGGCAAGGTGTTCTTGTTTTTAAGTTGTATAAATGGTTGAAGCTGTCGCAATGGTATGCCATTGGTTGGCTGTTGTGGCTGCGAAGCCCTTGTCTGCGTAGAAGTCGTTAAATGGCAGGATTTCCACTTCCAGCTCGTCGATGCGGTCAAGCTGACCAGCCAAATAAGCCTCGATACGGCTTTCTGCTCGTTTGATGCGTTGCAAGAGTCCGCCCATACGGATGTCAACTGTATCCAAACCAAAGACCTTGTTTTCCTTCAACCATTGATGGCTAAAGAGGGCATGGAAGTCTTCAATTTGGCTTCTGAGTTCTGGTAATTCTTGTCTTGCGATTTCTTGCAGGCTTTCTTTATCATCCGTTTGGTAAGCCTGACGAATGCGTCTTCCCACATCGACTTTGCTACTTAAAATCTGATTCAACTGGGCCTGAGTTTCAAAGAGGTAAGAGTAAGCACCAGCTTTTTCTTTGATTTCAGCAAGTATCTCAGCAGCCTGAGCAAAGTGCGGTTTGTCCTGTTCAGGTGTCATGTGCTGATCCAGGATAGGACAGAGAACATCCTGATAAAAGACATAGCGGTTGGGATTGATACCACTGAGATTGCCCGGCAAATCTGGCAAGAGGTTGGCTAGGTCAATCTGCATAAAGTCCTCAACCGATAGACCAGTATTAGTTTTGAAGTGTGCAGACAAACGGTCTAGGTCATTGCGATAGCTGAGTTCTGCCCAGATTTGCAGGCTTGGGAGAATAGAAAACTGGGCTGTTTCCCCACCATTGTCCCCCCAACCAGTCACGATGACTTCTTTGATGTCATTGGCACGACAGGCCTTGTTCGCTTCAAGAGCGATAAGACGGCTAAAATGGTTGTGAGGTGTAAAGCCAATCCACTTCCAAGCTCCACCTGCAAAGGCAAGGTCATGGCTAATCTTATGGTGATTGCGAAAATTGCGATTATATTTTTCCTCGCTATCCTGATAATAGTCCCAGTAAACCAGAGTCACACGGTCTTTGAGACGGTCTAGGTAGACACGAGTGTCTTCTGGAATTTCCACATCACGGTCGTACTGGCCATCCGCTGACATAAGTTTAAAGAACATATCGCTCCACATCTGGCAGTGAAAACCATATTTGTCAGCAATATCCAGCACGCGCTCCAAGTGTTGGCACATGAGGAGACTACGGTCCACAACACCGTTCAGAATCAGGTAGCGTCCCAAACCAACCAAGTGGGCTTCGTCCATCCCGATATTGACCTTGCGAGTTTGTAGTTTAGACAGAGTGGCAAACATGCCATCAATCAGGTCATAAACCTTTTCTTCGCCGATAAGGAGGATATCCTCCACATCACGGAGCTCCTGAACTTCTTTGACACCCCATTTAACGAAGGCTGACAAGTGGGCCAAGGTCTGGATACATGGCACAAAGATCATGTCAAACTGCTGGGCATAGGCTTCGATTTCCTGCAATTCCTCTGCTGAATAAGCCCCACGGAAATAGCCAAAGTAAGGTTGCCCTGCAATCTGGTAGGTGTCCTCCATGTAAAGCTCAAAGGTTGAGTAGCCCATGAGAGCCAAGACCTCAATCATCTGCTTGGCAGAAGCCACATTCAGCACCGCATTTCGCGAACAGTCAGCCATGTAGGCTAAATCTTCATAAGCCGCCTGCTCCTCAATCTCTACTTTGTCACTTTCTGCTAGAACTGTTGCCAACAAGGACAAGGCACGATAAAGTTGGTGAGGTTTGCGATAAGTTAGTTGATAGCGGCCACCCTCACCCTTGATAGAGATAGAGGCTTGGTCAGACTGAGCGATAGCTACCTCTACATCTGGTAGCGAAATGTGCTTTTGAAGCAACTCTATAGCTTGATGTTGTTTACTGCTAATTCCTGTAAATCTTACCATTGGTTTTCCTCCTGTAACCAGTTGACAAGGGCACCGTAGAGATTAGCATCTGCATGATAGGTGCAGGCTTGGATAAGAGGTGCGACCGTATATTCTTCGTAGGTCTCAACAAAGTCTTCAACAGCCTTCTTGACACCTTGGATAAAATCTGGATTTTGACTGATAGAGCCTCCCAGACTGATGACATCTGGGTCAATCAGATACTGAATATTGAGCAAGCCTTGCGCCAGATTACGGTTCATGCGCTCAATGGCTTCTTGACAAAGGGTATTGCCAGCTGCAGCCTCTTGGTAAATCTTGCGACCATCCCAGTCAGTCTGACCAGATTTTTCAATCACGTATCGCACCATATTTCCAGTTGACGCTAATTGCGACCAGTTGTTGAGCTTTTCAGCAGGGGCAAGGGTGGTCATATAGCCAAATTCTCCACCCAGACCGTGGTGACCTCGATGAAGTCTGCCATTGATAATCATGGCTCCGCCAATCCCTGTCCCAATCACGACACAGGCTGCATTTTCAAGTTCTGGATGAGCCAGTAATTCACTGAGTCCAACGCAGTTGGCATCATTTTCCAGATGGACAGGTAGTTGATGATGAGCAAGCGCATCATACCAAGAAAAGCCGTGGATATAAGGGACGGCACTGAAGCCATCAATCACACCTGTCTCTTGATTGACTGCACCTGGAACGCTCATAGCAATCCCGCTATAATCCTGCTCTGACAAGCGCTGGTCTAACCAAGCTAGTAAATCCTCCAAACTTTCAGGCGTTGGAATGCTTGTCTTATTCAGTATTTTTCCATCAGGAGTCAGACTGGCAAACTTAATCCCAGTCCCTCCAATATCAATCGTTGCAATGGTCATTGTTTTTACCATAAAAAGGGGCAAATCAGCAGTTAGTCCTTACTTTTTCGCCCCTCCTTTCTCTTTATGTTTACTTTTTGAAATTAAATTTCTTCTTTTTTGATGAATTCTGTACGAATCTCTTGTGGTGAAATGAGTCCTCTATGAACTGGATATGGTCGTTCAAGCAGATCAAGGAAGAGATGTTGACTTTCTGGTACACGTACATTTTCACTACACATATTGTAGTAACGAAGGACATAACCTTCTTCATTTTCAGCTACCTTAAAGGCTGTTGGACAGATTTGTGGTATGCTGAGAACAGACTGGCTCAAGAGGCTACCAGTCGCAGCCACGCTTCCTTCCTGTCTAGCAAGCTGAAGGCTGGTAAACGGTGTCTGCAAGGCTTTAGCGCGACGATAGGCTGAAAAGCGTTCTTGGGCTTGGTGGCATTCAATCGCAAATTCGACTTCAAACTCACGCAAGCATTGTGCCTCTGGTGTTGGGAAGTAACCCCAGTCACCTAGCTCACCTGACGCACGCAAAATAGTCACTGCAATGGTGTCGTCTCCAAGGATTTCATATTCATTCAATCCCTTGTTGGATACAGTCACACCTTTTTCATCGTCATACAGACTAACAAAGGCTTGTTGGTGTTGAGGATTTTCAGGATTTTCCCATGAAGCTGCTGGTTTGTTTGGTCGTGTCACCACCTCATAGATGCTTTCAGAATCATTGCTCGGACGCGTGTTGTGAGTCTTGACCAAAAGACGGATACGATGGTCTTTAGCAGTGTTGGTAAAGCGAGTCTTGCAACGGATTTGTGGATTATCAACGAAGACTGTCAGCTCTGTTTCAAGAGGGATGCTTGTCAACTCTTCTGAACGTCCAGCCTCACGCTTCATGAACTCGATGATACCTTTTTGTTCTTCTTCTAGTTTTTCATCGGCACTGACAGGCACAGTCAATTCATGTTTGAGCAAAATCTTAGCGTAGCGAGCTGTGTTTTCCAAGACCTCGTAGCCCTTAAGCTCTGCATAGATTGGCTCTGTTCCTTGTGGTTGGAAATAGATATACTCGTTTCCGATGTCACCACGGTCTTCGAAGCGGATAAAGTCTTCATAGGCTTCGTGAGTTGTCTTATCATAAACTGTGATATTGTCATCTACACTCACCGTTACGAATGGTGTATCAATCACTCCGTTTTGGTAAATACCCTCACGGTGTTCTTGCTCTCCTTCCAGCAATTGGAAGGTTGTCCAAGAGAGAGGTGCTAGGTGAACTGGAATGGTCACGCGCACTTGTCGAGCGATACGAGCTTGACGGAACTTGTCTTTTGGTAAATCATACTCAAAATTAGCACCGAGGTCTTCAATTTTAGCCTCTACAGGACGTCCATCCAAGTCCTCCACACGATAGCTTGGCAAGATAAGAGCAGCCATCTTCTTGTATCCCTCTGTTGGGTGCAATTCCTTGAAATCACAAGTCGCAACATCAATCACTGTGCTGACAGTATCGACCTTATCATGCAAGCCTGTGTTAATGACAGTAAAGAGATAATCACTTTGAGCCTTAGCTGTAGCGATTTTACCCTTCCATTCGTTAAGAAGATTGCTCTTAACAAAGTTTCCGACTTGATTGACCTTGGCAAAACGTGTCTCCATCTCGCGGTGAACTTCGTCCACACTACAGCCACAGATACTATCATGGGGCGCGTTCTGCAAAAGTGTTTTCCAAGCATAGGTCAACTGGTCCTTGTGATTGTGACCTCCAGTGATAATCGTCAAGGGTTCTACAACTTGCTCTAGGAGGTTGCTATTTTCTTGGAAGGCTTGTTTGAGGTAAATGCGGGACGAGGAAGTATTAGCAAGTGTGTACCAGCCGTCTGTTTCCTGACTGGTCAACTCACCTGTAACCGTTGATAATTGCTCTGGTAGGGCAGTTTCCACGGCTTGAACATATTCATCAAAAGAACTATGAACAAAGGTTACATCTGGGAAGAGTTCATTTGCCACACGAATAGCTTCGCTCAGATTTCGCTGTACAGGCTGGTGATCACATCCGTTCATCATCAACCACTGGTTGGTCGAAGCGTAGGCACGCACGTCTGCCAGTTTTTGTTTCCAGAAGGTCAAGGCCTCGTCTTTATCAACTGGAATTTCATTCCCATTACTATACCAATTGGCAAAGAGAATCCCGAGGACACGACTACCATCCGCACCCTGCCAGTACATTTCTGAAAACTGGGAAGTAAACTGCTCATCTTCGAGGACTTGGTTGTCAAATCCAATCGGCTTCACACCACGACCAAAGGCTGCTACGTGAATCCCTGATTTTTGAAGGATTTGAGGTGCTTGCCCCATATTTCCAAAGGTATCTGGGAAGTAACCAATCTGGGTTGATTTGCCCCATTTTGCAGCCTCCTGCTGACCGATAAGAGTATTGCGGACATTGGCTTCACTTGAAATCAAGTAGTCATCCTGCAAGATGTAAAAGGGACCAATTTTCAATTTTCCTTCGTCAATGTAGCGTTGAACTTTGTCACGATTTTCAGGGCGAATTTGCAAGTAGTCGTCGAGGACAATAGTTTGTCCATCCAAGTGGAAACTCTTGAACTCAGGGTCATTTTCAAAGAGATCAAAAAGATTGTCAAACAATTCCACCAACTGCATACGGTGGCTTTCAAAAGGCAAGTACCACTCACGATCCCAATGACTATGTGAGATAATATGTACGACAACATTTTCCATGAAGTAAAACCTCATTCTAAATTAAATTTTTAATGTTTTAAATGTAAATTTGTGATTCTGACAAGAATCGGTTGCACTAAAGCGTGTTCCTTAGCGGATATCCAAGTAATCCAAGACCAATTCACAGAACATCATGTTAGCCCAGGAGAACCATTCACGAGAGTAGAGGGTCGGATCATCTACGTGGAAGCTTTCGTGCATGACACCTGTACCACCATCGCAGGCAACCAGCTGATCCAGCAAGAATTTTTTCTCTGCCTTATCTCTTGTTGTCAATCCTTGGATAGAAAGGGCGATTGGCCAGATATAGCGATAGAAGGTATGAGAACTTCCGAGACCGCTAGCGTATTCTCCTTGGTAGAAGTATGGATTTTCAGGGCTCAGAATGGTACGACGAGTTGCTTGATAAACTTCATCATCGACCGAACAGTATCCCAGATAAGGTGTAGCCAGCAGACTTGGTACGTTTGGATCATCCATGATGCTAGCATTTCCTAGACCATCCACTTCAAAGGCATAAATCTTTTCGCCCTTGCTGTTGCTTGTGTAGGCGTAGTTTTCAATTCCTTCTTGGATTTCAGACTGGAGGAGCTTGGCATCAGCAATAATGCTCTCGCTATCAGCTAGATTTAATACTGCGAAGATTTCTTGCACATAACCCAAGACTACTACAGCAAACATATTTGACGGAATCAAGTAACTATACTGACAGCAGTCATCGCTCGGACGAAAGGCTGACCAAGTCATACCTGTCACTGCAAAATCAGGGCCAAATCCATCATTTACCAGTGTATCTTCCTTACGATCGGTATCACGAACAAAACGATAAGGAGAGTTGGTGTGGTCTTGTTCCACCGTCCACAGATGGAGAATTTCCTTAGTCGCTGAGACAAAAGTCTCATCAAACTGACTAGTCTCGCCAGTCTCTTTCCAGAGGAGATAAGCCAACTGCAAAGGATAGCAAAGCGAGTCCACCTCGTACTTGCGTTCCCAAATCCAGCCATTAAGGTCTGTGTGGTCAGTCTCGTGGTGACCCTTCCAGTTTTCCTCGATGTTGAAGGAATTGGCATAAGGATCCTTGAGAATCAAGGTCATCTGACGTTTAACTAAACCTGCAATGGTCTGACGCAGGAGGGCATCTCTTTTAGCCACATGCAGGTAGGGTCTGAGTTGGGCTGTCGAATCTCGAAGCCACATAGCAGGAATATCTCCTGTGAGCACAAAGGTTGAACCATCTTCTAGGATTTCAACCGTATTGTCCAAGGTGTCGGTGTAGCAACGCTCGAAAACATCCACCCACTCTGGATGGTCCTTAGCCCGCTCTGCCACTTCATCTAGCCATTCTCTAACAATTTCTTTTGAATAAATCATCGTGCAGTATCCTCTTTCAAACAAGTTTCATTTTCAGTATATAGCTTTTGAGACAGAAAATACATACACAAATGATAGTCATTTTTCTACAAAATAGTTATCTTTGAAACTCCTTTTCTAAAGGCCCCATTTTTCTGATATAATGTAGAAAAACAACTAAAGGAAAGACTATGAAACCACTACTTGAAACCATCGATACCCGCTTTGGAACTGCCAGCAAGCATGCCTTTTCTCGGGGAAATACCCTGCCATACACAGGCGTTCCTTTTGGGATGAATTATTTTGTGCCCCAGACCAGTGACCAAGAGGGATCTTGGTTTTTCGATCCACATCTGCCTATCTTTCAGGGGATTCGATTAACCCATCAGCCTAGTCCTTGGATTGGGGACTACTCTTGGCTCCTCCTGACACCCGTCACAGGTCAACTAGGTGGAGACAGCCTCTTCCACCGCCAGTCTTCCTATGATATGGATAAGGCCTCTTTCCAACCTCATTATCTGAAAATTTTCTCTCTGCGCTATCAGATTGAAACCCAGCTCACGCCAACTTGCTACGGTGCTTCTATTCTTTTAGAGCAAAAGCAAGGCAAAACCATCTCCCTCTATCTTCACGCAGTAGATAAGCTGACAGTAGAGCAAGTAGATAAGCGAACTCTTGCCCTGCGACAAGAAGGAAAAACTGAAACCAACAAAAATCCACTGATACTCTTCACTGCCCTGCAAATGAATACGGATATCCTTGCTATCAGCCAAGAAGGTGGAGACTGGCGAATTGACTTAGCAGATAGCCATGCTGAGATTCAGCTAGCGACTTCTTTCATCTCGCCTTCTCAAGCACTGCTTAATCTACCTCAAGAAGATTTTGATAACTGTAAAGTAAGTGCACAAGCGGACTGGGAAAATCTCCTCCATCGTTTTGACATTATAGAGACAGGAGAGGCTGACCGAACCTTCTTTGATCACTGCCTTTACAGACTCTTCCTCTTCCCACAGACTTTTTATGAGGTTAATGAATCAGGGCAAGCCATTCACATGGATCTGGCTACTGGAACTATCAAGCCTGGTGTTCTCTTCAGCAACAATGGTTTCTGGGATACCTTCCGCACCACCTTCCCCCTCTTTGCCCTTATCATACCGGAGCACTATCACCGCTTTTTAGAAGGCTTTCTCAATAGCTACCGCGATACTGGTTTCCTTCCAAAATGGCTGGCTCCAGATGAACGTGGTATGATGCCAGGTACACTTTTAGACGGTATTATAGCAGATAGCGCCTGCAAGGACATGGCCCCCGACCTAGAAGAAGAACTCCTCCAAGCTATGCTCGAAACAGCCAGCAAGGCCGATCCTCTCGGCATCAATGGCCGCCATGGACTAGCCCAATACCAAGAACTTGGCTACCTCTCTACCGACAACCACGAAAGTGTCAGTCATACCCTAGACTATGCCTATAGTGACTTTTGTATCGCCAGCTGTGCCAAAAAACTTGGTCAGAATGACATCGCGGAAACTTATAGAACTGCGTCACAAAATTACCGCCATCTATTTGATGCTGAGACAGGTTACATGCGAGCACGAGACAATCGAGGCAACTTTCGCCCTGACTTCTCTCCTTATAGTTGGGGACGTGATTATGCCGAATGTTCAGCCATCCAAGCAACTTTAGGCGTTCTCCACGACATCCCAGGCTTGATTCAGCTTATGGGTGGAAAAGAAGCCTTTAGCAACTATCTTTTGAAAGCCTGTCAAGATGCTCCCCTCTTTGAAACAACAGGCTATGGCTACGAGATTCACGAAATGAGCGAGATGGCTACTGCTCCTTTTGGACAACTCGCCATTTCTAACCAACCGAGCTTCCACATTCCTTATCTCTTCCGCTACAGCGATTACCCTGACTACACTGCCCTTCTTATCAAGACGCTCCGTCAGAAAGCTTTTCACCCAAGTTGGGAAGCCTATCCTGGCGATGAAGACAATGGTAGTCTCTCTGCTTGGTACATCTGGTCAGCTCTCGGACTTTATCCAACCTGTCCAGGAAAACCAAGCTATGACCTCGGAATCCCTCTCTTTGACCACCTCCGTATTTACCTAGCTAAAGAAAATAAATGGCTAGATATTCATACTGAGCAAAACCACAGCCATTTTAACTTTGTAAAAAAATGCCGACTGGACAAAAACCTAGTATCAACTATTCAACACCAAGACCTCTTAAAAGCTGAGCAACTAACCTTCACCCTCAGCTGGTTACCAAGTCATCCGTCCACTTCCTGAAATACAAAAATCTCCTAGCAGACCTTCCTGCTAGGAGATTTTCTTATGAGAGGTACTTGTTTAATACTCAATGAAAATCAAAGAGCAAACTAGGAAGCTAGCCGTAGACTGTACTTGAGTACGGCAAGGCGAAGCTAACGCGGTTTGAATTTGATTTTCGAAGAGTTTAAGCTTTGAAAATCGGATTTATTATCTGATAATTATCAAACAATCTACCAATTAAGCTTCTTCGTCTTCTTTACGACGACGGCCTGCAAGACCAAGACCAAGTAAGGCACTTGCGGTTGCTGCTACCATAGCTACAGTAGAATCTGCTGTACCTGTATTTGGCAATTCTTTAGCTGCTTTACGCGCGTTTGCTGCTGCTTGGTTGGCATTTGCTGCTTGAGCAGTAGCTGGAGCTACAGCTGATGTTTGAGCAGCTTGGTCCTTAGCTGGAGTTGCATGATCAGTTGCTGGAGCAACTTTCGCCATGAAGTCTTCGATACGTTTAACCATTGCATCCACTTCATCTTGGCTTGCTTTCGGATCTGCAAATACTTTCTTAGCGTCTGCCAATAAGTCAGTCGCTTCTTTTGCATTTTCTGCATCAAGCTTAGCTGATTCTTGGATGAACAATTCATCTAATTGATGGATAGCACCTTCTAACTTAGCTTTATCCACTTTTGCGGCAGTGTTAGTAGCTCCGTTATTACCAGAAGTTCCGTTTCCGTTACCACTGCCATTGTTACCTCCAGCATTGTATGGTACATATTGTTTGAACGCATCATCTCTTGGAATTGCTAATACTTGACCTTCTTTGGTTACAATCGTTACATTTCCTTCTTCGTCAATGTTAACCACTAAATCAGTCTTACCATCTTTAGTAACTTTCATATTACCATCTTTGTCGATTGTAATTGTTACGTTAGAATCTTTAGATGTGTAAACTGTGTTTCCATCTTTATCTGTTGATTTAATGTAAGCATCAAGATCAAATTCTTCTACATTAGTGATAGCACCTAGAACTTTGAATTGGAATTTCGCTTTTTCTTCTGGAGTAATATTAGCAAGGTTTGCTACCGTTACTTTACTCAAGTCGAAATCAAGATTATTACCACCGTTTTTAGCTTTCGCTTCTTCTGCATTCTTCACTAGTTGTTCTTTAGAAATTGTTGCTGTAGAACCGTCTGGCATTGTTACTGTTGCGTTTCCTTTATCGTCTACGACTACAGTTGCACCTGGGTTAACTGCTTCAATTGCTTTCTTAACAGCGTCTTTTTCGTCTTTTGTTAAGTTTTCTTTATTTCCAACTAATGTACGGATAGCTGGTGTTTTCACTTTAGCGTTCTTAGCTTCGTCAGCTAATTTTTCTGCTGGGATGACTAAGTCTGAAGCTGGAATGTTAAGAACTGTGCCGTCACCTTTGGTTACTGTTGCGTTTCCTTTATCGTCTACGACTACAGTTGAACCTGGGTTGACTGCTGCTACAGCTTTCTTAACAGCTGCTTTTTCTTCATCTGTAAGTTTAGTTGAATCTGCTACTACAGTCTTAGCTGCTGGTGTGTTTGCATCGTTACCACCATTTGGTTTCGTAGCATCATCTTCAACTTTAACTAAGTCTGTTGATGGGATAACTGAAACATTACCATCTTTGACTACTGTTGCATTTCCTTTATCGTCAACTACTACAGTTGCGCCTGGATTTGCTGCTTTAACTTTGTCTTCGATTGCTTTCTTCTCTTCTGGAGTTAGAGCATTTGGATTTGCTACTTTAGTTTTCGCTGCTGGTGTAACTGCGTTGTCTTTAGCTTTGCCATCGTTCACATCTTTTTCAGATTTTGTTAAATCTGATGCTGGAATAACTGCTGTATTTCCGTTTGGAAGAGTTACTGTTGCGTTTCCTTTGTCGTCTACGACTACAGTTGAACCTGGATTTACTGCTGTCACTTTATCTGCGATTGCTTTCTTCTCTTCTGGAGTTAAGCTATCTGGATTTGCTACTTTTGTCTTAGAAGCTGGTTTAACAATGTCATTTCCTGCTTTTGGTGCCTTTTCTGCATCTGCATTCTTCGTTAAGTCTGCCGCTGGAATGATCGCTGTCTTACCATTTACTGTTACTGTTGCGTTTCCTTGGTCGTCTACTACAACTTCAGCACCTGGATTGACGGCTGCTACTTTAGCTACGATTGCTTCTTTCTCTTCTGGAGTTAAGCTTTCTGGATTTGCTACTACAGTTTTATCTGCTGGTTTAACGATGTCGTTTCCTGCATTTGGTTTCGCTGCTTCTTCTGGTGACTTAGTCAAGTCTGATGCTGGGATTACAACTGGTTTTCCATCTTTAGGTGTAACTGTTGCATTTCCTTGGTCGTCTACTACTACAGTCGCATCTGGATTTACAGCTTTAACTTTAGCAATAATTGCTTCTTTCTCATCTTTTGTTAATGAGTCTGGATTTGCTACTACAGTCTTATCGGCTGGTTTAACTACGTCGTTTCCTGCGTTTGGCTCTTTAGCTGAATCTGCTGTCTTAGTTAAGTCTTTCGCTGGAATGACTGCTACTTTACCATCTTTAGTTGTTACTGTTGCGTTTCCTTGGTCGTCTACGACTACAGTTGCTCCTGGATTTACAGCTTTAACCTTGTCTTCGATTGCTTTCTTAGATGCTTCTAAGTCATTTGGATCCAAGACTGTCTTATCGGCTGGTGTGTTTACATCGTTTCCTGCATTTGGCTTAGCTGCTTCTTCTGCTGTTTTCACCAAATCTTTCGCTGGGATAACCACTGTCTTACCATCTTTAGTTGTTACAGTTGCATTTCCTTGGTCATCAACAACTACAGTTTTAGCTTCTGGATTCACTTCTGCAACTTTAGCTGCGATTGCATCTTGCTCGTCTTTTGTTAATGATTCTGGATCTTCTACAACTGTCTTGTCAGCTGGTTTAACGACGTCGTTACCTGCGTTTGGTTCTTTAGCTGAATCTGCTGTCTTAGTTAATGCCGCCGCTGGAATGACCGCTGTCTTACCATTCACTGTTACTGTTGCGTTTCCTTGGTCGTCTACTGCTACAGTTGCACCAGGGTTAACTTCTGCTACTTTAGCTGCGATTGCTTTTTTCTCATCTTCCGTTAATGGTTTAGTAGAATCAACCGCTACTTTATCAGCTGGTGTATTGACATTGTTTCCTGCATTTGGTTTCGTTGCTTCTTCTGGAGTTTTCACTAAATCTGCCGCTGGAATTGTTGCAACTTCACCATCTTTAGTTGTCACCGTTGCATTTCCTTTGTCGTCAAACGCCACCTTAGCTTCTGGATTTACCGCTTTGATTGCTTCTGTAATCTTAGCTTTATCCTCGTCTGATAAATGATCTGGATCGCTTACAACTACTTTATCAGCTGGTGTGTTAACTTTGTTTCCTGCATTTGGTTGTTTAGCTTCTTCTGGACTTGTTACTAAATCTGCCGCTGGAATTGTTGCAGTTTCCGTATTACCATCTTTATCTTCTATAGTTACCGTTGCATTTCCTTTATCATCTACGAAGATTGCTTTTGCATCTGGATTTACTGCTTTAATCTTAGCTTCAATCGCTTTTTTCTCTTCTGGAGATAATGGTTTAGTTGGATCAGCTACTACTACTTTATCAGCTGGTTTGTTAATGTTGTTTCCAGCTTTTGCATTTTTAGCTTCTTCTGCAGTTTTCACTAAATCTTTTGCTGGAATTACAAAGCTTCTACCATCTTCTGTAGTTATCGTTGCATTTCCATTGTCATCAACAACTACCGTTGAACCTGGGTTCACTTCCTCAACAGCTTTCTTAATAGCTTCTTTATCCAAGTTAGCTGGATCTGTTACTAATACCTTATCAACAGGTTTCTTAATTAAATCTTGTTTCTCAGGTTTTAATAGATCTGCTTTTGGTTTCGCTAAGGCTTCTACAGGGATTGTTGCGATGTCTCCATTTGCATTCTTAACAGTCGCATTTCCTTTTGCGTCAAATACTACTGTTGCTCCTGGGTTAACTGCTAAGATGTTTTTCTCAATTTCTTGAATATCTTCCGCTGTTAATTTATCTCTATCTTTCACTAACACTCTGTCTGCTGGTGAATTGATTTTATTTCCTGCATTCACTTTAGCTTTATCAGCATCAGTCTTCGTTAAATCTTTCACTGGAATTGTTGCTGTTTTACCTTCTGGTGTTGTTACTGTCGCATTTCCTTTGTCATCTACGAATACTGTTGCTCCTGGATTTATACGTTGAACTTTAGCAGCGATTTTCGCTTTAACATCATCCGTAATTTGTCCATCTTTAACAAACACTCGATCTGCTGGTTTGTTAATAACGTTACCTGCTTTTGGATCGCTTAATACTTCATCATCAGTTTTCACTAAATCATCCGCTGCGATTACTAATGTCTTACCATCTGGAGTTGTTACTGTTGCATTTCCTTTTTCGTCTACAAATACTGTTGCATCTGGGTTAACTTCTGCAACTTTAGCTTTAATAGCTTTACGGTCTTCATCAGTTAATGCATCTTTATTAGCAACTACTGTTTGATCGATAGGTTTCTTAACTGGATTTTGTTTTGCTGGATCTAATAGATCTTTTTTATCATTTGATTTCACTAAGTCACTTACAGGGATTGTCGCTATAGCTGTAGTACCGTCTTGATTTGGTACTGTTACTGTTGCGTTTCCTGCTTCGTCAAATACGACTTTAGTCCCTTCAGGGTTTACCGCTTGAATCGCTGCAGTAATCTTAGCTTTTTCAGCATCAGTTAATTCAGCTGGATTTGCTACTACTGTTCTTTCTGCTGGAGTATTTACTTTGTTTCCTGCTTTTGCAGACTCTTTAGCTGTTGGATCTTTCAATAAATCATCTACAGAAATCGTTGCTGTGTTTCCTTCTGGAGTCGTTACTGTTGCGTTTCCTTGGTCATCAACAAAGACAGTCGCTCCTGGGTTTACTGCTTCAACCGCTTTTTGGATTTTAGCTTTAACTTCATCTTTATTCGGTCCAACTAAATCTGCCACCGCTGCCGCTACTTTATCCGCTGGCTTGTTGATGTTATTTCCTGCTTTTGCACCATCAACTTCTTGTGGAGATTTCACTAAGTCTTCTTTGGCGATTACTACAGTTTTACCTTCTGGTGTTGTTACTGTTGCATTTCCTTCGTCATCAACTACGATAGTTGTCTTCGGATCTCTATTTACCTTAGCGATTTCTTTCTTGATAGCTTCTTTTTCTGCTGAAGTTAATTTACCTGCTTTCTTAACAAGTGTTTTGTCTGCTGGTTTGTTAACTGCATCTTGTTTGTCTGGGTTCCTTAAGTCAGCTGCATCTTTTGCTAAATCAGATGCTGGAATTGTTGCCACAGCTCCATCTTTCGTTGTTACTGTTGCGTTTCCTTTTTCGTCAAATGCAACTGTTGCACCTGGGTTAACTTTCAGGATTTCTGCTCTAATCTTATCTTCATCAGCCTTGATATTAGCAGGATCTGTTACAACCACTTTCGTTGCTGGAGTGTTTACTTTGTTTCCTGCATTTGGTTGAGTTGTATCTTTGATAAGATCTTCAACAGGAATTGTTGCTGTCTTACCATCTGGAGTTGTTACAGTCGCATTTCCTTGGTCGTCTACGAATACTTTTGAACCTTCTGGGTTCACTGCTTCTACAGCCGCTTTGATTTTAGCTTTAACGTCTGCTTTCTTCGCATCATCAGCTAAATCAGCTTTTGTTGCTGCTACTTTATCGGCTGGTTTGTTGACGTTGTTTCCTGCTTTTTCATCTTTAGCTTCTTCTGGAGATTTCACTAAGTCAGTTACTGGAATTGTTGCTGTTTGTCCTTCTGGTGTGATTACAGTTGCATTTCCTTGAGCATCAACTACTACTGTTGAACCTGGGTTTACTGCTTGAACTTTAGCTTTGATTGCTGCGATATTTTCAGGAGTTAAGGCATCTTTATCAGCAACTACTTTGTCTGCTGGTTTGTTGATGTTGTTTCCTGCTTTAGCAGTTTCTTTGTCAGCTTCTTTCTTCACTAAGTCAGCTTTTGGAATTACTACAGTTTTACCTTCTGGTGTTGTTACTGTTGCGTTTCCTTTGTCATCAACTACTACAGTAGAATCTGGATTTACTGCTTCTACAGCTGCTTTAATAGCATCTTTAGCGGCACTTAAATCTGTATTTGGATCATCTACTAAGGCTGGATCAACTACTACTTTGTCTGCTGGTTTGTTTACAGCATCTTGTTTCGCTGGATCAGCTAAGTCAGCTTTAGCTTTTACTAAATCGCTTGCTGGAATTGTTGCTGTTTTTCCTTCTGGTGTTGTTACTGTTGCATTTCCTTTTTCATCTACAACAACTGTTGCATCTGGATTTACTGCTTGAATTTTAGCTTTAATAGCGTCTGTAACTTCTTGTGGTAAGGGTGCATCTGTACTGTCCACCACTACTCTATCAGCTGGAGTGTTTACTTGGTTTCCACCGTTAACATTCTCTTTATCAGCATCTGATTTGACTAAATCTGCCACTGGAATTGTCGCAGTTTTACCATCTTTAGTTGTTACAGTCGCATTTCCGTTATCATCTACTACTACTGTAGCATCTGGGTTCACTGCTTCAACTGCTGCTTTAATTCTAGCAAGTTCAGGGTCTGTTAATTGCTTACTGTTATCAACACGTACTCTGTCAGCTGGGTTGTTGATGTTGTTACCAGCTTTGGCAGTTGATGTTTCATTAGGTTTTTTAATTAAATCATCTGCGTCAATAACTGCTGTTTTACCTGCTGGTGTTGTTACAACTGCATTTCCTTGGTCGTCGACTACTACTACTGCACCTGGGTTTACTGCTTCAACTTTTGCTTTAATAGCATCTTTTACTTCTTGAAGTTTATCACCTTGTAATGCTGCAATATCTTCTACAACTGTTTGAGCATTCGGTTTGTTGATGTCATCTCCACCGTTTGCTTTCTTAGCATCTTCTTCTGTCTTGAATAAGTCACCTGCTGGAATTGTCGCAATTGTTCCATCTTTAAGAACTACTGTTGCATTTCCTTCAGCGTCATATTTAACAGCTTTAACTTTTTCGTCGCCACCATTTAATTTTTTCAGTTTTTCAGTTGCTTTTGCTTGAAGATCTGCATTTGTTGCATCTCCAACCAACTTATCTGCTGGCTTACGAACTCCTGCATTACCTGAATCAGGATTTGCTGCATCAGCTAAAGTACGCACCAATTCTTTGGCTGTAAATCCTGCTGTATTTCCTTCTGGTGTTGAAACAGTTACTGTACCATTATCATCAATTGTCACAACAGCATTAGGGTTTACTTCACGAACAGCCTTTTTGATGTTTTCTTTATCTGCATCTGTCAAACTTTCAGGATTTTCAACAATCACTTTATCCGTTGGACGGTTGATGTTGTTACCACCGCCTGCTGTATCTAAAGCATTTACATCTTTTGTTAAATCTTCTTGTTTTAATGTTTCAGGTGCTTGCTTCCCTGGTAAGGTTACTTCAGCACTTCCATCATCCTTAACAACTACCTTAGTTCCCGGAGGATTTACTGCTTTAATAGCATCTTCTAGTTTTTTCCGTTCATCCTCATTTAAGGCTGATGGATTTTCAGCAATTACCTTGTTCGCTGGTAAACGAGCAGAGTTGATGGCTTTAATCGCTGCTTCTGCTGATTTCTTAGCTTGCTCAACATCGGCATTTTTCTTAGCACCATCGATTGCCTCTTCCGAAGCTTTCTTAACAGCATCTACCTCAGCTTGAAGTTTTGCTCTAGCTTCTTCAGTCAAGGCTGCGTCTTGAGCAATCTCTTGCTTTTTAGCATCGGCTGTAGTTTCTACCGCTGTTTTAGCTTCTGGTTTTTTAGCAGCAGGTTTCTTAACACCCTCTACCTCTGTTTTTCCAGTATCGCCTGCTGTATCGATTTCACCTTGCTCTTGTTCAGCTGCTTCAGGCGTTTCTGCATTATCATTTTTCCCATTGATTACAGCTTTTTTAGCATCAGCAAGTTGTTTAGCTTGTTCTTTAGCTTCTGCCTTTTCTTCCTCTGTTAGGTCAGTGCGGGCATCCATTTCTGCTTCTTTAGCTTTTAAGGCTTCATCGATTTTGTCTAATGCTGCTTGTTTACCGATTGGGTTGATTTTAGCAACTTCTTCGGTTCCTTCAGCTTGTTTATCGTTTACAATAGTTTGAGCTGCTGTTGCCGCAGCTGCTGTTTCTGCTGTTGCTGGTTGTTTTTCGATTTCAGCAAGGGCTGCTGCTGCCTTGTCTTCAGCATCTTTTTTAGCTTTTTCCTTCTCGGCTTGTGTTAAGCTATCATTGTTCGCAATAGCCTCCTTCTTAGCTTCCAAAGTCTTAGCGATTTCTTCTTTAGCTTTTTCTTTACCGATTGGATTTACTTTCGCTACAGCACCAGTACCTTCATCTTTACCTGCAGTTACATCTGTTGCATTTGTAGCATCAGCGATTTTTTCTAATGCTGCTGCTTTATCTTTTTCTACATCAGCAATAGCTTTATCTTGCTCAGCTTTCGTTAAGTTCGTGTTCTGTTTAATAGCTTCAATTTTATTATCAGCTTCAGTTGTTACTGCATCGATTGCTGGTTGTTTATCTAATTTCACAACTTTATCGACAGGAATGGTGTCTTTAGAACCATCTTGGTAAGTTACTACTAAGTTTTCACCGTCTTGAACAAGGTCTTTTACAACCTTCTTAGCATTTTCTGCTTCGACTGCTTTTCCTTTTTTATCTTCTAAGTTCTTATCTTCATTTTTCTTAGAGTATTCTAATGGAAGATTTTCTTTAAGCTTAGTTAATTCAGCCTCTGGAATATGAGCAATATCTGTTACCACTGTCTTATCAGCATCAGCCAATTCTCTAATGTCATATTTTGCTGTTTGAGCTTTTAGTTTGATAGTGAATGAACCTGGGTCAGTTGCATATGAAGAACCTTTAGCAACATTATGGATTTCTTTACCATCTGTATCTGTCGCAGTTGCATAACGAGTTACAATTTTAAGTTCTTGATTTGCTTCTTTAGGGAATTTGCTCTCGGCAATTCCAGAGTTATCTTTTGAAATATTACCTTTAATTTTTACAATAGCAGGATTTTCTGCTGTTGCTACTGTTTCAGTAGAAATTTTTTCAACTGTTGTATTGTACTCATTATCTAAAATATCAGGATTAGATTCATCTTTAGCTGGCGAATCCTGATTCCCACCACGTTTAATCGTCGCAGATGCTATTTTCCCTGAATCATCTGTATATTTAACAGGAATATCGAAGTCTTCATTTGCATATACATATACATCTTTTTTACCGTCTACAGAATAAGGGATGGTTACTTCTGGAGCATTATTTGTACGTGCAAAATCAGTCAATGGTCTAGTGTCTGTTGAACCATCTTTATAGGTTACAACTAGATTGTTACCATCTTTTTTAATGCTTGCGATACGTTCTTCTTGATTTTCTACAGCTTGACCTTTTTTATCAGCTAGACGAGCATCCATATTGTTTTTAGAGTACTCAATCTTAAGCTTTTCTTTGATTTTATTAAATTCTGCTTCAGTTACTTCCGATGCATCATCCACTGCTACTTTATCAGCTTCTGCTGGTGTTTGGATGTCATACTTTTGAGTTTGTGGTTTAAGCATAACTCTAAGTGACATGTTATTAGCAGTTTCTTTTCCAGAACCTACAAATTCTTTTCCTTCAGAATCGACTACTTTTAAGTAACGCCATCCTAAAGCTACGCCTGGAGGGTTCTCTCCTTTAGTTGCAGCCTCTAATTTAGCTTGTGTAAATGATCCTTCTGGAGCTGGGGTACCTGAGTATGTAATAACTGCTGGCTTAGCTTCTGTGGCTGGTGTTTCAGAAGAAATAACATTAGCTGTATAGCCATATTGTGTGTTTACTTTATCTGGTTCACCTTCAACAGGTTTAAACGGATTACTTCCCCATTGTAATAAGGTTGCACTTTTAATCTTATCCGCATCGTCTTTAATTTTGATGTCGAATGAATTTTCTTCTGCTCCATAGACATAGATTTCTCTTTTTGGCGCATCAGAGAACGGGAACTCTACTACAGGATCCAGATCCGTACGTGCCACGCTTGCTAATGACGCTTCATCTGTTGAGTCATCATTATATGTCACTACTACTTTTTTGTTTGCAGTATCAACATTGATACTTTTCACTACAGATGCTTGATTATCTAAAGCTTGACCTTTTTTAGATTCTAGTCTAGCGTCTTGGCTAGTTGTAGAATATCCAAGCTTGATTTGGTTTTTAATTTTCTGAATATCAGTTTCTGTTAGGTTGTTAATATCTGAAACAGCAATTTTATTAGCGTTATTTTCTGGTTGCTGGATGCTGTATTTGTATGTTTGAGATTTAACAACCATTTTGAAAAATCCGGCTGCCGCTGCATTTCCACCAGCTTCTATCTTACCATCTGCTTCATCATAAACTTGCAAATATCTGTCACCTAATACCGCATGTTGATTTTCTTGTTTAGTGTAAGCCGAAAGACCTTTAAACTTGTCATTTGGTTTTCCTGTTACACGTACTGTTACTGGACCTTGCGTTGGAGTTAAAACAGAGTGATACGTCCAACCCCAACCATCTGTTTCTTCTTGGTTAGGAGCCGAGCCTATAGGTCGTCTATCTAAATACTGACCACTAGCCCCTTTAACAAAGGTTTTACTAATTTTCCCAGCAGTTGAATTTACAGAAATCTCAATATTTGTATCTTCTTCGTTATAAGCGTAGATTTCTTTTTTAGCATCATCAGAAAATTCTACAGTATAGCTAATATTCCCTTCAGTTCTTGTGTATGGTTCATGAGTTTTAGCAGTTGCTTCTGTACGGAAAGCATTCTCTTTATCAATTTCTTTCCTATTACGTGAATCATGAGATCCAGAGTTTTCGATTGCGTTAGATTCTGATTTAGGTTCAGTGTTTTCTGCTTTTTTACCTACAGTTGGTTGTCCGTTAGTAGTATCTACTTTCGGAGCGTCTTTTGAATCTTTTGGTTTGTTTTTTAATTTTGAGCTTACTGTAGTGACAAGGTTTCTGTAAGCTACGTTCAATTCATCTTGACTAGTTGCAGAAGCGAGTGTAGACTCAGCAGAAGCCAATTCCCCATTCAAAAGAGCAAGGCTGTCCTCTGTTTTATTAGCATACGTACCTGCAGAAAGTTTTGATTTAACTTCTGAAATGTAGTTTTCAAGTTGCTTTTTGTCCAAAGCTGGAGTTGTTACTTCTGGTGCAGCTGGTTTTGCTGGTTCTTCTACAACTGGTTGTGCTGCTGGAACGCTTTCTGCTGGAGTTGATGGGGCATCAGAAACTGGTGCTACTACCGAAGCACTTTCTGCTTCTTGTGGTCCCTCATGTTCAGAGGCTAGCCCTGGAGCTGCTAGAGATGTCTCTTGTTTGCTTAGCTCATTAGCTGATACAGCTCCATTTCCCAAGAACATGAACAGGGCAGCAACTGCTACGCTGGCTGCTCCAAAACTATATTTACGGATTGAGTAACGTGTGACCTTTTCACGGTGCAAGCGTTCAACACGACTCATAGGCGATTTTTTCTCCACTTATTGTGTTCTCCTTAAAAATATTTTTTTATGTCCATATCTACATGCAAAGATTCCTCGCCATGGGCGAGGTTTTGCATATGATACTTTACTTCTTCATTGTACATGATAAGTGATATATATGCAAACTAAATGCTCATCAAATTTACTAAAAAAAAAAAAACATTTTCAGACAATTTTCACAATTTGTTCGTTTTTATAACCAAAATTATGAATTTTTTAACTTTAAAATCAGGAAAATATTTTGTTTTTCTGCATTTTATTATATTGTATTAAAAACCGAAATTCGGAAATGAATTTGGATAAAATCTTTTTATTTTGAAAAGCAGATAACTTTGATACCTAAAAGGAACTATTCTTGTTTTTTTGAACAAAATATTCGTAAAATAAATATACAAAAATTTTTAGGTTTTTAGCTTTTTTTCTTCCAAAAAAGAGAACCTGTCAGTTAAATGCCCAGATTCTCTGATAGCTTTCTAGCAGAGCCCAACAGAACCAGACCCTATCTCTCATATGCACTATTCTCTTAAAATTCAAAGGCAAGACACGCCAGAGTCGCTTCACCGTAGAAATATGACTGACTTCCACATCCTAATTACGACCTAAAAGCATTAACTCTTCGAAAATCTCTTCAAACCGCGTCAACGTCGCCTTGTCGTAGACTTCGTCAGTCTTATCTACAACCTCAAAACAGTGTTTTGAGCAACCTGCGACTAGCTTCCTAGTTTGCTCTTTGATTTTCATTGAGTATTAGTCGTCTCTGCCTGGTCTGCCTGTTGCAACTAAGAACTAAAGCTAAAATAAAACATGCTACCTCATTTTGGCAACATGTCATCTTTTCCTATTTACAGCAATGCTTCAAACTCAGCGACAGGCATGCCTAATTGCTGGCTGGCAACCTCAGAAGTCAGAAGACCTTGATGAACCATATCCAGAAAGGCAAAAAGTTTCCCTTCTTCCCTTCCTTCAACTTTCCCACGCTCCAGTCCCTCTTCAATGCCCTCTGCACGACCACGTTCAAGACCACGCTCTAATCCTCTTTCCTCAGCTTGTTCCAAGGCATAGTCCTGTGCTAACAAGGCTTGTTCTTCGCGCATACGTAGTTGACTAAACATTTTCCTGTCCTCCTCGGACCAGCTCTTGTAGTCCAGCAGTTGGTCTGCTTGGCTGATGGCTCGCTCGGGTTCTTGGGTAAAGGGCTTGTTGCCGAAAAACTCCAACCATGGCTTGCGAACCTTGTCTTTGCTGGTTTCTCTGTATTTTTTCAGTTCCAAGAACGCCATCTTGACCAGATGGTTTTCTTGTCCGTTATTGGTGATAGTTAAAACCTCACCTGTCGTATCTTCTCGCATACTAAAGCTGTGAAAAGCCAAATCGTCCGAGAAGTAGTTGCTATCTACAATTGCGATTGCGTAAACAGGTGCGATGTGTTTATAGCTCTGGTGTGTATCACCTTCTCGTTGGCGAATTTTTTCAAGATTTTGATTGACCTGACTACACAGATAAGCCCACAGGCGATTAATGAAAAAATTTTGATGATGAACTTGGATTTCGATAATAACTTGCGTTCCATTATCCAACTCCGCCAAGACATCTATACTGGTATAGAAATCCTGTGCCGAGTACGGCAGGGAAGGTAGTACATGAATATTGCTCCCCTCCAAAATGGTCACATTTTTGGCTGGTAAATCCAGCATATCGCGAATAAATTGACAAGTGATTTCTGGATTGCTAAAGATTTTCTTAGCAACCAAGTCATTGGTTGGGCTAATGCCCGGATGTCTTAAAATCATCCTTTTCCTCCTTTTATTATACCACAGTTTTAAATCTAGGTTGACTAGATTTACTGCTACTATCTATTTATTCGGAAAAGAAATGAATTGTAAAGATATTTTATCTCGTTTCAACTAAAATATGAGCTTGATCAACCAACTGTCCATCAACAGTCAGATTCAGATAGAAATCTAAAGTCTTATCAGCAGAAAAGTGTAGGGTTGGTATGGTCAAATCTTTTTTGCTTTCCCCAGCTTGAAACGCAAGGACTTGAATCTCGTCCTGATAGGCGACACCATGCACACCAGTCCCCGGTTGAATCGAAATCTTAGCCTCCAAAGGAGTGTCACTTTCGCTACGTTCAACCCTAAAATGAAGAGTCTCTCCCTTTGCTACAGCTAGACTTTTTTCTACAAATGCTAGTCCCTGAACAACTTCTTTTTGTGATAAGTTAGGAGTTTTATAGAGAGAAATCTTGGTCAGTACAGGTAAATCCTGTGCCTCCGTAATCATCACGCGTAGCTTCTGCGCCTCTACTAGTGGACCTCGCAAGAGACGCTTATGACCAACTGTGAAGCCCGTACCAAATTCCTGCCAGACACCATCCACCTCTACTTGCACCTGAAAAGCAGCGATTCGTTGTCCCAGCTTCAAATCTTCTCTTAACTCAAGCACATCGAAAGTTTTAGGTGCCCCTAAGTCGAGTTCTAACTGAATTGGCAAGTCTGCATCGCTTGCCCAAGAACTAGTCTCAAGGCCATCTGTCAGATGATGACAGGCAAAGTCTGCGGAAAGAGCTGGACCAGATACCTTGGCTGCCAGTGCCAAATCTTCTTTATAGAGCTCATTGCGATAGGCCGCAAATTCATAGAGGCGCTTGATATCTTTCCCATCAAAGAGCCCATCTTGATTCGGCGGAATATTGAGTAAGAGAGGTGTGCCTCTCCCCACCGAGTGGAAGTAGATTTCGACCAACTCCTCGAGAGACTTAGGATCCTGCTCTTCATGGTAAAACCAACCCGGCCGAATGGAGACATCTGCCTCACCGATTGAAAAAATCGTACCTGAGGAATCTCCGTGCTGAAGATAGTCCAACTCTGCTTCTGTCCCTAGTTTGTCAGGATTCACCTTTTGCCACAATGGATCACCTGCATACCCTCGTTCATTGCCAATCCAGCGAATGCTGGTTCCTTCTGTTGAAAAAATCAAGCAATCTGCCTGCAGGTCCCTAATGGTTTCAAACCATTTTTCAAATTCATAATTGACCTTTTGAGCGCCCTCTCCTCTGGCACCATCCATCCAGACCTCAGCAAATCTCCCTCCATTACCATAAGCAGGATTTGATAAAATCTCCTTCAACTGTGCCAGATAATAGGCATTATAGTCCGCTTCTCGCTCCACATGATAGAGAGGACTGTGGGCATCCCACGGCGATAGGTATACCCCCATGTCCATATCAAACTCTGTGGCAGCTTGGGATACCTCGAGGAGCAAGTCCCCCTCTCCATTCCTCCAAGGACTGTCCTTAACCGAATAATCTGTGTGAGCTGTCGGATAGAGGACAAAGCCGTCGTGGTGCTTGACCACCAAAATCAACTTTTTAAAGCCCGTTTCCTTGAGCACACGAACCCACTCACGCGCATCTAACCTTGTCGGATTAAAGCGTTCCGGATCCTCCTGACCTGTCCCCCATTCCTGATCATAAAAGGTATTGGGTCCAAAATGGATAAAGGCTGCTAGTTCATCCTCTAAATAAGCTAGCTGGGCCTGACTAGGCAAGGGGCCATGCGGTTTTATTTCTCTTACCATACTACTTCCTATCTACACTTTTCTTTACTTTTTTGGCATGTACTTGCAATTCTGTTAAGGCTAGGGGACTGGTCAAGCCTTCAAATCGAAGACGCAGGGCATAGGTTTCCACCTTGTCAAATTCAAAACGAAGCTCCTCATCCTTGTCGCTTGACACTTTTCGGATAGCTGATACCGGTCGCCAATTCTCCTCTTGTTTGAGCAGAGAATCCTTATCCAAATGGTTGGGGGTCCGAGGCAGGACAGGCTCATTCCCTACATAATAATCAATAAAAGTAGGCTCCATCGCCACGTATTCTTGATTCTCAACATAATACAAGGTCACATTATCCACAAATCGCGGTTTTAAAATCCCTGCATCTCCAAAAAGAATGCCCACGCTAGCTTGATCTGACTTAGCAATCCAAGTATTGGCTGTCGATTTCTTCCGAGAAATGACCTTGTCATTGAGGTAAGAGACTGGGTGATTCGCCTCTGAGTGGGAAGCAAAGACCAGAGGCAGATTGGACCCTGTCCATTGATTGGAAATGACTTCCCCATCTACACTGGCATCTGTCACATGAATAGTGACTGTTGCTGGTAACTCACAGCCCGCTACTTGTCCTGTGAGCACACATTCTCCTACCTGATCATAGATTTGAGGATTGAGTTCATCCCAAGTCACCTTGGCCGTATCTCTTCTGCCATCTGATAAGACTAGTTTAACTCGGTCTGGTAAGTGTGGAGCTTCCTTGACAAGCGTCCAGACCCTTTCAGGCTCAATAGCACAAATCCCTTGAACACAAACCTGAGCAGAAGCCTTTAAATCCAAACCCTCTAGCTGACCAGATACCATAAACTCATGAAAGCTTGCTATATCTTCTTCGGATATTGCCTCCCAAACAACCTTGACTCGTTTTGCACTACCGGACTCATAGTCCACCAAGACCGATGATGGAAACTGTGGATAAGTCCCCTTAGCTGTATACAAGCGAAGTGGTCTTACAGAAACTGCTCGGCCTAGTGAGGTATTTTCTGCCACCTGCAAATGAGTTTGATAGGTTTTCCCTTGATAAATGGCACGGATAACCAAGTCCCCTGCAGACAAACAATGAAGTACTCCCTGCTTGATAATGGCGTGGGCACTGCCACTCGTCTCCCAAATCACTTCACTATTCCCCACCTTGTTCACAGGGTTATCCACAGTTTGTGGATAAAGTCCAATGGCTGGGGAATCCCCTTCTTGTAATCCTGCCTGCTTGTCCACTCGAATCTCAAACAAGCGCTGATTTTTCACTGGCTGGCAATCAAAAGCCTCTCCCACTAAGAGATCAAAACTTGCTGGCTCTAGTCCTCTGGCACTGGCCTTTACTCTTACTTGGCCCGCCTGCTCCAAGCTCTGAACCAAAAGGACACCTCTGCCATGAAAGGCTTTCCTCTGAAACCGACCATTTTTCTGGGCTTGGTAACGTTCACGACTGGCCTGCCTGCCATTATCCACACCTACAATGCGAGCAGGGCCTTCAATTTCAAAATGAAGCTGATTGGAAGCAGTCGGCACCCACTTTCCAGCTTGATCCAATACATCAAAATAAAGATAGAGGAGATCTTGCCCATCTGGCTCCAGTTGTGTTTTCTCGGCATGTAACCCGATTTTGGCTGGCTTACCTGCAGTCACCACCTTATCTTCTGCCACAAGCTGACCTTGACAGTCATAGGCCACAGCACGCAATTCTCCCGGTTGATAAGCCAAACGCCATTCGAGATAGAGTTGGTCAGAACCTTCTCCCTCTTGGTATTTTCGACCGTCTGAAGTCCATTTTTCCTGAAAAGTCTTCCTGCCTTGGGATTTTCCATTGAGAAATAGCTCTACTGAACCAGCATTTGAATACACTCGAACAGGGATATTCCCATACTTATCCACAACTTGTTGATAACTCTTATGGATTTCCCAATTCCAGTGAGGTAAGATATGAACCATGGGATGCTGATCTAGGTCCATCCACTGACTTTGGTAGAGATAATAGTCATTTTTAGGAATCCCTGCCGTATCCACGATCCCAAAATAGGAACTCTTGACAGGTGTGTCATTTTGATTGTGCCAAGGAGTCGGCTCACCGATATAGTCCACTCCTGTCCAGATAAACTGACCCGCATAGTCTAGCCGATTTCTATCTGCTATCCAAGAAGCCGTCGCCGTCTTCCCCCAAGGAACTCGATCATTGCCATAGTCTGACTGTTCAAAATTCCGCACGCGGCGATTATCCCCAACCCATTCCTTATCTGGACGAAAATAGCTGTCACGCGTCCGTGTAGCCGATGAGGTTTCAGACCCGTAAAGTCGCCACTTGGGATGTCTTTTGCGAATCGCGTCAATATTATCTTCCGAGTAATTTAAGCCCACCACATCCAGCAAATTGGCTATCTTTTCATGACCTCCAGACCCATCGCCAAAGCGGAACTGATCCATTCCCATAGTCACAAAACGGCTATCATCAACCTCCTTGACCCTTTCCAGCAAGCGTTTAATAGTTTTCAATGAATGGGCATCGCCATTTGCTTCGCTGACTTCATTTCCCAAGGACCACATAAAAATCGCTGGATTGTTCTTACCACGTTCAATCATAGTGCGCAAATCGTAATCCGACCAGAAATCGCCTGTCTGCGCTTCTGGATGAGTCGCTTCTTCCTCAAAAAAGCGACCATAGTCATATTCTTTCTTGCCTCCATACCAGGTATCAAAGGCTTCTTCTTGGATGAGTAGACCCATTTTGGCAGCTACATCCAGCAAAATACTACTAGCTGGATTATGGGTGATTCGGATTGCATTGACACCCATTTCCTTCATCTGGCGCAAGCGTCTCTCGGCAGCTGACCTGTTTTCCACAGCTCCCAGCGCTCCGTAGTCATGGTGCAGACAAACCCCATGAATCTTCAACCAGCGACCATTTAGAAAGAAACCCTTATCCGCTTGCCAATCCATATAGAGGTAACCAAAGCTCTCCTCTTCTTCATCAACCAAAATGCCATTTTTATAAAGACGAGTCTTAAATTGGTAAAGGTGAGGATGATCAATATCCCAAAGCAAAGGTTGGAAAATTGATATGGCTTGTTGGAAATGATATTTGTCCCCAGACTCAATCACTAGAGAGTCTGTCGCCTGCCAGTCTGACAGCTGTTGTCCATCATACCAGATACTCTGCTCCAAATACACCGACACGGACTGAGGTCCATCATTTGAAACCTTACTTGTAAGCTGAGTCTCCACCCATCCATCTCTTTGTTCCTTTAGCTTGGGACTTTCTATCTTAATCCCATACAAATCCAGATGAACTGCATCTGTCATCAATAATTTCACTTCTCGGTAAATACCGCTACCCGAGTACCAACGACTGCTAGGTTGCTGATTTTCCACAAAAACCGCAAGCTGGTTGGCCGTCCCATCATTTCTTAGATAAGACGTGATATCATAAGAAAAGGGTGTATAGCCACTGGGATAATAGCCCAGCACTTGCCCGTTGATATAGACTTGGGCATTCATGTAAACCCCATCAAACAACAAACGTACCGATACAAGACTGGCATCTTCTTCCAAGTAAAACTGCGTCCGGTACCAGGCTTGACCCCCGTTTAACTGACCACCCTCATTTTGCGCTGGCGAATAGTGGTCAAAATCATTGTAAATACTCCAGTCATGTGGCACTTGAATAGCCTGCCAATTTTCCCTCTGCAAATCCGGCGCCAAGGCCTCCTCTTTCCCCACCTCTTGGCTAAAAAACCAGTGATTTCGTAAAACTTCTTCTCTTCTCATACAAGCATTCCTCTTTAAACGATTCGATTTACTTGACTATAGCACAAAACAAAAGCGCTTTCAATACTTCCTCCATCACTCCCTAAATACTCGGAAAAGATTCTATAATTTGTGGAAAAGTCTGAAAATCACTCCATATTCAAGCAAACTAATAAAGTCTAACCTTACAAGGGCGCAAAAAACACCTCTCTGAATGTTCATTCCAGAGAGATGTCCCTTTTGTCTTAACTATTGTAAATCGACTGTCTAAAGTCATCTGAATCTTTGAGATAAGCTTTATAAATCGCTTTTTTCAGTTTTTGCACTGGTGTTTCGATAAAATCAAACTTTTTAGCCGTTGTATTTCCTGCTTTTATCTGAGCAAGTTCTTCTTTAACAGCTTTATTCATAAGCTCTTGTAATTTTTCTTTACTATCAATTACTTCTTCTTTTCCGTTGTAATTTATAGTAATTGGTTTTAACTTACCTAATTTCTCAACACGCTCAGTTATTTGCTCTTTTTTGAAAGCTGCGTAAGATTTTCCCAAAATGTTATTGAAAATGTAAGTATCAGATAGGGGCTTGTTCTCAGCCTCTGCTGCTTGTTTGTATTGATTTGAAACATAAGGAACAAATCCTTCATAATAGCCCAAAGCAGCCATCAATTCAAAGGCTTGTTTTCTAAAGGTGATGTCCCCACTCATACCAGAGTCATTTTGACTAACACCATAAATGGTATCAAACATATCCACTAAATAATATCCATTAGCTTGAATAGTACCTTTATCAGTAAATCCTTTTATAATGTAACGGTTCACTAAAATATTATTATCAATCAAGCTATTGATATCCGTTAGTTTTTCCGCTTCTGCCAGTGTGATTTCTGAGATTTTTTCACTCTTGTGCGTAGCTTGAACTGCTGGATTTGTGTATGTTACGGGTGTTCTAGTCCCAGTTGAAGTAATCGGAGTTATTTTCTTGAAGTATTTAGTTTTATCTGCCGCTGAAAGTTGTTTTGTTGCTTCCGCTTCTAAATAATCTAAACTATATAACACATCAAAACTTCCATGCATATAAGATTTCAAATCTGCAGCTGTTTTGAATCTATCTGGTGTTTTGTTGTAGAAGCCATTTTTCTTACTTTCATCGTAAACAAAGTTTAAGTTGAAATATGTATCTGTCTCTGGTGTGTATGAATTCTCGAAAATTCCTCTAGCGTAAAACTCTGCCGCTGTACCATCTCGACGACCGTAATTATTAAACAAGACCGTTCTATCTAGTAAGTGCGTCATTTCATGAGAATAAGTAGCTGAACCCCTATCATCCAGAACCCTATCTATAAAGTAACGGACACCCACTCCATTTGCTTCTGCACCTACATTTTGCCATGGTGAATACAGTCCTAGAGGTGTCATAAAGTCTTTAACCCCTTTATCTGCTGTTGGTCCTGATTCTTTAGACCATGTTGTAGCTATTCCAGCAGACGTATCCGTCGTATATTTTTTCATCGTATCTACAATTACTCTATTTGTAATTAGTTTCGGACGATTTTCTTCTTTTGTTATTCTGTATAAAGTGTCAACATAATTAGCCTGTCTTATCGCAGTTAATTCTATCAATGCTTTAACTTTTTCTAATTCTTCTTTATACTTAACTGGATTCGTTTTCTCTAAAGAAGTATCCATATACGTTCCAATGTTTCCGTAGGTTACCGTCGCTATGTTAGTTATAGCATACACGCTTGGTTCTTTAATATTTACCAAACCTAATAATGTAGCTACATTTTGTTGTCTTCTGTTTTTTATTTGAAGTTCTTCCGCTCCGTATTTCTCAGGAGGCGTAGTTAATTTTGTATATAAGTCTACTTTTTCATCAGGTTTTTCTTTCGAAGCTTTTTCAACTACGATAGCTTTAGTCGCCTTCTTCAACCACGTATCGCCATCCATATTAGTGAATGTAGTTCTGTTGTAATCTAAGAACTCTAATAATGTTGGTTTATCTGTAATTTTCCCAAAGTATTTCTCAAATGTTTTTGGACTATTCGTTAATCTTAATTCATCATAACTCATAGACCCAAGGTGTGTTAACCAATCTAAAGAAGTAAGGTCTTTTTTACCGAACGAGCTTGGATTATAAGCTAGAATATCACGGATATTGGTATCTCCAAAATCAATATTATAAAAACGATTGATATAGGATAACCCTAGTAATATTTTCTCTTTATTAGCTTCAATATCACCTTTTACTTTTTCTCTATTTTGTTGACTGTCACCTAAAATACTCAAGGTATGCGCCGCAACTTTTTTCAAACTAGCTTCTAAATCGGTTTTAGTCGCATCGAGTGTTTCTTTAATCGATAATTTTTCAAGATATTCTTTTCGTAGAATTTCTCTTACTTCATCATCCCTTATCTGCGGCTGCGTTTTTTTCAACTCACTACGTTTTTTATAAAAATCGCGGTCTATTTCTAAAGAAGGTGGAGTTAGTTGCGCTTTTATTTTTTCATCTGTTAAGAAGTCTACAGACTTCATTTCTCTACTAGCTTCCATCACATCCACTGCATTTTCTAACTCGCTATTTTCTGGCAATAGATGTGGTTTGTCTTCTTTAGTACCAACCAAAATTACTTTTTGGCGCATAGCTTTAGTTACTTCAGTTTTCTCAGTTGGATTTGTTAACTCTCCTGTCTCCGGATTAACTTCATAAGTTTTAGTGACGGTTATTTCCCCTTGCTCACCTGCATCTTCAACCTCTTCTTTTCCTTTTGGAAGTTCAGGGTTATCTTTTCTCAACTCAGTGATTTCTATAGGTGACACGATCTTTTCCACATTTCCAACTTTTACTACTTTGTCTTTAGCTGGAGTGTTTTCTGTTGTAGTTTCTTCTGAGATAGCTCCTGTTTCTTGATTTACTGTGTATCTTGTAGTTGATACTGAGCTACCATTCTCCCCTGGTGTTTCTTCTTGTTGCACATTGTAACTTAAATCTGGCGATGCTTTATAAACTGTCTGAAAAGGAATTTCTTGTGATTGAACTGTTGGTTTTGTTCCTACTGCCGTTATTTTCGCTTGCATTGGCTTAGCGATTTTTGTCGTTACAGCTGGCTCAGTCAAGTCTCCTGTCGTCGAATTTACTTTATAAACACTTATAGTCGTTGTTTCTTCATCCTGACCTTGATTTCTGACTTCTTTGACACCTTTATCAAGTGACTCATCCGCGACAAACTGTTCACCTCTTTTGGTTGTTGAGGTTGTTTCTTCTACATTTCCAACCTTAACAACTCTATCTACTGGATGTTTTTCTATCTTTGTTGAAGTGTTTTCCACTATTTTCCCAGTACTTTCATCAAAGCTGTAAGAAGTAGTTGTAACTTCCTTACCATTTTCACCTTCTACTTCTACTTGTTGCTCTTTGTAATTTAAAGCTGGCGATGCTGTATAGATTGTTTTATAGTCCAGTACTTTTTCTTTCGTTACTGGACTTGGGACAGTTGGCTGCTCTTGGGGAGCTAAGGGTTCAGGCTGAACAGCTGATTCTGGTTCGTTTCCTTGACTTGGCTTGACCTCTGGAGATGAAGGCGTTTGTTCTGGTTGTTTTTGGGGTTCTTGTGGAGCAGACTCACCAGTATCTTTTACCTCCTCAACTGAGTTCCCCAGCTGCTTCTCCTCACCCTTTTGTTCCGCAGGAGATTGGTCTTCTTCGCGTCCTGATTCCACGGCTGGGCTTGCTGGCTCTGGTTGCTTCGACTCGGCTTCGGGTTTGTCAGGTGTTTGTTTCTCGCCCGGTGTTGCTTCTGTACCCGGCGTTTCTTCTGCTCCTGGTCTTGGTTGTCCTATTCCATCAGCTGGTTTTGTCTCTGCTTCATTCTCTACTATTGGAGTTTTTTCAGGTTGAACTGGTTTAACTTCCTCTGGCTCGGGAGTTACAGGTTGTGTTGGTTTAGATGCATCTTCTTCCTTCGTTCCAACTACAATCACCTTGTTCACTGGTTCTTTTGTGATTATATTTTCTATAACTTTGCTAGATTTTTCCCCGTTAACGATAGTGACTTCCGTATAGATGGTGCGTTCACCAACAACACCTTCTTGAACAACTTTAGTTTGCCCTTTAGCTAAGGTTGCATCTTCTTGTTCTATCGTTTGGAAAGCAACCTCCTCTGTAGTGATTAACAATTCTGGTTTCTCTACTGTGGCATTTAACACACCTTCCTCAGGACTTGTTTTATAATCACTATTATTTTCTGCTTTCGGTTGTTCTACTTGGGGATTTCCTGCAACTTCTTCCTTAGCCCCTATAGATCCAATTTCATCAGGAGCTTGTTTGCTTGCAGGAGCTTCAACAATTTTCTCAACTGCGTAGGATGGTTGAGGAGATTGCACAAAATCTTCAGTCGAGCTAAAATGAGATGCAGTCTGTGGTACAATCTTCTTAGATTGAGGTTCTGAACTGTCCTCCTTTTGAGATAATGCTGGCAACTCTACCTTATCAACAGTAAGTTCCTTGCTAGCACTCTCTCTTACCAAATAATATCCCGTAAATTCATATCCTTGAACTGTTTCAGGACTTGGTAAAAACTGACCTTCTACCCTTTTAACAAGGGCTGGTTGCAATTCTACCAGATTTTCGAAAGCAGAGATGGATACTCCCCAGCCACCAACAGCAAAGACTGTCACAAGGAAGTAAGACGCTCTCCTTTTTCTCTTGATTAAAGTGAAGGAAAGCAATAATAATCCTGCTCCCAAGATAAACATCCCATCATTAGAAAATAGACCTGTTTCTGGTAATCTTGTAGCCAATTTTCGATAGACAAAATAGTATTCTTTTCCCTCTTTTACCTCAATCTTATTTTCTTCAAACCATTGCAACTCAGATTTCAGCTTTTCAGGTAAATCCTGCTCATCCAAATAATGACTTGAAATTAGTGTTGAAGTCGTTTCTGTAGCCTGTACGGGTTGAGCCCCCATACCAGCAAAAAATAAACTCGTTCCTAGCAAGACTGAACAAGCTCCTATTGCATATTTCCTCAAAGAAAAACGCTGCTTTCTCTCAAATTGAAATTCTTTCATCTCATCTCCCATCATTCATTATTACTGTATATTTAGTATATCAGAAATAGTCTGTATTCACAAATCTTTCTAGTTATTCCCTTATCATTCCTAATTAAAGTAGACAATATACAATAATTTTTAGTTAAATGTATATCAATATTTTTTGTTTTTCTTAACAAAAGCAACGCAAAAAGAGCCTGTTGCCAAGCTCTTTAGTCTATTATTTCTTCTCAGCACGAAGGGCTGACAAGATTTGTGTACGGATATCATCTACACCATTTGGCGTATTTGGTAAAAAAATCGTTTGATTACCTTTTGCAGCAAAGGTGTTCAAGGTATCCAAATACTGGTTGGTCAAGAGGATGGACATGATTTGTTCTTCTGTCATGCCAACATTGGCTTCCTTGAGTTCGGTGATAGACTCTGCCAATCCATCCACAATCGCCTTACGTTGTTGGGCAATCCCCACACCATGAAGGCGGTCTTTTTCCGCTTCGGCTTCAGCTGCAGTGACAATTTTAATCTTGTCAGCTTCCGCCAATTCTTGTGCTGCGACCCGCTTACGTTGCGCCGCATTGATTTCATTCATGGATTGCTTAACTTCTGCATCCGGTTCGACCTTGGTAATCAAGGTTTTCACAATAATATAGCCGTAAGTGGTCATTTCTTCTGCTACTTGGTGTTGAACTTCAAGGGCAATCTCATCTTTTTTCTCAAACAATTCATCCAAGGTTAATTTTGGAACAGAAGAGCGAAGAGCATCTTCGATATAAGATTTAATTTGAGATTCAGGACGCATGAGTTTATAGTAGGCATCCGTCACGCTCTGCTCATTGACACGGTACTGAGTCGCCACATTCATCATCACGAACACATTGTCCTTGGTCTTAGTCTCAACCACAATATCGCTTTGCAACAAGCGCAACTGAATGCGTGCTGCAATCGAGTCAATCCCAAAAGGCAAGCGAATGTGAATACCGCTATTGGCAACCTTTTGGTATTTCCCAAAGCGTTCAATAATCGCCACCGACTGCTGACGAACCACATAAACCGTACTCAGTGTGACTATCACCAATAGGAGCACACAAACAATCAGAAAAATCATGAAAAATATTGCCATAATGGAACCTCCACAAGTATTTTTCTAGTATTATAGCACATTTAAAGAAGGCTGTGCCGTTTTTACTGCGATTTTTCCTGAAATGTCAATAATTAGAGGTGAATTGTCACATTGTCGTCCAATCTCTTGCTAAAATAACTCTTTATAAAAGGCAATCGTTTCTTCTAAGGTTGGCATAAATGGATTTCCTGGTGCGCAGGCATCAATCAAGGCATTCTTAGAAAGGTATTCAAAGTCGAAATCTTTTTCTTCAATACCAAGTTCAGTCAATTTCTTAGGAATGCCTACTGTCTCAGAAAGCTTCTCAATCTCAGCAATTGCGTAATCGGCACACTCTTCATCTGATTTACCTTCCACATGAAGGCCCAAGGCTTTGGCAACATTGCGGAAAGCTTCTGGTACACGTTTAGCATTTTCACGTTCTATAACTGGTAGCAACATAGCACAGCAAACACCGTGTGGCAAATTATATACTGCGCCGAGTTGGTGAGCCATTGAGTGAACATAGCCCAGACCTGCATTGTTAAAGCTCATACCACCAAGGAAGATGGCATTAACCATACCTTCACGCGCTTCAATATCGTGTCCATTTGCTACAGCACGAGGAAGATATTCCTTGATAAGCTCAATTGCTCCAATAGATAGTTTCTTGGTCACATCATACGCACCAGGTGTTACCAAAGCTTCAACAGCGTGAGTTAGAGCATCCATACCAGTAGCAGCAGTCAAAGATTGAGGTTTGGAAAGCATGAGTTTCGGGTCATTAACAGAGATAAGAGCAAGGCTATTCTTGTCAACCATTACCATCTTAACCTTGCGTTCTTCATCAGTAATCACATAGTTAATGGTAATTTCTGCTGATGTACCTGCAGTAGTATTGATAGCTACAACTGGCAAGCCTTTTTTAGCAGATTTATGAAGTCCTTCATAATCCTGTGGTTTTCCACCATTTGTAGCCATGATAGAGATACAACTAGCTGCATCCTGTGGAGAACCCCCACCAAGACTGATGATAAAATCACATCCATGTTCTTCCAAAGCAGCTACCCCATCTGTGACATTCTTACAAGTAGGGTTTGGCTCTACATCACTAAAGATGACATATTCGATTCCTTCTGTATCTAGCGGTTTTAAAACCTTAGGCAAAATGTCACTTCCTTCGATAAACTTGTCTGTTACCAAAAGTGCCTTTTTATAGCCAAGTTCCTTGATATAAGGACCCACTTCATTTACAACACCTTTTCCAATAAGGTTGACTGCCGGAACATAAAATGTAGCCATATAATTTTCCTCCTGCGCCTCCGCGCTATCTATTTAACATCATTATATTACTTTTTGTATTCGTTTTCAATTATTTGTGAATTATTTAACAAATCTTTTTAAAAGGATAGGAGGGACGTAAGTTCACCTCCTATATACACAATTTTTATTTATGTAGCGGTCCCAATAACTGACATGCACGATAGTCTGCTGACTCTAAATCTTCTGTCCCGAATAGAGACCAATTTTTAGGTCTAAAGATATCTTCCTCAGGTACATTATGCATATTGACAGGAATTCTCAACATAGAAGCCAAGGTAATCAAGTCTGCTCCAATGTGTCCATATGTTATCGCTCCGTGATTGGCTCCCCAATTATTCATGACGTCATAGACAGACTTAAAAGCACCTTTTCCTGTCAAACGTGGAGCAAACCAAGTAGTTGGCCAGCCTGGATCTGTACGATTATCTAAAGTATGGTGAACATCTTCAGGAAGTTCAAGTGTGTAACCTTCTGCAATTTGTAGCACTGGACCAACCCCTTTTAGAAGATTGAGACGTACCATTGTTACTGGCATATCCCCCTTCGTCAAGAAACGAGTTGAGAATCCTCCTCCACGGAAGTATTCGCGGTTTGCTGGTGGGAAGTCTGTGTTTTCAAGCATAGCCTGCACTTCACTTTCTTCCAACTCCCAGAATGGTTTCATAACAGGTTTTCCATCACGAGTAGCTTGACCTGTACCATCCAATGTACAAGAACCTGAGTTGATTAGATGTAAGAATCCAGCTGCAGCACGACCCTCTAAAGTATGTCCCGTTACACGTTTAACAGCCTCTGGACTCCAATAAGTACGTACATCAGCAAAGATTTGTGGAGTATTTGTTAATAGATAATTAAAGAGCATAGACACACCATTTAGTGAATCATTCTCTGTCGCAAATATAAATGGTTTTCGAATACCATTCCAGTCAAATTGAGTGTTTAAGAACGTTTCCATAAAGTCCCCATTAGGGAAGTGGTCTGTCCATTGACGTTGACCTTGGAAACCAGCTACTAAAGCATAGTGACCAACCGCTTCTTCCTCAAAACCAAGCTCTTCTAAACGAGGATTCCCCTGCATAAGATCTCGACCAATCATGAACATTTTTACCACAAATTCCCATTGTTTTTCTTTTTCTTCTTTAGAAAGAATCAAATCTTCACGATTTCGGTCAACACCTTCTTTGATATGTTCTTTTACCCAAACCATAGCACGTTCGAACTCTTCTGGGTCATAAATACCACGGTCAATACGGCGTGTAAATTCCGTCATATCTACAGATTCATTTCTCATTCCTAGGTATTCTTGGAAGAAATCTGGATTCACAATAGAACCACCAATCCCCATTGAAACACTACCCATTGATAGGTAAGCAGTGTCTCGCATCAAGCCAGTTGCAAGAGCTGCACGCGCATAACGTAAAAGTTTTTCTTTGACATCTTCTGGAATATCTGTATCACTAGCTTCTTGAACATCTCTTCCATAAATCCCAAAGGCTGGAATCCCTTTTTGAGCATGTGAAGCTAGAACAGCTGCAAGATAGACAGCTCCTGGACGTTCTGTCCCATTAAATCCCCAAATAGCATGAGGAATATCTGGAGACATATCCATAGTTTCACTACCATAACACCAGCATGGTGTGACTGTAATTGTTGCACAAACATTTGATTTTTTGAACAATTCATGTGAAGCTGCAGCCTCTGGAACACGACCAATAGTAGATGGAGAAATCACGCATTCCACAGGTTCTCCATCTGGATATTTCAATGTACTTGAAATAAGATCTGCCACGCTTTTAGCCATGTTCATTGTCTGTACTTCAAGTGATTCGCGTACACCTTGACGACGACCATCAATAGTCGGACGAATACCAATACGTGGATGTTGGATCATAATACTTTCCTCTTATTTTTCTGTTTCTTTTATACTACCATCACCATTATATTTACGGTAGCCTGGGTGACGACCTGTAACCTTATAATTTTCTCGCATAGAGAAGAGACGCTCCAAAGTCGGACGAGCAATTTCTTGTTCTTCAATACCTTTTGTAGATAGTAACATTCTTCCATGGAAGGTTGTCTTTGCGACTAATTCTAAAGTTTCCATACGGTAGTATGCTGTAATGACATCGCTTCCGACAGTCAGAGCTCCATGATTTTCTAATAGCATGACATCATGATCTGGCAGATAAGGTGTAATTGCTTCTGGCACTTCCATTGTAGACGGAACTCCAAATGGTGTTATAGGAATTGCTCCAACCACAATCGCGCTCTCAATTAGTGAATAAGTATCTAAAGGAATGTGTGCAAGAGCAAATCCTGTTGCAATCGGTGGATGCGCGTGAACAACTGAACGGACATCCTCACGTTCTTCGTAGCACCGAATGTGCATTTTAATTTCACTAGAAGGACGGTAATCACCTTCTGCTTCTAAAATCTCTCCTTTAAGATTTAACTTCACCAACTTTTCTGGTGTAATAAAACTTTTGCTGATACCAGTAGGAGTTGCAATAATGGTATCCTCATCTAATCGAACAGATACATTCCCATCGTTAGCAGCAACCCAACCAAGTTGCCACATCTTATGACAAACATCACAAATCTGTTCACGAATTAATTTTTCATCTTGAGACATAAACTCACTCCTTTCTAAAAATGAAGTTCGAATTCAAGATTTCCGTTACTGTTAATGGTAATAGTAACCGTATGATTTTCCTGATCAAAATTGAGAGATGGCTGATCATAGGAATTATTTGTTCCTGTTAATGAATGAATAGTAGGAAGTTTATCTATACCTCTTAATACTATCTTTGTAACCCTTTTCTCTCCAAACTGAGTATCTTTGATATAATGTTCGTCAATCCACTTAATCGCACCTTTTTTGGTCAATTGTGGTAGTTTCCTTGCCTGATTTGCATCTTGAGCATTAGACCATAGTGAATCTTTATTTGTTCTAAAATTATTTAAATTCACTTTCAATCCATTACTTATTCTCTCAAAAATACCATAGGTATGAGGTTCAAATTCAACATCCATTTCTAAAGAATTAAATTTTAATTTTCCAGTCTGTTTAACATTCTCATTTACCTTATAATTATAGACAAACCATCTATTATCTAATTTCTGAGCAAAGATATCTCCTTCATAATTCGTAGGATACAGCTTATTCAAGTATTCTTTTCTAGCCTGAGTAGAGCTAAATTCTGGGGAAGTGATCTCCTTAATCTGAATACGATTACCAGAAACAGACTCTTTCAATTTATCTGTTTTTAAAATACCTGGAATAGCTGGAATAACATTATAACGACCAGTCATGTATAATGGAGTTTGTTCTCTATCAGTATTTACGTTTACAAAGAACTTACCATTTCCTTTATTTGAATAGTCTCCATGTATGAATACTTTTGTATCCTCAAGTACCTTTTCTTTAGATGGTGCTGGATGTGCTATTACATATCTAAAAAATTCTTTTATTACTTCGCTAAAGAGTAAGCTTTCTTTATTATTTACACCATAGGTATAAGCTGGATGTTCAAAATTATAAACTACACCTCCATTAAGGTAAACCCCTAAAGCCTCTTCTCCTAGCATAGACTCTGGTTCAGTCAACCATTGTCTATCTCCTTGACTTTTTCCGATATTACCAGTTGCAAACAGTTTCCATTTACCTGTCTCATACCACTTCCAAGTATCCATCAAACCACCCCATTGATAAGTATGATTTGATAGCCAAAGTCCCTTCATATAACTTTCTGTAGTTGAATCATTTCCCTCGGCAGCAGGTGTATTTTTGAACATGAAAATAAGGTTCTTCCAGTACTTATCAACAGATTTCTGAAATGCTATCTTACCGTTTTTTCCAAATGCTTTTTCTATTGCAGAACCATTATTTTGTTCAGCCCATATAAAATATCCTCCATTTTTAGCTGATACTTTTAAGTAATCTGCCGCCTTATTTTCAATATCATTTGCCCAAATCCAATAATTCTCTGTACTGAAAATACCATGCAAATTTGGATATTTTTGATACATTTTATCAATCCAGCTGGTACTTAACCAATGTGCCGAAGTATAATAAGGCATATTACCAGCAGTGTAAACCGTCAGAATAACTGGAATTGGTTCATTTTTTCCAGTCTTAGGATTTACATATTTCGCTGCTTCTTCTAACATATGTTCATAAAAATCTCTAGCAGCTCCATCTCTTTTAGGAAGATCATCTGGATGTAACTGTATAACAGTATATGGTTTTAAGTCATCTGGTATATTCTCCCACTTACCTGTTAATGTATCTCCTCCCCAAAAAGTATATTTCCCTTGGTTAAACTCTTCTCCGTTAGCATATAAAGGCATCATAAGTAACGGATGTTCATTATTAATTTCACGACGTTTATCAACTTCTGACCAATCATTAGGATTCTTAAATTTACCATTTGCCATAAACATGGCTCCACCTAAAACCAATTCGTCAGCCCATGTATGTTTTCCTGAATATGATTTAAGTTCTATCGTCTGTGTATCTTTTGGAATTTCAACATCAACCAGAAATGCCGATGTATCATACTTAATTCCTTTCGGATATTTTGAATCTGATGAGTAAATGACTTTACCATCCGCAACAACTTCAAACTTTTGAATATCTGCGTAATCTGAATTTAAATGATTGGCGCTCCTATCAATTCCGACATAGGAAATAAATCTTGTAACATTAGCACCCGAAACATCATATTTTATACTAGACGGGTTACTTGCTACAGTTCCCAATCCTTTATTAAATTCTATTTCCTTCCCGTCAATTAATAATTTTATTTTATTATTTGCACCGTTATTACCAGGTGTAAACGGTTTATCTTTCTGAACTGTTTTTGATTTATCGTCATCACCATGAGTAGCATCAACCCATTCTAAATCAGAAAGATATACTCCTCCATTAATTCCTTTATTAAGAAGATCTGGAGTTATAGTTTGAGTACTAACAGTTTTAATAAGTTTAGCATCAGCAAATACAACTTCATCACCCCATGTATGTTCTCCTGAGAATGATTTTAAGGATATTTTTTTAGCGTTTTGTGGAATTGTCACACTAATAAATTGTGCCTGGGTATTATATCTGAATCCATCTGGATTAGTTACATTACTGGAATAAACTACTTCTCCATCTATTTCTATTTCTATTTTATCCACTACTGCGTGGTCTGCTCTAGAACTATTAGCACTTTGATCAATTCCTATATAAGTTTCAAATTTTTCAAATCCTTGACCACTAATATCATAGCTGATTACAGACGGGGAATCTGCGACTGTCCCTATTCCTTTATCAAAATACTTAACTTTATTGTCAGAAGTAAGCAATGAAATTTTAGTATGTTCTTCTTTATTTCCTGTTGTAAATGGAGCATCTTTTTGTACTGTTTTTGTTTTATCTACATCACCATGAGTTGCAGAAGACCAATCCATATCTGAAAGATATGTCGTCTCCGTATCAGTTTCTTGATCTTTAGTAATTGGTTTTCTTAAGTTATTCCCTGTTACTCTAGCAGTTTCAGTACTAGCTCTGTCATTAGAATTACTTTGGACTACATCTGCATAAACCAATTTACTTCCTAAAAAACTTGTTAAAACAGCCGTAGCTATTAAAATCTGTTTTGCTATTTTTTTATTTTCCATTTTTATTTCCTCATTATTTACATACAACTTCCTCAATAACAAATAATTTTGTAAGATATTCTGGAACACATAGTGCTAAATTACTTAAACTGACTTTTATTCCAGCATTCATTAATTCATCTCCATAAAAGAACTCATCAAATCCAGAGACGGAATAGCATTTATCTTTATCTAAACCACTAAAATAAACTCTTGTATAACCTGGGTTCAACTTACTATTCAATTGAGCATACAGTAAAATCGACTGGCATTTATTCTTTGAAACAACTTGCCAACTAGCAGAATCACAACTAAAAGGACTGTTTATCCTATAAAAATCCCCATATTGAAACAATGAGCGATATTTTTTATAAAACTGAATTTGTTCTCTCACTTGTTCTTTTTCTTCTACCGACAATCTCGTAACATCTAATTCATAACCGAAAGAACTAAAATAAGCTACATTTGTCCTAGTGTCCAAACTCGTTTGTCTTCCACTTTGTTCATTTGGAGAAATAGAAACATGGGCTGCCATCATTGATGGAGAATATCCATAAGAAGTTCCATGCTGAATTTTCAATCTTTCTATCGGGTCCGTATCATCACTCGTCCACGCTTGCGGTGCATAATACATAAGTCCTAAATCAAAACGTCCACCACCTGAAGAACAAGATTCAAATAGAACTGAAGGGAACTTAGTTATTAAACGATCTAACAACTGATAAAGACCTAAGATATATCGATGACCAAATTCCATCTGCTGTTCAGAATCAAGTTCAATACTATAAATATCTGTTATATGACGATTCATATCCCATTTGATATAATCCAGATTTGTTTCGACTATGATTTTAGAAATAGAATCAAAAAGGTAATCAACAACTTCCTGTCTCGTCAAATCCAACACATATTGATTTCTTCCTACTGACTTCTCTCTGTCTAACAAATGGATAGTCCAATCGGCATGATTCTTGTACAAATCACTATCAATAGAAATCATTTCAGGTTCAAACCACAAACCAAATTGTAAACCTATTTTGTGAATTTCATCTGCAAGAAATCCAATACCTTCAGGAAGGCGACTTCTATCTGTTACCCAGTCACCCAGAGAACTTTTGTCATCTTTCCTATGACCAAACCAACCATCATCCAGTACAAATAATTCTATCCCTAAATCTTTAGCAGCCTTTGCTAAATCTAAAATTTTTTCTGTACTCAAGTCAAAATAAAATGTTTCCCAACTATTGAGTATTATAGGACGACTAGCTTGAGAAAAATTAGGATTAACTAAATGATGTCGATAAAAATCTGATAGTTGTTGGCTCATCTGATTCATCCCTTGATCAGAATAGGTCACAATTGCTTCTGGTGTCACAAAACTTTCGGCAGGATTTAATAAAAAACGAAATTCTACTGGATTTATTCCTACCGTTACTCTAGCGGTGTCAAAATGGTCAACTTCAATCATATTTTGAAAATTTCCAGAATAGATAAAGTTAAAACCATAAACCTCACCACTATGCTCTGTAGTTTCCCTCCTTGATAGCATAAAGAAAGGATTTTGCTGAGGACTTGATGAGTATCTCAAGCTATCTATTGCTTGAATACCTGGTCTAAGCGAAGTTCTATATAACTGACGTTCCCTCAGCCATGCTCCAGAAAATTGAATAAAGTCATATTGACTATCAGGTAGGTCTAGCTGTAAGCTCATTGCTTTCAAAAGAGTCAACTTATTATTGCTATTATTTAAAAATTCCGTATTTCTAACTAAGACATTGTATTCCGGAAAAATTGTGTAATTTAGTCTAACAGTTAAATCTAATATGGAATCTGTTAAAATAATCGTTAATGTTTCCGCACACTGACCAATATCATCAAATGTTGAAGGTAGAGAGTTAAGACGATTTTTCCCTTTTTCAAGTTCAAAACCTTGATATTTTAGTGTCGTTATCCTACTACCATTCATTCCTTGAACTTGAAAGGCTGGATGCCGAAAATCTCCTTTCCCATATGAAGAATATTCATTTTGTATCATAGACTGTTGAATATCCTCAAATTCTTCAGAAAAAGATACTTCAAATCCTCTTTTTTCATAGGCCATCAATTGGTTATAATTTTCCTTGACATGAATCCTTTTCCCAAAATATAGATGTTGAAGTTCCCCATTTTCTAAAATTCTAAAAATATAACTACTATCTTTCATTTCCAAATGAAAAACGGTCTCGTCCTTATTAATATAAATCGTCATCTCTACCTCACAATTTTTTCTTTACTTCTTCAGTATCACGATAGAGTACGGTGCCAATTCTATCTCATCTTCTTGAATAGTAAAATCTCCAATTACTCTGGTAAAATTCTCTATCGAAAGATTCTCTATTTTTATTTTTTGTTTAATCTGAGCAGGATTTCTCAGAGAGAAAATTTCAGTAGAAGTCTTCTGATTGTGACACTTATAACCATAAATTTCAAATTTTTCAGGACTTCCTCCTATTTTTTTACTATATTTTAGTGTTTGATAATTCTCCTCTATCCATTTGACGGCACGAGCATTGGCTTTCCAGCGTTCTTCATCAAACATATCAAAAGAATAGTGAAACTCCCAAAAAGCATTCCCTCTTGTTGAAATAAATAATAGATAAGCTTCAAAATCTGGTATTGATGCAAACATTTGGTGATCCATGTACCAGGTATTTGCACTGACAGCATAGATTGGTTCATGATTATAAAGCGACCACATAGGTAACTGTATCTCACGTTTTTCCAAAAATTCTTGATACTGAATATCTCGGTAAGTAATCATACGATTGATATCATTACCTGCATTCTCTGTAAACCCTACATCTTGAGATATTTGAATCCATAAACTATTGACCCACTGTAAAAACCATGGACTAGGATTTACATAAGAAGTCAAGTTTAACCAACAATCTTTTCCTCCTCGCTCCTTTCTTAGATCTATCAACAGTTGAATTAAGAACTCATAAACCGCTGTCATGGTATACATACCATGCGACCCACTCTTATCAGGTTTGTCAGGTTGAAGTAACCAGCCATCAATTTTCCAATAGCTGATATCGAATTCTTTTTGATATTCCAACATCTTTTTCTTCATTTGATTGAGATAGTTAAAATCAGCCACGTTTACATCATTTGAAGTATAATTTTTAGAGCCAATCCTTAACTCTGGATGTGCTTCCAACCAATCACTCATAATGATTTCTGTCCCATTATAACCACCTCGGGGACCAATCCATAATCCTAGGCTTGAACCAAATCCATTTACAAGATGTTTAATATTTCTCAAACCATTTGGGAATTTATGATTGAATTCCCAAACTGATTGATAGTTTGTCCAACCATCATCAACAACATAAGCATCTAAATGGACTCCATGATTTTCAAATCCATCTCTAATCTCAGAAAAACTTTTTAGAATACCTTCTTCTGTAATGTCGGTCATATGGTCATACCAGGAATTATACTGTTTACGGAAATAACTAGGTTGAGCTATTCCTTCCACATATTCAAAAAATGCCTCTTGAATCTCTTCTTTTTTATAGGAACCTGCACCCCCAACAATACAAGGCCACAAAATTTTCTCTTGATTGATAACCGATCCTAAGTAATACCTTGATACATAACGTCTACAATCTACCTTGTTTTCAGACATGGGAAATTCCATTCCTAAGAATAAAGAATTAGCATAAACAGGTTGTCCCAATTCCACATAATAACCGGAAAAATTCGCCATTTCCTTAATACAATCTTGTCTTTTAGGATAGAAAATATGGTCTTCTGTTTCAAACTCAAAACTCTCTACCTCTACAGATTTAATAACTTCAGTAGAAGATTCTAAAACTAATTGTTTCGAAAGAACATCATCCCTCGATTCAAAGATTAAACGTAAACGAATGGAAGGATAAATAAAAGAAACCTCAATCCGCTTATCTCCCTCTTCCCTAACGATTGCTGAAAAATGATTGGAAGAAAGTTTAATTCCATTTTCCAATGTAATAGTAAATTCCTCTTTCGAAACATTTTTTATAACTACTCCTGCCCGTTTGTTTACAATATCAGTAGTATAAAATCGACCATCTCCCCAAAAGAAATTACGTCTCACATTTTTGTTTTCAATTTTCATATAACTACTCTCTCAACTCAATTTTGATTACACTGTCAATCAAGTCTGGTAATGGATAAGTAAAATGAGGTACTTCTCCAAACTGCGCAAAACAAATTCCCTTATAAGCATTGGTCGTCCAGCTTTCTGAAATCTTCACCTCACTTCCATCATGAAGAAACGTCATTCTTTTTACATTTTCTTTACTGATACCAAGAAGCGCCAAAGGACCTATAGGTTGTTCAAATATATGGGCATAAACTATATTGCCCTTACGTGTATAGTAGCCCCAATCTGGTTTTGGTAAATTGGAATCCCCAGTACATCCATAAATTGCCTCACCATTTCGAGACATCCATTGATGAAAATCATCTAATATTTTCTTACTTGGATCATTAATTCTTCCCAAAGCATCTGGGCCTACATTAAGAATCATATTCCCGTTTTTACTAACACATTCAACTAACTTTCTTATCAAAGTTTGACTAGACTTATATAGATAATCAGTAGGATTATAAGCCCAATTGTTATTCATAGTTAGACAAAGTTCCCAAGGAACAGGCTCATCTTTAAAGTTTCGAATACCTTCGTGAGGAACAATTTGCTCTGGACTAACAAAATCTCCAGCATAAGAGGTAATTTCATCTGTAACAATACTTCCGAATCCTTCACCTGATGTTTCTAATCTATTATCTACGATAACGTTTGGCTGATAATGACGAACCATGTCTATTAATTTTGAAGCTCCCCATTTTTCACCTACCATGTCTTCATAAGAATAATCAAACCATAATATGTCAATCTGACCATAACCAGTTACAATTTCTTTAACTTGATTGTGCAAATACTCCAAATAACGGTCAAAGTTAATTTTCTCATCTCGATAGGCTTCATTTCCTCTCATTGGATGATTTAGATCAGCATATTTAGGAAAATCAGGATGATACCAGTCAATCAAACTAAAATATAACCCTACTTTTAAACCTTCAGCTCGAACGGCATCTACAAATTCTTTAACTAAATCTCTACCTGCAGGTGTATTTGTTGATTTATAATCTGTAAATTTTGAATCAAACAAACAAAATCCATCATGATGTTTAGCTGTTAAAACCATATACTTCATCCCTGCAGCTTTTGCTTGTTTAGCCCATTCTCTAGGGTTATATTCCTTAGGATCAAAAGCTCGAAAATATGGTTCATAATCTTCAATAGATAATTTCTGATGACTACGAATCCATTCCCCTTTTCCTGGAATAGAATATAAACCCCAATGAATGAACATCCCAAATCTTGCTTCTCTAAACCACTGAGTTCTACTATTGATAGTTTCAAGTGTATGTTTCATCCTTTTACTGCTCCTCCTCCTAAAGCTTCAATAAAGTATTTACTTGTAAATGCAAATAGAATGATTGGTGGTAATACGATTACAACAATCGCTGAAAAAAGACCATTATAATTAGTATTAAAACTTGTAGTAAATTGACCTAGTAATGCTGGTACTGTTAATTCATTTTTATCAATCACCAACATAGATGCCCAATAATATTCATTCCAGTTATTAATAAAGGCAAGTACTGCTGCTGTTAAAATTCCAGGTCTAGCAATTGGCAACATCACTTTCCAAAAAGTTTGAGCATATGTCGCACCATCAATCTCTGCCGCCTCCTCCAATTCTTTTGGAATAATTTCAAAATAGTTCTTTATAATGAAGAAACTCATAGCAATTCCACTACAAGAGTAGACTAGAATTAGAGCAACTGGGGTATTATAAATCCCCAACGCATTTACTAATCTATAAACTGGAAAAGTCATAGCTGTTGCTGGAATAAATAGAGTAGAATACAGCATAGAAGTCACTAACTTCTTCCCTCTAAATTCCATCCTAGCAATAACATATGAAGACATGGAAATCATAACAATGCTAATAATAACTGATATAGACACTACTTTAAAGCTATTCCAAAAGTAAGTGAAAACATGAAGTTTTGTAAAAACATTTATATAACCATCAAGAGTAAAGTCAGTTGGTAAACTAATACCTGGATTTTTCATAGGATCTGCTTTTAATGATGATAAAAATATCCACGCAATAGGGAAAATGGAAATTAAAATGGTAAGGAGCATATAACCATATATAAGAACTTTGCCTTTTTTACTAATACCATTTATATGTGTATTCATAATCATTTCCCACCTTTCAGTCTTTTTCTTTCTCTGAATAAAATATTAATACAAACGATAATCAACATTCCACCTAAGATTTGTATAACTCCAATTGTATTTGCACGAGCATACTGAGTTCGTGAGCTAGCCACCGCTAATTCTCGAATAACAAAACTGATACTTTTTGTTCCTGCAGCACCATTTGTCAAAAAGAATACTTCGTTATAGAGCAAAAATCCTGAAGTTGCTGCCATAATTGAAACAGTTTTAATTGTCCCCTTAATCATCGGAATCGTAATATACCACTCTTTCCTCCAACCAGTAATATTGTCTAAAATAGCAGCTTCTTGAACTTCTTCTGGAATAGCAAAAATTTGCCCAAGAATCATAATGGTTGATGCTCCTGCAAAGAAGATATAAGCGCCAGTCATGGCTGCTATATTTAATCCTGGAGTCAACAGCACTGAATCTTTAAACGATGGATTAAATAGATGGATAACTTGGTTAACAACACCATAGTTTGGATTATAGATTTGAAGAAAAATCAATCCCATAGCAGCACTAGAAATGATACTCGGTACAATATAAAGATTTCTAGATATCTTCCATCCTTTTAATTTCTTAGATAATGTAATTGCAACAGATAAAGCTAAAGGAACTTGAATAATAACACCAATTACAGCCCAACGAACAGAATTAATTAGAGCTTCTGTAAAAAATGGGTATTCTTTAAAAACATACCTATAATTTTCAAATAATTTATCAAATCCTAGAAACTCAGGGGTGTTTAAATTTGTATAATCCCATTTAGCAAATGAAGTTAAAAAGATTGTTACTACAGAATAAAAATAAAATAGAAAGAAACAAATCAACGTTGGCAAAAGAAATAAAAAGATAAATCGTCTTTTTTGATTCTTCCTATTTTGTAGGCTCATAACTTTTTGTGCCATAAACAAACTCCTTTTTTCAACTATATGAGTAAAATCAAGCTCAGTTGGCAGTGCCAACTGAGCTTCGTTTCCACTCCCTAAAACAATTAACCAATCAATGATTTCAACACATCTTGAGTAGATTTCACTTTTTGATCAACATCTACATTTTCAGCAGCACTTTCTGTCAATGCATTGATAATAGCTGTATGTACATCGCCACCCCAAACATCACTTACAGTTGGAACAACTACTTTTGCATTCTTAACTTGAGTGATTGCTTGTCCTAAAATTTTAGTAGTAGCTTCTGAACTCTTTTCTGAAAGTTCTTTTACATTTACATTTTCATCAGAAGGATTTGCTCCTACTTTTTCAAAAATTACTTTTTGTACATCATCGCTAGTCATATATTTCAAAAACTCAAGAGCTAGTTTTTGTTTAGCTTCAGACATCTTACTTGAGATAGTGATACCACCTCCAGAAGAACTAATTGCTACACCTGCAGGATAGATTCCAGGTGCAAGACTTGGGTTCTTAGACATCTCACCAGAAGCCCACACACCATTAAAGAAGACTGCAGATTTACCTTCTTGGAAGTCTTTAGAATAAGCATTAGCATCGCCACCAGCATTCTTAGAACCATTAGCTTGAATTTCTTTCATAACCATTTTCAAAGCATCTGCAAATTCTTTAGATTCAATTCCTTCTTTTGTTAATGGTTTATCTAATAATTTACGCCCATTTTCTGTGGTTCCTAAGACTGTATTAAACAAGCGAATAGATGGTTCCCCAGCACCAAATGCATACACTCCATCTTGCTTTCTCACAGCAGCCATTGCTTGTGTAAAATCTTCCCAAGTATTCCACTGATCAGGTGTCTTCGCACCTGCTTTTGCAAATATATCCTTGTTGTACCACAGACCCATTGTAAATAACTGTTCGTGAACTGTATAAATTTTTCCATCTTTTTGGTTTTGCTTATAGTTCAAACCAACATTTTTTTCAAGCTTATTTGAATCGATATATGGTTTCAAATCTAAAACAAGTTTTTGTTCAATCGCAGCTAATGATACTGCATTACCTGCTAGGTCAATCACATCAGGAAATTCACCACTAGCAACCTTGTTATTCATTATATCCTTCAAATCACCATTTATAGGAATTGGTTTAAATTCTACACCACTATCTTTATGTTCTTCTGCAAATTTATCATATAAATCTCGCATAGTCTTCGCTACAGGCCATTCATCTTCACTATGATGATACCCATGATAAAATTCTAATACTTCTTTACCAGAAGAACTTCCACCGCTTGCATCCTTAGATGTTCCACAAGCTGCTAAACCAAGGGTAGCTACTAACCCGATAACAGCGCATTTCAAAAGACTTTTTTTGTTCATGACAAAACCTCCGTTTTTTTATTTTTGTTTATGATAGCTGAGGATAATAATATTGTGTATCCGCAATATTTGTCATAATATCCTTTAACCCTGTATCCTCGTTTATTTTACCTTGACTTAATAGCTGTATACAAATATTCCCCACAGCTGTAGCCTCAGTTGAACCTGTAAGAACTTCTTTACCAGTTCTATCGGCAATCATTTGATTAAAGTAACTAGCTCTAGCACCTCCTCCGATAACATATATCCTCTTATAAACCTTATGAGTTAGTTCTTCTAGTAACTCTATCGTTTTCTTATACGTTTCAGCTAGACTTTCATAAACGATCTTAAATAGTTGTCCATCTGTCCACTCTCTAGTTTCATGATGATAAGCTAGATATTCTGTCAAAGTCTTGTACATGTCAGATTCTGTTGCAAATTCAGTTGATTCAGTATCAATCAGAGGAAGATTTTCTTTTTCTTTCTCCACCATTGTCCTAATATCATCAAAAGAATAGGCTTTCCCTCTTCGTTCAAATGAACGTCTTAGTTCCTCTATGATCCACAACCCTGTACAATTCTTCAGAAATGTAATCACTCCATCTTTACCGACTTCATTTGTAAATCCATAACTGAAGGATTCGGTACTAAGAATAGGTGAAGAAAGCTCCACTCCAACCAAAGACCAAGTCCCTGATGAAATAAACAAACTATCTTCTGTCTTAGGAACTGATACAATCGCGCTTGCTGTATCATGACTACAAACATTCACAACAGGAATATCGCCTAAACCATACTCCTCTTTTATCCTTCCAAGGACATTTCCCTCTGAAACAATTTCAGGAAGTAAAGATGAATCCAATTCAAATAGTTTTAGAATATTCTGATTCCAGTTTTGAATCCTAGGATCAAATAATTGAGTTGTTGAAGCAATGCTTTTTTCAGTTGCAAACTTACCTGTCAAGAGATAATTAAACAAATCTGGCATTAAAAGAATCTTATTGGTCTTATAGAAAGAGTCAGGAGATTCTTGACGTGCCTTAAAGAGTTGAAACAGGGTATTTATCTCCATAATCTGATTTCCTGTCTCTGAATACAGTTTTTCTAATTCAGTAATTTCAGATATTTCCTTTAACACTCCCTTTGTTCTTTCATCACGATAGTGAACAGGTTGTGATAACAGCTTACCTTCATTATCAATCAGTCCAAAATCAACTCCCCATGTATCAATACCGATAGATAAAATCTTGTAACTAGTATTAGCCAATCGGATGCTTTCAAGAATTTTAGCTAGTAGAAAGTCAACATCCCAAGATAAATGCCCTTTTACTCTAATAGGTAGATTAGAAAAGCGATTTATTTCTTCCATTACTAGTTTATTTTCAGAAAGGTAACCAACGATTGCTCTTCCAGAAGTCGCACCTAAATCTATTGCTAAAACCGCTTCCATTTTTCTTCTCTCTTCGTCCTTGATTAACTTTATTATAATCCCCACATTTTATTTTTTCAATATGTGAACGCTTACTTGAATAATGTTCATATATTTACTCCATAAACATAAAAATAATTCAAATTCCTCCAATTTGTGCTATAATATAGTTGAAATGATAAATTAGGAGGAGCTTATGATAAAAGATGAACGTATACTTGAATTGATTGAAATTATTAAAAAGAAAAAAAGAATTGCCGTAAAAGAGCTGGCAGAAATCACTTTCTCCAGCACAAGTACCTTACGTCGTGATTTAATTTTCTTAGAAAATCAAGGTCTTATCAAAAGAAAACACGGATACGTGACCCTGTCCTCTATGAACACAATTGAACTTTCTCATCAAATACGTGAAGGAGAAAGTACTAGGCAAAAAAGACTAATCGCTAGTCTCGCTAAAGACTTTATTCGGTCAGGTATGTGTATCTATCTAGATTCTAGTACTACTACCTACGAACTTTGTCCCTATCTTTCTGAACTTGATAATTTGATTATTTTTACAAATGGTTTACATACTGCACAAACTCTATCTGAAACTGTTAAAGATAGCTCCAAAATCTTTATCACATCTGGCGAGGTCAAACATCAATCCTGTTCCGTGGTCAACTATGATAAGGAAAATTCTTTATTAGATCATTTTAATATCGATTTAGCATTTTGTTCAGCAAGAGGTATTGATGACCAATATGTTTATGAAGCTTCTCTCAGCCAAGCTATTTCAAAAAAGAATATTATTGACAAAGCCCATGAAACCATCTTACTGATTGATAGTTCTAAATTTTACAAGACTGGATTTTTTAAAATTAATCCTCTCTCCAAATACACAACCTTTATTTCTGACACCTTGCCAGATCAAAAATTATTAGACGCAGTAGAATTATTTGATGGAGAATGGGTTTCTGATAGTCAATGAAAATCAAATAGGAAGCTAGTCTCAGGTTGTTCAAAGTACAGATTTGAAAATTGATCAAGTCAGCTCGAAACACTGTTTTGAGGTTGTATATGGAGCTGACAAAGTCAAGTCCCCCATGGACACGGCAAGACAAAGCTGACATGATGTGAAGAGATTTTCGAAGAGTATTCGTTCTGTCTGCTGACTGATTTACAAATACTCACCACATGACATTATTTTCTCAGTCACCCCAAAAACAGAGGCTGGGCAAATACCCAATTTCAGGAGAAAATGGAGTAAACCTTCCCACAATAAAACGCATAATATCAAGTTTTTGCACACCTGATATTATGCGTTTTTCTGATTTTAAAGACTTTTTCGCCTAGACCCTATATTTCAAGAATTAAGTGACCTTGATGATCTAAATTTATTATGGTATACTATTTTTGTCATCGGTTACCGATTACGTTCCTATGGGTTCGTGAGAGGAGGTGAAACTAATGAGCCTTATCATAGAGCTCGCTCTTACTATTATAGCGGATGTTATAGCTGGAATTATCTTGTATTTCGTCTGCAGATGGCTAGATAGTAAGGAGTAGACCGACTGACTAGCCTATAAACACCCGTTAAATCGCTAAGATACGTCAAAAAAGCCCTTAACTATCGCACTAGTTAGGGGCTTTGGTGTTCTAATGAACCTTATCAATTAACTATATTCTAGCATATAATCTACAATAGTTCAAGCATTAAGTGACCTTGATGATCTAAATTTAGTGTGGTATAATACTTTTGTCATCGGTTACCGATTACGTTCCTATGGGTTCGTGAGAGGAGGTGAAACTAATGAGCCTTATACCAGAGCTTGCTCTTACTATTATAGCAGATGTTATAGCTGGAATTATCTTGTATTTCGTCTGCAAATGGCTAGATGGTAAGAAGTAGACCGAATGACTAGCCTGTAAACACCCGTTAAATCGCTAAGATACGTAAAAAAAGCCCTTAACTACCGACATAGTTAGGGGCTTTGGTGTTCTAATGAACCTTATACACTAACTATATTCTAGCATATAATCTACAATAGTTCAAGCATTAAGCAATGTTGATGATCTAAATTTAATGTGATATACTATTTTTGTCATCGGTTACCGATTACGTTCCTTACGGTTCGTGAGAGGAGGTGAAACTAATGAACCTTGCCCCAGAGCTCGTTCTTACTATTGTAGCGGACGTCATAGCAGGAATTATCTTGTATTTCGTCTGCAAATGGCTAGATGGTAAGAAGTAGACCGAATGACTAGCCTGTAAACACCCGTTAAATCGCTAAGATACGTCAAAAAATCCCTTAACTACTGCAATAGTTAAGGGATTTGGTGTTCTAATGAACCTTGCCTATCGATTTTATTCTAACATACAGGTCCAGATATTTCAAGAGTTTTATTTATTTTTTAAAGTTCTGGAAAGGTCTATAATGAAGTTAGCCATCTAGTACCCCAAAAACCGACCAGCTCTTATGAACTAGTCGGTTTCTCATCAATGCGCCAACATTTCTTGGGCGATTTCTTGACCAGATAGGTTATCTGGATAGTAGGTTGGCCAGTTATCCATTTCTTCAAAGAGGGCTTCTTGGCTTGTGCCTCCAAAGAAGATATGGAAATGTTCTGCCTTAACTGGGGCGATATTGTGGTCGCTAAACTGAACATACTTGAATTGTCCAGCATCAGCATCTATCGCTTCAAAGAGGAAGCGCACGCCACGATTACCTTTCTTGTAAGTCAAGATTTTCTTTCCAACATACTTATAAGTATATTTCTTGCTTTGTCCACCTTGAACAAATTCTATAGTGTTATCAGTAATGTTAATCTTAGTCACATCTGTCTGATAGCCTTTTGTATAGTAAGCCTTGTACTCAGCCTGAGTCATCTTACCAGTCAACTTAGCCTTGTAGTCAAAGACTTGGTCAAACGTGCCATCTTCAAGGAAAGGATAAACTGATTGCCAGTTACCTGCATAGTCACTCAAGGTGCGGTCCTTGACAGCTGTATCTTCAAAGTAACCATTTTGAACTGTCTTGGTATCCTCTGCCTTTTCAGGCTCAATTGCTGGGCCTTCTTGGTCTGTTGTTTGTTTTAGAGCCTTGAGGTTTTTCTCCATCACGGAAATGTAGTTTTCTCCAGCTTTGGTGTCCTCTTCTGTCAGACTTTCCAAAGGATTGAGGACATCTGTTTTGACACCTGCCTCTTTTGAAAGTGTGTTAGCAAGGGCTTGTGAAGCATTTTCTTCAAAGTAGATATAGGCAATTTTATTTTTCTTAACGTACTCTGTCAATTCCGCCAAGCGAGCAGCTGATGGCTCTGCATCTGGAGAGAGGCCTGAGATTGCGACTTGTTTGAGTCCATAGTCCAAGGCAAGGTAGTTAAAGGCCGCGTGTTGAGTCACAAAGCTCTTTTGTTTGGATTGAGACAAACCTTCTGCATAAGCCTTATCCAAGGCTAGTAATTTTTCGATATAGGCAGCTGCATTCTTCTCAAATGTCTCTTTTTTATCAGGATAGTCTGCTGACAAGCTGTCACGGATGTGCTCTACTAGTTTAATGGCACGAACTGGTGATAACCAAACATGGGGATCGAACTCATGATGATGGCCTTCTTCTCCATGGTCATGGTCTCCCTCTTCTTCCTCACCACCTGGCAAAAGCAACATATCGCCTGTCGCCTTGATGGTTTTCACCTTTTTCTTATCCAAGGTATCTAGCAATTTAGGAACCCATGTTTCCATGTTTTCATTTTCATAAACGAAGGTATCTGCGTCTTGAATTTTGGCAACTGCCTTGGCAGATGGTTCATATTCGTGGGGTTCTGTACCAGCACCGATGAGGAGTTCTACATTAGCAGTATCTCCTGCGACTTGCTTGGTAAATTCATAGACAGGGTAAAAGGTTGTCACGATATTGAGTTTGCCATCTGCTTGCTTTTGATTGGAACAAGCCACTAAAAACAAGGCACATAGACTGGCTAGTAATAAGCTAATTTTTTTCATCTTAGTCTCCTATTTGATAAAACGTCTTACTAAACTGATTAGTAAAAAGACAGTTACAAAAATAATGGTAATACTTGCACTTGCAGGTGTTTCTGCATAGTAGGAAATGTAAAGTCCTGCTACCATTCCCAAAAATCCAATAGCACTGGCAAGCAGCATAACCGATTTAAAGTTTTTCCCCAGACGCAGGGCAATACTAGCTGGTAAGACCATGATAGTCGATACCAAAAGAGCTCCTGCAGCAGGAATCATAAGGGCAATGGCCACCCCTGTCACCATGTTAAAAAGAATGGACATGGTACGAACAGGCAAGCCATCCACAAAGGCCGTATCCTCATCAAAGGTCAGGATATACATTGGACGAAGGAAGAGGAAGGTCAAAATCAAGACAACCGCTGCAATGACAAAGAGGGAAATAACCTGCTCCTCACTGATAGTCACGATTGAACCAAAAAGATACTGGTCCAAACTCATAGAACTCGAGCTTTTACCCTTGCTCATAACAATCAGAGAAACAGCCAGACCTGTTGACATGAGGATAGCTGTCCCGATTTCCATAAAACTCTTATAAACCGTACGGAGATACTCCAGAAAGATCGCCGCAATCAAGACAATGGCAATAGTAGAAATAGTTGGAGAAATCCCTAGTACCAGACCAAAGGCTACACCTGAAAGAGAGACGTGGCTGAGGGTATCACTCATCAAACTCTGACGGCGCAAGATAAGGAAGGTCCCCAATACCGGCGAGAAAAGACTCATGGCAATAACGGCCAGAAAGGCACGTTGCATAAAGTCATAAGATAACAAACTAAGCATGGCCCACCTCCTGATCATTCTCATGAACGTTGAAACAACGCCATGGCGAGTCTTGGTTACGGACTAGATGAATATTGCGATCCGCATAATCCTTAACTTCTTCAGGGTCATGGGTAATCATCAAAACAGCCTTACCATGATGATGGGCGCTGTGGTGCATGAGTTCGTAAAATTCGTTTTTACTTCCTGCATCCATCCCCGTTGTCGGCTCATCTAGGATAAACACATCTGGATCCGAAGCAAACATGCGCGCAATCACCGCTCGCTGCTTTTGTCCTCCAGATAGAGACCCCAAGCGTTTGTCTCGGTGTTCCCACATACCAACTGAGTCCAAACTAGCCTTGATATGCTCCTCATCATGAGCATTCAAACGACGGAACCAACCTTTTCTCGGGTAGCGACCGGACTTGACAAATTCATAAACCGTACTTGGAAAACCAGCATTAAAACTGGCAATCTGTTGAGGAAGGTAAGCTATTCTCAATTTCTTACCCTGCGTATTTGTCTTTGAAATGGTCACCCTACCAATGCGTGGTTGGAGGATTCCAAGACTGGCCTTGATGAGTGTCGTCTTAGCTGCCCCATTCTCCCCCGTCAAGGTAACAAATTCCCCACTATCAACACTATAATTGATATGTTCAAGAACAGGCTCCTTATCATAATAGAAGGATAACTCCTCTACCGTAATATATCTCATTATTTGATTTCTCCTACTAAAGCAGTCAAAAACCGCTGGATCACTTTTTGTTCATTTGGAGTAAACTGAGTTGCCACTTGTTCATAGGTTAAAAGTGTATGCTCATGGTGATGGTGGTGCTCCTCAGCGATTGGACGAGCCAAGTCAGTCAACTGATAAAAAATCACACGCGCATCTTTAGGATCTTTAGACGTTTCCAACATCCCTTCCTTGACCAAAGACTTAATAGCTTTGGTAACTGCTGCCTGACTGACATTGAGGCGACGAGCTAATTCTGAATTTGTTAAAGATTCCTCTGACAAAAGCATGAGAATGTGCTCCTGAGTATTGGTCAGGGCCACCTCGCTAGTGCAATGACCTATTAGAATTTCATGCTGATTTTCTGCCTGCAAAATTACCTCATTCAAAAAAGCATCAATATCCTTCGCTAGCTGTCTCATATCTGACTCCTTTCCTTTTGGACTTCTCTTTTTTAAGAGAAAAATACTATTCTGTAGAATTTTATTTACCAGTTAATTATATCACAAGCAAAAAAAGAGTCAAGAAAAAACGTGAAAATAGGCTGTATTCTTGAACTCTTCTATATTATGATCTATTGAAATTCTTTGACATCTCCATCATAAGTCGCCCAATCTTTGCTGAAAAAGCGCTCATTCAGATGATAAGTCGGAGCTGGTGTGGGATTGGATAGGAAAGGATCAACTGCCTTGTCAAAAGCCAACCAACCCAACCAACCAAGGTGAATGGTGTCCTTCATAAAGAAAGGCTCCCCACCGTCCTTAGAAAAATCTGCTATATTGGTAAAACCTTGACTCTCTAACTGGTAGCGAATCTTCTGCACCGTTTGTTGGTACATATCCTCTCGTAGACCAGCGTAGTCCATCCATTTTTTGTTAACAGGTGGAATGATAAAAATTGGGTTTACCTTAGATTTAGAAAACTGTGTTAAAACCAACTGCAGGTCATTATACTCTGGTGATTTGAGGTAGGTGAAGTTTTTCTGAGAATCCTTTAATTTCTTCAAATCCTTCTTGATCTGCTTATTATAGAAATAATTTTCCATTCCCAGATCATTATTGGAAGTATTTTTTTCTGCATCTGCTTTAACAATATCTTCTATAGTTTGATAAGAAAACTGGTCTGGCAAGGTCTTTAAATACTTAACTACATGTTTATCATAATTGACATAGCCTCTAACTGAAAACTGACCAAAAAAGGAAGCTTGGCGTTCATTAAACCGAGCCAATAATTCGATCATTTCATTGTCTGCTGTCGACAATTCTTCTTTACTTGCCAACTTCTGAACCAGATCCTTCATAGCTACGTTTGGGAACTGCTGTAGTAAGCGAGTCGCTGCATATTGACTAGCCTGATCTCCAGATTGATGTTCCAGAAAACTAGTCAACTGGTCTCCATTAAAATACTGCTGGAAGGCTGCTGGCTCATAGCCGTTTTTACTGAACCACTGGGGCGAGATAACATACACAACTTGTTTATTCTCTAGCTGTGGCAACATCTGTTGCATTCCAAAATACTGATTAAGCGATGCAGCTCCCCTCTGTCCTAAAAGATAAGGACGGTAGGAGCGATTGTATTTCTCAGCTAATACCGCAGGATGAGCACCATCAAAACGAAGCCATTCACTAGAGCCAAAGAAGGGAACAAAACGCATATTTGGATCAGATAGTGCTCTGACCTTTTGACTTCGCTCCTTAAAACTATCGATAGTAGTAGCCACCGCTGAACGCTTCTCAGCTCCTAGATTATGACGCATCTCAGTAGGATAAAAGAAAATGAGCAGAAAAACCAACAAACCAGCTATCAAGACCGGTCCGAAGATCATCCATAAGCGTTTAAGCATTTTGTAGCTCCACAATACCAGCTATGATTTTATTGGCTGTATTCCAGTCATCACGACCAAACTCTGTTACAGGGACACGAATGTCAAAACGGTTTTCAATCTCTACAATCAACTCAACCGTTCCCATACTATCCAAGACACCTGCATCAAAAAGATCTTCATCCATCATGCCAGAAACATCTTCCATAAACAACTCATCAATAATTTCGATAACTTCTGATTTGATATCCATATTTTATTTCCTTTTATTTTTTAAACCATAAATCATTCAAAAATCCAGAAAAGATTAAGAATGACAGCATGACGACATGGAAGGTGACAACCATGCCAAGCAACTGAATCCAGCGATTCTCAGGTAGAGCAGGCTTCCCTGCTTTTTTCCGTTCCTTATTGAGCGTTTTTTTCTTACGAACCCAAGCGTCATTGATGACCAGTCCAATCCCATGAAAGAGCCCATAGGCGATGTAGTACCAGGTCACACCATGCCAAAATCCCATAATCAGCATATTTACAATGTAGGCCACACTTGAGGTTACATTGCGATTTTTAAAGACCTTCTTTCTGGTCAATACCATCACCATCCGCATAAAGACAAAGTCACGGAACCAGAAAGATAGACTCATGTGCCAACGATTCCAAAACTCCTTTAAATCCCTTGATAAAAAGGGCTTGTTAAAGTTGATAGGGCTACGGATTCCCATCAAGTTTGAGATGCCCAAAGCAAACATAGAATAACCTGCAAAGTCAAAGAAGAGCTCCAGACCAAAAGTATACATAACTGCCAAGGCATAGAGATTAAAGAAGCCACCTGACTGCAAGGCTAAATTCTTCAGAGGAGGTAGTAAGGTCTCTCCTAAAACATGAGCTAGGATAAACTTATACAAAAAGCCCCGCATGATATAGCGAACAGACTCATCCAGCATATCCATCAACTCATCTCGCTCAGGAATGGTCTGATAATTTTCATTAAAACGCTTAAAGCGATCGATTGGACCACTTGAAAAAGTCGGCATGAAGAGAAGGAAACGGAGGAATTCCCAGAGGGTAAAATCCTTAATCACTCCATCTCTCAGCTCTATGATAATTCCAACCGAACGAAAGGTCAGGTAAGAAATTCCCAAGAACCCAAGCAAAGACTGCGTTCCATTGATAGCTGGCTGCACCTTGACAAAGATAATCGGAAGGAGAGACAGAAAACTAACTAAGTAGAAGACCCACTTGCCATCCTTGCTTTTTCGATAATGCTTGTAGAAAAGCAGGAGCACTATTTCCCAGCAAAGGTAAATACCCAAGGCAGCTAGTTGATTGGTCTTTCCACCCACCAACATGGTGACGATAAAGAAGAGACTTACCAGCACTTCATACCAGGTAAAGCGTTTCTTGAAAAAGAGGCCTATAAAGATGGGCAAGGTTGCAGCAATCACATAGACAAAATACTGAGGATTACCGTATGGCTCTAAATGAGGAAGCTGTTGAAAGAACTCCATCATCTGCTATTCACCTCGTTAATCAATCCTTTGATGTCAATCTTTCCATTTGGAGTCAGTGGCAAACTGTCTCGATAAAGGAATTTAGACGGCATCATGTAGGACATCATAATATCTGTTAAATCTTCCTTGATAGCCTTGGTAATATCAATATCACGTTCAAACTGTTCACGAACACCGTCTTTTAAGATGACATAGGCCAATAGATTTTGTACCTTGTGGTCCTTGTTATAGCGCGGTACTGCAACAGCAGACTCGATAAAACGAGACTTGTTGAGGTTTTGAGAGACATCTTCTAACTCAATGCGGTAACCGTTGAACTTAATCTGGAAGTCCATGCGTCCGCCGTAGAGAAGCAAGCCTTCATCTGTCATGGTTCCCACATCTCCTGTATGGTAGGCTGGTAGACCTTCAAACTCAAAGAAGGCTTCTGCCGTTTTTTCAGGATTGTTCATATATCCTTTTGAAACAGCTGGCCCAGAGACAATGATTTCTCCCTGTTCGCCATTTGGCAGTTTATTTCCTTCCTCGTCAATGATAAAGGTTGGAGAATCAGCCTTGGTATAGCCGATTGGTAGGCGTTTTAGAGTCGCTAACATCTCGTCTGTCACAGCAACTGCTGACAGAGCCACTGTCGCTTCTGTTGGACCGTAGGCATTGATAATACAGGCATTTGGGAAACGCTCGCGCAGTTTTTGAGCCGTTTTAACCGTCAATTCTTCGCCATCAAAGTAGAAATGCGTAATTCCAGGCATTTTTTCGCTATTAAAATCTTCAGACAACATGGCCATATCCGCAAAAGAAGGCGTTGAAGTCCAGATAGCGATCGGCAATGAAAAGATGGTCGCAAAGAGTTGCTTAAAGTCCTGAGTAATGACAGATGGTAAAGCAAAAAGAGTTCCTCCCAGTGCCAAGGTCGGAGCCCAATACATGACAGACAAGTCAAAAGAATAAGGTGGCTGTGCCAGCATTTGCGGACGACTTGGCGTCGCAAATTCCTTGTCTGTAATCATCCAGTTAGTAAAGCTGAGGAGATTATCATGTGAAATCTGCACTCCCTTTGGCTTACCAGTTGTACCAGAAGTAAAGATAATGTAGTAGTTATCATCACCCTTGACTGGATGCGTGATCTCATAGCTAGTCCCTTGGGCAAAGGCTTCTTGAACCTGAGCTAGATTCATCATCGGTGTAGAAACCTGCTCCAATGGAAAGTCTGAGATGACAATAATCAAACTTGGCTCTGCAACTTCTAAAATAGCTGAAACTCGCTCCAAGGCCGAATGGCTATGAATTGGAATGTAGGCGTGACCTGACTTAGTCAAGGCTACAAAAGTTGCCAACATTTCATATTCTTGGCCACCAAAAACGACCACAGGAGACTTCTCAGGCAAGCCTAGTTGGTCAATGGCTGCAGCCAAACTATCCGAATCAGCCTTCAAATCGCCATAAGTGTGTTCCTGCCCCAAAACATTGTAAACAGGATAGCTAGGCTGTGTCTGAGCAAAATGCTCAATGGTTTCAATCATATCTGCTATTGGTTTATTTGACACAATAGGGATTCTCCTTCAAGTTAAAATTCATTATAGATAAAGCTTCCTTGACCCTGTCCAAGATAGCTAAAGAAGTAAAGCAGCCCTAGAAAGATAAGAAAATACAAGGCTGTCCGACCAAGAAAGAGGTACAATTCTTTTCTCTGTTTCATCAAGAAAAACCATTCATTTCTGTAATTTTTGCTAAATAAGATGAACTCTTACTATAGTATTTTTCTACCATTGTACCACTTTATAGGGTAATTTTTCAATTGTTTACCGTATGTTTTCAATAGATTTCAGCTTATTTTAAGGATTATGCGGTTTTTCTATGTATATTTTAAAAGAAAAGAACCCGAGATTTTCATCTCAAGCTCTATCAACATAGTTGTTTTCCAAATTAGAAAAGTGAGAATACAAGAACGGCCAAGGCTGCACCGATAACAGGTCCCACAACAGGAATCCAGGCGTAAGACCAGTCTCCGTCTCCCTTGTTTGAAATTGGAAGGATACTATGCATGATACGAGGTCCAAGGTCACGCGCAGGATTTAAGGCATAACCTGTTGTCCCACCTAGTGATAGACCGATACCGACAATCAAAGTTCCCACTGCAAAGGTTCCGATACCTGCCTGAAAATCGTAAAGACTCAAAGCAAAGATTGTCAAGACCAAAACAAAGGTTCCAAGGATTTCACTGATCAAGTTAGAAACTGTATCCTTGATGGCTGGCCCAGTACTGAAGGTTGCTAGGATATTTCCTGCATTTTCTTCTGCCTCATAATGCGGTTTGAATTGCAACCAAACCAAAATCTGACCCAGCATAGCCCCTGTGAACTGAGCTAGGATGTAAGGGAAAACGGAAGTCCAAGGCAAACCACCTTTCAAGGCCACACCTATAGTCACAGCTGGGTTTAAATGAGCTGGACTAAGTTTTCCAGATACAAATACTGCAACCGCAACTGCAATCCCCCAACCCATGGTAATCACAATCCAACCTGAGCTGTTGCTCTTGGTTTTAGGAAGAACCACACCAGCCACAACACCATTTCCTAGAAGAATCAGGATTAAAGTCCCCAAAAATTCTCCAAATAATTCATTCATCATCTTTTTGTCTCCATTAAAAGAAGGGACGGGCGACAAGGAGTCCTGCCCTCCACCTCTTTTATTTTTTCTTAATTTTTTAATTCTGCTAAATCGTTTTGAGCAAGAGCTGCTTCGACGTCAGCACGGTAAGTTGCTTTCTCATCTTCTGTCCAGTCATAGAATCGTCCCATTTCATTCAAAACTGGCTCAACGATGCTATCCAAACTATCACGCATAAAGAGCATGTGGTTGGTACGACGAAGAAGGAAGTCAACTGGACTAAGAGCCAACTCGTTGCGCATTGCATAGTGAAGGGACAAGGTATCTGCCAAGCTGAGTCCTGGTGCTTGTTCTAAACTATGAGCAAGAGCAAAGACTTTCGGTGCATTTGAACCGTAAAGATTTGCTAGGTAATGAGCTTCCTTGCTATCCAAACCACGTGACACTCCAAGTTGAGCAAAGGCTTCGATTTCTGAGTCCACATTTGCTGGGTTCAATTCCCCACCTGAAACAGGGTAAGTCTTAGAATTGATGAGTTTAAAGCTGCGGTCAAATTCTGCTTTGAGGATGTCAACCACGCGCTCCATAGCTCCTTCAGCCATCTTACGGTAGTCTGTGATTTTACCACCAGCAAGGGTCAAGAGGCCATTATCATCTCGGTCCAAGCTCGAACCACGTGAAACTGCAGATGGGTCCAAATGTTTCTCAGAGGTACTGCTTTCAAGCTTGCTGACAGCAGACTCAACATCTTCACGCGTTTTTTCTTTAGAGAGATAAGATTCAACAGTCGCAATCAAGTTGTTAAAGCTTTCATCACTGATGGTTCCGTTATTTCCTCCATTGTAGTCAGAAGCGCTATTGCCTGCGATCAATGGACGAAGACCTGCCCAGCTACTTTCGATATCATCAATGGTGATGTTGGCTTCTGGGAAGCGGTTGTTGACAATACCAAGTAGGTAATCTACATCTTCCTGCGTCACTTTTGGATGTTCCAAATCACCTGTGTAGTCTGTATCAGTTGTACCAAAGTAAGTCTTGTTTTCACGTGGGAGAACAAAGACCATACGACCGTCACCCAAACCTGTGTCAAAGTAAACTGGCTGTGAAACCTTGATCTTGCTTGAATCCACGACTAGGTGAACTCCCTTAGTTGGACGCATTTGTGAGAATTGTGTTCCCTTATTAGACAAATTACGTACTTTATCGCTCCAAGGACCTGTCGTATTGATAACCAGACGAGCCTTGATTTCAAAGACTTGGTCTGTCAAGAGATCACGGGCTACCACACCAGTAATCTTGCCACTTTCGTCAAAGAGGAAGCCTTCTGCCTTCACGTGGTTGGCAATGAGGGCACCGTCTTGGTTGGCACGTTTGATGTTTTCAATCACGAGACGCGCATCGTTGTTACGGAAGTCAAGGTAAACACCACCTCCTACCAAGCCTTCTTTCTTCAAGTTTGGCTGGCGTTCCAAGACCTCTTCCTTGCTCAAGACCTTGTTCGCAGCAGACGTATTGCTGACACCTGCCAAAAGGTCGTACAAATCCATGGCTACTTTGAGACGGAAGAGACTAAAGGTTGCTCCATCTTCATCATAAACTGGTAAGAGCATTGGGTCTGGTTTTGGAATGTGTGGTGCGATTTGTTGAACTACCGCACGTTCAGAAACCGTATCTGAGACCACTTCTACGTCGAATTGTTTGAGGTAACGAAGACCTCCGTGAACCAATTTTGTTGAACGGCTGGATGTTCCTTCTGCGAAGTCCTGCATTTCAATCAAACCAGTCTCAAGACCGCTAGCTGCCGCCTGCAAGGCTACACCAGCCCCTGTGATTCCTCCACCGATAATCAAGAGGTCCAGGGTGCGTTCCTGCATTTTTTTAATTGATAATTCTCGTGTTTTCTTTGAAAATTCCATATTTACACACTTTCTAACTAAATCGCTTTATTCTGCCAGTATTAGTCGTCTACTTCCGCAAAGACTTGGGTTGCTTTCACAGCCTTCTTCCAGCCCTTGTAGAGTTGTTCCTTGCGCGATTCGTTCATAGATGGTTCAAAGAGTTCTCCTGTCTCGTTCAAGAGTTTCAACTCATCCAAGTCTTTCCAATAACCTACTGACAAACCTGCTAGGAAGGCCGCTCCTAGAGCTGTTGTTTCCAAGTTTTTGGCGCGTGCGATGTCAATTCCCAAAATGTCAGCTTGGAACTGCATGAGGAAGTTGTTCATAGCTGCACCACCGTCTACTTTCAAGACTTGGATAGCTGTCTGAGCATCCACTTGCATGGTATCGATGATGTCACGCACTTGATAAGCAATAGATTGCAAAGTCGCCTTGATAAAGTCTTCCTTACTTGTTCCACGAGTCAAACCAAAGACAGAACCGCGAGCGTTTTGGTTCCAGTATGGAGCACCTAGACCTGTAAAGGCTGGAACGACATAAACTTCATCATCATTGTGAGAATCACGAGCGTATTTTTCAGATTCTGGTGAGTTCTCTACCATGCGAAGACCGTCACGAAGCCATTGAATGGCACTTCCTGCGATGAAGATAGAACCTTCTAAGGCATAGTAAACCTTGCCATTGATACCGTAACCAATCGTTGTCAAGAGGTTGTTTTCAGACAACTGCATTTCTTCACCAGTATTCATGATGATGAAAGAACCTGTTCCATAAGTATTCTTGACCATACCTGGTTCAAAGGCCAACTGTCCAAAGAGGGCTGCCTGTTGGTCCCCAGCCATACCAGATATTGGCACTTCTCCACCATAGAAATGGAATGGGGCTGTTTTACCGTAGATTTCAGAGTTAGAACGAACTTCTGGCAGCATAGCCTTAGGAATATTGAGGATTTCCAAAATCTCATCATCCCATTTGAGTTCTTTAATGTTATAAAGCATGGTACGAGCTGCATTTGAGTAGTCCGTCACGTGAGCCGCACCATCAGTCAATTTCCAAACCAACCAAGTATCAATGGTACCAAAGAGCAATTCCCCTTTTTCAGCTCGCTCTTGAGCGCCTTCTACATGGTCCAAAATCCAACGAACCTTAGTCGCTGAGAAGTAAGCATCGATGATCAAACCAGTCTTTTCATGGAATTTTTCCACATAACCTTGACTTTTTAGTTGTTCAGCCAAAGGTGCTGTCTGGCGCGATTGCCAAACGATAGCATTGTAGATAGGAAGTCCTGTTTTCTTATCCCAGACGACAGTTGTTTCACGCTGGTTGGTAATCCCGATTGCTTCGATTTGATTTGGCTTGACACCACTTTCGATGAAAGCACCCGCAATAACTGACTGAACAGAGTTCCAAATTTCATTGGCATTGTGCTCAACCCAACCTGCCTGAGGGAAAATCTGAGTAAACTCTTTTTGACTCGAGCTAACTTTTTCTCCTTTTTTGTTGAAAATGATGGCACGAGAACTTGTAGTTCCCTGGTCGATGGCCATAATGTATTTTTCTTGTGACATGTGCTGTCCTCCTGATAAAGATCTTGAGGATATTTCCTCTTTACACTTACTAGTATACAAAATAAAGCGTTTTCTTGTTTATCAACTTTTTTTAATTTTTAAAAAAACGTGAGGAGATTGTGCGAATTTCACAAAAAAGACCTGGAACAACCAAGCCTTTTAAGTAAATAATAACTGACGAATCGCTGCCAAATCTTCCATATCCAAGTCATTTTTTAAATAATAGACTGGGGTTTGTTCCTTCTTATGAATCGGGTTATTGGTAACCAGCAAATCATAATGCAGACTAGGATCATAGGCTTCAATAGTAATAAAACGATTGTATTCCAAATACCGTTTCAAAATGGCTGCCATCCTTGAAAAGACAAGAAAACCAGATGTCAAATCCAGACCAATCCGCATCTGCTGGCCACCGTTTTCAGCCATATATTCCATCAACTGGAGCCATTCCCAGAGAATCTTCTTATCCAAATCCGTCCCCTGCTGAAAGGCAGGCAAGGCATGAAAAATCTCCTCTGCCGTCCCCTTAAAATCATGTTCCATCAGCAAATAAGGATGACGATTCTCCAACTGGTACTTGTAGCGGTCCTGTAAAATATAGCCCTTATAGAGATAGACTTGAGCACAAAGCTGACTGAGTTCATAGGTAACATGATCCTCTGTATAATCCCCCAGCAACTCCTCCTTCTTCATTTCTTGAATCAATTGCGTCAGCAAATCTACCAACTGCCCTCCAAAACCAAGAATATACTCCATAGTATGAAGGGGAAGAATGCGATGGGATAGGAGGAAAGAGAAGAAAATCATCATCTCGCCATCCTCAGTTCCGAGAGGGATGTGTTGCCCAGCAAAAAAGGACGGAGCCTTTCTCAGCAAACGAAGGTAGAAAATATTGTCAAAATACCCTCGCATTTTCTCTTCTATGACTTGAAACTGACAGGCATTGACCCGAAGACGTTGTTGACTGATATGAGACCAGAGAACCAAGTCCAATTTCTGCCCCGAAGACAAACTCGCACCGCAGATTTCTTCTAAACTCGCAATTTCCTGCTTTCTCTCTGGTTTCTGCATGTGACCTTCCCATTCTTGACTCGACCAAACCTTGCGGAAAAGACAGAAATAGAAATAGCGAATCTGATGCTCTGGACCGCGCCAACGTCCATTTTGGATGGATAAGTCAAATTCTGACAAAATCTGATTTAAGCTAGCTAAGTGACGACCAAGCGTAGCCTCACTAATCATCAATTCTTGAGCCAGCTGATGAGCTAAAAACTGTTGGTGGTAGAGAAGATAGACCAAAATCTGGTATTTAACAGCATTCTCCAAAAACAAGCTCCGAATATCTCTCCCCTTGGTAGCTGCACCGATTGACAGACGCAGATTTTCATCTTCAAAGGAGATATTCAGATCTAAACCACTATCCAAAGCCTTGTCATTGAGCAGGGTGACATATTTGGTTAGAGTTGCTTTTGAAAATCCTGTTTCCTCCATTACAGCCTTGACGGTCGTCTGAGACTCTTGTAATAGAAAGGAAAGGATTGAAAATTGGCCAGATTCAGCCTTTTCCATCAAATCTCCTAAATACATTTGTTACCCCTTTCATTTTCTACCTTAAGCATAGCATAAATCTTAGAAATGCTGAAATAATCTGTTTCTCTTTTTATTTTCATGCTGATTTCCTGGTCCATTATCCTAAAAATCAGCAAACACACGGCTCCCCCTTTGAGCATTTTTATGCTAAAATAGTAGCTATGGATAAAATTATTAAAACTATATCAGAAAGCGGAGCCTTTCGTGCTTTTGTCCTTGATAGCACAGAAACTGTCCGCACTGCTCAAGAAAAACACCAAACCCAAGCTAGCTCAACTGTAGCGCTTGGTCGAACTCTTATCGCTAGCCAGATTCTCGCAGCCAATGAAAAAGGGAATACCAAACTAACAGTTAAGGTGCTGGGATCTAGCTCTCTAGGAGCCATTATCACCGTTGCTGATACCAAGGGGAACGTCAAAGGCTACGTTCAAAATCCTGGTGTTGACATCAAAAAGACTGCAACTGGTGAAGTCCTAGTCGGACCTTTTGTTGGAAATGGTCAATTTCTCGTTATCACAGACTACGGCATTGGAAATCCTTATACTTCCTTGACCCCACTCATCTCTGGAGAGATTGGTGAAGACCTTGCCTTTTACCTTACTGAAAGCCAACAGACCCCTTCTGCAGTCGGTCTCAATGTCCTTTTGGACGAGGAAGACAAGGTCAAGGTTGCTGGTGGTTTCCTAGTTCAAGTCTTGCCGGGAGCCAAGGAAGAAGAGATTGCTCGCTTTGAAAAACGCATCCAAGAAATGCCAGCTATCTCAACGCTTCTCGAAAGTGAAGACCATATCGAAGCCCTCCTCAAGGCAATCTACGGTGACGAGGCCTACAAGCGTCTTTCTGAAGAAGAAATCCGTTTCCAATGTGACTGTAGCCATGAGCGCTTTATGAACGCTCTTGCCAGCCTTCCAAGCTCAGACTTGCAGGAAATGAAAGAGGAAGACCACGGGGCAGAAATCACTTGTCAATTCTGCCAAACGACTTACAACTTTGATGAAAACGACCTGGAGGAACTCATTCGTGACAAATCTTAATACACCTTTTATGATTGGCAATGTTGAGATTCCCAATCGTACCGTTCTAGCGCCCATGGCTGGTGTCACCAACTCAGCCTTTCGTACTATCGCAAAAGAGCTCGGAGCTGGACTTGTTGTCATGGAAATGGTCTCTGACAAGGGAATCCAATACAACAACGAAAAAACTCTACATATGCTTCATATCGATGAAGGCGAAAACCCAGTCTCTATCCAACTCTTTGGTAGCGATGAAGACAGCCTCGCACGCGCAGCAGAATTCATCCAAGAAAACACCAAAACCGATATCGTGGATATCAACATGGGCTGCCCAGTTAACAAAATCGTGAAGAACGAAGCTGGTGCTATGTGGCTCAAGGATCCAGATAAGATTTACTCTATCATCAACAAGGTCCAGTCTGTCCTTAATATTCCACTTACTGTCAAGATGCGTACCGGCTGGGCGGATCCATCTCTGGCAGTAGAAAATGCCCTCGCTGCTGAAGCAGCAGGTGTTTCTGCCCTCGCCATGCATGGCCGCACCCGCGAACAAATGTATACAGGTCATGCAGACCTTGAGACCCTTCACAAGGTCGCTCAAGCTTTGACCAAGATTCCATTCATCGCCAACGGTGACATTCGTACGGTCCAAGAAGCCAAACAACGCATCGAAGAAGTTGGTGCTGACGCAGTCATGATTGGCCGAGCTGCTATGGGAAATCCTTACCTCTTCAACCAAATCAACCACTACTTTGAAACAGGAGAAATCCTCCCTGATTTGACCTTTGAAGATAAGATGAAAATCGCCTACGAACATTTGAAACGCTTGATTAACCTCAAAGGAGAAAACGTCGCAGTTCGTGAATTCCGTGGCCTCGCTCCTCACTACCTCCGTGGAACATCTGGCGCAGCCAAACTCCGTGGGGCTATTTCACAAGCTAGCACCCTAGCAGAGATTGAGGCACTCTTGCAATTGGATAAGGCTTAATAGACCAAAACCCGTAACTCTCTTAAAGTTTACGGGTTTTCTTTGATTTATACAGGCAAGCAATATCTATATGAAATTAGTCATTCTCCGTCTTTTTTCCTTTTAATAGATAAACACCTACTAGAGATATAAGACCTAAGAATTCCATAAGCAACGTTGACATTGTTCCAGTTGACGGGAGTTGCTTACCTTTTTTATCTGAATTTGAACGATTTTCACTCATTTGATTTGCTTTATCAGCAAGAAGAACCATTTCCTTATCATCAGATTGAGTTTTTCCTTCCCTATTTGCCTCTGGCTCGGTAGCCATTTGTTTTTTAGGAAGCATTTTAATCGCAAATAAGCTGAAATGACTCGTTTTGAAAACGACTTGCCCATTTTCAACTGTTGATGGGAGCAACTCCAACTCTCCATTTTCCTTCACATGGTAAACTTGAATCTCAGACTCAATATTACCAATTGCAAGACGAACTACTCTCTCTCCATTGACATGGGTTTCTTTTCCATCTTTTGAAAGGGAAATATCAAATATGCGCACTGTTCCTTGTCCTGTTTGACGGGTAACATTATCAATCATTTCTTTTGTTGTTACCTCTTTAAGGTTCACAGAGTCTGCTTCTGTAGCAGTTTCAAACATAACAGTAATCTTGGCATTTCCATTTTGAGTTGTAAATACCTTTTGAACAGTAGATGTCGGTTGAGATGAGAGAGTAGGAGAAAGACTGTTAGATCTTGTAGGAGATGAAGAATTTGTCTCGTTTCCTGATGGTTTACTTGGGGTAGGTTCCCCTGGTTTTTCTGGAGATTTTGGTTTAGTGGAAGCACTAGAACTTCCTGAAGAGCTGGTGGAACCGGAGTGACTTCCTGTGGTTGAATCTGATGGGTTCTGCTCCTTTTCCGCAGGTTTGCTTGGAGCAGGTTCCTCTGGTTTTTCTGGAGTTTCTGGTTTAGTGGAAGCACTAGAACTTCCTGAAGAGCTGGTAGAACCGGAGTGACTTCCTGCAGTGGATCCTGATGGGTTCTGCTCTTTTTCCGCAGGTTTGCTTGGAGCAGGTTCCTCTGGTTTTTCTGGAGTTTCTGGTTTAGTGGAAGCACTAGAACTTCCTGAAGAGCTGGTGGAACCGGAGTGACTTCCTGCAGTGCTTCCTGATGGATTCTGCTCTTTTTCCGCAGGTTTGCTTGGAGCAGGTTCTTCTGATTTTTCTGGAGTTTCTGGTTTAGTGGAGGATCCTGAATTTGACGAAGAAGATAAACCTTTTTTAAAGTTAGACAAAGCTTCATCTAGTTTTAATTGACTTTCTGTAACCAGATTCTGTAGTTGGGCTTTTTGGGTTGATTCATCTAATTTATGCAAATACGTTTTTTCAATATCTTTTAGATTTTTAATTAGCTCTACAGTATTGATATGTTGCTCTTTTTCTAAATTTTTCTTGATGTCATTCAATAATTTTGCTAGATGTTTAGTGACCGCTTCCTTTGCCTTATTTCGCTCTAAGCCGATTTCTCGTCCCTTATGTTTAACGACTAGAGCTTCTATCTCCTGTTCAGCTTCTTTCACCAGGTTTTCCACTTTTTCTTTACTCAAAGCCTCATCAAACATCCTTTTATACTTCTCTACAGATTCTTTGGATTCTCTTAAAAGATCTGTAAACCAAAAAACTCCTCCATTTTCCTGTTTTAAACGAGTAAGCATATAATTATCCAAAGTTGTTTTAGCTGTTTCTTTAGCTTCTTTAAGCTCTTTCTCCAGGGTGGTCATTGAATCTGGTTTTGTAGGGGAGTCCGTCTCACCAGATGTTGTTGGTGGTACAGATCCCGGATTTTCTTGATTAGATACTTCTGGCTGTTTTCCTTGTCCTGCTGAAGGAGCATCTCCCTGTATACCATCATTTCGAGAGGGATCCTTAGGAGTATTTTGCTTAGAGCTGGACAACCCTTTTTTAAACTTGTCTACCAATTCCTCTAGCTTCGTTTGCCCCTCTTGTTGCAGTTGCTCTATTTCTCTTCTATTGTGATCTTCACCAAATTTACGTTGATACTCTTTTACAATTTCCATAGCTTGCTTGAGAACTCCCTCAAATCCAGACGCAGAACTATCTAATTCATTTAGAAGGTTAGTCATATACATAGACAAACTAACGCTAGCTTGGTCAACAGCTTGATCATGATCTATCCGACTTTCATTATGAAAATTATTCTCTATTTCCTCCAACTTTTGAGGATTTGTCTCTGTTTCAATTTGTTTTCTATAGTCAGCTTTTCTATCACTAGATAAATCCGTATCTTCCAACTCTTTTATCAACTGCTGTCTATATTCCTTCAACCTATCTTCCCCACTAGATGTAACCATGGGGTTATTTCCACCACCAACCACTTCTGCATGGACTACTCCTCCTAAGAACAGACTAGCAACTACTACACTAGCTACTCCAACACTAAATTTACGAATTGAATAACGTACTTTTCTTTCACTTTTTGATGCAAACATAATTATTTCCTCCAATATTTTTCTTAACACTACTATATCATTTCAATATGAACTGTATATGAATTGAATCTTGTATTTATCTCTTTATGCTTCCATTTGGGATTATAACTTCATGTAATAACTTTTCCTCTTCAGCTATTCGTCGATACAAAATAACTGCATAAGCTGGAAAAACTAAAACAAAAGTCATATAGGCATGACTCAGCAAGGTCAAGCCAATCAACTCAGGAAGTATATTTAAAAAGTAATTGGGATGTTTTACTGTCCTAAATAAGACATGATCCACAAACTTATGATTCGGTGCTAACATCAACTTGACTGTCCAAATATCCCCAAGCAGATGAATAACAAGTAGCAACATCAACATAGAAAATATCAGGAGCACCAAACCCACAACACTCATCATATTGAAAGACGGTCGATAGACTAGGGCTTCCATAAAACAAGCCAGATAAAAAACAATATGAACCAAGGTAAGACGTTTGGTATTTTTAATGCCAAATTCTCGCCCACCATCCCTACGAAGCCGTTTTTCATTTGCAATTGATTTCTTTAGGAACAACAAGCGAATTAAAAATACACAGATAATGATTATTGCTATCATCACGATCCCCTTTCTTTACCACTACTGTAACATCTCTATGTTAACCCAATATGAATTGAAAAGAAAAAGAACGAAAACTGATTCCGTTCTTTGATTTACTCTATATTACTACTATTCAAGCTATGTTTCTTCAAATCATCCTCAAATAAGAAAAGAGTCTTACTAAAGCTAACTATCTGGTAACAAGCAGATTTTAAATTCCATCCCTTGTTCATAAGGCAAGAAACTATAGGACATACGATGACTCTCTAAGATATTCTTAACAATATAAAGACCCAACCCTGATCCTGTTTCTCTGTCTGTTACAATTTGTGAATGGTAAAAAATATCAAATAAATGTTCTAACTCTTCCTGATTCAACGGAGCACATGTATTCCTAATAGACAGGTAACCATCTTGCTCAGAAATAGTCACAATGCCAGATTGATCTGAGTACTTGATAGCATTACTGATAAGATTTGTCAAGACTTTATCCAAAGCCTTCAAGCTCATCCTTACTTTTGTATCAGTAGTCAACTGATTATCAATCACAAGATTTTTAGAAAATGCCAATTCCTGATATCGAGACAAAACATCTGTCAAAACGGTATTTACCATTAAAATCTCACTGCACTCTGTCCATTCTTGAAATTTAGAAGATTCCAACACTTCCTCTAGCAAGAAACTCATCTGATCGATTTTATCAATACTCTTTTCAAGATACTTAGGATGATCTTTATAATCTCCCACATTGTATTGCATATTTTCTAAGATAATCCTGAGAGTAGCTAGAGGTGTCTTTAATTCATGTGATGCTCCACGGACAAAGGAAACCTTTTGATTTTGCAATTTTACAATTTGCTCATTGCGATTTTCTAACTCATGAATAACCTTCAACAAGTGCTCATACACACCATTAATCTGTTTTCCAACTTCACCAACTTCATCTTTTCTGCTTTCATCAAAACGAATATTGTCATCCAAATCTTGCATCTTACTAGTCACTTCTGAAATATAAAAAAGAGGATTGAGCAAGCGTTTCGTATAAAAATAAGAAAAAACAAAGGAAAAAGCAATTGTAACCAAAAATGTATATGGGAGATACAAAAGCAAAATATTCTTTGCTTCTTTGTAAATATCCACTCCCTGCACAAACTGCACCGTTACCTGTTTACCATCTACTGTACTAACAGGCTTATCTAACATCACGATATAATTTGATAGCTCTCCATCTTTAATATCTAAATCATGCACAAGAGGGAGCCGCTTATCTAAGATATCTCTTTTAAGGTGAGCAGATATAGTCAAGGACTTTGAATAAGACTGGAGTAAGCTTGGAATTTCATCAGCTGTCTTAGTCTTTAAATACTCCGTAAACACTCTTGCACTCTCATTAAACTTTTCCCCCTCCAATTGAATATAATAAAAAGGAAAGGTCAAATAAATAGCTATATGAATGACTAGACCAACACCACCTAGAATTGCAAAACTTCTTAAAAAAGACTTGGTTAATAATTTAGGATTTTTTATCATAAGCTAATCTTATACCCAACATTTTTCACAGTCACAATGCAATCTAAAGCCAATTTTTTGCGAAGAGTACGAATATAGACATCAACGACCCTATCACAAGGTAAATCAGCTACATCTTTTGAAATTTCTTCCAATATCTGCTCTCTACTTAAAACTTGATTTTTATGCTGAATCAAACACTTTAGTACCAGTAATTCCTTTGGTTTGAGATCAATTTCTTCATTTTTATAATGTGCTTTGTAAGAGGTAAAATCCACTGTCACATCCTGATATTGCCAAAGATCCTCTATGACGTAGTAACGTCTGATAAGCGCTTTAATACGCTTGGCAAGCAGTACCAAAGAAAAAGGTTTTGTCACATGATCATCAGCATAGAGATCAAATACCTGTGACTGAGTAGTTTCATCTCCCAGAGCACTCAAGACGATGACAGGAATATCGTGCTCTTGATTGATTTCTTTTAACACTTCAAAACCACTCTTCCTAGGCATCATTAAATCCAGTACCATGAGATGGATAGGGAGATCTTGAAATTTTTCCAAGGCCTCTTGTCCATCCTTAGCCATAATGACATGATAACCCTCTTCTGTCAGAAATGCTGCAATTCCTTCTCTAATCATTTCCTCGTCATCTGCAACTAAAATGTTCATCTTTCTCCCTTTCTACTACCGAAATTTCACACATCTATTTCCTGTATGCTATTTAAAAATTTCCTACCAGCCTATCATCTATGATAATGGAATGGATTTCATTTATCCTCTACTTTTTTGTCAACAACAACGTCAATACAAGAAAATCATTCATCTTGCAGCTTAGTTTGATTTTTCAAATACAAGCTAGAGCGGGTTTGATAGGCAAAAAAGAAACAGGTCTCTTTTGAAAGGATAAAAATTTCAGATAAGACTGCTCTTTTTCTACTACACACGCTCTAAGACAAATACGATAGATGGTAATAAACATATGAATTTTGGGTTGAATAGTGAAAACCACGGATCCTTTAGAAGCTATAGGTTTTAGTTTCATACTCTTCGAAAATCTCTTCAAACCACGTCAGCCCTATCTGCAACCTCAAAACAGTGTTTTGAGCAACCTGCGGCTAGCTTCCTAGTTTGCTCTTTGATTTTCATTGAGTATCACTCCACTGTAAGTTATGGTCGCTGATACTTTTATTCTTTTATGCAATATCAAATTTTAACTGGCCTGCTTTGACACCAATCTTAAGTGTGCTGCCTGCCTCTAATTCTCCCTTGAGAAGAAGTTCTGCTAACTTGTCTTCCACTTCTGTTTGCAGGGTTCTGCGAAGTGGGCGAGCTCCCATCTCTGGGTCATATCCTTGATTTGCCAACAATTTCAGTGCGGAAGCTTGTAATTTCAAGTCAATACCTTTTTCAGCCAAACTTGCCACTAAAGGTTTGACCATAATTTTCACTACTTCCTGCATATGGTCGCTAGACAGGCTATGGAAGACCACCTTTTCATCAATACGGTTGATGAACTCAGGTCTATAAGCTTTTTTCAGCTCTTCAAACATGCGTTTTTCCATATTCTCCTGGTCAAAACGAATATCCTTTGCCCCAAAACCAACTGTCTTGTCATCACGAAGAGCTGTCGCACCGAGGTTTGACGTCATGATGATAATGGTATTTGAAAAATCGACCTTGCGTCCCTTGCTATCGGTCAAGACACCATCATCCAAGACCTGCAAGAGGACATTAAAGATGTCTGGATGAGCCTTTTCTACCTCGTCAAAGAGGAGAACGGAATAGGGTTTGTTGCGAACCTTCTCGGTCAACTCCCCACCTTCTTCATAACCCACATAACCCGGAGGAGCTCCATTGAGACGGCTGGCTGCGAATTTCTCCATATACTCACTCATATCAAAGCGGATAAGAGCTGATTCGTCGTCAAAAAGAACTTCTGCCAGAGCCTTAGCCAATTCGGTCTTCCCAACACCTGTGGGTCCTAGGAACATAAAGGAACCAATCGGGCGCTTGTGACTGCGAATCCCTGACTGGTTGCGGCGAATGGCACGGCTAATGCTTGAAACAGCTTGATCTTGACCGATGACACGTTTGTGCAGTTCAGCTTCCAAGTTTAAGTATTTCTTGGCATCAGTCTGAGTCAGTTTTTGGACTGGAATACCTGACAAGCGACTCAAGGTGGTCAAAATATCAGACTCTGTCACCAAGTCTTTATAGACAGGCACTTTCTCTTCTTTTGCAATTAGTTGAGCAGCCTGTTTCCACTTACCATCCATCAAGGCCTTGTCAGCTGGACTCAAACCTGAATCGTCTGCTTTTACATGCTTTGCCTTATTTTGCACTGTTGCTGCTGCTTCATCTAAGAGATCGATAGCAGAGTCTGGCAAATGGCGACTGGTCAAGTAACGATGCGCCATCTTGACAGCTGTTTCAACCGCTTCATCTGTGATTTGCACACGGTGATGTTTCTCATAAGTCGCCTTCAACCCCTGCAAAATGGTCATGCTGTCTGCAACACTTGGCTCTTCAATCGTCACTTTGGCGAAACGACGAGAAAGAGCAGCATCTTTTTCGATATGTTTTTGATATTCTTCCTGAGTGGTCGCACCAACCGTTCTCAAAGTTCCACGCGCCAAGGCTGGCTTCAAGATATTGGCCGCATCCAGAGTTGAGTCAATTCCACTACCAGAACCCATGATGGTATGGAGTTCATCGATAAAGAGGATTACTTGACCATCTTCTTCAATATCCTTGATGATATTGTTCATGCGTTCTTCAAAGTCACCACGGAAGCGTGTCCCTGCAACAACGTTCATCAAATCAAGCTCCAACACGCGCATCTTAGACATTTCCGTAGGCACATCCCCACTAGCAATACGCTGGGCAAGACCAAGCGCCAGAGCAGTTTTACCGACACCAGCATCCCCAACCAAGACCGGATTATTCTTGGTCTTCCTACTCAAGATTTGAATCATACGCGAGATTTCCTTGTCCCGACCGATAACTGGTTCTAACTTGCCAGAACGCGCTTGCTCTGTCAAATCATGCGTATAATCCTCGAGACCACCACTCGGAGTCTGGGGCATACCCATCATATTAGCCATAGAATTTTGCTTGTCAGCTACTGTACGATGGCGTTGGCGTAGTGCCTTGAGGTCTTCACGAGTCCAGCCTGCCCGTTCTTCTAGATTTCGACGAAGAGCAGCAATCTTAACCTGATCTTTCTTGTCTTCATAAGAAAAGCCAGCCCTCTCCAAGATACGAGTCGCCAAGGCATTGCCATCATGCAAAATCGCATAGAGGACATGCTCTGTCCCCAGCACCTTAGCATGAACCACTGACGCTACATACTCTGCTTCATCAAAAAGAACCTGCAAACGATGAGAAAACGGCAATTCCGTAAAGGTTTCATCCTGGCTATAGTCCGTTTCAGTCAGTTCCAAAGCGACTTCTTCTAAACGGTCCATCTCATATGGATAATCATTTAAAGTCGCCCCTGCCACACTATAACTGTGATTGGACATGGCAATCAACAAGTGCCAAGACTCTAGATAACGAGCTCCAAAATGACCAGCAACCATGTAGGCACTTTCGATACATTCATTCAATGCTTTTGAATAGTTCATCTTACTTCCCTTTTCTATCTACCTCTTGTATGACCTGTCGTAGCATGTTTGCACGAACAACTGGAGCTTCTTCTCCTAGAACGCGATCCAAAGCTACTGATACTAGCAAATTCATCTCTTGCTTGGTCATCAATTCCTGCTCAACCAAAAGCTGTAGAATATCCTCATAAATTTCTTGACTGACCCGCTCGCCAATCGAATAAAGCAGCTCTCGGAGCATTTCATGATGACTAGAAAACTCAATCCGTCCTATACGAATATAGCCTCCGCCACCACGCTTACTTTCAACCAAGTAGCCTCTACTTTCCGTAAAGCGTGTCTTGATCACATAGTTAATCTGACTGGGAACAACCTGAAAAGTATCTGCCAACTGACTCCGTTGCAACTCCACAATACCAGATTGATCTAAAATCGCCTTGATGTAGGCCTCAATATGATCCGATGTATTTTTAAATCTCATTACAAACCCACCTCTCTCTTTAAACCTTGACTATCTTTGACTATACTATCATTTAACACTCTATAAGTCAAATTTTTAAGGCTCAACCATTGGAAATACTGACTTTTTTAAAAAATACTTTGGCATTAATTCGCCTTAGTTTTTCTTGAAAGTTCCTAAAAAAGTCCACAAAAAAGAGCCCTAAAAAGGGCGTAATATTGACGAGTTCAGCAGGCAAGAAACTAGCACAGTCAAACGTGCTTTTTTTATTACCTGATAATATTATAGCATATCCTCTCAAACTTATATATAACCAGAATCCCGCAAAAGAAAAAGATAAAAGCATAGAGGATAGGGAAAAAGCTGTTCTTACTTTTATTTTATCAAATAGCAATATGAGAAGCAAGGATAAAAAGCCCTCAGAAATAAATCTAAGGACTTAAATAACGATGTGTTGGTTTGCTCACTTAATTAGTCTACTTAATACTATTCAATTATAGTTTACTTTGAAATGTTCTTAATCCTTTCTGTAAATTTTTGAATCGCATTCAGTTCTGCAGGTCTTAAATGAGGGTACGCCTTAGTCCTCCCCCCATTTCGTTTAATATGTCCAAATTCAAGTAAATGAGTAAGAGAGCCGTATTTAAAACTATATACGACCCAAACTCCATTTCTCACTCTTTTCTTACGCCATCCTTTTGAATATTTACCTGTTCTTTTAGGGCTAGTTTCCTTTAATTCTTTAACTGTTTCTTTAGCGACTTGCTCCGCAATTTTATCAACTTCTTCATTAACCTCTTCGCAATATTCTGCTAAAATATTTGCTAATTGTGCTGCTAAATCCATTTTCTAAAAACTCCTTCTATTTTTTTAAAATATCAACTTTTTACCCCCTTTTTGGTTGACAGCTTCCGACTTGGAAAAAGTTACCGCTCCCGGTACCTAAAATCAACGAAAATGCTTTACAAAGTGGGGGGGAGTGTCAATATCCTTTCAGTTCTATAAATCTTTTAGCGATTACCTTTCTACGGCTATTTATATAACGGTTAGTTTTATTTAGTTTCTCTGCCACGTCTTCCCAAGTCGCACCAGCTTCTAAATATCTCATTTTAAAAATTACTAGATCACTTTCAATTAAGTTTTCCATCAAGGTATCTACAACTAGTTTGAAGCCTTCTAAATATCTTAGTGTTTGGTCTTCTTCAATTCTAATGATTGTCGCTTCAGTAGGACTATATACTGTCTTGCCTTTCCCACCAGTACAATCTTCAGCGCTATGTTTCTTATTATGTATTAGTTCCTGTCTTCTCAAATAAATTTTATTAGCAAGCGTTCTATATCGTCCTAACTCAATATCTATCCCGTCCAGATCTCTGTTACTCAACTCGTACATAGGCAAGTACCTCCACTTAAATTTAAAAATTTCTTTATCTTTCAATTTGTCAAATTGTAAATTCTGTCAAACTGACAAAAAGCGCTAAAAGCCTTCCAACACTCCACTTACCAGGTATCATTGTTTTAAGTTTGACAACTCTTCAGTATGACAAGTTCAAGGGAAATTTCTTTAATTTATCCCCTCAGTTTCTCATATCTTACATTCTGTGAAACTCACCCCATTCTATAACTTACTGATATACATGGCTTCCAAGCCTATACTCTGTTTTAGTTTATGCTTTCTTCATTTTGTGAAACTAATTTACTGAACTTAAAAACAAGGCCATTTTTGATATAGCTATCAATTTCTTGATATTCAAATCAGCCTTGTTTCTAATGAATTACTCTTTACCTAAATACTCTTTAATCTCACGATATTCCTTAGAAAAATTCATATGCCCACTGACATCAGGATTTAAGAACGGAAGGATGCTTGTTGGATTTACTTCTGTCCGATATACTGCAAGAGAATGCTCCTGAGTTATTTCTCCAACTACGCCTTTATGTATTTCTTCTACATCTTTCTTTAGTGCTTGAATTTCATCGTAGGCATCTAAAATTATCCTAAGTTTCTTCTGGTAACGTTTATAGATTTTCTTTTCTTCAGCTCTTCGCTTAGTCTCTTTAAAGATATATTCAAATATCGCTGCCTTTGCCTCCCAGAAATAAGTATCATACTCTTTCTCTAAAAGATTGATTGATTCACTCATGTTAGTAATTTTTTCTAAGGAAGTAGCATTATCCTCAAAAAAAGAATCCATATTATCAAATGAAACCTTCTTCTCTCCAGTAATTGTTTTTCTTTTTTCTTCCAACTTTGTTCTTGCTTTTGCAATCTTATCTTTTTTATCATCAAGATTTTCTAATATTGATAATACTTCTCTAATATCCATCCCCTATCTCCTAATTCCATTTTATAAAGAAAGCGCAATCCGTTTCAATTTTCTTCACAACGAAACGAGTATAAAGCATTAAACTCATTCCATAAATAACGGATTCACTTACCCAACGTAAGCTATTTTTATTTCTTTCAAATAAAGTAGCGAAATTGTACAAATCCCCAACGAAAGCAACTTTATCGCCTTTTACTCCTAGTACTTCATCAGACACAACAATAACATCATCAACGTATAAGTTTTCTGAGTATCGTTCCTTCTTGTTAATTTTTAAAATATAATTTCCATCACTAGATTTCTCTTTATCTAAAAACTTAAATAGCGACTGACTTAATACAAGAGTATTATGACGTTCAGGATTCAAATCGTTTATGGTGTCTTTCAATTCGTCAAAATTAGAAACATTTTTTCAGGTGCTTCTTTTAGAATTTTTCCAATTTCAATATTACGTGTTTTACGACAAAGACGGGTAATTTTGTTACTTAAGAAGTCTAATATATTATATTCTCCATCATCAACTTGTTCAGACGATAAGGGGATACGGCCTGAAAATGTCTTGTGTTCGAACTTAGTTCTAATCTGTTTTTTTCTAAGTTCTACAATTTCACTTTCTCTAAACTCTTCCAATTCAAGTTCTGATAGATGTTCATCGTCAAAACCTACAGTTTCATATGTTCCACCAGTACCCGTATGCTCAATCACATTAACAAGATCCACTAATTCTTTCCCTTCTTCAGGAACGTCATAGATACTTGTTATATCTTGTGATAATATTAAACCTGTTTTTGATTTTTCATCATCAATACTCATTCCTCTACTTCTTACATACTTTTCTACCAAACTAAATTTTTTAGCCATTTTATACTCCTTTATCTCTTTATTGCTCCTCGTTGTTTATAATTTTTTCTAAAATTCTTAGCTCTTAGCTTTTCTTTTAGAACTCTACGAGCTTTTAAAATCATTTTTTCTAACTGTTGATTTTTTGTTTTCGTCAGCATATTTTTCTAGTATTTCATGGTTCCCACTTTCTAAACTGCTATCTTCATTTTTACATTTTGAAAATATTTTCTGTCTTTTTTCCGGATCAATAGAAAACTTACTAGCTACCACATACCCTAATGAAGTATCTACCGTCATCTTCTTCACCTCCTTTCTTCTCAAGCAAAAAAGGGCATACCACTAGCATCATATGCTTACGGTATGCCCCTGAGTTGTTCTCAATAGACTTATTTTTTAGTTTCTTTTTTGACTAGATGAGTAAATTTTCCATCTGAGTAGACTAAAGTTATCTCTCCAAATCTTGGAACTTTTTCTATCTCTATTAGACCACATTTTTCGTAGACAATAAAGCCTTTTTCTGTTGAAAATTTCATTTCATCCATATCTATTAACCTTTCTCTCCTCTCACTGTGTTAATCGTATATCGCTTATCTTTGATTGTGAAAGCCTTAAAAGTGTTCCCCTCTAAACCTTTCAAAATTCTACTTGAGTTTCTAGCATTATAAACAGTTCGCAGTTCACTACTATCTAGGTTCGTGTTGAAAATCGTAGTTTCTCGATTATTGATAATATCAAACAAGAAATCCTGTTCCCAATCGCTCTTAGGAGTGATTGTTCCATTTTTTGCCCCCAGGTCATCTATGATTAGAAAATCAACATCAACTAGCTTTTTAACTGCCTCATACTCTGTTAAGTTTGCATTTCTTCCATAAGCCCATCCTTCTTTTATCTGCTTGATAATCTCGGTTAAACTGACAAATAAGACACTCTTAGGATCGTTCTTCTCTCTGAAACTCTCATTGATTTCTTTGGCCAGGGCAAGCGATAAATGACTTTTTCCTATTCCTGTGCTACCGCTGATTAAAGTATTTCCCGTCATACCTGCAAGGTATTTCTGGGCTTGACCCTTTACAAACTCTAACATCTGACCTTCCTCTGTAGTCTTAACAAAGAAATTATCAAATGTCGCTCCCTTTAACTCTTTAGGAATTGTACTATCACGCATTAATACATCATAAGTTTTAAAATATGTTTGTCTATCATCAAACCGCTGTAATAGGTCTTTCTCTTTTTGTTTAATATCCCCCTTCACACACTCCGGGCAAAATGGTTGTATTTTTCTTTCTGAACCCCCTACTACAGGTATAGAAATTTCCCAGTAATTTACCTGATGAATATCACAAACTTTATCTGATATTTTTCTGTTATTAAATTCTTTAAATTGTTCCTTCATCCTTGCAACTCCTAAAATGGTAGGTCTGGGAAGTTATCTCTAGACTCCCCTTTTATGGTTTTAGGCTTTTGATTCAAATAACCGTCAAACTTAGATCCGAAAAGTGTTTCAGGTCTCAGATATTTAGAAAATTCAGGACTATCCTTCCATTCTGCCGTTTTAATATCTATCACCTGTTTAAAATCTTCAAGTGTATAGCCTTCTTTGAATCGTGCTAGCAAAAGCCTTTTAGTCTTATCAACAAACTTATACCGCTTATTAGCTACTTGATTCAGATAAGCAATAGGAATCCAAAGTTCTTTATGTTTTGTTTTCTCTAAATCTTTTATAGCTGTTTCTTCAAGCCCAGTAGGAAAAGTGAAAGATGAGCTTTGCTCATTAGGCGAGGTTCCCTCGACTATATATTCTTTATTTATATCTAACTTTAAATCTTGCTCTAACTCTTTCTCTTTATCTATCTCTTTCTCTGTCTTACATGTAGATAACGTTGTAAAATTATTAGATAACAATGTAAGATTATTTTCTTTCTCTTGTTGCTCTTTGCGGTAGCTTCTCATATATGCAGCGTGGTTTGTTTCTTGTTGTACCAAAGCTTTTGCTTGTGTTAACTCGGCATTTTTATCTTCATCAATCTGAATCAGGCCACATTGCGTAAAATAAGCTATAGTCATAGATATATCATCTTCAGAAACATCTAATTTCAAGGCCAGTTCTTCTTTTAAGGTTTCAAAGTACCCTTCGTAATACAGAATACAATCACTTTCAAGACTTTCTAACATCATACGCATATAGATCACTATCATGGTATAGCCACCAGGCATACTTTTTAGTCGCTTAATAAATAGGTTGTCAAAAAATTTCTTATCAATTTTCAACCAAAAATATACTTTAGTCTTTGCCATCATCTACCCCCAGGAACTTTAAAACGTCTGAGATTTTATAATACGCTTTTCTAGTATCTTCAATAGGCGGTATATACTGCGGTAGTCCTGCACCTTCCCATTTTATCAAGGTTTTATCTCCTATGCCCAGTTCTTCCTTTAGTTCCACCTTACTGATCAAATCTAATCTTTTTTGAGGTACTTTCTCATGGCTTTTTAAATACCGTTCCACCGCTTCCAAAATCTTAGACTTTAAATCTTCAATCATTTTTTCAAACATCTTAGTACCCCATGGTTTAACCCCTGCAAGCTGAATATATCGCCCATAATCAGGGCTTAAATCCTTGATAGGTGTTTCTATTGTCTGTGTACTTTCTCGCTCAATTTGGGCGCTTTTTTGACGGTCTCGGTGGTTTAGATACATGAGAAAGCCAACCAATATCACGGTAAAAATAAGCGCCTGCGTATTGCTTAAATCTAGTTCATTCATGCTATGCCCTCGCTTGGTAATTCTTGATATAATTCACTTGATAGCTGTGCTCCATCTTCAGAAAGTCGTACACCTCTTCTGGAGTTACTTTATCATCTAAAAAGTCAATGATGAACTGAAAGAGGTTCGGATTTCTATCCTTGATTTCAGTAATTCGGTTGTCAAATTCTGATTGTGTCATGTTATCTAGATCTAGAGTCATATTTTTCTCCATTAGCCTTTCCTTGTCCTTTTTCTTGCCTGTTTTCTATATGGTATGCTTCACCACTCCAAACGCTGGGCGATTGCCCCAAGTTGGCGAACGCTTGTAGCGGTGTTTCGTGAGTAATTACCCATCTTTCAGCTAAACAAGGTCTTAGAATCACCCTGTCAGCGCTTGATTTCAAAACCTTTTCTAATTGCTTGCCTGCTCTTCGGTTTTTCTTTAGGTATTTGATAGAATAGATATTTTTTGCTATAATCAAAGCATAGAAAAAATTTCTATACTCTGAATTGTGTCGCTTGCTCTCCTCGGTCAAAATTTGAGCAAGTGATTTTTTTATTTTCTTTTTGCATGATTACTACCTGACTTTGGTTTATAAAGCAAGTCTTTACTTTCGATAAGATCCAGAATCCAGCTGAATCCTTGCTCCACCGTTTCAAGAAATGCGCCCAGGTCTTCACTGTCCAAGTTCTCGTAGTTCATACAAAGATATTCGGCTAGTTGTCTGTCTTTCTCAACTAGCTTTTTAAAATCCTTGGGATACTTAGGAATTTCTACTCCCTTGGCATTTGTAACTGTCTTAAAATCATTTTCCATTTTCTATACTCCTATGCTTTAAAAATTAGTTCTTTAATTTCTGAATATCTCATATTCAAGTTGATCATAGCTATTGCCATATCTTCCAAACGCTGATAGCTTGTCAGTTCATCACTGGTTAAACTATCAATACCGTTTTCACTTTCTCGCTCTTGCATGAGTTGGGACTTGTTTTTCCCAGTCGCTCCCTTTAGTAGTAAGTTTGTAAGTGTACTATAGGCATGCTGAGGTGCTTTCTCCCATGATTTGATAGCTTCGGTTAAGGTCTTGCGCTTTGGCTTTTCCAGTTCCCGTTGAAGATAGCGTTTAGAAAGTTCATCACGCATTTCAAAGAATGCTTTGACTAGGTTCTTTTTGAATTGCCGTACTGGTTCGGTATTCTTTAGATAAGTGATCAGCAAGGTAGCTTGTTGCTCATTCAGAAGATAAATTTTTTTCGGTTGCCCTCTCTTATCTAATTTATGGATTTTAAATCCAAGTATTCCCAACGCTTCAAAATCAGCTTTATTGTCTCTGACTAAGCGTGTAATAGTATGGTGCTGTACTTCAGCACATTCAGCGATAATCTCGCTCGTAGTATACGGCTCTTTCTTGCCGTCCATATAAACCAGTTCCATTGGTTCGCTCCTTTCTTCTTTTGTCAATGCTTGCCACCTAAAACAGTACCAAAGTAAATCATTGAGGTAGGGAAAATTTAGGAGAGAATAAACCCCTACAAACCCTTGATACTGCCATAGGTAGCAAGCAAAATATTTCTAGATTCTGTCTTATGTCCCTTTCTAGTAATCTTCAGCTAGCCATTCCATGGCTTTTTGGTAAATGCTCGGCTTGACTTCGCCACCGTCTCGAATTTTTCGATAGGTAACTTGTGTAACTCCGATTTCTTCGCCTGCTTGCTTAGCAGTCAATTTCTTATCAGCTTGCTTTCGGCGAATCGCTTTTGCTTGTGTTGAGGTAATAAGCAATGTAAGTTCCTCCTTTCTTTATAACATTTTTGTTAGTTCTCTTGTATTTTACTAAATAAAATGTTAGTTGTCAACAATTTCTAACATTTTTGTTAAAAAATTATTTTTTTATGTTATAATTATCCTGAGGTAATATATAATGAACAGATTACAAGAGTTACGAAAAAACAAAGGGGATACCCAGAAAACACTTGCTGAACTTCTTGGTGTGTCAGAAATGACTATATCACGTTGGGAAAAAGAACCAGAATTAAAAATTAAATATGAATATATACAAAAACTAGCGGAGTATTTTAAAGTTAACATTGGTTATCTGCTGGGATATGATAAAACTATCCAAAATGAAGCATTAGGTAGCTATCAAAATATGGCAAGATTATTACGCACTAACCCAGATTTAAAAAATATAATTTCAGAATACGATGAAACTAATCGAAAAAACGGGAAGTGGGATTTATCTCTTTTAGTAGAAACTGATAAGCTCCCTATAATCGAACAAGATATTAAGAATCTTATTCTTGAAGAGTGGAAAAAAACTCAAGCTGAAGATTATGATGAGGAAATATATGGTACTCTTTCTGATAATATTTCAAGAATCTATATAGCTCTTGGACAACTGCCAATAGTTTTTAAAGATTTTTTCGGTTCTTTTCTAACCCTTCCAACATCTGATAAAAAAATCGTTATGCAACTAGTAAATAGTCTATACGAAAAAAATAAAGGAATCGGTGTCATAGAAGAGCATCCTGATAAACAATAATTTGGAATTTACATAAAATTATCTGATAAAAAACTAAAAAGGAGTAACACCCATGGGATTTTTTGACACTGTAAAACAAGAAGGTAGTTTTTCTACTGCATCTGGAGTAAATGGACTACACTACGTTGTCCTCCAGGTAACGTTGAAAGAAAAGTTTTTCGGCACTGGATCAGGAAACCTTACAGAATTAGAAGATGTTATCAATAAACAAGCTTCAAAAGGTTATCGCCTACATACCATCACAACCGCCAATGGTGGAAGCAAAGGACTGGGTGGTGGTGACCGTATCCAGGCTACAATGGTTTTTGAGAAAATTCTATAAAAATTCCCCATCTTTTATTAGAAAACAATCAGCATATAGGAGGCTACTTATGAAAAAATTACTAAGCACGTCAACTATTTTACTTTCTGCTACCATTCTAGTAGCTTGCTCTAACAATCAATCAACTACCAAAGATAGCTCGGAGCAACCAAAAACGGAGCAAAAAAATACTACTTCAACAAACACAAAAGCCAAAGTAGATAACAGTAAATACGATGATTTAATTTCTGAAATCAAATCAAAATTAGATCCTGAATCAACTGGCGCAATAAGCGTTAAAATTCAAAATAACGTAATCGATTCAGATTCATCCGAACCGCATGATACAATCATGATTTTGCTAACTGGAACGGCTAAAGATAACGCAAAAGAGACCATGGCCGCAATCAATTCAAATTCTGCTACAACTAATCAGCAAAATGCAATTACCGTATTTCGGATGTCTATATCTGAGTTTGCTAAAAAATTACCAGACGACAATACTACTCTTTCCCTTGGGTATGAAAAATCTGCTGATCAATACGACTTAATCGCAAAATCTTCAAAACAAAAAGATTTTATCCCTGTTGGAGAAATCATCGTAAATTAAAAAACTCCCCCATATTCTCCAATAGCGCCCCTATTTCTAAGGTCTATTGTGCAAAAACAAGGGAAAATGAAAAATAGAAAGCCAATTTTACAGACTAAAGTGTAAAAAACGGCAAATTTGACAAATAGAGATGACTAATATCTTCTAAACCATCGGCGAAATCGTGGACATATATAGAGAGAATTAAAATGAACAAAGAAAATCCATATTTTGAACAAACCAAACAAAACTACATAGAAGTTGAAAAACTCTATAAAATTGGTAAAGCAAAGCATACATCTTCTAAATACAGATTTCTTGCACCAGCAGTTAAAAGACAATCTGAACAATTCTTATTTGAAGCCAAGACTCAAAAAAGAAAATATTGGAAATTCAGTCGTGGTTCTCTGGTATTCGTAGAGTTCGGTGTAAATATAGGCGGAGAATTATCAAATAATCATTGGGCTATTGTCTTAGACAAAGTAGATAGTCCCTATAAAAAAACACTTACAGTAATTCCCCTAACATCTAAAAATCAAATAGATACTGTACTCATAGACGAAGTCATTGCAGAATATCCTTCTATTTTGCTTGATGAATATATTGAAAAATTACACAAAGAATTATTTGCCTACCTAAAATATTTAGATTCCAATAATGCAATTACTGAAGCTGCCTTATCGGATGTCTACCAAGCTTATACAGAACAATTTTCAAACGAAATAATTCAACCTAAGATAATAGACGATGATAACCTTAAACGGACACAATCAGAAATAAATGACGTTATTGAATTAACTCAATACTACAAAAAATACATTAAGCGTTCTTATGCCAAGTGTAATAACCTTCAAACAATCAGCAAAGATAGAATTTTAAAGAAAAATAGATTAGATCCAATCGGAAAAATGAAAGTATCTGATAACACATTGGACAAAATTAACGAAAAGTTAAAAGAATTATACCTTTTCTAATCTCTTGACATTTTTTAATAATTATATTACAATACAGCTATTAGGAGTTTAGCTCCATAAAGTTTACATTTGGATTTTAGATCCATAACGTGATAGTAGCCGTATTTGATACGGCTACTTTTCTTTTTATATTCTAGTAAACATAACTTAAAATAAAAAACTCCCCCATATTCACCAATAGCAACCCTATTTCTACGGTCTATTGTGCAAAAATGGAGGAAATTGAAGAATAGAAAACCAATTTTACAGACTAAAGTGCAAAAAACGGCAAAATTGACAAATAGAAAGGAGAATCACTAGACTACGAAACAACACGGAAGGGACAGTTTTAGGACGAAAAAAGGCGAACTTATTCGCTAATTTGTTTACATATATCTCCAAATGGATTATAATTTATTTAATCTTAATGAATGGTTGCAGTAGTGACCTACCAAAAGGGGCTTTTAACGAAGCTCCTTTTGTGCATTATTTTGAGGTTTAATCAATGAAACCATTTCTAATTGCTTACCTGCTGATTAACATCTATTAGACTTTAATCTATAATTAAGTTACTTAGAGGTTTACCCTCATGTTTTTTAAACTTTGAGCCTCAGCGCTCCAGGGAAGTAGCTTAGTTGTTACTTCCTTTTTATTTTCTAAATAAAACTCTTGCAATATAGGGACTTTCTTAAAATCTCATATAAGCCCCATATTCGCCTTGTTTTCTATTCTGGTACAATTTACCGTCTGACTGCTTAAAATCGAAAATAGGGGCATTCTCGTAGCTCCTCGCATGGTATAAACTCAAAACCTTTTCTAATTGCTTGCCTGCTGATGGAAAAAGGAGTTAAAACCATGAAAATTACACAACATACGAAAAAAGACGGATCAGCAGTCTACCGCTCCAGTATCTATCTTGGCATTGATTCTGTGACTGGTAAGAAGGTCAAGACTACCATATCAGCACGAACAAAGAAAGAACTCAAAAACAAGGTCACCCAGGCTAAGGTAGCATTTGAGAAAAACGGCTCTACACGGAAACAACGCTCACATATAACAACCTATAGCGAACTTGTGGACTTATTTTGGCAAACCTACCAGCATACCATAAAGACTAATACGCAGATAAAGATAAGAGGTTGCTTAAATAATTACCTCTTACCCTCATTTGGTACTTACAAACTAGATAAACTTACACCTGTCATTATCCAAACTCAGGTAAATAAGTGGGCTGATGAGTACAATCAGGACGGAACGGGGTATAAAGAATACAATCATCTTCATGCCTTAAATAAACGTATTCTACAGTACGGAGTTTCTATCCAGGCATTAGATAATAACCCTGCTCGTGATGTTGTCATTCCCAGAAAGATAACCAGAGATAAACAAGAAATTAAATACTTTCAAGATCAGGAACTTAAAAACTTCCTCTCCTATCTCGATAATCTGGAGAATACCTTTATCAATTTCTATGATACTGTGCTTTATAAAACGCTCCTAGCTACTGGACTTCGCATCCGTGAATGTCTTGCCCTGGAATGGTCTGATATTGACCTGCAGAACGGAACAATCGATATTAACAAAACACTCAACATTTTAAACCAGGTAAACACTCCTAAGACAAAATCAAGTTATAGAGTTCTAGATATCGATCATAAAACAGTGCTCATGCTTCGTCTCTACCGAGCAAGACAAGCAGAAAACGGTAGAAATATTGGCCTAACCTATGAGAAAGTATTCTCTGATAGCTTTGACAACTATGTCAATACTCGAAAGGTTGATTATCGCCTACATAAGCACTTAAAAAACGCTAACTGTACTGACTTAGGCTTTCATGCTTTCCGACACACTCACGCTAGTATCTTGCTTAATGCTGGTCTACCTTACAAGGAGATACAGACACGGCTTGGCCATGCAAAAATATCTGTAACTATGGACACTTACAGCCATTTATCAAAAGAAAACCAAAAAAGAGCAGTCTCATTCTTTGAAACTGCCCTCGAAAAAATAAAAAGTTCTTAAAAAAGTCCACAAAATTAAAACAGCGATACATAAAACCCTTATGTATCAACGATTATAGAATGATTTCGGTATAATTGACTATTATACCGAAATTTTCTCATTTTTAAAAGAAAAAGGGCGCCGGTAAAGGATAATCTTCACCAACTCCCTATTTTTCTACTTATCTAAGCCCAATTCTGCCAAGATTTGACGTTTGTAGGCAATCTTTTGGACTTCCTTGTCCTCATCTTCAGACCAATCTAGTTTAATTTCTGAAATAATCTGCCCAGGGCGATTTTTCAAGATATAGATGCGGTCGCTAAGATTGAGGGCCTCTTCGATACTATGCGTGATAATCAGGGTCGTCAGCTGCAACTGCTTGTGAATCTCAAGGTACCAAGCGTGAAGTTCCATCTTGGTCATTTCATCCAAGGCGCTAAAGGCTTCATCTAAGAGAAAGAGCTTGTGACCGAAAAGGTAGGTTCGGAGCAAGGCTACACGCTGGCGCATCCCACCACTGAGTTCATGAGGGTATTTATCTCTTACAGCTGTCAACTGGAAGGTCGCAAGAATTTCATCTGCGCGAGCAATAGCTTCCGCCTTATCCACCTTTTGAATCAAGAGGGGCAGAATGATATTACCAAGCACCGTCTTGTGCTCCAAGAGCAGATCCTTTTGCAACATATAACTCACGCGCCCCTTAGGATTTTCCTCGCCATCAAGGACAATTCTCCCTGACTGAACTTCTAAAATCCCAGCGATTAGATTAAAGAGGGTGGTCTTTCCTACACCACTTGGGCCTAAGATAGAGACCACTTCACCTGAAGTCACTTTCAGATTGATGTCCTCTAAAATCCTCTCTGGACCATAGGCATAACTGACGTGTTCTAGTCTAATTTCTGTCATTATTTCACAAATTCATTGGTAAAGCCTTTGTCTGTCAAGTCTTCTTTAAGGATACCATTTTCTTTATCCCATTTGTAGAAGGCATTCCAGCGAGCTGCGTCAAATTGACCCCATTTTTCCTTGTCGCTTGCGTATTCTTTTGACAAGTATTTTTGAGATTCGATGACAAAGTCACGTTTTTCCTTTAGTTCAGGTGCATTCTTGATGAGAATATCCGCAGCTTCTTCTGGATGCTCCATAGCATATTGGTATCCTTTTTTGATAGCTTGGATAACTTTGCGAGCTTCTTCTTTGTTGTCTTTCAAATAGTCGTTGTTTGCGATGATTACTGGTGAATAGTAGTCAAATTCTTTAACGTAGTCTTTCAAGTACATGAAATTAGCATCTACACCTTGAGATTTGGCAAGGATACCATCCCAACCGTAGTAGATCCAAGCAGTATCAAAGACGCCATTGGCAATCGGTGTGATTGAGTTTGAGTCGTTATTTGGTACTTTTTCAACCTTCTCAAAGTCTCCACCTTGAGATTCTACTAAGGTTTTCAACATAGCAAGTTCAGTTGGGTCATTCCAAGTTCCGTATTTCTTACCAACCAAGTCCTTCGGACTGCTTACATTGTCAGATTTACGAGAGATGATTCCTGATGTATTGTGTTCAACAATAGCTGCAACGGCAGTGATTCCTGCTCCTTTTTCCAATTTCTTAGCCATGTAGTCTTGGAAATACACTGCAAATGGTGCCTTTCCGTTGATAACCAAGTCAGAAGAACTTTCTTCTGGTGGCAATTTCAAGTCAACATCCACTCCAGCTTCTTTGAAATAACCTTTTTCCTTGGCAACATAAAGCCCTGTGTGGTTGGTATTTGGTGTCCAGTCTAGGATAAAGTCGATTTTCTTGAGTTCTGCCTCTTTGTTGTCTTTAGAAGCAGTTCCTTGACCACAGGCCACAAGCACAACAGCTACAAGAGCTGTCACAAGCGTTAAAAACACTTTCCATGTTTTCTTCATTTTGATTTCCTCTTTTCTTTTTCAGAAACATTCTTATTCTACGAACGTTTCCATTTAATAACATATTTTTCACTAATATCGACCAGCTTCATACCCAGAAGACTGATAATCGATACCAGAATAATAATAGCGAACATGGTATCATACTGAAACAGTTTTTTGGACTGAATCATATAAACACCAAGACCCTCAAAGCCTCCCAACCACTCAGATACCACTGTTGTGATAAAGGCGTAGGAGACGCTAACCCTTAGCCCTGCATAAAAGTAAGGCAGGCTGACCGGGATTTTAAAATGCCACAGGATTTGCCAAGGATTGGCTCGCATCAGACTAAACAAGGTCAGCATATCCTTGTCACAATGCCTAAAACCGTCCAAAATACTGACGATGATAGGAAAAGTTGTCGTCAAAATAATCAAGACAATCTTGGGCAGAATCCCATAACCTAGCCACAAGACCAAGATAGGAGCTATGGCAATGGTCGGAATGGTCTGAACAACCACCATCATAGGGTAAATCAGGTCATTGAGCCAAGTTAAACTATCCATAAGTACAGCCATGAGACAGGCAATCAAGACTCCCAAAATCAGTCCCAATAAAGCCACTCTCAAGGTCGCCCAGCTATGGTGCCAGAGAAATTCTCTGTCACGAACAAAGGACTGGAGAATTTCAAGAGGTGTCGGCAGGATAAACTTGGGGAGAAGTTTAAGAAAACCTGCTAACTGCCAGATTGACAAGACTCCCAGAAAGCCCAATAGACTAATGTGTCGTCTCAGTATACTTTTCAAGTTTCTCATCAATACTTAAAATCTCTCCTACATTTATTTTGACATTGGCAAAGACATTATCTGCCTCCTGCCCTGCCACTTCCAGCGCTTCTTTTAGAATGCGCATAAGCTCATCAAACTCCCCTTCCAAGACCGTTTCAAATGGTGTCACCACCATCGTCACTTCTTGAACTTGCAGATAAGCAATGACCTGATCGATAACAGCTATCCGATCAATCCCCTGCGCTAGGGGTAAAACTTGCAAGGCAATGCTTGCTTTCATAAAAACCTCCTCTTCTCGTTTTCCTTTGACAAAAAGAAAAACCTTTGCCATATATGGAAAAGGTCAAGAATAGACTAAGTATCGTTCCCTACGCTGGCATTACCCAGATCAGGTGCGGTCGAAGCTTAACGCTTCCTCTCAGACTGTACACAGACTCCCATATATTATATGGATATATGATAGCGCAAAATAAGAAAAATGTCAAGGAAACTGCTTACAGAAAAGAGCAGGAAAAATTTCCTACTCCAATTTTCTATACTCGTTCTCCATTACTGTTTACTCTGTAGCCATCCACCGTCGTATTGACAGCTAAGGCGCCTGAAGAGTAAGAATAATACCACTTACCAGAGACCTGATACCAGCCTGTTTTCATTGCCCCTGAACTATCCAGATAGTACCACGAGCCATTTTCCTTTAACCAGCCTGTCTGCATTTCACCAGATGATTTCAAATAATACCAGCTAGAACCATCTTTCAACCATCCCGTTGATTTAGAACCATTTGATTTGAAATGATACCAACTACCATTTGTTTTCTTCCAACCAACAGTCAATCCAGTATTTGAGCTATAATTAGAACTATTTCCTGATTGGTTCTGATAATTCTGTGAAGAAGTCATCCCCTCTAGCTGGATATAGCGACGACTTCCGTTATAAGCTGTATAACTCAACCACTTGTACCCATCTTTTTCGAGAATTTGATCATAATGAACCTTCTCTCCAGGATAATAGTAATCAATCACAGTTGCACTAGCTAGGGGTTCAGTTTTGATAGCAGACTTGGTCTTAAAATAATGTATTCCTCCTGTTGAAGCTGAGGATTGACTATTCCCAACACTGCCACTATCCAAATCTTTAAAATGAATAAATCCTGTCATCGTATTTGCTTTTATACTTCGTTTATTATAGGCTTCTGTATAACCATAGTTATATTCCTCGATCTCAATCTGATCTCCCATTACATTTGACACCCAGGCAACATGCCCATAAGTTCCTGCAGTAGACCAAGCAATGGAGCCAATCGTCGGTGTATTATCTACACGATAGCCTTCACGACGAGCACGATGCCCCCATTCATTCGCATTTCCATAAGCCCTTGGAATCTCAAAACCATTGACACTACTCAAGCGAAAGGCTGCAAAAGAAGTACACTGACGAGAATACATGCGCCACTGATCAATCTCCTGGCTCCCATTTTTATAATAAACAGGATAATCATCCCCTCGCGCAATCGATCCATTCGCTCCAGAATAGGCATAGACACTATCACCCGCTGCTAGCATCAATCCTACTACTAAAAAAGGAACAACCTTTTTAACTGACATCTTCAAACAATAACTTGTCCCTCTTGCTATACACGGTAAAATTTTCATTCTTCCTCCTTGAAAATAATATAAATCGAAGATTGCCTTCACTTAAACTATTCGGAGAAAAAAGAAAAAGTGAGAAAATTTCTCACTTTAGTCCAGATAATGAATCAAATTCTTTTCAGTAAGAATATCTGAGTAAGTAAAGGATTCAACGTAAACATTAGCTTGTTTATCTCCTTCCACATTCCCAAATTCCACAATAAATAGGGATGGATAAACTTCAATTAACTTACCCAATCTATTTTTTTGGCGCTTACGACCATTTTCCAAAGTCATTTCAATTACATGACCCTCATGCGCCTTAATTTCCTCTTTGATTTTTTTCATCTTAGCTACATCTGTAAATGCATCTGTCATTTTATGCCTCCCTTTTTGAGATACTTGAAAATTTATTGTATTCTTTTTGGAAAATCAATTCCACTGTTCCACGAGCTCCACTACGGTTTTTCTCGATAATAACTTCCACCTTATTATTTGGGATACCGTCCTCTTCTTCACCACCACGTTCATAGTAGTCATCGCGATAGAGAAAAGCTACGATATCAGCGTCCTGCTCAATAGACCCAGATTCACGAATATCAGACAAGACCGGTCTCTTGTCCTGACGTTGTTCTACACCACGAGACAACTGACTCAGAGCGATTACTGGAACCTTCAGTTCCTTAGCTAAAATTTTCAACTGACGTGAAATTTCTGAAACCTCTTGTTGACGATTTTCCCGACCAGTTCCCGTGATAAGCTGCAAATAGTCTATCAAAATCAAACCAAGATTCCCAGTTTCTTGAGCCAGTTTACGAGAACGAGAACGAATCTCTGTAATCCGAATACCTGGCGTATCATCGATATAGATACTTGCGTTGGCTAGGTTCCCTTGAGCAATGGTATACTTTTGCCACTCCTCATCGGTCAATTGACCCGTACGGATAGAATGGGATTCCACCAAACCTTCTGCCGCCAACATACGATCCACTAGACTTTCCGCACCCATTTCCAGTGAGAAAATAGCTACTGTCTTGTCCAACTTAGTCCCAATATTCTGAGCAATATTCAAAGCAAAGGCTGTCTTACCAACCGCTGGACGAGCTGCTAGGATGATCAACTCCTCCTCATGCAAACCAGTCGTCATATGATCCAAATCACGATAACCTGTCGCAATACCTGTAATATCGGTCGTTTGTTGCGAGCGAGCTTCCAGATTTCCAAAGTTGACATTCAACACATCTCGAATGTTCTTAAATCCACTTCGATTAGCATTTTCGCTGACATCAATCAGGCCTTTTTCTGCCTGAGCAATGATTTCATCAGCTGGTTGCGAAGCCTCGTAAGCTTGGTTGACAGACTCTGTCAACTTGGCGATTAAACGCCGTAGCATAGCCTTTTCTGCAACGATTTTAGCATAATACTCCGCATTAGCAGAAGTTGGCACAGAATTGACAATCTCAACCAAGTAAGACAAGCCACCAATATTCTGTAAATCACCTTGATTATCAAGGATAGTACGAACCGTTGTTGCATCTATAGCATCACCACGATCGGATAAATCAACCATAGCTTGGAAAATCAAACGATGGGCATACTTAAAAAAGTCCTGAGACTCAATATATTCTCGCACAAAAACAAGCTTACTCTCGTCAATAAAGATAGCCCCTAAAACGGATTGCTCAGCTAAGATATCTTGAGGTTTTACTCGTAACTCTTCTACTTCTGCCATCAGACTTCCCTTCCTTTTACAATCTTGTCAAGAAGGTGTAAACTTATCCTTCTTTCACACGAAGATTGATTACACTTGTGATATCTTGATAGATTTTCACTGGCACATCAATCAAACCAACCGCTCGAATCGGAGCTTGTACTTGAATATGACGTTTATCAATCTTAATTCCAAATTGCTTTTGCAATTCTTCTGCAATCTTCTTATTGGTAATAGAGCCAAAGGTACGACCATCTGGACCAACTTTTTCAACAAATTCTACAACAGTTTCTTCTGCTTCAAGTTGGGCTTTAATTGCTTTTGCTTCTGCAATCATCTCAGCGTGAGCTTTCTCTTCGGATTTTTGTTTACCACGAAGTTCACCTACTGCTTGAGCAGTTGCTTCTTTGGCTAGATTCTTTTTGATAAGAAAGTTTTGCGCATACCCTGTTGGTACTTCCTTAATTTCGCCTTTTTTACCTTTTCCTTTAACATCTGCTAAAAAGATCACTTTCATTCTTCTTTCTCCTTTTCCTTTATTTCATTTAATACAATTTCTGTCAGTTTTTCACCTGCTTCTGACAAGGTTAAATCTTTAATTTGAGCTGCTGCCAAATTAAAGTGGCCTCCACCGCCTAACTCTTCCATAATCCTTTGTACATTCAGCTTACTACGACTGCGAGCTGAGATGGAGATAAAGCCTTGTGTATTCTTCGCAAGAACAAAACTCGCTTCAATACCTGACATAGCTAACATGGCATCTGCTGCCTTACTAATAACAACTGTATCATAGCATTTCGAGTCCGTAGCCTCTGCTATCAATACATCTGAACCTAATTTACGTCCCTGTAAAATCAGTTCATTGACCTCACGATATTCTTCAAAATCTGTCGCAGCGATTTCTTGGATAGCAATACTATCACTTCCTCTCGTTCTGAGATAGCTAGCAACATCAAATGTCCGACTAGTCACTCGTGAGGTGAAATTTTTAGTATCCAGCATCATACCAGCCATCAAAACACTTGCTTGCATACGACTCAAACGATTTTTCTTAGAATTCTGGAACTGAATCAACTCTGTTACCAACTCACTGGCACTGCTTGCACCACTTTCGATATAAGTAATAACTGCATTATCTGGGAAATCCTGATCCCTTCTATGGTGGTCAATAACAATAGTTTGGGTAAACAAATCATAAAAATCTTTTGATAAAGTTAAAGCTGTCTTTGAATGGTCTACAAGAATCAACAAAGAACGAGTGGTCACCATCCCCATTGCATCCTTAACAGACAACAACTTCGTAACTCCTTCTTTTTCTAAAAATGAAACAGCTCGTTCAATATCTGGAGACATTTGTTCTTCATCATAAAGAGCATAGCTATTTTCAATCACATTGCTGGCGAACAACTGCATACCTACAGCAGAGCCCAAGGCATCCATATCTAAATTTCTATGTCCAACTACAAACACTTGATCCACACTACGAATCTTATCAGATATAGCTGTCATCATTGATCGAGTACGGGTACGAGTGCGCTTGATAGACGCAGCCGACCCACCGCCAAAGTAGACTGGATTTTTCGTTTCATCATTCTCCTTGACAACCACCTGGTCGCCACCACGTACTTCAGCCAAATTCAAGTTGAGCAAAGCAACTTTCCCTATTTCATCATGATTTCCATCGCCATAAGAAAATCCCATACTTAAGGTCAAGGGCAACTGTCTCTGTTTCGACTCTTCTCTGAAAGCATCAATAACAGAAAATTTATCATTCATCAAGCCCTCAAGCACCGTATAGTCAGTAAATAGATAAAATCGATCCATACTTACCCGACGAGAAAACATCATGTATTTTTCTGAAAACTCTGATATAAAATTAGCTACAAAACTATTGATTTGACTAATATCTGACTCAGAAGTTGCATCCTCCAAATCATCATAATTATCCACAGATACAATTCCAATCACTGGTCGACTTGTTACTAATTCATCTGTTATGGCTTGCTCCCTGGATACATCTACAAAATACAAAACACCGGAAGAAGCATCCATATGAACAGCATAACGCTTCTCACCCAGCTTGGCATAAGTAGACGGATTTCCTACTGAAGCCTTGATAATCGTTTGAACAGCTTCCAAATCAAAATCGCCATCTTCCTTGGTCAAAATCAATTCAGCATAGGGATTAAACCACTCAACCTCTCCAGAAGATAAATTCAATTTCATAACACCTACAGGCATCTGTTCCAATAGAGCTGTCAAACTTTCTTCCGCTTGGTGGTTTACATACTGTATCTGTTCTACATCACTCCTTGTATAATGCACTCTCAGTTTCTTAAATAAAAAAACATAGCCTCCTACAAAAAGAAACAAAATGAAAACCGTCAACAGATTATTATTAACAAAAATAATGAAAGTGGATAAGACTCCAAACGCAACCAATCCTACTAGAATAGGAAAAATTGGACTTACATAAAATTTTTTCATTCCAAACCTCTTGGCACCCATTATACCATAATACCCCTCAAAAAGCGACTTTTAAAGAAGTTTATGGCTATTAGCATTAACAGTTTAGCTGTGAGTTTATACATTTAGTCTCTATTTCTTCTTGATTTGAACATAAAAAATAGAGGAAGATGTAGTCATCCTCTATTTTCTTCATTAACGATAGTTTCTTTAACTAAAAGAGACTATTCTCCAACTTCTATCTGAAGACCTTTCAATCTTTCTTGTGCTTGGCTTACAATAGACTCTATAATAAACTTACAAGGTTTGATTTCTTTGACTAACCCCGCAATCTGACCACTCATCATTGAACCATTTTCTGTATCTCCTTCATAAACCGCTTTAGAAAGAGATCCGATAGTAATTTCCTCTAATTCCTCACGGTTAGTTCCTTTTTGCTCTAATTCAATATAATGATCAGTCATGGCATTTCGGATGCAACGAACTGGTGCCCCAGCAATCCGTCCAGTAACAGCAGTTGCCGTGTCATTTGCCTCCAAAACTGCTTCTTTGTACTCTGTAGCAATCGGACACTCATCTGAAGCTAGAAAAACAGTTCCCATCTGCACACCTGCTGCTCCTAAAGCAATGGCTGCAGCTAGTCCTCTACCATCCGCAATTCCTCCTGCTGCGATAACAGGAATCGTAACAGCATCTACAATTTGCGGGATAAGAGCCATAGTATTACTTTCTCCGATGTGACCACCTGCTTCTGAACCTTCTGCAATAACAGCATCAACTCCGAGTTCTTGCATTTTTTGAGCATGTTTCACACTAGCAATAACTGGAATAACCTTAATTCCAGCTTCCTTCAAATAAGGCATGACATGTTTTGGTGTTCCCGCCCCAGTTGTAACAACAGGCACTTTTTCTTCGATAATAACTGTAACAATATCTTTGATATTCTTCATCATCAACATAATATTGACACCAAAAGGCTTATCTGTCAACTTTCTTAACTCACGAATTTCTTCACGTAACTGTTCTCCAGTCATCCCACCAGAGGCAATAATTCCCAATCCCCCAGCTTCTGATACAGCTGCAGCTAATTGATAATGAGAAATTTGAGCCATAGCTCCTTGAAAAATTGGATATTTAATTTGTAAAAGTTTTGTAATAGACATGTGAATACTCCTTTATTTTCTGTTGCTTCTTGTTGGCGTATGGGTAGTCATCCCACCTGATCCAAGTCAACAAGAAAATGAAATCATTTGTCTCCTTATATACGACTATCCTAAAAAAATTGGTTTGCGATCTTGTCTATCTGTAAAAGGAATGATTGGAGGTCGAGAGCGTGGCACATAATCTACAAATTCTTTACCTTCTTTATCAAACTGGGCGACTGCTAAAAATTGATCATGATAAAAGAAAAATTTATAGTCATTTTCAAAAGCTTGACGGAGCCACTTCTCTTTTGCCAAGATTGATTTCATAGGGTAATCATCCACTGCAGGAACCCACAGAGAATTCCGATGAACATGTGTCAACATCAAATCTCCCATATGAATCATCGTATCCTTTCCTTGTTTCAATAGAATAATACTATGACCATTACTATGACCACTCGTACGAATCATTTGAATTTCTGGAATCACATTAATGTATTCTGAAAAAGTTGTTACTTGCTTTTCAATTGGTTCCCAGTTTTCTCTAAGATAAGTGCCTTTTGTCCGATTATTAGGATTTCGCATTTCATACCATTCGACATCGTTTACAATGATTTTTGCTTTGGGATACTTGGATACCAAGTCTCCAGAGACATCTCTATAGGTTAAACCACCTGAATGATCATGATGCATATGAGTCATGAGAACAACATCAATCTGACTAGTAGTCAATCCTAAGAGTTCCAAACTCTCCTCAACCCTGCTCTCTGATAAAATACCTAAATTTCGTCTTTGTTTTTCTGATAATTTAGCTGTATCAAAACTAGTATCAATAAGGTAATTTTTCTCCTTATATTGAATCAAAATTGGATCTGTTAGCTCAGCCATCATATTATCCTCATTGGTTGGATAATAGCGCGACCATACAACTTTAGGAACAGGGCCAAAAAGTGTTCCTGCATCAGTTAATTTATCTGCACCACGTAGCCAAGTCAACTTCATATCATGGAACTGGTATTCCTGTAGTGTGAGATTTGTCATTCTTTACTCCTTTAGCCACTGACAGGCAATTCGCTTGCGAATCGAATCTCCTGATTTACCATACATTTCAAGCGTTTTAGCATCTTTTAAATACCGGTCAATGGGAATATCTTCCACAGTATGCAGAGGGCTCATCAACCGAATAATATCCTCAGAAATCTCCAAGGCAACTTTTGTTGTATAAAGTTTAATCTGACATACAAACAAAAGTGCATCTCCCATGTTATCTTGATACGAATTAAAATACGCTTTTGCTGAACACAATTTTGTATACAAGTCTGCAAACTGATACTGATAAACAGTTGCATCTAGTAAACGCTTGCCAAACCCACGTTTAACTTTCACAAAAGACAATCCTTTTTCAAATGCACCTTCAGCAACTCCGAGGGAGACTGCACTAAGACCAAGCTGTAATTTTTGAAGAATATCATTCAATTGTTCAGCACCTGATAAGCTCAAACCCAATAATCTGTCTTGCGTCAGAAGCACATTGTCAAAGGCAACAGAACTGATGGGTAACCCCTTTAGACCTGGTTTGCTAATGTCATCACCAATAACAACACCTGGGTCTCTTGTATCGACTATGAAAAAACCAAAAGAATCTTTTCCCCCATCTGCTTCTATCTTCGCAAGTATCAATAAAATATCAGCAAATCGACAATTAGACACAATTGATTTTTCACCTGATAAACGCCAACCAGTAGCTGTTTTCGCAGCAATAGTTTCAATTACTGACAAACTTTCCATGGATTTTCCTTCAGAGAATCCCAAGCCTACTAATCTCTCACCTTTTACTAATGATTCAAGATAGTGAGACTGCTGGTCTATGGTTCCAAAGCGCATAAAAGGGTAGATTCCATAGTAAGCTTGAGTCAATAAAATTGTAGAAAATGCTGGAAAATACTTTGCAATCAGACGAATAAGAGTTAGAAAAGGTACAGTCGACCCATCAAGCTGACTATCTACACAAGAGGAAAAAATATTATATTTATCAATAAATTTAGAGAGCAATTCTTTCGGAAATTGATTTTCATCCTCCCTGTTCCTCAAATAGGGTAAAAGTAAATTCCGTAACTCTGCATCCAGTTTATGCTCCAAGGCATTATTATCAATCATCATCTTCACCTCAATTTAATTATCAGCAACAGGTTGGTAATAATCCCTCAATAGCTCTTCGTAAACATATGATTCAACCTCACTATAGGAAGGTTTATATGGTCTACAAAACCAAATATTAAATGGAATCGAATCTTTAAAAGTCACTGCTTTAAAGCGACTACTATCTACTAGATGGCTAATCGGTTTAGGTAAAATCGCGATTAAGTCCGTTTGGTAAGTTGACTCAACCAAAAAGTCCCATGTAGAGGAAAGATAAGCAAATTTAGGAGAAATTCCCTGTGAAGCGAATTTTTCAGTAACCAAATCATAAGTAGTAAAGGACTTATTAAAGGTTGCTATCTCATAGTCAGATATATCTGACCATTCCAGCAATCCTTTATCTGAAAGTGGATGATTTTTATCCATATAAGCAACATACTCATCCAGTTGGATAACATGCTGATCAAACTTCTTTGTATCCAACAAGGTAGGCTCAATCAAAAATGCTAGGCTCAAATCTCCTTCCGTCATTTTTTGACGAATTTCTTTTCCCCCTCCTTCTGTTACTTGTATATGGATATGAGGGTTATTTTTGAAAAATTGTGGAAGCAAACTAGCAAAATACACACGTAAAATCAAGGATGGAATTCCAAGGTTTATTGTCCCTTTTTGTTTTTGCGCTTCACTATGAATCATGGAAAGCATTTCTTCATGACGATTCACAATCTCAGTAGCAAACCGATAAATCTTTCTTCCAGCTCCAGTGAGACTTTCTAATCTCCCATTTTTTCTATGAAATAGCTGAACCCCTTCAGTCGCTTCAAAATTTGTTACAAACTGACTTAAGGCAGACTGACTGATGTGGATTTTTTTCGCAGCAATGGAAAGATTACATCCACATTCTATAATATTGATAAAATAATTCATTTGAATAATATCCACTGGCCAATCACCTCTCTTTCCTTCACTACTATATATACTATCTTTTTTACCAAACTTATACGCAAACAGGAAACTCTAAACTAACACAAGCTCAGTTCTATCTCCGTTATTTATACAAGCTACCCAATAATTAAATCTTATAGCAAATCATATAATTCAGAAATCTTTCAACCTCTTTTCATTAGGTATAGTCTGTTAGATAACTATTGCACTCCATTTATAAATCGCTTACAAAAGTTATCAATATATATCATACCACACTATGAAAAAAATAGCTTCCTGACGATTGCTCATTATCAAATAGGCATGATTTTCAAATCATCTGAAACAATAACATCTCCGTCTGTCTTTTCAAGGACTTCCTCTAAAGTCACACCAGGAGCTAATTCCTTCAATAAGAATTTACCATCTTGGATTCCAAAAACAGCTAAATCAGTAATAATCAAATCCAATACTCCTTTAGCTGATAAAGGAAGGGTACACTCTTTCAACAATTTTGATTGACCATCCCCTGTCGTATGTTGAATCGCACCAATAACACGTTTTGCTCCAACCAGTAAGTCCATAGCACCACCCATACCTGGGGCAAACTTACCTGGAATAATCCAGTTTGCGATACTACCGTCTTGGCTCACTTCAAGTGCACCTAATACTGTAGCATCCACATGACCTCCACGAATAATCGCAAAAGATGTTTGCAAATCAAACAAGGCGGCTCCTGGCAACAAGGTGATTGGGGCACCTCCCGAATTTGCCAAGTTTGCATTATATCCATCTTTGGTAGGGGTTTCCCCAAAACGAAGAGCTCCATTTTCTGCTTGAAGAATGACATTAACTCCCTCAGGGATATAATCGGCAGATGCGTTTGGAATACCAAAGCCCAGATTCACAACATCCCCATCTTTAAACTCAAGCGCCACACGTCTTGCAATAATTTCTTTTGCCTTCATTTTAGTTTACCCCCGCAAGTTTCTTAGTCTCTGTCCACAAATCACCCATCATTTTATGATGCTCTTCTGGAGACAATCCCTGAACAACATAATCGACAAGGATACCTGGGATGTAAATATCATTAGGATCAATTTCTCCCACTTCTAACAACTCATTAGTTTCTACAATGACTGTATTAGCTGCCAAAGCTAGCTGAAGTGAAATATTTTTTGTCGTACCGTCCAAGTATAAGTTCCCATACTTGTCTGCCTTCGTAGCCTTAATCAAAGCTACATCAATCTTCAATGGATCATAAATTAAATATTCTTTTCCATTGCGAGTAACCTTCTCCTGATCTTTTTCCAAAATAGTACCTACACCTGTTGGTGTCAATACTGCTCCTAGACCAGCTCCAGCTGCATGTAATCGTTCAACAACAGTTCCCATTGGAGTAAATTCAACTTCCATATTTCCACTGAAATACTCGTGTTGAGCTGCTGCAGACGTTCCTACGTGAGCTGCAATGTATTTTTTAACTTGGTGATTTTCACAAAGACGCCCCACACCGACTTCCTTACCAGGTTGAGATGTTACGACTGATACCAATGTCAAATCTTGCTGGTTTTGAGAAACCAATTCTTCAATCAATTCAAGTGGTTCCCCTACTCCAAGAAAACCTGAAATTCCTACTTTATCTCCTGAGTGAATCAAGGAAATTGCATCCGATAATGTTACAACTTGCATCTTCTATCTCCTCTTTCTATTTACGCTGAAACTCAGCTTTGCGTTTCTCAACAAAAGCGCGCATTCCTTCTACCTTATCTTCTGTTGAGAAGAGGAGAGCTTCAGCTTCTGTTTCTAATCGAATCGCATTTTTAAGTGGGAGTTCTGATCCAACTTGAATAATATGCTTGGCTTTTTCAACTGCCAAAGGAGCGTTTTTCATAATAGAGACTGCCAATTCCTCAGCTGCTGTCAACAATTCCTCGGCTGCCACCAATCTATTCAAGATGCCTAATTCATAGGCTTCTTGACCTTTAACCATTCTAGCAGTAAAAATTAGTTCTTTTGTCTTGCTGGTACCAATTAAGCGAGACATTCTTTGTGTTCCAGCAAATCCTGGAATAATACCTAGGCCTACCTCTGGAAATCCTACAGTGGTCTTTTCGTAACCAATACGAATATCTGTTGATAGAGCTAATTCCAAACCACCTCCTAAAGCATAACCGTTTAGAACTGCAATAGTTGGTTGCGTTAGTTCAGATAGACGGGTAAACGTATCATTAGCATAGGTCATATAATCATGTGCTTGGATAGGAGACATTTGATCCATCTCTTTGATATCCGCTCCTGCAACAAATGCTTTTTCACCTTGTCCAGTCACAATCACAACACGAATATCATCACTTGCTTCAATTTTGTCTAAAACATGATTTAAGTCAGTCAAAACTTCTGAACTTAAAGCATTCAAAGCTGCTGGACGATTTATTGTAAGGTAACCAATCCCATTCTTCTGCTCTAATAAAACTGTTTTACTCATTATTCTGCTCCTACTTAATTTTTTTTGAGTACAGAGTACAGTGTCAACAAATACCGATACCAAATGTAAGAGCTTACATTTTTATGATAACTCATTTAAATCAATCCGTCTACTTAATCTTAGTTTATAATCCTATAAGTACAGCTTATAGTTTAATTTTGCTTCAAATAATCCCCATCAAATGAACGATAGCAATCACATAAATACATATATGAGCATTAAAAAATAGTTCATTTCAACAATATCAACTACCTTAAGTCTAGAAAAATATATAGCGAAGTGAATATGGACTAGTGCAATATCGTTTCTAAACTAATTGATTTGAATTCAAAAATTAAATTGTTAAATTCTTGTTTCACTTTAATATAGAAGTTACTTTTTAAACGCCTTTTCCTAACAGCTCTACTACAATTCTTATCCAGCAGACTTAGATCTTAATTTAATCTATGTTCCATGACTGCTACTAACTTACACTATCAAAAATACCTTATCACGCAGCATCATGAAGAGCATGCATGATAAGGTATAAGAATTATCAGTTTTCAAATAAAACTCTATTTAATAATAGTATATTCAAAGAAATACACACGACATAAATAGTTCATTAGCGTTCAACGATAAGAGCTGTGCCCATACCGCCTCCAATACATAGAGTCGCTAATCCAGTTTTGGCATCGCGCTTCATCATCTCATGTACAAGAGTCACTAGGATACGACAACCTGAGGCTCCGATTGGATGACCAAGAGCAATAGCACCACCGTTAACATTGACAATATCTGTATTGAAACCAAGCGTTTTACCAACCGCACAAGCCTGGGCGGCAAAAGCTTCATTTGACTCAATCAAGTCAAGATCATCAACTGTCAAATTGCCTTTTTCAAGAGCCTTGCGTGTCGCATAAATCGGTCCACATCCCATAATCTTAGGATCCAAACCTGCGCTTGCATAAGAACGAATGCGAGCAATCACTGGAAGTCCTAATTCTTCAGCTTTGTCAGCACTCATGACCAAGACAGCTGCTGCTCCATCATTGATACCAGAAGCATTCCCCGCCGTAACAGAACCGTCTTTTTTGAAAACAGGACGTAACTTAGACAAGCTTTCCAAGCTGGCATCTTTTCTAGGAAATTCGTCTGTATCAAAGACAACCGGATCTCCTTTACGTTGCGGAATGACCACTGGAACAATTTCTTCTTTAAAGCGTCCAGATTCTATAGCTGCAACTGCTCTTTTTTGTGATTCTAAAGCAAGAGCATCTTGATCATCTCTGCTAATACCATATTCTTCAGCCACATTCTCAGCTGTAATCCCCATATGATATTCGTTGAAGGCATCAGACAACCCATCTTTAATCATGGTATCAACAACGTTAGAGTCTCCCATGCGTCCTCCCCAGCGGAAGTTTGGCAATACGTATGGAGCTTGACTCATATTTTCTGCCCCACCAGCTACGATGATATCAGCATCCCCACACTGAATAGCTTGAGCAGCCAATTGTACTGCCTTCAAACCTGAACCACAAACCTTATTGATAGTAAAAGCTGGTGTAAATTCAGGGAGTCCTGCATGAATACTCATTTGGCGAGCCACATTTTGACCTAAACCTGCACCTAGGACATTCCCCATGATCACTTCATCTACCTGCTCTGGTTTAATATTCGCTTTTTCCAAAACACTCTTAATTACCAAAGAGCCCAATTCGACAGCTGAAATATTCTTCAAGCTTCCTCCAAAGGAACCTAAAGGAGTACGTACCGCCGATACAATAACTACATCTTTCATGACTACCTCCATTCTTTCTAGTAAGTAAAGAATCCTTCTTTTGACTTACGTCCCAATTTTCCAGCCTCTACCATTTTCTTCAAAAGAGGAGCAGGACGGTATTTCTGATCACCAAATCCTTGGTTCAGAACACCCATAATTGCAAGGCAAACATCCAATCCAATCAAATCGGCCAAAGCTAAGGGACCAATAGGATGATTAGCACCTAGTTTCATTGCCTCATCTATTTCTTCAGCACTAGCAACTCCTTCTCCTAAGATATAAATAGCTTCATTAATCATAGGAATCAATACACGGTTTACTACAAATCCATAAGAATCTTTAACATCAACAGGAGTTTTTCCAATTTTCTTTGTAAGTTCACGGATTTCTGCCACTACTTCATCCGAAGTCTGCAAAGCTTTAATCACTTCAACTAATTTCATCACTGGAGCAGGATTAAAAAAGTGCATTCCAATCACACGTTCTTGGTTCTTAGTTGCGGCTGCAATATCTGTGATAGATAGAGAGGAAGTATTTGATGCTAGAATTGTTTTAGAATCTGTGATTTCGTCCAATTGTTTAAATATACTGAGTTTAATATCACGATTTTCAGTCGCAGCTTCAATAACCAATTGTACATTTTTCGCGTCTTCGTATGAAGTAGAAGGAATTAAATTGGCAACCACTTTGTCTTTCTCATCTGCAGATAGACGTCCTTTTTCAACCGAACGTTCCAACTGTTTTGTTATGTTATTCAATCCTCGTTGAACAAATTCTTCTTTGATATCATTCAAATAAACCGTAAATCCAGCTTGAGCAAATACTTGAGCAATACCACTTCCCATCTGACCAGAGCCAATTATCATTACATTTGAGATCATTTTTTCTCCTTTTTATTCTAAGTAAATCACATTATGAAGCAAGGACGATTGAAAACAAACCCTTCAATCGTCCTAGTTCTATTAAACAAATGCACCCAATCCAGTAATTTCACGACCGACAATCAAAGCATTGACTTCGTGCGAACCTTCATAAGTATAGATTGATTCCGCATCTGCAAAGAATCGTGCCACATCTGTTTCCAAAGTAATACCATTACCACCACATGTTTCACGCGCAAGAGCTACTGTTTCACGCATTACTAGGGAGTTATGCATTTTCGCTAGAGCAGAATTGAGCATCAACTCATTACCCTCTTCCTGCATTTCAGCAATACGAGTTGAGTAAGCAAGAGCTGCTACAGCATTAGCTTGCATTCTAGCTAATTTTTCTTGAACAATTTGGAATTTGGCAATCGGACGCTTAAACTGTTGACGATCTTTTGCATATTTAAGAGCTGCCACATATGAACCACATGTTACTCCCATAGCAATGTGCGCTACATCGGCACGAGTAAATGTTAAAATACGTGCTACATCTCCAAATCCATTGATGTTAACCAAACGATCTGAGTCTGGAACTTCTACATTCTTCATTGTAATATGACCATTGCGGATACAACGCAGTGCAATCTTATGTGGAATAGGCTCTGCATGGTAGCCAGGGGCACCTTTACGGACAATAAAACATTTCACCTTACCATCTGCCATATCACGAGCAAATACAGGGACAACATCTGCTGTATCTGAACCACCAACCCAACGCTTTTCTCCGTTCAAAATCCACTTATCTCCAACACGCTCAGCAGTTGTTGATAGACCACCAGCGATATCAGATCCAGAAAGCGGTTCTGTTAAGGCAAAACATCCTTGCCAGTCAAATGAAGCCAACTTAGGAAGAAATTCTTTCTGTTGTCTTTCATCCCCACCCAATAAAATAGTGTTATAGCAAAGTCCCCCATGAACTGTATAGAACGTTGCGATTGAAGCATCGAAGCGAGCTAGTTCCAAATATAAAAATGTGATGTACAATTCAGATGGTTTATAGCTTCCTTCACGACCTTCAAACAATTTTGGATTGTTCATGATTTGAGCACCCTTAGCGACAGCATAAAATTCTTCAAATGGGAAATCAGGTTTTTCCCAGTATTCGTTGATAACTGGACGTAGATGTTTTTCAATCAAACGACGAGTTTCTTGTAGTACTTCAGCTTCCCCTAATGTTAAACCATCAGCGTAATGAAAGAGATCCTCAGGATATAGTTCACGTAAAATTTCTTGTTTTGTTGCCATAGTTATGACTCCTTCTTTTATTTTAAGAACGCTTACATTTTATTGCTCGCTATTTGTTGACAAGTCCATTCTATCTCTTCAACTAGTATTTTGTCTACTTAATAAAAATGAATAGAGCTATAAGTTAGATTTATAGATAGTTCTTCCACTTACTTTTTGAGAATTTATCCATAGCAACAAATCAGCTCTATCTTATATAATCAATAACCATTTTCTTCCAAACTTCCATTCTACAATCTACACACCCTCTAAAGTCTCAGTAATTATTTAGATATCTATTATTCCTCATAGCTACTAGTATTACAAAAGACAAAAAAAAACTACTTAAGCTAAACACAGTCGCTTTATATAGAGAAATAAAATCTAAACAAACTGATTAGCAAATCTGAGTCAATTTCTAGCAATGTTTTAGCAATTAGAGTGTACTATTTCTATCTCATTTAGTTGTACAAACTCACTCTTCCTTGAAATATAAAAAGTGATTTACCCGAAAGTAAACCACTTATTTTTCTTAAGATTCTTTAACTTCTAACAAACCAATTTCGCCATCCTCACGACGATAAATCACATTAGTTGTTTGATCTTCAACATCCACATAGATAAAGAAATCATGCCCCAATAAATCCATTTGTAGAATTGCTTCTTCCAAATCCATTGGTTTTAAATCAATTTGTTTTGAACGAACAACTTTAGACTGGATAACATTTGAATCTTCCACCAAAGCATCTGTAAATAATTGACTAGTTGCTACCTTATTTTTATTTTTACGCTCGATTTTTGTTTTATTTTTACGAATCTGACGTTCAATTTTATCAGTTACAAGGTCAATTGAACCATACATATCTTGAGATACATCTTCTGCGCGGAGAGTAATAGATCCAAGCGGAATCGTTACTTCCACTTTAGCCGTTTTTTCACGATAAACTTTTAAGTTAATTCGGGCATCCAACTCTTGTTCTGGCTGGAAGTACTTTTCGATCTTTTCGAGTTTAGAAACTACATAATCACGAATTGCTTCTGTTACTTCTAGGTTTTCACCACGGATACTATATTTAATCATATGAGTACCTTCTTTCTAAACATTTTTGTTTTTATGATTTTATTATAACGCTTTCATTCTATTTTTGCAAATTTTTTCCTCATCTTACAAGGGAAAATGTTTTTACATCCTCAGCACCAGCTTCTTCCAGCAGTTTCTTCACACGATTTATAGTTGTTCCTGTAGTATAAATATCATCTATAAGTAGGATTTTTTTAGGAATAGTGATTCCACTTTTAATAAAGAAAGGAAGTTCTGTCCCCAAGCGCTCTGAACGATTTTTAGAAGAACTTGCTCTCTCTTCTCTTTTCTCTAATAAATCCAGATACTCAAAGCCTGCTGCCTCTACCAAGCCCTCAACCTGATTAAATCCTCTGTTAGCATATCTCTCCTTACTTAATGGAATAACTACAAATTGATACTCTTTGTACTTTTTTAACTCCTCACTTAAAAATGAAGCGAAAACTTTTCTTAACAGGAAGTCTCCATCAAACTTATACCGACTGAAAAAATCCTTCATAGCTTGATTGTAAGTAAAAATCGCTCTATGACCGACTTCAACTCCTTCTTTACACCAAAATTGACAATCTTGACACTTTGTTGACAATCCTGTTTTCATACAGTTTGGGCAGTACTCTTCTCCAATTCTCTCAAAAGTAGAATCACAATCTAAACAAAGGCAGGAGTCATCATTCCTCAGAAGCAAGAGACTACTGAAAGTTAAAACAGCCTTCATAGTCTGCCCACATAACAAACACTTCATAGACACGCCTCCTTATTCATCTGTTGAATTTCCTTAATCGCCTTCTTGATTGAATCATTTAACCCATCATGGAAGAAAAGCAAATCTCCTGTCGGTCTATCCATGCTTCGTCCAACTCGTCCACCAATCTGAATCAAACTAGACTTGGTAAACAAACGATGATTGGCCTCTACTACGAAAACATCCACACAAGGAAAGGTAACTCCACGCTCCAAGATTGTCGTACTGATAAGTATTGTCAGTTCTCCATCTCGAAAAGCTTGCACCTGCTCTAATCGATCCTCTGTTACAGAAGATACAAAGCCAATTTTCTCATTTGGAAATTGCTCCTGTAAGATTTCTTTTAACTGCTCCCCTTTCTTAATTTCTGAAGCAAAAATGAGTAACGGATAAGCTGTCTTTCTCTGCTTCTCAATATAGGACTTTAACTTTGGTGACAAACGATTCTTATCCAAATAGCGATTAAAATCCGATAACCAAACTGGCTTAGGAATAATCAACGGATTTCCATGAAATCGTCTAGGCAAACTCAATCGTTTCAATTCTCCTAAACGAACCTTTTTATCTAACTCATCGGTCGAAGTCGCTGTTAAAAAGATTCTCAATCCATTCTCCTTTACACTATTCTTGACAGCGTGGTAAAGAGTGGGATTGTCAACATAAGGAAAAGCATCTACTTCATCCACTATCAGCAAATCAAAAGCTTGATAAAATTTCAATAACTGATGGGTCGTCGCAACAACTAGTGGTGTTCGAAAATACGGCTTTGATTCTCCATGTAGGAGGGCTATCTCGCAAGAAAAATCATTTTGCAGGCGCTTATACAGCTCCAAACAAACATCTATGCGAGGACTGGCCAAACACACTGCACCACCTGCATTGATCACTTTAGCCACTACTTGATAAATCATTTCTGTCTTTCCTGCTCCTGTTACCGCATGAACTAAGGTTGGCTCCTGCTTGTCTACTGCTTGAATCAATCCCTCTGACACTTTTTCTTGAAAGGGAGTTAATTGACCACGCCATTTAAGAACATCTTGCTTCGGAAAATCCTCCTGCGGAAAATAGTATAAAGCTTGATCACTTCTAACTCTCTTCATAATTAAGCACTCCCGACAATAGTAAGCACCGATGGGCAAATACCATTCTTCTAGAATAGTACTATTACAACGTTGACAGAAAAATTTCCCCTTCTCCTTTCTCATTGCTGGAAATTTCTCCGCCAACTGACGCTCCTCTTCTGTTAATTCATTCTCAGTAAATAAACGACCGAGATAATCTAAATTTACTTTCATACTTCTTTATTCGTAAAAACTAGCACTTTAGATGATTTTTTAGTACAATTAAATCATGGAATTTAGAACAATTAAAGAGGACGGTCAAGTCCAAGAAGAAATCAAAAAATCCCGCTTTATCTGTCATGCCAAGCGTATTTATAGCGAAGAAGAGGCTCGTGACTTCATTACTACCATCAAGAAAGAGCACTACAAAGCTACGCATAACTGCTCTGCCTTTATTATTGGAGAACGTAGTGAAATCAAACGTACAAGTGATGATGGTGAGCCCAGTGGTACTGCTGGAGTTCCCATGCTAGGGGTACTAGAAAATCATAACCTCACCAATGTCTGTGTGGTCGTGACACGCTACTTTGGTGGCATTAAACTAGGCGCTGGAGGACTCATTCGTGCTTACGCCGGCAGTGTCGCCTTAGCTGTCAAAGAAATTGGTATTATTGAAATAAAAGAACAGGCTGGTATTGCTATTCAAATGTCTTATGCTCAATACCAAGAGTATAGTAACTTTCTTAAAGAACATAATCTCATGGAACTGGATACAAACTTTACAGATCAAGTCGATACGATGATTTATGTTGATAAAGAAGAAAAAGAAACTATTAAAGCTGCACTTGTAGAGTTTTTTAATGGAAAAGTCACTTTAACTGACCAAGGTTTACGAGAAGTTGAAGTTCCTGTAAACTTAGTGTAAATAATGGATAATACAGCGTTTCGTTGACATTCTCACAACTACTTTAGCGAGTAAAATAAAAAGATGCGTACCAAAATATACTAGAAAATGAAGCAATTCAAAAAGAAAACGGATAGCGTTCTCCTTTACACCTATTTACTAGAATTAGCCTATCACAATCGCTTAAAAATTAATGGCTTAGACCTGTGATATAAAAAAATCCTATCGCTCCGATAGGATTTCTATATTTTACAAATGATATAGATAGCGTTATACTAGAAATATCTTATACAAAGAGGTATTCATATGTCTATTTATAACAACATTACTGAACTAATCGGTCAAACTCCGATTGTTAAACTCAACAACATTGTGCCAGAAGGTGCTGCAGATGTCTATGTAAAACTTGAAGCATTTAACCCTGGTTCTTCTGTAAAAGACCGTATTGCTCTTAGCATGATCGAAAAAGCTGAACAAGACGGTATTCTAAAACCTGGTTCTACTATTGTTGAAGCAACAAGTGGAAACACTGGTATTGGACTTTCATGGGTAGGTGCTGCTAAAGGGTATAAAGTCGTCATCGTTATGCCTGAAACTATGAGTGTAGAACGACGTAAAATTATCCAAGCCTATGGTGCTGAACTCGTCCTTACTCCTGGTAGCGAGGGAATGAAAGGTGCTATTGCTAAGGCTCAAGAAATCGCTGCTGAACGTGATGGTTTCCTTCCTCTTCAATTTGACAATCCAGCTAATCCAGAAGTACACGAAAGAACAACAGGAGCTGAAATACTAGCTGCTTTCGGTAAAGATGGACTAGATGCCTTTGTTGCTGGAGTGGGTACCGGTGGAACGATTTCTGGTGTTTCTCATGCACTCAAATCAGCAAATTCAAACATTCAAGTTTATGCAGTGGAAGCTGATGAATCCGCCATTCTATCTGGTGAAAAACCTGGTCCTCACAAAATTCAAGGTATCTCAGCTGGATTTATTCCTGATACACTTGATACTAAAGCCTATGATGGTATCGTTCGTGTAACATCAGATGATGCTCTTGCACTCGGACGTGAAATTGGTGGAAAAGAAGGTTTCCTTGTAGGGATTTCTTCAGCTGCAGCTATCTACGGAGCCATCGAGATTGCCAAAAAATTAGGTACAGGTAAAAAAGTCCTTGCTCTAGCACCAGATAACGGTGAACGTTATCTCTCTACAGCACTCTATGAATTTGAAGTTTAGTCTCCTAAATACAATTGGCCCTTATTATAGGGCTTTTTATTTTTACCTTGAAAATAGGAACCTCTCCCTATAAGGATCGACTGCATAGAAAAAAGGAAGCAAATTTACTTCCTTTCTATAATTAGTTATTCAAGGCTGCTGCCATTGTAGCTGCAACTTCAGCTTCAAAGTCGTTTGCAGCTTTCTCAATACCTTCACCAACTTCAAAGCGAGCGAACTCAACTACTGAAGCGTTAACTGATTCAAGGTATGCTTCAACTGTCTTGCTGTCATCCATGATGTAAACTTGTGCAAGAAGTGTGTAAGCTTGGTCAACTTTAGTATTGTCAAGCATGAAGCGATCCATTTTACCTGGGATGATTTTGTCCCAGATTTTTTCTGGTTTGCCTTCTGCAGCCAATTCAGCTTTGATGTCAGCTTCAGCTTGAGCAATAACATCATCAGTCAATTGAGCTTTTGATCCATATTTCAAGTGTGGAAGAGCTGGTTTGTTAACCATTGCACGGCTTTCGTTATCTTGGTCGATAACGTGGTTCAATTGTGCCAACTCATCTTTAACAAATTGCTCATCCAATTCTTTGTATGAAAGAACTGTTGGTTTCATAGCAGCGATGTGCATTGAAATTTGTTTAGCAAGTGCTTCGTCTCCACCTTCGATTACAGAGATAACACCGATACGTCCACCGTTGTGTTGGTATGCTCCAAAGTGTTGTGCGTCTGTTTTTTCAATCAATGCAAAGCGACGGAATGAGATTTTTTCTCCGATAGTCGCTGTTGCAGATACGTATGCAGCTTCAAGAGTTTCACCTGAAGGCATTGTCAAAGCAAGTGCTTCTTCATTATTAGCAGGTTTTCCTTCAGCAATAACTTTAGCTGTAGTATTTACCAATTCAACGAATTGAGCATTTTTCGCAACGAAGTCAGTTTCAGCGTTTACTTCAATAACTGCTGCAACATTACCGTTAACATAAACACCAGTCAAACCTTCTGCAGCAACACGGTCAGCTTTCTTAGCTGCCTTAGCCATACCTTTTTCACGAAGCAATTCAATCGCTTTTTCGATGTCACCGTCTGTTTCTACAAGCGCTTTTTTAGCGTCCATAACACCGGCACCAGATTTTTCACGCAACTCTTTTACAAGTTTAGCTGTAATTTCTGCCATTTTGATTCTCCTATATTTTTTAAAAATAGGAGAGCCGGGCTAAGCCCCGCCCTCCTAGGTAATTACTATTTGTATAAATTAAGCGTTGTCGCCTTCTACAACTTCAACGATTTCTTCAATTGAATCTGCTTGAGTTTCTGAAGCTGCAAATTCTGCTTCAACTGCTACTGCATCCTCACCTTGACGTCCTTCGATGATAGCGTCAGCCAATTTAGCTGTAATCAATTTAACAGCTCGGATAGCGTCATCGTTAGCTGGGATGATTACATCGATATCATCTGGATCAGTGTTTGTGTCAACCATCGCTACAACTGGGATTCCCAATTTTTTAGCTTCTTTAACAGCGATTTGCTCTTTATGTGGGTCAACTACGTACATCACATCTGGAATACGAGGCATATCTTCGATACCACCTAAGAATTTTTCAAGACGCGCACGTTGTTTGTTAAGAAGTGCAACTTCTTTCTTAGGAAGAACTTCGAAAGTTCCATCTTCTTCCATACGTTTGATTTCTTTCAAACGAGCGATACGTTTTTGGATTGTTCCCCAGTTTGTAAGAGTTCCACCCAACCAACGGTGGTTGATGAAGTATTGACCTGAACGTACTGCTTCTTCAGCAACTGCATCAGCCGCTTGTTTCTTAGTACCAACGAACAATACAACTGCATCGTTAGCTGCTGCATCACGCATGAAGTCGTATGCTTGGTCAGCGTATTTTACAGTTTGTTGCAAGTCGATAACGTGGATTCCGTTACGCTCAGTAAAGATGTACTTAGCCATCTTAGGGTTCCAGCGACGAGTTTGGTGACCAAAGTGTACACCAGCCTCAAGAAGTTGTTTCATTGAAATTACTGCCATGAGTATTTCTCCTTTTTGTTTTTTTCCTCTTCTTGACTTCAACTTGCAAAACGACCCAAGGGCAACTGCTTCACAATTCATCAAGAATGAGTATTATCGTTCACACGACAATTTTCATTTTACCATACTTTTCCAACATTTTCAAGCTATTTTGATATAATTTTTAATAGGGATTGTCCCTGGTAAAATCTGAAAAAGAGGGCTCTATTCGAGTCCCTCTCTCTAATTAGTCTGCATAAATATATGTCACAAAACCTTCAGAAGTCGTTGTTGGATTGAACCATCCACGGTGATTTCCAATTGTACGATTCCCAGCATAATTTGATTCAGATACTTGGATACGTGTTGTTGATTCAACAGCTGTAACAACCGCTACGTGACCATATCCACCATCATTCCAACATGCAATTGCTCCGACTTGAGGTGTTGAACCTGTACGGAAGCCTGCTGCTGCTGCACTTGTAGCCCACTGTGCTCCATTACCCCAGTAGTCTCCAGCCCAAGGTGCCAAGGTTTTTACTCCCCATGTACATTCACCAATTGGATAAGTTGAGGCATTTGTGTTATATGTTGGACGTACTTTAGCCTGAACAGGTGCTACTGCAGATTCAGATACTGCTTGTACCTGTGCTGCTAGGTTTGTATTACCTGAAGCAAGTACTGATTGTTGTTGGCTAGCTTGTTTTTCTTTATAAGCCGCTTCTGCTGCTGCTGCTGCACGAGCCTCTGCCTCAGCAGCTGCCTTTTGTTCTAATAGACTTGCTTTTTCCCCTTCAGCTGTCGCTTTCTCAGCAGCAAGACTCAATTCAGCAGCCTTTAGTTCTGCCTGTTTCGTAGTCAATGCTTGAGCATCATCAGCTAATTTTTGTTGATTAGCAATTACAGTATTGATAGCATCATTATTTGCTACTTGTTTTTCAGAAATAGCTTTTTTATCTGCCTTTTGTTGTTCTAACATTTTGTTGTTTGCAGATACGATTTCACTCATTGCAGCAACACGTGAAATAGCTTCTGTAATTGATTTTGAGTTTACGATTGTATTGATGTAGCTAGTTGCGGCTCCATTTGTTTGAGCACTACGAGCTTGTTTTTCCAAAGATTGGTTACGAGAAACAATGTTTTTAGAAAGTTCTGTAATCTCACCCTCGAGTTTCTTAGATTCTGCTTGTAATCTATCATTTTCAGCTTGCAAGTTAGATTGCTCAGCTTGAATAGCTGATACTTGCTCCTGAATTTGGTCAACTTGTTTTTGGGCTTCTTGTTGTTGTGCTGTTAAGTTACTAATTTTATTATCTTGAGCAGCAATTTTGTCATCAGTCGTTTCTGCATGGGCAGTCGTCAATACTGCTGCCTGGGAAACCATTACTGTACTTAATAAAAGCGAGGCTAAGATTTTTTTCTTCATGGTTAATAAATACTCCTTCTGTTTAAGACAATACTAGTATACCAAAAAAAACTCCAATAAATATTACGCCTTTGTTACATTTATATGTCGTTCTTATAGATAATATTTTTCAAAAATAAATTGAAAAATAGTAATCCATAAAAAATTTAAAATCATCGTCGGTACCAAGCTATAGACTATAAAAATCGACATGTTATCCACTGTCAGCCCTACCATAAAAGCCAAAAGATAACTACCCATTTCAAACAGGAATGTCAGTACAATCATGGCTAGCATTCTTGTCCAACGATTCAACAAAATAACACTATTCAATTTATGAAGAAGGGCTCCCAATAAGATAAATAAGAGAGTTGCAATCCCTATTAGATGGAAAAAGTAAATATCGTAAACCAAGCCTATCACAAAACAATAGACTAGGTAGAGATACTCTGATACTTCTATCGTCTCAAATAAGAGAAATAGAAAAAGAAAATGACTAGCCAAATGTACATGGGGGAAAAATGAGCCCAGAAGCTGGCTAATATGGGCGTCAATTAGAACCAAGAAAGGTAGCAATAAAAACACTCCAACCCGCTTTAACTGTCTCATTATGAATTCCCCACTAATTCTATCACATCCACATTATGAGTATCTGCACTCAACTTAACAGTTACTTCTCGTGTCAAATAATCCGTACTATGCGTTGTGGCAACCACTTCACCAACAGGAATATCCGCAACGTTAAAGTTTCCTAATCCCCCCGTTGTCACCTTATCGCCTGCACTAATATCGCTATTACTATTTAATTGACTAATTTTAAGAACTTCATTTTCCTTGTCGTAGCCAACAATAATTCCATAAATTGTGGTAGTGCCGTGTTGAATTTTAACAGAAATCTTATCAGCATTTTCCGTATTTGTCAGAAGGTTGACCATAGTAGAGTTCTCCTCTACTTTTGAAACACTCCCAATCAAGCCACCATTTGCAATAGCTAACATGTTCTCAGAAGCCCCTTTTGATTTGCCTACATCTAAGGTCAATTCCTGTTTCCAAGATACCGGAGAACGCATAATAACATCTGCTGCCAAAGTCTTCGTAGCTTGCAACTTGGACTTCATATCAAGCAATTGGCGCAATTGTTCATTTTCTGTCTTTAAACTTTCCGCCTCATTTGATTTAACTTCTAACTGGTAAATCTGTTTCTTCAAACTTTCATTTTCATTATATGTTCGTGTCAAATGAGCCAAATCTGATTTAACAGAATCAAACCACTGAAAAGGTTTTTGCACAACCCTATCAACCAATGAAATTCCATCTCCTAATTTTGTCACAATTGTACTTGAATAAGTCGTCGCTAAGAGAGCTGAGACAAGCAGAACAGTGACAAAAACAATAATGACATATTTTGATTTTTTAAAACGGTTCATATCCCTACCTTTATATCAAAAACTGTTACAGTAACTTTTTATCAATTCCTGAAAGCTACTAAGATTTTAAGAAAAATAAGCAACAACCAAGTACGATAATAACAAGAATAGTCAGCGTATCCTTTCGAGTCCATTCCAATTGTCGGTATTGACTTCTGCCTTTTCCACCCTGATAACCACGCGCTTCCATGGCGATAGCCAAGGAATCTGCACGTTTTAAACTTGTCGCAAAAAGAGGAATCAAAATAGGAATCATCGCCTTTACTTTTTGAACAATGCTTCCTTCACCAAAATCAACTCCACGAGCTTTCTGTGCATTCATAATCCGCGTCGTATCATCCATCAAGGTTGGGACAAAACGCAAACTCATAGACAGCATCAAACCAATTTCATGAACTGGAACTTTCACACGCTTTAAAGGCGCTAACAAAGCTTCGACAGCTGAGGCCAAACTTAAGGGCATGGTCGTTAAGGTTAACAAAGTTGAAAAGAAAATAATCAATACAAAGCGACAAAAAATAATCCCAGCTTGTTGCAAAGCATAATCCGTGATTCTCACAAACGAAAACTCAATTAAAACATTCCCATTAGAAATGAAAAACAGTTGAAAAATAGTTGTGAAGGCAATCAAGAAAAACATAGACTTCAAGCCCTGAATAAAGAATGAAAGAGATACTCCGGACAAGGCAATAAAGATCCCTGTCGCTATAAAAAGAATTAAATTCGTCAAGGGATTATTAGCCCAAAAAACGATTAAAATCAGTAGCATCATAGCCAGTAATTTGCTACGTGGATCCAATCGGTGAACAATCGAATCCCCTGGGATATAACGCCCCAAAATCATACTATCCATTTAGCGACTCCTTGAACTCATCTATCTTAATCGGTAATCGTTTAAATGACACGCCTCTATCAGCCAATCGTTTACAAAAGGCTGTAATTTTAGGTACTCCCAACTGCACTTTTTCCATAAAGACAACATCTTGAAAAACATCACTTGGTTTACCCCCCTTAACTAAACGTCCCTTTTCCATTACATATACCTGATTCGCATATTCAGCAACATCATCCATCAAATGCGTTACCAAGACAATGGTCATCCCTGACTGGTGGAGTTTTTTGAACAAATTCATCAGCTCTTTTCTTCCCAGGGGATCTAGGCCTGCTGTGGGCTCATCTAAGACTAATATGGCTGGTTCCATGGCAAGTATGCCTGCAATGGCCACACGTCTCATCTGTCCCCCTGACAGCTCAAACGGGCTGCGATTAAAAAGTGATTCATCAATTCCAACCAGAGCCAGTTTCTCACGCGCAATCTGCTCCGCATCTTCTTCAGAAACTCCAAAATTTTGCGGTCCAAAAGCAACGTCTTTCAAAACCGTTTCTTCAAAGATCTGATTTTCAGCAAACTGAAATACCAAGCCGACTTGTTTTCTAATTTGACGAATATCTTTATTTTTAGAAGTCGAGGTGATTAAGGTATCAAAAACCCGCACACTTCCTTGACTTGGCACCAATAAACCATTTAAAAGTTGTAAAATAGTTGATTTGCCACTACCTGTATGGCCAATTAAAGCCGTATAAGAACCATCTTCAATCGTCAAAGAAACATCCGACAAAGCTGCTGAAGCTAAGGGAGTCCCTTCTTGATATGTAAAACTCACATTTTCTAGAGCAATTCCCATAGCTTATCCTCTAGTTCACTTTCTGTCAAATAATTTTCAGGTAAATCATAGCCATTTTGGCTCAAAGAATGTTTTAATTGATTGGCAAAAGGATCGTCTAATCCAATTTGATCTAAATCATTTCGAGAGAAAAGTTCTCTCGGGCTACTGGTTGATTCAATTTCCCCTTTTTTCATGACCAATACGCGATCACTCATGGCAACTTCTTCCAAATCATGTGTAATGGAAATGACCGTCATATCATAGTCTTTTCGAATTCCTTGTACCGTCTCAATCAGTTCTCTACGCCCCTCAGGATCCAACATACTCGTTGCCTCATCTAGGATCAAAATAGCTGGCCTTAGGGCTACAACGCCTGCAATGGCCACACGTTGCTTTTGGCCACCTGACAGACGTGCTGGCTCTCTCTTTTTAAAGTCCAACATGCCAACCAAAGCCAGAGCTTCTTCCACTCTCTTTTTCATTTCTTGACGAGAAAGTCCCTGATTTTCCAAACCAAAGGCAACATCATCTTCAACAGTCGCTCCAACAAATTGATTGTCTGGATTTTGAAAAACCATACCGATTTGACGACGTATATTCCAAACATTTTCCTCAGTCAACCGTTGGCCATCTATTACAATCTCGCCAGATTCTGCTTCCAGTAAGCCATCAATCAATCGAACCGTCGTTGATTTACCACTACCATTATGCCCTACAATCGAAAGCCATTCTCCACGTTTCACATGAAACGTAATATCTTTCACATCATAGTATTCTTGACTTTCCTTATAACGAAAAGAAAGATTTTTTACATCAATTATTGATTTCATTTCGAACCAAATGTCCCTTTAAATACATAAGCACTACCCTTGAAATAATCATAGCCAGAGTAGATAGTGAAAAACAAGGCTACATAAAGTAGAACTTGACCAAGCAAAGTCCAGTGTAATAGCAAGAAAATAATTGCAAACATCTGACTGAAAGTTTTAATTTTTCCAGGCATTGCCGCCGCTAAAACCGTTCCACCAGTTTCAACCAATAAAAGCCTTAAACCTGTCACAGCCAACTCACGACAGATGATCACTGCAACAATCCAAGCCGGAGCCATACCTAACTCAATCAGCATAATAAAAGCCGACATAACTAGTAGCTTATCCGCCATAGGATCTGCAAATTTACCGAAATTACTGACCACATTCCATTTACGAGCTAAATATCCGTCTAAATAATCTGTAATACTGGCAATAGCAAAGATAATAGCTGCCACTATATGACTCTCTATCGAATTTCCTACTGTTAAAATAAAGATAAAAATAGGTATAAAGAGAATTCGACCTATTGTTAAGAGATTGGGAATTTGTTCTTTTTTCATTTGTTTTTCCTTAATTTTTAGTAAAGGTTACAGTGATTTGTCCAGTCTGCGCTGTTAATTTCGATAAATCAACAGTCTGATTATCTACTGTCAAAGTAACACCTTTTACAACACCTAACGTAATGGTTACAGGACTTTTAGTTGCAACTGTTGTTTCCGCACTTTTATTATCCGGTGATAAGGTTACACCGCCCTCAAGTTCGCTTTCTGAAACGCTGACCCAACTTGTAACATCTGAAACTGCCAATTGCAATTTAACTGTTTCCTTACTCGTCTTATAAGCGATTTCTACATGATTTCCTTCGCCTGATACACTTATAGTTGATTCTATACTAGAAGAACTGCTAGATGAACTACTACTTGAGGAGTGGGGAACAGAGCTAGTTGAACTTATCGAACTTGTTGATTGAACCACACTGTAATTAGAAAGAGAAGACCCCTCTGGTTGAGTTTGAATATAGTTCCAAACATAATAGGTCACAAAAATTAAAATCGATAAAGCAAAAAGGATAAAATAGAATAAAGGTAAAAAGGATGTTTTTTTCTTCTTTTTCTTACTTGAACGTCTACGACCTGTCAACTCGTCTTCATCAACATCTACTTCCTCATAAGTAATCATACTCCCAGAATCATAAGCATCCAAAACAATTTGGTCATCTAACTCAACAGCCCATGCATATTTTCTCAAGAAAGAACGTGTGTAAAAAGGACTTGGAAGTTGATCGAAATCGTCTGCTTCCATTGCTTCCAACATATCTAACTGGATTTCTGTCTTTTTCTGCAATTCATCTAAACTCAATCCCTGATTGATTCTAGCTAATCGTAAAACCTCACCAATTGTTTTTTTCCTCATACTTGTCATCCCTTCTTTCTAGTATCTATTATGATAGGTTACTACGATGGGAATATTGTAAAATCAACTATATCCCCTTCATCTATTAAGTGATGCCCTGCTTCAAGGACATCCTCTAAAGTAATTTCCTGTAAAATCTTTGGTAAATCAAAAATTGTCTCACCATGTTCAAAAGCATCATATTGCGTTGCAATAAATTCAAGAGAGTTCATGCTACTGAAAAATTCTCCAAACATCTCTCTTTTGATAATATCTAAATGATCCTCTGTAATATCTAAATCCTTTGTAAAATTACGAATGGCCTTCCTAAATTGATGAGATAAAGCAACTGGCTCTTTCGTATCCATTGTCAACATAACAAAATGAAAACGACTTGTTACTTCAATTTCAAGAGATAAGGAAGCATCTATTTTACCTGATTCATATAACTTTTGAAAACGATCCGAAGTCCAACCAAACATCATTGCAAACAATAATTTTAATAAAATATGATGTCGATAGCAATCCGCCTCAGAAACTTCTCGCTTACCTCTAACTCCAATCGCTAGTTTGGGAGAAGATACTTCCATTCTCATACTATCTGTTGGCTTTACAGGCTGTAAAAGCAACTTTTCTCTTGCTACTTCCTGAACATCTAAATCTTTCCGTTCTTTTCTTTCAAAGTATCCCTGTACTAACTCCACATCAAAATTACCAACTAACAACAGAGACATGTTTACAGGTTTGTAAAACCTTGTAAAATTTTCTTGCAAATTAGTTAGATTGATTTGGGAAATGGACTCCTCACTTCCAACTATATCCGTCGCTAAAGGTGTACCAGGATACAAATTCGCTAAAGTTGAAAAGAATAAACACGAATCTGGATCATCTTGGTACATTTCTCGTTCTTGCTGGATAATATCCTGCTCTCTTAAAATGGAATCTTCAGTAAAATGTGCTGATGTTACCAATTCATCAAGTAACTCTAAATTTTCTAAAAAATGATCCGTTGCTGAAAAAAGATAACTTGTTTTTGTAAAGCTTGTAAAGGCATTACTATCTGCACCTAGACTCGTAAAAGCCGACATCAAGTCGCTAGAATCTTCTCTCTCAAATAATTTATGTTCAAGAAAATGAGCAATTCCTGCAGGATATTGTTTTACACCTACGTCAACTTCTGTGACAAGCGTATCTACCGAACCAAACTGGACAGTGACACTCCCGTAAACCTCTTTAAATTCCTTTTTAGGCAAAAGAGCAACTGTCAAGCCATTTGACAAACGAGTTCGATAAACCATTTCTTTTACAGCTGGATAGTATTTTTCTTCAAAAACAATCTTTGTCATTCTATTCCTTCCATAAAGTAAATCGCCTGTAGTTTCACATTATTAGCTGCTCTACAAATATCATCTTTGTCAACTTGCTCGAGTTTTGCAATCCAACTTTTAAAGTCTGCCGAAGATTTTCCAAGTAAGGCATTTTGATAAGCACGTTCAATCAATGAAGATTGATTATCTTGAGAAAGTAACAAAGACCGACGAATCATTTCCTTGGTCTGCTCTAACTCAAGCTCTGTAAAATATCCTTTTTTTAAATCAATCAGTTGATTATTCATCATTTTACGAGCCTGATTCCGATTTTCTCGATTGATACCAGCATACATCCTCAAGAATCCACTAAACAAATCAAGCTGACTTGAAATAGTATAAGCCAATCCAGCATTTTCACGGACGTTTGTAAATAGTTTAGAGTGAGCAAATCCACCAAGTAAACCATTCATTACAATTATGGGTAAATGTTGCTCATCACCATATTCAGAAGGGCAATGATAACCTAATTCCAAAATGGATTGTCCCACATTTTTCCGAACCATACCTTCTTGTAGTATATTGGAATAAGGTTGACAATACTGAACCTTCACATCTCCTTCTCGACCTTTAAAGCCAAATGATTCTAATACATTTTGAATTTCAACCTCATTAAAATCACCCAGGAAAAAGAAATCTATTCGATCATTGGCCAAAAATTCTTGGAAACAAGAATAAGAACTTTGTGGAGTTTCAGCTAAAATACGATTTCGTAAATCACTGTATTCCAATTTGAGACGTTCATCATGAAAAAATAACTTGTCTAATTCTTTATGTGAAAAATAAAAAGAATCATCCATATCAGCTGCTAAACTTGCTAGCAATTGTTTTTTCTCAACTTCAAATAAGGGCGGATCAAACCCATTATCAACTACTACGGGTGAGAAAAGAGTTTCTTTTACTAGTTCCAAAACCTGTGAAGTTAACACATTTTTCCTACTTAAAAACTCATCACGAACATAGGTAAATGTCAATTCTACAATGTGACTTTGCCCTCTTCTGAAACAATTGGTTGACATATCTGTACCGTATAGACTGGCCAAATGTCTTCTTAAATCTTGAGAAGTGGGGTACATCTGATTAGCAGTCTCTAGCATACTCGCACTCAACATGCGACCTGCAATCGTATCAAGAGATAATGGAGCTGTAAAACGCACGGTAATTTTGTTCGTTTTAAACTTCTTTGATTGGATAAAATGTGTTGAAATTCCATGCACTAACTCCATGATTTACCTCCTTATATACAGACTTCTATTATATCACGAAAACCTGAAATTTTCTTGTTCTCTGTAACACTTTTGAAATAAAAATCGCTTACATTTCTCCCTATTTCTCTCACTATTTTTAGGAAAATATGGTATAATACCAAAGATTGAGGTGAATTATGGAATACAAATTATTTGAAGAATTTATTACCCTCCAAGCACTACTCAAAGAACTTGGAATTACACATAGCGGAGGAGCTATCAAATCCTTTCTCTCTGAACATTCTGTTTACTTTAATGGGGAATTAGAGAGTCGTCGTGGTAAAAAACTTCGTATTGGTGATAAAGTTGACATTCCTGACATGAATATTGACATCTTGTTGACACAACCTACTTCTGAAGAACAAGATGAATACCAAGCTGATAAAGTTGAAAAAGAACGAATCGCTAAACTTGTTAAGGAGATGAATAAAGGAGTAAAAAAAGACAAATCGAAACCTGCTTCATCACCCAAAAGCAGACAAGCTCCGCGATTCCCTGGTAGATAATCATGTGGCTACAACACCTATCTCTCAAAACTTTTCGTAACTATAAAGAGACGAAAATAGACTTTAATCCTAAATTAAATGTCTTTTTAGGACGCAATGCACAAGGAAAAACAAATATGTTAGAGGCTATCTATTTTTTAGCCTTAACACGTAGCCATCGAACTCGAACAGATAAAAATCTCATTCATTTTGATGAGGAACAACTTCATCTTTCAGGTCTTGTTCAGAAAAAAACGGGATCCATTCCTCTCGAAATCGAACTCACACAAAAAGGACGTGTGACAAAAGTTAATCATTTAAAACAGGCACGACTTTCAGATTATGTAGGAAACATGAATGTTGTCTTATTTGCTCCTGAAGATTTACAACTAATTAAAGGAGCACCTTCAGTTCGACGAAAATTCATTGATATGGAACTTGGACAAATCAAGCCAATCTATTTATCTGACTTAACCAATTATAACCATATCCTAAAGCAAAGAAACACTTACCTAAAATCAGCTCAAAAAATAGATGAAACCTTCCTTTCAGTCTTAGATGATCAGCTAGTTGATTATGGATGTCGTGTAATGAATCACCGCTTAGATTTCATAAAAAAACTAGAATATTTTGGTCGTAAGAAACATTTTGAACTTTCTAATCAGATTGAAGAGCTGTCAATATACTATCAATCTTCTGTAAAGATAACTGACAAAGAAGACTTATCAGAATCTTTCAAAATTGCTTTAGAGAAAAGTAGGTCCAGAGATTTATTTAAGAAGAATACTGGTGTTGGTCCTCATCGAGATGATATTTCTTTTTATATAAATGGGATGGATGCTAGTTTTGGAAGTCAAGGTCAACATCGTAGTCTCGTCCTCTCTATAAAATTAGCAGAAATCGAGTTAATGGAAAGTATTACTACAGAATCTCCAATATTACTACTTGACGATGTTATGAGTGAACTTGACAACACTAGACAACTAAAATTATTAGAAACGATTTCTCATTCAATCCAAACCTTTATCACAACAACAAGCTTAGATCATCTTCAAAATCTGCCAGAAAATCTAAGTATCTTTACTATTCAGGATGGTAAAGTTAGTGTAAATTAAAATTGACAACATCGTAAAAGAACTCCTGTTTTCACGGGAGTTCTTTTCATTGTTTTTTACATAGAATAATTTGGTGCCTCATTAGTAATTTGCACATCATGAGGATGACTTTCTTTCAAACCAGCACCAGACATTTCAATAAATTGAGCATTATCGTGTAGTTCTTTAAGGTTAGCTGCACCACAGTAACCCATACCAGAGCGAATACCACCAATCATTTGGAAGACAATATCAGCTGCCGCACCTTTATAAGCAACACGTCCTTCAATTCCTTCTGGAACGAGTTTGTTTGCTTCATTGACAGAACCTTGGAAGTACCGATCGCTTGAACCTTTTTTCATAGCAGCGATTGATCCCATACCACGGTAAGTCTTGAATTTACGTCCTTGGAAGATTTCAGTTTCTCCTGGAGCTTCATCAATTCCAGCAAACATTGATCCAAGCATAACTGCATTTCCACCTGCAGCAAGGGCTTTTACAATATCTCCAGAATACTTGATTCCACCGTCAGCAATAATCGTTTTTCCATATTCACGCGCAACAGCTGCAGCATCGTAGATAGCTGTTACTTGCGGAACACCAACACCTGCAATCACACGAGTAGTACAGATAGAACCTGGTCCAATCCCAACCTTGACAACATCTACACCTGCTTCGTAAAGGGCACGTGCACCTTCAGCAGTTGCAATATTTCCAGCAATCAAAGTACGATCTGGGAAGTGAGCACGAATCTCAGCAATTTTACGCAAGACACCTGCAGAATGACCATGTGCAGTATCAATAACAATCGCATCCGCTCCTGCTTCAAAAAGAGCCTCTGCACGTTCAAATGTATCTGAAGTAACACCTACTGCACCTGCAACTAGTAGACGACCAAACTCATCTTTAGCAGCATTTGGAAACTCAATAACTTTTTCAATATCTTTGATAGTAATCAAACCAGAAAGACGACCTTCTTCATCTACCAACGGAAGCTTTTCAATACGGTGTTCTTGAAGAATGCTCTCAGCTATTGCAAGATCTGTACCCACAGGAGCAGTCACAAGATTTTCACTAGTCATATGGTTTGAAATTGGTTGGTTATAATCTGAAATAAAACGAAGATCTCGGTTTGTCAAAATACCAACCAATTTACGATTTTCAAGTGTTTCAACAACTGGAACACCACTGATGCGGTAACGTCCCATAAGCTCATCTGCTTCAGCAATTGTATGTTCAGGCGTCAAGAAGAACGGATCAATAATAACTCCATTTTCAGAACGTTTTACCTTACGAACCTCGTCTGCTTGTTGAGCAATTGACATGTTTTTATGGATAACTCCGAGACCGCCTGCACGAGCAATAGCAATGGCCATTTGACTCTCTGTAACTGTGTCCATGGCAGCGGTAATAATTGGGATATTTAAAGTCAGATTATCTGCCAATTTAGTTGTTAAATCTGCATCGTTAGGCAACACATGACTTTCAGCTGGAATAAGCAATACATCATCAAAGGTAAAACCTTTTTTCAAAAATTTAGTGTCCCAATTAGACATTCGAAGTTTCCTCTTTTCTTTCTTTTTGAGCTTGACTCTTTTTATATTGTATCTATCATACCATTCTATAAAAATTTGTCAAATGTTACAGGGGTAAATAAAAAACTATCTTTTCTTTGAGATAGAAATGATAGTTTCTTATAAAATAAACTTAGTTAAAGTAATGAAGTCCCATTGCTCCTTTAACTTCAGATAGGGTTTGACCTGCAACTTCACGCGCTCTTTCACTACCTTTTTGAAGCATATTATAAACTTCTCCCATATCCTTAGCAAATTCGATACGGCGCTCACGAATAGGACCAAGTTCACGTTCTAATATTTCAAGTAGATAACGCTTGGTCTTCACATCACCAAGACCACCTCGTTGATAATGTTCTTTCATGTCAGCAATTTCTTGAGCATCTTCTGGGCGACCAAAAACATCTAGATAATGGAAAACCATATTTCCTTCAATTTTACCTGGATCCTCAACGCGGATATGATCTGGGTCTGTATACATACTCATTACTTTTTTACGCAAAGTATCCGCATCATCAGCTAAATAAATACCGTTATTGAGTGATTTAGACATTTTAGCATTCCCATCTAAACCAGGCAAACGCCCTGCTCTCTCATTTTCTGGATAAATACCTTCCGGTTCTACCAAGACATCACAGTTATATGCATTGTTAAAAGAACGAACAATTTCACGAGTTTGCTCAATCATTGGTTTCTGATCTGTCCCAACAGGAACATAGTTAGCCTTGAAAGCTGTGATGTCAGCTGCTTGAGCTATTGGATAGACCAAGAATCCTGTCGGAATGCTTTCTCCAAATCCTTTCTGAGCAATTTCTGTCTTAACAGTTGGATTACGCTCCAGACGTGCTAATGAAACCAGATTCATATAATACATAGACAACTCAGCCAACTCTGGAATCTGGCTTTGAATAAAGATCGTTGATTTACTTGGATCCAATCCAACTGCAAGATAATCCAAAGCCACATTTCCGATAGACTCTACAATGGTTTGAGGATCTTTGGCATGATCTGTCAAGGCTTGTTGGTCAGCCAAGAACACAAACATATCATACTTATCCTCTTCCTGTAATAATACTCGATTTTTGAGACTTCCAACATAATGTCCAATATGCAATTTTCCTGTTGGACGGTCTCCTGTTAAAATAATGGGTTTAGTCATTTTGTTCTCCTTCGACATAGTCACTTCAATTATAGCATTTTTTTAATAAAATAACCGTAATTTGTCAAAATAAATCAGTCTTGCTATTTACAGATTTGTGTAAAGGATACTGTAAATGTAATTTACACAAAATTGACAGATAAAAATTTGAATATTTCCGTATTTTCTAGTAGAATAAATATATTACACATATAGGAGAAAAACATTGCTTACAGTATCTGATGTTTCACTACGTTTTAGTGATCGCAAACTTTTTGATGATGTCAATATCAAATTTACAGAAGGAAATACTTATGGATTAATCGGTGCTAATGGTGCCGGAAAATCAACCTTTTTAAAAATTTTAGCTGGAGATATCGAACCTACTACTGGTCACATCTCTCTTGGTCCAGATGAACGTCTCTCTGTTCTTCGTCAAAATCACTTTGACTATGAAGATGAACGTGCCATTGATGTCGTTATCATGGGAAATGAAAAACTTTATAGCATCATGAAAGAGAAAGATGCTATCTACATGAAGGAAGATTTCTCAGATGAGGACGGAGTCCGTGCTGCCGAACTTGAAGGAGAGTTTGCCGAGCTTGGAGGTTGGGAAGCAGAAAGTGAAGCCTCTCAACTACTTCAAAACCTAAACATTCCAGAAGAATTGCACTACCAAAACATGAGCGAATTGGCCAACGGTGAGAAAGTAAAAGTTCTCCTTGCCAAAGCACTTTTTGGTAAACCTGATGTTCTTCTCTTGGACGAGCCGACCAACGGTTTGGATATCCAATCGATTACTTGGTTAGAAGACTTCTTGATTGACTTTGATAACACCGTTATCGTAGTATCCCACGACCGTCACTTCTTAAACAAAGTATGTACTCACATGGCCGACCTTGACTTTGGAAAAATCAAACTCTATGTCGGAAACTACGACTTCTGGAAGGAATCTTCTGAGCTTGCTGCCAAATTGCTAGCAGACCGTAATGCAAAAGCAGAGGAAAAAATTAAGCAATTGCAAGAATTCGTAGCTCGTTTCTCTGCCAATGCTTCTAAATCAAGACAAGCAACATCACGTAAAAAAATGCTTGATAAGATTGAGCTAGAAGAGATTGTTCCATCTAGTCGTAAATATCCATTTATCAACTTTAAAGCGGAGCGTGAAATTGGTAATGATCTCTTGACAGTAGAAAATCTAACTGTAAAGATTGATGGTGAGACTATTTTAGATAATATCAGCTTTATCTTGCGTCCAGGTGATAAGACAGCGCTTATTGGACAAAATGATATCCAAACGACTGCATTGATTCGTGCAATCATGGGAGACATTGACTATGAAGGAACTGTCAAGTGGGGAGTTACTACTAGCCGTTCTTACTTGCCAAAAGATAACTCGGCCGATTTTGCAGGGGGAGAGTCAATCCTTGACTGGTTGCGTCAATTCGCAAGTAAAGAAGAAGATGACAATACTTTCCTACGTGGCTTCCTCGGACGTATGCTCTTCTCTGGAGATGAAGTTAACAAACCTGTAAATGTCTTGTCAGGGGGAGAAAAAGTTCGTGTCATGCTTTCAAAACTCATGCTCTTGAAATCAAATGTCCTTGTACTTGATGATCCAACCAATCACTTAGACTTGGAATCTATCTCAAGCTTGAATGATGGATTGAAAAACTTTAAAGAATCAATCATCTTTGCCAGCCATGACCACGAGTTTATTCAAACTCTAGCCAACCATATCATTGTCTTGTCTAAAAATGGCGTCATTGACCGTATCGATGAAACCTATGATGAATTCCTAGAAAATGCAGAAGTACAAGCAAAAGTTAAAGAACTTTGGAAAGACTAAAGAAAACTTCAAAACTCAGTTGGGTTAACCAGCTGGGTTTTCTAACATTTTATGAGGTAACATGAAATTATTTTTTAAAACATATTGGATCTATTTTGTTTCTTTCATCATTCCCGTAATCATTATGATAGGAGTATATCTATCTCAGGGTATCTACTGGAATAGCGATACATCTCCTCTATTAGGAGATGGCTTTCATCAATACGTTATTTTTGATATAGCTCTAAGAAATATCCTACATGGAACTGGTAGTTTGTTTTACACCTTTACAAGTGGCCTCGGATTAAATTTCTATGCCCTATCTAGTTATTACTTGGGGAGTTTCCTTTCACCCCTAGTTTACTTTTTTGATCTGTCGAATATGCCAGATGCTGTCTATCTGACAACTCTCTTAAAATTTGGATTGATTGGACTGTCAACTTATTTTAGTTTAAATAAATTATTTCAATCGATTCCTAAGCCTTTAAAACTAGCTTTATCTACTTCCTATTCTCTGATGAGTTTCTCTGTCAGTCAATTAGAGATAAAGACCTGGCTAGATGTTTTTATCTTAATTCCTTTAATTATCACTGGTTTACATCTACTGATAACTGAAAAGAAACTCCTTTTGTACTTTACAAGTCTGTCAATTTTGTTTATTCAAAATTATTATTTTGGCTATATGACAGCATTGTTTCTTATTTTCTGGTATCTCTGTCAAATTTCGTGGGACTTTAAGACTCGAATATCATCTTTTCTTGATTTTGTTATTACCTCCTTTTTAGCTGGTATGGCTAGTTTAATTATGACTCTTCCCACTCTATTTGATTTACAGACACATGGGGAAAAATTGACTGAAGTTACAAAGTTTCAAACTGAAAGTAGCTGGTATCTTGATCTCTTTGCTAAGCAATTCATCGGTTCCTTTGATACAACCAAGTATGGGGCTATTCCAATGATTTTTGTTGGACTACTTCCCTTTATTTTGACCATTTTATTTTTTACGCTGACATCCATTAAGTTTCACGTGAAACTTATCTATGCAATCTTCTTTGCATTTCTAATTGCTAGCTTTTATATTGAAGCTCTTGATTTATTTTGGCAAGGCATGCATACTCCAAACATGTTTTTACATCGCTATGCTTGGATTTTCTCTACCTTGTTAATTTACACAGCAGCGGAAGTCTTAAATCGTCTGAAAGAACTTAAAATCTGGAATTTTTTAGTTTCGCTTTTTCTTATAGTAACAGGATTTTTAGCTACCATCTATCTAAAATCACATTATTCTTTTTTAACAGATTTGAATATTCTACTGACTCTTGAATTTTTGGTTGTCTATTCGCTTTTACTCCTTGCAGTTATCAAAAAGTTTATTTCTGTGAATCTGTTTGCCATTCTAATCTCTTTATTTATAATAGTTGAAATAAGTTTAAATGCTTCATCTCAAATGGACGGAATTGCTAAAGAATGGGGATTTGCTTCTCGAAGTGCATATAATCGAGATATCCCAGCTATGAAATCTTTCTCAACATATATTGGGAATCAATTTACTCGTACTGAGAAACTAGAAACTCAGACAGGAAATGACAGTATGAAATTCAACTACAATGGAATCTCTCAATTTTCATCTGTTCGAAATCGTTCAGCAAGCTCTACTTTGGATAAACTTGGGTTTAAATCCTCTGGGACTAATCTCAATCTCCGCTATGCAAATAATAGTATTTTGGCTGATAGTTTATTTGGCATCCAGTACAATATCTCAGACAGTCCTATTGATAAGTATGGTTTTAAAGATATCTATCAAAAAGATAATCTTACCCTATATGAAAATCAATACTCTCTTCCGATTGCATTTGCTAGTCAATCTGTTTACAATGATGTCAAGTTCAATGAACATACCTTAGATAATCAAGCCTCGTTTTTAAATCAACTTGCTAACGTCGATTTTGATTATTTTTCTCCAATACCCTATGAAAAAACAGAGAATACTGATGATTTGATTAGTGTTACAAGTTCTTCAAATGAGGATGCAGCAATCCAATATCAAATTGAAGTGCCAGAAAACAGTCAAGTTTATCTTTCTTTCACAAACCTTCACTTTTCTAATGACAAACAAAAAAAGGTTGACATCCTTGTAAATGGTGAAAAAAAGACTTTTACAACTGATAATGTCTTCTCCTTCTTTAATCTAGGATATACTAAAGAGAAAAAAACTTTCAATATTCATGTTAGTTTCCCTGGAAATTCACAAGTATCATTTGAACCTCCTACCTTCTACCGTTTAGATACCAAAACTTTCACCGAGGCAATTCAAAAAATTAAAGAACAACCTGTAACAGTATCAACTTCTAAAAACAAGGTTTTTGCTACATATGATGTCCAACAAGATACATCTATTTTCTTCACCATTCCTTATGACAAAGGTTGGTCTGCCTACCAAGATGGTAAGAAAATAGAAATTAAACAAGCTCAAACTGGCTTTATGAAAGTTGATGTTCCCAAGGGGAAAGGAACTATTACACTTTCCTTCATTCCCAATGGTTTTATTACTGGAGCAATCTGTTCCTTTACTTCTCTCTTACTATTTGGAATCTATAATCACAAACGAAAGTCATCTAAGATATAAAAAAATCGACCAGTTAATCGGTCGATTTTTTTAATCTTCTTCCATTTTCTTAGGTTGATAGGCTAGCATACCTAAACCAGTAAATAGGGCTAATATCACAACAAGGAAAATGACTTGATGATGAATATTTCCTGTCATAGAAATTGTTTGTCGTAATCCCGAAACTGAATAACTCATTGGTAACCAAGGATTAATGGCTCTAAAGAAATCATTTGTCAAAGCAAGTGGATAAGTACCTGCACTTGATGCTAACTGTAATAAAAGCAAAATAAGAGAGAAGAAAGCTCCTATACGGCTATTCCACGTTGTTAAAGCAGTCACCATAGACATGAATACTAAACTTGTTAAGATGATGAGAATAAATGTTCTCATTTCATGATTAGCAGTTAGACCAATAAGATGAACTCCTCCATATACCAAAATTCCTGCTAAAACAGCTATAATACCATTTATTTCAGCTCGAGATTTCAACCAAGCCCAGCGGCTCTCCGGATGACGTCCTGAAGGTAACTTCGCAAAGATCATATTCGTTGATATTGCTGCAACAAAGAGAGCAACTGATATCATATAAGGAGCCATTGCAACTCCATTTACAGGAACTTGATCATTGTCTGTTTTGGAAAGACTGAGAGGATTTGATAAAATCTCTGCATTTTTCGATTCCGTAGATGCTGATTTGAGTTGATCACTAGCATTACTCAATCCTTGTCCTAAAGAAGCAACTCCTGTCTGTAAACCTTCCAAGCCAGAAGTTAACTTTGTTCCACCTTCTGCTAGTTTCCCAGCTCCATCTGCCAATTTATTAGCTCCACTTTCTAATTGAGAAGCACCTGAAATTAACTGACTGGATTTGTCAGCTAGTTGGCTAGATACTGACTGCAATTTATCAACTCCTGCTATCAATTCTTGACTCTTTTGATTCAATTGGTTAGAGCCAGTTGATAATTTTTCAATACCAGACACTAATTCTGGAGTTTTTTCAACTAATTGACTAACTCCTGCTGTCAAGTTAGAAGATTTTTGTATCAAGGTAGTTGAGCCTGAAACTAATTGGTTCAAACTACCTGTCAAGGTGGAATTCTTTTCACTTAGTTGACTTGCGCCTTGAGAAATTTTATCAACACCTGCAGTATATGCATTTACCCCCGATGTAATCGACTGACTGGCAGGAACTAATTTGCTAGAAACAGCTCCTTGTATCTCTGTTAATCCACTTGACAATCCTGTCAAAGAAGTAGAAGCAAGCGGTAATACTTGATTAGCTTGATTTTTTAAAATCGAAAGATTAGAAGATTGATTTTGTAAGTTTTCTAAGCTTCCCTGTAAACCTTGTACTAAAGCTACAATTGACTGAGCTGATTGAATACTATCAGTCGAATGTTGAGATACAGAAGCACTTATTTCAGCTTGTTGCTCACTTGTCAAAGATTGATAAGCTGCTGTCGATTGAATATTGGCTAATGTAGTCGCTTTATCAGACTGAGCACTTGCTAGCATTTGATTAGAAAGAGATACTATACTCGATAAAACAGAATCTAATTGTTTTGTATCTCCAACATCAATATTTTGAATGGCTTGATTTAACTGATTTAGACCAGAGGATAATTGAACAATTTGATCTTTTTGCTCAGACGAAGCATCTAACTTGCTAGAAAGTTGTTGAATTCCTTCACTTAATTGCTCCAGCCCCATTCGAAGTGTAGCTGATTGATTGGATAACTGATTAGCACCTGTTACAAGATTTACCACTCCGTTTGTATAGGCACTAACACCAGATGAAAATTGATTAAGACCAGCATTGAGCTGAGAAACACCGCCAGTATAGGATTCTACACCAGTATATAACTGATTGATTCCTCTCACTAATTCAGGACTTTTAGAAGATAATTGACCTAATCCGCTATCTAATTGACTCACTGCACCAGTATATGTAATTAAACCACTATTAAAATTCCCTAAGCCAAGATGAAGTTGTTCGACACCAGAAACATAAGAGGATAATCCTCTAGTAAACTGTTCCATTCCATTTGAAAATGTTAAACTTGAATCTGCTAAAGAGTGTAGGTTAGTAGTTAATGTTTGACTTCCTACCACTAACTGATTCGCTCCATCAGTTAATTTTTCACTACCAGAAGCTGCTTGACTCATACCATCCTTTAAATCGACCATTTTGTTAAATAAAGCCTTAGTATAGGTCTCGGTTACATTGGTAGAAACATTCTGCTTTAATTGTGTCATAGCAGAATCGCTCATCTTGCTGGCAATAAAACTATGACCACTTGAAGTCTGATAATCGATTTGCATTTGCTCTGGATGATCCGTTAAAATAGAGGCTGCTTTTTCAGATAAATCACTTGGTAAAGTCACTACCATATAGTAATCGCCATCTTCCAATCCCTTCTTTCCTTCCTCTTCATCCACGAAATGAAAATCCAAGGTTTTATTTTCTTTTAAATTGGACACCATGTCTTTTCCTATTGCCATACTATTACCATTATAGGAAGCCTCTTTATCGTTATTGACAACTGCCACAGGTAAGTCAGACAATTGACCATATGGATCCCACATTGATGACAAAAATATGATATTGTACAGAGCTGGAATAAGAGAAATCCCTATCATGACAATAATAAAGGTTGGTTTTTTAAAAATTGCTTTCCATTCTTTAAACATAGTTTCTCCTTTTTTAAACATATTGTCTAAAATTTTGATATAATAGATTATACAATAAAAAATCTAGATTACAAGATAAAAAATCTATTTTTAGACATATAGTCTAATTTGTTTACAAGGAGGAAGTATGCAAGAAAGTAATAAACGATTAAAAACAAAGCAAACCATTGAAAATGCTATGGTACAATTACTAATGGAACAACCATTTGATCAAATTTCTACTGTCAAGCTAGCAGAAAAAGCCGGAATTAGTCGTTCCAGCTTCTATACTCACTATAAGGATAAGTATGATATGATTGAGCATTATCAAAGCAAGCTATTTCATACATTTGAATATATTTTTCAAAAACATGCTCATCACAAAAGAGATGCTATTTTAGAAGTATTTGAATATCTAGAGTCAGAACCACTTCTGGCTGCCCTTCTTTCTGAAAATGGGACTAAAGAAATCCAAAATTTCTTACGAAATAAACTTCATATCATGCTCAGTACAGATTTACAAAAGCGATTTATGCAACTGAATCTTAATACCACTGAATTAGAATATAGTAGCATCTATCTAACTCATGCACTTTTTGGTGTCTGTCAAACTTGGATTGCACATGGAAAAAAAGAAAGTTCTCAAGAAATAACAGACTTCCTTATGAAGATGCTTGGTGATACAAATTGATACAAAAAGAGGAACACAGTTGTGTTCCCTTTTATCTATACTCCGCCAGTAGGACTCGAACCTACGACATCATGATTAACAGTCATGCGCTACTACCAACTGAGCTATGGCGGATAAAATAGTCCGTACGGGATTCGAACCCGTGTTACCGCCGTGAAAAGGCGGTGTCTTAACCCCTTGACCAACGGACCTTCTATCTGTAGCAGATATAACCATTATATCAATTTCTTGCTAATTGTCAATCACTTTTGAGATTTTTTCTCTAAAATATCTTTCAATTTTCTAATTTTTAACCTTGAAATAGGACAACGATGGTCTTCATAGAAAACAATTTCTAAGTTTTTTCGATCAATTTCTCTAATATTGCCTATATTTACCAAAAATGATTTATGAGGAGAATAAAATCGCTGGGTATGTTTGTCCTTTTCCTGAATATCTGTCATTGTTCCATAGAACTCTTTTGCAAAATTCTTACCAATAATGCGCAATTTATGAGAGACTCCTGTTGTTTCAATATACAAAATATCATGGTAAGGAATTTTTAAATCATTTCCCTTGTAATTATAGTCGAAATAATCTACAACATCTTCATTTTCAAGTAACATACTCTTCGTGTAGAAGATATTTTGCTCAATTCGCTTCTTAAACATCTCATCGTTGATATCCTTATCAACAAAATCTAGGGCTGATACCTGGTATTTATAGGTTAGAGTCGCAAACTCTGATCGACTGGTGATAAAGACGATAATAGCGTAAGGATTGTAATGACGAATGAGCTGAGCCACTTCAAATCCCTTTTTCTCAATTCCATGAATATCGATATCTAGGAAATAAAGCTGATTTACTTCATCGTTCTCAATATATTCTTCAAATTCACGGACTTTTCCTGTTGTCTTGTATGATATTGGAATATTCGATTCTTTCGAAATTTCATCCAATATTCTTTCTAGTCTCACTTGATGTTCAATAACATCCTCTAAAATTAAAACTTTCATTCAAATTCCCTCTTAAATCTAATAATTTGTCTAAATGTACTGCCTTCCATCTCTGTTTCTAAAATGATATTGTTGTATTTATCTAGTAGTTCTTTCACATTATTTAATCCTACCCCGCGATTTCTTCCCTTAGTGGAGAATCCTAAAGCAAATAGATCTCCTGAAGGAGTCATCGTCATTTTACATGAATTCTGAATCACAATCACTGTTTCAGTTTCCATCTTAATAACTGCTACTTCCATTTGTTTTTTATAGCTATCAGCTGATCCTTCAACAGCATTGTTCAATAAAACGCTCATGATACGAACCAAATCCAATAGTTCAATTGGAAGCTTATTAATCGTATCTTTTACTTCCAGTGTAAACTCTACACCATTATTTCGAGAATAGACAATTGACTGAGCAACCAAACTTCGTAAAGCTGAATCTTCTATGTTGTTCAAATCAAAGTAAGTGTACTTATCTGAACGCAGTTTATGATTGGCTTTAACCAAAACTTCTTTGTAAACTCTGTCAATTTCCTGTAAATTACCACTGTCAATTGCCATCTGCATACTGACAAGCATCCCAGCATAATCATGTCGAAAACCACGGATTTCATTATATAAGCCAACAATTTCGTCTGTATAATTCTGTAAATGTTTCTGTTCAAATTTCTTCTGCTTCAACGCAATCTCTTTTTCCATTTGTTCTTTATGCGAATTCATTGCAAAGAAGGTCAAAAGTAGAGAAATAAAGACAATAGATGATAAAATACTTCCAAAACTATTCAAATGTTTAATCGTACTTACCATATCTGAAACGAAAGATACAATATGGAACAGTAGTAAAGCAAAAAATACTTTTTTCAAGAAAGGATAAAGGTAATCTTTGTCAAAATAGTTCAGTTCCAAATGGAAGTAACGAATGATTGTTACGATAACGATATAAGTCAACACCGTTACAGCGAAAAAGAATAGGCCATAATATTGTAAAACAAGATTGTCTCCTGTTATAGAGGAGAAAGTTACGGACAGAAAATTATGAGTGCTCTCATATAAAAGAGATAATAGTAAACTTAGGAATAGTCCTCTATCCCTCTCATACTGTTTAATCCATCGAAAATAGAAATATAATCCCAAAGGAAATAAAAATGTTACAATCCCTATCCCATTTAAAGATAGAAAATAGAAGGGAAGTTCAAGTACTGCTTCTACTAATAATGTATAAGCACCAAAAACGTATAGTTCCTTTCTATTTATTTGACCTTTACAAATTAAATGGTAACTGTGACTAATGATTACAAAATAAACAATAACTGTCCCTAATCCAAATAAATCCATTACTCTTTCCCCTTATTTCATTATTTTTTTCGTGGGAAAATAAAATCAAGGAGGATTTTTGGCAGCCTCATCTCCCCACCTTTAATCTTTTGCAAGTCTTTTTCCTTCAAGGCTACAAACTTTTCCAATTTAACTGTGTTTTTCATAATAAAATCTCCTCAATGTTTTTTTCTTGTAAGCTAACTTACAAAAACCATTATACAAAATGGAATTTCATTTTAGATAAAATTCTCTCAACTGTCATTTTTTTCTCCCCAAGTGTACTTTTTTAAGAAAAAAGCCGGGAAAATTCCCAGCTTTGCTACTATATTGATCCCAGCAGGATTCGAACCTGCGACCGTTCGCTTAGAAGGCGAATGCTCTATCCAGCTGAGCTATGAGACCTAACACAATTATTCTACCAAAAATTCAATTAAAAGTCAATTTTCTATTTATGATAGGGTGATCCCTGCTGAATCGTAAAAGCGCGATAGATTTGTTCAACAAGGACTAGTCTCATTAACTGATGGGGCAAGGTTAAACGGCCAAAACTAACAGAAAGATTGGCTCTCTTTTTTACATCCTGTGCTAACCCCAGACTCCCTCCAATAATAAAGGTAAGAGTAGAAAATCCTTTTATAGAAGCTTCTTCTAACTGCTTACTAAATTCTTCTGATGAGAAAGTTTTCCCTTCAATAGCTAACGCAATAACAAAATCACGGTCACCAACTTTTGATAAAATTCTCTGACCTTCTATTTCTAAAATCTTTTGATTTTCTGACTCACTGGCCTTATCTGGTGTTTTTTCATCTGCTAGCTCAATCATTTCAAGCTTAGCAAATCGAGAAATTCGTTTTGAATACTCTGCAATACCATCTTTTAAATACTTTTCTTTCAGTTTCCCAACTGTTACAACTTTAATTTTCATGACTCTATTCTAACATATTCTCTATTTTTTCACATCTTATTCACAAAATAAAAAATAGATTTCAATTGAGAAAATCACAGTTTTAAAAGAGTTATCCACAGTTTGTGTAAAACTTTTGTGTTTAAGTTATAATTAAGCTAGTCAGTTTATACTTTCAGTAATTCAAAAATATGGAGGCAAATATGAAACATTTAAAAACATTTTACAAAAAAGGGTTTCAATTATTAGTCGTTATCGTCATTAGCTTTTTTAGTGGAGCCTTGGGTAGTTTTTCAATAGCTCAACTAACTCAAAAAAGTGGTGTAAGTAGCTCGAACAACAATAGTACTATTACACAAACTGCCTATAAGAACGAAAATTCAACAACACAGGCTGTTAATAAAGTAAAAGATGCCGTTGTATCCGTTATTACTTATTCAGCAAATAGACAAAATAGCGTATTTGGCAATGATGAGACTGATACAGATTCTCAGCAAATCTCTAGTGAAGGATCTGGGGTTATTTATAAAAAGAATGATAAAGAAGCTTATATTGTCACCAATAATCACGTTATAAATGGCGCCAGCAAAGTAGATATTCGTTTGTCAGATGGAACTAAAGTACCCGGAGAAATCGTCGGAGCTGATACTTTCTCTGATATTGCTGTCGTCAAAATCTCTTCAGAAAAAGTGACAACAGTAGCTGAGTTTGGTGATTCTAGTCAGTTAACCGTAGGAGAAACTGCTATTGCCATCGGTAGCCCATTAGGTTCTGAATATGCTAATACTGTCACTCAAGGTATCGTATCTAGTCTTAATCGAAATGTATCTTTAAAATCTGAAGATGGACAAGCCATTTCTACAAAAGCCATCCAAACTGATACTGCTATTAACCCAGGTAACTCTGGTGGCCCACTGATCAATATTCAAGGGCAGGTTATCGGAATTACATCAAGTAAAATTGCCACAAATGGAGGCACATCTGTAGAAGGTCTTGGTTTCGCAATTCCTGCAAATGATGCTATCAATATTATTAAACAGTTAGAAAAAAACGGAAAAGTGACGCGTCCAGCTTTGGGCATCCAAATGGTCAATCTCTCAAATATTAATACAAGTGATATTAGAAGACTGAATATTCCAAGCAGTGTAACATCTGGTGTAGTTGTTCGTTCTGTGCAAAGTAATATGCCCGCCAATGGTCACCTTGAAAAATACGATGTGATTACAAAAGTAGATGACAAAGAGATTGCTTCATCAACAGACTTACAAAGTGCTCTTTACAATCATTCTATCGGAGACACCATTAAGATCACTTACTATCGTAACGGTAAAGAAGAAACTACATCTATTAAACTTGACAAGAGTTCAGGTGATTTAGAATCTTAATTGACATCTATGTAAAGAAAGCTTTACATAAGAGAAAAGATGTGTTAGTGTAGAATCATGGAAAAATTTGAAATGATTTCTATCACGGATATACAAAAAAATCCTTATCAACCTCGAAAAGAATTTGATAGAGAAAAACTAGATGAACTAGCACAGTCTATCAAAGAAAATGGGCTCATTCAACCAATTATTGTTCGTCAATCTCCTGTAATTGGTTATGAAATCCTTGCAGGAGAGAGACGCTATCGGGCTTCACTTTTAGCTGGTCTAAGGTCTATCCCAGCTGTTGTTAAACAGCTTTCAGATCAAGAGATGATGGTCCAGTCCATCATTGAAAATTTGCAAAGAGAAAATTTAAATCCAATAGAAGAAGCACGCGCCTATGAATCTCTTGTAGAGAAAGGATTTACCCATGCTGAAATTGCAGATAAAATGGGAAAGTCTCGTCCATATATCAGCAACTCCATTCGTTTGCTTTCCTTGCCAGATGCTATCCTCTCAGAAGTAGAAAATGGCAAACTATCACAAGCCCATGCGCGTTCTCTAGTTGGATTGAATAAGGAACAACAAGACTATTTCTTTCAACGGGTTATAGAAGAAGATATTTCTGTAAGGAAATTAGAAGCTCTTCTGACAGAGAAAAAACAAAAGAAACAGCAAAAAAATGATCATTTCATACAAAATGAAGAAGAACAGTTAAAAAAACTACTCGGATTAGATGTAGAAATTAAACTATCTAAAAAAGATAGTGGAAAAATCATTATTTCTTTTTCAAATCAAGAAGAATATAGTAGAATTATCAACAGCCTGAAATAAGGCTGTTCTTTTATTTTTTTATCTCACAAGGTTATCCACTATTTTTTTCGATAAAAAGCTTAATAAATCAATAGTTTCTGACTTTATCCCCAACCTGTGGATAAAACTTGATAACATTGTGGATTATTTTTCACAGCTTGTGGAAAATTCTTACTATCTATGGTAAAATAGGTCTAGTATTAAACTTTTAAATAGTAAAGGAGGAGAAAGGATTGAAAGAAAAACAATTTTGGAATCGTATATTAGAATTTGCTCAAGAAAGACTGACTCGATCCATGTATGATTTCTATGCTATTCAAGCTGAACTCATCAAGGTAGAGGAAAATGTTGCCACTATATTTTTACCACGATCTGAAATGGAAATGGTCTGGGAAAAACAACTAAAAGATATTATTGTAGTTGCTGGATTTGAAATTTATGATGCTGAGATTACTCCTCACTATATTTTCACTAAACCTCAAGATACGGCTATCTCACAAGTTGAAGAAGCTACAAATTCAACTCTTTATGACTATAGTCCAAAGTTAGCATCTATTCCTTATTCGGATACGGGATTAAAAGAAAAGTATACCTTTGATAATTTTATTCAAGGGGATGGAAATGTTTGGGCAGTATCAGCCGCTTTGGCTGTCTCTGAAGATTTGGCCTTGACCTATAATCCTCTTTTTATCTATGGAGGACCTGGGCTTGGTAAGACTCACCTGTTAAACGCTATTGGAAATGAAATTCTAAAAAATATTCCAAATGCGCGTGTTAAATATATTCCTGCCGAAAGCTTTATCAATGACTTTCTTGATCACCTAAGACTTGGGGAAATGGAAAAGTTTAAAAAGACCTATCGTAGTCTTGATCTTTTGTTAATCGATGATATCCAGTCACTCAGCGGAAAAAAAGTCGCAACTCAGGAAGAATTTTTCAATACCTTTAACGCCCTTCATGACAAGCAAAAACAGATTGTCCTAACCAGTGATCGTAGTCCAAAACATCTAGAAGGGCTCGAGGAGAGGCTTGTCACGCGCTTTAGTTGGGGATTGACACAAACTATCACCCCCCCTGACTTTGAAACACGTATTGCCATTTTACAAAGTAAAACGGAACATTTAGGCTACAATTTTCAAAGTGATACTCTAGAATACCTAGCTGGGCAATTTGATTCAAATGTTCGAGATCTTGAGGGAGCTATCAACGACATCACTTTAATTGCCCGAGTAAAAAAAATCAAGGATATCACTATTGATATTGCTGCAGAAGCCATTAGAGCTCGCAAACAAGATGTTAGCCAAATACTCGTCATCCCAATTAACAAAATCCAAAATGAAGTTGGTAACTTTTATGGTGTTAGCGTCAAAGAAATGAAGGGAAGCAGACGCCTTCAAAATATCGTTTTGGCCCGTCAAGTAGCCATGTATTTATCTAGAGAACTAACAGATAATAGTCTTCCAAAAATTGGGAAGGAATTTGGAGGAAAAGATCATACAACAGTCATTCATGCCCATGCAAAAATTAAATCTTTGATTGATGAAGACGATAATTTACGTTTAGAAATTGAATCAATCAAAAAGAAAATAAAATAACTTGTGGATAACTTTCGCTTTTTTATCTTTTTTATCCACATTTTTTAAACAAGCCAAAAAACTTGATATGACTTGTTTAAAGTCTGTTTTCCACAGATTTCACAGACTCTATTATTACTATTATCCTTCTAATACTAAAAATAAATAAAGGAGAATCCATGATTCATTTTTCAATTAATAAAAATTTATTTCTACAAGCATTAAATATTACTAAGAGAGCTATTAGTTCTAAAAATGCCATTCCTATTTTATCAACTGTCAAAATTGATGTGACCAATGAAGGTGTTACTTTAATTGGTTCAAATGGTCAAATTTCAATTGAAAATTTTATTTCTCAAAAAAATGAAGATGCTGGTTTGTTAATTACTTCTTTAGGCTCGATTCTTCTTGAAGCTTCTTTCTTCATCAATGTGGTATCTAGTCTACCTGATGTGACTCTTGATTTTAAAGAAATTGAACAAAATCAAATTGTTTTAACCAGTGGCAAATCAGAAATTACCCTAAAAGGAAAAGATAGCGAACAGTACCCACGAATCCAAGAAATTTCAGCAAGCACTCCTTTGGTTCTTGAAACAAAATTACTTAAGAAAATTATCAATGAAACAGCTTTTGCTGCAAGTACACAAGAGAGTCGTCCAATTTTAACAGGTGTTCATTTTGTATTGAGTCAACACAAAGAGTTAAAAACAGTGGCAACAGACTCTCATCGACTAAGCCAGAAAAAATTAACGCTTGAGAAAAATAGTGATGATTTTGATGTCGTGATTCCGAGCCGTTCTCTACGCGAATTTTCAGCGGTATTTACAGATGATATCGAAACTGTAGAGATTTTCTTTGCCAATAATCAAATCCTCTTTAGAAGCGAAAATATTAGCTTCTATACTCGTCTCCTCGAAGGAAACTATCCTGATACAGATCGTTTGATTCCAACAAACTTTAATACTACTATTACTTTTGATGTTGTAAACTTACGCCAGTCAATGGAACGTGCTCGTCTTTTATCAAGTGCGACTCAAAATGGTACTGTGAAACTTGAAATTAAAGATGGGATTGTTAGCGCTCATGTTCACTCTCCAGAAGTTGGTAAAGTAAACGAAGAAATTGATACTGATCAGGTTACTGGTGAAGATTTGACCATTAGTTTCAATCCAACTTATTTGATTGATTCCCTCAAGGCTTTAAATAGCGAAAAGGTTACCATTAGCTTTATCTCAGCTGTTCGTCCATTTACTCTTGTGCCAGCAGATACTGACGAAGACTTCATGCAGCTCATTACACCAGTTCGTACAAATTAAGTGAAAGAGGTTGAGCCTAGCTCGCCTCTTTTATGATATAATCGAAAAAGAAAAGGAGAGTAGTATGTATCAAGTTGGAAATTTTGTTGAAATGAAAAAACCACATGCTTGTACTATCAAGTCAACTGGTAAAAAAGCAAATCGTTGGGAAATTACACGTGTAGGGGCAGATATCAAAATCAAATGCAGTAATTGTGACCATGTTGTCATGATGGGACGCTATGATTTTGATCGAAAAATGAATAAAATTATTGACTGAAAACCCTTAGTTAGAGGGTTAGCAAGTTTTCCCTTTTTGTGTTATAATATTAGGGATTGAAATGAAAACGGAGAATGAGAAAATATGGCTTTGACAGCAGGTATCGTTGGTTTGCCAAACGTCGGTAAATCAACACTATTTAATGCAATTACAAAAGCAGGAGCAGAGGCAGCAAACTACCCATTTGCGACGATTGATCCAAACGTTGGAATGGTAGAAGTTCCAGATGAACGCCTACAAAAACTAACTGAAATGATTACTCCTAAAAAGACAGTTCCCACAACTTTTGAATTTACAGATATTGCAGGGATTGTAAAAGGAGCTTCAAAAGGAGAAGGGCTAGGGAATAAATTCTTGGCCAATATTCGTGAAGTAGATGCGATTGTTCACGTAGTTCGTGCTTTTGATGATGAAAATGTCATGCGCGAGCAAGGACGTGAAGACGCCTTTGTAGATCCACTTGCCGATATTGACACCATTAACCTAGAATTGATTCTTGCAGACTTAGAATCGGTTAATAAACGCTATGCGCGTGTAGAAAAGATGGCACGTACGCAAAAAGATAAAGAATCAGTAGCAGAATTCAATGTTCTTCAAAAGATTAAACCAGTCCTTGAAGATGGGAAATCAGCTCGCACCATCGAATTTACAGATGAGGAACAAAAGGTTGTCAAAGGTCTCTTCCTGTTGACGACTAAACCAGTGCTCTATGTTGCTAATGTGGACGAGGATGTGGTTTCAGAACCTGACTCTATCGACTATGTTAAACAAATTCGTGAATTCGCAGCGACAGAAAATGCTGAAGTAGTCGTTATTTCTGCGCGTGCTGAGGAAGAAATTTCTGAATTGGACGATGAAGATAAAAAAGAGTTTCTTGAAGCCATTGGTTTGACAGAATCAGGTGTAGATAAGTTGACGCGTGCAGCTTACCACTTGCTTGGATTGGGAACTTACTTCACAGCTGGTGAAAAAGAAGTTCGCGCTTGGACCTTCAAACGTGGTATGAAGGCTCCTCAAGCAGCTGGTATTATCCACTCAGACTTTGAAAAAGGCTTTATTCGTGCAGTAACCATGTCATACGATGATTTGGTGAAATATGGATCTGAAAAGGCCGTAAAAGAAGCTGGACGTTTGCGTGAAGAAGGTAAAGAATATATCGTCCAAGACGGCGATATCATGGAATTCCGCTTTAATGTCTAAAAATTTAATGAATAGTATCAATTAGGTTGGAAAAAAATTCCAACCCTTTTGGCTTTTGAAAGGACAAATAAATGACCAAATTACTTGTAGGCTTGGGAAATCCAGGAGATAAATATTTTGAAACAAAACACAATGTTGGTTTTATGTTGATTGATCAACTAGCGAAGAAACAGAATGTCACTTTTACACACGATAAGATATTTCAAGCTGATCTAGCATCCTTTTTCCTAAATGGAGAAAAAATTTATCTTGTTAAACCAACGACATTTATGAATGAAAGTGGAAAAGCGGTTCATGCTTTATTGACTTACTATGGTTTGGATATTGAAGATTTACTCATCATTTACGATGATCTTGATATGGAAGTTGGAAAGATTCGTTTAAGAGCAAAGGGATCCGCAGGTGGTCACAATGGCATTAAGTCTATTATTCAACATATTGGAACTCAGGCCTTTAATCGTGTTAAGATTGGAATAGGAAGACCTAAAAATGGTATGTCAGTTGTTCACCATGTTTTGAGTAAGTTTGACAAGGATGATTATATCGGTATTTTACAGTCTATTGACAAGGTTGACGATTCTGTAAACTACTATTTACAAGAGAAAAATTTTGAGAAAACAATGCAGAGGTATAACGGATAAATGGTGACCTTATTAGATTTATTCTCAGAAAATGATCAGATTAAAAAATGGCATCAAAATTTAACAGATAAGAAAAGACAACTGATACTTGGTTTATCAACGTCTACTAAGGCTCTTGCAATTGCAAGCAGTTTAGAAAAAGAAGATAAGATTGTATTGTTGACGTCAACTTATGGAGAAGCAGAAGGACTTGTTAGTGATCTTCTCTCTATCTTGGGTGAGGAATTTGTCTATCCATTTTTGGTAGATGACTCCCCTATGGTCGAGTTTTTGATGTCTTCACAAGAAAAAATCATTTCACGGGTTGAAGCTTTGCGTTTTTTGACTGACTCATCTAAGAAAGGGATTTTAGTTTGTAATATCGCAGCAAGTCGATTGTTTTTACCGTCTCCGACTGGATTTAAAGAAAGCATTATAAAAATCTCAGTTGGGGAAGAATATGAACAAAACGCACTTATCCATCAGTTAAAAGAAATCGGTTATCGAAAGGTTATACAAGTACAAACTCAGGGAGAATTTAGTCTTCGAGGAGATATTTTAGATATTTTTGAAATATCCCAGTTAGAACCTTGCCGAATTGAGTTTTTTGGTGATGAAATTGATGATATCAGGTCATTTGAAGTAGAAACACAATTATCGAAAGAAAATCAGACAGAAATCACAATCTTTCCAGCTAGCGACATACTTTTGAGAGAAAATGATTATCAAAGAGGTCAGTCAGCTTTAGAAAAACAAATTTCAAAGACTTTATCACCTATTTTAAAATCATACTTAGAAGAAATTCTTTCAAGTTTTCACCAAAAACAAATTCATTCTGATTCACGGAAATTTTTATCTTTGTGTTATGACAAGATATGGACTGTTTTTGACTATATTGAAAAAGATACCCCAATATTCTTTGATGATTATCAAAAATTAATGAATCAGTATGAAGTATTTGAAAGAGAATTAGCACAATACTTTACAGAAGAATTACAGAACAGTAAAGCATTTTCTGAGATGCAGTATTTTGCTGATATTGAACAAATCTATAAAAAACAAAGTCCAGTGACCTTTTTTTCTAATCTTCAAAAGGGTTTAGGAAATCTCAAATTTGATCAAATTTATCAATTCAATCAATATCCTATGCAGGAGTTTTTCAATCAGTTTTCTTTTCTAAAAGAAGAAATTGAACGATACAAAAAAATGGATTACACTATTATTCTGCAATCTAGCAATTCAATGGGAAGTAAGGCATTGGAGGATATGTTAGAGGAATATCAGATTAAATTGGATTTCAGAGATAAGTCAAGAATCTGTCAACAATCTGTAAACTTAATTGAGGGTAACCTAAGACATGGTTTTCATTTTGTAGATGAAAAAATTCTGGTGATTACTGAACATGAGATTTTTCAAAAGAAATTAAAACGTCGTTTTCGAAGACAACATGTTTCAAACGCAGAGAGATTAAAAGATTACAATGAACTTGAAAAAGGAGATTACGTTGTTCACCATATTCATGGGATTGGTCAATATCTAGGAATTGAAACAATTGAAATCAAGGGGATTCATCGTGATTATGTTAGTGTTCAATACCAAAACGGGGATCAAATTTCTATCCCAGTAGAACAGATTCATCTACTGTCTAAATATGTTTCAAGTGATGGGAAAGCTCCTAAACTCAATAAATTAAATGACGGTCATTTTAAAAAAGCCAAGCAAAAAGTTAAGAACCAGGTAGAGGATATAGCTGACGATTTAATTAAACTCTACTCTGAACGTAGCCAGTTGAAGGGTTTTGCTTTTTCAGCTGATGATGAAGATCAACATGCTTTTGATGACTCCTTTCCTTATGTTGAAACGGATGATCAACTTCGTAGTGTTGAGGAAATCAAGAGAGATATGCAGGCTTCTCAGCCAATGGACCGACTTTTAGTTGGGGATGTTGGTTTTGGAAAGACTGAAGTTGCTATGCGTGCAGCCTTTAAGGCAGTCAATGATCACAAACAGGTTGTCGTTCTAGTTCCGACGACGGTTTTAGCGCAACAGCACTATACGAATTTTAAGGAACGATTCCAAAATTTTGCAGTTAATATTGATGTGTTGAGTCGCTTTAGAAGTAAAAAAGAGCAGACTGAAACACTTGAAAAATTGAAAAAGGGTCAAGTTGATATTTTGATTGGAACCCATCGTGTTTTGTCAAAAGATGTTGTGTTTGCTGATTTGGGCTTGATGATTATTGATGAGGAACAGCGATTTGGTGTCAAGCATAAGGAAACCTTGAAAGAACTGAAAAAACAAGTAGATGTCCTGACCTTGACAGCAACGCCAATTCCTCGTACCCTTCACATGTCTATGCTGGGAATCAGAGATTTATCTGTTATTGAAACTCCTCCAACGAATCGCTATCCTGTTCAGACCTATGTTTTGGAAAAAAATGATAGTGTCATTCGTGATGCTGTCTTGCGTGAAATGGAGCGCGGAGGTCAAGTTTACTATCTTTACAATAAAGTTGACACAATTGATCAGAAGGTTTCAGAATTACAGGAGTTGATTCCAGAGGCTTCGATTGGTTATGTTCATGGTAGAATGAGTGAAATCCAGTTGGAAAATACTCTACTAGACTTTATTGAGGGACAATACGATATCTTGGTGACAACTACCATTATTGAGACAGGGGTGGACATTCCAAATGCTAATACTTTATTTATTGAAAATGCGGACCATATGGGCTTGTCAACCTTGTATCAGTTAAGAGGAAGAGTCGGTCGTAGTAATCGTATTGCTTATGCCTATCTCATGTATCGTCCAGAAAAATCGATTAGTGAAGTCTCTGAAAAGAGATTAGAAGCGATTAAAGGATTTACAGAATTGGGCTCTGGATTTAAGATTGCTATGCGAGATCTTTCGATTCGTGGAGCAGGGAATCTCCTAGGAAAATCCCAGTCTGGTTTCATTGATTCTGTTGGTTTTGAATTGTATTCGCAGTTATTAGAGGAAGCTATTGCTAAACGAAACGGTAATGCTAACGCTAACACAAGAACTAAAGGGAATGCTGAGTTGATTTTGCAAATTGATGCCTATCTTCCTGATATTTATATTTCAGACCAACGACATAAGATTGAAATTTACAAGAAAATTCGTCAAATTGACAACCGTGTCAATTATGAAGAATTACAAGAGGAGTTGATAGACCGTTTTGGAGAATACCCAGATGTAGTAGCATATCTTTTAGAGATTGGTTTAGTCAAGTCATATTTGGACAAGGTCTTTGTTCAACGTGTAGAAAGAAAAGATAATAAAATTACAGTTCAATTTGAAAAAGTCACTCAACGACTGTTTTTAGCTCAAGATTATTTTAAATCTTTATCCGCAACGAACTTAAAAGTAGGCATCGCTGAGAATAAGGGATCAATGGAGCTTGTATTTGATGTCCAAAATAAGAAAGATTATGAAATTTTAGAAGGTCTGCTGATTTTTGGAGAAAGTTTATTAGAGATAAAAGAGTCTAAGAAAGAAAATTCCATTTGATATTTTTCTTCTATAAAATAGATAAAAATGGTACAATAATAAGTTGAGGTAATAAGTATGAGATTAGACAAATATTTAAAAGTATCACGAATTATCAAGCGTCGTACAGTCGCAAAGGAAGTAGCAGATAAAGGCAGAATCAAGGTGAATGGAATCTTGGCCAAAAGTTCAACGGATTTGAAAGTTAATGACCAAGTTGAAATTCGTTTTGGAAATAAGTTGCTACTTGTCAAAGTACTAGAGATGAAAGATAGTACAAAAAAAGAAGATGCAGCAGGCATGTATGAAATTATCAGTGAAACACGGGTAGAAGAAAATGTCTAAAAATATCGTACAATTGAATAATTCTTTTATTCAAAATGAACACCAACGTCGTCGCTACCTGATGAAAGAACGACAAAAACGGAATCGTTTTATGGGGTGGGTATTGATTTTGATTATGCTATTATTTATCTTGCCAACTTTTAATTTAGCGCAGAGCTATCAACAATTACTCCAAAGACGTCAGCAATTAGCAGACTTGCAAACTCAGTATCAAACCTTGAGTGATGAAAAGGATAAGGAGACAGCATTTGCTACCAAGTTGAAAGATGAGGATTATGCTGCCAAATATACACGAGCTAAGTACTATTATTCTAAGTCGAGGGAAATAGTTTATACGATTCCTGACTTGCTTCAAAGGTGATAAAATGGAAAATTTATTAGACGTAATAGAGCAATTTTTGAGTTTGTCAGATGAAAAGCTGGAAGAATTGACTGATAAAAATCAATTATTGCGTTTACAAGAAGAAAAGGAAAGGAAGAATGCGTAAATTCTTAATTATTTTGTTGCTACCAAGTTTTTTGACCATTTCAAAAGTCGTTAGCACAGAAAAAGAAGTCGTCTATACTTCGAAAGAAATTTATTACCTTTCACAATCTGACTTTGGTATTTATTTTAGAGAAAAGCTAAGTTCTCCCATGGTTTATGGAGAGGTTCCTGTTTATGCGAATGAAGATTTAGTAGTGGAATCTGGAAAATTGACTCCAAAAACAAGTTTTCAAATAACTGAGTGGCGCTTAAATAAACAAGGAATTCCGGTATTTAAGCTATCAAATCATCAATTTATAGCTGCGGACAAACGATTTTTATATGATCAGTCAGAGGTAACTCCAACAATAAAAAAAGTATGGTTAGAATCTGACTTTAAACTGTACAATAGTCCTTATGATTTAAAAGAAGTGAAATCATCCTTATCAGCTTATTCGCAAGTATCAATTGATAAGACCATGTTTGTAGAAGGAAGAGAATTTCTACATATTGATCAGGTTGGATGGGTAGCTAAAGAATCAACTTCTGAAGAAGATAATCGGATGAGTAAAGTCCAAGAAATGTTATCGGAAAAATATCAGAAAGATTCCTTCTCTATTTATGTTAAGCAACTGACTACTGGAAAAGAAGCTGGTATCAATCAAAATGAAAAGATGTATGCAGCTAGTGTTTTGAAACTACCTTATCTCTATTATGCGCAAGAAAAAATAAATGAGGGTCTTTATCAGTTAGACACGACTGTAAAATACGTATCAGCAGTTAATGATTTTCCAGGTTCTTATAAACCAGAGGGAAGTGGTAGTCTTCCTAAAAAAGAGGATAATAAAGAATATTCTTTAAAGGATTTAATTACGAAAGTATCAAAAGAATCGGATAATGTAGCTCATAATCTATTGGGATATTACATTTCAAACCAATCTGATGCCACATTCAAATCCAAGATGTCTGCCATTATGGGAGATGATTGGGATCCAAAAGAAAAATTGATTTCTTCCAAGATGGCTGGGAAGGTCATGGAAGCTATTTATAACCAAAATGGATTTGTGCTGGAGTCTTTGACTAAAACAGATTTTGATAATCAGCGAATTGCCAAAGGTGTTTCTGTGAAGGTAGCTCATAAAATTGGGGATGCAGACGAATTTAAGCATGATACGGGTGTTGTCTACGCAGATTCTCCATTTATTCTTTCTATTTTCACTAAGAATTCTGATTATGATACAATTTCTCAGATATCCAAGGATGTTTATGAGGTTCTAAAATGAGAAAACAAGATTTTTTAAATCATTTTCTCAAGAAGGGATATTTCAAAAAGCATACTAAGGTGGTGCTAGCTCTTTCTGGTGGGTTAGATTCTATGTTTCTATTTAAGGTATTATCTACTTATCAAAAAGAGTTAGAAATTGAACTGATCTTAGCTCATGTTAATCATAAGCAGAGAGTAGAATCAGATTGGGAAGAACAGGAATTAAGGAAGTTAGCTGCTGAAGCTGGACTTCCTATTTATGTCAGCAATTTTTCAGGAGAATTTTCAGAAGCGCGTGCTCGACATTTTCGTTATGATTTTTTTCAAGAGGTCATGAAAAAGACAGGTGCGACAGCTTTAGTAACTGCCCACCATGCTGATGATCAGGTGGAAACGATTTTGATGCGTTTGATTCGAGGCACTCGTTTGCGCTATCTATCAGGAATTAAGGAGAAGCAAGGAGTCGGAGAGATAGAAATCATTCGTCCCTTCTTGCAATTTCAGAAAAAAGACTTTCCTACAATTTTTCACTTTGAAGATACATCAAATCAGGAAAATCATTATTTTCGCAATCGTATTCGAAACGCTTATTTACCAGAATTAGAAAAAGAAAATCCTCGATTTAGAGATGCAATCTTAAGTATCGGAAATGAAATTTTAGATTATGACTTAGCTATAGCTGAATTATCTAACAATATTGATGTAGAAAATTTAGATCAGCTATTGTCTTACTCTGAGTCGACACAAAGAGTTTTACTTCAAACTTATCTGAATCGTTTTCCAGATTTGAAGCTTACAAAAGCTCAGTTTGAAGAAGTTAGACAAATTTTAAAAACTAAAAGCCAGTATAGTCATCCGATTAAAAATGGTTATGAATTGATAAAAGAGTATCAACAGTTTCAGATTTGTAAAATCAGTCCGCAGGCTGATGAAAAGGAAGATGAACTTGTGTTACACTATCAAAATCAGGTATCTTATCAAGGATACACATTTTCCTTTGGAATTCCTTTAGAAGGTGAATCAATTCAACAAATACCTGTTTCACGGGAAACATCCATACACATTCGTCATCGAAAACCAGGAGATTTTTTGATTCAAAATGGACATAGAAAAAAACTCAGACGTCTATTTATTGATTTGAAAATCCCTATGGAAAAGCGAAAATCTGCTCTGATTATTGAGCAATTTGGTGAAATTGTCTCAATTTTGGGAATTGCGACCAGTAATTTGAGTAAAAACACGAAAAATGATATAATGAACACTGTACTTTATATAGAAAAAATAGATAGGTAAAAAAATGTTAGAAAACGATATTAAAAAAATCCTCGTTTCACACGATGAAATTACAGAAGCTGCTAAAAAATTAGGTGCTCAATTAACTAAGGACTATGCAGGAAAAAATCCAATCTTAGTCGGGATTTTAAAAGGATCTATTCCTTTTATGGCTGAATTAGTCAAACATATCGACACACATATTGAAATGGACTTCATGATGGTTTCTAGCTACCATGGTGGAACAGCAAGTAGCGGTGTGATCAATATTAAACAAGATGTGACTCAAGATATCAAAGGAAGACATGTTCTATTTGTAGAAGATATCATTGATACAGGTCAAACTTTGAAGAATTTGCGAGATATGTTTATTGAAAGAGAAGCTACTTCTGTTAACATTGCCACCTTGTTGGATAAACCAGAGGGACGTGTTGTAGAAATTGAAGCTGACTATACCTGCTTTACTATTCCAAATGAGTTTGTAGTCGGTTATGGGTTAGACTATAAAGAAAATTATCGTAACCTTCCTTATGTTGGAGTATTGAAAGAAGAAGTGTATTCAAATTAGAAGGAACAATTTTTAATGAAAAAACAAAATAATGGTTTAATTAAAAATCCTTTTCTATGGTTATTACTTATTTTTTTCCTAGTTACAGCTTATCAGTATTTTAGTACAGGTAGTGTTGCAGGGAAAAGTGAGCAAATTAATTATACAGAATTGGTAAAAGAAATTACCGATGACAATGTAAAAGAATTAACCTACCAACCAAATGGCAGTGTTATCGAAGTTTCGGGTGTCTATAAAAATCCTAAAACAAGTAAAGAAGAAACAGGCATTCAGTTCTTTTCTCCATCTGTTACAACAGTAGAGAAATTTTCAAGTATTATTCTTCCCTCTGATACCACAGTATCAGAATTGCAAAAGCTTGCTTCTGATCATAAAGCGGAAGTAACTATTAAGCATGAAAGTTCAAGTGGTATGTGGATTAATCTACTCGTATCCATTGTGCCATTTGGAATTCTATTCTTCTTCCTATTCTCTATGATGGGAAATATGGGAGGAGGAAATGGCCGTAATCCAATGAGTTTTGGACGTAGTAAGGCTAAAGCTGCAAATAAAGAAGACATTAAAGTAAGATTTTCAGATGTTGCTGGAGCTGAGGAAGAAAAACAAGAACTAGTTGAAGTTGTTGAATTCTTAAAAGATCCAAAACGATTTACAAAACTTGGAGCCCGTATTCCAGCAGGGGTACTTCTGGAGGGACCTCCGGGAACAGGTAAGACCTTGCTTGCTAAAGCAGTCGCCGGAGAAGCAGGTGTTCCATTCTTTAGTATCTCAGGTTCTGACTTTGTAGAAATGTTTGTCGGAGTTGGAGCTAGTCGTGTTCGTTCTCTTTTTGAAGATGCCAAAAAAGCAGCGCCAGCCATCATCTTTATCGATGAAATTGATGCTGTTGGTCGCCAACGTGGTGTCGGCCTCGGTGGAGGAAATGATGAACGTGAGCAAACCTTGAACCAACTCTTGATTGAGATGGATGGTTTTGAGGGAAATGAAGGGATTATCGTCATCGCTGCGACAAACCGTTCAGATGTACTTGACCCTGCCCTTCTGCGCCCAGGACGTTTTGATAGAAAAGTCTTGGTTGGTCGCCCTGATGTTAAAGGTCGTGAAGCAATCTTGAAAGTTCATGCTAAGAACAAGCCTTTAGCAGAAGATGTTGATTTGAAATTAGTGGCTCAACAAACTCCAGGCTTTGTTGGTGCTGATTTAGAGAATGTCTTGAATGAAGCGGCTCTAGTTGCTGCTCGTCGCAATAAATCGATAATTGATGCTTCAGATATTGATGAAGCAGAAGATAGAGTTATTGCTGGTCCTTCTAAGAAAGATAAGACTGTTTCACAAAAAGAACGTGAATTGGTTGCCTACCATGAGGCAGGACATACCATTGTTGGCCTAGTCTTATCGAATGCCCGCGTTGTTCATAAGGTTACAATTATACCAAGAGGTCGTGCAGGTGGTTACATGATTGCACTTCCTAAGGAAGATCAAATGCTTCTATCTAAAGAAGATATGAAAGAGCAATTGGCTGGCTTAATGGGTGGACGTGTAGCTGAAGAAATTATTTTTAATGTCCAAACGACAGGAGCTTCAAACGACTTTGAACAAGCGACACAAATGGCGCGTGCAATGGTTACAGAGTACGGTATGAGTGAAAAACTTGGCCCAGTACAATATGAAGGAAATCATGCCATGTTTGGTGCACAAAGCCCTCAAAAATCAATTTCAGAACAAACAGCTTATGAAATTGACGAAGAGGTTCGTTCATTATTGAATGAAGCACGAAATAAAGCTGCTGAAATCATCCAATCAAATCGTGAAACTCACAAGTTGATTGCAGAAGCATTATTAAAATACGAAACATTGGATAGTACACAAATTAAATCTCTCTATGAAACAGGAAAGATGCCTGAAGCAGTAGAAGAGGAGTCTCATGCACTATCTTATGATGAAGTAAAGTCAAAAATGAATGATGAATTATAACCCTGAGAGAGGCAAGACCTCTCTTTTTTGTGCAGTTGAGACGGTGTAGAGAACAGAATGGATGAAATGTGTCAAAAGTGTTTCTGAATCTGTTAGACTGTACACAGAAAGGGGAAAAGAATGATTAAAGAATTGTATGAAGAAGTCCAGGGAATTGTATACAAGTGTAGAAATGAATATTACTTGCATTTATGGGAGCTATCGGATTGGGACCAAGAAGGCATGATTTGCTTACATGAATTGATTAGTAGAGAAGAAGGGCTTGTAGAAGATATACCACGCTTACGTAAATATTTCAAAACCAAGTTCCGAAATCGGATTTTAGATTATCTCCGTAAACAAGAAAGCCACAAACGAAGATATAATAAAGAACCATATGAAGAAGTGGGTGAGATCAGTCATCGTATAAGTGAGGGCGGTCTCTGGCTAGACGATTATTATCTCTTTCATGAAACACTAAGAGATTATAGAAACAAACAAACTAAAGAGCAACAAGAAGAGTTAGAACGCGTCTTAAGAGATGAACGCTTCCGAGGGCGTCAAAGAGTGCTAAAGGACTTACGTATTGTGTTTAAAGAGTTTGCTATTGGGCTGAAATAGTCAAATTTAAAAAAGTCGAAAAAAATTTAAAAAAATTGGAAAAAGTAGTTGACAAAGTTTGAAAAGCCTGTATAATAGTAAGAGTTGAAAATAACAACTCTGGTCCGTTGGTCAAGGGGTTAAGACACCGCCTTTTCACGGCGGTAACACGGGTTCGAATCCCGTACGGACTATGGGTATGTTGCAGTTGGAAATACTTGATGAAAAAAGATTAAAAAAGTTTCAAAAAAGTGTTGACAAGCGAAAGCGACTGTGATATACTAAATTAGTTGTCGCTTGAGAGAAGCGAGTGACAAAGACCTTTGAAAACTGAACAAGACGAACCAATGTGCAGGGCACTACAACTAAGGTTGTAGTACTGAACAATGAAAAAAACAATAAATCTGTCAGTGACAGAAATGAGTGAGAACTCAAACTTTTAATGAGAGTTTGATCCTGGCTCAGGACGAACGCTGGCGGCGTGCCTAATACATGCAAGTAGAACGCTGAAGGAGGAGCTTGCTTCTCCGGATGAGTTGCGAACGGGTGAGTAACGCGTAGGTAACCTGCCTGGTAGCGGGGGATAACTATTGGAAACGATAGCTAATACCGCATAAGAGTAGATGTTGCATGACATTTACTTAAAAGGTGCAATTGCATCACTACCAGATGGACCTGCGTTGTATTAGCTAGTTGGTGGGGTAACGGCTCACCAAGGCGACGATACATAGCCGACCTGAGAGGGTGATCGGCCACACTGGGACTGAGACACGGCCCAGACTCCTACGGGAGGCAGCAGTAGGGAATCTTCGGCAATGGACGGAAGTCTGACCGAGCAACGCCGCGTGAGTGAAGAAGGTTTTCGGATCGTAAAGCTCTGTTGTAAGAGAAGAACGAGTGTGAGAGTGGAAAGTTCACACTGTGACGGTATCTTACCAGAAAGGGACGGCTAACTACGTGCCAGCAGCCGCGGTAATACGTAGGTCCCGAGCGTTGTCCGGATTTATTGGGCGTAAAGCGAGCGCAGGCGGTTAGATAAGTCTGAAGTTAAAGGCTGTGGCTTAACCATAGTACGCTTTGGAAACTGTTTAACTTGAGTGCAAGAGGGGAGAGTGGAATTCCATGTGTAGCGGTGAAATGCGTAGATATATGGAGGAACACCGGTGGCGAAAGCGGCTCTCTGGCTTGTAACTGACGCTGAGGCTCGAAAGCGTGGGGAGCAAACAGGATTAGATACCCTGGTAGTCCACGCCGTAAACGATGAGTGCTAGGTGTTAGACCCTTTCCGGGGTTTAGTGCCGTAGCTAACGCATTAAGCACTCCGCCTGGGGAGTACGACCGCAAGGTTGAAACTCAAAGGAATTGACGGGGGCCCGCACAAGCGGTGGAGCATGTGGTTTAATTCGAAGCAACGCGAAGAACCTTACCAGGTCTTGACATCCCTCTGACCGTTCTAGAGATAGAGCTTTCCTTCGGGACAGAGGTGACAGGTGGTGCATGGTTGTCGTCAGCTCGTGTCGTGAGATGTTGGGTTAAGTCCCGCAACGAGCGCAACCCCTATTGTTAGTTGCCATCATTCAGTTGGGCACTCTAGCGAGACTGCCGGTAATAAACCGGAGGAAGGTGGGGATGACGTCAAATCATCATGCCCCTTATGACCTGGGCTACACACGTGCTACAATGGCTGGTACAACGAGTCGCAAGCCGGTGACGGCAAGCTAATCTCTTAAAGCCAGTCTCAGTTCGGATTGTAGGCTGCAACTCGCCTACATGAAGTCGGAATCGCTAGTAATCGCGGATCAGCACGCCGCGGTGAATACGTTCCCGGGCCTTGTACACACCGCCCGTCACACCACGAGAGTTTGTAACACCCGAAGTCGGTGAGGTAACCGTAAGGAGCCAGCCGCCTAAGGTGGGATAGATGATTGGGGTGAAGTCGTAACAAGGTAGCCGTATCGGAAGGTGCGGCTGGATCACCTCCTTTCTAAGGATAAGGAACTGCGCATTGGTCTTGTTTAGTCTTGAGAGGTCTTGTGGGGCCTTAGCTCAGCTGGGAGAGCGCCTGCTTTGCACGCAGGAGGTCAGCGGTTCGATCCCGCTAGGCTCCATTGGTGAGAGATCACCAAGTAATGCACATTGAAAATTGAAT
>NZ_CRPU01000001.1:535000-543880 GCF_001096185.1 Streptococcus pneumoniae
GGAATTGAGTTGGAGTATCCTGTTGCAAGTTTAGAAGGGAATGCTACAAATGTTGAAATTATCAAGCACTTATTCCGATATTTAGTTTCTTATTTTGATTTCACTGTAGAAAAGGTAGATGATTTTGGCAATCCTATCCAGTTAGTAGATCCGATAAGTCAGGATGCTATTTTGTTTGAAGTTTCCTATACTACGATTGAGTTTGCATTTGGTAAGGCCGAAACAATTCAAGAGGTCGAAAATCGTTTTAATAATTATATGGATGTAATTCAGAGAAAATTAGGCGAATCCAATCATGCTATCGTTGGCTGCGGTATTCATCCTAACTGGGATAAAAATGAGAATAGTCCAGTTGTTTACCCACGCTATCAGATGTTGATGGATTATTTGAATTTGAGTAGAAATATTACTAAATCAGATTTACATCATTTCCCTGAATATGGTGCTTTTATCTGTGGGAGTCAGGTTCAGCTGGATGTTTCAAAATCCAACTACTTACGGGTGATTAATGCTTTTACCCAAATTGAAGCGACTAAGGCTTATTTATTTGCAAACTCTGAGTTTTCGGGTGCGGATTGGGATACGAAAATTGCAAGGGACATCTTCTGGGAAGAATCGATGCATGGCATCTATCCAGAGAATGTTGGGGTTAATGCTAGACTCTTTGATGATGAGGATGATTTTTTTGATTATCTAGATCATTCTGCGATTTTTACTGCGGAACGTGATGGGCAAACCTATTATTTTTATCCGATTCAGGCAAGGGACTATTTGGCTACATCTGAAATCCAAGCATATTCTCTTAATGGGGATGAGATTCTTATTTACCCTCAAGAGAAGGATTTTGAAACTCATCGTAGTTACCAGTACCAAGACTTAACGACTCGAGGAACAGTTGAGTTTCGTAGTGTGTGTACACAGCCACTTGATAGGACTTTTGCTTCTGCAGCCTTTCACTTGGGATTGTTAGTTAATTTAGATAAGTTAGTAGCTTACTTAGAAACAGCACCTTTCTTTAAGAAATTTGGTTGTGATTATAAGTTTTTAAGACGACAATTTTCTAAGAAAAAGCTTACAGATGAGGAAGAAACTACGATTATTGAATTTTCCAAAGACTTACTTATCTTATCTGAGGAAGGACTGGAGATGAGAAATAAGCAAGAAACGTCTTATTTACAGCCTTTGAAAGAAGAATTGGAACTATAATTTCTTTTATAAAGGGAGAATTTTCTGAAAAATCATGATATAATGGAAGAGACTATAGATAAAGGATAGAGAGTAATGACATTAGTTTATCAATCAACGCGTGATGCGAAAAATACAGTAACTGCCAGCCAAGCTATTTTGCAAGGCTTGGCTACGGACGGTGGTTTGTTTACACCGGTTACTTATCCAAAGGTAGATTTGGACTTTGACAAATTGAAAGATGCTTCTTACCAAGAAATTGCCAAGCTTGTTTTATCAACCTTTTTAGATGACTTTACAGCTGAGGAGTTGGACTACTGTATCGACAATGCCTACGATAGCAAATTTGATACTCCAGCTATTGCGCCTTTAGTGAAATTAGATGGGCAATACAACTTGGAACTGTTCCATGGTTCAACGATTGCCTTTAAGGATATGGCCTTGTCTATTTTGCCATACTTTATGACAACAGCTGCTAAGAAGCATGGTTTGGAGAACAAGATTGTCATCTTAACAGCGACATCTGGTGATACTGGGAAAGCTGCTATGGCAGGGTTTGCGGATGTTCCTGGCACTGAGATTATCGTCTTTTATCCGAAGGATGGTGTCAGCAAGGTACAAGAGTTGCAAATGACCACTCAGACTGGTGGCAATACTCATGTTATAGCCATTGATGGTAACTTTGATGATGCGCAAACAAATGTGAAGCACATGTTTAACGACGTGGCTCTTCGTGAAAAATTGGCTACCAACAAGTTGCAATTTTCATCAGCTAACTCTATGAACATTGGTCGTCTGGTGCCACAGATTGTCTATTATGTTTATGCTTACGCTCAGTTGGTCAAGACTGCTGAGATTGTGGCTGGTGAACAGATCAACTTCACAGTACCAACAGGAAACTTTGGAAATATCTTGGCTGCCTTTTATGCCAAACAAATTGGTCTACCAGTTGGCAAATTAATCTGCGCTTCAAATGACAACAATGTTTTGACAGACTTCTTCAAGACACGTGTTTATGATAAGAAGCGTGAGTTTAAGGTAACAACTAGCCCATCTATGGATATTTTGGTATCTTCAAACTTGGAGCGTTTGATTTTCCATCTTTTGGGAAATGACGCTGAAAAGACAGCTGAACTCATGAATGCTTTGAATAGCCAAGGTCAATATGAATTGACAGACTTTGATTCAGAGAATCTTGCACTCTTTGCAGCTGAATATGCGACTGAGGAAGAAACAGCGGCAGAAATCAAGCGTGTTTATGAGTCAGATTCTTATATCGAGGATCCACATACGGCGGTTGCCTCGGCAGTTTATAAGAAATACCAAGCTGCTACTGGCGATGCGACTAAGACAGTAATTGCATCAACAGCTAGTCCATACAAGTTCCCGGTAGTTGCAGTAGAAGCTGTAACTGGGGAAGTTGGCTTAACTGACTTTGAAGCCTTGGCTCAATTACATGACATTTCAGGAGTGGCTATGCCACCTGCAGTTGATGGGCTTGAAACAGCTCCTGTTCGTCACAAGACAACAGTGGCAGCTGCTGATATGCAAGCAGCGGTTGAGAATTATCTAGGACTTTAAGACAGAAGGAGTAAACTCGGTTGGGAAACCAACTGAGTTTCTTTTCATCAGGAGGAAGGATTGTTTAAGAAAAATAAAGACATTCTTAATATTGCCTTGCCAGCTATGGGCGAAAACTTTTTGCAAATGCTCATGGGAATGGTGGACAGTTATTTGGTTGCTTATTTAGGATTGATAGCTATTTCAGGTGTTTCAGTGGCTGGCAATATTATTACGATTTATCAGGCGATTTTCATCGCTCTAGGAGCTGCTATTTCCAGTGTTATTTCAAAAAGCATGGGTCAGAAGGATCAGTCTAAGCTAGCCTATCATGTGACTGAGGCGTTGAAGATTACCTTATTATTAAGTTTCCTTTTAGGAGCTTTGTCCATCTTCGCTGGGCAAGAGATGATTGGACTTTTGGGAACGGAGAGGGATGTAGCTGAGAGTGGCGGACTCTATCTATCTTTGGTAGGCGGATCGATTGTTCTCTTAGGTTTAATGACTAGTCTGGGAGCCTTGATTCGTGCAACGCATAATCAACGTTTGCCTCTCTATGTTAGTTTTTTATCCAATGCCTTGAATATTCTCTTTTCAAGTCTTGCTATTTTTGTTCTGGATATGGGGATAGCTGGTGTTGCTTGGGGGACTATTCTGTCTCGTTTGGTAGGTCTTGTGATTTTATGGTCGCAATTAAAGTTGCCTTTTGAGAAACCGACTTTTGGTTTAGATAAGGAACTATTGACCTTGGCTTTGCCAGCAGCTGGAGAACGTCTCATGATGCGGGCTGGAGATGTAGTGATTATTGCCTTGGTCGTTTCTTTTGGGACGGAGGCGGTGGCTGGAAATGCAGTCGGAGAAGTCTTGACCCAGTTTAACTACATGCCTGCCTTTGGAGTTGCTACAGCAACGGTCATGATGGTAGCCCGAGCAGTTGGGGAGGATAATTGGGAAAAAGTAGCTAATTTGAGCAAGCGAACTTTTTGGCTTTCTCTGCTTCTCATGTTGCCCTTGACGCTTAGTGTCTATGCCTTGGGCATACCACTGACTCATCTCTATACGACTAATCCGCTAGCGGTGGAGGCTAGTGTTCTAGTGACACTTTTTTCACTACTTGGTACTCCTATGACGATAGGAACAGTCATCTATACAGCAGTCTGGCAGGGTTTGGGCAATGCTCGGCTTCCCTTTTATGCGACAAGTATAGGAATGTGGTGTATCCGCATTGGAACAGGATATCTGATGGGGATTGTGCTTGGTTGGGGCTTGCCTGGTATTTGGGCCGGAACCCTTTTGGATAATGGTTTTCGCTGGTTATTTCTACGCTATCGTTACCAGCGCTATATGAGCTTGAAAGGATAGGAAATGCAAAAAACAGCTTTTATTTGGGATTTAGATGGGACTTTATTGGACTCTTATGAAGCGATTTTATCAGGGATTGAGGAGACTTTTGGTCAGTTTGCTATTCCTTATGATAAGGAAAAGGTAAGAGAGTTTATTCTCAAGTATTCTGTGCAGGATTTACTTGTGCAAGTGGCAGAAGAGAGAAAGCTGGATGTGGAAGTGCTAAATCAGGTGCGTGCCCAGAGTCTGGCTGAGAAGAATGCTCAGGTAGTTTTGATGCCAGGTGCGCGTGAGATGCTAGCTTGGGCAGACCAAGCAGGAATTCAACAGTTTGTTTACACTCATAAGGGAGACAATGCTCTTACCATTCTCAGAGACTTGGGTTTGGAATCTTATTTTACAGAGATTTTAACCAGTCAGAGTGGCTTTGCGCGGAAGCCAAGTCCAGAAGCGGCTACCTATCTGTTAGACAAGTATCAGTTGAATCCTGATAATACTTATTATATAGGGGATCGGACTCTGGATGTGGAATTTGCCCAGAATAGTGGGATTCGAAGTATCAACTTTTTAGAGTCAACTTATGAAGGCAATCACAGGATTCAAGCCTTAGCAGATATTTCCCGTTTTTTTAAAGCTGAGCGATAAAAAGATTGTGTCAGTTTTGTGACAGAGACCTAACAAACTATTTCAAGTAACCGAGTTTGTTACAAGGAATAGACAGTTCTGTTAAATAGGCCCGAGAGGGCTTTTTTTCTGCTCTTTTTGTGTTATCATAGACAGGTACTCATTTGAAAGAATGAAGAAAAGAATATTATTAGCCTCAACAGTAGCCTTGTCATTTGCCCCAGTATTGGCAACTCAAGCAGAAGAAGTTCTTTGGACTGCCCGTAGTGTAGAGCAAATTCAAAACGATTTGACTAAAACGGACAACAAAACAAGTTATACCGTTCAGTATGGTGATACCTTGAGCACTATTGCAGAAGCCTTGGGTGTAGATGTCACAGTTCTTGCGAATTTGAATAAAATCACCAATATGGACTTGATTTTCCCAGAAACTGTTTTGACAACGACTGTCAATGAAGCAGAAGAAGTAACGGAAGTTGAAATCCAAACTCCTCAAGCAGATTCTAGTGAAGAAGTGGCAACTGCGACAGCAGATTTGACAACTAATCAAGTGACCGTAGATGATCAAAGTGTTCAAGTTGCAGATCTTTCTCAACCGATTGCAGAAGCGCCAAAAGAAGTCTCATCAAATTCAGAAGTTACAGAGACAGGGACTGCTTCAGAAGAAGTGACACCATCTACAGGAACTTCTGTCCCAGACGAGCAAACAGCCGAAACAAGTAGTGCAGTTGTAGAATCAGCCCCTCAAGCAACGACTCCAGCTGAGAAAGAGGAAACACAAGCAAGTTCCCAAGCTGTTTCAACAGTGGAAGCAACTACAACTCCAGCAGAAGAAACAGCAAGCGAAACAACTGCAACAAGTTCAGAAGAAGTAAAAGAAGTAGCATCAAGTGAAGCTACACCAGTAGTTTCTACTTATCAACCAGAAGAGACAAAAATAGTTTCAACAACTTATGAGGCTCCAGCTGCGCCTGATTATGCTGGGTTGGCAGTAGCGAAATCTGAAAATGCAGACCTTCAACCACAAACGGCTGCCTTTAAAGAAGAAATTGCTAACTTGTTTGGCATCACATCCTTTAGTGGTTACCGTCCAGGAGACAGTGGAGATCACGGAAAAGGTTTGGCTATCGACTTTATGGTACCAGAAAGCTCAGAACTAGGGGATAAGATTGCGGAATACGCTATTCAAAATATGGCCAGCCGTGGCATTAGTTATATCATCTGGAAACAACGTTTCTATGCACCATTCGATAGCAAATACGGTCCAGCTAATACTTGGAACCCAATGCCAGACCGTGGTAGCGTGACAGAAAACCACTATGACCACGTTCACGTTTCAATGAACGGATAAACCCGACTTTGTAATATCATTTTGACGAATGAGATCTAGCTTTCGTGATAGGAAGTAAGTCTCATTCGTTTTTTCTTTGTCAATTTGAATGGGAAATTTTTGTAATGTTTTAAGCATAATTCTTGCAATCTATTTTACTTTATATTATATTTGATTAGTCAAGTATTGATTGGTCAATGGAGAGAGGAAAGAAATGTTAGAGATTCAAGATTTACTTTATCAACTCCGCTTGTCTGAGCAAGCGAGCACGCAATTGTTTGAAAAAAGGCTTGGGATTAGTTTGACACGGTATCAGATGTTACTGTTTTTACTGGAGAATTCTCCCTGTAACCAAATGGCGGTTCAGGAGCGTTTGAAGATTGATCAGGCTGCCTTGACACGACATTTCAAGATTTTAGAAAAGGAAGGTTTGGTGGAGCGTCATCGTAATCCTGAAAATCAGCGAGAAGTGTTGGTAGAGGCTACGAAGTATGCCAAGGAGCAGTTAGTGATGAATCCACCTCTGCAGCATATCAAGGTTAAGGAAGAGATGGAAAGTATCTTAACAGAGTCTGAAAGAACAGAACTCAGCCGTTTATTAAATAAATTGGTTTTGGGTATTGAGAATATAGAAATTTAAGGAGAAATAGATGTCAATTATTACAATCATTTTAGCAACGATTGTTGCTTTGGAGCATTTTTACATTTTTTATTTGGAAAGTATTGCAACGCAATCAGATGCGACTAGTCGTGTCTTTAACATGGACAAGGAAGAACTGGCTCGTCCGTCAGTAAGTTCATTGTTTAAAAATCAAGGGATTTATAATGCTTTGCTAGGAGTCTTTCTCTTGTATGGTATTTATTTCTCACAGAATTTAGAAATTGTGACTATTTTTGTCTTATTTGTGATTGGGGCTGCGGCCTATGGCTCTCTCACAGCAGATAAGAAAATTATTTTGAAGCAAGGTGGACCAGCTATTTTGTCCTTGATTAGTATTTTTCTCTTTAAATAAGTTCAAAGGTCAATCCTAGTCTCTCTAGTTCTTTTCAACTCGAGAATAAGGGAAATATGTTATACTTGTCTTTAAGAAAATAGTTTCATTAAATTGGTTTTGAGGAGTTAGATATGAAAGTATTAGTGACAGGTTTTGAGCCCTTTGGAGGGGAAAAGGTCAATCCAGCTTTGGAGGCCATTAAAGGTTTACCATCTGAAATTCATGGTGCTGAGGTTCGTTGGCTAGAAGTACCGACAGTCTTTCACAAATCGGCCCAAGTGTTGGAAGAAGAGATGAGTCGTTATCAACCGGACTTTGTCCTTTGTATTGGCCAAGCAGGTGGAAGATCTAGTTTGACGCCTGAACGAGTAGCCATTAATCAAGATGATGCACGCATTCCTGATAACGAAGGCAATCAACCGATTGATCTTCCCATTCGACCAGACGGTGCTCCTGCCTACTTTAGTAGTTTGCCGATTAAAGCGATGGTTCAAGCTATAAAAAAAGAGGGATTGCCAGCCTCTGTCTCTAATACGGCAGGGACTTTTGTCTGCAATCATTTGCTGTATCAGGCTCTCTATTTGGTAGAAAAGAAATTTCCACATGTTAAGGCAGGATTTATGCATATTCCTTATATGATGGAACAGGTGGTAAATCGACCGACTACCCCAGCTATGAGTTTAGTGGATATTAGGCGAGGGCTAGAAGCGGCAATCGGCGCCATGATAGAACATGGAGATCAGGACCTCAAGTTGGTAGGCGGAGAAACTCATTAATAGAAAAAAGCTTGAGGGGGGCACCTTCAAGCTTTTGGACGTTTTCGAGCCAGTACTGCTCGGTAAAAAATTATTTTATTGATTTGAATGTAGGGTAGGAGTGAAAAACTAGCCCTACCAGGGGTAGTTTAGTTGGTATTTTTTACTAAGTGCTGCTCTAAGTACTGCTCTATAAAAGCTGATTTTAGTACATTGGATATAAGGTAGGAGTAAAAAACTAGCAATGCCAAAGGTAATCCAATTGAGGAAGTACCAAGGAAGAAGCTGTAAATCTAGGACAAAGTGCTGGAACTTGTAGCCCTTCATAAAGGAACGGCTAGTTTTTAGGATTCGTCTTGGTGAGGCCTGTCCTAGGTCTAGACTATAACAGAGAAGAAATTCCACCTGTGAATAGGCATAATACTGTGGAATATAGAGGATATTTCCTACAATGATCAAGATGAGACTTGCAAGAAAGTAGAGTCCAAAGACCATGAGGAAACGCTCGGTTTCAACTGATGAGAGATCTAGATTTGGAAACTCAGGATGTAAGGTGACGAATTTTTTGGCTAAAAAGCTACTATAAAAGAGGAAGTAAATCCCAAGTAAATTAGGGATACTCCATAAAAAGAGATAGAAACGTTTGAGAAGGAGAGTCAAAAAAGTTTGTGAAAAGTGCTCTTCGTTAAAGAGAGTGAGACTGTTTTTTACAGATGGCTCCGTTTTAGAATCTTTCATGAGTGTCAGTGTTGCATAGACGGAACTGGTCAAAAGAATAGTCCCGATAAAGGAGACTAGTAGAGGAAAGAGGTAGGCTTGAAGTATTTGACCAAGTATGCTGAAAAATGGCTGTTCTAAAACAGTCCCGTGGATCCGAGATAAGGGATTAAGAAAACCAGATAAGATGACCAGCATACTGGGAAGGATATAGAGGAGAAAGAGACGGGGGGTGTCAGCCTGAAAATGTTTTGACTCCTGACGAATTGTTTTTAAATCAATTTTTGGATAGTTCATTCTCTTATTATACCATAAATAGTACATAGCTTGCTAATTCTTTGAAACAAGTGGGTTTCTAACGTGTTAAGCA
>NZ_CRPU01000002.1 GCF_001096185.1 Streptococcus pneumoniae
AGGCTCTTTGTCAACTGTAGTGGGTTGAAGTCAGCTAAGCTCGAGAAAGGACAAATTTCGTCCTTTCTTTTTTGATGTTCAAAGCGATAAAAATCCGTTTTTTGAAGTTTTCAAAGTTTCGAAAACCAAAGGCATTGCGCTTGATAAGTTTGATGAGATTATTGGTTGCTTCCAGTTTGGCATTAGAATAGTGTAGTTGAAGGGCGTTGATAATCTTTTCTTTATCTTTGAGGAAGGTTTTAAAGACAGTCTGAAAAATAGGATGAACCTGCTTAAGATTGTCCTCGATAAGTCCGAAAAATTTCTCTGGTTCCTTATTCTGGAAGTGAAAAAGCAAGAGCTGATAGAGTTGATAGTGGTGTTTCAAGTCTTCCGAATAACTCAAAAGCTTGTTTAAAATCTCTTTATTGGTTAAGTGCATACGAAAAGTAGGACGATAAAATCGCTTATCACTCAGTTTACGGCTATCCTGTTGTATGAGCTTCCAGTAGCGCTTGATAGCCTTGTATTCATGGGATTTTCGATGAAACTGATTCATGATTTGGACACGCACACGACTCATAGCACGGCTAAGATGTTGTACAATGTGAAAGCGATCAAGAACGATTTTAGCATTCGGGAGTGAAACAGTCTGGGAGACTGTTTCAGCCTGAGCCTAGAAATTTGAAAGCGAAGCTGTTTAGCCAAGTCATAGTAAGGGCTAAACAGATCCATAGTAATGATTTTGACGCGACATCGGACGGCTCCTCTATCATATTTAAGAAAGTGATCTCGGATGACAGCTTGTGTTCTACCTTCAAGAACAGTGATGATATCGAGCTTTTCAAAATCTTGCGCAATAAAGCTCATCTCCATCTCCCGATTGAAACAGTCACTCCCCGGACTGTTTCAACGTCCCAAGACATAATCTCAGGCAGATTTCTAAAATTACACTCAAAGTGGAAGTCATTGAGCTTTCGAATGACAGTTGAAGTTGAAATGGCCAGCTGATGGGCAATATCGGTCATAGAAATCTTCTCAATCAACTTTTGCGCAATTTTTTGGTTGATAATACGAGGAATTTGGTGATTCTTCTTGACGATAGAAGTTTCAGCGACCATCATTTTAGAACAGTGATAACACTTGAAACGACGCTTTCTAAGGAGAATTCTAGTAGGCATACCAGTCGTTTCAAGATAAGGAATTTTAGAAGGTTTTTGAAAGTCATATTTCTTCAATTGATTTCCGCACTCAGGGCAAGATGGGGCGTCGTAGTCCAGTTTGGCGATGATTTCCTTGTGTGTATCCTTATTGATGATGTCTAAAATCTGGATATTAGGGTCTTTAATGTCTAGTAATTTTGTGATAAAATGTAATTGTTCCATATGATTCTTTCTAATGAGTTGTTTTGTCGCTTTTCATTATAGATCTTATGGGACTTTTTTTCTACACAAAAATAGGCTCCATAATATCTATAGTGGATTTACCCACTACAAATATTATAGAGCCGAAAAAGGCTGAGATCTGGTGTCTCAGTCTTTTATTTCTTGCGTTTTGCAAAATCAACAAAGTGAAATTTTTCTAATTTATGCCGACTTTCGGTAAATTGAAATTGGCGCCCGTCTTGGAGATAGACTTTTGATTTAATCGAAACGACATAAGGGTCTTTGCCAATGTCCATGAGAATCTTGTCTCGGTCATTTGAGTGGTCAATAGTTATTTCCTTTTGAGCATAATCAATAAGGAGTTTGAGGTCGTCCTCTATATAAGAATAGATGGACTGCTCAGCAATTTGCCGAGTGATATTTGGGATGAGTTCCATATCCAGATAGTCCGTATCCAGAACGGATACCAGATCATCCACCACACGCTGGCGGACCACCTTCCAAACCATACGAAACTCTGGGAAGCCAGTTATTAGTGAGGATTTTTTATCAATAATAATCTTGTCCAGACTGACCACGTTGGTTTTAGAGTGCAGTCCAAGTTCTTGAACTAGTTCTTGGTAGCTTGTTAGGTTGGATACAGGGAAATTGACGGTTTCTTCTTTGACGACTTGAGAACCTTGCCCCCGTATCTTTTTGATCAATCCTTCCTCTTGGAGGAGAGACAGAGCCTTTCGGACGGTATCACGACTCACTTGATATTGTTCCATGAGGTCATGCTCGCTAGGAAGGAACTCTCCGACAATGTAAGTCTCGTTTTGAATGGTTTCTTTGATTTGCTTAAATAGTTGTTGGTATTTCTTCATTTGGCTTCCTTATACTCTTCGAAAATCTCTTCAAACCACGTCAGCGTCGCCTTACCGTACTCAAGTACAGCTTCCTAGTTTGCTCTTTGATTTTCATTGAGTATTAAATGGCTTTTTAGTCTAGTTCAATGAACGCCTGTATCTATTTTACCATACAAGTGCTAGAAAATTTACAAAAAAATCCTCTTTTTATACCAAACAAGTTGCAGACAAGTTTGGTATCGTTTACAATAGAACTATCAAGTCAAACTTGTTTTGACAAGTATAAGGAGAATCAAATGGGAAAATTTGAACAAGAAGCCAAGGATCTGCTTCAGGCAATCGGAGGCAAAGACAATGTGACTGCCGTCACTCACTGTGCGACACGGATGCGGTTTGTTTTAGGAGATGATAAGAAGGCTAATGTCAAGGCTATCGAATCAATTCCAGCTGTTAAAGGAACCTTTACAAATGCAGGTCAATTTCAGGTAATCATTGGAAATGACGTGCCCATCTTTTATAATGATTTTACAGCTGTTTCAGGTATTGAGGGTGTTTCTAAAGAAGCAGCCAAGTCTGCAGCTAAGAGTAATCAAAACGTGGTTCAACGTGTCATGACCACTCTGGCGGAAATCTTTACTCCGATTATTCCAGCCTTGATTGTTGGTGGATTGATCCTCGGTTTCCGTAATGTCTTGGAAGGTGTGCATTGGTCTATGTTGGATGGCAAGACCATCACGGAATCCTCTCAGTTTTGGGCAGGGGTTAATCACTTCCTCTGGTTGCCGGGTGAAGCTATCTTCCAGTTCTTACCAGTAGGGATTACCTGGTCTGTCTCTCGTAAGATGGGAACCAGCCAAATCTTGGGAATTGTTCTCGGAATCTGTTTGGTATCGCCTCAGTTGCTCAATGCCTATGCGGTTGCTTCAACGCCAGCAGCTGATATTGCGGCAAACTGGGTTTGGAATTTTGGTTACTTTACTGTTAATCGTATCGGTTACCAAGCCCAAGTTATTCCAGCCTTGCTTGCAGGTTTGAGTCTGTCTTATCTTGAAATTTTCTGGCGCAAGCATATCCCAGAAGTCATTTCTATGATTTTTGTACCTTTCTTGTCATTGATTCCAGCCTTGATTTTGGCTCATACTGTCTTGGGGCCAATCGGTTGGACAATTGGACAAGGACTTTCATCAGTTGTATTGGCAGGTTTGACGGGTCCAGTTAAATGGCTCTTTGGTGCAATTTTTGGTGCCCTCTACGCTCCCTTTGTCATCACTGGTCTGCACCATATGACCAATGCCATTGATACACAATTGATTGCGGATGCTGGTGGCACTGCCCTCTGGCCTATGATTGCTCTTTCTAATATTGCTCAAGGTTCAGCCGTGTTTGCCTATTATTTCATGCACCGTCATGATGAGCGTGAGGCTCAGGTTTCACTTCCTGCGACCATTTCAGCCTATCTCGGTGTTACAGAACCAGCCCTCTTTGGGGTCAATGTCAAATACATCTATCCATTTGTAGCTGGAATGACTGGTTCAGCCCTTGCAGGCATGTTATCAGTTACTTTTAATGTGACTGCGGCTTCTATTGGTATCGGTGGTTTGCCAGGTATCCTCTCTATTCAACCTCAATACATGCTACCATTTGCAGGAACTATGTTAGTCGCTATTCTTGTTCCAATGATCTTGACTTTCTTCTTCCGCAAGGCAGGTCTCTTTACAAAAACAGAGGACGATACGGACTTGCAGGCAGAATTCGTGGCACAAGAAGAAGCAGAATTTGTGACTCATGAGCCAGTTGCCCTTGCTCCTGTAGAAATTGTCAGCCCACTTGAAGGACAAGTAAAAGAACTAAGTCAAGCAACTGATCCAGTCTTTGCTTCAGGTGTCATGGGGCAAGGTCTGGTCATTGAACCAAGCCAAGGTGAGTTGACCTCTCCAGTCAATGGGATAGTGACGCTTCTTTTCCCTACCAAGCATGCCATCGGTATTGTCTCTGACGAGGGGGTGGAATTGCTCATTCACATCGGTATGGATACAGTAGGTCTTGATGGCAAAGGATTTGAAAGTCTTGTAGCCCAAGGAGATCATGTCACAGTTGGTCAGAAACTGATTCGTTTTGATATGGATGTCATTAAGGCTGCAGGTCTTGTGACAGAAACTCCTGTCATTATTACCAATCAAGATGCTTATACAGCGACTATCACTGGAACGTATCCGACAACGATCCAAGCTGGAGAAGCTCTCATGGTCGCAACACGAATCTAATCAAAATAGTACAAATAGGGACGGAAGACAGCTTCCTCCCTTTTATCAGAAAAGGAGAAACAGATGACACTTGATAAAGGAAAAGTAGTCTATCAAATCTATCCAAAATCTTACAAAGACACCACTGGCAATGGTATTGGGGACTTACGTGGGATTATCGAAAAAATCCCCTATTTAGCCAAACTAGGTGTGGAGATGATCTGGCTCAATCCATTCTATCCAAGCCCTCAACGGGATAATGGTTACGATATTTCAGATTATATGGCAGTAGATCCTCTTTTTGGTGATATGGCTGATTTTGAGGAAATGGTGCGTGTCGGTCAAGAGAACAAGATTGACTTTATGCTGGATATGGTACTCAATCATTGTTCGACAGAGCATGAATGGTTTCAGAAAGCCCTAGCTGGTGACAAGTATTATCAAGACTTTTTCTTCGTCCAAGACCAACCAACAGACTGGCAGTCTAAGTTTGGTGGCTCTGCTTGGGCACCTTTCGGGGATACGGGGAAATACTACCTTCACCTCTTTGATGAGACCCAGGCTGACCTTAACTGGCTCAATCCCAATGTCCGTAAGGAGCTTTTCAAGGTTGTTAATTTCTGGCGCGACAAGGGTGTCAAAGGTTTCCGATTTGATGTGATCAATTTGATTGGCAAGGATGATGTCTTAGTGGATTGCCCTGAAAATGAAGGAAAGCCAGCTTATACAGACAAGCCCATTGTTCATGACTATTTGCGTATGATGAACCAAGCCACTTTTGGATCAGACGATAGCTTTATGACAGTTGGGGAAATGTCCTCTACCACCATGGAAAACTGTGTCCTCTATTCGTCTCCTGACCGTCAGGAATTATCCATGACCTTTAATTTTCATCACCTCAAGGTAGACTATAAGGATGGACAAAAGTGGACCGTGGCTCCCTTTGATTTTGAAGAATTGAAAAGTCTTTACCATAGCTGGGGCAAGGAGATGAGTGATAAAGGCGGTTGGAGCGCTCTCTTCTGGAACAATCACGACCAACCACGCGCTTTGAACCGTTTTGTGGATATTCAAAACTTCCGCAAGGAAGGAGCCACCATGCTGGCAGCCAGCATTCACCTGTCACGTGGAACACCTTATATCTATATGGGCGAGGAAATCGGGATGATTGACCCAGACTATGATTCGATGGCTGATTATGTGGATGTCGAATCGCTCAATGCTTATCAAATGCTCTTAAAAGAAGGAAAAAGCCAGGAAGAAGCCTTCCAGATTATTCAAGCTAAGTCGCGTGATAATTCACGAATTCCCATGCAGTGGGATTCTTCGGAAAATGCAGGATTTTCAACAGGTACTCCATGGTTGAAAGCTGGTAAATCCTATAAAGATATCAACGTTGAAAATGAAATCCAAGGTCCGATTTTTACCTTCTACCAAGACTTGATTCGACTTCGCAAAGAAATGCCTATCATCTCAGAAGGAAGTTACAAACCAGCCTTTGAAGATAGCAAGCAAGTCTATGCTTTTGAACGTCAGTATGAGGATGAAAAGTTACTGGTGCTCAATAACTTTTATGCCACAGAAGTGGAAATGGATTTACCAGTAGCCTACCAAAATGGACAGATTTTACTTTCAAACTATGAAGATGCAGAAGTGTCTGAAAAAATTCTACTCAAACCTTACCAGACACTGGCTATCTATGTAAATTAAACTCAGCAAGAAGCCCTCCTTTTTCAGAAAAGCAGGGTTCTTTTTGCTCTCTATTCCATCCCTGAAAGCGTAAAACAAACTAGTCAGGGTGGCTAGTTTGTGGTATAATGAAAGAGACTCAAAAAGAAACAGGAGAAATATGATGGATTTACTATTAGCAATTGTATTGATTGTGCTAGCTTTTCTAGGAGGAGCTCTTGGAGGAATGTACTTGGTTCGTAAGCAAATTGAAAAAGAATTTGCTGACAACCCGCGTTTGAATGCTGAAGCAGTTCGTACTCTTTTGAGTGCAAATGGTCAAAAACCAAGCGAAGCTAAGGTACAACAAGTTTACCACCAAATCATCCGCCAACAAAAGGCAGCCCTTGCTAACAATAAAAAGAAAAAATAAATAAGGAAAAGTCTGGGATGAAAGTTCCAGACTTCTCACTATGTTGGTTATGGTTTAGGATGAGACTTTTTCCTTGCATTCTATTGATATTTGATTATGATTAAGAGAGATAGTTGTTGCTTAGGCTGTCATTCGGTTCATAAGGATCAATAATCATAATGAACTATCAATCAGAAAAAAGACTAGAAAGAAGACTGTATGGATAATCGACCAATTGGTTTTTTGGATTCGGGTGTCGGAGGCTTGACCGTTGTGCGCGAGCTCATGCGCCAGCTTCCCCATGAAGAAATCGTCTATATTGGAGATTCGGCACGGGCACCTTACGGGCCCCGTCCTGCTGAGCAAATTCGTGAATATACTTGGCAGTTGGTCAACTTTCTTTTGACCAAGGATGTCAAAATGATTGTCATTGCTTGTAACACTGCGACTGCGGTCGTTTGGGAAGAAATCAAGGCTCAACTAGACATTCCCGTCCTAGGTGTAATTTTGCCAGGAGCTTCAGCAGCCATCAAGTCCAGCCAAGGTGGGAAAATCGGAGTGATTGGAACACCCATGACGGTACAATCAGACATCTATCGTCAGAAAATCCATGATCTGGATCCGGACTTACAGGTGGAGAGTTTGGCCTGTCCCAAGTTTGCTCCCTTGGTGGAGTCGGGGGCCCTGTCAACCAGTGTCACCAAGAAAGTGGTCTATGAAACCCTGCGTCCCTTGGTTGGTAAGGTGGACAGTTTAATCTTAGGATGTACCCACTATCCACTCCTCAGACCTATTATTCAAAATGTCATGGGACCAAAGGTTCAGCTCATCGATAGTGGAGCAGAGTGCGTACGGGACATCTCAGTCTTACTTAATTATTTTGAAATCAATCGTGGTCGCGATGCTGGACCACTCCATCACCGTTTTTACACAACAGCCAGCAGCCAAAGTTTTGCACAAATTGGTGAAGAATGGCTGGAAAAAGAGATTCATGTGGAGCATGTAGAATTATGACAAATAAAATTTATGAATATAAGGATGAACAGGACTGGTATGTCGGGTCCTATGGTATTTTTGGTGGCGTCCGGACGTTGACGGATGATGACTTGGATTTTCCTCTATTGGAGTTTGCCCAAAGATTTCGAGATGAGGATCGAGGTTTTCCTGTTTCTGTTACTGTTTTACGCTATGGTTCTCTCTACCGTTTATTGTCTTTTGTGGTAGATATCCTCAACCAAGAAATGGGACGAAATGTGGAAATCATCCAACGTCAGGGGGCTTTTCTCTTAGTTGAAAATGGGCAACTCCTGCATGTAGAATTGCCTAAAGAAGGGGTCAATGTTCATGATTTCTTTGAGACAAGCAAGGTCAGAGAAACTCTGCTCATTGCGACTCGTAACGAGGGCAAGACCAAGGAATTCCGAGCTATCTTTGACAAGCTAGGCTACGATGTGGAAAATCTTAATGACTATCCTGACTTGCCTGAAGTAGCTGAAACAGGCATGACCTTCGAAGAAAATGCCCGCCTCAAGGCAGAAACCATTTCTCAATTAACGGGCAAGATGGTTCTGGCAGATGATTCTGGACTTAAAGTTGATGTCCTTGGTGGCTTGCCAGGTGTCTGGTCAGCTCGTTTCGCAGGTGTGGGAGCTACTGACCGTGAAAACAATGCCAAACTCTTGCACGAATTGGCCATGGTCTTTGAACTCAAGGACCGCTCGGCTCAATTCCATACAACCCTAGTTGTAGCCAGTCCAAACAAGGAAAGCTTGGTTGTTGAAGCAGACTGGCCTGGCTACATTAACTTTGAACCTAAGGGTGAAAATGGATTTGGTTACGACCCTCTCTTCCTTGTAGGAGAGACAGGCAAGTCCTCAGCTGAATTAACCCTTGAAGAAAAAAATAGTCAATCTCACCGTGCCTTAGCCGTTAAGAAACTTTTGGAGGTATTTCCATCATGGCAAAGCAAACCATCATTGTAATGAGCGATTCCCATGGCGATAGCTTGATTGTGGAAGAAATCCGTGATCGCTATGTAGGCAAAGTTGATGCCGTTTTTCATAACGGCGATTCTGAACTGCGTCCTGATTCTCCCCTTTGGGAAGGCATCCGTGTTGTTAAAGGGAATATGGACTTCTATGCAGGTTACCCAGAACGTTTGGTGACCGAGCTTGGTTCGACCAAGATTATCCAAACCCATGGTCACTTGTTTGACATCAATTTCAACTTTCAAAAGTTGGACTACTGGGCTCAGGAAGAAGAAGCCGATATCTGCCTCTATGGTCACTTGCATGTGCCAAGCGCTTGGATGGAAGGCAAGACTCTCTTTCTAAATCCAGGCTCAATCAGTCAACCACGTGGGACCATCAGAGAATGTCTCTATGCTCGTGTGGAGATTGATGACAGTTATTTCAAAGTGGACTTTTTAACACGAGACCATGAGGTGTATCCAGGCTTGTCCAAGGAGTTTAGCCGATGATTGCCAAGGAGTTTGAGACTTTCTTGTTGGGGCAGGAAGAAACTTTTTTGACTCCTGCTGAAAATCTAGCTGTGTTGATTGATACCCACAATGCAGATCACGCGACCCTCTTGCTCAGTCAGATGACCTATACTCGTGTTCCTGTTGTGACAGATGAAAAACAGTTTGTTGGGACGATTGGGCTCAGAGATATTATGGCTTATCAGATGGAGCATGACTTGAGTCAAGAAATCATGGCAGATACGGATATCGTTCATATGACGAGAACCGACGTAGCGGTCGTCTCGCCTGACTTTACCATTACGGAGGTCTTGCACAAGCTGGTAGATGAGTCTTTCTTACCGGTTGTGGATGCGTCTGGTATTTTCCAAGGAATTATCACGCGCAAGTCTATCCTCAAGGCAGTCAATGCCCTCTTGCATGACTTTAGTAAGGAATATGAGATTCGATGCAAATGAGAGACAGGATTTCAGCCTTTTTAGAAGAAAAGCAGGGCTTATCTGCCAATTCCAAGCAGTCCTATAAGTATGATCTGGAACAATTTTTAGATTTGGTAGGCGAGCGGATTTCTGAAACTAGTCTCAAGATTTACCAAGCCCAGCTAGCCAATCTAAAAATCAGCGCTCAGAAGAGAAAGATTTCGGCCTGTAACCAATTTCTCTACTTTCTCTATCAAAAAGGAGAAGTGGACAGCTTTTATCGTTTGGAATTAGCTAAACAAGCTGAAAAGAAGACCGAAAAGCCAGAACTGTTAGACCTAGACTCTTTTTGGCAAGAAAGCGACTATCCAGAGGGTCGCTTGCTAGCACTCTTAATCCTAGAAATGGGGCTCTTGCCGAGTGAGATTTTAGCTCTAAAGGTTGCGGATATCAATCTGGATTTTCAGGTGTTGCGAATCAAGAAGGCTTCCCAACAGAGGATTGTCAGCATTCCCACGACCTTGCTTTCAGAATTGGAACCCTTGATGGGCCAGACCTATCTCTTTGAAAGGGGAGGGAAAGCCTATTCCCGTCAGTGGGCCTTTCGTCAGCTAGAGTCCTTTGTCAAGGAGAAAGGTTTTCCATCCTTATCAGCTCAAGCCTTGCGGGAACAGTTCATTCTACGACAAATTGAAAACAAGGTCGATTTGTACGAAATTGCAAAAAAATTAGGATTAAAAACAGTCCTGACCTTAGAAAAATATAGATAATGGATATTAAATTAAAAGATTTTGAAGGGCCCTTGGACTTGCTCTTGCACCTGGTTTCTAAGTACCAGATGGATATCTACGATGTGCCTATTACGGAAGTCATCGAACAGTATCTAGCCTATGTCTCAACCCTGCAGGCTATGCGTCTGGAAGTGACGGGCGAGTACATGGTCATGGCCAGTCAGCTCATGCTGATCAAGAGCCGCAAGCTTCTTCCAAAGGTAGCGGAAGTGACCGATTTGGAGGATGACCTGGAGCAGGATCTTCTCTCTCAAATCGAAGAATACCGCAAGTTCAAGCTCTTGGGTGAGCACTTGGAAGCCAAGCACCAAGAACGGGCCCAGCACTATTCCAAAGCGCCGACAGAGTTGATTTACGAAGATGCAGAGCTTGTGCATGACAAGACGACCATTGACCTCTTTTTGGCTTTTTCAAATATCCTAGCCAAGAAAAAAGAGGAGTTTGCACAGAATCACACGACTATCTTGCGGGATGAGTATAAGATTGAGGACATGATGGTCATCGTAAAAGAGTCTTTGACTGGACGAGAACAATTGCGCTTGCAGGATTTGTTCAAGGAAGCCCAGAATCTCCAAGAGGTCATCACTCTCTTTTTGGCAACCCTAGAGTTAATCAAAACCCAGGAGCTGATCCTCGTGCAAGAAGAGAGTTTCGGAGATATCTATCTCATGGAAAAGAAGGAAGAAAGTCAAGTGGCCCAAAGCTAGACTTGATAGAGAGGAAAGATGAGTACTTTAGCAAAAATAGAAGCGCTCTTGTTTGTAGCGGGTGAAGATGGGATTAGAGTCCGCCAGTTAGCTGAACTCCTCTCTCTGCCACCGACAGGCATCCAACAGAGTTTAGAAAAATTAGCCCAGAAGTATGAAAAGGACCCGGATTTCAGTTTGGCTTTGATTGAGACAAGTGGTGCTTATAGATTGGTGACCAAGCCTCAATTTGCAGCGATTTTGAAGGAATATTCCAAAGCTCCCATCAACCAGAGTTTATCTCGGGCTGCCCTTGAGACCTTGTCCATCATTGCCTATAAACAGCCCATCACACGGATAGAGATTGATGCCATCCGTGGGGTCAACTCGAGTGGGGCCTTGGCAAAGTTGCAGGCCTTTGACTTGATACGAGAAGACGGGAAAAAAGAAGTGTTGGGTCGCCCCAACCTCTATGTGACTACAGATTATTTCCTAGATTACATGGGAATTAACCATTTGGAAGAATTACCAGTGATTGATGAGCTTGAGATTCAAGCCCAAGAAAGCCAATTATTTGGTGAAAGGATAGAAGAAGATGAGAATCAATAAGTATATTGCCCACGCAGGTGTGGCCAGTAGGAGAAAAGCAGAAGAGCTGATCAAGCAAGGCTTGGTGACGGTTAACGGCCAAGTGGTGCGTGAACTAGCAACCACTATCAAATCAGGCGACAAGGTTGAAGTTGAAGGCCAGCCTATCTACAACGAAGAAAAGGTCTATTATCTGCTTAACAAACCACGCGGTGTCATTTCCAGTGTGATAGATGACAAGGGTCGCAAGACGGTTGTCGACCTCTTGCCCAACGTGAAAGAGCGTATCTACCCTGTAGGTCGTTTGGACTGGGATACATCAGGGGTCTTGATTTTGACCAATGATGGGGACTTTACAGACGAGATGATTCACCCTCGTAATGAGATTGACAAGGTTTATGTCGCGCGTGTTAAAGGTGTGGCCAATAAGGACAATCTCCGCCCCTTGACCCGTGGTCTTGAGATTGATGGTAAGAAAACCAAGCCGGCTGTTTATGAAATTCTCAAAGTGGACCCAGTCAAAAATCGCTCTGTGGTGCAGTTGACCATCCATGAAGGGCGTAACCATCAGGTTAAAAAGATGTTTGAAGCTGTTGGTCTCCAAGTAGATAAACTGTCTCGGACTCGTTTCGGACACCTAGACTTGACAGGACTCCGTCCAGGAGAATCCCGTCGTCTTAATAAAAAAGAAATCAGCCAACTACATACCATGGCTGTAACCAAGAAATAATGAAACGAATTTTGATAGCGCCTGTGCGCTTTTACCAACGTTTTATCTCCCCAGCCTTTCCACCCTCTTGTCGCTTTGAGCCGACTTGTTCCAACTACATGATTCAGGCTATTGAAAAACATGGTTTCAAGGGTGTTTTGATGGGCTTGGCTCGGATTTTACGTTGCCATCCCTGGTCGAAAACAGGTAAGGACCCCGTCCCAGACCATTTTTCACTCAAACGAAATCAAGAAGGGGAATGAGGTTAGGCAAACAGATTTCAAAATGATAAAAACGCATCCTATCAGGTTTGAGTGAGCTTGATAGGATGCGTTTTATCATGTAAAGATGTTAGTTGAGTTTGAAACAATTTATTTCAAAGCTTTTTGTGCGTCTTCAATCATGAGTTTGGTTGATTCAAGTCCGCCTCCGCTTAGATACCAGAGGTCTGGTGTTAGTTGGATAATCTTACCATTTTTAGCTGCAGGAGTTTCAGCGATAAGGGCATTTTCTAGGACGCCATCGTTGCTAGAGTTGTCCCCACCGATGGCAAGGGTACGGTTGATGACAAAGAGAATGTCGGGATTGATTTCTTTGACACTTTCAAAGCTGACTTCTTGTCCGTGGCGTGAGTCTTCAAATTGAGTATCAGTTGGCTTGAATTTCAAGGTTTGATACAAGAAAGAGAAACGAGATTGGGCACCAAAGGCAGCCATTTTTCCTTCGTTGAGGAGGATAGCAAGGGCTTTTTTGTCAGAACTTTCGTTTTTAGTTGCGACTTCTTGGATGCTCTTGTCTAGCTTGGCCAATTCTTCCTTGGCTTTCTGTGTACCAGTTTCACCAAAGGCGCCTGCTAAGGATTCAATGTTGGTCTTAGTTGAAGTCCAGTAGTCATCTTTGCCTGCTTGAAAGAGAACAGTCGGAGCGATTTCGTTGAACTTATCTACGAATTTTTGGGTACGTGGTGAAGCGATAATTAAATCTGGTTCAAGAGCAGCAAGGGCTTCTAGGTCTGGCTCAACCATAGAACCAACATTTTTAACTTTTCCAGCTAGGTCTTTAAGATAAGTCGGAACAGTTTTTGTAGGCATTCCGACGATATTCTTTTCAAAACCTAAAGCGCGAATGGTATCCGCAGCACCGAGGTCAAAGGTCACAATCTTTTCAGGGACTTTTGAAAGTGTGACTACACCTAGTGAACTTTTAATGGTCACCTCTGTTGGAGAAGAGCTACTTGACTCCGTCTTACTAGTGCTTGAGTTTGTACTACATGCACCAAGTAGGAGCAAGAAGCTGGCCGCTAGGGCAGTGAGATAAAGTTTAAGGGATGTTTTCATGATTTCTCCTTTTTAAAATGTGATAACGATTTAGGGAATCTCTTAGATATGCTTGTTAGCTAAGAGATAGAGCTTCCTTTAACAGGGGCTCAGAATGGCTAGCTATAGATACAGATCTTTTTGCCATTGATATCAGCTAGCGTGATGGGAATCTCATATAGTTGACTGAGCAGGTCGGCCTGCATGATTTGATTTGTCGTTCCTTTGCAAAAGACTTGGCCGTCCTTGAAGGCGACAATTTCATCTGCATACTGGCTGGCCATGTTAATATCGTGGAGGACGATGATAATGGTCTTTCCGAGTTCTTCCACCAGTCGCTTGAGAATCTGCATCATACTGACGCTTTGCTTGATGTCGAGATTGTTGAGTGGTTCGTCCAGCAAGATAAAGTCCGTATCCTGGGCCAGTACCATAGCGATAAAGACGCGCTGGAGCTGGCCTCCAGACAGGCTATCGATGTAGCGGTCTTTTAAGTTGGTCAGTTCCAGATAGGTCAGGGTTTCTCGAATTTTTTCCCAATCTTCTGGTCTCAGTCGACCTCGGCTGTAGGGAAAACGTCCAAAACTGACCAGTTCTTCAACCTTCAATTTGGCTTGGTAATTAATCTTCTGCTTTAGGATGGTCAGTTCTTTGGCTAGTTCTTGCGAATTCCAACTTTCGATTTCACGACCTTTGATACTGAGAATTCCCTGATCCTTCTTGGTCAGTCTGCTCATGATGGAGAGGAGAGTCGATTTTCCAGCACCATTTGGACCAATGAATGCTGTCAGTTTCTGAGGACTGATTTCAAGCGAAATGCCTTGCAAAATATCCTGTTTTTGAATGGATTTGTCAATGTTTTCCAGTTTCACCGACGCGCCCTCCTGTAGAGTAAGATAAAGAATAAGAGACCACCTACGCTCTCGATGATCATGCTGATGCGAATTTCTAGTGCAAAGACTCGTTCAATGAGGGCTTGTCCCAAGGTCAAACTGATAAATCCAACCAGAATGGCTACGACAAAGAGTAACTTGTGCCGATAGTCTTTGACGATTAGGTAGGTGAGGTTGGCCAACATAAAGCCGAAGAAGGCCATAGGCCCTACCAAGGCAGTAGCCGTTGAGGTCAAAAGCACGATGCCCCAGAGGAGTTCTTTCTGTTCTTTTTCAACATCGAGTCCCAATATCTGAGCCGTTTCTCTTTGTAGGTGTAAGACATCCAGAATGACTGCTTTCCGAAAGAAAAAGATTGTCAAAGCAAGGATAATCAGAGAACCGATGGCTAGGATGGAAGTGTTGAGATGTTGAAAGGAGGCAAAGAGACTGTTCTGCAGTTTATCATATTCATTTGGATCCATCAAGACCTGAAGGAAGGTACTGATATTTCGAAAGAGACTTCCGAGGGCTAGACAGATTAGCAGGATGAAGACCAGGTCTTGTTTCATCAGTGTCTTCAAGTAGCCTTGTAAGGCAAGAAAGAAGAGGGATTGAAGCAGAAGCAAAACTAGGAATTCTAAGATAGGAGACTTCTCAAGCTGTAGAAACTTGCTTTCAAAAACCAGTAGCAGAGTTTGCAGTAGGACATAGAAGGATTCGATTCCTAAAATACTAGGTGTCAGGAAACGATTTTCCGTCAGGGTTTGAAAACTAATGGTCGAAATCCCTGTCGCGATGGCTACCAAGAGATAAACGATGATCTTTTGGGAACGCAACTTCCAAGCAAAGGCAGACAGGTGTGTGATGGGCCAAAAGTAGAGAAGACAAGCTCCGATGGCCAGAATAATGAGAAGGCAGAAGAGCTTGGTATGTTTGCTTTTAAACTGCATCTTTTCGTCCCCCTCTCCATAGAAGTAGGATAAAGACGAGGCTACCAATGATTCCTAGTAGAAGACTGACAGACAGTTCATAGGGCCGAATTAGAACTCGGGATAGGATATCGCAAGCCAGCACCAGATTGGCACCGACCAGTGCGACCATGAGTTTGGTTTGACTTAGATTATCTCCGTAGCGCTTGCGAACAAGATTGGGAACGATAACTCCGAGAAATGGCAAGCCACCCACGGTAATCATGGTGACACTTGTCGTTAGTGCCACCAGAAAGAGGGCCAGTTTTTCAAGTAGGGAGTAGGAAATCCCCAAACTTTCGCTAGTTTCTTTTCCTAGATTCATGATGGTGAAGGTTTGGGACAATTTCCAAACGGCTATCAGGATAATGAGGCCTAAGAAGAGCCATTCATACTGATGAGTCTGAATCATGGAGAAGGAGCCTTGGGTCCAAGCTGTCATACTCTGAACCAGATTGAAACGATAGGCGATAACTTCTGTCACAGAACCGATAATTCCACTATAGATGATCCCAATCAGAGGCAACATCCACCTTTCCTTTACAGAGAAAATAGTCATAAAGGCTAGGAAGAAGAGAGTAAATATGATGGATGAAACAAAAGCGAAGAGCATTTTTTGTGTCAGACTAGCCGACGGAAAGACAAAGAGGCTCAATACCATTCCTAGTTTGGCAGCTTCAGTGGTTCCAACTGTACTCGGTGCAGCAAACTGATTTTGAGTGATAGTCTGCATGAGAAGTCCTGCCATACTCATACTAGAGGCAGTTAGGAGAATGCTAATCGTCCTTGGAAGACGAGACTCTTGAAAGAGGAGCCAAGCTTCATGATCCAGAGCAAAAAGTTTTCCCCATGAAAAATCACTGGTCCCAATGCTAATAGAGAGAAAGACTAGGAGTAGAAGTAAGCCAATTAAATAATGAGAAAGTTTCATACCCCGTCCTTTCATGTAGATTTGGTATCGAAAGATACCTGCGGATATTACTGTAACACGATTTTTTTAATCTGTCAATAAATTTTCTGACAATTTAATAAATAAAACAAGGAGAGAGCGCCAGGACCTTCTCCTCTGTTATCCTATTCCAAAATGTTTTTGCCTTCTTTAACACGCCAATGATAATCTGATAAAATAATATCTTCGAGGGAGTAGCTAGCTTGCCAGTCAAGATATTGTTTAGCTTTTGATGCGTCTGCTAGGACGCTAGCTGGGTCACCAGCACGGCGAGCAACAATTTCGTGTGGTATTTTTTGATTCAGTAATTCTTCAGCAGTTTTAAAGATTTCTTTGACGGTATAGCCTTTTTCAGTTCCCAAGTTAAAGATTTGAGAAGAACTGTTTTCTTGAAATAGGTAGTTCATTCCTTTAACATGAGCCTGTGCAAGGTCCAAGACATGAATGTAATCTCGAATACATGAACCATCACGTGTATCGTAGTCATCTCCAAATATTTTTAGGCTATCATTTTGTCCCAATGCGGTTTTGTTGATATTGGGAATGATATGAGTTGGATTTTTCACGCGCAGACCGTTTGAAGCATCCATTTCAGCCCCAGCTACATTAAAGTAACGGAAAATGACATATTTCCAGTCGTAGCGATTGGCCATCCAGTAAATCATTCGTTCACCCATCAGTTTTGTTTCTGCATAAGGATTGACAGGGTCGAGCAGGGTATCTTCAGTTGCTGGCTTGTCAATACAGTTATTACCATAGAGGGAAGCAGTCGAAGAGAACATGATTTTTTGAATGCCAACTTCAGATAAGACTTTGAGAACTTGGTTCATACCAGCAACATTGGCAGTGAAGTATTTACTTGGATTTTCAATACTTTCGCTCACAACAATCTCACCCGCACAATGGAGAACAGCATCAATCTGATTTTCTTCCAAATAAGCTTTTAAGGCACTAGCATCATAAACATCCAGTTGTTTAAAGCTAGCACGATTATCTACAGCTGAACGATTTCCTGTAGAGAGATTATCGAGAACATGTACCTGATAGCCAGCATTTAAAAGAGCTTTAACGGTATGGGAGCCAATGTAGCCAGCTCCACCTGTAACAAGAATTGTTTTGGTCATGATTTTTTCCTTTTTCTAGTTTTGTACTATTTTAAAGAAAGAAGAAAGGAAAGTCAACTATTTTCTGTAAATTCCATGAAAATTCTGAACGATTTTGGTGTCAGATTGTTTTGTGTTTGGAAATAAAGCTTCGGGTTAATCTTGGAATTTTTTTAGATTTCACTTCATATGCAAGAGAATACTATCCTTTTCTAAGATAGAGAAAGACGAAGATACTAACTTAGAAATCCACCTTCCCGCTATCCTTCTCCTATAAAAAGTGGTAAAATGGATGAAAGAAAGAAGGAACTGAAATGACAACATTATTTTCAAAAATCAAAGAAGTAACGGAACTTGCTGCGATCTCAGGTCATGAAGCACCTGTCCGTGCTTATCTTCGTGAAAAGTTGACACCGAACGTGGATGAAGTGGTGACAGATGGCTTGGGTGGTATTTTTGGTATCAAACATTCAGAAGCTACAGATGCACCGCGTGTCTTGGTCGCTTCTCACATGGACGAAGTTGGATTTATGGTCAGCGAAATTAAGCCAGATGGTACCTTCCGTGTCGTTGAAATCGGTGGTTGGAACCCAATGGTTGTCAGCAGCCAACGTTTTAAACTCTTAACTCGAGACGGTCGTGAAATTCCTGTGATTTCGGGTTCTGTTCCGCCACATTTGACTCGTGGTAAGGGTGGGCCAACTATGCCTGCTATTGCAGATATCGTCTTTGATGGCGGTTTTGCGGATAAGGCTGAGGCAGAAAGCTTTGGCATCCGTCCTGGCGACACCATCGTACCAGATAGTTCGGCAATCTTGACAGCTAATGAAAAAAATATCATCTCAAAAGCTTGGGACAATCGCTATGGAGTTCTCATGGTGAGCGAGTTGGCAGAAGCTCTTTCAGGTCAAAAGCTCGGAAATGAACTCTATCTTGGCTCTAACGTCCAAGAAGAGGTTGGTCTTCGTGGTGCTCATACTTCCACAACTAAATTTGCTCCAGAAGTTTTCCTAGCAGTTGACTGCTCACCTGCTGGCGATGTCTATGGAGGTCAAGGTAAGATTGGAGATGGAACCTTGATTCGTTTCTATGACCCAGGTCACTTGCTTCTCCCAGGGATGAAGGATTTCCTTTTGACAACTGCTGAAGAAGCTGGAATCAAGTACCAATACTACTGTGGTAAAGGAGGAACGGATGCAGGTGCAGCTCATCTGAAAAATGGCGGTGTTCCATCTACAACAATCGGTGTTTGCGCTCGTTATATCCACTCTCATCAAACCCTCTACGCTATGGATGACTTCCTAGAAGCGCAAGCTTTCTTACAAGCCTTGGTGAAAAAATTGGATCGTTCAACGGTTGATTTGATTAAAAATTATTAAACATAAGGGAGGTGGTAGGGATGGTAGAACCAAACCTAGAAAGCCTTGTAAAAGATCTTTACAATCATGCTCGACATGATTTGAGTGAAGATTTAGTTGCTGCTCTCCTAGAGACTGCTAAAAAACTGCCTACTACAAATGAGCAATTGCTGGCAGTTCGTCTCTCAGGCCTGGTCAATCGTGAATTGCTCAAGAATCCCAAACATCCGGCACCTGAGTTGCTCAACTTGGCTCGTTTTATCAAGAGAGAAGAAACCAAGTACAGAGGAACCGCAGCTTCTGCGCTTATGTATGGGGAGATTTTTAAAATGCTTTGATTCCATTGTGGGTCAAAGCATTTTTTGTAAGACCTATCTCGTGAGCGCTCAAATAGTAGTAACAAGGAATCATGAGAAATTAGCCGAGACCATAGTAGTGATGAAACTTCTGTAATGGAAGTGGATCCAAGTGAGGAATCGTCAAACGGTAGGGTATAGGCTGTTTGAAGGGTGCTATGAGAAAGATAGGGTAAGGTGAAATTAAATACGAACAAATTGATTGGGAAATTCAAATCGCTTTCTATCAATGTTTTAGAAGATACAGTGCCCTAGTCCAACTTCAATATACTATAAAAGAATAGATGGAAGCAATTATGATTTACTTCTATCTTTAAAATAAATGGTCTGATAGGAAAAATGTGTCCTCTCATAAAATATAGTATAGTACAGATGGAAGGCTTTTGTAGACTGGAGGACGAAGGAGTTTAGAAACTCTCCTTAAAAGTTAGTTGAGACGGAGTATGGTGATGTAAATCATTATCAAAAATTATTTCTAAATCGAAATAGTTGACAATTATAATGATAAGTATTATAATGTTTTTTATTCGTATCGATATAGAAATAAATTGGAGGTGTTATGAAAGATAGTCATTTGCTAGCCCATCATATTCGTTTGTTGAATGGACGGATTTTTCAAAAGTTACTGAGCCAAGATCCTGAGGCTCTTTATAGGGGTGAACAGGGTAAGATTTTAGCGGTTTTATGGAATAGTGAGACAGGCTCTGCAACTGCAACAGATATTGCGCTTGCGACTGGGCTTGCGAATAATACGCTGACGACTATGATAAAAAAGCTAGAGGAACAAAAGCTTGTAATTGTTAGTCCGTGTGGAAAAGACAAGCGTAAGAAGTATTTAGTTTTAACGGAGTTGGGCAAGTCCCAGAAAGAAGTGGGACATCGTGTCAGTCAGAAATTGGATACGATCTTTTACAAAGGTTTTTCAGAGGAAGAAATTCGTCAGTTTGAAGCTTTTCAAGAAAGAATTTTGGCGAATCTGAAAGAGAAGGCAAAAGAGGATTAAAATAGATCGAATTAGCTGTTTATAAGCAAAGGTCACTTTTGACTTTATTTTCCAACTCTTAGGACAAGGAAACTAAGTGGTTAGCTATGGTCAGACTCAGATTGATGGCCTTGCTTATGCCCAGTACCATATCTTCCGTTTAGAGAACGGGAAAATTGTGGAGCATTGGGACAATAAGGAAGTCATGCCTAAGGTAGAAGACTTGACCAATCGAGGGAAGTTTTAAATGAGGACACAGAATGATTGAATACAAAAATGTAGCTTTACGTTACACAGAAAAAGATGTTTTGAGAGATGTCAATTTACGGATTGAGAATGGGGAATTTATGGTTTTAGTTGGGCCTTCTGGATCCGGTAAGACGACCATGATTAAGATGATTAACCGTCTCTTGGAACCAACTGATGGAAATATTTATATGGATGGCAAGCGCATCAAAGACTATGATGAGCGGGAGCTTCGTCTCTCTACTGGTTATGTTTTACAGGCCATTGCTCTCTTTCCAAATCTAACGGTCGCGGAAAATATTTCCCTGATTCCTGAGATGAAGGGTTGGACTAAGGAAGAAATTGCTCAGAAAACAGAAGAGCTTTTGGCTAAGGTTGGTTTACCAGTGGCTGAGTATGGGCATCGTTTGCCTAGTGGATTATCTGGTGGAGAACAACAACGGGTTGGTATTGTCCGTGCTATGATTGGCCAGCCTAAGATTCTCCTCATGGATGAACCTTTTTCAGCCTTGGATGCTATTTCGAGAAAACAGTTGCAGGTTCTGACGAAAGAATTGCATAAAGAATTTGGGATGACAACTATTTTTGTAACCCATGATACGGATGAAGCCTTGAAATTGGCGGACCGTATTGCTGTCTTGCAGGATGGAGAGATTCGTCAGGTGGCGAATCCCGAGACGATTTTAAAAGCCTCTGCAACAGACTTTGTAGCAGACTTGTTTGGAGGTAGTGTTCATGACTAATTTAATTGCAACTTTTCAGGATCGTTTTAGTGATTGGTTGACAGCCCTATCTCAACATTTGCAGTTGTCACTTTTGACCCTGTTGCTGGCTATTTTTATCGCGATTCCCTTGGCTGTTTCTCTTCGCTATCATGAGAAGTTGGCCGACTGGGTCTTACAGATTGCAGGGATTTTCCAGACCATCCCGTCTTTGGCCTTGTTGGGGCTTTTTATCCCCTTGATGGGAATTGGAACCTTGCCAGCTTTGACAGCTCTAGTGATCTACGCGATCTTTCCGATTTTACAAAATACTATCACTGGGCTGAAGGGAATTGATCCGAACCTGCAAGAGGCTGGGATTGCCTTTGGGATGACCAGATGGGAACGTCTCAAGAAATTCGAAATTCCACTTGCCATGCCTGTTATGATGTCTGGGATTCGGACGGCAGCTGTTTTGATTATCGGTACGGCAACCTTGGCGGCCTTGATTGGTGCAGGGGGGCTGGGTTCCTTTATCCTTTTGGGAATTGACCGTAATAATGCCAGTCTAATTTTGATTGGGGCCCTTTCTTCAGCAGTACTTGCCATTGCCTTTAACTTCCTACTAAAAGTGATGGAAAAAGCAAAATTGCGGACGATTTTCTCAGGTTTTGCCTTGGTGACCATATTGCTCGGTCTGTCTTATAGCCCAGCCCTCTTAGCTCAAAAAGAGAAAGAAAACTTGGTGATTGCTGGGAAATTGGGACCGGAACCAGAAATTTTGGCCAATATGTATAAGTTGCTGATTGAAGAAAATACCAGTATGACTGCTACTGTTAAACCGAATTTTGGGAAAACAAGTTTCCTCTATGAGGCTCTGAAAAAAGGCGATATTGACATCTATCCTGAATTTACTGGTACGGTGACTGAAAGTTTGCTTCAGCCATCACCTAAAGTGAGTCACGAGCCAGAGCAGGTTTATCAGGTGGCGCGTGATGGTATTGCCAAACAGGATCATCTAGCCTATCTCAAACCTATGTCTTATCAAAATACCTACGCTGTAGCTGTTCCGAAAAAGATTGCTCAAGAATATGGCTTGAAGACCATTTCGGACTTGAAAAAAGTGGAAGGGCAGTTGAAGGCAGGTTTTACACTTGAGTTTAATGACCGTGAAGATGGAAATAAGGGATTGCAGTCAATGTATGGTCTCAATCTCAATGTGGCGACCATGGAACCAGCCCTTCGCTATCAGGCAATTCAGTCAGGTGATATTCAAATCACGGACGCTTATTCGACTGATGCGGAATTGGCGCGTTATGATTTACAGATCTTGGAAGATGACAAGCAACTCTTCCCACCTTATCAAGGGGCACCACTGATGAAAGAAGCTCTTCTCAAGAAACATCCAGAGTTGGAAACTGTTCTTAATAAATTGGCTGGTAAGTTTACAGAAAGCCAGATGAGCCAGCTCAACTACCAAGTCGGTGTTGAAGGCAAGTCAGCAGAACAAGTAGCCAAGGAGTTTCTACAAGAACAAGGCTTGTTGAAGAAATGATGGGGCAGAGACTTTAAGCAAACTGAACTCAGTTTCCTTAAACGACTATATAGAAGAATGCTCAGATAATTTTGTCTGGGCTTTTTTGATTGTTGAAAAGATAAAAAACTCAGTAACCTAGAAATAAGACAACTGAAGCTTTACTCTATATTCAATTTTTAGGAATGAGAAGGTCTAGATAAAATTGGACAACTTCCTGGTCTGTGAAATCTTGACCTTTTTTGAGCCACCAGGTCAATGTTTCGATAAAGTTAGTTACGACAAAATGTTGGAGGTAAGAAGTAGGTAGACTTGGGTGAGTTTGCTTCAAATCAGCAGCCAGCATGGGATAGACGTGGTGCTCCAGTTCTTTATGAAGTTGGCGAAGGAAGTAGTCATTTTTGGAGAATAGCAGACTGGTGATATGGTCTTGGTTTTTCTGAAAATGAAGAAAGAGATGGGCGAGATAAACCTTAGTTGAAATGGATTTTTCTCTTTCAAAAAGATGATGGAAGAGGTAGCGGCAGAGCTGGTCCAGAAGAAGCTCCTTACTCTCATAGTGACAGTAAAAGGTGGATCGTCCCACATCTGCGAGATCAATGATATCCTGAACAGTAGTGGCCTCGTAGCCCTTAGCATTCAAAAGTTGTATAAAAGCTTGATAGATGGCTTTTTTGGTTTTGCTGATACGGCGGTCAATGTTAGTCATATGGACACTTGAGGCAAATTGTTCAGAACTGAATAAAGCTGACGTTTTGCTTCTATCCTTTCTTTGAGTTTTAGTGGATAATGATAATGAACAAGGTGTTCATAAATCTATTATAACAAAGGAATGAGAAATATGAAGGCAAAATATGCTGTTTGGGTGGCTTTTTTCTTAAATTTGACTTATGCCATTGTTGAGTTTATTGCAGGTGGAGTATTTGGTTCTAGCGCTGTTCTTGCTGACTCTGTGCATGACTTGGGAGATGCGATTGCAATTGGAATATCAGCTTTTCTAGAAACAATCTCTAATCGTGAAGAAGACAATCAGTACACCTTGGGCTATAAGCGGTTTAGCCTGCTAGGAGCCTTGGTAACAGCTGTGATTCTCGTAACAGGCTCTGTTCTAGTCATTTTGGAAAATGTCACGAAGATTTTGCATCCGCAACCAGTCAATGATGAGGGGATTCTCTGGTTAGGAATTATTGCGATTACTATCAATCTGTTAGCGAGTCTGGTGGTTGGTAAGGGAAAGACAAAGAATGAGTCTATTCTGAGTCTTCATTTTCTGGAAGATACGCTAGGGTGGGTAGCTGTTATCCTGATGGCGATTGTTCTTCGATTTACGGACTGGTATATCCTAGATCCTCTTTTGTCCCTTGTCATTTCTTTCTTTATTCTTTCAAAAGCCCTTCCACGTTTTTGGTCTACACTCAAGATTTTCTTGGATGCTGTGCCAGAAGGTCTTGATATCAAGCAAGTAAAGAGTGGCCTGGAGCGATTGGACAATGTGGCCAGCCTTAATCAGCTTAATCTCTGGACTATGGATGGTTTGGAAAAAAATGCCATTGTCCATGTTTGTTTAAAAGAGATGGAGCATATGGAAACTTGTAAAGAGTCTATTCGAATTTTCCTCAAAGATTGTGGCTTTCAAAATATTACCATTGAAGTTGATGCTGACCTAGAAAGTCACCAAACACATAAGCGAAAGGTGTGAGTTGGAGCGGAATCATAGAGATTATTAGAGAAACAGCCTTGCTAGAGGTCGTTTTGTAATTCTAATCATTTCTTGTACTCTCTCTCAGAGTCAGTCTGGTTCCCAGCATAGTCAGGCTAGGGATTTTCCGACCGTGGAGTACTTCCTTGTTAAGAATATCCATACCTGCTCGGCCCATTTCTTCAGTATAAACTGTGATGCTGGAGAGGGGAGGATAGACTTGCTTGGTTAGACTAGTGTCGTTAAAGGAAATGAGGCTGACACGGTCTGGCAGGCTGATTCCAGCTTCTTGGAGGGCACGGAGGGCGCCGATGGCTAAACTATCGCTGGCTGCGAAAAAGGCTGGTGGGAGTTGGTCTCCCAAGTTCTGAATGGCTTCCTTCATCAAGTCATAGCCAGACTGGGCAGTAAAGCTTCCTTGAAAGACCAGTTCATCATGATAGATTCCTTTTGTTTGACTGTAGTTTTTAAAATTTTCAAGTCGCTTATCCTCAATGATTTCTTCTTGGTCGGTTGTTTCTTCAAGACCTGTTAGAATCCCGATGCGGTCCATCCCTTGGCTGAGAAAATAATCGACAACCTGTTTCATGGCAGTGTAAAAGTCCGTGATAATGCAGGTATGTCCTAGTGAAAGAGTATCGCTGTCTAAAAATACAAGAGGCTTTTGGTATTCTTCAAAGGCAGAAATCTGAGCTCGGCTAAATTTTCCGATGCAGAGAATCCCAATTACTTCCTCGCTTAATGTAAAAGGATGGTCATTAAAATAGCGCAAGATATCGTAGTCCAACTCTTGGGCTCTTTTTTCTATGCCTAGGCGAATCTGGTAGTAGTAGAGGTCGTCCAGCTCCCCTTGTTCGCTGACCCATTGGATAATGGCAATCTTTTGCTTGGGTTTGTGGGACTCGCCTGTCTTGAGGTGCTTGGTGTAGCCCAACTCTTCAGCAACAGTTAAAATACGGTGTCTAGTTTCTTCTGTAACAGATAGGCTCTGGTCGCGATTGAGGACACGGGATACGGTCGCGATAGAGACAGAGGCTAGCTGTGCAATATCTTTTAAGGTAGCCATGAATCCTCCTTGATTAGATTAGTATATCATATTTTTCTGTATTTTACTGATAGTTTAGTAAAATTTTAGTAAAAAGGATTGACCTTGGAAAATCCCTTGGATACAATAGAAGAAAACGATTACACGTTAAGGTGGCTTAACGGACAGTCAAAGGAGAATTCATATGACACAACATCTTACTGCTGAAGCTCTTCGCAAAGACTTTCTTGCTGTTTTTGGTCAAGAAGCAGACCAAACTTTCTTTTCACCAGGTCGTATCAATTTGATTGGTGAGCACACAGACTACAACGGTGGGCACGTTTTTCCAGCGGCTATTTCCTTGGGAACTTACGGTGCAGCTCGCAAGCGTGACGACCAAGTCTTGCGTTTCTACTCAGCTAACTTTGAGGACAAGGACATTATCGAAGTGCCTCTCGCTGACCTCAAGTTTGAAAAAGAGCACAACTGGACCAATTATCCAAAAGGAGTTCTTCATTTCTTGCAAGAAGCTGGGCACGTGATTGATAAAGGTTTTGATTTTTATGTTTATGGGAATATCCCAAATGGTGCTGGATTGTCTTCTTCAGCATCCTTGGAACTTTTGACAGGAGTCGTGGCAGAGCATCTCTTTGATTTAAAACTAGAGCGTCTCGATTTGGTTAAAATCGGAAAACAAACAGAAAACAACTTTATCGGAGTCAACTCTGGCATTATGGACCAGTTTGCCATCGGTATGGGAGCTGACCAACGTGCAATTTACCTAGATACCAATACTTTAGAATACGACTTGGTGCCACTTGATTTGAAGGACAATGTCGTTGTTATCATGAACACTAACAAACGCCGTGAATTGGCGGACTCTAAATACAATGAACGTCGTGCTGAGTGTGAAAAAGCAGTGGAAGAATTGCAAGCAGCTTTAGATATTCAGACCTTGGGTGAATTGGATGAGTGGGCCTTTGACCAATACAGCTATCTGATTAAAGATGAAAATCGTTTGAAACGTGCTCGCCATGCTGTGCTTGAAAACCAACGTACCCTCAAAGCTCAAGCAGCCCTTCAGGCAGGAGATTTGAAAACATTTGGTCGTTTGATGAATGCGTCACACGTTTCCCTAGAGCATGACTATGAAGTAACTGGTTTGGAATTGGATACTCTTGTTCATACAGCTTGGGCACAAGAAGGAGTTCTCGGTGCTCGCATGACAGGGGCAGGTTTTGGCGGATGTGCCATTGCTTTGGTGCAAAAATATGCTGTTGATTCCTTTAAGGAAGCTGTTGGCAAACACTACGAGGAAGTAGTTGGCTACGCTCCAAGCTTCTATATCGCTGAAGTTGCAGGTGGCACTCGCGTCCTTGATTAGTCAAAAGGAGGCTCTATAGTGACCTTAGTAGATAAATTTGTAACACATGTCATTGCAGAAAGTACATATGAGGAAATGGATCGAATCTACCTGACCAATCGTGTCTTGGCACGAGTGGGAGATGGTGTTTTGGCAGTTGAGACCAATCTGGATAAATTGATTGACCTCAAGGACCAGCTGGTTGAGGAAGCCGTTCGATTAGAGACAATTGAGGATAGTCAGACTGCGCGTGAAATCCTTGGTGCTGAACTGATGGACTTGGTGACTCCTTGTCCTAGTCAGGTCAATCGTGACTTTTGGGCAACCTACGCCCAATCTCCTGAGCAAGCGATAGAGGATTTTTACCAACTCAGTCAGAAGAATGACTACATCAAACTCAAGGCCATTGCTAAAAATATCGCTTATCGTGTTCCGTCTGATTACGGAGAGCTTGAAATTACCATCAATCTCTCTAAGCCTGAAAAGGATCCCAAAGAGATTGCGGCTGCCAAGTTGGTGCAAGCTAGTAATTATCCTCAGTGTCAGCTTTGTCTAGAGAATGAGGGCTACCATGGTCGAGTTAACCACCCAGCCCGTAGCAATCACCGTATTATCCGCTTTGAAATGGCTGGTCAGGAGTGGGGCTTCCAGTATTCTCCCTATGCTTATTTTAATGAGCACTGTATTTTCTTAGATGGCCAGCATCGTCCCATGGCCATTAGTCGTCAGAGTTTTGAACGTCTGTTGGCTATCGTAGAGCAGTTTCCAGGCTATTTTGCAGGGTCTAATGCAGACCTGCCGATTGTGGGGGGGTCTATTCTAACTCATGATCACTATCAGGGAGGCCGTCACGTATTTCCTATGGAATTGGCTCCCTTGCAAAAGACTTTCCGATTTGCTGGTTTTGAGCAGGTCAAGGCTGGAATTGTCAAGTGGCCAATGTCAGTGTTGCGTTTGACTTCGGATTCTAAAGAAGATTTGATCAACTTGGCTGATAAGATTTTGCAGGGATGGCGCCAGTATTCAGATCCTGCAGTGCAGATTTTGGCAGAGACTGATGGGACACCACATCACACCATCACACCCATTGCCCGTAAGCGTGATGGACAGTTTGAGTTGGACTTAGTCTTGCGGGACAATCAGACTTCTGCAGAACATCCTGATGGCATCTATCATCCCCACAAGGATGTCCAACATATCAAGAAGGAAAATATCGGCTTGATTGAGGTCATGGGCTTGGCAATCTTGCCACCACGTCTGAAAGAAGAAGTGGAGCAAGTCGCTAGCTATCTTGTAGGAGAAGCTGTTACAGTTGCCGATTATCATCAGGAATGGGCAGACCAACTCAAAGTCCAACATCCAAACCTAACAGATAAAGAAAAAGTCCTTGAAATCGTCAAGGACTCTGTGGGGGCTATCTTTGCGCGTGTACTTGAGGATGCAGGAGTCTACAAGCAGACGGAACAAGGACAGACAGCCTTTATGCTCTTTGTGGAACAGGTCGGAATTTTACCAAACTAGGAGCTTTCTCCTTGCACAGTACTATAAAAAGTAGTATCATAGTGTCGTTTGAAATATCAGGAGGAAATGATGAAAGATTTTCACTTTGATGCTATATCAGCTTTTGAAAATTATGAAATTAAAGAGATGAAAGATGGTCACGTTGTGGTGACGACAAAAGTAGTGAACTCGTCGCTCAACTACTATGGCAATGCCCATGGTGGCTATCTCTTTACCCTTTGTGATCAGATTAGTGGTTTGGTGCTCATCTCGCTAGGATTAGACGTAGTGACGCTTCAGTCTTCTATCAACTACCTCAAAGCAGGAAAACTCGACGATGTGCTGACCATTAAAGGAGAATGTGTCCATCAAGGTTGCACAACCTGTGTAGTGGATGTGGATATCACCAATCAGGAAGGTAGAAATGTCTGCAAGGCAACCTTTACCATGTTTGTCACAGGCCAGAGGTCAGAAGACAGACAGGTGAGGATATAGAGAAACAAAAAAGAGGTTCGCACCTCTTTTTCTTATTTCTTTTTATGATTTAGTACCGCATTGAGGACAATGGCGAGTAGGCTGGCTACAACGATTCCGTTTGAGAAGAACATTTGGAAGGCTGTCGGCATGCTGACAAAGAGATTGCTGTTATTTAGACCGACACCTGCAGCGATTGAAACAGCTGCGATAAGGAAGTTATGTTCATTGTTAGCAAAGTCAACACGGGCGAGGATTTGCATCCCTTGAATCGATACAAAACCAAACATCACCAGCATGGCACCACCGAGGACAGGGCTTGGAATGATTTGGGCAAGGGCGCCAAACTTAGGAAGGAGTCCAAGGAGAACCAGGAAACCAGCCGCGTAGTAGATTGGCAGGCGAGTCTTGATACCTGATAATTTAACCAAACCAACGTTTTGTGAAAATCCTGTGTACGGGAAGGTATTAAAGATTCCTCCGAGAAGTACGGCCAAACCTTCTGCGCGGTAACCGTTGCGAAGGCGCGTGCTGTCGATTGGGTCTTTCGTGATATCAGACAAGGCTAGATAGACACCAGTAGACTCAACCATAGACACCGTTGCGATGATACACATCATGACAATCGATGAGATTTCAAAGGTTGGCATCCCAAAGTAGAGTGGAGTTGGGACATGGACAAGTGGTGCTGCTGCAACTGGAGAGAAATCAACCAAGCCCATGGTAGCAGCAATGGCTGTTCCAACAACTAGACCAATCAAAATGGAGATAGATTTGATAAATCCTTTGGTAAAGATGTTAATCAAGAGGATAATCAGAACAGTAATAGCGGCCAGCAAGAGACTTTGACCAGTTGGCTCTGGAACGTTATTTCCCATATTTCCAATAGCGACAGGAATCAAGGTTAAACCAATCGTGGTAATAACAGATCCTGTTACGATAGATGGGAAGAGATTGGCCACTTTTGAGAAGATGCCTGAAACAAGAACCACGTAAATCCCTGATGCGATAAGGGCACCAAACATAGCGCCACTTCCATGGCTTTGCCCAATCATAATCAAAGGAGCGACCGATTGGAAAGCAACTCCTAGAACGACTGGTAGTCCAATACCAAAGTATTTGTTGAGTTGGAGTTGGAGGAAGGTTGCCACCCCACACATGAAGATATCTGTAGAAATCAGGTAGGTCAACTGCTCAGCTGAATAGCCAAGAGCTGTCGCAATCATGATGGGAACCAGGATGGATCCTGAGTACATAGCTAGTAAGTGCTGCAAGCCAAGAACGGCTGCTTGCGAGTGTTTTTCTTGAGTTTGCATTAGAGATCTGCCTCCTTAAATACGACCTGACCATTTTCAAAACGATCCAAACGAGCGAGTGATAGAACAGGGTAGCCTGCTTTTTCAAGCAAATCACGGCCATCTTGGAAGGATTTTTCAATCACAATACCGATAGCTTCGACTGTTGCTCCAGCCTGTTCAATGATTTGAATCAATCCTTTGGCAGCTTGGCCATTAGCAAGGAAATCGTCGATAATCAAAACCTTGTCCTCTGGTGAGAGGAATTTTCCAGCGATAGAAACGGTGCTGGTCACTTGCTTGGTAAAGGAGTAAACTTCAGCAGTTAAGATTCCTTCGTTCATAGTGATGTTTTTAGCTTTTTTAGCGAAAATCATGGGAACGTTTAAGGCTTCCGCTGTAAAAACGGCTGGGGCAATACCCGACGCTTCAATGGTCACGACTTTGGTAATACCAGCAGAAGCAAATTTTTCCGCAAAAACCTTACCGATTTCTCGCATCAAGCTAAAGTCAACTTGGTGGGTTAAAAAGGAATCTACTTTGAGAATGTTGTCACCCAAGATATGCCCATCCTTGAGGATGCGCTCTTCTAATAATTTCATAAGACCTCCTAAAGTCTAAAAGCCAGTTTACTTGTTGTTTAAATGTTTCTATAGTGATCCAGTTTGCTAGTACTATATATTTGATAAAACTAGTACGAGCGAAGCGAGTTTTATCAAATATTTCCCGCCGTAGTGGGATCATAGACAATAAGCTTGTTATTGTCTATGACGGGATTTTTGAGACTTTTGGCTCAAAAATTAGGGATGAAATTCCGAAGGAAGTTGCTCCCGTCCGCACTAATTAAGGGAAATATTAAAAATATTTAGTTTACACTTAAAGGCGTGCTTTAACAAAAATATTCAAAAAGGACCTACTTAAACTTTAAGTAAGTCCCCAAAATAGGCATGGCAAAAACGACCATACCTCACTGCTGACTTACTTATTGTTAGGTGTTCCGGCACCTTGTAGAAACGTCGTGCCAATTCACGACATAAACAAGTAAAATGATATTTAATTTAAAATAGGCTTGAGCCAATGTTTTTATTTTACACTAAATAACTTTAGAAATCAAATATTTTGTTAGTGTTTTGGTTTTAAAAAGCGAACAAATATAATAAAAATGGGCAAAAATTAACTTATTGGCTAACATTTAGAAGGTTTTTCCATCATAAAAGGGCATATTATTAGGTTTTTAAACACCTGACAATATGCCTCTTTCTAACTTTAAAGACTTTTTCCCAATCTTTATTATTCTACTCGCTAAATCTTAAAAAATAGCCATCTGGATCCAAAACTGCAAATTCATGAGGGTAGATAAAGCTATCTCCTACTCGAAATTCTCTTCTTGTCAGCGGACGATGGATAGGATAGTCAGCTTCCAGCAGTTTTTGGTGGAGCTGAGGGACATCTTCAATCCCAAAGGAAATATTGACACCGCGCCCGAAAGGATAGGTCAGCTGAGCTAATTCTTCTGCGCTGCCTTCTTCTAGCATAAGTTGGCAGTCTTCAAGCGAGAGGAAGAGAAATTTCTCCTCTGGACGCTCGTATTCGACAGAGAATCCCAACAAGTCGCAGTAGAAGTGGCGCGACTGTTCGAGGTCAGACACCACAAATTCGGGAATGACAGGCTGATAGTCCATCGGATTCCTCCTTAAAGTTCAATTTCCAAGACAATCGGTGTATGGTCTTGGCGCGCACCAGAGTCAATCATATCAGACTTGGTCACCTTGTCAGCCACGCGGTTGCTGGTCAGCCAGTAGTCGATTCTCCAGCCTGTATTGTTGATTTTAGAAGTCTTGCTGCGTTGTGCCCACCAAGTGTAGCGTTCTGGGACATCACCGTGAATGTAGCGGAAGGTGTCGGTAAATCCAGTTGCCAAAAGGTTGGTAAATCCAGCACGTTCCTCGTCGGTAAATCCTGGTGAATGGCGGTTGCTAGCAGGATTTGCAAGGTCGATTTCATTGTGGGCTACATTGTAGTCACCGGTCGCAAGGACTGGTTTTTCTTTGTCTAGTTCAGCCAAATACTCCGCATATTTGACATCCCAGACTTGACGTTCTTCCAAACGTTTGAGTCCATCGCCAGCATTTGGTGTGTAAACTTGGGTAACGAAAAATTTATCAAATTCTAGAGTGATGATACGACCTTCCAAGTCCATGGTAGAAGGGGCACCGATTTCTGGGAAAGTGACAGTGGGTGTGAGTTCTTTCTTATAGAGGAACATGGTTCCAGCATAGCCTTTACGAGCAGGCTCTTGGGAAGAGCGCCACGTGTTTTCGTAGTCTGGGAAGAGTTCTTCTAAAATTTCCAAGTGTTTCTTTGTAGGGCCCTTGGCAGAAAGCTTGGTTTCTTGGATAGCAATGATATCAGCATTTTCTGCCACAAGGGTTTGTAGGACTTCTTGGGACAATTTAGCACGAGCTGAGTCACTCGTTAGGGCAGCGTTTAGGGAATCAATATTCCATGAGATAAGTTTCATAAAGTTACCTTTTTCATTCAGATTATAGATTTTATTATACCAAAAAAAGGCCTATTTCCCCAACGTATGGTTTGAAAAATCACTCTTTAGACTTTATCATGAGAAAATAAAAATCCCCCAAACTATTTAGAAAAAAATCTAAATAGTTCTTGTGTTTAGAATAGAAAGGTGTATAATGTTATTTAGAAAAACATCTAAATAGAAAGTGAAGTTACATATATGTCAAATAAGAGAACAATCCTTCTTTTTGTGGTCTTGGCTTATGCCCTTGCTTGGATAATATGGTTGGCACTATGGATAGGTGGTGTTGGTCTAAATTCTCCATGGAGTCAGCTTGCTAGTATTGTAGCCATGTGGATGCCTGCGCTTGCAGTCTTTCTCTTAGGGAAAATCACGAATCAACCTAGTGGAATCAAATCTAAATTAGTCGTGAATCTCAAGAAGAACTGGCACTTTTACTTACTAGCTATCTGGTTCCCAGCAGTTATCAGTTTTTTAGGAGCAGGACTTTATTTTCTTGTATTTCCTAGCAATTTCAGCCTTGGTTTTGAATCTATTCAAGCCATCTTACAAGAAAAAGGAGTCCTTCAATCACCGTTCCCCTTATCTTTCTTGGCCTTGATTCAAATCCTAGGTAGTTTGACCTACGCTCCTTTTCTTAATAGTTTCTTTGCATTGGGAGAGGAAATTGGTTGGCGTGGCTATCTTTACCCAGCTCTAAGAGGACGCTTTTCACTAGTCCAGACTCATGTCTTGCTTGGTCTCATTTGGAGTCTTTGGCATCTACCAATCAATTTGCAAGGCTATAATTATGGACTATCTTATTTTGCTTATCCTGTTTTGGGAGTTGTCGCCATGTTTCTATTTTGTTTTAGCCTAGGAATATTGTTAAGCTGGTTGTTGGAAAAGACAGGTTCTATCTGGGCTTCTGCCCTATTTCATGGGGCAATCAATGCAACTGCAGGTATTGGGTTACTCTTTCAATTACCAGGAGAAAAAGTTTCAAGCCTCTTGATTTTAGGCCCATCACCGACCGGAATGCTATCAGTTCTACCTTGCTTATTCCTAGCCTTGCTAATATTACAAAGGGAAAGGAGGAACCATGAGTTTTGCAAATAGTTTTAAAGCCTTATCTCATCCAGTTAGGAGAGAGATTTTAAATTTACTCAAAGCAGGTAGATTATCTGCAGGAGAAATTGCCAGTTATTTCGAGTTGACAGGTGCAACGATTTCACATCATCTCACGATTTTGAAAGCAGCGGATTTGATTCATGAAATGAAAGAAAAAAACTTTATTTATTATGAGTTAAATACATCGGTTTTAGAGGATATAATGGTTTGGTTAGCAGATCTGAAAGGAGATCATTTTGATGAAGATAAAAATCAATAAGAAATTGGTATTATTTATGAGCATTCTCATCCTACTACCTTCCCTTGTAGGTTGTGTTTTCTGGAATCAATTACCAGAGGAGATACCCACTCATTTTAATCTACTGGGTCAAGCAGATGGCTACAATCATAAAATGTTTGCTATCTTTGGATTACCTACTCTCATGCTTTTGATGCATTGGTTGCTTCTATTTTTAATGATTAAGGATCCTAAATCTAGCAATATCAGTTCAAAAATACAAGTTTTGATTTACTGGATTATTCCTTTTGTATCTTGTCTATCAATGATTTCTATATACGGAGAATCTTTGGGTTATTCCATGATGAGTGGGCTACTAGCTCAGATTTTTATGGGAGTCGTGATGATCGTAATTGGAAATTATCTACCAAAAACACATCGAAATTATATAATCGGTATTCGACTACCGTGGACCTTGGAGAATGATGAGAACTGGAGAAAAACGCATCGCCTAGCTGGAAAAATTTGGGTATTAGGAGGATTGTTATTGTTTCTAAATTCCTTTGTGCAACTGTATGTTTACTGGGTATTCTTCTTGACACTTTTCTTTGTAGTGATAATTCCTAGTGTCTATTCTTATCAATTATCAAAATTAGAATCTTGAAACAGGTATTTGAGTCATTAGTTAGAGAAGTTGGTCTGATAAGTCTATTTCCCCAACGTATGGTTTGAAAAATCACCCTCTTTCGTTTATAATGAAGAATGATTTTATGAAAGGGAGTGAAAATAAATGAAATTTTACTCATATGACTATGTGCTTAGCCAAATCAGTCAGCAAAATGGCATCATGATTGGCTTTGGGATTGTGCTCCTAGCTATCACAGGATTTTTTGCTTTTAAGGCCTATCGTGATAAAAAGGGTACCAAGTTTCGGGAATTGGTCATGATTTTGGCCCTGACTTTAGTGGCCATGCTTTTGGTGACAATTTCAAAATACCAGACCAATCAAGCCTCTAACAATCAATTTCAAACCTCCCTTCATTTCATAGAGGTTGTTTCCAAAGACTTGGGAGTGGATAAATCAGAAGTTTACGTCAATACTTCAGCTGCCACTGATGGAGCGCTTGTCAAGGTAGGTTCAAATGTCTATCGTGCTATGAACGGGAGCCAACCAGACAAGTATCTTTTAGAGAAAATAGAATTGCATCAAACAGACGCTATTGAATTGGTGGAGGTAAACAAATGACACTCAATTATATGGAAATTTTAATCAAACTGGCCTTGGGTCTCTTCTCGCTTGTTTTTGTTATCAATGTGACAGGAAAAGGAAACCTAGCGCCTAACTCTGCGACAGACCAAATTCAGAACTATGTTCTTGGTGGTATCATCGGTGGGGTGATTTACAATAGTTCAATCAGCATTCTCCAGTATGCAGTGATTTTGATGATGTGGACGATTTTGGTCTTGACCCTCAAGTGGCTCAATAATAATGTTCGCTTTGTCAAACGCTTGATTGATGGGAAACCAACTCTCCTCATCAAAAATGGGCAGATTGACCCAGAAGCCTGTCGTTCAGTTGGTTTGTCTGCGGCAGATGTAGCCCTCAAACTTCGTAGTCAAGGGATTTTTCAGATGAAGCAAGTTAAACGAGCTGTGCAGGAGCAAAATGGCCAACTCATCGTGGTCCAAATGGGGGATGAAAATCCTAAGTATCCGGTTGTGACTGACGGTGTCATCCAAGTCGATGTCTTGGAATCGATTGGCCGTAGCGAAGAGTGGCTGCTTGATAATCTCAGCAAACAAGGGCATGAAAATGTAGCCAACATCTTTATCGCTGAGTATGACAAGGGTGCCGTCACAGTCGTAACCTATGAATAAGAAAAACCTGGGGTCTTGTACTCTTCGAAAATCTCTTCAAACTGCGTCAACGTCGCCTTGTCGTATGTAGGTTACTGACTTCGTCAGTTCTATCTACAACCTCAAAGCAGTGCTTTGAGCAGCCTGCGGCTAGTTTCCTAGTTTGCTCTTTGATTTTCATTGAGTCTTGGCCTCAGGTTTCCATTTGCAATCAGAAAGGGATTTTATGTCCATTATTCAAAAACTTTGGTGGTTTTTCAAGTTAGAAAAACGCCGTTATCTAGTCGGAATTGTGGCCCTGATCTTGGTTTCCGTCCTCAATCTCATTCCACCTATGGTCATGGGGCGGGTAATTGATGCTATTATATCGGGACAATTAACCCAGCAGGACCTCCTTCTTGACCTATTTTACCTGCTTCTTGCAGCCTTTGGGATGTACTATCTGCGCTATGTGTGGCGTATGTATATCCTTGGGACTTCCTACCGTTTGGGACAGATTATGCGGTCTCGTTTGTTTGAGCATTTTACAAAAATGTCTCCAGCCTTTTATCAAACCTATCGTACAGGGGACCTGATGGCACACGCAACCAACGATATCAATGCCTTGACTCGTTTAGCAGGTGGCGGTGTCATGTCTGCGGTGGATGCCTCAATCACGGCTTTAGTGACCTTGCTGACCATGCTCTTTAGCATTTCATGGCAGATGACCTTGGTTGCCATTCTGCCCCTGCCTTTTATGGCTTATGCGACCAGTCGTTTAGGGAGAAAGACTCATAAGGCTTTCGGAGAATCGCAAGCTGCCTTTTCTGAACTCAATAACAAGGTGCAGGAGTCCGTATCAGGTATTAAAGTGACCAAGTCTTTCGGTTACCAGGCGGACGAGTTGAAGTCCTTTCAGGCAGTCAATGAATTAACCTTCCAAAAGAACCTGCAAACCATGAAATACGATAGTCTCTTTGACCCTATGGTTCTCTTATTTGTTGGTTCCTCCTATGTTTTAACCCTCTTGGTCGGCTCTTTGATGGTTCAGGAGGGGCAGATTACAGTTGGTAATCTGGTCACCTTTATCAGCTATTTGGATATGTTGGTTTGGCCTCTTATGGCCATCGGCTTCCTCTTTAATATTACCCAGCGAGGGAAGGTTTCCTACCAGCGGATTGAGGAACTGTTGTCTCAGAAATCACCTGTACAAGACCCTGAGTTTCCTTTAGATGGCATTGAAAATGGGCGATTGGAGTACACCATTGATAGCTTTGCCTTTGAAGATGAAGAGACACTGACGGATATTCACTTTAGTCTAGAAAAAGGGCAAACATTGGGCTTGGTCGGCCAGACAGGCTCTGGGAAAACATCTTTGATCAAGCTCCTCTTGCGTGAATACGATGTGGATAAGGGTGCTATTTACCTAAACGGTCACGATATTCGGGACTATCGTTTGATAGACCTTCGCAGTCTCATGGGCTATGTTCCTCAGGACCAGTTTCTCTTTGCGACTTCAATCTTAGACAATATTCGCTTTGGAAATCCTAATTTACCACTTTCAGCAGTCGAGGAAGCGACGAAGTTAGCCCAAGTTTATCAAGACATTGTAGACATGCCTCAAGGATTTGATACGCTGATTGGTGAAAAAGGAGTCAGTCTTTCTGGAGGTCAAAAGCAGCGTCTAGCCATGAGTCGGGCTATGATTTTAGACCCTGATATCTTGATTTTGGATGATTCTTTGTCGGCCGTGGATGCCAAGACGGAGTATGCGATTATCGACAACCTCAAGGAAACGCGAAAGGACAAAACAACCATTATCACTGCCCATCGCCTCAGTGCGGTTGTTCATGCAGATCTGATCTTGGTTCTGCAAAATGGTCAAATTATCGAACGGGGCAGGCACGAAGATCTGCTAGCCATGGATGGCTGGTATGCTCAAACCTACCAGTCTCAGCAGCTGGAAATGAAGGGAGAAGAAGATGCAGAATAAGAAAGAACAATGGACTGTATTGAAGCGCTTGATGTCTTATCTCCAGCCTTATGGACTCCTGACCTTTTTGGCCCTCAGTTTTCTCCTAGCGACTACGGTCATCAAAAGTGTCATTCCCCTTGTGGCTTCCCACTTTATCGACCAGTATCTCAGCAATCTCAATCAACTCGCTGTGACCGTTTTGCTGGTCTACTATGGCCTTTATATCCTTCAAACTCTAGTTCAGTATGTTGGCAATCTTCTCTTTGCGCGTGTGTCTTACAGTATTGTTAGGGATATTCGTCGCGATGCCTTTGCCAATATGGAGAAGCTGGGCATGTCTTATTTTGATAAGACGCCAGCAGGATCTATCGTCTCTCGTTTGACAAATGACACCGAGACCATCAGCGATATGTTTTCAGGGATTTTATCTAGCTTTATCTCAGCAGTTTTCATCTTTCTGACAACCCTTTATACCATGTTGGTGCTGGATTTTCGTTTGACAGCATTAGTCTTGCTCTTTCTCCCCTTGATTTTCCTTTTGGTCAATCTCTATCGGAAAAAATCAGTGAAAATCATTGAGAAAACCAGAAGTCTCTTGTCAGATATCAATAGCAAGCTGGCTGAAAACATCGAGGGAATCAGAATAATCCAGGCCTTTAATCAAGAGAAGCGCCTACAGTCAGAGTTTGATGAAATCAACCAAGAACACTTGGTCTATGCCAACCGTTCTGTAGCCTTGGATGCCCTCTTTTTGCGTCCTGCCATGAGTTTGCTGAAACTCTTAGGTTATGCGGTCTTGATGGCCTACTTTGGCTATCGTGGACTTTATCTGGGAATAACAGCCGGGACCATGTATGCCTTTATCCAGTACATAAACCGCCTTTTTGACCCCTTGATTGAAGTAACGCAAAACTTTTCAACCCTGCAAACGTCTATGGTTTCTGCAGGTCGTGTCTTTGCCTTGATTGACGAGAGGACCTATGAGCCCCTTCAAGAAAATGGGCAGGCTAAAGTCAAAGAAGGCAATATCCGTTTTGAAAATGTGTGTTTCTCATATGACGGTAAACACCAGATTCTGGATGATATTTCCTTTTCGGTTAACAAGGGGGAAACCATTGCCTTTGTGGGTCATACAGGTTCTGGGAAATCTTCGATTATCAATGTCCTCATGCGCTTTTATGAATTTCAGTCAGGGCGAGTTCTCTTGGATGATGTGGATATCCGGTGCTACAGTCAGGAAGAGTTGAGAAAAAACATCGGTCTGGTCTTGCAGGATCCCTTCCTCTATCATGGAACTATTAAGTCCAATATCGCCATGTACCAAAATCTTAGTGATGAGCAGGTACAGGCTGCAGCTGCTTTCGTGGATGCAGATTCCTTTATTCAAGAACTTCCTCTAAGCTATGATACTCCTGTGTCTGAGCGTGGTTCGAGCTTCTCTACTGGGCAGCGCCAGCTTCTTGCCTTTGCTAGAACAGTCGCCAGTCAGCCTAAAATCCTGATTTTGGATGAAGCGACAGCCAATATTGACTCTGAAACAGAAAGCTTAGTTCAAGCTTCACTAGCTAAGATGAGACAGGGACGAACAACCATTGCTATCGCCCACCGCCTTTCGACCATCCAAGATGCCAACTGTATCTACGTTTTGGACAAGGGGCGCATTATCGAGAGTGGAACCCATGAGGAACTCTTGGCTCTGGGTGGAACCTACCACAAGATGTATAGCTTGCAGGTCGGGGCCATGTCTTAATACTCTTTGATTTTCATTGAGCGTAAGAAGGAAATCCTTCAAATTACAGATTTCTTTCACCGCCTTTTCCATTTTGTGGTATAATGAAAAATGTTGACAAATAGTATAATAAAAACAAAGGAGAAACAGCATGCTGAAATGGGAAGACTTGCCCGTGGAAATGAAATCAAGCGAGGTTGAGTCTTACTACCAGCTTGTCTCTAAAAGGAAGGGTTCGCTGATTTTCAAGCGTTGCTTGGACTGGGTTTTGGCCTTGGTCTTACTGGTTCTGGCATCTCCCATCTTTCTCATCTTGAGCATTTGGATCAAGTTGGATAGCAAGGGGCCAGTCATTTACAAGCAAGAGCGCGTGACCCAGTATAACCGTCGGTTCAAGATTTGGAAGTTCCGTACCATGGTGACGGATGCAGACAAAAAAGGAAGTTTGGTGACTTCTGCTAACGATAGTCGCATTACCAAGGTTGGCAATTTTATCCGCCGTGTGCGTTTGGACGAACTGCCTCAGTTGGTCAATGTTCTTAAAGGTGAGATGTCCTTTGTAGGGACGCGTCCTGAAGTGCCACGCTACACAGAGCAGTATAGCCCTGAAATGATGGCAACCTTGCTTTTGCCAGCAGGGATTACCTCTCCAGCTAGCATTCACTACAAGGATGAGGACACTATTATCAGTCAAATGACGGAGAAAGGTTTGTCGGTTGACCAAGCCTATGTCGAACACGTCCTTCCTGAAAAGATGCGCTATAACCTCGCCTATCTCCGAGAGTTTAGTTTCCTTGGAGACATCAAAATCATGTTTCAAACCGTGTTTGAAGTACTAAAATAAAGTAGTCATGAGAAAATGAGTACAGATAAAAGGAGCAAATCAATGCCAAATTACAATATTCCATTTTCACCACCCGATATTACGGAAGCAGAAATTGCTGAAGTAGCGGATACCCTGCGTTCTGGTTGGATCACAACAGGTCCTAAGACAAAAGAACTGGAGCGTCGCTTGTCTCAATACACACAGACGCCTAAGACTGTCTGCCTTAACTCTGCGACAGCAGCTCTTGAGTTGATTTTGCGTGTCTTGGAAGTGGGACCTGGTGATGAAGTCATCGTTCCAGCTATGACCTATACAGCTTCATGTAGTGTCATCACTCACGTAGGAGCAACCCCTGTCATGGTAGATATCCAAGCAGATACGTTTGAGATGGACTATGACTTATTGGAGCAAGCTATCACTGAGAAAACTAAGGTGATTATCCCAGTAGAGCTCGCAGGGATTGTTTGCGATTATGATCGTTTGTTCCAAGTAGTGGAAAAGAAACGTGACCTTTTTACTGCTTCAAGCAAGTGGCAAAAGGCCTTTAACCGTATTGTGATTGTTTCTGATAGTGCCCATGCTTTGGGATCTACTTATAAAGGACAACCGGCTGGTTCTATCGCTGACTTTACTTCTTTCTCATTCCATGCTGTTAAGAACTTTACAACGGCAGAAGGTGGAAGTGCGACTTGGAAAGCCAATCCAGCGATTGACGACGAAGAGATGTACAAGGAATTCCAAATTCTTTCCCTTCACGGGCAAACTAAGGATGCTCTTGCTAAGATGCAGCTGGGTTCATGGGAATACGATATCGTCACACCAGCCTACAAGTGCAATATGACCGATATCATGGCTTCCCTTGGTTTGGTACAATTAGACCGCTATTCAAGTTTGTTGCAACGTCGTAAGGACATTGTGGACCGCTATGATCGTGGTTTTGCAGGTTCTCGTATCCATCCATTGGCACACAAGACTGATACTGTAGAATCTTCACGCCACCTCTACATCACCCATGTAGAAGAAGCAAGCTTAGAAGAACGCAACCTCATCATCCAAGAATTGGCTAAAGCAGGAATTGCAAGTAACGTACACTACAAACCGCTTCCGCTCTTGACAGCCTATAAGAATCTTGGCTTTGATATGGCGAATTATCCTAAGGCCTATGCCTTCTTTGAGAATGAAATTACGCTCCCTCTTCATACTAAACTAAGCGATGAAGAAGTGGATTATATCATTGAGACTTTCAAAACAGTTTCTGAAAAAGTACTAGCTTCATCAAAAAAATGACAAACTACAGTCAAGTAATAGTGATTCTGTTTCTAAAAAGTCTAATTGAGTGTAAAACTGTTGTTTTCAATTGAAAGTCCTATAGTAAAATGAAATAAAAACAGGACAAATCAATCAGGATAGTCAAATTAATTTCTAGCAATATTTTAGAAGCAAAGGTGTACTCTTATAGTTTCAATATACTGTATGGTTTGAAATGAGATGTGAGCAATTTGGTGTAGCATTTAGAATTTTTATTAGGCATCATTTAGAAAATGTAGTGTCTTGTTCTAGTTTTCAATTCACCCTATTTTTTGAAAGACGCGAGTTTCCACGATGAGGTTGTGGAAACTCGCGTCTTTCTTTTTTGTTTTCAGAATATTGTTCAAAGTTTTGAGACTATTTTTCATGTTCTAGTCATTCTTTTGAAATAATCTATAAAACACGTGTCTACAATGATTTATATGTCCTATTCCAGTATTTTAGAAGAACTGCGTTTATTTTTATAGAGCTTGAATCTAGCTTTTATAGAAAATCTATTTAAGAAATATATTGTATTGTTTTGATTTCAATCCGCTATATGAACGATATTCATGTAAATATACCTGGCGAATGCTTGCATGACAAGATATTTGTTCTTGTATTTATAAATTAGTATTTTACGAGATGTCAACATGCTTTAAATACAGTGAATAGGATATTTTTATATTCAAGCTAAGAAAGATAGTAATCACTTTTGAATGGAAGGTTAAAGAATTATTAGAAGTATGGTTAGATATATAAATGGTCACGCTTTCACAATTTTGATATTTTATTGTGTTATTCCTTGACAATTTTGATTTAAAAATATATTATAAAGAAAATGACAGCGGTGTCATTTTCTGGTATGGAATTTATATGAATATTAAATTAGGACATAATATTTTTAATTGGAGGCTAATATGAAATCTTTTCAACAAAATGAGGTTTTCTCTATTCGTAAGTCTAAGGTGGGAGTTTGCTCAGTTCTCTTAGCGGTTTTATTTATTGGAACACAAAGTGTTTTAGCTAATGAAGTAGTTGGTGAAACTTCTTCGTCTAAAGATAATATGCAAATGAACTCTTTGTTGAGTAGCACATCTACATCATTATCTGCGGAACCCCATTCTGATACTCTCAGTCTTGATAACAATTCAAGTTTAAGTACTGATAATAATGGAGGAGTGAGTATTAATCAAAATAAACCTGATATAACAAATGATACTATGATGGGTAACATCTCTGGGATGGAAGTGAATACTATTTTAAGTACTAATCTGAACGAACACGTAGCTTTGAATGTTAAAGATTATGGAGCAATAGGTGACGGGGTTAATGATGATCGACAAGCAATTCAAGATACAATAGATGCTGCAGCTAAAGGACTAGGTGGAGGAAATGTATATTTTCCTGAAGGAACTTATTTAGTAAAAGAAATTGTTTTTTTAAAAAGTCATACACACTTAGAATTGAATGAGAAAGCTACAATTCTAAATGGTATAAATATTAAGAATCACCCTTCCATTGTTTTTATGACAGGTTTATTTACGGATGATGGTGCGCAAGTAGAATGGGGCCCAACAGAAGATATTAGTTATTCTGGTGGTACTATTGATATGAACGGTGCTTTGAATGAAGAAGGAACTAAAGCAAAAAATCTACCACTTATAAATTCTTCAGGTGCATTTGCTATTGGGAATTCAAATAACGTAACTATAAAAAATGTAACATTCAAGGATAGTTATCAAGGGCATGCTATTCAAATTGCAGGTTCGAAAAATGTATTAGTCGATAATTCTCGTTTTCTTGGTCAAGCTTTACCTAAAACTATGAAAGATGGGCAAATTATAAGTAAGGAGAGTATTCAGATTGAACCATTGACTAGAAAAGGTTTTCCTTATGCTTTGAATGATGATGGGAAAAAATCTGAAAATGTGACTATTCAAAATTCATATTTTGGTAAAAGTGATAAATCTGGAGAATTAGTAACAGCAATTGGTACACACTATCAAACATTGTCGACACAGAACCCCTCTAATATTAAAATTTTAAATAATCATTTTGATAACATGATGTATTCTGGTGTACGTTTTACAGGATTTACTGATATTTTAATTAAAGGAAATAGATTTGATAAGAAAGTAAAAGGAGAAAGTGTACATTATAGAGAAAATGGTGCAGCCTTAATAAATGCTTTTAGTTATAAAAATGTAAAAGATGAACTTGATTTAAATAAGAAAGTCGTTATTACTGAAAATACATTTTATATTTCTGATCCTAAAACAAAGGCTATTAGAGTAGCAAAAGATAGTGCAGAATATTTAGGAAAAGTATCAGATATTACTGTAACAAAAAATGTAATTAATAATAATTCTAAGGAAACAGAACAACCAAATATTGAATTATTACGAGTTAGTGATAATTTAGTAGTGTCAGAGAATAGTATATTCGGTGGTAAAGAAGGAATTGTTATTGAGGATTCAAAGGGTAAAATAACCGTTTTAAATAACCAATTTTATAATTTATCCGGTAAGTATATATCATTCATCAAATCTAATGCAAATGGGAAAGAACCTGTTATACGTGATAGCGATGGTAATTTCAATATTGTAACGGAGAATGGGCTTTACAAAATTGTAACAAATAACTTAAGTGATAAAAACGAAAAAGAAAAAAACAAAGAGGAAAAACAATCTAATTCAAATAATGTAATTGATAGTAACCAGAAGAACGGAGAGTTTAACTCAAGTAAAGATAATAGACAAATGAATGACAAGATCGACAATAAACAAGATAATAAGACAGAAGAAGTAAACTATAAAATAGTTGGAGATGGCAGAGAAACTGAAAATCATATTAATAAATCTAAAGAAATAGTAGATGTAAAACAAAAATTACCAAAGACTGGTTCGAACAAGATTATGGAACTATTCTTAACAGTGACAGGAATTGGTTTACTTTTGACACTAAAAGGGTTGAAGTATTATGGTAAAGATAAATAAAATTTGTTCGATACAAGGAAGTTCCGCAGAAAATGAGGATACTGTAGGTTCACAAAATCAGTATTTTTGGATTATTGATGGAGCTACAGATTTATATAATTCTAAAGAGGAGATAGGTTATTCAGTCTCAGAAGTTGTACATATTTTATCAGAAAGTTTGTCGGTTAATTGTAAAGAATCAAAAACTCTTAAACAAATATTTGAAACTGCTTTACTCGAGGTTAAAGATGAAATCGGTTTAAACTCATATGAATTAACAGAGTATTATCGCTTACCAACATTTGCTTTTATATTTGCTAAACTTTCAGAAAAAAAGTTGGAGTATATGATGCTAGGTGACTGCGTCATGTTAGTAAACGAAATGGAAATAACTGATCATAGAGTAGATAACTTATTTGAAAAAGGGAAAAATGAGATAAAAGATTCAAATGGTACAAATAGTGTTTTAAATAAAAAAATTATTTTACAAAAAATCAGAAAATTATCTAATCAACCGAGTGGGTACTGGATAGGTTCGTTGGATGAGAGATTTTTAGACCATGCTATTATTAATCAAATAGATGTTACTAGTGAACAAATTGTTTTAATGAGCGATGGCTTTTATGAATTCTATCAAAATAATCAAAATAAAACTTTTGAAGAGTTAATTAAGATGAGATTTAATTCTTCTGCTATTGATCCAATCTATGGAAAGAAGGATGATGCAAGTATTCTAGTAATTGATGTTTGATATATTGTTTAAAATATTAATTGTTACTATTGAACTTTGTTAAGAAGAGGTACCTAAATGTTAAGGTTATATTTAGAAAATGAAATTATAGAATTATCAAATAATTTAGAGACCATTTGGGTATCTGTGCTTGATAAATATGAGAAGTTATTTGAATATTTATCAAATGAAGAACGAGTAGAATTGATTAAAGAAGATTTAATCATAAATGAGTCAGTTCTAAATATAGATAAAAAAGGATATGAGTTAATTTGTTTACAACATCCTGTTTCATATGACTTAAGAAGAATTATTAGTGTAATAAAAATATCAACTGACATTGAACGTATTGGGGATAGAATTGTTGAAATTTTAAAAAATCTACAGATTATTCAAAATAATGAAATGTTGAAGAAAATTATTTCAGAAATAAAAATACTTCATGAAGATATCGGACTGCATATGAATAGGGCTATATCTTGTTATAGAGAGGAACAATCTGGATGTTTAGATATGGTTGTTATACAAAAACAGAATGAGATAGAAGAGCTTAGTATAAATATTGAAAAGAAAATAATGAATTACATATTTGAAGATGATGGGAACGTTTCTGAAGTAATTGGTGCTTTGGATATTATTCATCACCTTGATAAAATTGCTCATACTACGCAATCAATTTATAAATGGATAATGTATAGAAAATATGGGAACATAAATTAGAAAGAAAAATATATGAAAACAATTATTGATAATTTTGTTGATAGAGTAATTGAATACGGAATGTATAATGAAATTGACAAAATATATGTGAAAAATAGAGTACTAGCGTTAATAGGTGAGGAGGGAACTGATTGCATTTCCGATGAAAATGACCTGAAACTAATAAAAGATTACTTAGTGGAAATCGCCTTAAAAAACGGTAAAATTAAAGATTTAATCGAGGAAAAGGAATGTTTAGGAGCAGAGTTAATGAATTTCATAGTTCCTTTACCTAGTCGATTAAATGATATTTTTTGGAGTTCATATGATATATCACCTCAAGAAGCAGTTGAAGAGTTTTATAAGTTAAGTAAAGATAGTGATTATATTAAAACTTCTGCTATTGCTAAGAATATTGAGTTTAGAGCATCAACTAAATACGGAGAGCTAGAGATTACGATAAATTTGTCAAAACCCGAAAAAGATCCAAAAACAATTGCTGCTGAAAAATTAGTAAAAGCAACTAATTATCCCAAATGTTTACTATGTATGGAAAATGAAGGATATCAGGGGCGAATAAATTATCCAGCACGTTCGAATCATAGAATTATTCGGTTGAAACTTGGTGACGAAGTATGGGGATTCCAGTATTCTCCCTACTCATACTTTAATGAGCATGCGATATTTTTAAATAGTCAACATGTACCAATGGCTATTACCTCTAAAACATTTGAACAATTATTGGAGATTGTTGATATTTTGCCAGGATATTTTGCTGGTTCAAATTCTGATCTTCCTATCTCAGGAGGCTCCATTCTTAGTCATAACCACTACCAGGGAGGGAAACATATTTTCCCAATGGAAAAAGCAAAATTTGAGAGTGAATTTCGTTTTAAAGACTTTGAGGATGTTAATGCTGGTATTGTAAAATGGCCAATGTCAGTAATTAGGTTACAAAGTGAAAATAAAAATCGCTTGTTAGATTTAGCTACTAAAATTCTAAATAAGTGGAGAGAATATTCAGATTTAGAAGTAGACATCATTGCTATGACTGAAGATGTCTCACACCATACGGTGACTCCTATTGCTCGTAAAGTGGACGGGAGATACGAATTAGATATTGTTCTAAGAGATAATCATACTACTGAACAATACCCAGATGGTGTTTTCCATCCTCATCAAGATGTACAACATATTAAAAAAGGAAAATATCGGGTTAATCGAAGTGATGGGACTTGCGATATTACCACCTCGTTTGAAACCAGAGTTAGAAGAAGTTGGAAAATATCTTTTAGGAGAGGATAACGCAATTGCGGATTATCATTTAGAATGGGCCGACCAATTGAAAGAAAAATATCCTCGCATTAATAAAGAAGAGGTTAATAGCGTAGTTCAACACGAAGTAGGACAAGTGTTTGCGAGAGTTCTGGAAGATGCAGGAGTTTATAAGAATACACCGTCTGGGCATGAAGCGTTTATGAGATTTGTTAAATCAGTTGGAATTAATTAGGAGGAAACCCAAATGGCAATATTGGTAACAGGCGGTGCTGGTTATATTGGTAGCCATACCGTAGTAGAATTACTAAATTTAGGAAAGGAAGTCGTCATTGTCGACAACCTTTCGAACTCTAGCATCTTGGTGTTAGACCGTATTGAAGCAATTACAGGAATACGTCCCGTGTTTTACGAATTAGATGTTTGTGATAAACAAGCATTGAGAAAGGTATTTGAACAAGAATCGATTGATGCTGCAATTCATTTTGCAGGTTATAAAGCTGTCGGAGAATCCGTGCAAAAGCCTGTGATGTACTACAAAAATAATATTATGAGTACATTGGCACTTGTTGAAGTGATGTCAGAATTTAATGTTAAAAAGATTGTCTTTTCTTCAAGTGCGACTGTATATGGAATTAACAATCAGTCACCTCTAATTGAGACGATGCAAACAAGTGCGACAAATCCTTATGGGTATACGAAAGTGATGCTTGAGCAAATTTTAAAAGATGTTCATGTGGCAGATTCAGAATGGAGTATTGCGTTGCTTCGTTATTTCAATCCAATTGGTGCTCATGAGTCTGGTTTGATTGGGGAAGATCCCTCAGGAATTCCTAACAACTTGATGCCTTATATTGCACAAGTAGCGGTAGGTAAGTTGTCAGAGCTAAGTGTGTTCGGAAATGATTATGATACGCTTGATGGTACTGGTGTGCGTGATTATATCCATGTAGTAGATTTAGCAATAGGACATATAAAAGCTTTAGAAAAAGTATCTGAAAACACAGATGTTTATATCTATAACCTAGGCTCGGGAGAAGGTACTAGTGTATTACAACTTGTAAATACATTTGAAAGTGTTAATAAGATCCCTATTCCTTATAAAATAGTTCCAAGACGTTCAGGAGACGTTGCAACTTGTTATGCAAATGCAGACAAAGCGTATAAGGAATTAAATTGGAGGACAACAAAATCAATAGAAGACATGTGCAGAGACACATGGAATTGGCAATCAAAAAATCCTAATGGATATAACTGATGCTACCTTTAGTATGAGTTCTGTGTTTTAGATAAATTACTTAACCTTTTAATGACATGCATATTAAATGAAAGATAAATTTTTTTAAAAAAATTTGTGAAAGCGCTTGACAAAGTAAACGGTTTCGTTATATAATATAAGCATAGATGACACCGGTGTCAAATATAAAAAAGAGGGTCTTTATATGAAAAACCTAACAAAAATTAAGTTCAAAGAAAATGGAGAATTTAATCATTTTCCAGGAAATACTGTTGTAGCAAATCTTTATACTAAACAAGATTTGATGGAAGTTGTTGATATTATTCAATCACGTTATAGAGAATTACCATTTATCGATAAGTTTACTTTAACTCCAAGGAATTCTATTCACATGACTGTAATTGAATTGTTGTGCCATGAAAATCGTGAAACGGAGTTTTGGAGCAGTAATCTTCCTCTTGATACACCTTTACAGGAAATACATGATTACTTTGCTAAACAACTTGAAATTTTTCCATTGTTGGATGAAGAAATTCATATGCGTGTGACTGAAATGGGAAAACAAAACATACTAGTTGAACCTGCAGATGAAGCTTCTGCAAAGAGATTAGAAGAAATTCGTACTTATGTTTCAGAAAAAGCAGGTGTTCGTTTCCCTAATCATGATAGATATCAATTCCATATTTCAATTGGATATCTTCGGATTCCTCTAACCGAAGAGGAGGAAGAAGAGTTTACTAAAGTCAGAGCAGAATTAACTGAAATTTTATTAGAGAAGATTCCAACTATTACTGTAAACCGTATTGACTATACTGTATTTGAAGATATGAGACAATTTGTTCCATATCACGAAAAATTTAAATAAAATAATAAAAAAGGAGAACTTATCATGAAAAAAATGAAAGTTTGGTCTACTGTACTTGCAACGGGAGTTGCTCTTACTACACTTGCTGCTTGCTCTGGAGGTTCAAATTCTACGACTGCTTCTTCATCTGAAGAAAAAGCTGATAAAAGTCAAGAATTAGTAATCTATTCGAACTCAGTCTCAAATGGTCGTGGTGATTGGTTAACTGCTAAAGCAAAAGAAGCTGGTTTTAATATAAAAATGGTTGATATTCCTGGCGCTCAATTAGCAGACCGTGTTATTGCCGAGAAGAATAATGCAGTTGCAGATATGGTATTTGGAATTGGTGCTGTTGATTCAAATAAAATTAGAGATCAAAAATTACTAGTACAGTACAAGCCTAAATGGTTAGATAAAATTGATCAATCTTTATCAGATAAAGATAATTATTATAATCCTGTGATTGTTCAACCATTAGTTTTAATTGGGGCGCCTGATGTAAAAGAAATGCCTAAAGATTGGACGGAATTAGGTAGTAAGTATAAAGGTAAATATTCAATTTCTGGTCTTCAAGGTGGTACAGGACGGGCAATTCTAGCAAGTATCTTAGTTCGATACCTTGATGATAAAGGTGAATTAGGTGTTTCCGAAAAAGGTTGGGAAGCAGCAAAAGAATATTTGAAAAATGCATACACTCTTCAAAAGGGAGAAAGTTCAATTGTTAAGATGTTAGACAAAGAAGATCCAATACAATATGGAATGATGTGGGGTTCTGGTGCATTAGTTGGACAAAAAGAACAAAATGTTGTTTTCAAAGTTATGACTCCTGAGATTGGTGTACCATTTGTAACTGAACAAACTATGGTTTTAAGCACTAGTAAAAAACAAGCGTTAGCTAAAGAATTTATTGATTGGTTTGGTCAATCAGAAATTCAAGTAGAATATAGTAAGAACTTTGGATCTATTCCTGCAAATAAAGATGCCCTAACAGAGTTACCTGAAGATACGAAAAAATTTGTTGATCAAGTGAAACCACAAAATATTGACTGGGAAGCTGTTGGAAAACATTTGGATGAATGGGTAGAAAAAGCTGAATTAGAATACGTACAATAAGAAATAAGAGTTAATTTTTATGTCCAAGTCTCTCTATTATTTCTAAATTTATAGAAGAAATAAAGAGAGGCTTTTGGTTTAGTAATAGAGGGAGTTAGTGAGATGATTAAATTTGATAATATTCAAATTAAATATGGTGATTTTGTTGCAATTGATAATCTGAATTTAGATATTCATGAAGGCGAATTCTTTACCTTTCTTGGACCTTCTGGATGTGGTAAATCAACTACTTTGAGAGCATTGGTAGGTTTTTTAGATCCATCATCAGGAAGTATTGAAGTTAATGGAACAGACGTTACTCATTTGGAGCCGGAAAAACGTGGAATTGGTATTGTATTTCAATCTTATGCCCTATTTCCAACTATGACTGTTTTTGATAATATTGCATTTGGTTTAAAAGTTAAGAAGGTAGCTCCAGATGTTATTAAAGCAAAAGTATCAGCAGTAGCAGCAAAAATTAAGATCTCTGATCAACAGTTACAGCGTAATGTATCAGAACTATCTGGGGGTCAACAACAACGTGTAGCATTAGCTCGTGCTCTAGTTCTTGAACCTAAAATCCTATGTTTAGATGAACCATTGTCAAACCTTGACGCAAAATTACGTGTAGATTTGAGAAAAGAGTTGAAAAGACTTCAGAAAGAACTAGGTATTACTACTTTATATGTTACTCATGATCAAGAAGAAGCCTTGACTTTATCTGATAGAATTGCAGTCTTTAACAATGGATACATCGAACAGGTCGGTACACCAGTAGAGATTTATCATAATTCTCAAACTGAATTTGTATGTGATTTCATTGGAGATATTAACGTTTTGACCGATGAAACAGTCCACGAAGTATTACTGAAAAATGCTAGCGTTTTCTTGGAAGATAAAAAAGGATACATTCGATTAGAGAAAGTTCGATTCAATCGTGAAACTGAACAAGATTTTATTCTAAAAGGGACAATTATTGATGTTGAGTTTTCTGGAGTTACAATTCACTATACAATAAAAGTTTCTGAGAGTCAGATTCTTAATGTAACAAGTATTGATAGTCAGGCTGCTATTAGATCTGTCGGAGAAAGTGTGGAATTATTTATCACACCATCAGACGTTCTGCAATTTTAAGGAGGTGCAGTATGCGTCATAAATTAAATTTAAAAGATTGGCTTATTCGTTTAGGGTTAATCTGGTTCTTAGTAACATTTATTATTTATCCAAACTTTGATCTAGTAGTGAATGTATTTGTAAAAGGAGGAGAATTTTCCCTTGATGCTGTACATCGTGTTCTAAAATCTCAGAGGGCACTTCAGAGTATTATGAACAGTTTTAAGTTAGCATTTTCACTCATTATTACAGTTAATGTCGTAGGTATTCTTTGTGTTCTATTTACAGAGTACTTTGATATTAAAGGTGCTAAAATTTTAAAATTAGGTTATATGACCTCTTTAATTTATGGAGGAGTGGTTTTAGCGACTGGATATAAATTTGTCTATGGTCCTTATGGATTGATAACAAAATTTTTACAAAATGTTATCCCTTCTTTAGACCCTAACTGGTTTATTGGGTATGGTGCAGTCTTATTCATTATGACATTTTCAGGAACTGCTAATCATACATTGTTTTTAACAAATACAATTCGAAGCGTTGACTATCACACTATTGAGGCTGCTCGAAATATGGGAGCAAAACCATTTACTGTTTTCCGAAAAGTAGTGTTACCAACCTTAATTCCAACTCTATTTGCACTTACTATTATGGTTTTTCTTAGTGGTTTATCTGCAGTAGCAGCACCCATGATTGTTGGTGGTAAAGAATTTCAAACTATAAATCCAATGATTATTACATTTGCAGGGATGGGGAATTCTCGTGATTTAGCTGCCCTACTTGCAATTATTTTAGGTATTGCAACTACAATTTTGCTTACTATCATGAATAAGATAGAAAAAGGTGGAAATTATATTTCTATCTCTAAGACTAAAGCGCCTCTTAAAAAACAAAAAATTGCGTCTAAGCCTTGGAATATCATTGCTCACATTGTAGCATATGGATTGTTCACAGTTTTCATGCTTCCACTAATTTTTATAGTATTATACTCATTTACAGATCCAGTTGCAATTCAAACAGGTAACTTAACATTATCAAACTTTACTTTAGAAAATTATCGCCTATTCTTTAGTAATAGTGCGGCATTCTCTCCATTCTTGGTCAGCTTTATTTATTCTATTATCGCTGCGACAACAGCAACAATTCTCGCAGTTGTATTTGCTCGAGTTGTCAGAAAACATAAAGCTCGTTTTGATTTCTTATTTGAATATGGTGCTCTACTTCCTTGGTTACTACCAAGTACACTTTTAGCAGTAAGTTTATTATTTACTTTTAATCAGCCACAATTTCTTGTCTTGAATCAGATTTTGGTAGGTAGTTTGGTAATTCTACTTATTGCATATATAGTTGTAAAAATCCCATTTTCTTATAGAATGGTACGTGCTATTTTATTTAGTGTTGATGATGAGATGGAAGATGCAGCAAGAAGTATGGGTGCTTCACCTTTTTATACTATGATGAAGGTTATCATTCCATTTATTTTACCGGTTGTTCTCTCTGTTATTGCTTTAAACTTTAACTCTTTATTAACTGACTTCGACTTATCTGTATTTCTTTACCATCCATTAGCTCAACCACTGGGTATAACTATTCGTTCAGCAGGTGATGAAACAGCAACTTCAAATGCTCAAGCACTTGTATTCGTTTATACTATTGTATTAATGATAATTTCTGGTTCTGTTTTATACTTTACTCAGAGACCAGTTAGTAGAAAAAGGAAATAATAATGCAAGCAACAAGCTTAGGACTATCATATATCGAAATTGTATTAAGAATTGTACTTTCATTAGTTATTGGTGGTGTAATTGGTTTAGAGAGAGGAAGTAAATCTCAACCAGCAGGTATTCGTACACATAGTATTGTTTGTCTGGCTGCATGTTTAATTATGATGACTAATGAGTATGTATCTTATAAATTTGGTACAGGAGATCCTACACGCTTAGGTGCGCAGGTTATATCAGGTGTTGGTTTTCTTGGGGCTGGAACAATACTTATTACAGATAAAAAGAAAATAACTGGTTTAACAACTGCAGCCGGAATATGGGCTTCAGCTGGAATCGGTCTAGCTATTGGTGTTGGTTTTTATGAAGGAGCCATACTAGGAGCAATGTCTGTTTGGAGTGTTATAACTATGTTCCAACCTTTAAAAAAATATCTTCAAAGTCGTTCAAAGATAATCGAATTGTATATCGTTGTTAGATCTACAGAGGCATATAATCGGGTACTAGTATACTGTGCTGAGAATGGCATTAGAATGACTGATTCTAGAACTGCATTTGGAGATGTTAATTCAGAAAGAATTGAATATTTTGATGTTCCAGACAAAAAAATCGCGTCATTTATTACTCTGGAATTATCAGGTAGATTTGAGCACCTTAAACTAATGGAAGAAATTGCTAATATTGTTGGTGTGATTTATGTTGAGGAAATCAGCTAATCTAGGGATAAACAAAGGGACGGATTATTCTAGTCCTTTTGTTTTCTTTAAATAATAAGAAATATAAGGGCACATCTAAAAACTCAATTTCAATACTTTTAAACATTGATGTATCAACGTTTTCTGAGCAATAAAAATAGAAAATCGGTAGTTTTTAGAGGTGTCCATAATAATTTTTGAAGAAAAGGATCTAACTAATTTGAGAGTATATAAAGTGGATTTTGATGCAGGAAAAATAACTTATTTTGATGACTATAATCTCATACAGGTATACCACTTCCATTCATTTTATGATGTTTGTGAGATGGTGTTCGCTTGTCATTTACCATTTGAAGAAATGCTTAGAAATGTTATTGTTAAGGAGAAAGCTGTTCCCATATTAGAGTGTTATATTGAACAGATAATGAATACATTTATAAATACAGAAGGATTTACTGAAAATGATTCCTTGGAATTTTCAGGTAGTGTATTTTCTTATCCGGTGATTTGTAATGCAGTTTACAAAATAGTACAAAACAGTGAATTGAATTGTAAAATTTATGTTACTAGTACTGAAAGTTAATGTAGATTTAGTGAAGTATTTCCTCCAGATGTAAACTAGATTAAAAGATTAGAATGTAATTTTCTTGTTAAAATAATTTAAATATTGTATAGTTATAGTGAAGGTTTATGACAGGAGTATTTTAATGGAAAAAGGGAAAAAGGTAACGATATATGATATTGCACGTTTGTCTGGTTTTTCTCCAAAGACAGTTTCACGTGTAATAAATGGAGGGAATAGAGTAAAACCTGAGACTTATAATGCCATAAAAAAAGTCATTGATGAGTTATCCTATATTCCAAATGCCTATGCTCAGAATTTAACGAAGAAAGAAACCACGAATATTTTAATATCTGTGAAGAAGATTGATTCTTTTCCTTTAATCTGGTTTCAAACACTTTTAGATAAAGTTTTACAAACTTGTAGACAATTTGGAGTAAATGCTATTGTTGAATATTTTGGAGAGGAAGATTCGATTAGTAATTCAATTATTTCAAGTATTGGTAGCCTTGTAGATGGAGTGATTGTCTTTTATGAGGGGGAGAATGATATTCGAATCCAATATTTAAAGAAAAATAATATGCCTTTCATTGTCTTTGGAGAGTCTCAAACACCTGGAGTAGTTTACGTATCTAACAATAACTTTCAAGCTACTTATGATATGATGAAAGTAGTTTTGGAAAAGAATTTTAAAGATATGTGGTTACTTATGGGAGGTGAGTCTTATGTAAATAAGGATCGAGAGAGAGGAGTGAGAACTTTTTTAAAGGATAATAATTATTCTATGGATTTGAAGGTAGTTTATGGTTTAACTACAATAGAGTCAGTTTATTCCTTTGCTGTGAATGATTTGTCTTTTGGAAATTATCCAGATATTATATTTGTTTCAGGCGATGAAAAAGTTCAGGGACTAATTCGTGCGTGTTACGAAAAAGGAATAGCGATTCCGGATAATATATCCGTTGTTGGATTTGATAATATTCCAATTTCACAGTATTACACTCCTGCTTTATCTACAATTTCTCCTAATTATGTTAAATTAGCTCAAGAAATGATTGAAGGGGTATTAGCAATTATAAAGGGGGAAAGTGTCACATCTGTTGAAGTTTCTACTAAACTTGTTAGGAGACAGAGTTTCTAGTATTGTTTAATTCTTGAAAATCCTAATGGAAAAGATGGAGTGTTCTAAAGTAAGTTCTGTTTAGCATCTATTCAGTTTCTATTGAGTTGGATCCAATTTCTAACAAGTGGGACATTTTCACGTTCGATTTACTAAAGACATTATCACATTCGAATCACACATCTTTCAAAAAAATCGTAAAAAAGTCTTGACAAAGAAAAAACAAAGTATTAAAATAAGTTCAACAAATCAGAAAAGTAACTATTTTTGATCTTCAGGGAGCCTGTGGTGATTGTGAACAGGTGGTTGGAAGTAGTGAAAGTGGGCTGATTTTAAAAATGAATTTGAAACAATGAAAATTCGGTGCGCACACCTTACAGTGCAACTTGTTGTTAGACAAGGCAGAGATGTAAAGGGGATAGTCCCTTTATAATTGAGGTGGCACCGCGTTACTAACGCCCTCACACGGAAGTAGATTCCGTGTGTGGGCTTTTTTTACATCTTGAAATCAATACTGAAAGAGGAAAAGTTTTATGACAACTAAAGGTTATTTTGGACAATTTGGTGGTAGTTTTGTACCGGAGCCGATTCAGGCTTTGTTGGATGAGTTGGAAGTGACATTTGACAAGTACAAGGATGATCCAGAGTTTTTGGCAGAATTTCGCCATTACTTGAAGGATTATTCAGGTCGCGAAACACCGCTCTATTTTGCAGAAAGTTTGACAGAACACTTAGGTGGCGCTAAGATTTATCTCAAGCGCGAAGACCTTAACCATCTTGGTTCTCACAAACTCAATAACGTTTTAGGACAAATTCTTTTGGCCAAACGCATGGGCAAAAAACGAGTAATCGCAGAAACAGGAGCTGGTCAGCACGGTGTTGCGACTGCAGCTGCTGCAGCTAAGTTTGGTATGGCCTGTGATGTCTACATGGGGGCAGAAGATGTGGAACGTCAACGTCTCAATGTTTTCCGTATGGAGATGATGGGAGCAACTGTTCATGCAGTTGAAACAGGGACTCGTACCCTCAAAGATGCGGTTGATGCAGCCTTTGGAGCATGGATGAATGACCTTGAAGCTTTCTATGTTTTAGGATCTGCTGTAGGACCACACCCTTATCCTACTATTGTCCATGAGTTCCAAAAGGTCATCAGTGAAGAATCTCGTCGTCAAATCTTGGAAAAAGAAGGACGCTTGCCAGACTATGTTATTGCCTGTGTAGGTGGTGGTTCCAATGCCATTGGTGCTTTTTCTCAGTATGTGGCTGATGAAGAAGTCAAATTGGTTGGGGTTGAAGCTGCTGGTCACGGACTTGATACAGATAAGCACGCAGCTACTATGACAAAAGGTAGCATCGGAATTGTCGACGGAATGAAGACCTATGCAGTCTTTAAAGAAGATGGAGAGCTGGCTCCAGTTTACTCTATCTCAGCTGGATTGGACTATCCAGGGGTTGGCCCAGAACACGCCTACTTCAAAGATTCAGGTCGCGTGGAATATGTGGCTGCGACAGACGAAGAAGCTGTTCAGGCTCTCCTCCTTCTCAGCAAGACTGAAGGAATTATCCCAGCGATTGAAAGTTCGCATGCTATCGCAGAAGCGGTTAAACGTGCACCGAAACTAAGTAAAGATGAGATTATCATCATCAATGTCTCTGGTCGTGGGGACAAGGACGTAGCTGCGATTGCAGACTACCTAGAAGCTAAAAAATAAAAGATGGAAAAATTACAGTCCTTTCTCTCACAGAGAGCTTGTGGTTGCTGGAAACAAGCAGAGAAAGCTGTAAGGTTGGGTCCATTTGAAACAAGAGAAAAAAACATAATTCTCAAGGGAGTGCCCTTTATCGCACAGCCTGTTACAGGAGGTATCTGAGACAGGAATGAGAGATAGGAGAAATCCTATAATTGAGGTGGCACCGCGAATTTCGTCCTCACGCAAGTTATTTTGCGTGGGGATTTTTCATACAGTCACCACGGACTAGAAGTAGAACTGAAAGGGAAATTACAATGGAACGAATCATTCATGGAGATGTCTTATCACCAATCTTGGCTTATATGCGCCTAAAGGGGCAACACAAGGTTATCTTAGAGAGTATTCCGAGAGACAAGGCAACAGCTCGTTTTTCTATCCTAGCTTATAATCCTGTTTTTGAGATTAAGTTTGAAAATGGAGTCCTTTATCAAAATGGTCAAGTGATTGATCGGGATCCCTTGGATTTCCTTTATGAAGTGACTCATAAGAGCCAGCACCATTCAGATCTACCTTTTGGTGGTGGGGCAATTGGCTTTGTGGGTTACGATATGATTTCGCTTTATGAAGAAATTGGTCAAATTCCTGAAGATACAATTGGAACGCCAGACATGCATTTCTTCGTCTATGAGAGTTACATGGTCTTTGACCACAAGAAGGAAAAAATTCATGTCATCGAGGATGCTCTTTATAGTGAGCGTAGTCAAGACGACTTGGAAAAAGCCTTGAACCAAGTGCTTGAGGAATTACGCATTCCTGCTCCAAATGAATTTGAAGACTTGGATCTATCTCCGCTGGACTTCAAACCGCATATCGCTCCTCAGAAGTTTGAGGAAATGGTAGAAACGGCTCGTGACTTGATTCGAAATGGTGACATGTTCCAATGTGTACTCAGTCAGCGCTTCTCAGCAGAAGTTACTGGAAATCCATTTGACTTCTACAGAAATCTCCGCGTGACCAATCCTTCTAATTACCTTTATTTCTATGACTTTGGGGATTATCAAATCATCGGTGCCAGTCCAGAAAGTTTAGTTTCAGTTAAAAATGGCATCGTGACAACCAATCCGATTGCAGGGACACGACCAAGAGGTGCTACGGATGAAGAGGACAAGGCTTTGGCGACAGACCTGCTTTCGGATGAGAAGGAAACAGCAGAGCATCGAATGTTAGTAGACTTGGGACGTAATGATATCGGTCGCATCTCTGAAACGGCCAGTGTCCAAGTCACCAAGTATATGGAAGTGGAGTTCTTCCGCTATGTCATGCATTTGACCAGTGTGGTCAAGGGGCGTTTGCTTCCAGAACTCACTGCTATGGATGCCTTGAAAGCAACACTTCCTGCTGGAACCGTTTCTGGAGCACCAAAGATTCGAGCGATGAGACGCATCTATGAACTGGAAACAGAAAAACGTGGCGTATACGCAGGAGCAATCGGCTACCTATCTGCGACGGGCGATATGGATTTGGCCATTGCCATCCGAACGATGATTCTCAAAAATCAAACAGCCTATGTGCAGGCTGGGGCAGGGATTGTCTACGACTCCATCGCCCAAAATGAATACCAAGAAACCATTAACAAGGCTAAATCTATGACTAGAATTGGAGAACTAAGACCATGATTTTATTGATTGATAACTATGATTCTTTTACCTATAACTTGGCCCAATACATTGGGAATTTTGCAGAGGTGCAAGTCTTGAGAAATGATGATTCCAAGCTGTATGAAGAAGCTGAAAAAGCAGATGGTCTGGTCTTTTCTCCTGGTCCTGGTTGGCCAGTTGATGCTGGAAAGATGGAAGACATGATTCGTGATTTTGCAGGTAAGAAACCGATTCTAGGGATTTGTTTGGGTCACCAAGCCATCGCAGAAGTCTTTGGTGGGAAGTTAGGCTTGGCACCAAAAGTCATGCATGGGAAACAGAGCAATATCAGCTTTGAAGCGCCATCTGTTTTGTATCAAGGCATTGAGGATGGCCGTGCGGTCATGCGTTACCATAGTATTTTAATTGAAGAAATGCCAGAAGAGTTTGAAGTGACAGCTCGTTCGACTGATGATCAGGCCATTATGGGAATTCAACATAAAAACCTACCGATTTATGGCTTCCAATACCATCCAGAAAGTATCGGAACGCCAGATGGCTTGTCTTCTATTCGGAATTTTATTGAGAAGGTTGTAAAGTGAGGAAACTAGGATGAAAGAGATTATTGAAAAACTAGCAAAATTTGAAAATTTATCAGGTGTGGAAATGACGGATGTCATTGAGCGTATCGTAACTGGGCGTGTAACGGAGGCGCAGATTGCTTCTCTCCTTTTGGCTCTTAAGATGAAGGGGGAAACACCTGAAGAACGCACAGCTATTGCCCAAGTCATGAGAGGGCATGCCCAACATATTCCAACTGAAATTCATGATGTCATGGACAACTGTGGTACAGGTGGGGACAAGTCTTTCAGCTTTAACATCTCTACAACTGCAGCTTTTGTCTTGGCTGGTGGCGGTGTCCACATGGCCAAGCATGGTAACCGCTCGATTTCTTCTAAATCTGGTTCTGCAGATGTCCTCGAAGCCTTGGGCATCAATCTTGACCTCAAACCAGCTGAACTAGGTAAGGTCTTTGATAAAACTGGAATCGTCTTTCTCTTCGCTAAAAATATGCACCCAGCAATGAAATACATCATGCCAGCTCGTTTGGAATTGGGAATCCCAACGATTATGAACTTGACTGGTCCTCTGATTCACCCAATGGCTTTGGAAACACAGCTTCTTGGAATTAGTCGTCCAGAACTTCTAGAAAGTACAGCTCAGGTTTTGAAAAATATGGGTCGCAAACGTGCCATCGTGGTTGCTGGACCAGAAGGATTGGATGAAGCTGGTTTGAATGGAACAACCAAGATTGCACTTCTTGAAAATGGCGAAATCACCTTATCAAGCTTTACTCCAGAGGATTTGGGAATGGAAGGCTACGCTATTGAAGATATTCGTGGAGGCAATGCTCAGGAAAATGCAGAAATTTTGCTTAGCGTTCTGAAAAATGAACCAAGTCCATTCTTGGAAACGACAGTTCTGAATGCTGGTCTTGGTTTCTATGCTAATGGTAAGGTAGCTAGCATTAAGGAAGGAGTTGCCTTGGCCCGTCAAGTGATTGCTAGTGGCAAGGCCCTTGAAAAACTCAGACTGTTACAGGAGTACCAAAAATGAGTCAGGAATTTTTAGCACGAATCTTGGAGCAGAAGGCGCGTGAGGTCGAGCAGATGGAGCTGGAGGAAATCCAGCCCTTGCGCCAGACCTATCGTTTGGCTGACTTTTTGAAGCATCATCAAGACCGCTTGCAGGTGATTGCAGAAGTTAAGAAAGCTAGCCCTAGTCTGGGAGATATCAATCTCGATGTGGATATTGTGCAACAGGCCCAGACTTATGAAGCGAACGGAGCAGTGATGATTTCTGTTCTGACAGATGAAGTTTTCTTTAAAGGTCATTTGGATTATCTACGGGAGATTTCCAGTCAGGTACAGATTCCAACGCTCAACAAGGACTTTATCATCGATGAAAAGCAAATCATCCGCGCTCGCAATGCAGGTGCAACAGTCATCCTGCTCATTGTGGCTGCCTTGTCAGAAGAACGTCTTAAGGAACTTTATAACTATGCGACAGAGCTTGGTCTGGAAGTCTTGGTGGAAACTCACAATCTAGCTGAACTAGAAGTGGCTCACAGACTTGGTGCCCAGATTATCGGAGTCAATAACCGCAACTTGACCACCTTTGAAGTTGACTTACAAACCAGTGTAGACTTGGCTAAAAACTTCAAAGATAATTGCTTGTATATTTCTGAATCGGCTATTTTCACAGGGCAGGATGCAGAGCGAGTAGCACCATACTTTAACGGAATTTTAGTAGGGACAGCTCTCATGCAGGCAGAAGATGTAGCCCAGAGAATCAAGGAGTTACAGATTGACAAAGGTTAAAATTTGCGGATTATCGACCGAGGAAGCGGTGGAAACAGCCGTTTCAGCAGGAGCGGACTATATCGGTTTTGTCTTTGCACCTAGTAAAAGACAGGTGACCTTGGATCAGGCTGCTGAACTGGCAAAGCTCATTCCTGTAGATGTAAAAAAGGTTGGCGTATTTGTTTCACCAAGTCGGGCAGAACTGCTAGAAGCGATTGACAAAGTTGGTTTGGACTTGGTTCAAGTTCACGGTCAGGTGGCGGATGATTTGTTTGAGGATTTGCCTTGTGCCAGTATTCAGGCTGTGCAGGTGGATGGAGAGGGTCATGTGCCCAATTCTCAGGCAGACTATCTACTCTTTGATGCCCCTGTGGCTGGGAGTGGCCAGACCTTTGACTGGGCTCAACTGGATACGATTGGACTAGCTCAGCCCTTCTTTATCGCAGGTGGGCTTAAGGAAGACAATGTAGTAAAAGCAATTCAACACTTTACTCCCTATGCAGTAGATGTATCAAGCGGAGTAGAGACAGACGGACAAAAAGATCATGAAAAGATTAGAAGATTTATAGAGAGGGTAAAGAATGGCATATCAGGAACCAAATAAAGATGGATTTTACGGAAAATTCGGCGGACGTTTCGTCCCAGAAACATTGATGACAGCAGTTTTGGAGTTGGAGAAGGCCTACCGTGAAAGTCAGGCAGACCCAAGTTTCCAAGAGGAATTAAACCAACTTTTGCGCCAGTATGTGGGACGTGAAACTCCGCTTTACTACGCAAAAAATTTGACTCAGCATATCGGCGGAGCCAAGATTTATCTCAAACGTGAAGACCTCAACCATACAGGTGCCCACAAGATTAACAATGCCTTAGGACAAGTTTTGCTTGCCAAACGCATGGGTAAAAAGAAAATTATTGCTGAAACAGGTGCTGGTCAGCACGGTGTGGCAACAGCAACAGCTGCAGCCCTCTTTAACATGGAATGTACCATCTATATGGGTGAAGAGGATGTTAAACGCCAAGCTCTCAATGTGTTCCGAATGGAGCTTTTGGGAGCCAAGGTCGAGGCTGTAACAGATGGTTCGCGCGTGCTCAAGGACGCAGTCAATGCGGCCCTTCGTTCATGGGTAGCTAATATCGATGATACCCACTATATCCTTGGTTCTGCCTTGGGACCTCATCCATTCCCAGAAATCGTTCGTGACTTCCAAAGTGTCATCGGTAGAGAAGCTAAACAACAGTACCGTGACTTAACAGGTCAAGATTTACCAGATGCCCTAGTAGCTTGTGTTGGTGGTGGTTCTAACGCTATCGGTCTCTTCCATCCATTTGTAGAAGATGAGTCTGTAGCTATGTATGGGGCTGAAGCGGCTGGACTTGGTGTGGATACAGAGCATCACGCAGCTACCTTGACCAAGGGTCGTCCAGGTGTCCTTCACGGTTCACTCATGGATGTGCTCCAAGATGCCCATGGTCAAATTCTTGAAGCCTTCTCTATCTCAGCAGGTTTGGACTATCCTGGTATCGGTCCAGAACATTCTCACTACCACGATATCAAGCGTGCTAGCTATGTTCCTGTGACTGACGAGGAAGCCTTGGAAGGATTCCAACTCTTGTCTCGCGTGGAAGGGATTATACCAGCCTTGGAATCTAGCCATGCTATCGCCTTTGCGGTGAAATTAGCCAAAGAACTTGGACCAGAAAAGTCTATGATTGTCTGCCTATCAGGTCGTGGGGATAAGGATGTGGTTCAAGTCAAGGACCGCTTGGAAGCAGATGCAGCAAAGAAGGGAGAAGCTCATGCCTAAGACACTAACAGAAAAATTAAACGCTATTAAAGCAGCTGGAAAAGGAATTTTCGTTCCCTATATCATGGCTGGAGACCATGATATAGGTTTGGATGGTCTCGGAGAAACAATCCACTTTTTAGAAGATTTGGGTGTCTCTGCCATTGAAGTGGGTATTCCCTTTTCAGACCCTGTTGCAGATGGACCTGTTATCGAAGAAGCTGGCTTGCGCAGTCTAGCCCACGGGACCTCTACCCAGGCTCTGGTTGAAAACTTGAAAACCATTGAAACAGAGATTCCACTTGTCATCATGACCTACTTTAACCCCATCTTTCAGTACGGTGTGGAGAACTTTGTCAAAGATTTGGCACATACAGCGGTTAAGGGCTTGATTATTCCAGACCTTCCTCATGAGCATGCCAACTTTGTAGAGCCATTTTTGGCAGACACAGACATCGCCTTGATTCCTCTAGTTAGTTTGACGACAGGGATTGAGCGCCAGAAAGAATTGATTACAGGGGCAGAAGGTTTTGTCTATGCCGTTGCTATCAATGGGGTGACAGGGAAATCAGGCAATTACCGCGCAGATTTGGACAAGCACTTGGCACAATTGCATCAAGTAGCCGACATCCCAGTCTTGACAGGTTTTGGTGTATCTAGTCAAGCTGATGTAGAACGCTTCAATGCGGTGTCAGATGGCGTCATTGTTGGTTCGAAAATAGTAAAAGCTCTCCACCAAGGAGAGTCGATTCAGGACTTTATCAAACAAGCAGTAGCTTACCAAAAATAATTAAACAAGCAGCGAGCAGGAGGAAAGGCACAAAAGGAAGTCTTTCCTTTTTCTTTTGTAGGAGAAAGGCTAGAATCCCCATCGTCGAAGCAAACTGAATCAAGATGAGTAATTCGGTTGCGCTAAAGACGAGAGCACAAGAAGCTAAAAAGAGGAAATCCCCTGCTCCCATTCGGATATCGATAAAATGAGCCAAAATTCCAAGGACAAGGAAGAAGAACATGACCAGATTCCAGCCAGAGCAGACCATTAGGAGTAGATGAAAGACAATCCAGACCAGTAAGGGGTATTCCTGATGGCGCAAGTCGTAGATACCCAAGGTCAAACCAGTAGTGATTAGGATAACTTGTCCCAAGGAAAGAAAACCCCAAGAGCAAACCAGAAAAAGGAGACCTAAACCTAGTTCAAAAAGGGCATACCAGACTGGATAAGGTGCCTTGCAGTAGCGACAGCGAAAGCGATTGAGCACCTGCGACAGAATCGGAATCAAATCTAATGGCCGCAAGCGAGTCTGACAGGCATCGCAGTGGCTAGCTGGTAGGATAATGGATTGCTCTGGAAAACGGTCAATGACCAGACCAAGAAAGGAAGCGAGAATACTCCCGATAAGAAAAAAATAAATATCAATCATACTTATCTATTCGTAAAAAATGGAAGAAGTAGTATAATGGAGAAACATAAACAAGATAGTGAGGTCAAGATGACAATTCTTTTTGAAGAAAAGGTGAGCACAGAAAATGCTCAGCTCGTATGCCAATGGTCTAACTCTCTTGGCAAATCCTTTCAAGAACAATGGATGGGTCCAAAGATTCCTTTTCCCTTAACAATTCAAGTCTTGCAAGACTTGGAAGGAATCTTTTCAATCTTTGATGGACAAGAGTTTGTGGGACTTATCCAGAAAATTAGGCTAGAAGACAGTAATCTTCATATCGGGAGATTTTTTATCAATCCCCAGAAACAGGGGCAGGGCTTAGGTAGCCAGGCTTTAAGGAAATTTGTTAGTTTGGCCTTTGAAAATGAAGACATAGATACTATTTCTTTAAATGTCTTCGGGGCAAATCAAACAGCTTACAATCTTTACCAAAAAGAAGGATTTGAAATCGTTCAAATAGTTGAAGAACCTGAACGGAAATACGTTATGAAGAAGGGCAGATAGAAGTTTAATTCCAAATATAAAGAAAGCGAACAAAACAGAATTCTGATTTTCAGAAAACAAGTTTGTTCGCTTTTTATGATATACTCCCTCTTTTTAGTCTATTTATTAAATGTAATAGAAAATTAGGAATGTAGAATTGTATGATACAAACAAAGTGCAATAGCTGAGTGTGCAGCTGTAAAATCATTATAAGGTTCAATAATGACTTCAGGTAGGCGATTATAGAGCAATTTGGGTTTGTAGTTCATTTCACTATATAGTTTTTGGATGATGTGTTGATTTGTTAGTAAAGGACTATGTAGGTAGATTTTTTGAGAGTCAATCATCATACTGATATTTAAAATGGTTTGACTAAGATAGAGTAAGGCTTGATGGATAAGTGTGATTATTCCAGTGTCACCTAATTGATAAGCGGTTAAAATAACTTGGATATCAATATCATCGGCATTTTTGACTAAACTAGGAAGTAGAGAATAGGGAGATTGATGATATAGAATTTTTGATTTTTTGATTAACCAAGATTCTCCAGCAAAAGTTTGTAAGCATCCCTTGCGTCCACAACTACATTCTTCTCCCTCAGATGAAACTACTGTATGCCCTATTTCTCCAATCATTAGATTTCCTTTCCCATAAATGTTTCCGTCATAGATATAAGAGCAGTGCATACCTCTAGCAAAATGAAAATAAGCAAAATTAGGGTCATTCTGTTGGCGACTAAATAGTCGTTTACCAATAGCCATACAGTTAACATTGTTAGAGAAAAATAAAGGTTTATCAAAGTGAGATTGAATCATTTCTAAGTCGATATGTTGCCATAAAGGATTGTTTGTTGTTATTTTATAATCATCTAAATAGCGACCCGGTAGCGCAATTCCAATTGCTTCTATTTCATAATCAGAGCAGTTATTTAAGAATTGCTTTAGTGTCTGGCTAATGAGTTGATTTCCCTTTTCTTGGATTAACTGTTTAGTGACAATTTCTTTCTCTTCTTTTAAGATATTTCCTAGATTATCTCCTAAAGAAAAAGTAAAGTGTTTTTCAGATAGTTCACAACCGATGTAGTAAAATCGTTTAGCTTGAATATCTAGCAGGATTTTTTTTCTTCCTACACTTGTATCGTGTTCGTCTTCACCAAGTTCTAAGAGAATATTTTCTTTAATCAGCTCATTTGTGATACTGCTGGTTGTTGCAGGTGTTATCCCTGTTTTGGTAGCAATTTCAATTCGTGAAATGGGTCCTAATGTGTAAACTGTTTCCAGTATTTTAGCTCTTAGTTGTAATTGTTTCTTAGATAAGGTCATATTAGTTTTCTTCCTAGTTGTCAGATTCTTAAAATCCTATGATTTTTTGCTATGGATAAATGTAGATGTTAATCTTTTTAAGCTTTTCATTTATTACTGGTCTCTTTTTATTATATATTGATAATAAAAAATAATCAAATGTTTACACAAATCCTTGACAAGGCTTTCTTATAGTTGTAAAATATAAATAACAAAAGATAATCAAATAACAACTTGACGTCAAAAAATAAAGCTAATTGATAACTTTTGATAATAAAATATATTTAAGAGGAAGTGCAACGGAAAATAATGGAAAGTAATTCACAAGATAGAAAATAGAGTAGTATGTGATGATAGGGGTTCTTGCTAACAATGATATAGAGCCTAGTTGTTACGAAAATATTTCAATCAGTTGGAGGATTGAGAATGAAACGTTTAATTAGTGCAAATCCATCTGAGATATTAGAGATGAATGCTGAAGAATTAAAACAAAGTATTTTAGCAAGTGAAGGTAGAGTTGTTCTATCTGAAAATGTAGCCACTCGTGAGACATTTGTTGGAGATATCACTAATTCTGAAATTGCTAGAGCTTTTGGAGCTGACATGATTTTATTGAATTGTGTTGATGTTTTTGAGCCTAAAATTTATGCTTTGGATAGTTCAGGTGATGATGTTATTCATCGCTTACACCAGCTCGTTGCTTGCCCAATTGGTGTAAATTTGGAACCGATTGACCCATCTGCAAAAATGCTAGAAGAAACACAAGAAATTGTTGCAGGTCGTGTTGCAAACAGAGATACCTTTAAGAGGATTGAAGAACTTGGGTTTGATTTTGTTTGTCTGACTGGAAATCCAGGTACAGGAGTTAGCAATCAAGAGATTATCAAAGCAGTTCAATCTGCTAAAGAGAATTTCTCAGGTTTGATTATAGCTGGTAAAATGCACGGCGCTGGTGTAAAGGAACCTGTCGCGGATATTTCCGTTGCGGAGCAGTTGCTTGAAGCAGGTGCAGATGTGATTTTGGTTCCAGCTGTTGGGACAGTTCCTTCTTTTAACGATGAAGAATTGCGTGCAGTGGTAGATTTAGTTCACAGTAAAGGTGGACTAGTGCTGAGTGCTATCGGGACTAGCCAAGAAACCTCTGATACGGAGACAATTAGAGAAATAGCGCTGAGAAATAAGATTTGTGGAGTTGATATTCAACATATAGGTGACGCAGGATATGGGGGACTGGCAACAGTTGATAATATCTATGCATTGAGCAAGGCAATTAGAGGAGTGAGACATACAGTATCTCGCTTAGCTAGATCAGTAAATAGGTGATAAAGGAGTAAGCTATGGCTAAAGTAACAATTATGTTAGCATGTGCAGCAGGTATGAGTACAAGTCTGCTAGTGACAAAGATGCAAAAGGCAGCAGAAGATAAGGGGTTGGATGCAGAAATTTTTGCAGTTCCAGCTCCTGAAGCAGAAGAAATTGTAGCAACAAAAGAAGTAAATGTGTTGCTTTTAGGCCCTCAAGTTCGCTATTTACTAGGGGACTTTCAAGAAAAACTAAAAGATAGACAGATTCCTGTGGCGGTTATTCCGATGACAGATTACGGAATGATGAATGGTTCTAAAGTCTTAGATTTAGCTGAAAGTTTATTAGACTAAGATCGAGGAGAATGCTATGAATGAAAGTAATTTAGAATCTGTAATGGGGCTAATTATGTATGGTGGGGAAGCCAAAAGTAATGCTATGGAGGCTATTCAGGCAGCAAAAAAAGGTGATTTCTCAAAAGCCAATCAAAGATTAGCTGATGCGAATGCTGCCTTATTACAGGCGCATAAGGCTCAAACAGAAATGTTGACAAGAGAGGCACAGGGGGAAGAAACTTCAATTAGCCTCTTGATGGTACACGCGCAAGATCATTTAATGACGAGTCTGACCTTTGTTGACTTAGCAAAAGAAGTGGTAGAAGTGTACAAACGATTTGAAAAAAATTAGGAGTTTGGTATGAATACAATGTTGGATAAAATGCAAGAAAAACTTTCTCCAATTGCAATGAAAGTTGGGAATCAGAAGTTTTTAGTTGCTTTACGTGATTCATTTGTGGGGACTATGCCTGTTATTATGACAGGTTCCATTGCTTTGTTATTAAATGCTTTTCTAGTGGATTTACCACAACAATTTCACCTAGAAAGTATTACGAAAACCTTTCAGTGGCTTGTTGACATCAATAATTTGGTATTCAAGGGAAGTATACCAATTGTTTCCTTGTTGTTCATCTATTGCTTGGGAGTGAATATCGCTAAGATTTACAAGGTTGATACAGTTTCTGCTGGTTTGGTATCACTTGCCTCGTTTGTCATTTCGATTGGAAGTACAGTTACAAAGAGTTTCCCTTTGGCAAATGTAGGAGATGTGAAATTAGATCAAATCTTACAAGGAATTGATAATCTAGCATTTGATGGTAAAAATCTGATGGTAACTATTGGGAATGTGATTCCAGGAAACCATATCAATGCCAGAGGCTACTTTACAGCCATGATGATTGGATTTTTAGCCTCTATTATTTTCTGTAAAGTAATGAAAAAGAACTGGGTAATCAAGTTACCAGATTCAGTTCCCCCTGCGATTGCTAAGCCGTTCACTTCTATCATTCCAGGATTTATGGCGATGTATGTAGTAGCTATTTTGACTTATATTTTCCATCTACTTAGCAATGACTTATTGATTGATTGGGTTTACAAGGTGTTACAAACGCCATTACTAGGTTTGTCTCAAAGTTTCTTTGCAGTTATTCTGATGATCTTTTTGAATAAGTTATTCTGGTTTTTTGGTCTCCATGGAGGAAATGTATTGGCTCCCATCATGGAAGGGCTATTTGGAGTTGCTATGTTAGCGAACTTGGATGCTTTCCAAAAAGGTGAACCGATTCCTTATATATGGACAAGTGGATCTTTTGGGGCGTTTGTCTGGTTTGGAGGATTAGGATTAGTACTTGCTATTTTAATTTTTTCAAGAAACAGTCATTATCGAAAAGTTGCCAAACTTGGTCTAGCACCAGTTCTGTTTAATATTGGTGAGCCGGTCAATTATGGTTTACCAGTTGTCTTGAATCCTTTGCTATTTATACCATTTGTACTTAGCCCAGTTTTCATGGCAACGGTAGCTTACTGGGCAACAAGCTGGGGTCTTGTTTCACCTGTTACGCAAAATGTTACTTGGGTAATGCCACCAATTTTATATGGTTTCTTCTCTACAGCATTTGATTGGCGTGCCATCATCTTATCAGTTGTTTGTTTGATTATTAGTGTCTTGACTTATTTCCCATTTGTGAAAATGGCAGATAAAACTGAATTGAGTTAATGGTCTTACTTGCATTTTTTGTGATAAAATAGAAATAGATTACGTGTAAGATGAGTTAGGTGTAGGATTTCTTATCTCCACTAAAATTGTTATTAGACAAAGGTTTATAGTCTGTTGAAGTTAGAATAGTACACTGTAACTTCTAAAACAGTGCTAGAAAATGATTTGAATTTCCTAATTGATTTAGTCATATTTTAGTTCATTTTTCTATAAAACATAACAAGAATGTTATTGCTTTATATAGAGAGATTGATATAGAAAGGGGGGCAGTAAAGGTAGATATCTTCTTGTGCCTCTTTTGCCATATTAGAAAGGAGATTTTATGGTTCAGACAAAACAGCCAAATATTATTTTGATTGTTGTAGATCAAATGAGAGCAGACGCCTTATCCTTGAATAGTAAGGATAAGCTAGTTAGCACTCCAACATTAGATATGATGGCTAGTGTAGGTTATAATTTTGAAAATGCCTATTCTCCAGTTCCTTCTTGCGTTCCTGCTAGGGCAGCTTTATTGACTGGCTTAGACCAAGATAAAAGTGGACGTGTTGGTTATCAAGATGAGGTGCCTTGGAATTTTACTAATACTCTGCCAAAAGTCTTTAAAGATATGGGTTATCAAACAGAGTGTATTGGTAAGATGCATGTTTTTCCTTCCAGACAGAGACTTGGGTTTGATCATGTCTTACTTCACGATGGGTATCTACATGTTGATAGAAAGTATGACAAGGCTTATGGAAGTCAATTTGATTATGCTAGTGACTATCTAGCCTTTTTAAAGGGTAAAGTTGGTTATGATGTTGATTTGATTGATGACGGAATGGATTGTAATTCTTGGGAAGCTAGACCTTGGGATAAAGATGAGAAGTTACACCCAACAAACTGGGTTGTGAGTGAGTCCATTTCATTTTTACAAAGAAGAGATCCAACTGTTCCTTTTTTTCTCAAAATGTCTTTTGAAAAACCACATGCTCCATTAAATCCCCCAAAATACTATTTTGATATGTATATGGAACGTTTGCCTCAATGTCTCGATTTGCATATCGGGAATTGGGAAGTATTGGAAAAGCAAATTCCGTCTATTTATGCTTTAAGAGGGAAATTAAAGGAAGATGATCAAAGAAGAATGGTTGCTGCTTATTTTGGATTGATTACTCATATAGACCATCAAATTAGTCGCTTTTTGACTGTCCTAAAAGAATTCCGTCATGATAAAGATACGATTATCTGGTTTGTCTCGGATCATGGAGATCAGCTTGGTGAACATTATCTGTTTAGAAAGGGATATCCTTATCAAGGAAGTATCCATATTCCTTCGTTCATTTACGATCCGGCTGGATTGATAGCTGGTAATAGGGGAACAATCAAGCAATTAGTGAAAATTCAAGATATTTTTCCTTCACTCGTGGATTTGGCAGGAGGAACTACTACAGATGAACTAGATGGACGGAGTGTTAAGAATTTATTATTTGGACAGTACGAGGGGTGGCGAACAGAATTTCATGGTGAACATGCTTTAGGAAAAGATTCTAGTCAATATATCTTGACAGACCAGTGGAAATTTATCTGGTTTCCTGTTTTAAATCATTATCAGTTATTTGATATGAAAAAAGATCCGCATGAAATGAATGATTTGTATCCAAGTGAAAAATACCAACCTATTGTTCGTCAGATGAAGAAAAAATTAGTAGACTTTCTTAGATATAGAGAAGAAGGTTTTGTTGTGGATGAAGAGTTAGTTCCTGTTGAACTGTCTAAAATAACGCCAACTCTAACGAAAACGGGGGATAGTCAATCATGAAGATGAAAAAAATCAAGGGTGGGACATTTATGATGGGAACAAATTCTGAAGAGGGCTTTTTAGATGATTTTGAAGGTCCTCAAGTCGCTGTTAGTGTAAAGGATTTCTCCATTGCGGATACTCCAGTTACGAATCAAGAATTTGCTCAATTTGTGAAAGAAACAGGCTATAAAACACTAGCTGAGCGACAAGAGTGGTCTTTTGTTTTTATATTATTCGTTCCAGAGGCAGAAAGGGAGGGATATCCTCATCCTGCTGGGGCTCCGTGGTGGTTACAAGTTCCGAACGCTTGCTGGAAACATCCCTACGGTGAGAACAGTAATCTAGTGGGTTTAGAAGACCATCCAGTAGTTCATGTTGCTTTAGAAGATGCATTGGCTTTCTGTAATTGGAGCGGAATGTCTTTACCGACTGAAGCACAGTGGGAATATGCTGCTAGAGGAGGAAGACAATCTGAATATCCTTGGGGAGATACTCTTTTAGAAGGTGGATATTATCATGCCAATACTTGGCAAGGAAGATTTCCTTATGAAAATACTGGCTTAGATGGATTTATAGGAACGGCTCCTGTCTATGAATTTTTACCTAATGATTTTGGTATATATCAAATGATTGGGAATGTTTGGGAATGGTGTCGCAATCCGAGATATACCTTATTAGCTAGTCTTAATGAAGATGACTATGAGTTGCCAAAATATGGGATACAAGAGGAGGAGTATGCTATCAGAGGAGGTTCCTTTTTATGTCATTGTTCTTATTGTAATCGATACCGAGTAGCTGCTAGAAATGGATGTATTTCTACTTCCACTAGTAGCCATCTAGGTTTTAGATGTTTGAAAGAATAGGATGGACTTAAAAAGTGGTTGAGATTATTTATTTTCTAATCATTATAATAGCTAGTGGTTTGGGTTCTATATCAGGCATGGGTGGTGGAATTATAATTAAGCCACTTATGGATAGTTTTGGATACCATTCGGTCAGTGACATTGCTTTTTATTCTAGTTTCTCTGTTTTTATAATGGCGATTATTTCAACAATCAAAAGATTTTCACAAAGTAAAGAGATAAAATGGAGATTGATTTTTACGGTATCCTTTTCTTCTGTTTTAGGAGGATTTCTAGGTCATCTTATTTTTCAAGTTTTGTTATCTCAATTATCAGTACGGCTAGTATCCATTGTTCAAATGATTTTACTATTTGTGATGCTACTTGTATCATTTGTTTTAGCAGATTTTAAAAAAACTTATCAATTTGATAAGATAGGATTCTATATGATTTGTGGTCTTCTATTGGGCTTGATTTCTAGTTTTTTAGGGATTGGTGGTGGTCCGCTCAATGTATCTTTATTGATGGTGTTTTTTTCTATTTCGATAAAAGAAGCAACGATGTATTCTCTTGCAATTATTTTCTTTTCTCAGCTGTCTCATTTGGCTACAATTGTTGTGGTTACAGGTTTAAATCAGTATCATTTAGCACCTGTTCCAGTTATTTTTCTTGCTTCTATATGCGGAGGGGTATTGGGGACGGTTGTATCAAAAGTCTTACCTGAAAATTGGGTAAGATACTGTTTTAAAGGGATGTTATTCTTTGTCATGGGAATGACTTTATATAATTTATTTCATATTTTTTAATCTCGGAGAGAAAGCATGTAAAAATTCTTCCTTATGATAAGAAACATGCTTGATCTTAGGGACATAAGCATATTTTGTACGAAAATTATTGATTAGCTATCCATTGGTAGACCAAAAGTAGAACAGATATGCAAAAAAGCCTTGATTTCAAGGCTTTTCCTGTTGTATTAGATGCCCCCTACAGGGATCGAACCTGTGACCCACGGATTAAGAGTCCGCTGCTCTGCCAGCTGAGCTAAGGAGGCAAAGAAAAAAGCTGTATTGGTGCCGAAACTTCACGGTTTGTATTGAACCCGCGCAATTAAGCAGGTGGGCAACTCGCTCTAACTGAAGCTGTTTCCGTGTGAGACGGCCTACATGCTGTTAGAAGACTTTTGTTTCCCTAATAATATAAAAAATAGTCGGTCAACACTTAAGTGTGAAGTCGTACACCACAGCGTTTCTATGTTTATATGATACCACTTTTTCAAAAAAAATCAAGAGGAAAGTGCAATTTTTTGAAAAGGATTTCAGATTTTTCGCAAACGGTCGATAGCTTCCTTTCTTTGAGCCAAAGCCCGTTCATATTTACCAGTATCTTCTGCTTGGAAATAGTGATGATTGCGGATTTTTTCTGGCAGATAGTCTTGCTTGACCCAATTCCCAGGATAGTTGTGTGGATAGAGATAGTCTTGGGCATTCCCTAGTTCCTTGCTTCCGCTGTAGTGCCCATCACGCAGGTGTCGCGGAATAGGCAAGTGCCCTGATGTTTTGAGGTCAGCAAGTGCCTTATCCATAGCTACATAGGCTGAGTTGGATTTTGGAGAAAGGGCCAAATCAATCACGATATTGGCAATGAGAATGCGGGCTTCGGGAAAACCAATCCTTTGTGCAGCATCCAGAGCAGTCACGGTGTGAATCTGGGCTTCAGGATTGGCCAAACCGATATCTTCATAGGCGATAACAGTCAAACGACGAGCGAGACTTGGCAAATCACCAGCCTCAATCAAGCGGGCAGCATAGTGAAGACTGGCATCCACATCTGAGCCACGGATAGACTTTTGCAGGGCAGATAGAACATCATAGTGACCGTCTCCATCCTTATCCATGGTAATATAGCTCCGCTGCAGGCTATTTTCCATGATGTCTAGAGTGATATGGCGGATGCCCTCGTCATTCTCAGGGGTAGAGAGAACTGCCAAATCCAGTGAGTTGAAGGCAGAACGCAGGTCTCCGTTTGTAGAGGTTGCGATGAAATCCAGCGCATCCTCTTCTAGTTCTACTGGAAAATCAAAACCACGATCAGGGTTACTCAGAGCTATTTGAAGAGCCTCTTTGACGTCTTGGTTAGACAGAGGTTCCAACTCAAAAATTTGAACGCGGCTACGAATGGCAGGAGTGACAGAAAAGAAAGGATTTTCAGTCGTAGCGCCAATCATGATGACCAGTCCACTTTCCAAGAGAGGCAGGAGGAAGTCTTGCTTGGTTTTATCTAGTCTATGAATCTCGTCTAGTAATAGGACGAGACCACCAGAGAATTTTGCTTCTTCAGCGATTTCTTGCAGTCGCTTTTTACTATCAACTGTCGCATTGAAAGTTCGAAAGGCATACTTGGTCGTTCCAGCGATGGCTGAGGCAATACTGGTTTTGCCGATTCCCGGAGGGCCATAGAGAATCATGGAGGAGAGGCGATTGGCTTCTACCATGCGGCGGATGATTTTTCCTTGTCCGACCAGATGTTCCTGACCAATGACCTGGTCGATGGTTTTAGGGCGCATGCGAAGCGCGAGATTGTCTGGCATAGCAGTCCTTTCTAACGTGGATTTTAGTGTCATATTTTTTGAGCAGTATAACTCACCAAATGTATCTTACTATGTCCATTCTAGCCTATTAGTTGTGATATTTCAATGGTTTTGTAACATTCCGGAAGCTTTTGACTATTTAATTTGATGAGGAGAGGTATCAGCATGAGAGATTTGATTTTCCTTAAAGCTCAAAATAGGATAGTTGAGTCTAAAGAAGTAGAAGTGCTGACTTGCGAAATAATATTGCTAAATGTTATTGCATGAACTATAATGAAAAGAGAGGTGATAAGCAATGGAATTACCAAGTCAGGAAGTTTTGATTTTTACAAAACAAATTCGTCATTGGCTTCTTAGTGATCAAGTTATTTCAGGAAAAAGAAAATTTCTCTTCCGGGAAGATACTCCAAAAGAGATTTTGGATTTGTACGAAAACATTAAACCTAAACTTGATTTTGCTTACCGAGAAGTTCATTCTAATAATTATGAATTAGAAAAATATGAAAAATAGAATAATTGATGTTTTTAAAGTAGTAAATCGTCTCCTTGTAATAACTGTTGAAAATCCTGATTTCGAAGACTTGAGAGTTAATCATACTCAATGAAAATCAAAGATCAAACTAGGAAACTAGCCGCAGGTTGCTCAAAACACTGTTTTGAGGTTGTAGATAAGACTGACGAAGTCAGTCACATATATACGGCAAGGCGACGTTGACGTGGTTTGGATTTGATTTTCGAAGAGTATCAGTTTGTAAAAATTGGAGATAAAAAGTATAGGGTCCGCAGTGTTCCTATGATTCATTCAACTCCGCCTCAGTCTGTCTTAAATCGAGATACTTTTACAATTGACTATACAGATGATGAATTGCTCGATAAAGAAGCAGTATTTACTACTCAATAGAAAATAGATATGAATAAATTGGCTTCCCTTAGAACCACATCTAGGGGCTTTTATGTATAAGAGAATAATAAGTATCACTCCTTTACAATACGTGTAGCACGTGTTATAATAGTGTTGTCAGGAGGTAAAAGCGCTATGCCTATGACACAAAAAGAGATGGTTAAACTCCTTACGGCTCATGGTTGGATAAAGACTAGAGGCGGTAAAGGTTCCCATATTAAAATGGAGAAGCAAGGAGAAAGACCTATCACAATCCCTCACGGTGAGCTGAATAAATACACTGAAAGAGGGATAAGAAAGCAAGCTGGGTTGTAAAATTCAGCCCCTGCTTTTTGATATGGAGGTAGTGAAATGTTAGTGACATATCCAGCTTTATTCTATTATGATGATACAGATGGAGCAGAAGCGACTTATTTTGTCCATTTTCCAGATTTTGAATTTTCAGCAACACAAGGCGAGGGGATTTCTGAGGCTTTGGCTATGGGTTCGGAGTGGTTAGGAATAACTGTCGCAGATTTGATAGAGAGTGATGGAGAGTTACCTCAGCCATCAGATATCAATAGCTTGTCTTTAATTGATAACGATCCATTTAAAGATGATGAAGATTTTGAGTCAACTTACGATCTTGATAAATCTTTTATTTCTATGGTATCTGTTGATGTATCAGAATACCTAGGAAGTCAGGAGCCAATTAAAAAGACCTTGACCATACCAAGGTGGGCAGATAAGTTGGGACGAGAAATGGGACTTAACTTTTCTCAGACTTTGACAGAAGCTATTGCAGATAAGAAAATACAAGCATAAGATTAAGTGTGACATCGTGGGAATAGTCAATAAAAAAGCACGTCCAATTGTGCTAGTTACTTGCTTATTGGTTTTATAGATTTCTTAGCCCTTTCGAGGGCTTTTTGTGTTGAGTTTTTGGAAAAAATAAGGAAATCAACCGTTTAAGAAAATCACTGATAGCAAGGGTTTAAATGAGGTAATATGGTATAATTAGGACATAAAATAATTTTGTGGTAAGATGGTAGTATCTATTTTAGCATATTTCCGAGTAATCGGGGCGATTTAAGAGTCGCATAGAAAGAGGAAAAAATGGCAACTTACGGATTTTTAGATGTTTTAGAGGAAGAGTTGGAGAAGAACTTTCCCTTTGACTTTGAGATTAGTTGGGACAAGCGCAATCACGCGGTAGAAGTGAGTTTTCTATTAGAAGCTCAAAATGCTGCAGGTGTGGAAATGGTGGATGAGGACGGAGAGGTGTCATCAGATGACATTCTCTTTGAAGAAGCAGTGCTTTTTTACAATCCTGCCAAGTCAACAGTCAATGAGGAAGACTATTTGACTGTCATCCCTTACTTGCCTAAAAAAGGATTTTCTCGTGAATTTTTAGCTTATTTTGCGCTATTCCTTAAAGATACTGCCGAGGTTGGACTAGATGCCCTCATAGACTTTTTGGAAGACCCAGAAGCAGAAGAATTCGTCATGGAATGGAATCAAGAAGTCTTTGAAGAAGGAAAAGTTGGCTTGGAAGAGGGAGAGTTTTATCCTTATCCGAGATACTAGGAGTTTGACATGGAAATAGAGATTTCTGATTTCACAGGCTGCAAGATTGCTTTGTTTTGTGGGGATAAGCTTCTGACTATCTTACGCGATGATAAGTCAAACATTCCCTGGCCTAATATGTGGGAACTGCCCGGTGGGGGACGAGAGGAGGATGAAAGTCCTTTTGAGTGCGTGGTGCGTGAAGTTTATGAAGAACTGGGCATTCATCTGACTGAGGATTGTCTGCTTTGGAGTAGGGTTTATCCAAGTATGCTTTTTGCGGATAAACAATCTGTATTTCTAGTCGGTCAGTTGACACAGAATCAGTTTGACAGTATCGTATTTGGAGATGAAGGACAGGGCTATCAGTTAATGAATGTCGAGGAATTTCTTAGCTCCAGTCAAGTAGTTCCGCAGTTGCAGGGTAGATTGAGGGATTATTTGGAGGAAGTTCGATAAATGGAAAAGCGTAGCAAAAATATCAATATGTTTCTCATGGATGGTGAAGTGACTGGAAAAATCAAATGTACTTTGTCAAATTGGACGGGAGTGATTTACAAAATACCTCGTATTCAGTTGGGAGATTTGAAGTCTCGTGATGAAATGAAACAAAGTGGTATTTATTTCTTATTTGGTCGAGATGAAGATAAACAGAAAGATGTGACCTATATTGGTCAGGCGACAACTCGGAAAAATGGTGAAGGGGTATTGTTGCGAATTCAAGAGCATACCCGCGATACTCACGCAGATTATTTTAATGATGTCATCATTCTAACAACTCAAAATAATTCTTTTGGTCCAACAGAAATTAGATATTTGGAAAATAAATTTACTCAACTTGCTAAAGAAGCTGGTCGCTACATTGTGAAAAATGGGAATGATCCAAATCCTGGTAATGTAACTGAGGAAAAGGAATCTGAACTGGATGAAATTGTTGAAAATACGCTAATGATTATTGGAACTTTAGGTTATCGTGTTTTTGTTCCAATGACAAAGAAAGTTAGTCAAGATTTGACTGATAATCATTCAACTTATCTTTATTTAAAGCGTAAAACTAAGAAATCTAACAAAGTAATAGAAGCAACTTGTGAACGGACAACTGAAGGTTTTGTTGTTTTAGAAGGAAGTCAAGTAGAAATAATGGATTCTCCATACCTTCCAGCAAGTTTAAAAGAAATGCGTCAGAATTTAATAGCTTCTCGGGTCATTCAAGATGGAGTGTTAAAAGAAAAACAACTCTTTTCTAGCCCTTCTTATGCAGCAGCTTTTTTGCTGGGTATGTAAACGAACGGTCGAACTGATTGGAAAGATCAGGATGGAAGAACTTTAAGAGAATTAGAAGAATTAATAGATTGATAAGGAAAATACATAATGGAAACATGGCAAGAGTTAAAAGTTACAGTGAAGCGTGAGGGGGAGGAATTGGTTTCCAATCTCTTGATCGAGCTGGGAGCGCAAGGCGTTGCGATTGAAGACAGCATGGACTATGTGGGAAATATTGACCGCTTTGGTGAGATTTTCCCAGAGGTCGAGCAGCAAGAAGAAATCGTTGTGACCGCCTACTACCCTGAAACGGTGGATGTGGCAGTGGTTGAAGCAGACTTGCAGGCCCGTCTCGCGGAACTAACTGATTTTATGGATTTGGGAGAGGTCAAGATGGGGACGACTGCCTTGGCTGAGGAAGACTGGGCAGACAACTGGAAGAAATACTATGAACCCGCTCGCATCACTCATGATTTGACTATCGTGCCGTCTTGGACAGACTATGAGGCGACTGCGGGAGAAAAGATTATCAAGCTGGATCCAGGTATGGCTTTTGGTACGGGGACCCATCCAACCACTAAGATGAGCCTCTTTGCCTTGGAGCAGGTCCTTCGTGGTGGCGAAACGGTGCTGGATGTGGGTACTGGATCAGGTGTCCTCTCTATCGCCAGCTCGCTGCTTGGTGCCAAGGAAATCTTTGCCTACGACCTGGATGATGTAGCAGTTCGAGTTGCTCAGGAAAATATTGAGCTAAACCTTGGTATGGAAAACATCCATGTAGCTGCAGGTGATTTGCTTAAGGGAGTTGAGATTGAGGCAGATGTCATCGTGGCTAATATCTTGGCGGATATCCTCATTCATCTGACGGATGATGCTTATCGCTTGGTCAAGGATGAAGGCTACCTCATCATGAGTGGAATTATTAAGGACAAGTGGGATATGGTGCGCGAGTCGGCTGAGTCAGCTGGATTTTTCCTTGAAACCCACATGGTTCAAGGGGAATGGAATGCCTGTGTCTTTAAGAAAACCAAGGATATTTCAGGTCTGATTGGAGGCTAGTATGCAGCAGTATTTTGTCAAAGGCAGTGCTATCTCTCCTGTCACCATCGAGGACAAGGAAACCAGCAAGCATATGTTTCAGGTTATGCGCTTGAAGGAAGATGATGAGGTTACCTTAGTCTTTGATGATGGGATTAAGCGCTTGGCGCGTGTGCTGGATGTGGAAGCTCGTCAGTTTGAGTTGATCCAAGAATTAGCTGACAATGTGGAACTGCCTATTCAAGTAACCATCGCATCAGGCTTCCCCAAGGGAGACAAACTGGAGTTCATCGCTCAAAAGGTAACAGAACTCGGTGCCAGCCAAATCTGGGCCTTCCCTGCCGATTGGTCAGTTGCCAAGTGGGACGGTAAGAAACTAGGAAAGAAAGTTGAAAAACTAGAAAAAATTGCCCTTGGAGCGGCAGAACAAAGCAAGCGTAATATTGTTCCAAGTATTAAGCTTTTCGAGAAAAAAGCAGATTTTCTAGCTCAACTGGACCAGTTTGACTCTATTGTAGTGGCTTATGAAGAGTCGGCCAAAGAAGGTGAAGCTGCTGCGCTTTTACAAGCAGTTACTGGACTCGAGAAGGGAGCTAAATTGCTCTTTATCTTTGGTCCAGAAGGTGGTCTGTCACCAGCGGAAATCGAAAGTTTTGAAACTAAGGGAGCCGTTTTGGCAGGACTTGGTCCTCGCATTTTGCGAGCAGAAACAGCACCACTTTACACTTTATCAGCCCTTAGTGTTTTATTAGAATTAGAGAAATAAGAGGAAGAAAATGGAACAAAAACACCGTTCAGAATTTCCAGAGAAGGAACTCTGGGACTTAACATCCCTATACCAAGACCGTGAAGATTTCTTGCGTGCGATCGAGAAGGCTCGAGAAGACATCAACCAGTTTAGCCGTGATTACAAGGGTAATCTTCATACTTTTGAGGATTTTGAAAAGGCCTTTGCGGAATTGGAACAAATCTACATTCAGATGAGCCATATTGGCAACTATGGCTTTATGCCTCAGACGACAGACTATAGCAATGACGAATTTGCCAATATTGCCCAAGCTGGGATGGAATTCGAAACAGATGCCAGTGTAGCCTTGACCTTCTTTGACGATGCCTTGGTGGAAGCTGATGAGGAAGTCTTAGACCGTTTGGGTAAATTGCCACATTTAACAGCTGCCATTCGTCAGGCTAAAATCAAAAAAGCCCACTACCTAGGAGCAGATGTGGAGAAAGCCTTGACCAATCTGGGTGAAGTTTTCTACAGTCCACAGGACATTTACACTAAGATGCGAGCTGGGGATTTTGAAATGGCCGACTTTGAAGCTCATGGTAAGGCCTACAAAAACAGCTTTGTGACTTATGAGAACTTCTACCAAAACCATGAGGACGCTGAGATTCGTGAGAAATCTTTCCGTTCCTTCTCAGAAGGACTTCGTAAGCACCAAAATACGGCTGCAGCAGCCTATCTAGCCCAAGTCAAGTCTGAAAAAATCTTGGCAGATATGAAGGGCTACGATTCAGTCTTTGACTATCTTCTAGCTGAACAGGAAGTAGACCGCACCATGTTTGATCGCCAGATTGACCTCATCATGAAGGATTTTGCGCCCGTTGCTCAGAGATACCTCAAGCATGTTGCCAAGGTAAATGGTCTTGAAAAGATGACCTTTGCAGACTGGAAATTGGACTTGGACAGCGTCCTGAATCCTCAAGTGACTATTGACGATGCCTATGATTTGGTCATGAAGTCGGTAGAACCTTTGGGGCAAGAATATTGTCAGGAAGTTGCTCGTTATCAAGAAGAGCGCTGGGTGGACTTTGCTGCCAATAGTGGCAAGGATTCTGGTGGATATGCGGCGGACCCATATCGCGTGCATCCTTATGTCCTCATGAGCTGGACAGGTCGTTTGAGCGATGTCTATACCTTGATTCATGAAATCGGGCATTCTGGTCAATTCATCTTTTCAGACAATCATCAAAGTTACTTCAATGCCCATATGTCGACCTACTATGTCGAAGCGCCGTCAACTTTCAATGAATTACTCCTCAGTGATTACTTGGAGCACCAGTCTGACGACCCTCGTCAAAAACGCTTCGCTCTTGCTCACCGCTTGACAGACACCTACTTCCATAACTTTATTACCCACCTCTTGGAAGCAGCTTTCCAGCGTAAGGTGTATACATTGATTGAAGAAGGGGAAACCTTTGGTGCAAGCAAGCTCAACAGCATTATGAAGGAAGTTTTGACGGATTTCTGGGGAGACGCTATTGAAATTGACGATGATGCAGCTTTGACTTGGATGCGCCAAGCTCACTACTACATGGGCTTGTATAGTTACACTTACTCAGCAGGACTAGTTATCTCGACTGCAGGTTACCTCCATCTTAAAAATTCAGAAACTGGAGCTGAAGACTGGCTCAATCTCCTTAAATCAGGTGGTAGCAAGACACCGCTTGAGTCAGCTATGATTATCGGTGCTGATATTTCAACAGACAAACCACTCCGTGATACCATCCAATTCTTGTCAGACACGGTTGACCAGATTATCGCTTACAGTGCCCAGTTGGGAGAGTAAATTAAAAGAGTCTGGGACAAAAGTCTAACCTTAAATATAAAAAGCGAACAAAACGAGTTATCTGACACTCAGAATTCTGTCTTGTTCGCTTTTTTTCTAATCTATCGATTTTAAAAATTTATAATAAAGAATTCCTAAAATCAAAATTTTTTGTCCTGGCCTCTTAAATTATCCCCAAAAGCTATCTTCTTCAGCTTGATCTGAAGAGAAGAGCCAAACTTCTTTGATTTTTCCGTCTTCAATGCGGAAGAGGTCAATCCCGTTCATATTGAGTTCAGTACCATCAGCCCGTGTTCCAAGAAAAGTAACATTGGCTGCGATTAAATCCTTATTGTCAGAAACCCAATTTGTTATCACCTTAAAGGTTCCATTAGTTTTCTCAGCAAATGTAGCCAGGTGAGTTCCTAGCTTGTCCTTACCAACAACTGTACCAGATATACTATGAGTACCAGGTTGATGCCAGATAATATCGTCTGCCATCGTTTCAAAGACACCAGGAAAGTCACCAGCAATTAAAGCTTGGTTATAAGCGTTGAAAATTTCTAAGTTTGTTGACATATCTATTCTCCATTTCTTTTTTATGATATAATTGTAACAGTTACAAACAAAAAAACAAGTAGACACTTTTTCGATAGCTGGTATCAAAAGTAGTACTATTATTGATACTAAAAGATAAATTTTTTTAAAAAATAGAAAGAAGATATTTTATGACAAATAAAGTGAGTGAGTATGGTATTTGTCCATTTGCGACAACGCAGAGGGTTTTAACGGGGAAATGGGCACTGGTAATCATTTATCAGTTGAGTACGGGTACCAAACGATTTAAAGAATTGCAGAGATTATTGCCTGGGATTACTCAAACTATTTTGACCCGTCATCTCCGTCAATTAGAAAAGGATAAGATTGTTCAACGAAAGGTCTATTCCGAAGTTCCACCACGAGTTGAGTACAGCTTAACCGAAATGGGGCAGGAATTCAGAGTTGTTTTAGATGCTGTCGAGAAATGGGGTCTAGATTATATCAAGTTGCTAGAAATGTAGAGGTACTGACCATGTATCAAGAGTTACTAAGAAAAATAGCAGAAGAAAAACCAAGTTATCATGAGGAAGAAATCCAATGGTTGCTTGACCATTTGGGAGATCCTTCTCCAGAAATTCGTGATGACCTTGTTTTTACAAGCTTTGTTAGAGGGATTCAGGAAGAGCTATTTACACAGGAACAATTTTATTTCATTGCTGAAGAGATTTCATCTGATGGAGGGTTAGATAAAGAGATTGATAAGGTAGGCCTGTCAACCCTTGAACGTTCTTTTAGGGCGCTTATTTATGCAAATCTCTTGTCTGCAGATGCCAACCAGCAATCGATTTTTTATCAGGAATTAAATGCAGGAATTCGTAATGTCCTTTTAAATCAAGGTTTGTATTATCTTTCAAAAGAAAAGGATACAACGGGTTTTTCAAGTCAGTATGGTTGGGTTCATGCTTTTGCACATGGAGCCGATTTACTGACAGAGGTGGTTTGTCATCCAGACTTTCCTAAAAACAGAGTTCATGAAGTATTTGATATACTTGGCCAACTATTTAAAAGAATTTCGATTCGCTTTACAGATGATGAAGATTGGCATTTAGCCAGAGTGCTTTATGAACCGATTTTACAAGGGAAGTTAGCGCAAGAGCAAGTAGCTTCTTGGATAAAAACTGTTGACTTTCCGATAGAAGAAAGGGAAGATTTTTATAAATTTTCCAACTTCAGATCTTGTCTGTTGGAAGTCTATGTCCAACTTGACCAGAGAAATAGTTTACAAGATGACTTGAAAGAAGCTATCCAGTTTTTTCAATACTAGAGATAAGCTAATAGTTATATGATTTTCAAGAAAATTTCCAATCAATTTTCTTGAAACCCTTTCCCTCTTTTGATAGACTAGTATCTAGTTTTTGAAAAAAGGAGAAAGAAAATGAAAAAATTTGTCGCTGAGTTAATCGGTACGTTCATGCTTGTGTTCATTGGGACAGGAGCTGTTGTTTTTGGAAATGGTCTTGATGGCCTTGGTCACCTTGGAATCGCCTTTGCCTTTGGTCTGGCAATCGTAGTCGCAGCCTACTCAATCGGAACTGTTTCAGGTGCTCACTTGAACCCAGCTGTTTCGATCGCTATGTTTGTTAACAAACGTTTGTCATCTTCAGAACTTGTAAACTACATCCTTGGACAAGTTGTTGGAGCTTTCATCGCTTCTGGCGCTGTCTTCTTCCTCTTGGCTAACTCAGGTATGTCAACTGCTAGTCTTGGTGAAAATGCCTTGGCAAACGGTGTAACTGTCTTTGGTGGTTTCTTGTTTGAAACAATCGCAACTTTCTTGTTTGTTTTGGTTATCATGACTGTAACATCAGCAAGCAAGGGCAATGGCGCGATTGCTGGTTTGGTAATCGGTTTGTCATTGATGGCGATGATTCTTGTGGGCTTGAACATTACTGGGCTTTCAGTAAACCCAGCTCGTAGCTTGGCACCAGCTGTTTTGGTAGGTGGCGCAGCCCTGCAACAAGTTTGGATTTTCATCCTTGCGCCAATTGTTGGTGGAGTTCTTGCAGCCCTCGTTGCGAAAAACTTTCTTGGAACAGAAGAATAATTGAAACTCAAAAAGCCTTGCTCCTCATCTTGAGGAACAGGGCTTTTTCGTATGATACTCTTCGAAAATCTCTTCAAACCACGTCAGCTTCATTTACAACCTCAAAGCAGTGCTTTGAGCAACCTGTGGCTAGCTTCCTAGTTTGCTTTTTGATTTTCATTGAGTATGAGTTTAACGGTTGTCAACTTTCTCTGGGTAGAGGTCGTGTTGGAAGAGGCGTTGTTCTGCCAAGCCTTCATACTTAGTTCCTGGCTTACCGTAGTTGTAATAAGGGTCGATTGAAATGCCACCGCGCGGAGTGAATTTTCCCCAAACCTCCAAATAGCGAGGGTCTAGCAAGTTGACCAAGTCTTTCCCGATGGTGTTGATACAGTTTTCGTGGAAATCTCCGTGGTTTCGGTAGCTAAAGAGGTAGAGTTTGAGAGATTTTGACTCGACACAGAGCTTGTCAGGAATGTAGGAAATATAAATGGTCGCAAAGTCTGGCTGAGCAGTGATTGGGCAAAGCGAGGTAAATTCAGGGCAGTTGAATTTAATAAAATAGTCATTTTCCACATGACGATTGTCAAAGGATTCGAGGACTTCTGGTTGATATTCGAAAATGTAGTTGGTTTCTTTGTTGCCGAGGAGGCTTAGGTTTTTCATTTCTTCTTGTTGTGACATGATTTTTTCTTTCTAATCTTAAACACCACGTTTGTTATCGTAGAGGAGAGTATGGAGTTGAGGAAGGACGCGGACATTGCCCCAGCTGTCGTCAGCAGCGACACGTTCCCAGAGTTCTTTGAGGCGATCCAATTGGTCTTGGACAATATTGCCTGAAGCCTTGGGCTCAGGATTTCCTGCTGATAAGAAGAGAACATCTGGTTGGTAGCGTTCTTGAATGCCTTTGGCAAAGGCCAAATCTGTATCGTCAAAGACAGGGATTTTAAAGGTGACCTTGTCTGGATCCAATTGGGAAACGATAAAGTCCAAGGTCTCAAAGTTGACTTCCATCTTGGATGAAGGAGGTTTGGGACTCAGAGTGACCTGGTCGATGTCTTTCAACCAATTTTGCCAGCGAGAGCCTTGAGTTTCAACAGCTAGAGTAACACCACGTTCCTTGAGTTTAGTGACGAGTTCAGCCATGTTGGCTGCTAGGATAGCAGGATTTCCCCCAGATAGGGTTACATAGTCGTAGCTCCCCAATTTATCCAAGGCAGCAATGACCTCGTCAGCAGTCATACGAGTTGGCTTTTCAGAGCCATCCCAAGTAAAGGCAGAATCGCACCAGTCGCAGTGGTAGTCGCAACCAGCAGTGCGGATAAACATGGTTTTCTGCCCGATTGCACGGCCTTCGCCTTGAAAGGTTGGGCCAAAAATTTCCAAAACTGGTAGTTTGAGGACACGTTCCCTAGTCATCTAACCACTCCCGTCTAAACTCCGCAAAGGCAGTCGGAGTCTCATAGAGGCGAACATATTCCAAACGGAGACCACGCTCGTCTGGCAACTCTTGATTCATGGTTTGGAAAATCCAGTAAACCATATTTTCAGCAGTCGTGTTCATATAGGGAAGAGTTTCATTGAGATAGCGATGATCCAAGTGAGGCTCTAAGTAGTTCTTGTAGATCGCTTTGATATCTCCGAAATCGTAGGTCATGCCACGTTCATCTAAAAATCCACTGACAGCAATCTGCAGATGATAGGTGTGACCATGAAGGGATTTGCATTTTCCCTCATAGTGAAAGAGGTGGTGGGCAGCATCAAAGGTAAATTCTTTTGATACCAAGGTTCTGTGAGGATTGTAGACAAGAGACTCCCCAGTTTCCTGTTTGATTTCTTTGGGTGCAAAAAACATTAGTCCTCTCCTTTCTGTGAGAGATAAACATCTAGTCCATGTTGCCGTAGGTGGCAGGCTGGGCAATCTCCACAGCCACTTCCGATAATCCCGTTGTAGCAGGTCAAGGTCTTTTCACGAACATAGTCAAAGGCACCGAGTTGGTCAGCTAACTCCCAAGTTTCAGCCTTGTCTAGCCACATGAGAGGTGTTTGGACAACAAAGTTGTAATCCATGGCAAGGTTGAGGGTAACATTAAGGGATTTGACAAAGACATCCCGACAGTCAGGATAGCCTGAGAAGTCTGTTTCGCAGACACCTGTCACGATGTCTTTAATGCCCCGTTGCTTGGCAAGAACTGCCGCAAAGGATAGAAAGAGGTGGTTGCGACCGTCAACAAAGGTATTGGGAACCTCTCCCTCTTTTTGCTCAATCTCCATATCAGAGGTCAGGGCATTTTCAGTGATTTGTCCCAGCAGAGACATATCGAGGATATGGTGGCGAATCCCCTGTTCCTTAGCTATTTCTTGGGCAACTTGAATTTCGAGATGATGACGTTGACCGTAGGCAAAGGTGACAGCTTCGACTGTTTCATAGTGTTCTTTAGCCCAAAAGAGGCAGGTTGTAGAATCTTGACCGCCACTAAAGACGACCAAGGCTGATTGACGTTTCATAGTACTCCTTCCAAAATGGGAAATGTTCAGAGCACGCAAAAAGCTCCCTTGAGGGAGCTAAAAAATACCAAGTCAAGGTTTTTTTTAGCGATGGCATGTCCCAAACATCGTAATATTCTACTTATAGTCTAGCATATTTTTTGAAAAATGGCAAAGGGCAAGAAAAAAGAGACCAAAGCAAGTACTTGGTCTCTAGTGCGATTAGCTCAATTCAGCAACGATGGCCTTGATTTGGTCTGCTGTGTGAACACCAGCAACTTGTTTGACAACTTGGCCGTCTTTTTTGAAGAGAAGAGTTGGGATAGACATGATTCCAAAAGCACGAGCTGTGTTTGGATTTTCATCAACGTCCATTTTAACGATTTTCAAGACATCTTCTGAAAGTTCTTCAGACAATTTATCCAAGATTGGACCTTGCATACGACATGGACCACACCAAGTTGCCCAGAAGTCTACCAAGACCAAACCGTCTTTTGTTTCTTGTTCGAATGTTGCATCTGTAATTGCTTTTGCCATTGTATTTCTCCTTTTTTTAGTTATATTGGCTTAAATCTTGTTTCATGAGATAGAAGAAGACATCTCCATAAGTCCCATGATAGTCCAAATCATAACCCTTGTAAGTTAATTTTTGGACAGGGTAGTAGTCTGCGACGCCGATAAGGCAAGCTTGTTGCGAACGATCAAAGTCTTCATAAGACTCGAAAGTCACAGTTCTTTCGTTCTTGCTGGCATCTAAATAGGTGATTTCAATCATGTTAAAAACTCCTTTGCTTAATGATGACTTTATTTTACTCCTTGTAAAAGAGAATGTCAAGAAAAATGATTGCGCATGCAACTTTTTTAAAAATCATCTTAAATCAAGAAATCCAAACCAGTTTCCAAGCTTGCTTCGACAGCCTTTTGTAGAGAGGCCAGTGTTTTTTGCCCATCACTTGTCAGGCAGATAAAACTAGAGCGTCTATCTTGATGGCAACACATGCGACTGAGCAGACCGCAATTTTTAGCTTCCAAGCGAGCCACCATCCGAGAAACAGCGCTCGGGCTCAGATGAAGTTTATCTGGCAGGTCAATCTGGCGTAGAGATTTTTCTTCAGCCAAGTCTAGATAGTAGAGGAGGTAAAACTCTTTCAAGGTCAGACTTTGCTCGCTCTGCTGGGCAATAGTCTCTTCCAAGAGACTTTCAATTTCTTTCTGACGCCGATTGAAGTCAAACCATTTTTCCAAATAGGTCATGGTATCTCCTTTCTTTTTAGAGTTGTAAATAGAAGAATGTCCATTCACGGACAGTATCTGCATCACAAGATGATTGCGCATGCAATAATTATACTACTTTTCAAAAGAGCTGGCAAGCTCTGTTTTTTAGTGGTTTTCTTTTTTACTGTCCATATTTTTGGTAAAAATCAACTTTTACTTGGATAAAGGTTTTGGCTTCACGTAAGAGTTGGAGAAGGGTGGCGCGGGTTTCAAATTCGTCTCTTGTCTTGGGCAGACTGCGGTTGCGGAAGACTGCCAGATAGCGTTCGATTTCATCTAGTAAATCAGAAGCAGGATTGGTCTGGCTCAGTTGACCGGCAATTTTTGAAAAGAGTTGGGCCAAAATCAGGCTCTCACTGGCAGCTAGGTGACAGGTGTTGATTTGCTGGGCCATATTTCGCAGGATACGACTTTGTCGCTGTCTCATCTCAAAGTAGTGGATATGGTAGTCGGTCTGGTGAAAGAGGTGGTCAGAGTGATCCAAATAGACCAGTCTGAGAGCTTCTTCCAAAAGCGTGTCTAATTCTTCCACCAGCTGTGCTCGGTTGCGTCCATCCCCTCTGGATAAATAATATTTGAAGCGCTGGAGGATATCTTTTAACTTTTCTTCCACCAGTGTGTGGTAGTGCTGGATTTCCTCTTCTCGTGAAGGCATGTAGAGATTGACCAGTAAAGCAAATCCTGTACCGATTGCAAAGAGAAGGAGTTCATTGACTAGAAGGTCTGGAGAGGTTGACTCTTGAATCAAGAGATGGCTAACCAAAACAGTGCTTGGTGTGATGCCAATTTCCCAGCCCATCTTGTAGGCTAGGGGCACATAGAAGGCAAGATAGAGGCCAAGGCTCCAGATATGAAATCCGCTCAGGTGAAAAGCTAGAACACCGATAGCCAGAGCTAGGAGCATGGAAAAGAGTCGATTGCAAGCCAGTTTTAAGGTACTTCTACGCGTATCAGATAGGCTCAAGAGAGCGATAATTCCAGCTGAAACTGCTGAGGAAAGATTGAGAAAATAAGCAAGAAAACAGGCAAGACAGGTAGCTAAGATGAGCTTGGTCGTACGTTGGCTAATAGACATAAGAATTTCCTGATAAGTTAGAATAAAAGCGTAAAAGACAAGACCTGAGCAGGCTTGCCTTTATGTCTTATTTTTTACGGGCTGCTGCGTATTCGGCAACGGCGGTAAAGAGGACATCTGTAGAAGAGTTAAGGGCTGTTTCACATGAGTCTTGGATGACCCCAATCACAAATCCAACCCCAACAACTTGCATGGCAATATCGTTAGAAATACCGAAAAGGCTACAAGCAACTGGGATAAGAAGGAGGGAACCTCCGGCAATACCTGAAGCACCACAGGCTGAGATAGCTGCTACCACACTGAGAACAAAGGCTGTGGCAAAGTCAACAGGAATTCCAAGAGTGTTAACTGCAGCAAGGGTCAAAACGTTAATGGTAATCGCTGCCCCTGCCATGTTGATAGTAGAACCAAGTGGGATAGAAACAGAATAGGTATCTGGGTTGAGTCCAAGGTCATGGCAGAGTTTCATGTTGACAGGAATGTTAGCCGCAGAACTACGGGTGAAGAAGGCCGTTACACCGCTGACACGGAGGCAGTTCCAAACTAGAGGGTAAGGATTGCGTCTCATAAAGAAGAAGGCAATCAAAGGGTTGACCACAAGGGCAACAAAAAGCATAGTTGTTACTAATAGAACCAATAAAATACCGTAGTTGGCAAGGCTTCCGATTCCCTTGTCAGAAATGGTTTTAAAAACAAGACCAAGGATTCCAAATGGAGCCAGATTGATGATCCATTCGACAATTTTAGAAGTCACATCAGCGATAGTTTTTAGTAATTCTTTACTATTTTTGCTGGCCTCTCTCATAGCAATCCCGAAAACAACTGCCCAAGATAGGATACCGATGTAGTTAGCAGTAATGAGGGCATTGACTGGATTGTCAACCAGTTTGAGCAAGAGGTTGCTGAGGACTTGTCCAATCCCATCTGGTGGTGCAATTTCAGTATTGGCACTATTTAGGGTGATTTCAATAGGGACGATGAAACTTGCTAGTACAGCTACAAGAGCAGCAGCAAAAGTTCCTAGGATATACAAGAAAACAACAGTTTTCATATTGCTATCTTGTCCCTTTTGGTGTTGGGATAGTGCATTGGCAACGAGGGCAAAGACTAGGATAGGAGCAACAGCTTTTAGACCTCCGACGAATAAATCCCCGAGTAGACCGATGCCTGAGAGATTAGGAAGGGTCAGTCCTAGGATTCCCCCACAAAGCATACCAATCAAGATACGCTTGACAAGGCTTGCCTTGTTCCAAGCATGAATGATTCTTTTCATAATAATCTCCTTTTTGTGTAGTGATTATGATTATAGTATAAATGATAGACAAAATCAAGAATTTTCTGTCTATTTTTTGAATATTTATGGAGAATGAGACTGATGAAAATATGGTATAATGAAATAAAGGAGTTTTATATGCAAAAATTTATTCAAGCTTATATTGAAAAGCTAGATGTGACAACCATTATCGAGAATATTCTAACCAAGGTCATTTCTCTTTTACTGCTTTTGATTGTATTTTATATTGCAAAAAAAATGCTTCATACCATGGTGCAGAGAATTGCCAAACCTTCTCTAAAAATGTCTCATCATGATGTCGGGCGCCAAAAAACCATCTTACGTTTACTAGAAAATGTGTTTAATTATACGCTATATTTCTTTTTACTTTACTGCATTTTGTCGATTTTAGGCTTACCTGTATCTAGTTTGCTGGCTGGAGCTGGTATTGCTGGGGTGGCGATTGGGATGGGAGCCCAAGGTTTTCTGTCTGATGTTATCAATGGCTTTTTCATCCTCTTTGAACGTCAACTGGATGTGGGAGATGAGGTCGTTCTGACAAATGGCCCCATTACTGTATCGGGCAAGGTGGTTAGTGTGGGAATTCGTACGACCCAGCTTCGTAGTGAGGAGCAAGCCCTTCACTTTGTCCCTAACCGAAATATCACGGTTGTTAGCAATTTCTCACGCACAGACTAGACCTGTTATTTTAAGTAATTTGTGGTACAATAGAGAGAGTTTGATAAAGGAGAAAAGATGGTTTTAGAAAAGCAGTTGGGCAATGGTTGTACCTGGATAGACCTAGACCTCGGAAAGTTGAATAAACTAGAAGATTTGTCAGAAATCTACGGCTTGGACAAGGAAACCATTGAGTACGCACTGGATAGAAACGAGCGTGCCCACATGGACTATCACCGTGAAAGTGGGACGGTTACCTTTATCTATAATGTCCTAGACGTAAAAAAGGACAAGGCCTACTATGAGACTTTTCCCATGACCTTTATCGTGGAGCATCGTCGCCTGATTACCATTAGTAATACCAAGAACGCCTATGTCATTGAACAGATGACTCGTTATCTGGAGAGCCATGACACGCTTTCGATTTACAAGTTTCTCTTTGCCAGTCTGGAAATTATCAGTAATGCCTACTATCCTGTCATTGAGCAGATGGACAAGAGTAGGGACGAGGTCAATGGCCTCTTGCGTCAGCGGACGACTAAGAAAAACCTCTTTGCCCTGTCTGATTTGGAGACTGGTATGGTTTATCTGACGGCAGCTGCTAAACAAAATCGGATTTTGTTGGAACATATTCAAGGGCACGCCCTCTATCGTAGTTTTGATGAGATTGAGAGAGAGCAGTTTGATGATGCCATGATTGAGGCTCATCAGCTGGTATCCATGACAGATCTAATCTCTCAGATTTTACAGCAGCTTTCAGCCTCTTACAACAACATCCTAAACAACAATCTGAATGATAATTTGACAACCTTGACTATCATTTCAGTCTTGCTAGCTGTTTTGGCAGTCGTGACAGGCTTTTTCGGAATGAATGTTCCCCTACCTTTAACAGATGAGCCCCATGCTTGGCTCTACATCAGTTTGGCTAGTATAGGTTTGTGGATTGTTTTATCCTTGTTACTAAGGAAAATTGCGAAAAAAAGTTAAGAAAAGGAGCCAGAATGGCGATTGAAAACTATATGCCAGATTTTGCTGTGGAAGCAGTCTATGATTTGACAGTTCCAAGCCTGCAGGCGCAGGGAATCAAGGCTGTTTTGGTCGATTTGGATAATACCCTCATTGCTTGGAACAACCCTGATGGGACATCAGAGATGAAGCAATGGCTACATGATCTTCGGGACGCGGGCATTCGCATTATCGTAGTCTCAAATAACACTAAGAAACGCGTCCAACGAGCAGTTGAGAAGTTTGGGATTGATTACGTTTATTGGGCTCTGAAGCCCTTCACATTTGGGATTGACCGTGCCATGAAGGAATTTCACTATGAGAAAAGCGAAGTGGTCATGGTTGGCGACCAGCTCATGACCGATATACGAGCAGCCCACCGTGCAGGTATTCGCTCAATCTTGGTCAAGCCCTTGGTCCAACACGACTCGATCAAGACGCAGATTAACCGAGCTCGTGAGCGCCGTGTCATGCGAAAAATCACTGAAAAGTACGGACCGATTACATATAAAAAAGGAATTTAACTATGGAAGAAATTCTCTGTATTGGTTGTGGAGCAACCATTCAGACGACAGACAAGGCTGGACTTGGTTTTACCCCCCAGTCGGCACTTGAAAAAGGTTTGGAGACTGGCGAAGTCTATTGCCAACGCTGTTTCCGTCTCCGTCATTACAATGAAATCACGGATGTCCAGTTGACAGACGATGATTTCCTCAAGCTCTTACACGAGGTGGGAGACAGTGATGCTTTGGTAGTCAATGTCATTGATATCTTTGATTTTAATGGTTCTGTCATCCCAGGCTTGCTACGTTTTGTATCAGGCAATGATGTCCTCTTGGTTGGAAATAAAAAGGATATCCTACCCAAGTCTGTTAAACCAGGCAAGATTAGCCAGTGGCTGATGGAGCGTGCCCACGAAGAAGGTCTTCGTCCAGTTGATGTCGTCCTAACTTCAGCCCAAAACAAACATGCCATAAAGGAAGTCATTGACAAGATTGAACACTACCGTAAGGGCCGCGATGTCTATGTGGTCGGTGTGACCAACGTTGGAAAATCAACTCTAATCAATGCCATTATCCAAGAAATCACGGGTGATCAGAATGTCATTACGACTTCGCGTTTCCCAGGGACAACCTTGGACAAGATCGAGATTCCGCTTGATGACGGATCTTATATCTACGATACGCCGGGAATTATCCACCGTCACCAGATGGCTCATTACTTGACGGCCAAAAACCTCAAGTATGTCAGCCCCAAAAAGGAAATCAAGCCTAAAACCTATCAGCTCAATCCTGAACAAACCCTGTTTTTAGGAGGTCTCGGACGCTTTGATTTCATTGCAGGTGAAAAGCAAGGTTTCACAGCCTTCTTTGACAATGAACTCAAATTGCATCGTACCAAATTAGAAGGAGCTAGTGCCTTTTACGATAAGCACGTCGGAACCCTTCTGACGCCTCCAAACAGCAAGGAAAAAGAAGACTTTCCAAAACTAGTCCAACATGTCTTTAATATCAAGGAAAAGACAGACCTAGTGATTTCAGGCCTCGGCTGGATCCGCGTAACAGGCACCGCCAAAGTCGCCGTCTGGGCACCAGAAGGCGTTGCCGTCGTCACACGAAAAGCAATTATTTAAACAAAGAAAGGAAAGGGTTGTCTGAATTCGGGCGAGCAAGGCGAGCCCCATAGAGAATACTTTTCGCTGTGGTGTTAGTTGGTACAAGTGCTTGTACCAACTGCGGAAAATTTGAGACCTTAGGCTCAAATTTTAGTCATGAAAGTCCGAAGGATTTTGCTGACGTCCGTCACCACTTCAGAAAAGTATAAAAAGAAACTCTTTTAAAGAAATTATGCCATTAACATCAAAACAACGTGCCTTCCTCAACAGCCAGGCACACACCCTCAAACCCATCATCCAAATCGGGAAAAATGGACTCAACGACCAAATCAAAACCAGTGTCCGTCAGGCTCTTGACGCCCGCGAATTGATTAAAGTAACGCTCTTGCAAAACACAGATGAAAATATCCACGAAGTAGCTGAAATCTTGGAAGAAGAAATCGGTGTGGATACAGTCCAAAAAATCGGACGCATCTTGATTTTGTTTAAACAGTCTAGCAAGAAAGAGAATCGCAAGATTTCTAAAAAAGTCAAAGAAATCTAGGAAACCTACTCCAAATAACTGTTTTTACAGAGAAATAAAGGAGACTAGCCTATGGCAATCGAACTATTGACTCCCTTTACCAAGGTAGAGTTGGAGCCAGAAATCAAGAAGAAAAAACGTAAACAAGTCGGGATTTTAGGGGGGAATTTTAACCCTGTTCACAATGCCCATCTCATTGTTGCGGATCAAGTGCGCCAGCAGTTGGGACTAGATCAAGTTCTGCTCATGCCTGAATACCAACCTCCTCATGTAGATAAAAAGGAAACAATCCCTGAACACCATCGTCTCAAGATGCTTGAGTTGGCGATTGAGGGGATTGAAGGTCTGGACATTGAAACTATTGAGTTGGAGCGCAAGGGTATTTCCTATACCTACGACACTATGAAGATTTTAACAGAGAAGAATCCAGATACGGATTATTACTTTATCATCGGGGCCGACATGGTGGACTACCTACCTAAGTGGTATAGAATTGATGAACTGGTTGACATGGTTCAGTTTGTGGGGGTTCAGCGCCCACGCTACAAGGCTGGAACTTCTTACCCAGTTATCTGGGTGGATGTGCCTCTCATGGATATCTCGTCTAGCATGGTGCGTGACTTCCTTGCCCAAGGTCGGAAACCCAACTTTCTCCTACCTCAGCCTGTGCTAGACTATATCGAGAAGGAGGGGCTCTACTGATGGCATATCAAGACTATATCAACTGCTCCCGTGAGGCTTTGTTGGAAAAAATGGCAGAGCTTCTACCTGAAAAACGCTTAACCCATTGCTTGGGTGTAGAGCGTGCAGCCATAGAACTGGCCCAGCGATTTGGGGTCGATAGTGAGAAAGCAGGATTAGCAGGTCTTCTTCATGACTATGCTAAAAAGCTGTCAGATCAGGATTTTCTAGACTTGATTGACCGTTATCAACTGGATTCTGACCTCAAAAACTGGGGCAATAATGTCTGGCATGGTATGGTCGGAATTTACAAGATTCAGGAAGATTTGGATTTGCATGATTCAGAAATCCTGCGAGCCATTGAAATCCATACAGTTGGGGCTGGTCAGATGACAAGCCTAGATAAGGTTATCTATGTAGCAGACTATATCGAGCACAATCGTGCCTTTCCGGGAGTGGACCAGGCGCGTAAAATTGCAAGTCTATCGCTCAATAAGGCGGTGGCCTATGAAACAGCTCGAACCGTGGAGCATCTAGCTTATCAGGGATTCCCCATCTATCCCCAAACCCTTGAAACCTATAACGCCTTTGTGCACTATTTGAAAGAGGACTAAATGAACGAAAAAGAATTACTAGAACTAGTCGTGAAAGCGGCTGATGAGAAACGTGCGGAGGATATCCTCGCACTTGATGTACAAGATTTGACCAGTGTGACTGATTACTTTGTCATCACTAGCTCAATGAATAGCCGCCAGTTGGATGCTATCGCTGACAATATCCGTGAAAAAGTAGCGGAAGCTGGTTTTAAAGGCAGCCATATCGAAGGCGATGCGGCTGGAGGCTGGGTTTTGCTAGACCTCGGTGCTGTCGTTGTGCATGTCTTTTCCGAAGAAATGCGTGCCCACTATAACCTAGAAAAACTATGGCATGAGGCGAATTCAGTAGATATTTCAGAAGCTCTTGCTTAGAAGGTGAACTCAGTTGTAGTCAACTGGGTTTCTTTGCTTATTTTAGAAAATTGATGGAAAGGTAAAGAGCGAGTGGTGTTTGCCATGGAGGCTCTTGGTATCATGATTATGGCAACTTATGAAACCTTTGCGGCGGTCTATGATGCGGTCATGGATGACAGTTTATACGACAAATGGACTGATTTTTCTCTGCGTCACTTGCCTAAGACCAAGGAGAGAAAGAAACTTTTGGAATTGGCTTGTGGGACAGGTATACAGTCTGTGCGCTTTTCTCAGGCTGGTTTTGATGTGACTGGACTGGACTTGAGTGGGGATATGTTGAAGATTGCTGAGAAGAGAGCTTCTTCAGCTAAACAAAAGATTGACTTTATTGAAGGCAATATGCTGGATTTGTCCAAGGCAGGTCAATATGATTTTGTCACTTGTTATTCGGACTCAATCTGCTACATGCAGGATGAGGTGGAAGTAGGGGACGTCTTTAAGGAAGTCTATAATGCTCTCAACGAAGATGGTGTCTTTATCTTTGATGTGCATTCGACCTACCAGACAGATGAGGTCTTTCCAGGCTATTCTTACCATGAAAATGCGGAAGATTTTGCCATGCTCTGGGATACCTATGAGGATGAAGCGCCTCACTCCATCGTGCATGAGTTGACCTTCTTTATTAAGGAGGCTGACGGCTCCTTTAGTCGTCACGATGAAGTGCATGAGGAGCGGACTTATGAGGTCTTGACCTATGATATTTTGCTGGAGCAGGCTGGATTTAAGTCTTTCAAACTCTATGCAGACTTTGAGGACAAGGAACCGACAGAGACAAGTACCCGTTGGTTTTTTGTCGCGCAGAAGTAGGAGATTAGCATGACCATCACAGGTATTATCGCGGAGTTCAATCCTTTTCATAATGGCCATAAATACCTGCTGGAACAGGCAGAGGGACTGAAAATTGTTGCCATGTCAGGGAATTTCATGCAGCGTGGAGAGCCTGCTATTGTGGATAAGTGGACAAGGGCCCAGATGGCGCTGGAAAATGGCGCAGACTTGGTAGTGGAATTGCCCTTTTTAGTCAGTGTTCAGGCAGCTGATTTCTTTGGTCAAGGAGCTGTGAATATCTTGGATCGCTTGGGCATTGATAGTCTAGTTTTTGGGACAGAGGAAGTTCGAGATTATCAGAAAATCGCTGACTTATGCACAGAGAAAGGTGCTGAGATGGAGAAATTTGTGGAAAATCTGCCTGATTCCCTTTCCTATCCCCAGAAAACCCAAGCTATGTGGAAGGAATTTGCTGGTCTTGATTTTTCAGGTAATACCCCCAATCATGTTCTTGCTCTGGCCTATGCCAAGGCGGTTGCAGGACGAAATATCAAGCTGCATCCGATTCAGCGTCAGGGGGCAGGTTACCATTCTGTAAATAAAGATGTGGACTTTGCCTCGGCGACAGCCCTCCGTCAGCACCAAAGGGACAAAGATTTCTTGGAACGCTTTATGCCTTCTGTTGCCCTATTTGAGCAGGCCAGTAAGGTGAGCTGGGAAGACTATTTTCCCTTGCTCCGCTATCAAATCTTGTCCAATCCAGACCTAACCACTATCTGTCAGGTCAATCAGGAAATGGCAGTGCGCATCAAGGATGCCATCAAGACAGCCCAGTCTGTGGAAGACTTGGTTGAGGCGGTTGCGACCAAACGTTACACCAAGGCGCGTGTCAGACGCCTCTTGACCTATATCTTGGTGCAAGCTAGAGAAGGTGACTTGCCAGAAGCCATTCATGTCCTTGGATTTACCGAAAAAGGCAGACAACATCTCAAGTCTCTGAAAGGACAGGTCCATCTAGTCAGCCGAATTGGCAAAGAACCTTGGGATGTCATGACTCAAAAGGCAGACCAGATTTACCAACTAGGAAATCCAAGTATAGCAGAACAGAATTTTGGAAGAGTACCGATTAGAATAGAAACAAACTAAGTCTACTGAAAAGTAGGCTTTTTGAGATTTTTTACGAATAAATAGATAGAAAAGAAAATCTTGTACAAGTTCCTGACAATTTCTTTCTTTTTGTGTATAATAGTGGAAAAGAGGTAAAACGAGGTATGGTTATGGAAGCAGTTCTTTACTCAACGTTCCGAAATCATTTAAAAGACTACATGAAGAAGGTAAACGATGAATTTGAGCCTTTGACGGTGGTCAATAAAAATCCAGACGAGGACATTGTAGTTCTTTCAAAGAGCGAATGGGACAGTATTCAGGAAACCTTGAGAATCGCTCAAAATAAGGAGTTATCAGACAAGGTTTTGCGAGGAATGGCTCAAGTCCGTGCTGGAAGCACTCAAGTCCATGTTATTGAGGAGTGAGGAATGCTGCTCAAGTTTACAGTAGATGCCTGGGCAGATTATTGCTACTGGCAAACTCAGGACAAGAAAACGTTAAAAAGAATCAATAAACTAATCAAGGATATTCAACGTGATCCCTTTACAGGAATAGGTAAGCCAGAACCACTCAAGTATGACTACCAAGGAGCCTGGTCTCGTCGCATTGACGCAGAAAATCGCTTGATTTATATGATGGATGGAGATAGCGTGGCTTTCTTGTCCTTTAAAGATCATTACTAAGTCTACTGCGAAGTAGGCTTTTTATTTTTTAAATTTTTATTAGTAAGTTTAAGATAAAGTTTTTTGGAAAATGACAGAAGCCCTAGTACAAAAGACAAAAACTCAGTAAAGAAATTTAGTATATGAACTTCGATCTTTACCCTTGAATACGCTTTATAACTCGTATTTTGTGGTATAATGAAGAGAATTGTTAATAATAAAAACAGGGGAAGTAAATGTCTAATTTCAAAGAAAAATTACCACTATTCCAAGCAAATGACATCCAAATCTCTAATGATGTCAATACGGTTTGGTCTATCGCTAACACTCTTAGAGGAGCTTATCGAGCAGATAAGTATCGCGATGTCATTATTCCAATGTTTGTCCTGACTCGTTTAGAGGCTGCCTTGCTGCCAACCAAGGATCAGGTGGTAGCACAATACAAAGCAAATCCCAATACACCTGAGAAAGTGTTGGAGAAACTTTCAGGCTATCGTTACTACAATGTTAGTCCTTTTACGTTGGAAAATCTTCAAAACGATCCAAATGCAATCGAGGAGAATTTTATAGCCTATCTGGATGGCTATTCTTGTCGTGTCAAGGATATCATTGAAAACCTAAAATTTAAAGAGCAAGTCCGTACCCTAGCCCAGAGTGGTCGCCTTTTCACGGTTATTAAAAAGTTCTCTCAAATTGATTTATCTCCAAGTTCAGTTGACTCTATGCGTATGGGATACATGTTTGAGGATATCATCCGTCGATTTTCTGAAAATGAGGAAGCGGGGTCTCACTATACCCCTCGTGAAGTTATTGCTCTGATGGTCAACCTTCTCTTGATTGAGGCAGACGAAGAACTTTTTGTTGATAAAAAAGAGTTGAAAATACTAGACATGGCGGCTGGAACTGGGGGAATGCTGGCTACAGCTAAAAGCTATATCCGTCAGTTGAATACAGGAGCCACTGTCCGTCTCTTTGGTCAGGAAGTTTTGCCTGAAACCTTTGGGATTGGTCGTGCAGATATGCTAATTCGTCAGGAAGACTCGGACTATTTTGTGAAGGTGGATACTTTAAAAGATCCAGATCCTTTCCCAGATACTAAGATGAGCTTTGTCATCGCTAACCCTCCCTTCGGTCAAGCTTGGGGTGGTAAGGATGCGGATGATGGGGTTGAGGATGCAGTTAAGAAAGATTATCAACTCTTTGATAAAACAGAAGGTCGTCAAGGTCGTTTTGTTGCGACTCCAGGAACTGGAGATGCTCAACTACTCTTCCATCTTCATGCTCTTGCAAAATTAGAAGAAAATGGTCGTGCAGCCATCATTTCAAATGGGTCTCCCCTCTTTTCAGGTGGGACATCATCGGGAGAAAGTCAGATTCGCCGTTATATCCTTGAGAATGATTTGCTAGAAGCTATAGTCGCCCTTCCAGGTCAATTTTTCTATAACACAGGAATTGGGATTTATATCTGGATTTATAATAAAAACAAGTCTCCTGAGCGCCAGAACAAGGTTCAGTTTATCGATGCGACGGAGGAGTTTATTCCTCTACGTAAATCTCTAGGTCAAAAACGCCGTGAGTTGTCCCAAGATAATATCCGTCAGATCCTTCGCTGGTACGATGATTTTCAAGAAAATGACCATGTAAAAATCTTTGACAATCAAGAGTTTCTCTATCGAGAGTTTACAGTTATGCAACCTCTGCAACGTCGTGGCCATATAAGCGAAGAAACAATTGAGAAAGCGAAAAGCGTTCCTTTCCTAGCTAAACTATTTGATGAATACAAGTACCAAGAATTACTAGAGATGGAACCACGTTCAGCCAAGGATGAGAAAAAATTACAGGACTTTGTAGCTGGCAAGACCAAGCAAGAAGCTATCCTGACAGCTCTTTCTAAGGGAAGCTCTGACAAGACTTATCCTAACTTTGAGAACTTTGTCCAAGTCATCAAGGACTTGCTGGGAGAGTTTAAGCTTACGCCTGCCAATGTCAATGCGCTAGCCTTAGCTATGAGTGAAATGGACAAAACAGCAGAAGTTATCCGAACCAAGAGGAAAGACAAGGCAAATGAGATTGCCGATGGGATTGTCTATGATAAGACAACCAAGGACAGTGAAATCGTTAAGCTGACAGAGGATGTGGAAACCTACTTTGCGCGTGAGGTCTATCCCCATGTACCTGACGCCCACTACTGGTTTGATGAGGAAAAAGGCTATGGAGCAGAGATTCCTTTTACCCGCTATTTCTATCAATACCAAGCACCAGAAAGTGCAGAAAAGCTCTTGGCAGAGTTTTATGACTTGGAAGCAGAATTACAGACTCTCTTGGAGGAACTCAAACATGACTAGGATGAAAGAGAGTGGTATCGACTGGATCGGACAGATACCAGAAGAGTGGGAGATGTCTAAAATAAGATATTTAGTAACTACTAGAAGTGAAAAAAGAATAACAGACTCTTCTGTACCTTATATAGGATTAGAAAATATAGAAAGTCAAACTGGGAAATTTGTTAAAACTGGTATACAAGTTGATAAGAGTGAAAATATTGTAGTCGAAATTGGAGATGTTTTATTTGGGAAGTTAAGACCATATTTAAGAAAATATTGGCGAGCCACATTCACTTCAACGGTTAGCTCAGAATTTCTTGTATTTCAATCTTCAGAATTAGATATGAATTTTTTATACTATGCTATTCAAAGTGATAGTTTTATTGAAGAAGTTAATACTTCAACTTATGGTAGTAAAATGCCTAGAGCAAGTTGGGAATATATAAAAAATATGAGAATTGCTTTTCCAACAAGTCTTGTTGAACAACAAAAAATTGCTGATTTCCTAGACAAGAAAACAGCTCAGTTAGATAAGGTTAAAGCCCTATTGGAAGAGCAGATTCAAAAACTCAGAGACTACCGCGCTAGCTTGATTTATGAAACGGTCACAAAAGGACTGGATAAAACAGTTCCTATGAAGGATTCAGGAATCGACTGGATCGGACAGGTGCCTCAAGGGTGGGGAGTGAATCGACTAAAGTACCTGGCAAATAAAATTGGAAGTGGTAAGACTCCATTGGGAGGATCTGAAATTTTTGAAGAAACGGGAATATTATTTATACGAAGTCAAAATATTTATAATGGATTAATACTTTTAGAAGATAAAGCAACTTATATTAATAGAAATATTCATCAACAGATGATTGGAACTTGCGTTAAAAAAAATGATATTTTATTAAATATAACAGGAGCTTCTATTGGAAGAGTAGCAAAATATGATTTAGATATAGAGGCAAATGTTAATCAACATGTTTGCATTATTAGAAGTAATAGGTATGTATTACCAGATTATTTAATGTATTTTATTATGTCTGAATTCGGACAGTTTATGATTAAAACTCATCAAATTAGCGGAAATAGGGAAGGATTGAGTTTTGAGAATATTGGAAATTTTAAAATAATTGCTCCAGGATTAGACTATCAGTATGAAATTAGTCAGTATTTAAACAAAAAAATGTTGACAATTAATCAGATGATAAAAACAAAAGAGCAACAAATTGAAAATATTAATAAACAACGACAAACTCTTATTTATGATTATGTAACAGGGAAGAGGAGGGTGTAGGATGTTTTTTGGGACAAACTTTTTATTTAAGATATGTTATTTTTGGACGGCAATGCTTCCTGCATATATCATTATTTTATTAAAGAAACACGATGAGCTAAAATGTTTAAGTTTAAACTTTTTTAATATTTCAATTTCTATAGAAGCAATTTTATTGCCTGTATTCATAATTTTTACTTTATTTTCTCTTTTCTATTTACTCTGTAAGATAAAAAGAACAGAAGAGAGGAAAACAGGGCAACTAGAAATAACAATAAATTTTAATGTAGAAAAAGATAAAAACGATACGGTGGATAATTATGGATTTTATACTGTTAATCCAAATTTAATGGAATATCTATTGAGTATTGTAGTTACTTCGGGGATTACATCATTAGATTTATCTCAATCTTTGTATATTCAACTTTTTATTTTTGTTGTTGTTCAAATTTTATTATTGCTATATGTATTAAATAGTAGTGATCCTATTCCTAATTTATTATTAGTGATATGTAGAAAAGATATTGTATCTGTTGAGGATAAATTATTTATAATATGCGATAGAAGTATATTGAAACAAAGATTATATGGTTTTAAAAAAATAATACCATTTTCATCTAGAGATGCCAGAAATAGATTATTTGTGTTTAAAAAGGAAGGATAATTATTTTATATGCAAGAATTAAAAAATATATACTTGATTGCATGGAAGAACCAAAAGTTTTTTGACAGGAATGATAATCCAATTGGTAGCATTTTATTGCCAGATCAAACGGCAGAGTTTTCTAAGATATGGAATAATATGAAATTTGGAGATTTTGCTACTTACGAGGAAGCAAAAGAGGGACTAGAAGAGTTTTCGGGAGGTATTATAAAGCAAAGTGTTCCTTATAGACAGAACTTAAATTCCAATCAAAATAGTTATTTTAAGGAAGAATTTGAAATCCTATCTAATATACGTCGAGCAACAACAATGCCAACGGCAAGAGCGTCGAATGTAACTAGTGAAGGTGGTGATGAGGACTTAAGTGGTTTTCGATTTTATGTACTAGAGTCTAGCGATGACAACGAGCAAACTACAGTGTATCATTTCGCAAGATTTAGGCCGAGATATCATATATTGAAAAATAAAAACCTACTTCGTACTCATCTAGAGACTATAGATACCATCCATTCTAATGCCTCCTTCTCTTTAGATTCAGTGATTTTGATAGAGTCGTCAGTATTTGCATCTGCAATTTACACTGAAAATGACTCAGAAACTAATATACAAATTTTTGTTCATAAACCAGAAGAATATGAAAATGCTTTTGTTTTAAAAAATTCATATTTTGAATATGCCAAAAAAACTTTTGATAGATTTAGAACTAATGATGTTACTGTTAAAAGAACTATTTCTATGCAGGGAGTTTCTGTAAATTGGAATGATGAAGAATTTAATCCAAATGAATTTTTTAATCAAAAAAATGTTAATATTGCTAAAAAATTTGCTAGAGATTCAGAAGATGATAAAAATTATGGTATTAATCGAATCGTAGAGGCTAATGACAAATTGGAAAATAATGTTAGGAAAGGTAATAAACCTCTGGAAGTACTAAAGTCAGAAGAGGGAATTGTTGTAGGATTGTTAGTAAATGAATCTTCAGTAGCGACACTTGCAGCTATAATGGATGGGCAAATTTGGACTAATGAAATCCATCAGGAGACACAAACAAACATTTAAATAACTATTTCTATACCTTAGATTTTTAATAACTTTTAAAATTTTTAAGGAATGATTATTGTAAATTTTTAAATTGAAATGAAAAGAGCTAATATTAGAAAGTGAGAAGCTATGGCAAATTTGGGTCTGAAGGAGCGCTATGATTTCCAGCAGTGGATTATCAAAGACTTGAAAGAAAAAAATGGCTATATCGAGCGGGACGCTACTTGCTACGATCCTAGATTAGCCATGGATGTGGAACTCCTATGGGATTTTCTGATGGAGACTCAGGAAGAGACCATGGACTATCTCCTTAAAAAGCTTAGCAAGGAGACAATCGTCAATCTGATTAATAAAGAAATCGTCAAGGGTGGCTTGTTATTCGCCTTGAAAGAAGGAGTTTTTATTGAAAATAAACAACTTCGTCTTCTCTATCGTAAACCTGCGACTAGTTTTAATGAAAAGGCTGTTCAACAATACCAAGCCAACTGTCTATCTGTTATGGAAGAAGTGGTTTACGAGGAGAGCGACCGTATTGACCTAGTTATCTTTATCAATGGATTAGCACTATTTGCTATCGAACTTAAGTTTAATCCCAGTGGTCAGTCTGTTCAGGATGCTATCAAGCAGTTAAAGGGGCGCAATCCTCAGAATCGTCTTTTCCGTTTTGAACAGGGAGTCTTGGCTTCCTTTGCAGTGGATACACTAGAAGTCTATATGACGACGCAATTGAAAGGACAAGAAACCTATTTCCTACCTTTTAATGTGGGGAAAGGGGAAAGTATTGAGATGGGAAGTGGTAACCCTCACAACCCTGATGGTGTCGATACAGACTACTTGTGGCTTGATGTCTTGACCAAGGATAGTATTCTCCAGTTAATAGAGAGTTTTATCTTTTTTGAGATGGATAAGCATAATTCTAAAAAGAAGACCCTGATTTTCCCGAGATACCATCAGCGAAGAGCAGTTAGCCGTCTCCTAGAGGACATGAAAGTCAACCATACTGACAGCAATTATCTGATTCAGCATTCGGCTGGTTCTGGTAAAACCAATACCATAGCATGGTTGGCCCACAGCTTAGTTTCTCTTCATGATGATCAGAATCAAAACATCGTAGATACTGTATTAATCGTTACAGACCGTATCGTAGTTGACCGTCAATTGCAAGAAGCAGTCAAGGAAATCTCCCACAAGCATGGTGTAGTTAAGGTAATGGGAGATAAAGAAACCTCCAGTGACTTAGCGGATGCGATTGCAGGAAATACAAAAATCATAGCTACGACTATTCATAAGTTTGCCCAAATCAACCAATCTAACTGGATGTTTGTAGGGAACACTGCGAAAAAGAAATTTGCCATCCTGATTGATGAAGCCCACAGTTCAACGACAGGATCCTATATGAGTTCGGTTAGTCAAGTCTTGACAGAAACAGATACAGAAGATGGAACTATCGATGAGATTCAAGAAGTAAGTGTTGCGGATGCTATTGAGCAGGAGATTGCACGGACAGGTAAGCAGGACAATGTCTCAATCATTGCCTTTACCGCAACTCCCAAGGCGACAACTCTACAGCTATTTGGTACAACCCAAGCAGATGGTTCTAAAGTTCCTTTTGATGTTTATAGTATGAAGCAAGCTATTGAGGAAGGTTTTATCTTAGATGTCTTAGATAACTATACGACTTATAAGACCTATTACAAGCTCAATAAAGCAGTCGAAGAAGATCCTGAGCTAAAAACAACTCTTGCTAAGCGTAAGATTGCAAAGTTTGTAGAATTATCTGATGAAAATATCAATCAAAAGGTTGAAATTATCATGGATCACTTTATCAGTCATGATATTATGGCTGAATTGGGTGGTCAAGGTAAGGCTATGATTGTGACTTCGGGTCGTGAGGCAGCAGTTAAGTATCAATTGGCCTTTCAAAAGTACTTCAAAGACCACAGCATCACTAGTATTGGAACCCTGATTGCCTTTTCTGGCAAGGTTGATTATCAAGGTAGTGAATATACTGAGTCGCAAATGAATCAGGTCAAGGAAGATTATTTGAAAGATCATTTTGATACGGAAGACTACCAAATCCTGATTGTGGCAAATAAGTATCAGACAGGGTTTGACCAACCAAAACTGGTTGCTATGTATGTAGATAAAAAGTTGCGAAGTGTTGCTGCGGTGCAAACATTGTCTCGTTTGAATCGTATCTATAGAGGCTACAACAAGAAGACCTTTATCCTTGATTTTAAAAATACTTATGACGATATTCGCTCAGCTTTTTCTCCCTACTACCGTGAGACTATATTAGCAGATACAGTCACACCTAGCGATGTCTTGACCTTGGATCGGAAAATTGATGAGTATGGTATCTTGGACAGTGATGTTGTTCATGAGTTTAATCAATTCTTATACCAAGAAAAGAGAAACAGCAGAGAAAAACAAAAGATGGTTTCTCTGTTAAATCAAGGTTATGATAGAGTTAGACGGTTTGATGAGAAAGAACAACTTTCTATTCGAAAGGTTATTCGAGGTTTTCTTAGAATGTATACTTTCTTGATTCAGGCAACTGCTTATCAAAATGAAGTTCTACACGAACGTTATAATTATCTGCAAAGCCTTGTCAAGATGATTGATGTTCGCATTGGAGGAGATGATTTTACAATAGCAGATAAGATCGTAGTGGACTATATGAAACATAAGCAAACAGGTTCCTTCAGGTCAGTTTCTGAATTGGAATATCATCCAGAGTTAATACTTACCAAGCCAAATACTGGAGGTGTTACGACTGACCAGGAGAAGCGCTTATCTGAAATCTTAGATGAAATTAACGAACAGTTGGATTTGGATATTGATCACCAAGTCGGTCTAAGTGGAGCGGTATCCATTCGTGAATTGATGAAAAAGAATCCAAGACTAAAGCAATCTGCTCGTGTCAACTCCAGAGAAGACTTCGTTTTTGCTTTTGAAGAAGAGATTGACAATGCTCTTATAGAAGGATACTCTCAGAGTCAAGATTTATTTGGTGCTCTATTAAATAATGATTCTTTCAAGAAGAGATTAGCAGATATATTTATTGATGATGTATTCAAAAGTTTGAAGGGATCCGAAGAAGTGTAATCTTAAAATTCACGCTAATTTCCCCAAAACATATTCTATTTTAGGTTTGTGAAAATCACTTTTTTATGGTAGAATGTAAAAGAATGTATGTCATTCGGAATAACAATAAAATGAGGTAAAAACATGGAAATCATGTCGATTGCGATTGCTGTTTTTGCCGTCATCATTGGTTTAGTCATTGGATATGTCAGCATCTCAGCTAAGATGAAATCATCTCAGGAAGCTGCGGAGTTGATGCTTTTAAATGCTGAACAAGAAGCAACTAATTTACGTGGACAAGCTGAGCGTGAAGCGGATTTACTTGTTAATGAAGCCAAGCGTGAAAGCAAGTCTCTTAAAAAAGAAGCACTATTGGAGGCCAAAGAAGAAGCCAGAAAATACCGTGAAGAAGTGGACGCTGAATTCAAATCAGAACGTCAAGAACTCAAACAAATCGAAAGTCGTTTGACAGAGAGAGCTACAAGTCTCGACCGTAAGGACGACAATTTGACGAGTAAAGAACAAACACTTGAACAAAAAGAACAAAGTATTTCTGATAGAGCGAAAAACCTTGATGCGCGTGAAGAGCAATTAGAGGAAGTCGAAAGACAAAAAGAAGCAGAGTTAGAGCGTATTGGTGCCCTGTCTCAGGCGGAAGCACGAGATATTATCTTGGCTCAGACAGAGGAAAACTTGACAAAGGAGATTGCTAGCCGTATTCGCGAAGCTGAGCAAGAGGTCAAGGAACGTTCTGACAAAATGGCCAAGGACATCCTGGTTCAAGCTATGCAACGTATTGCTGGTGAATATGTAGCAGAGTCAACAAACTCAACGGTTCATCTGCCAGATGATACTATGAAGGGACGCATTATTGGTCGTGAAGGTCGTAACATTCGTACCTTTGAAAGTTTGACAGGGGTCGATGTGATTATCGACGATACACCAGAAGTGGTGACCTTGTCAGGTTTTGACCCGATTCGTCGCGAGATTGCCCGTATGACTATGGAAATGTTGCTCAAGGATGGTCGTATCCACCCAGCTCGTATCGAAGAGTTGGTTGAGAAAAACCGTCAAGAGATTGATAATAAGATCCGTGAATATGGTGAGGCAGCAGCCTATGAGATTGGTGCGCCAAACCTTCATCCAGACTTGATGAAAATCATGGGTCGCTTGCAGTTCCGTACTTCATATGGACAAAATGTCTTACGTCATTCGATTGAGGTTGCTAAGTTGGCTGGTATCATGGCCAGCGAACTTGGTGAAAATGCGGCTCTTGCCCGTCGTGCTGGATTCCTTCACGATATCGGAAAAGCCATTGACCGCGAGGTTGAAGGTAGCCACGTTGAAATCGGTATGGAACTGGCACATAAGTACAAGGAACATCCAGTTGTAGTGAATACGATTGCTAGTCACCACGGCGATGTAGAACCTGAAAGCGTCATTGCAGTGATCGTTGCTGCAGCAGATGCCTTGAGCGCAGCCCGTCCAGGTGCTCGTAGTGAGTCTCTTGAAAGCTATATCAAGCGTCTTCATGATTTAGAAGAAATTGCGAATGGCTTTGAAGGGGTACAAAATAGCTTTGCCCTTCAAGCAGGACGTGAAATCCGTATCATGGTCAATCCAGGACAAATCAAGGACGACAAAGTCACAATCTTGGCTCACAAAGTTCGTGAGAAAATTGAAAACAATCTCGATTACCCAGGAAATATCAAGGTAACCGTGATTCGCGAGCTTCGTGCAGTAGATTATGCTAAATAAATAAGAAAGAGCAGTTGAAAAATTACTGCTTTTTTGTTACACTAGATAGAAAGACTGTAAAGGATAATCTGGCTTTTTGCCATTATTCTAGGGAAATGTTATTTCACAGACTGACTAAAAGGAGACACAATGGCAGACCGAGGCTTACTAATCGTTTTTTCTGGTCCTTCAGGGGTTGGAAAAGGAACGGTTAGAAGAGAGATTTTTGAGAGTTCTGAAAATCAATTTCAATACTCTGTATCGATGACGACACGGGCACAACGTCCTGGAGAAGTGGATGGTGTTGACTATTTCTTCCGTACTCGCGAAGAGTTTGAAGAGCTGATTCGTCAAGGACAGATGTTGGAATACGCAGAATATGTCGGCAACTACTATGGCACTCCTCTGACCTATGTCAATGAAACCTTGGACAAGGGGATCGATGTTTTCCTTGAAATTGAAGTTCAAGGAGCTCTTCAAGTCAAGAAAAAGGTTCCAGATGCTGTCTTTATCTTCCTGACACCACCAGATTTGGATGAATTGCAAGATCGTTTGGTAGGACGTGGAACAGACAGTGCAGAAGTGATTGCCCAACGAATCGAAAAAGCCAAGGAAGAAATTGCTCTCATGCGTGAGTATGATTATGCGATTGTCAATGATCAGGTGCCCCTAGCTGCTGAGCGTGTCAAACGTGTGATCGAAGCAGAACACTTCCGTGTGGATCGTGTCATTGGTCACTATCAGGAGATGTTACCGAAATCTCCAACTACTCGATAAAATTTAGAAAATAGGTACAAGCAAATGATGTTAAAACCCTCTATTGATACCTTGCTCGACAAGGTTCCTTCAAAATATTCACTCGTAATCTTGGAAGCAAAACGTGCCCACGAATTGGAAGCAGGTGCGCCAGCAACTCAAGGTTTCAAGTCTGAAAAATCAACTCTTCGCGCTTTAGAAGAAATCGAATCAGGAAACGTAACAATTCACCCAGATCCAGAAGGGAAACGTGAAGCAGTGCGTCGCCGTATCGAAGAAGAAAAACGCCGCAAAGAAGAAGAAGAAAAGAAAATCAAAGAGCAAATTGCTAAAGAAAAAGAAGATGGTGAAAAAATTTAAGGTTGGGGGGACTCAATCTTATTTTTTCTATTGCAAGAATGTACTGACAAGGAGGAGGTGAGAAGATGGCCATAGCCAAGATTATTGTAGATGTGCCCTTGATGCAGACGGACCAGCCCTATAGTTACAGGATTCCTAAGGAATTTGAGGGAATGCTAGAAGTTGGGATGCGGGTTCATGTGCCTTTTGGTAAGGGCAATCGCCTGATTCAAGGGATTGTTCTTGGTTTGGAGTCCCAACCAGATGAAGAAGAGATGGAGCAAGATTTAAAAGATGTTGCCGAGGTGTTGGATTTTTCACCTGTTCTCACCCAAGAACAACTCTGGCTAGCTGAAGAGCTCCGCAAGTCCGTCTTTTCCTATAAAATCTCTATCCTCAAGGCTATGTTACCGGGATTTCTAAACTCCAGCTATGACAAGATTCTCTATCCTCTGGAAGGCCTAAGTCAGGAAGACCGAGAGCGCTTGTTTGGTTCAGAAGATTCACTTGCCTTTTCTTCTCTAGATTTAGGTAAGCAAGCTGAAATGATGCGTTTGACTAGAAAAGGCCTGCTTGGTCTAGAATATCAGGCGATTGATCAAAAGAAGGTCAAGACCCAGTCTTGGTATGAGGTAGACCTTGTTCAGTTAGAAGGGGTTGAAATATCTGCGCGCGCCAAGAAAAAGTTGGAATTGAGAGACTATTTATTGTCTCATCCTGAGAGTGCTTCCTTGGCCAGTTTGTTAGAGTCCTACTCGCGGGAGCAAGTCAACTTCTTTGTGGAACAAGGTGCTGTGACCATAGTCCAAAAGGAAGTTCAACGCTCGGCCGCTTATTTTGAAGATATTGAGGCAAGTCAACCTTTAGAGTTGAATCCAGAACAAAGACAGGCGCGAGATGCGGTTGTCAGTGCGATTGGCAGTCATCAGCCTCCCTTCCTCCTTCAAGGGATTACAGGAAGTGGGAAGACCGAGGTTTACTTGCAGATTATCCAAGGGGCCTTGGACAAGGGCAAGACAGCTATTTTGCTGGTGCCTGAGATTTCCTTGACTCCGCAAATGACAGAGCGTTTTATTGCCCGTTTTGGTGAGAAAGTGGCCATTCTTCACTCAGGTCTATCCAATGGTGAAAAGTATGACGAATGGCGCAAGGTCGAGCGTGGAGACGCTCAAGTTGTGGTTGGAGCCAGATCAGCCATCTTTGCTCCGCTGAAAAATCTAGGTGTCATGATTATCGATGAGGAGCATGAAGCGACTTATAAGCAGGACAGCAATCCCCGTTATCATGCTAGAGAGGTGGCTATTTTACGGGCCCAGTACAATCAAGCTGCCCTGGTACTTGGTTCAGCAACTCCTAGTTTGGAAAGCCGTGCGCGGGCTGGAAAAGGCGTCTATCAACATTTACGTCTGACCCAACGAGCCAATCCTTTAGCTAGGATCCCTGAGGTTCAAGTGATTGACTTTCGAGACTATATCGGACAAAATGAGACGTCAAACTTTACGCCTCCTTTACTAGAGGCTATCCAAGACCGTCTGGTTAAAAAAGAGCAGGTGGTTCTCATGCTCAATCGCCGTGGTTATTCTAGCTTTGTCATGTGTCGGGAGTGTGGGACGGTGGATACTTGTCCCAACTGTGATATTTCTCTAACATTGCACATGGATACCAAGAACATGAACTGCCATTATTGTGGTTTTTCGAAGGATATTCCTCAGGTCTGTCCTAACTGTAAGAGCCGCAGTATTCGTTACTATGGGACGGGGACTCAAAAGGCTTATGACGAGCTAGCAGAACTCTTTCCCCAGGCCCGCATTTTGCGGATGGATGTGGACACGACTCGTAAGAAAGGGAGTCACCAAGCTCTACTTGACCAGTTTGGACGAGGGGAAGCGGATATTTTGCTTGGAACTCAGATGATTGCTAAGGGATTGGATTTTCCCAATGTGACCCTAGTCGGAGTGCTCAATGCGGATACGGCCTTGAATTTGCCTGATTTCCGTTCTTCTGAGAGAACCTTCCAGCTTTTGACTCAGGTGGCAGGTCGTGCAGGTCGGGCTGAAAAAGCAGGTCAGGTCTTGATACAGTCCTACAATCCGCAGCACTATGCTATCCGATTTGCTAAGGATCAGGACTACGAAGGCTTTTACGCTTATGAAATGGGAATCAGACGACAACTTGGTTATCCACCTTACTATTTCACCATTGGCATTACCCTTTCTCACAAGAAAGAAGAAGAGGTTGTCAAACGTGCCTATGAAGTCATGAACATTTTGCGGTCAGGTTTGTCCGAAACCAGTAACATCCTTGGGCCGACGCCAAAACCGATTGCTCGTACCCACAACCTCTATCATTACCAGATTTTAATTAAATACCGTTTAGAAGATGAGCTGGGGCCAACTCTAAATCAGGTTCTGGCCTTGACTCAAGAACGGGAAAATAGTGAGCTCCGTCTCAGCATTGACCATGAGCCACAGCAATTTTTATAAGAAGGAGAAGATATGACAAAACTAATCTTTATGGGGACACCCGACTTTTCAGCAACAGTCTTAAAAGGGCTTTTGACAGATGACCGTTACGAAATTCTAGCCGTTGTGACCCAGCCAGACCGTGCCGTTGGCCGTAAAAAAGTTATCCAGGAAACCCCAGTTAAACAAGCTGCCAAGGAAGCGGGTCTTCCAATCTACCAACCTGAAAAATTATCTGGAAGTCCAGAGATGGAAGCTATTATGAAGCTAGGAGCGGATGGAATTGTGACTGCTGCTTTTGGGCAGTTTCTTCCAAGTAAACTCCTTGATAGCATGGACTTTGCGGTCAACGTTCATGCCTCTCTTCTTCCTAAACACCGTGGTGGTGCGCCTATCCATTATGCCTTGATTCAAGGGGATGAGGAAGCTGGTGTGACCATTATGGAAATGGTTAAGGAAATGGATGCAGGTGATATGATTTCTCGTCGCAGCATTCCTATCACGGATGAGGACAATGTCGGCACCTTGTTTGAGAAATTGGCGCTAGTTGGTCGTGATTTGCTTTTGGATACTTTGCCTGCCTATATTGCTGGGGAAATTCAACCTGAACCGCAGGATCCAAGCCAGGTTACTTTCTCGCCAAATATCAAGCCAGAGGAAGAAAAACTGGACTGGAGCAAAACCAATCGTCAACTCTTCAACCAAATCCGTGGTATGAACCCCTGGCCTGTTGCCCATACTTTCCTTAAGGGCGACCGCTTTAAGATTTATGAAGCCCTAGCAGTAGAAGGTCAGGGAAATCCAGGTGAGATCATTTCTATTGGTAAGAAAGAATTGATTGTCGCAACGGCAGAAGGTGCTCTATCCCTTAAACAAGTGCAGCCAGCGGGTAAACCTAAGATGGACATTGCTTCCTTCCTCAACGGAGTTGGACGTACATTGACTGTAGGAGAACGATTTGGTGACTAAAGTAGAAACGGCTAGAAGTTTAGCCCTAGCAGTATTAGAGGATGTTTTTATCAATCAAGCATACTCAAATATTGCCTTAAATAAGCATCTCAAGGGAAGTCAACTTTCGGCAGCAGACAAGGGCTTGGTGACCGAGCTGGTCTATGGAACGGTAGCCCGTAAACTGACTCTGGAATGGTACCTATCCCACTTTATCGAAGACAGAGACCAGTTAGACAGTTGGCTTTATGTCCTTCTTCTCATGAGTGCCTACCAGCTCCGCTATTTGAACAAGATTCCAGATCATGCTGTAGTCAATGAAGCAGTGGAATTGGCCAAAGTCCGTAAAAAAGGCAGTGAAAAATTGGTCAACGCTGTCCTTCGCCGTATCTTGCGTGAAGGCTGGCCAGATATCACCAGCATCAAACGAAAAAATAAGCGTGACTCCATTGCCTATTCCCTTCCGGTTTGGCTAGTTGCCAAGCTCAAGGAAGAATACGGTGAAGAGAGAGCACAAGCCATCTTTGAAAGCCTGTTAGTGCGAAACAAGGCCAGTATTCGTGTGACTGATTTAAGTCGAAAAGAGGAAATCCAAACCTTGTTGGAGGCTAGTGATTCACCTTTGTCTGTTTCTGGTCTCGTCAAGGAGCAGGGGCATTTTGCAGGCCATGATTTGTTTGCGGATGGAACCATTACCATCCAAGACGAGTCCAGTCAGCTGGTTGCTCCGACGCTTGATTTGCAGGGAGATGAACGAGTGCTTGATGCCTGTGCGGCTCCAGGTGGGAAAACAGCCCATATTGCCTCTTATCTCACGACAGGTCAGGTTACTGCTCTGGACTTGTACGACCACAAGTTGGACTTGATTCAAGAAAATGCTCAACGTCTGGGAGTTGCAGATCGGGTTCAAACGCAAAAATTAGATGCTAGAAAGGTGCATGAGTTTTTTGGTCAGGATTCATTTGATAAGATTTTAGTGGATGCTCCCTGTTCAGGAATCGGTCTTTTGCGCCGAAAACCAGATATCAAATACAATAAAGAAACGGCAGATTTCGCGTCCTTACAGGAAATTCAGCTAGAAATATTAGGTAGTGTTTGTCAAACACTAGGCAAAGGTGGTATAATAACTTATAGTACCTGTACTATTGTCTCAGAGGAGAATTTTCAAGTCGTTGAGGCGTTTTTAGAAAGTCATCCTGAGTTCGAGCAGGTAAGACTAGAACATGAATGTAAGGATATCATGAAAGACGGCTGTATTCTCATTACACCTGAACTGTATGGAAGTGATGGATTCTTTATCAGTCAATTTCGCAAGATATCGGATTAGGAAGGAACTGACACATGGAAATTTCATTATTAACAGATGTTGGTCAGAAACGAACAAATAACCAAGACTATGTCAACCACTATGTCAATAGAGCTGGACGTACTATGATTATTTTAGCTGATGGGATGGGAGGTCATCGCGCAGGGAATATTGCTAGTGAAATGGCGGTAACAGACCTAGGTATAGCTTGGGTTGATACCCAAATCGATACAGTCAATGAAGTGCGTGAATGGTTCGCCCATTACCTAGAAATTGAAAATCAAAAGATTCACCAGCTTGGTCAGGATGAAGCTTACAGAGGCATGGGAACTACTTTGGAAGTCCTTGCTATTATTGGCAATCAAGCTATCTATGCTCATATTGGTGATTCGCGTATCGGCTTGATTCGTGGAGAAGAATACCATCAGTTAACGAGCGACCATTCTTTGGTCAATGAATTGCTCAAGGCTGGTCAATTGACACCAGAAGAGGCAGAAGCTCATCCTCAAAAAAATATTATCACCCAGTCTATTGGGCAAAAAGATGAAATTCAGCCTGATTTTGGGACAGTTATCCTTGAGTCAGGTGACTATCTCTTGCTCAATAGTGACGGCTTGACCAACATGATTTCAGGCAGTGAGATTCGTGATATTGTAACCAGTGATATTCCTTTAGCAGATAAAACGGAGACACTTATTCGTTTTGCTAACAATGCAGGAGGTTTAGACAACATTACGGTTGCCCTTGTTTCTATGAACGAGGAGGATGCAGAATGATCCAAATCGGCAAGATTTTTGCCGGACGCTATCGGATTGTCAAACAGATTGGTCGAGGAGGCATGGCGGATGTCTACCTAGCCAAAGACTTAATCTTAGATGGGGAAGAAGTGGCAGTGAAGGTTCTGAGAACCAACTACCAGACAGACCCGATAGCTGTAGCTCGTTTTCAGCGTGAAGCGAGAGCTATGGCAGATTTAGACCATCCTCATATCGTTCGGATAACAGATATTGGCGAGGAAGACGGTCAACAGTACCTCGCTATGGAGTATGTGGCTGGACTTGACCTTAAACGCTATATCAAGGAACATTATCCTCTTTCTAATGAAGAAGCCGTCCGTATTATGGGACAAATCCTCCTAGCCATGCGCTTGGCTCATACCAGAGGAATTGTTCACCGGGACTTGAAACCTCAAAACATCCTCTTGACACCAGATGGGACTGTCAAGGTTACAGACTTTGGGATTGCAGTAGCCTTTGCTGAGACGAGTCTGACTCAGACTAACTCGATGCTGGGTTCAGTTCATTACTTGTCACCAGAGCAGGCGCGTGGTTCGAAGGCGACTGTACAAAGTGATATCTATGCCATGGGGATTATCTTCTATGAGATGCTGACAGGTCATATTCCTTACGATGGAGATAGTGCGGTGACCATCGCCCTTCAGCATTTCCAGAAACCACTGCCATCGGTTATAGCTGAAAATCCATCTGTGCCTCAGGCATTGGAGAATGTTGTTATCAAGGCAACTGCTAAGAAATTGACAGATCGTTATAAATCAGTAGCTGAAATGTATGTGGACTTGTCTAGTAGTTTGTCTTATAATCGTCGTAATGAACCAAAGCTGGTCTTTGACGATGCGACTAAGGCGGACACCAAGACTCTACCAAAAGTATCCCAGAGCACCTTGACTTCGATTCCTAAGGTTCAAGCGCAGACAGAACACAAACCAATCAAAAAACCAAGCCAGGCTGTGACAGAGGAACCTTACCAACCACAAGCACCGAAAAAACGTAGATTTAAGATGCGTTACCTGATTTTTTTGGCCAGCATTGTATTGGTGGCAGCTTCTCTTATTTGGATACTATCCAGAACTCCTGCAACCATTGCCATTCCAGATGTGGCAGGTCAGACAGTTGCGGAGGCCAAGGAAACGCTCAAGAAAGCCAATTTTGAGATTGGTGAGGAGAAGACAGAGGCTAGTGAAAAGGTGGAAGAAGGGCGGATTATCCGTACAGATCCTGGCGCTGGAACTGGTCGAAAAGAAGGAACTAAAATCAATTTGGTTGTCTCATCAGGCAAACAATCCTTCCAAATTAGTAATTATGTAGGTCGGAAATCCTCTGATGTTATTGCGGAATTAAAAGAGAAAAAAGTTCCAGATAATTTGATTAAAATTGAGGAAGAAGAGTCCAATGAGAGTGAGGCTGGAACGGTCATGAAGCAAAGTCTACCAGAAGGTACGACCTATGACTTGAGCAAGGCAACTCAAATCGTCTTGACAGTAGCTAAAAAAGCTACGACGATTCAATTAGGGAACTATATTGGACGGAACTCTACAGAAGTCATCTCAGAACTCAAGCAGAAGAAGGTTCCTGAGAATTTGATTAAGATAGAGGAAGAAGAGTCCAGCGAAAGCGAACCAGGAACGATTATGAAACAAAGTCCAGGTGCAGGTGTTCCTTATGATTTGAGTAAACCTACTCAAATCGTCTTGACAGTAGCTAAAAAAGTTACAAGTGTTGCCATGCCGAGCTACATTGGTTCCAGCTTGGAGTTTACTAAGAATAATTTGATTCAAATTGTTGGGATTAAGGAAGCCAATATAGAAGTTGTAGAAGTGACGAAAGCGCCTGCAGGTAGTGCAGAAGGCATGGTTGTTGAACAAAGTCCTAGAGCAGGTGAAAAGGTAGACCTCAATAAGACTAGAGTCAAGATTTCAATCTACAAACCTAAAACAAGTTCAGCTACTCCTTAAAATCAGATGGATAATCAAAATGAGTAATCAATCTTTGTCATGATTTCATGGCAAAGATTTTTTTTGACTCCAGATTTGTGATAGAATAGAAGGAGTTGATAAAAGGAGGAAAGCATGGAAGAATCAAAAGAATTAAATGCCGTTATTGATGTGATTATGTTAGCTGGAACCATTCTCCTCAAAAGTGGTTCAGAGATTCATCGCGTAGAAGATACCATGATTCGTATTGCGCATTCGCAGGGGATTGTGGATTGTAATGTTCTTGCCATGCCTGCCGCTATATTTTTCTCCATTGAAAATACCAATATTTCGCGTATGAAGCGCGTGACCTCCTCTTCTTATAACATCGAAAAAGTCTGCGATGTCAACCAGATTTCTCGTCAGTTGGTAGGAGGAAATCTTGATTTAGAGACAGCCTTCAAGCAATTGAAGGCCTTGCAAGCCCAGCCGCTTCCTTATACTAAGTTGCAGGTAACTTTGGCTGCGACCTTTAGTGCCCCTTTCTTTTCAGTTATGTTTAGTGGAAACATCTACGACGCACTTGGGGCAGGAGTGGCGACCTTATTTGGTTTTGCCTTTTCCCTCTATGTGGAAAAGTTTATCCGAATTCCCTTTGTAACAGCCTTTGCTGGAGCCTTTGTCTTTGGGATGATAGCTCAGTTTTGGGCTCGCTACACAGGCTTTCCCTCAACGGCAGATTTGATTATAGCAGGAGCCGTCATGCCTTTTGTACCAGGGATTGCCTTGACCAATGCGGTTCGTGATATTATGACCAACCACATAAACTCTGGTATGAGTAAGATGTTTGAATCTCTACTCATTACCCTTGCTTTAGGGGCAGGAACTTCTGTCGCCTTAGTATTGATGAACTAATATGACACTAACAACCTTTTTATTACAAGCAGTAGCAAGTCTTCTTGCTATTATCACTTTTCTAATCGTACTCAATGTGCAACGCTCTATGCTCTTACCTGGAGGGATTTTGGGCATGGCTGTCTGGCTAATCTATCTCTTGCTCAAGGAACCGACCAATGTTATTGTTGCTACCTTCATTGCCGCCATTATCGGTTCATGTGTCAGCCAGATTTTAAGTATTCTTTATAAGACACCTGCCGTGGTCTTTATCTTGGCCATCTTGGCACCGCTGGTTCCGGGTTATCTTTCTTATCGAACAACTGCCTTTTTTGTGACGGGGGATTATAATAAAGCACTGGCAAGTGCAACATTAGTTGTTATGCTGGCTTTGGTCATTTCCATTGGAATGGCTAGCGGAACAGTGATTCTTAGACTTTATTCTTACTTACGAAAACAGCATAAAAATTAGATTCATAAGAGGCTTGATTTGGTGAATCAAGTCTTTTTTCTCTCTTTTACTGCCATTTGTGATAAAATAGTAATGAACGATTTTTTACATGAATGATAAAACAGAGGTAAATATGACAATCGGTATTGATAAGATTGGTTTTGCGACCAGTCAATATGTCTTGAAATTACAAGACTTAGCAGAAGCGAGGGGAATTGACCCTGAAAAATTAAGCAAAGGACTCTTGCTCGAGGAATTGAGTATTGCGCCCCTAACTGAGGATATTGTGACCTTGGCGGCCAGTGCGAGTGACTCTATTTTAACCGAGCAAGAAAGACAAGAAATCGATATGGTCATTGTGGCTACCGAGTCAGGAATTGACCAGAGTAAGGCTGCGGCCGTCTTTGTGCATGGATTGTTGGGGATCCAGCCCTTTGCTCGTAGTTTCGAGATTAAGGAAGCCTGCTACGGAGCGACAGCTGCCCTCCATTATGCCAAACTGCATGTGGAAAATTCTCCAGAGTCCAAAGTCTTAGTCATCGCTAGTGACATTGCCAAGTACGGTATTGAAACTCCAGGAGAACCAACTCAGGGTGCTGGAAGTGTAGCCATGTTGATTACACAAAATCCACGCATGATGGCCTTTAATAATGACAATGTAGCTCAGACTCGTGACATCATGGATTTCTGGCGTCCAAATTACTCAACAACACCTTATGTAAATGGTGTCTATTCTACCCAACAATATTTGGATAGTTTGAAAACGACTTGGCTTGAATACCAAAAACGCTATCAGCTTACCTTAGATGATTTTGCGGCTGTTTGTTTCCACTTGCCTTATCCTAAATTAGCGCTAAAAGGCTTGAAAAAAATCATGGATAAGAGCTTGCCTCAAGAGAAAAAAGACCTCTTACAAAAGCATTTTGATCAGTCTATTCTTTACAGTCAAAAGGTGGGGAATATCTATACAGGTTCCCTCTTCCTCGGACTCTTGTCTCTCTTAGAAAATACAGATAGCTTGAAGGCTGGGGATAAAATCGCCCTTTATAGTTACGGAAGTGGGGCTGTGGCTGAGTTCTTCAGTGGTGAATTGGTTGAAGGATATGAAGCTTATTTGGATAAAGACCGCTTGAACAAGCTCAACCAACGAACTGCCCTGTCTGTTGCAGACTATGAAAAGGTCTTCTTTGAGGAAGTAGACTTGGATGAAACAAACTCTGCCCAGTTTGCTGGCTATGAAAATCAAGATTTTGCCTTGGTTGAAATTGTTGACCACCAACGCCGTTATAGCAAGGTTGAAAAATAATGAAGATAAGTTGGAATGGATTTTCTAAAAAATCATACCAAGAGCGCCTCGAGTTGTTACAAGCTCAGGCGCTCCTTAGTACTGAAAAACAAACCAGTCTGGAGCAGGATGAACAGATGAGTGTGACTGTGGCAGACCAGTTGAGTGAGAATGTAGTGGGAACTTTTTCTCTGCCTTATTCGTTGGTTCCAGAGGTCCTCGTCAACGGTCAGGAATACACCATTCCTTATGTGACAGAAGAGCCCTCTGTGGTTGCTGCGGCCAGCTATGCCAGCAAAATTATCAAGCGAGCAGGTGGCTTTACTGCTCAAGTGCATGAGCGTCAGATGATTGGACAGGTAGCCCTTTATCAAGTTGTTGAACCTGAACAAGCCCAAGAGAAGATTGCCAGCAAGAAAGCAGAACTCTTGGAGCTTGCCAATCAAGCCTATCCTTCTATCGTTAAACGAGGAGGTGGGGCGCGTGATTTACATGTAGAGCAGATCAAAGGTGAAACGGACTTTCTCGTTGTTTATCTTCATGTCGATACCCAGGAAGCCATGGGTGCTAATATGCTCAACACCATGCTGGAGGCCTTGAAACCAGTCTTAGAAGAACTCAGTCAGGGTCAGAGTCTTATGGGGATTCTTTCTAATTACGCGACCGATTCTCTGGTGACAGCTAGCTGTCGCATCGCCTTTCGCTATTTGAGCCGCCAAAAGGATCAGGGACGAGAAATTGCGGAGAAGATAGCTCTGGCTAGCCAGTTTGCGCAGGCTGATCCTTATCGAGCAGCTACCCACAATAAAGGGATTTTTAATGGTATTGATGCCATTTTGATTGCCACTGGTAATGACTGGCGTGCCATTGAGGCGGGAGATCATGCTTTTGCCAGTCGAAATGGACATTACCAAGGTCTTAGTCAATGGACGCTGGATCTTGAAAGAGAAGAATTGGTTGGTGAGATGACCCTGCCCATGCCTGTGGCGACCAAGGGTGGCTCTATCGGCCTCAACCCTCGTGTAGCCCTCAGTCATGAACTACTAGGAAATCCTTCTGCCAAGGAATTAGCACAGCTTATCGTTTCTATCGGACTTGCCCAAAACTTTGCTGCCCTCAAAGCCTTGGTGAGCACAGGAATCCAGCAAGGCCACATGAAATTGCAGGCTAAATCCTTAGCTCTCCTTGCTGGGGCTAGTGAATCTGAGGTTGCTCTCCTAGTTGAGCGCCTTATAGCTGAGAAAACATTTAACTTAGAGACAGCCCAGCGTTATCTCGAAAGCTTAAGGTCATAAAAAGAGTCTGGGACAAAAGTCTCCCATCTCCAAAAAAAGCAACGGATTTGCCGTTGCTTTTTTGCATGGTTGCGATAGTCTTGGTAAAATAGAATTGCTTAATAAACCATTTAGAAAGGCTATCCCATGCATATTCACTATAACACAAATCAAACAATTTTACCACTAGAAATCAGTTCTTTCTTGCCACAAGACCATCTCGTCTTTACTATTGAAAGAGTGGTAAATACCTTGGAGGATTGTCATTTCCACGCCTTCTATCATGCCTTTGGTCGCCCGTCTTATCACCCTAAAATGCTTGTATCTGCTCTTCTATTTGCCTATTCACAAGGGATTTTCTCTGGACGAAAAATTGAAAAAATGATGGTTGAAAATCTGGCTATGCAGTACCTAACAGGACAGTTAGTTGTCAGCTACCGCACCATCAATCGTTTTCGAGTCGCTGAAGGGATGGAAGAACTCATTCGTAATCTTTTCATCGACCTCAATCTTCGTTTAAAAATGGAAGAATTAGTGACTTTAGATTGTCTGTTTATTGACGGGACTAAGATTGAAGCTAATGCCAACAAGTATAGTTTTGTGTGGAAGAAAGCGACAGAGAAATTCTCCGCCAAACTTCAAGAACAGATACAGATCTATTTTCAAGAAGAAATCACACCCCTTATCCATCAGGCTATTAAGCTGGATGAAGAAGAACCAATTTCTTCAGAGCAGTTGCTTGCATTCGCTCAAGTCCTTGAAGAAGAATTGGACAAACTGAGCCAAGATATTGAGGAGACACCCGTTAAAGGAAAGGATAAACGTAAAACCCAACGTCGTAAACTTAAGAAAGTCTTGCGTAAAGTCAAGGATGATTTTTCAGTACGTACTGAAAAATATGAGAGCTATCAGGAGATATTTGAAGGGCGTAACAGTTTTTCCAAAACCGATCCAGATGCCACTTTTATGCGCATGAAGGAAGATCATATGAAAAATGGCCAACTCAAGGCTGCTTATAATCTTCAAATCGCTACGGAAAACCAATTTGTTCTTCACTATGATGTCTTTTCAAATCCGACAGATACCAAGACTCTTCTCCCCTTCCTTGAAACCTATCCGCATGACTTGAAGACAGTTGTCGCAGATGCTGGATATGGAAGTGAAGAGAACCTCCTTCGTTTAGATGAAAAGCAGGTAAACCATCTGATTAAATATGCCGTGTTTGATAAGGAACAAAAGAGAAGGTATAAACAGTCAGCTAAAAACTTATCGAATTGGCACTATAATGACAAGGAGGATAGCTACACACATCCTGATAGCTGGTGCTATCGTTTTCACCATACCAAACATCAGAAAACACAGACGGACTTTCAACAGGAAATCAAGGTTTACTATGCTGATGAACCTAAATCAGCCCCTCAAAAGGGACTGTATATGAACGAACGCTATCAAAACTTGAAAGCTAAAGAATGTCAGGCGCTTTTATCTCCTGAAGGTAGACAGATTTTCGCTCAACGTAAGATTGATGTGGAACCTGTCTTTGGGCAGATAAAGGCTTGTTTGGGTTACAAGAGATGTAATCTGAGGGGCAAGCGTCAAGTGAGAATTGACATGGGATTGGTACTTATGGCTAATAACCTCTTAAAATACAATAAGAGAACGACTCAAAATTAAAAAGCTAGAGTTCCGCAATTGGAAATCTCTAGCTTTTTGTGGTCGAGAACTATTTTGTCTCAGGCTCTTTCTTGTGTTTAAATACTTTTTCCTGGTAATAATGTAACTGGTAAAAAGTAACCAGTTGTTGCGACTTCCTTGCCTTCAATCTTTTGCAAGAGTAGATCAACAGTGAGGCAGGCAATCTCTTCCAAAGGTTGCTTGATAGTAGCCAGTTGGGGGTAGTAATTCTCGATAAAGTAGGTCCCATCATATCCGATGACCTTGAGCTCTTCAGGGACAGAAATACCCAGTTCTTGAGCAATTTTAATGACCAGAATAGCTGTCAAATCATCTGAAGCAAAAATGGCATCTGGTCTTTGTCGAGTCAAGATATTCTTGATTTCCATTTCTTTTCTGACAGGAGAAAAGTCACTGGAAACATTGATAATAGGAGCTTTTGGAAGTACGGATGCAAAACCAGCGTGGCGTAGTCCAGTTGGCGAATTAGAATTGTCATTCCCTGTAATCATGATGATAGACTGGGCACCTGTCTTAACCAAAGTCTGGGCAGCAAGAACCCCACCAGCATAGTTGTCAGAGGAAACGACAGGAATGTCTGGTGACAAGTTTCGGTCAAAGGAAATAATCGGCGCTGTCACGCGATTGTAGTCTTCGATTCCCAAGTTGTGACTACCAGAAATGATGCCGTCTACCTGATTGGCTTCCAACATTTCGATGTATTCGCGTTCCTTTTCAGAATCGTGCTCACTGTTGCAGATGATGGTCTTATAACCATTTTTGAAGAGTTGGTGTTCCAGCTTATCGATCAATTCTGCATAGAAAACGTTAGAAATATTGGGGAAAATCAAACCGATTAACTTAGCTGATTTTCCTTGTAGACTGCGAGCTAGGTTGTTGGGTTTATAGCCCAGTTCTCGCATGGCTTCATTGACCTTTTGAATGGTTTTTTCAGATAGATAGCCTTTTTTATTGATAACCCGAGAAACGGTAGTAGGGCTGACGCCTGCAAGTTTGGCGACATCAGTTAGTTTTGCGACCATAATCTAATTCATAGTAAGTTCCAGTTGGGTTTCCAGATTTAATCAGGATCCCATTTTGGTCCGCATGTGGGAAGACACGACCAGAAAATACTTTTTCTCCTTTATCGATGAAAATTTCAAAGACAGAGTTATCGATAAAGATTGTAGCAGTAGTAGCCTGATTCTCGATAGGGCAAGAACGTGTAGTTCCAAATTCTTGGGCATACTGTTCTCCAGCCTGGCTACGATCCACTGTCACTTGACCATTTACAAGGTCAAAGTTGATGGAAAGTCCCTTGTCTTCTTGATCAGCAAGTAAGACAATCTCGCTCTGGCTATTAGTTTCCAAGCTGAGTTCAAGTTCGTAAGTGTTCTTAGTTTGGGCACGATTTGAGAAGGCTTCTTCAGAGGCACGAAGGTCCTTGACAGCTGCGACTGGGAATTGGTAGAGTTTACCGTCTTTGATAGTGAGTTCTTTGACCAAAGAGAAGGTTCCTTGGTGGTCAAAACGGTCAGATGGATATGAAACATCAGGCAAGCCAAGCCAGCTAACAGCTAGAGCACGTCCATCAGGAGCGTTGAAGGCTTGAGTTGCATAGGCTTCGAAACCATAGTCCATGTTTTGAAGTTGAGATACATCTACCATTTTGGCATTTTCAGGGTCAAAGGAAGCCCCAATCTTATACATATTTGGATAGATATTATCGTAGTTTAGAACCTTCTTATCCAATCCCTGTGGGCAGTAGAGAAGGACAGGTTGCTCCCCTACAAAGACCAGATTTGGGCATTCCATCATGTAGGCAGTGCGGTCGTTAGCAAAGTCAAGGTCGCCAACGGCTTGCCAGTTTGTGTAGTCGTTGTCTACAGACTTGTAGAGACGGACGAAGCCTTTTTTCTCCAAGTCCTGTCCACCGACGATAGCATAGTATTGGCCCTTGAAGTTAAAAATTTGCGGATCACGGAAGTGATCAGTAGAGTCAGCTGGCTGGTCAATCAAGATATTATCAATCTTGGTAATCTTGCCATCCTTATCCATCAAAGCCCCAATCTGGTATGGGTGACGGATCCAGTTTTCATCGCGGACATTTCCTGTATAAAATAGGAACAAGTTATCACCAAACTGCATGGCAGAACCAGAATAGGCACCGTGACTATCTAATGGAGTATCAGGTAAAACTTTGACTCCAGTTTCTGTGAAGTGAACCAAGTCCTCACTTTCCAATTGCACCCAAGATTTCAAACCGTGGGCTGCACCAAAAGGAAAGTTCTGATAAAAAACAATCCATTTCCCATCAAAGTAAGAAAAGCCATTTGGGTCGTTGAGAAGTCCTGTTTTTGGCTCAACATGGTAATGAGTATGCCATGGAGATTGTGCCATATTTTCTTTTATATGTTGAATTTCTTCTTGCGTCCAATCTTGATAAAGTCTGTAACGACGCTCAGTTGTCCATTCCATTCATTCATTCCTCCAAAAATCTTATCACTTTTAATAGTAACCGTTTTCGGAAAAAAAAGCAAGCCTTTTATGTTAAAAAAGAGAAAAAGCTGTCAAACGTTTATCATAAAATAAATGCAGGAAATCGATCAAATTTTCACGAAAATGTGAAAGATCATGAAATGAAACCCTTTTTAATCATGATTTTAAACTTATTTTTTCAAGGAATACCTGATAAAATAGTAAAAAACAATCAATCTAAAGCGTGTCCACTAAGTGGATAGAATATTTTTCCTGCAAAACGCTTGACATATTTCTAAAACATGATAAAATAATAGTCGTAAGGGCGGATAAAATCGCTTTCAAACAAGAACAAAAATTTTATATAAGGAGATTTTTGCAAATGAACAATCAGGAAATTGCAAAAAAAGTCATCGATGCCTTGGGCGGACGTGAAAATGTCAACAGTGTTGCCCACTGTGCGACTCGTCTTCGTGTTATGGTCAAAGATGAAGGAAAAATCAATAAAGAAGTGATTGAGAACTTGGAAAAAGTTCAAGGTGCTTTCTTTAACTCAGGTCAATACCAAATTATCTTTGGTACTGGTACAGTAAACAAAATGTACGATGAAGTTGTTGCACTTGGTTTGCCAACATCATCTAAAGATGACATGAAAGCAGAAGCTGCTAAACAAGGGAACTGGTTCCAACGTGCTATCCGTACTTTCGGTGACGTTTTCGTTCCAATCATCCCAGTTATCGTAGCAACTGGTCTCTTCATGGGTGTGCGTGGTCTTTTCAACGCTCTTGAAATGCCACTTCCAGGTGACTTTGCAACTTACACTCAAATCTTGACAGATACAGCCTTTATCATCTTGCCAGGTTTGGTTGTGTGGTCAACCTTCCGTGTATTCGGTGGAAATCCTGCCGTTGGTATCGTTCTTGGTATGATGCTTGTTTCTGGCTCACTTCCAAACGCTTGGGCAGTTGCTCAAGGTGGTGAAGTAACAGCGATGAACTTCTTTGGTTTCATCCCTGTTGTTGGTTTGCAAGGTTCAGTTCTTCCAGCCTTCATCATCGGGGTTGTCGGAGCTAAATTTGAAAAAGCTGTCCGCAAGGTTGTTCCAGATGTTATTGACCTCTTGGTAACACCATTCGTGACACTTTTGGTCATGTCAATTCTTGGACTCTTTGTCATTGGACCAGTCTTCCACGTTGTTGAAAACTACATCCTTATCGCTACAAAAGCGATCCTTAGCTTGCCATTTGGTCTTGGTGGTTTCTTGATTGGTGGGGTTCACCAATTGATCGTCGTGTCAGGTGTGCACCACATCTTCAACTTACTTGAAGTTCAATTGCTTGCTACTGACCATGCTAACCCATTCAACGCGATCATCACAGCTGCTATGACAGCCCAAGGTGCTGCGACTGTTGCGGTTGGTGTTAAAACTAAAAATCCAAAACTGAAAACACTTGCTTTCCCAGCTGCTCTTTCTGCCTTCCTCGGTATTACAGAGCCTGCTATCTTCGGGGTGAACTTGCGCTTCCGTAAACCATTCTTCCTTTCATTGATTGCTGGTGCAATCGGTGGTGGATTGGCTTCTATCCTTGGACTTGCAGGTAATGGTAGTGGTATCACCATCATCCCTGGTACAATGCTTTATGTTGGTAACGGACAACTTGTACAATACATTCTTATGGTAGCTGTATCATTTGCCCTTGGTTTTGCCCTTACTTACATGTTTGGTTATGAGGACGAAGAAGAAGTTGCTACTGAAGCGACTACAGAACGTTTGGTTCAAGAAGAAACAACTGGCAACGTTCCAGCAGCCCTTCAAAATGAAACACTTGTAACTCCTATCGTCGGTGATGTTGTAGCTCTTGCTGATGTTAATGACCCTGTTTTCTCAAGCGGAGCTATGGGACAAGGTATCGCTGTGAAACCAAGTCAAGGTGTGGTATATGCACCAGCTGATGCTGAAGTTTCAATTGCCTTTCCAACAGGACACGCTTTTGGCTTGAAAACAACTGATGGTGCTGAAGTTTTGATCCACGTTGGTATCGACACTGTAACAATGAACGGTGACGGTTTTGAAGCAAAAGTTGCTCAAGGTGACAAGGTTAAAGCTGGCGATGTTCTTGGAACATTTGACTCAAACAAAATCGCTGCAGCTGGTCTTGATGATACAACAATGGTTATCGTTACAAACACAGCTGACTACGCTTCAGTAGCTCCAGTCGCAACAGGTTCAGTTGCGAAGGGGGATGCTGTGATCGAAGTGAAAATCTAATCAATCCTCTCTAATGTGAAAACGAACAAATGACATGTTTGTTCGTTTTTGCTTGAATGGTAAGATTTACAGAGGAAAATCTAAAAAATAGAGAAATTTAGACTTTCGAAATATGCTATAATAAAGAAAATAAAAACAAGAGGTTTATCATGACAAAATTATATGGAAGCTTGGAAGCGGGCGGTACAAAGTTTGTCTGTGCTGTCGGTGATGAAAACTTTAACGTTGTAGAAAAAACGCAATTTCCAACGACAACTCCAATCGAAACAATCGATAAAACCATCGAGTTCTTCTCAAAATTCGATAATCTTGCTGGTCTTGCAGTTGGTTCATTTGGTCCGATTGATATTGATAAAAACTCAAAAACTTATGGCTTTATCACAACGACTCCAAAACCAAACTGGGCAAATGTGGACTTGCTTGGTGCCCTTCGTCGTGCCCTCAACGTGCCAATGTACTTCACAACCGACGTAAACAGCTCTGCTTATGGTGAAGTGGTTGCCCGTAACAATGCTGGTGGTCGTATCGAAAACTTGGTTTATTACACAATCGGTACAGGTATCGGTGCAGGTGTCATCCAACGTGGTGAGTTTATCGGTGGTGTGGGTCACCCTGAAATGGGTCATTATTATGTTGCTAGACACCCAATGGATATTGAAAAAGAGTTTAAGGGTGTTTGTCCTTTCCATAAGGGATGTCTGGAAGGCTATGCAGCTGGTCCAAGTTTGGAAGCTCGTACAGGTGTTCGTGGGGAAAATATTGAACTTAACAACCCTGTTTGGGATGTTCAAGCCTACTATATCGCTCAAGCTGCGGTTAATGCGACAGTGACTTTCCGACCAGACGTGATTGTCTTTGGTGGAGGGGTCATGGCTCAACAACACATGCTGGACCGTGTCCGTGAGAAATTTACATCTCTTCTTAATGGCTACCTACCAGTACCTGATGTGCGTGAATATATCGTGACTCCAGCAGTCGCAGGAAATGGTTCTGCCACACTTGGGAACTTTGTTCTTGCAAAAGAAGTTTCAAAATAAAGCACAAAATCCGCTTGGGAAACCAAACGGATTTTTTACGTGTCAAAGCATTTGCCAGAAAAAGTCAATAATATAGGTCAGACCGTAGGTATAAACCACGAGGGTAAAGGGCTTGGTCAGAACGATGATAATCATATAGCGCTTGAAACTCATCTTGGTCAGAGCAGCCAGCATACAGAGAAAGTCAGCTGGACTAATGGGCCAAATCATCATAAAGATAAAGAAACGGTCAAAACGATTGCCCTTATCCAGCCAACCGATGTACTTGTCGTAGGTGCGCTTGCTGACGACAGACTGGACAAAGGCGGCCCCATAGAGGCGCACCAGATAAAAGATAATAGCACAGCCAATCACGATACCGATATAGTTGTAGATAGTCCCGATGATGTGACCGTAGATAAAGACACCAGCCACCGAGGTCAAGGCCCCAGGAATGATAGGGACGACCGTTTGTAAAATCTGTAAAAAGATAAAGAGAGGTGGCCCCCAGATACCTGCCTGCTGGATAAAGGCAGAGAGGGTTTCCTTGGACTGTAAAATCCCAGCCTGATAAGCCCAAATACAGAAAATCAAACTCCCAACCCCACCGACAATCGATGAGATATTGATAACTTGCTGTAGAAGGGGAGAAACAGCTTTCATTTGTTTATCCTGTGACATGTAAACTCCTCATAGATAGTATAACTCTACTATACCATATTTTGGAGGAGAAAGGGGGAATGAGTCTTTTTGATGAGGAATAGATGGGAATACAGGATTTCGAGACTTAGAATAGATTCGTTTGCTAAGGTTTATATGTATTCTAAGTCTCGAATTATCGCAATTACATAAATTTAAAAGTATTCTACGTTTCGAATAGCTTATCTGAGAAAGTTTTGAGGTCTTCTAGTTTTCGAATAGTTGCCTTTCCTAAAGTTTATATGTTTTCTAAAGCTAGAAAAGTTAAAATCTAAAAATAGTAAGAGTCTATCTGATGGACGTAATTTATGTCTAGTATGAATCTTTTGAATCGTTAGTTAATTTTAATATTAATCAGTTCTGAAATAATTACTAAATATAGTTAGATGGTGAATGAATTATTGCTAAATTTCAAGTTCAAGTTAGCCATCAAGAAGTCTTCTCTGAGCGACTTGTAGTTCAAGAATTTTTTAGGATAGTTGTTAATCCATTTTTCGATGAATGCAATTTCTTTGGGAGTCGTTTTCTTAGTTCCCTTAGGCTTAGGTAACCATTTACGAATGAGCTTGTTGTGATTTTCATTAGATCCTATAGGAGTGTGCATAATAGATATCATCCTTAGAAAACATATCGGACAGGCGATTGAATTCCGTTCCGTCCATTAGTGGATAAAGGATTACTTCTTCTTGAAATGATAGATGAACTTGTTTCTTATAAAAAATGTTGTCAAGAAATTATTCGCTTTTTTCCAGAAGTTTTAGAGGAAGAAAACTTTATAAGGAAAAAGAACTTACTCAAATAACAATTCAGGATTAAAAATAGACAGTTGAGGAGCAGAGTGGATAAATTAACTTTACTACTGTATAATGGATTTATCGCTAAAAGTACTCCAGGCCATATTTTACACAGTATTAGTCTTCTAAAAATAGACAGAAATCATTGTAAAGGCTATCAAAAAGGAGTATAATGAGTGAAAAAAATTTCGGAGGTTAAAGATGCTCGAAGTAAGAAGTCTAGAGAAAAGTTTTGGATCCAAGCAAGTTTTGTTTGGTATTGACTTTCAAGCGCGACCAGGTCGTATTTTGGGGCTAGTCGGAAAAAATGGTGCTGGGAAGACAACGATTTTCCACAGTATTTTGAAGTTTTTAGAATATCAAGGAGAAATCAGTCTGGATGGGCAGGATATTCATCAGGAGACCTATGCTCGGATTGGCTATCTGCCTGAAGAACGCAGTCTCATGCCTAAATTGACAGTCCTTGAACAAGTTCGTTATTTGGCGACTCTAAAAGGTATGGATTCCAAGGAGGTCAAGGAAAAACTCCCTCAATGGATGAAGAGGTTGGAAGTGAAAGGGAAGCTGACAGATAAAATCAAGAGTCTGTCAAAAGGAAATCAGCAGAAGATTCAGCTCATCATTACTCTAATTCATGAACCAGACTTGATTATCTTGGATGAGCCTTTCAGTGGATTGGACCCAGTCAATACAGAATTGCTCAAGCAAGTCATTTTTCAAGAAAAAGAACGTGGGGCAACCATCATCTTTTCTGACCATGTCATGACCAACGTCGAGGAGCTTTGTGACGATATTCTCATGATCCGAGATGGCCGTGTGGTCTTGCATGGACCAGTTCAGGATGTCCGAAATCAATATGGGAAAACGCGTCTCTTTGTTTCAAGTGAACGAAGCAAGGAAGAATTGGAAAAACTTCCTCATGTTAAACAGGTGAGCTTGACCAAACAAGGCAGTTGGAAATTGATTTTGGAGGATGAGAGTGCTGGAAGGGAACTCTTCCCAATCTTGACTCAAGGGCAATATATTGCAACCTTTGACCAACAAGCGCCAACAATCGATGAAATCTTTAAACTAGAATCAGGGGTGGAAGTATGAGAAATATGTGGGTTGTAATCAAGGAAACCTATCTTCGACATGTCAAATCGTGGAGTTTCTTCTTTATGGTGATTTCGCCGTTCCTCTTTTTAGGAATCTCTGTAGGAATTGCCTATCTCCAAGGTTCTTCTATGGCTAAAAATGATAAAGTGGCAGTAGTGACAACAGTGCCATCTGTAGCAGAAGGACTGAAGAATGTAAATGGTGTTAACTTTGACTATAAAGACGAAGCAAGTGCCAAAGAAGCGATTAAAGATGAAAAATTAAAAGGCTATCTAACTATTGATCAAGAAGATAGTGTTCTAAAGGCAGTTTATCATGGCGAAACATCGCTTGAAAATGGAATTAAATTTGCAGTTACAGATACACTCAATGAACTGCAAAATCAGCTTAATCGTTCAACGGCCTCCTTGTCTCAAGAGCAGGAAAAACGCTTAGCGCAGACAATTCAATTCACAGAAAAGATTGATGAAGCCAAGGAAAATAAAAAGTTTATTCAAACAATGGCAGCAGGTGCCTTAGGATTCTTTCTTTATATGATTCTGATTACCTATGCGGGTGTAACTGCTCAGGAAGTTGCCAGTGAAAAAGGCACCAAAATTATGGAAGTTGTCTTTTCTAGCATAAGGGCTAGTCACTATTTCTATGCGCGGATGATGGCTCTGTTTCTGGTGATTTTAACGCATATCGGGATTTATGTTGTAGGTGGTCTCGCTGCCATTATGTTCTTTAAAGATTTGCCATTCTTGGCTCAGTCTGGTGTTTTAGATCACTTGGGAGATGCTTTCTCACTGAATACCTTGCTCTTTATTTTGGTTAGTCTCTTTATGTACGTCGTCTTGGCTGCCTTTCTAGGTTCTATGGTTTCTCGTCCGGAGGACGCAGGAAAAGCCTTGTCGCCTTTGATGATTTTGATTATGGGTGGTTTTTTTGGAGTGACAGCTCTAGGTGCAGCTGGGGACAATCTCATCTTGAAGATTGGTTCTTATATTCCCTTTATTTCGACCTTCTTTATGCCATTTAGAACCATTAATGGCTATGCAGGGGGAGTAGAAGCATGGATTTCACTTGCTATTACAGTGATTTTTGCAGTGGTAGCAACAGGATTTATCGGACGCATGTATGCTAGTCTCGTTCTTCAAACGGATGATTTAGGGATTTGGAAAACCTTTAAACGTGCCTTAGCTTATAAATAGAAGATCCTCGCGAAAGCGAGGTTTTTTAGAGATAAAAAGAGTGGAATCACGAACCTAATTATGCACACATTATGTAAACAAGTTGCTTGAAAACTCAATTGTATAGTGAACTGAATCTGGAATAGGATAATATTGCTTCTAAAACATTCTTATAAATTGATTTGAATTCCAAAATCCCATCGTTCCGTTCTTATTTTATTTTGCGATATAGTGAAAGGAAATAAGTCAGCTCACAAAAAACGCATACGACCAGGATTTTTCAAGACCTGATAGTATGCATTTTTTGATTGTGAAGACTTTTCATCCAGCCTCTTTATGTGATAAAGTATCGTTAATAGTCAATGAAAATCAGACTGGGAAGTTAGCGGAAGGCTCCTCGAAACATAGTTTTGAGGTTGAGGAACTGACCAAGTCAGTAACATATACACACTAAGGACAAGCTGATGTGGTTTGAAGAGTATAAAAATCTGTTTCGTAAGCATCTAATAATAGGGTGTTTTGATCGTGTAATCATTTGGATAAGCATTATAGTATAGTGATATGAAATCAACTAAACTAAATAAGAAATATAGATTATCAAAACTCTTTTAAAAGATTGCATTAAATCTAAATAACATAGACGTCTTCAGCGTGTGCTGTCTCATCTTATGCGAAAATCTTATAAGGAGAGTATAGAAAATCTCGATTGTAAACAACTAACTGATTGGAGAAATGTATAAATATGAGAAGTTAGACCCCCATGTCACTACCATAATGAGATTGCTCGAATTCCTTGCTTTTTATACTCAATGAAAATCAAAGAGCAAACTAGGAAACTAGCCGCAGGTTGCTCAAAACAGTGTTTTGAGGTTGCAGATGGACGTTGACGCGGTTTGAAGAGATTTTCGAAGAGTATTAACTCAATATCAAACTAGCTACGATAGGGCTGACAAAGACATAGAGAATACCAGTGACACCGATAGCCAAACCACCCATAGCTCCTGCTACAGAGCCGTATCGGAAGGCTGTGCCTGTTCCGACTGCGTGTCCTGTTCCTCCAAGGGAAAGACCAACAGCTACTGGGTCGTCAATTTTCAACCACTTCAAAAGGGTTGGGCCAATCACACTGGTTAAAATCCCAGTCGCCACTACAACCACCAAGGTCACGGTTGTCAGACCTTGCAATTTTTCTGTAATTCCCACTGCCATGGCGGTTGTCACTGACTTGGGAAAGAGAGAAATGGCTAAGAAAAAGTCCATTCCAAAAATCTTTGCTACAAGGGCCGTGAAAGAGGTATTGACCACTACCGCTAACAAACTACCAAAGAGAATACTCCGTGCATGGTGCTTCATCAAGTGAAAACTCTTATAAAGCGGAATCCCTAGAGCCACGGTCGACGGGACAATCAAGTTGTTCAGATAAACCCCACCTTGATAGTAATCTTGGTAAGAAATACCCGTCACCTTTAGAAAGATGATAATGAAAACAGCTGACAAAAGCAAGGGCGTTGTCAATGGATGAGGAAAACGTCTGTAAATCAGCATTCCCACTAGATAGGCTAGGATAGACAGGGCAAGTCCAAATAGGGGATTGGAAACAAATTCACTCATTTGGCATCTCCTTTCTCGTAATCTCCCTCAAACCGTCGTTTGATAAACTGAACCACCAAAGCAATGAGGATAATATTGATAACAGCTGCAAAAAAGACAATCAAAACAATGGGCAAAAGATAGGGAGCAATCACATCAAACTTCTCCATGATTCCCACTGCTGGCGGTAAAAAGAGAATGGTCATATTGGCCAGCAAGAAATTCCCAACCATGTTGACATGTCTGGTTCTCAGCCACTTGAACTGCAGGGCTAGAAAGAGAATAATCAAACCGATAATACTGCCCGGGATGGGCAAATGAAAGAAACTGGAAATTCCCTCTCCGATTAGAGAAATCACAAAGAGAATCATTAATTGAACATATAATTTCATCCTAAACTCCACGAAATAGACTTCTTGAATACCAGTTTACTCTTTTTTCAGAAAATTTCAAGCAAATGAACAAGGGATAATGAAAATTAAAGAATAAACTAGGAAGTCAGCTGCATGTTGCTCAAAACAAAGTATTGGGGTTGTAGGTCAAACTGACATAGTTTGAAGCGATTTTCGAAGAATACTACTTTTCTATGCTTAAATGAATGACTTGGTCATAGTGTTTTAAGTCTTCTTCTGTGTAGTGGTGAATGACTTCTATGACTGTCTGTGGTAGGGAGAAGAGCAAGTCGCTAATTTTTCTGCTATTTTCCGAGTCAAGATTGGCCTTAATCTCATCTGCTAAGATGAGTTGGCTATCATGGTAGAGGGCGCGAGCGATTTCTAGGCGTTGTTTCTCGCCACCAGATAGACTATCATTTCTGAGCATTCTATTTTCCAAATGATCTAATCCCGTTTTTTTGAGGATATGATTTAACGTTTGCTTTTATCTCAAACACTTCATATAAAAATGTAATTTTTTGGGGATATACAATTAAATGAAAATATTGTAATGACACAGATTAAAACAAAAAGCGAACAAAACAGAATTCGTTGTTTTGTTCGCTTTTTGTATTATTATCTAGATTTTTCTTGCAGCTCTGATAACATTTAGTCTGAGCAGGGACACTAATAACCGATGGAATAAAATTTATATTTTAGATTATTTCCAAGCGCCACTGGCATCTACATAGTAGCCATCTGGTGTGTAGGTATTGTGAAGCATCTTACCTGATGAAGCAAGGTAATACCAAGATCCACTATCTTTCACCCAGCCTGTTGCCATAGCACCTGAGTTGTTTAGATAATACCAAGATCCACTATCTTTGATCCAACCTGTCGCCATAGAACCTGAATCTTTTAGGTAATACCAAGAGCCATTATCATATAACCAATCGCTAGCAATCATAGCTCCTGATGATTTAAAGGCATACCAGTTGCTACCTTGATAGAGCCAAGTTTGATTGAACATGACTCCTTTATCATTCATAAAGTACCAAGTTCCCTTGTCCTTAACCCAAGCATTTTGAACTAGTTGACCTTGTTTTTGATAGTACCACTTTTCACTGTAATTCTTTTTTAGCCAGCTTTCTGCTTTTACAATTGGATAAAGTGTTTTGAAGGCTCCTCCCCCCTTGTAGGAATGACTGATAACTCCTGGTTTTTGAAGTTTCAATTCTACATAGTCGTCTGCCCAAGCAAATACTTTTTGACCATTGACAGTCTCTGGTAAGGTAGCAGTGTAGGTCTTGGTTTGATAGTCCCATTTTGCATCAAGGTAGGTGTGTTGATCATTTGATTCGTCAATACGGAAGTAACCACTCTTTCCGCCATCATTATATACATCATCTACTACTTTAGTGGACCAGGTCTTTACTTCATTTCCGCTCTTGGCTTCTACCTTGATATCTCCTCTATAGCCATAAGGTACATAGAAATTCAGGTAACGCCCTTCTGTACCGACCATAGACTTGTCCTTTTCTTGACCTAGGAAATTGACAGTCTGATCTTGACCATTGAGACTAACCGTCCACTCGATTTTCTCAGTTTTTGGCAAATTCAAGACTTTGATATCGACTTCATGGCCATTATTAAATCGAAGAATTTTGCCATCTTGATACTTAACCCCACCCTTAATAACCCATTCTTCTTTAAGCTCGAAGGCTTGACCTGAATGAGGAAAAGCTAGTAAAGCTAAACCTGCTAGAGATAAACCAAATAATGTGATTTTTTTTGATACTTTCATTTTCTTGACTCCTTATTTTTGGAATAAAACAAATTGACTGTTTTCTGGATAAACTTCAATATGTTGTTTATGATTTTGTTTTAAGACTTGTTCACGTGAGTAAGAATACAATTCGTTTAGCGTGATTCTATTGTTATAATTTTGATCAGCAATTAAAGAACCTTGAGATTGCTGTACAGGGTTCCATCCTGAACCTAAAGACCAATATTTAGTTGCCAAACTTAAAGCTCCGCCGCTAGAGTATTCTGATGAACTTGATGAGCAGAGTACTAAAAATTTAGAGTCAATCATCTCACCTGCTTTTTCGCCACCATTCATATTAGAAAAACCTGATACAAATTCATCTAAATCAAAATATTTCGTAGAGGCTTCTTCATTGGCTTCACCTGTATTATCTTTAGAAATAATTGTCCCAGCGTGACAACAATCCAGCATAACCACAAACTTACCTTTATATTGTTTCAGTATAGATGCCAATTCCCAACCTGAAAAGGATGTTTTATCGCTGCCAATGGCTATCTTTCCATCTTCTCCACCATGACAAGTAAGGTAAAGATAATTTACATCGCTTTCGCTAGAAGATTTGAAAAGCTCTTGCATTTTTGCAATAATCTCGGACTTAGTTTTATCTGGAAAACGAACTACTTCGCTAAAGTTTTGGTTACTAAAAACCTTTTCCATAGCATTAACGTCTTCGATAGGTACTGCTCTCGTTGATGTTTCACCCGTTTTTAGTGTAAGAACCGCCAGAATGTTTATACCACCAACGGCTATTCGATTGAATCCAACTGCCATTGGAGTGACTATAATCCTAGGGAGAGATAGATTCTTGAGCAGAAACTGGACTATTTACTGGAAGTGTTGACGCTAAGTTCAGTGAAGCAACCGATGATAAGAAAAATTTTTCATAATCATATTGTCCTTTCTGTTTTATTTTTGTATAATCATAATCATATCACAAATAAAAAAACAGGTTTAATTTTTTGCAGAAATGGAAGAGGAATAGTATGGAAAATTTTGGAGCAGTTTTAAAGGATATTCGTATTTCAAAAAATTTTCGTCTTAAAGATTTGGCTTGTGATAAGATTAGTGAGTCAACTATTTCTCGTTTCGAAAATGGGATTACAAAATTATCTATTGATCATTTTTATATGTTGTTAAATCGCCTGGGGATATCATTTTCGGAATTTGAAGAATTAGTTCATTGCTATTATTCCAAAAAAGAATGCTTTTTTGAAGAATTAGAACATGCTGTAAACTCTTCAGATATCATTTTGTTACAAGAACTAATAAAGAAAATAGAGCTAAAACAAAAGCAGGAAAAAAGTCTATGCAATTGTCACATAAAGTTGATTGCTGAACAACAGATTAATCGCCTTGCAAATCTTCCTTACAATGCCTCTAAATGTAATGAGTTAATCAAGTATTTGCTTTCTGTAGATAATTGGATAGAGTATGAACTGAAAATTTTCTATAATTCGGTGTTTTTTATGAACACTAAAACCATAAGCTTACTATATAGAGCGGTAATCAAGAAAACACGACATTTTTTAAAAACAGATATGGGAACACATAGAGTAATTCCTTTATATTTATTTAATTTAGAATTACTATTAAAAAATAATTTGCTAGATAGCGCTCAATTTTTTATAGATGATTTAGAAAATTTACTGACCAGACAAGGATATTATTTTGAAAAGACTTATTTGCTTTTTTTAAAAGGTATTTATCTCATAAAAACGAATCAAGTAGAGTTAGGTAAAAAAGAATGTTCCAAAGCTATGAGAATACTTAAGGAATATAATGATAGTGTCACAATAGAGAAATTAAACAGGACCTTTAAATCAGATTTTGTTATTTAATTGGTTAGAAGGATTCGTCTGTAAGATAAAGTTAGACGGAAAATGAGATAAAAGAAAAAAGGATAGCCTCTCTGCGGTGAGATGTTATCCTTTTTGATTATGAAACTATTGCAAATTAACCTTGTTTCTCAAGATGTAGTAGGTTCCGAGGTAAAAGATAGCTATGAAAATGAGTTCTTCAACAATACTTATACTTGCTCCCATATAGAAATGGTCATTAAGTCCTACAAGTGAATTGACATAGAAATTAGAACTAAGATTGAAGAAAAGTTCAATAAATCCAATGACGATTTGGATACCAATGTAGGCTGCAACAGCGAGTGCTGTACGGTATTCATTGAAAAGCTGTCCAATGGAAATAGCCAAGTAGATGCAGAGGATGCTGGAAATGGTATTTAGTAGGAAGGATATACCTGTAAGAAAGATCTGAGGGAGATGTGTTTCTACAAATGTAATCACATAAGAAAGAGGGATCCATTCTGGAACCGTTATGGTCACAATAATAACAGCACTTAGAACTAGGATAGCAGTGCTAATCATCGACCAGATAAAGGCACCGACTAGTTTGGCTGTGATGATATGGTGTTCAGATACTGGAAGGGTCAAAGTCAGATAGCCTTGTCGGTCATAGACACTGCCTTTAAAGCGTTTAATGATTAAGAAAAGAGTTGAAATTCCAAGTGTAATCATCAAGCCACCAAAGACGAGGGCTAGAAAAGTAAGTAAAACAGGTTGGCTTTCTTTGACAGGCAGATTGTTATAGGTCTGTGCTTGTATCCCGATAAGGGCAGAAAGGACTAGCACAGCAGCGTAGAGGGCTAAATACCACTTGTTAACATTTTTAAATTCGTAGCGAACTAAATTCCAAAACATAAATAATCTCCTTTGCTTAAGCCTTAAATTCCTGACGGAAGAGTTGGTCAATGGATTCACCCGACTCATAGCGAATATCGTCTACATTGCCTTGACGGACGACTTTTCCATCTTTGAGGAAGACAATTTCATCCAAGATTGGCTCGATATCAGAAATCAAATGGGTAGAAATCAAAACGGTAGAAGTTGGGGAGTAGTTGTTGATAATGGTATTGAGGATATACTCACGGGCTGCTGGATCCACCCCACCAATAGGTTCGTCCAGAACGTAGAGACGAGCATCACGGCTCATAACCAAAATCAGTTGTACCTTTTCCTTGTTCCCTTTTGATAATTTCTTGAGACGACTATTTTCATCAATGCCGAGGTCTGCAAGTAGATGATGGGCGCGTTCAAGATTGAAATCTTTATAGAAGGTCTTGAAGTAGGTTAGGGCTTCTTTGACCTTCATTTGCTCATTGAGATAGGTCGTATCCGGCAAATAAGCCACGATGGCCTTGGTTGCTGGGCTTGGGTCCATATCGTTGATAAGGACACGTCCTTGATCTGGTTGTAAGAGGCCATTGATTAGTTTAATCAGGGTTGTTTTCCCTGAGCCGTTTGGCCCAAGGAGACCAACAATTTTTCCAGCTGGGATCTCAAGGGAAACATTTTCAAGGGCTGGTGTTGCTCCATATGATTTGGATACATTTTCAAATGCTAGTAATGACATAGGCTTAAACTCCTTTAATATAATCGCCGACTACGCCTGGTAGTTCTTCTTTTTCATAGCCAAAATGGGTCATGGAGGAAACGAAGTGTTCCAATTCTTCTTCGGATAGTTGTTTGCGCGATTGAGCGATTAGCTCTTTATCCTCAGTCACAAATCGTCCAGTTGTGCGCTTGCTGTAGACAAATCCTTCTCGTTCGAGGTCTGACAAGGCTCTTTGGATGGTGTTGGGATTGACACCGGCCTCGCTAGCTAGCTCTCTCACGGTTGGAAGTTGTTGATTGGCTTCCAGTGTATGGGAAACAATCTGAAGCTTGATTTTCTCCATAATCTGTAAATAGATGGGTTTTTTGTTGTCAAATGTCCAGGACATCTTGGTCTCCTTTCTTTTTATCTATTTGTCTTAATTAAATAATACAACAAAACAAAAAACTTGTCAAGTAAAAAGAAGAATTGTTTTGGGAATCGTTTAAAAAATGATATAATGAAAAGAAAACGATAAGGAGGGAAAGGATGCGTTGTCCAAAATGTGGGGCTACCAAGTCAAGTGTTATCGATAGTCGCCAAGCAGAAGAAGGGAACACCATTCGTAGAAGACGTGAGTGCGACGAATGCCAACACCGTTTTACAACCTACGAACGGGTAGAAGAAAGAACCTTAGTGGTTGTTAAAAAAGATGGCACACGGGAACAATTCTCCAGAGATAAAATCTTTAATGGGATTATCCGCTCAGCCCAGAAACGTCCTGTGTCAAGTGATGAAATCAACATGGTAGTCAATCGTATCGAACAGAAACTCCGTGGTCGAAATGAAAATGAAATTCAAAGTGAGGACATTGGTTCACTCGTCATGGAGGAGTTGGCTGAACTGGATGAGATTACCTATGTGCGTTTTGCCAGTGTCTATCGTAGTTTTAAGGATGTTAGTGAGTTAGAGAGCTTGCTCCAACAAATCACCCAGTCCTCTAAAAAGAAAAAGGAAAGATAAATGAAGCCAATTGACCGTTTTTCTTATCTAAAGAATAATCGGGTGTCGCAAGATACCTCATCTCTGGTACAGTGCTACCTCCCGATTATCGGTCAGGAGGCACTGAGCCTTTATCTTTATACGGTTAGTTTTTGGGATAATGGCAGAAAGGAATATCTTTTTTCAAGCATTCTTAACCATCTCAACTTTGGGATGGATAGACTGATAAAATCCTTGAAAATCTTATCTGCTTTTAATCTCTTAACCCTCTATCAAAAGGGTGATACCTATCAGCTAGCCCTCCATGCTCCTCTTTCGAGTCAGGATTTTTTGGAACACCCTGTTTATCGTAGACTCTTGGAAAAAAAGATTGGCGATGCAGCTGTGGAGGATTTGAAAGTTGAGAGTGCTGAGGGAGAAGAGATACCTGTCTCACTCAAGCAAGTCTTTCCAGACTTGGCAGAACTGGGAAGTCAAGAAGGCCTTGGTCTCAAGAAGAAAGTGGCCAACGATTTTGACTTAGACCATTTTCGTCAGCTTATGGCCAGAGATGGGCTTCGCTTTGCGGATGAGCAGTCTGATGTCTTAAACCTCTTTGCCATTGCCGAGGAGAAGAAATGGACTTGGTTTGAGACCTATCAATTGGCCAAGTCAACAGCTGTTTCCCAGGTTATTTCAACCAAACGCATGCGTGAAAAAATTGCTCAAAAACCTGTTTCCTCTGACTTTAGTCCTAAGGAAGCAACCATTATCAAAGAAGCCAAAAGTAAGACTGTCCTGCAGTTCTTGGCAGAAATCAAGCAAACACGCAAGGGAACCATTACCCAAACAGAAAGAGACCTCTTGCAACAGATGGCTGGCTTGGGCTTGCTGGACGAAGTCATTAATATCATTCTCTTATTGACCTTTAATAAGGTGGATTCGGCAAATATCAATGAGAAATATGCCATGAAGGTAGCAAATGACTATGCCTATCAAAAGATACATTCGGCAGAAGAGGCAGTCTTGCGCATTCGTGAGCGAGGGCAGAAGAGTCAGGCTCAAAAAAGCAGTAAACAGAGTCCTACCAAGTCCAATGTACCCAAGTGGAGCAACCCAGATTATAAAAATGAAACCAGCGAGGAAACTCGTCTGGAACTAGAACGTAAGAAACAAGAACTATTAGCTCGATTAGAAAAAGGAGGAGATTAGATGGAAAGTGTCGGAGACGTACTCAAACGTCAACCTAGCCGTTTTCATTATCAAGATTTGGTCCAGAAAATCATGAAGGACTCTGATGTTGCGGCCTTTATCCAGCAAGAATCCTTGACTCCAGAGGAATTAAATCGCAGTATCTCCAAGTTTAATCAATACATCACCGAGCGTGACAAGTTTCTCCGTGGTGATACGGATTATATTGCCAAAGGCTACAAGCCTATTTTGGTTATGAATCATGGCTATGCGGATGTTTCTTATGAAGAAACTCCCGAACTAATCGCAGCTGAAAAAGAAGCGGCTATTAAGAACCGTCTCAAGTTAATCAATCTGCCAGCCAGTCTCAGGAAAGCTAGTTTAGCTCAAGTTGACTTGGATGATTTGGGTCGCTTGCCAGTTTTTGAAAAATTATTAGCCTTCGTGGAACAATATCCAACTATTCGAAAAGGTCTTTATCTATATGGAGACTTTGGTGTGGGTAAAAGTTTCATGGTGGCTGCCCTAGCCCATGATTTGTCAGAAAAACGTGGTGTTTCATCCACTCTTCTCCACTATCCTAGCTTTGTCATTGATGTCAAAAATGCTATCGGTGATGGTAATGTCAAGACCTTGGTAGATGAGATTAAACTATCTGAAGTCCTAATTTTAGATGATATTGGTGCCGAGCAATCAACAGCTTGGGTACGTGATGAAATCCTGCAGGTCATTCTCCAATATCGGATGCAGGAAAATTTACCGACCTTTTTCACCTCCAACTTCAACTTTGAAGAATTGGAGCAGCATTTCGCTAAAGGGAAACATGGAAATGACGAAACCTGGGAAGCCAGACGCGTCATGGAACGCATCCGTTATTTGGCTGAGGAGACTCGTTTAGAAGGAGTAAACCGTCGATGACAGAAACGATTAAACTGATGAAAGCTCATGCTTCAGTGCGTAGATTTAAGGAGCAAGCCCTTCCTCAGGAAGACTTGACTGAAATCCTGACAGTAGCCCAGATGGCCTCGTCTTGGAAGAATTTTCAATCCTACTCTGTGATTGTGGTACGAAGTCAAGAGAAGAAAGATGCCTTGTATGAATTGGTGCCTCAAGAAGCCATTCGCCAGTCAGCTGTTTTCCTTCTCTTTGTCGGAGATTTGAACCGAGCAGAAAAGGGAGCCCAGCTTCATACTGACTCATTCCAACCACAAGGTGTAGAAAGTCTCTTGATTAGTTCGGTCGATGCAGCTCTTGCTGGTCAAAATGCCCTGCTGGCAGCTGAAAGCTTGGGCTATGGTGGTGTCATTATTGGCTTGGTGCGTTACAAGTCAGAAGAAGTGGCAGAGCTTTTTAACCTGCCTGACTACACCTATCCTGTCTTTGGGATAGCACTAGGTGTGCCAAATGAAGAACATGAAGTCAAACCTCGTTTGCAATTGAATCAAGTGGTCTTTGATGAAGAATATCAGGAACAAACAGTTGATGTGATTGAGGCTTATGACCGTGTACAGGCGGACTATGCTGGGGCGCGTGCAACCACAAGTTGGAGTCAGCGCCTAGCAGAACAGTTTGGTCAAGCAGAACCAAGCTCAACTAGAAAAAATCTTGAACAGAAGAAGTTATTGTAGAAAGTGAGAAATTATGGCCCTACCAACTATTGCCATTGTAGGACGTCCCAATGTTGGGAAATCAACCCTATTTAATCGGATCGCTGGTGAGCGAATCTCCATTGTAGAAGATGTCGAAGGAGTGACACGTGACCGTATCTATGCAACGGGTGAGTGGCTCAATCGTTCCTTTAGCATGATTGACACAGGAGGAATCGATGATGTCGATGCTCCTTTCATGGAACAAATCAAGCACCAGGCAGAAATTGCCATGGAAGAAGCAGATGTTATCGTCTTTGTCGTGTCTGGTAAGGAAGGAATTACTGATGCAGACGAATACGTAGCTCGTAAGCTTTATAAGACCCACAAACCAGTTATCCTCGCAGTTAACAAGGTGGACAACCCTGAGATGCGAAATGATATCTATGATTTCTATGCTCTTGGTTTGGGAGAACCACTGCCAATCTCATCTGTCCATGGGATCGGTACAGGGGATGTGCTAGACGCGATCGTAGAAAATCTTCCAAATGAATATGAAGAAGAAAATCCAGATGTGATTAAGTTTAGCCTAATTGGACGTCCCAATGTTGGAAAATCAAGCTTGATTAACGCTATTTTGGGCGAAGACCGTGTCATTGCTAGTCCTGTTGCTGGAACAACGCGTGACGCTATTGATACCCACTTTACAGATACAGATGGTCAAGAGTTTACCATGATTGATACGGCTGGTATGCGTAAATCTGGTAAGGTTTATGAAAATACCGAGAAATACTCTGTCATGCGTGCCATGCGTGCTATTGACCGTTCAGATGTGGTCTTAATGGTCATCAATGCGGAAGAAGGAATCCGTGAATACGACAAGCGTATCGCAGGATTTGCCCATGAAGCTGGTAAAGGGATGATTATCGTGGTCAACAAGTGGGATACGCTTGAAAAAGACAACCATACTATGAAAAACTGGGAAGAAGATATTCGTGAGCAGTTCCAATACCTGCCTTACGCACCGATTATCTTTGTATCAGCCTTGACAAAGCAACGTCTCCACAAACTTCCTGAGATGATCAAGCAAATCAGTGAAAGTCAAAACACACGAATTCCATCAGCTGTCTTGAACGATGTCATTATGGATGCTATTGCCATCAACCCAACACCGACAGACAAAGGGAAACGTCTCAAGATTTTTTATGCGACCCAAGTGGCAACCAAACCACCAACCTTTGTTATCTTTGTCAACGAAGAAGAACTCATGCACTTTTCTTACCTACGTTTCTTGGAAAATCAAATCCGCAAGGCCTTTGTCTTTGAGGGAACTCCAATCCATCTCATCGCAAGAAAGCGTAAATAAAAAAGTAGAATCTGGAATGACATTTCCAGATTTTTTTGATATAATAAAATAATAGAAAACGCTATCAAAAAGGAGGTGTCGATGAAACATTTGTTTAAATTCTTACTTTTAGTACCTTACTTTTATTTTGATAACTGGATTGAAAAGGCTAACAGAAATAGTAAATTTTTCTCAATTTTTTACTATTTTTACTGGTTTTACATTCCCCTCTATGCTCTTTTTAGCCTTGCTTGGACAGTTGTTTCAGTTCTGTTTTTCAATATCGTCTTGAGAAATTTGACAGATATCAAGTTATGGGGCATTTGGTTTCTTTTTATTCTGCTAGCCATTGGTCTGAATAGGTTAACTTATTCTTGTTTCAAAAAAATGCTTCGCTTGAGACGAGAACTAGGGAAGTCTAAAGGTGGAAGGCATTGATTTATATGGTTTTTGTGGATAGGAGGTAGCTTATGAAGATTCCTCTCTTAACTTTGGCAAGGCATAAATTTGTTTATGTCTTGCTTACTTTGATTTTTCTTGCTTTGGTTTATCGTGATTTCTTGATGACTTATTTCTTTTTTGATATTCATGCGCCTGATCTAGCCAAATTTGATGGACAAGCAATTAAAAATGACTTATTAAAATCAGCGTTAGATTTTCGTATTCTCCAGTTCAATCTAGGTTTTTATCAATCATTTATTATTCCAATCATCATTTCTTTGCTAGGTTTTCAATATATTGAGCTGAAAAATAAAGTTTTACGATTGAGTATTGGAAGAGAAGTGAGTTATCAAGGGTTAAAAAGAAAGTTGACTTTTCAAGTTGCAAGTATCCCTTGTGTGATATATTTAGTGGCTGTGCTGATAATTGCAATCATAACCTATTTCTTTGGGACTTTTTCGCCTCTGGAATGGAATTCTCTATTTTCTGATGGGAGTAGTTTACAAAGGCTTCTAGATGGAGAGATAACAAGCTACTTGTTTTTTACTTGTGTCCTACTAATCGGTATTTTCATCAATGCAATCTATTTTTTAAAAATAGTTGATTATTTAGGGAATGTGACTCGTTCGGCAATCGCCTATTTGATGTTTCTTTGGCTTGGTTCTATGTTACTCTATAGTGCCTTGCCTTACTATATGGTTCCTATGACGAGTTTGATGCAAGCTAGCTATGGGGATGTAAGTTTGATGAGACTCTTTACTCCTTATATCCTTTATATTGTCCCCTATATGGTACTTAAAAAATATGAAGATAATGTTTAAGAACTTTAACAATATTTGGCTAAAGAGAAAGATCGTTTTACTACTTCGTATAGTTCTGATGATGATTTTGATTAACTATCTATTGTCAATAGCGGTTCAAAAGCAGGATGTTTTTCTCTTTTTCAAGAGGGAATTGATTTCAATCTTTTCCTATAATGACTATTCTGAAGCGAATTTAGAAATCCCCAAACTCTTGTTAAATCTTTCGCTTTTCATGGTAGGATGGCTCTCTGTCATTTTACTTGAAACTGATTTGGCAGACCATTACCATCACTTGATCCGCTATCAATCAACCTCCTTTTTCGATTATACAAGGAAACGATTGGTTGTCATTTCTAAATTTTTTACTCAAGATTTATTTGTCTGGTTCCTTGGTTTACTTCCTCTAGGAATTCATTTCAAAACAGTCGCACTTTTCTTTTTACTTGCTCAGTTAATGATCTTGTACTTACTACTGTCTTATCTGATAGCACTTATTAGTGCGGGCGCTGGTTTTTCCTTTTTTCTCTATTTTTTAGCATTTGTGGGACAAGAATGGATGATGGATCATATTGTAACAGTGTATTTAGTACTCTTAAGTTTATTAGTTATCTTGATTGTTAGTCGCTTGGAAGAGAAATTTAAGAAAGGATAAACGATGAGACTTGAAATTATAAATGGACAGAAAATTTATGGGAAAAGACCTATTTTAAATGAGTTAAATCTGGTTTTTCAATCAGGAAATATTTACGGTCTTAAAGGTGATAACGGATCTGGTAAGACAGTTCTTTTAAAGATACTTGCTGGTTATATTAAGCTTGATAAAGGAAAAGTTCTTCAAGACGGGAAAGTCTACGGGATAAAAAATCATTATATTCAGGATGCAGGGATTTTAATTGAAAAAGTCGAGTTTTTATCTCATTTATCTCTGAGAGAAAATTTGCGATTGTTAAGGTATTTTTCATTTAAAGTTACTGAAAAAAGAATTGCCGATTGGATCCAATATTATGATTTACAGGAATTTGAAGACGTTGAGTACCGTCATTTATCCTTAGGAACGAAACAAAAAATGGCTTTGATTCAAGCCTTTATTGCCGAACCATCTATACTCTTTCTCGATGAACCCATGAATGCTTTGGATGAGAAGAGTGTGAGGTTAACCAAACAGGTCATTTTATCTTACCTTAAAAAAGAAAATGGTCTGGTTATCCTGACATCACACATATCGGAAGATATTTCAGACCTTTGTACAGATGTATTAGTTGTCGAAAATGGGCATATACAGTATTCAAAAGATATACAATCCTAGGAGGTAGCTTATGGCACATCTAAAATCATTTATTACACGCTATTCTAAGGTCTATATTGGTTTAGTTCTGCTGATCTGGATTGCTTTCTTCTTTGTTCCTTGGGATAAACCAGTTCTGGGAATATCTATCAATCTCTTAATCATGCAGAAAGTTTTACTAGTTTTTGGAATTCTGTCGATTTTGATGGCCTTGCTGTCCAAGAAAGTCAGTCTCTTTGTTTTTGGACTCATCTGCTGTCTTTCTCTTTGGATTAACCTATTTATCCTATTTGCCATTTTGCCGATTTTTGGCAATTAAACCAACATAAAAGTCAGAGAGGTTAGCTTGGGAACTAGCCTCTTTTTCCTTTTCAAAATGGGGATTCTTCCTTGAAAATAATCAGTAATTGTGCTAAAATTAAAAGAACATTCTAAAATATTCGGAATTTAAAGTAAGGAAAAACATGGCTAATATTTTAAAAACAATTATCGAAAATGATAAAGGAGAAATCCGTCGTCTGGAAAAGATGGCTGACAAGGTTTTCAAATACGAAGACCAAATGGCTGCTTTGACTGACGACCAACTAAAAGCAAAAACAGTTGAATTTAAAGAACGTTATCAAAATGGAGAATCACTAGATTCATTGCTTTATGAAGCATTTGCGGTTGTCCGTGAGGGTGCCAAACGTGTTCTAGGTCTCTTCCCATATAAGGTTCAGGTCATGGGGGGAATCGTTCTTCACCATGGTGACGTGCCAGAAATGCGTACAGGGGAAGGGAAAACCTTGACTGCGACCATGCCAGTATACCTCAATGCCCTTTCAGGTAAAGGGGTTCACGTAGTTACGGTCAATGAATACCTGTCAGAACGTGACGCGACTGAGATGGGTGAATTGTACTCATGGCTTGGCTTGTCAGTAGGGATTAACTTGGCTGCCAAATCTCCAATGGAGAAAAAAGAAGCCTATGAGTGTGATATTACTTACTCAACCAACTCAGAAATCGGATTTGACTACCTTCGTGATAACATGGTCGTTCGCGCTGAAAACATGGTACAACGCCCGCTTAACTATGCCTTGGTCGATGAGGTTGACTCTATCTTGATTGACGAGGCTCGTACACCTTTGATCGTATCAGGTGCTAACGCAGTTGAAACTAGTCAGCTCTACCACATGGCAGACCACTATGTGAAATCTTTGGACAAAGACGACTATATCATCGATGTGCAGTCTAAGACTATTGGTTTGTCTGATTCAGGGATTGATAAGGCTGAAAGCTACTTCAAACTTGACAATCTCTATGACATCGAAAACGTAGCTCTTACTCACTTTATCGATAACGCCCTTCGTGCCAACTACATCATGCTTCTCGATATTGACTATGTTGTGAGCGAAGAGCAAGAAATCTTGATCGTTGACCAATTTACAGGTCGTACCATGGAAGGTCGTCGTTATTCTGATGGCTTGCACCAAGCTATTGAAGCCAAAGAAGGTGTGCCAATTCAGGATGAAACCAAGACATCTGCCTCAATCACTTACCAAAATCTTTTCCGTATGTACAAGAAATTGTCTGGTATGACGGGTACAGGTAAGACTGAGGAAGAAGAATTCCGTGAAATCTACAACATTCGTGTGATTCCAATCCCAACCAACCGTCCTGTTCAACGTATTGACCACTCAGACCTTCTTTATGCAAGTATCGAGGCTAAGTTTAAGGCGGTTGTCGAAGACGTTAAGGCTCGCTACCAAAAAGGTCAGCCTGTCTTGGTTGGTACAGTAGCGGTTGAAACCAGTGACTATATTTCTAAGAAATTGGTTGCAGCTGGCGTTCCTCACGAAGTCTTGAATGCCAAAAACCACTATAGAGAAGCCCAAATCATCATGAATGCTGGTCAACGTGGTGCTGTTACCATCGCAACCAACATGGCGGGTCGTGGTACCGACATCAAGCTTGGTGAAGGGGTTCGTGAACTTGGAGGACTTTGTGTTATTGGTACAGAGCGTCATGAAAGCCGTCGTATCGATAACCAGCTTCGTGGACGTTCAGGTCGTCAAGGAGACCCAGGTGAGTCACAATTTTACCTATCTCTGGAAGATGACTTGATGAAACGTTTTGGTTCTGAACGCTTGAAGGGAATCTTTGAACGTCTCAACATGTCTGAAGAGGCCATTGAGTCTCGTATGTTGACGCGTCAGGTTGAGGCAGCGCAAAAGCGTGTTGAAGGAAATAACTACGATACCCGTAAACAAGTCCTTCAATACGACGATGTCATGCGTGAACAACGTGAGATTATCTATGCTCAACGTTATGATGTCATCACTGCAGACCGTGACTTGGCACCTGAAATTCAGTCTATGATTAAACGCACGCTTGAACGTGTCGTTGATGGTCATGCGCGTGCCAAACAAGATGAGAAACTAGAGGCAATTTTGAACTTTGCTAAGTACAACTTGCTTCCAGAAGATTCTATTTCAATCGAAGACTTGTCAGGCTTGTCTGATAAGGCTATTAAGGAAGAGCTTTTCCAACGTGCCTTGCAAGTTTACGATAGTCAGGTTTCAAAACTACGCGATGAAGAAGCAGTTAAAGAATTCCAAAAAGTCTTGATTCTACGAGTGGTAGATAACAAGTGGACAGATCATATCGATGCCCTTGATCAATTGCGTAACGCAGTTGGACTTCGTGGCTATGCTCAGAACAACCCTGTTGTTGAGTATCAGGCAGAAGGTTTCCGTATGTTTAATGATATGATTGGTTCGATTGAGTTTGATGTGACACGCTTGATGATGAAAGCACAAATTCATGAACAAGAAAGACCACAGGCAGAACGCCATATCAGTACAACAGCGACTCGTAATATTGCTGCCCACCAAGCAAGTATGCCAGAAGATTTGGATTTGAGCCAGATTGGACGCAATGAACTTTGCCCATGTGGTTCTGGTAAGAAGTTTAAAAACTGTCACGGTAAAAGACAATAAAATGAGATAGTTTAGAGGCGGATACCTTGTGAAAAGTAAATTTTTACTTGGTATCCGTTTGCTTTATAAGGAGATGAGTTATGGTATTTACAGCAAAAAGTCCTAAAATCAATATTGAAGAAGTTCGTGCCTTGTCAAAATTAGAAGGCCAAGCTTTGGAGAGAAAATCACAGCGCGATCAAGAGCTAGAAGCCATTATACGTGGAGAAGACCAGCGAATTCTCTTGGTAATCGGGCCATGCTCATCTGATAATGAAGAAGCTGTCCTTGAATACGCTAAGCGTTTGGCAGTCCTACAAGAAGAAGTAGCAGACCGTATCTTTATGGTTATGCGTGTTTATACAGCCAAACCCCGTACCAACGGAGATGGCTACAAGGGCTTGATTCATCAGCCTAACGCAACAGAAGCCCCTAGTCTTATCAATGGAATCAAAGCCGTGCGCCATCTTCATTATCGTGTCATCACGGAAACAGGTATGACAACAGCTGATGAAATGCTTTATCCTGAAAATCTTCCGCTTGTAGATGATTTGATTTCTTATATGGCAGTTGGTGCCCGTTCGGTTGAAGACCAGCAACACCGCTTTGTGGCAAGTGGGGCAGGATTTTCTACTGGTTTTAAAAATCCAACCTCTGGAAATCTCAATGTTATGTTTAATGGGATTTATGCTGCTCAAAACAAACAAAGTTTCCTTTTCCTAGGAAAAGAAGTGGAAACAACTGGGAACCCGCTTTCGCACGCCATTCTTCGTGGAGCAATCAATGAGTATGGTAAGAATATTCCCAACTACTATTATGACAATTTAATTGACACCATTGCCCAGTATGAGAAAATGGGCTTGGAAAATCCTTTTATCATCATTGATACCAATCATGACAATTCTGGTAAGCAGTATATGGAACAGATCCGAATTGTCCGCCAGACCTTGATTAACCGTGCTTGGAATGAAAAAATCAAGCAGTATGTTCGTGGTTTTATGATTGAGTCTTATCTGGAAGATGGTCGACAAAATGAGCCAGAAGTATTTGGTAAGTCTATCACAGACCCTTGCCTGGGTTGGGATAACACAGAAGCTCTTGTCAGAGAAATTTACAAAACATTAGGAGAATAAGATGGCATTTATTGAAAAAGGTCAAGAAATTGATATGGAAGTCATCAAGGCTGAAACCCAATTGTCTGCGGAAGCCTTGAGACTCAAGGAAAGCCGTGACAGGGAATTGGCAGACATTATTTCAGGGGAAGATGACCGTATCCTCTTGGTGATTGGTCCTTGCTCTTCTGATAATGAAGAAGCGGTCTTGGAATATGCTCGCCGTTTATCAGCCTTGCAAAAGAAGGTGGCGGACAAGATTTTCATGGTTATGCGCGTGTATACTGCTAAGCCTCGTACCAATGGAGACGGCTATAAAGGGTTGGTTCACCAGCCAGATACTTCTAAGGCTCCAAGCCTGATTAACGGTTTGCAGGCTGTGCGCCAGTTGCACTACCGCGTGATTACAGAGACTGGCTTGACAACGGCAGATGAGATGCTTTATCCGTCAAATCTAATCTTGGTGGATGACTTGGTCAGCTATCATGCTGTTGGAGCTCGTTCTGTGGAAGACCAAGAGCACCGCTTTGTGGCTTCAGGGATTGATGCACCAGTAGGGATGAAAAATCCAACCTCAGGAAATTTGGGTGTTATGTTTAACGCCATCTATGCTGCTCAAAACAAGCAAACCTTCCTTTATCATGGGCAGGAAGTTGAGACTTCAGGTAATCCTTTGTCCCATGTTATCCTCCGTGGAGCAGTCAACGAGTATGGCAATTATATGCCGAATTACTACTATGAAAACCTACTCCAAGCCATTGAACGCTATGAAGCCATGGGACTTGAAAATCCTTTTATCCTCATCGATACCAACCATGACAATTCAGGCAAGCAATATATGGAGCAGATTCGAATTGTTCGCCAGACCTTGCAAAATCGTGATTGGAATGAGAAAATTAAAAAGACGGTTCGAGGCTTTATGATTGAATCCTACCTAGCAGATGGTCGTCAAAACCAACCAGAAATCTTTGGTTGCTCCATTACCGATCCTTGCCTAGGTTGGGAGAACACAGAGGCCTTGGTAGAAGAAATCTATGCTACCTTGACAAAATAAGTGAAAAGGATGGAGTTGGGGGAATCTCAACTCCTTTTGATGAGAATGATAGTTGGACACGGAATTGACATCGAAGAATTGGCTTCGATAGAAAGCGCAGTTACACGACATGAAGGCTTTGCTAAGCGCGTGCTGACCGCTCAGGAAATGGAGCGCTTCACCAGTCTTAAAGGGCGCAGACAGATTGAATATTTGGCTGGTCGTTGGTCGGCTAAGGAGGCCTTTTCCAAGGCCATGGGAACGGGCATTGGTAAGCTCGGTTTTCAGGATTTGGAAGTCTTGAACAATGAACGCGGGGCGCCTTATTTTAGTCAGGCACCATTTTCAGGAAAGATTTGGCTGTCTATCAGCCATACCGATCAGTTTGTGACAGCCAGTGTCATTTTGGAGGAAAATCATGAAAGCTAGTCCACATAGACCAACCAAGGCTCTGATTCATCTGGGAGCTATTCGACAAAATATTCAGCAAATGGGGGCTCATATCCCTCAAGGAACGCTCAAGTGGGCAGTGGTCAAGGCTAATGCCTATGGGCATGGGGCTGTTGCCGTTGCCAAGGCGATTCAGGATGATGTTGATGGTTTTTGCGTTTCCAATATTGATGAAGCCATTGAACTCAGACAAGCTGGACTCAGCAAGAAAATCCTTATTTTAGGAGTTTCTGAGCTAGAAGCTGTTGCTCTAGCTAAAGAATACGACATCACCTTGACAGTGGCCGGACTGGAGTGGCTTCAAGCACTCTTAGATAAGGAAGCGGACCTAACTGGATTGACACTCCACCTTAAGATTGACTCAGGAATGGGACGGATTGGTTTTCGAGAGGCCGGTGAGGCTGAGCAGGCTCAAGTTTTGCTCCAACAACACGGTGCTCGTGTTGAAGGAATTTTTACCCACTTTGCTACTGCAGATGAAGAATCAGATGCCTACTTTAATAGTCAGTTAGAACGATTTAAAGCTATTTTGGCCAGTATGAAAGGTCTTCCAGAGCTGGTTCATGCCAGCAATTCGGCAACGACCCTCTGGCATGCAGAGACTATTTTTAATGCAGTGCGTATGGGAGACGCCATGTATGGCCTGAATCCAAGTGGAGAGGTCTTGGACTTGCCCTATGACTTGAAACCAGCCTTGACCTTGGAGTCTGCTTTAGTTCATGTTAAGACAGTTCCAGCTGGAGCTTGCATGGGCTATGGAGCTACTTATCAGGCGGATAGCGAGCAAGTCATCGCGACCGTGCCAATCGGCTATGCGGATGGTTGGACACGTGACATGCAGAATTTCTCCGTCTTGGTAGATGGGCAAGCTTGCCCAATTGTTGGACGAGTTTCTATGGACCAAATCACTATTCGTCTGCCTAAGCTTTATCCCTTAGGAACCAAAGTCACCCTCATTGGTTCTAATGGGGGCAAGGAGATCACAGCTACTCAGGTAGCGACCTACCGTGGGACCATTAACTATGAGGTAGTTTGTCTCCTCAGCGACCGCATTCCGAGAGAATATTATTAGAAAAGAAAGGAGTGGAGCATGAATCTACATCAACCCTTGCATGTCTTACCTGGTGTGGGACCAAAGTCAGCAGAAAAATACGCTAAACTAGGAATTGAAAACTTGCAAGACCTCTTGCTCTACTTTCCTTTCCGTTACGAAGATTTTAAGACCAAGCAGGTGCTGGAACTGGAAGACGGTGAAAAGGCAGTCCTATCTGGTCAAGTCGTGACTCCTGCCAGTGTCCAGTATTATGGTTTCAAGCGCAATCGCCTGCGCTTTAGCCTCAAACAGGGAGAAGTTGTTTTTGCGGTGAATTTCTTTAATCAGCCCTATCTGGCTGATAAGATAGAGTTGGGAGCAACCCTTGCTGTTTTTGGAAAAGGGGACCGTGCCAAGGCTAGTCTGACTGGGATGAAGGTCCTGGCTCAGGTGGAAGATGACCTCCAACCTGTCTATCGCTTGGCTCAGGGAATCAGTCAGGCAAGTCTGGTCAAGGTCATCAAGACGGCTTTTGATCAGGGACTGGACCTCTTGATTGAGGAAAATCTTCCCCAGTCTTTGCTGGACAAATACAAACTCATGTCCCGTTGTCAGGCTGTTCGTGCCATGCATTTCCCCAAGGATTTGCCAGAATACAAGCAGGCCCTTCGCCGTATCAAGTTTGAGGAACTCTTTTATTTCCAAATGCAATTGCAGACGCTCAAGTCTGAAAACAGAGTTCAGGGAAGTGGTCTGGTTCTGAATTGGTCTCAGGAAAAAGTGATAGCTGTCAAAGAAAGCTTGCCTTTTGCCCTGACCCCAGCTCAAGAAAAAAGTTTGCAGGAAATTTTAACCGATATGAATTCGGACCACCACATGAATCGTCTCCTGCAAGGGGATGTGGGGAGCGGAAAAACGGTAGTCGCTGGTTTGGCTATGTTTGCGGCAGTGACGGCTGGCTACCAAGCAGCCCTCATGGTACCGACAGAAATCCTTGCAGAGCAACACTTTGAGAGTTTACAGAACCTTTTTCCCGACTTGAAACTGGCTCTTTTGACAGGTTCCTTGAAAGCTGCAGAAAAGAGAGAAGTCTTGGAGACCATTGCCAAGGGTGAGGCTGATTTGATTATCGGAACTCATGCTCTGATACAAGATGGGGTGGATTATGCTCGTCTTGGTTTGATTATTATCGATGAGCAGCACCGTTTTGGTGTGGGGCAAAGGCGCGTTCTGAGAGAAAAAGGCGACAATCCAGATGTTCTCATGATGACGGCGACTCCCATTCCACGGACGTTGGCTATCACAGCCTTCGGAGATATGGATGTTTCCATTATTGACCAGATGCCAGCAGGGCGGAAGCCTATTGTGACACGCTGGATCAAGCATGAGCAACTGCCTCAGGTCTTGACTTGGTTAGAGGGGGAAATCCAAAAAGGTTCGCAATCCTATGTCATCTCCCCTTTGATTGAAGAATCAGAAGCTCTGGATTTGAAAAATGCCATTGCCTTATCTGAGGAGTTGACGGCTCATTTTGCAGGTAAGGCAGAAGTGGCTCTTCTACATGGTAAGATGAAGAGTGACGAAAAAGACCAGATTATGCAGGATTTCAAAGAGAGAAAAACAGATATTCTGGTTTCGACGACGGTTATCGAGGTCGGGGTTAACGTTCCCAATGCGACTGTTATGATTATCATGGATGCTGACCGCTTCGGGCTCAGCCAGCTTCACCAGCTCAGAGGTCGTGTCGGTCGGGGGGACAAGCAGTCCTATGCTGTTCTTGTTGCCAATCCCAAGACGGATTCTGGGAAAGACCGCATGCGCATCATGACAGAAACCTCCAATGGATTTGTCCTTGCGGAGGAAGATTTGAAAATGCGGGGTTCAGGAGAGATTTTTGGAACCAGACAGTCAGGACTCCCAGAGTTCCAAGTGGCTGATATTATCGAGGATTTTCCGATTTTAGAAGAAGCCAGGAAGGTTGCTAGCTACATTAGTTCGATAGAAGCTTGGCAAGAGGATCCAGAATGGCGCCTGATTGCCCTTCATCTGGAAAAGAAAGAACATCTGGATTAAGCTTTCTCTAAGGAAAACTTAAGCTAGCTTTCAGGTTTGGCCCTTATACTAGAGTCATCAAAAAGAAACGAGGACTCTCACATGACAGTAACGATTAAAGTAAATTACCAAACCACTTTCCAAAAGAAAGAAGCAACAAAATAAGATTGAACAGGAGAAAAAGGGCAGAAATGCTCTTTTTTTGTTTCTAAAACTACTTTCAGCCCATTATCCTAAAAGTAAAGAATCTAAATTCACTTTCTATTTACCCTTCTTTCTTGCATTGCTTCCCTAGATATGCTACAGTTGTGGTAGCGATTACAAAACAAAAGGAGTATATTATGAAAAATCCAGCTTTGTTAGAAGAAATGAAGACCTATCTAGGAAGGGACGAGGTTCCAGAAGACTTTGATGCTTTCTGGGATGAGGAAGTGAAAAAAGTTTCCAATCTTCCAGCCTATCAGTTGGAGGAAAGAGATTTCCACATTCTTCAAGTCAAGTGCTATGAATTAACCTTTAAAGGAACCAATGAAGGTAAGGTCTATGCACGCGTCGTCCTTCCAAAGAGTGAGGATAAAGTTCCAATGATTTTCCATTTCCATGGTTATATGGGACGTGGCTGGGACTGGGCCGACATGCTAGCCTTCACCGTGGCTGGTTACGGTGTTGTTTCCATGGATGTTCGAGGCCAGTCGGGCTATTCACAAGACGGTTTGCGCTCTCCACTAGGAAATACGGTCAAGGGGCATATCATCCGTGGTGCTGTGGAAGGTCGGGAGCACCTCTTTTATAAGGATGTTTATCTGGATATTTACCAGTTGGTTGAAATTATTGCCAGTCTGCCTCAGGTGGATGAAAAGCGACTTTCTAGCTATGGTGCTTCTCAAGGTGGTGCTCTAGCCTTGGTTGCGGCAGCGCTCAATCCTCGAATTCAGAAAACAGTTGCCATCTATCCCTTCTTGTCAGACTTTAGACGAGTGCTTGAAATTGGCAATACCAGTGAGGCTTACGACGAACTGTTCCGTTATTTCAAGTTCCACGATCCTTTTCATGAAACTGAGGAGGAAATCATGGCGACCCTGGCCTATATCGATGTGAAAAATCTTGCCCATCGTATCAAGGGTGAGGTCAAGATGATTACGGGCTTGGACGACGATGTTTGCTATCCTATAACCCAGTTTGCGATTTATAATCGTCTGACCTGCGATAAGGCCTATCGTATCATGCCAGAGTATGCCCACGAAGCCATGAATGTATTTGTCAATGACCAAGTCTATAATTGGCTCTGTGGTAGTGATATTTCTTTTAAATATCTAAAATAAGGAGTTGACTATAAACATAAAATCTTAAAAATTACAAACACGCATAGTATCAGGTGTTGAACAAGCTTGATACTATGCGTTTTATCATGGAAATATTTATAGAATTTTTTGTTGCTAGCTTTGTCAAATTGCTTAAAATAATTTTTTTCAGAAAGCAAAAGCCGATACCTATCGAGTAGGGTAGTTCTTACTATCGTCAGGCTTGTCTGTAGGTGTTAATACTTTTCAAAAATCTCTTCAAACCAGGCCATCTTCGGCTTGCCGTAGGTATGGTTACTGACTTCGTCAGTTCTATCCACAACCTCAAAACAGTGTTTTGAGCTGACTTCGTCAGTTCTATCTGCCACCTCAAAACGGTGTTTTGAGCTGACTTCGTCAGTTTCATATACAGCCTCAAAACGGTGTTTTGAGCAGGCTACGGCTAGCTTCTTAGTTTGGTCTTTGATTTTCATTGAGTATAAAAACAGATGAGTCTCTGTTTTCTTTTTATGAACTATAAATGTTCAGCTGAAACTACTTTCAAGGACATTATTATATAAAAGAGTTTCTTGAAACTAAAATCTATTATACTACACTGTATTGAAAGCGTTTTAGAAATGAGGTATAATAAATTTGCTAACACTTATAAAAAGTGATAGAATCTTATCTTTATGTATATTTAAAGATAGATTGCTGTAAAAATAGTAGCAGCTATGCGAAATGACAGATAGAGAGAAGGGATTGAAGCTTAGAAAAGGGGAATAATATGATATTTAAAGCATTCAAGACAAAAAAGCAGAGAAAAAGACAAGTTGAACTACTTTTGACAGTTTTTTTCGACAGTTTTCTGATTGATTTATTTCTTCACTTATTTGGGATTGTTCCCTTTAAGTTGGATAAGATTCTGATTGTGAGCTTGATTATATTTCCCATTATTTCTACAAGTATTTATGCTTATGAAAAGCTATTTGAAAAAGTGTTCGATAAGGATTGAGCAGGAAGTATAGTGTAAATAGCATAAGCTGATGTCCAATAATTTGCTTATAAAGAGATATTTTAGTTTAATCGCAGCGGTGTCCTGGTAGATAAACTAGATTGGCAGGAGTCTGATTGGAGAAAGGAGAGGGGAAATTGACACCGATTTGAGATAGTTTGTTTAGTTCATTTTTGTCATTTAAATGAACTGTAGTAAAAGAAAGTTAAGAAAAGACAAACTAAGTGTATTTTCTGGAGTAAATGTCTTATTTCAGAAATCGGGATATAGATATAGAGAGGATCAGTATGAATCGGAGTGTTCAAGAACGTAAGTGTCGTTATAGCATTAGGAAACTATCGGTAGGAGCGGTTTCTATGATTGTAGGAGCAGTAGTATTTGGAACGTCTCCCGTCTTAGCTCAGGAAGGGGCAAGTGAGCAACCTCTGGCAAATGAAACTCAACTTTCGGGGGGGGGGGGGAGCTCAACCCTAACTGATACAGAAAAGAGCCAGCCTTCTGAGGAAGGAGAAAATATAACTCTTCCTGCAGAGCATGTAGAGTCTGTTTCAGAGACTGAACTTTCTGGCAATGAGCAAGAACATGAAGACAAGCAAGAAGAAAAAATTCCAAGAGATTACTATGCACGAGATTTAGAAAATGTCGAAACAGTGATAGAAAAAGATGACTTAGAGACGAATGATTCAAACGAAAAAAGAGTAGACTTGTCTGATGAATTGGAGAAAGTACAGGGACTCCAAAATGCAACTGTTCATGTGGAGTTCAAACCGGCTGCTGATGGTCCTAGTTTTTATAATCTCTTTTCTGCTTCCAGTACAACTAAAGTAAATGAATACTTTACAATGGCAATCAATAATGGGACAGCTTTGATAGAGGGACGTGGAGCTGATGGTAGTCAATTTTATGGAAGTTATACAGATGCGCCTTTGAAGATTAGACCAGGCAAGTATAATTCGGTTACTTTTACTGTTGAAAGACCAAGAAAGGATAGTCCAAATGGTCAGGTTCGTCTTTATGTGAATGGTGTATTATCTCGTACGAATAAAAAGTCAGGGAAATTCCTGGCAGATATGCCGGACGTGGATAAACTCCAGTTAGGTGCAACTAATAGAGCAGGAGAACTGAAGTGGGGCTCAGATCTTTCTATTCGTAATCTGACTGTATACAATCGTGCTCTAACTCCAGAGGAAGTCAAAAAACGTAGTCAGTTATTTGATGTGACAGATATTGAGCCGTCACTTCCTGAAGGGGCAGTCTTGACAGAAAAGCAAGAGTTGTTTATGAGTGGTGTCAATGATAAGCCAAATAGTGAAGGAATTAAGAGTTATCGGATTCCAGCTTTGCTACGTACGGATAAAGGAACATTACTGGCAGGAGCAGATCAGCGTCGTCTCCACCATTCTGATTGGGGAGATATTGCTATGGTCGTTAGGAGAAGTGAGGATGGGGGAACTACTTGGCAGCCAACCTTAACCTTGACCAATCTGCGAGACAATCCAGAAGCAAAAGATCCACAGGCACCATCTCCACTTAATATCGATATGGTCTTGGTTCAAGATCCTACCACAAAGAGAATTTTTTCAATCTACGATATGTTTCCAGAGGGTCGAGCTGTCTTTGGAATGCCAAATAAACCTCAAAAAGCTTATCAACAAGTTGGAGACAAGCACTATCAATTACTATATAAACAAGGGGAAAATCAAGCATATACTGTTCGAGAAAACGGAGAAGTATATGATGCAAATAATCAAAAAACAGATTATCGCGTTGTAGTGGATCCAAAAGAAGAAGCCTACAGAGATAAGGGCGACCTCTATAAAGGAGAAGAGCTTCTTGGGAATATCTACTTTGCTCAATCTGCTAAAAATCCATTTCGTGTAGCCTATACGAGCTATTTGTGGCTTTCCTATAGTGATGATGATGGGAAAACTTGGTCGAAACCAAGAGATATTACACCATCAATTCGTCAAGATTGGATGAAATTTTTAGGAACAGGTCCAGGTACAGGAATTGTGCTTAGAACAGGAGAGCACAAGGGCCGTATCCTAGTTCCTACTTATACCACCAACGCTATCTCTCATCTAAGCGGATCTCAGTCTTCTCGTTTGATTTATTCAGATGACCATGGAGAAACATGGCAGGCTGGAGCTGCTGTTAATGATGATAGGACAGTAGGCAGAAGGAAAATTCACTCCTCAACTATGAATAATAGTCCTGCCCAAAATACAGAGTCAGTTGCTGTGCAGTTAAATAATGGTGATGTGAAACTCTTTATGAGAGGGTTAACGGGTGATTTACAGGTTGCCACAAGTAAAGATGGTGGGCAAACTTGGGACAAGGAAATCAAGAGATACAATCAGGTTAAAGATGTTTATGTCCAAATGGCTGCTATTCACACTATGCATGAAGGAAAAGAATACATCGTTTTAACCAATTCAGGAGGACCTAAACGGACGAATGGAATGGCTCATTTGGCTCGTGTAGAGGACAACGGAGACTTGACTTGGTTACATCATAGACCAATTCAAAAAGGAGAGTTTGCCTATAATTCGCTTCAAGAATTAGGAAATGGTGAATATGGTATCTTGTATGAACATACTGAAAAAGGACAAAATGCCTATACCCTATCATTTAGAAAATTTAATTGGGACTTTTTAACAAAAAATCCGGTATATCCAACGAGTGTAACTATCAGGGAAGTTCGTAAATTGGAAACAGAAGAAGAGGATGCAGAACAAGGCATCTTAGCTATGCAATTTGATTCTGAGGTACTAGTGAATTCTATTCCGACTTTGACTTTAGCGAATGGACACAAAGCTACCTTTTTGACCCAGGCAGATCAAAAAACTCTACTTTTCACCTTTAATAAAGAAGATGCAGGTCAAGAAATTACAGGTCTACTGGCCGGTAGAATTGACAGTATGCATGATTTACCAGTTACACTAGCTGGTAGTAGAATTCCTGAAGATGCGAAAGAAAATCCTGTCGAGACCATGAATACAGTAAGAGAAAATGTATCTGAGGAGATGACAGAAAGGAAGTCAGAGAAGAATCAAGTGTCTATGGAGCCTTCAGACAGAATAGTAGCAAACTCTCCTCTTACTTCTTTTGCTCCTCGTTACCTCCAATCTTATGTAGGAGATGTTACTTTAACTCCTCTTAAAACTGAGACTAAAGTTCCAGTAACGACTGGTTGGAAGCAAGAAAATGGTGCGTGGTATTTTTATACATCTGCTGGTGAAGTGGTGAAAGGCTGGCATCAGGAAGCGGGTAAATGGTACTACTTGAGTTCTACTGGTGCGATGGCAACTGGTTGGGTGAAAGATGGTAACCAATGGTATTATCTAAGTGAGAGCGGAGCAATGTCTACTGGCTGGGTTGAATCCAGTGATGTGTGGTACTATCTCAATGCTAACGGTTCAATGGCAACTGGTTGGGTGAAAGATGGAGACCATTGGTACTATCAGGAATCATCTGGTGCAATGAAGGTAAATCAATGGTTCCAAGTTGGAGACAAATGGTACTATGTCAATGAAAGCGGAAGATTAGCGGTTAATACTATAGTAGATGGTTATAAAGTTAACTCCAATGGGGAGTGGGTCAACTACTAGAACCTTGGATGTTGATGAATAACTGAGACACGTTTTGTCCGTCATAGAGATTAAAAGTTTATTTAGATAGTTTTCGTAGAAATTTCTACTTTAAGAAAAAATCAATTTAGATGAGCTCTTATTGCCGGGTAAAAGACTTGCTAGTCGTAAATAAACTGTATATTTCTGACTGGATACTAATAGTCGCAACTTAACAGTTCACTTTAAGTGTTAAAATGCATATAGCTAGTTATTGGTTATATGCGTTTTTGTTCTTGATTATTTTATTTCTTGTCTTGGAATATAGGTAAAATTATAGTAAAATAAAATTTTGTAGATCATGTTGGTAGATATACAAGAAGAGTGTATTGTTGACAGTACAGCACATAGAATCCAACATGTCCTTATACTCAAACAATCAAAGAGCAAATTAGGAAATTAGCCGTAGCCTGCTCAAAACACTGTTTTGAGGTTGCAGATAGAACTGACGAAGTCAGCTCAAAACACCGTTTTGAGGTTGTAGATAAGACTGACGAAGTCAGCTCAAAGTACAGCTTTGAGGTTGTAGATGAAACTGACGAAGTCAGCTCAAAGTACAGCTTTGAGGTTGTAGATAGAACTGACGAAGTCAGCTCAAAACACCGTTTTGAGGTTGCAGATAGAACTGACGAAGTCAGTATCATATACATACGGCAAGACGAAGATGACATGGTTTGAAGAGTATGGAACAATCGTAACTTATTTGAAGATTTTAAAAGATTGTAAGCTATTATATCTGGATAAATAAGTATTAGAAACTAAAGTGAGGAAAAAGATGTTTTTATATTTAAAGGGTTTAGGTAAATATCGCAAGTCAAAAGCTTACGGGTTGGTGGGATGTCTGGCATTGGTGAGTATGATTGGATTATCGGTTCCTGATTTACCAGTTATTGGTGGTGGGGTCGTTTATGCTGATGTCATTCAAGGCGGCGATGATATAAAAGATGTAGACGTTCATAGTAAATCTGCGGAAGGTGTTGCTATGACCTATACCACTTATGATAGCGGAACAAGTGGAAAACAAACCGCATCAGGTAGCGGTGTCTTTGTAGCGCCGAATGTGATGGTAACAGTAGCTCATAACTACTATGATAAGAGCCAAGAGGATAAGTCTGCGGTCTTGCGTGGTGGGGAGTCTGCTCGTAGTTATGTTGTGATGAACTCAGACACAGAGAAAAACAACAAAGTACCCACTTCAGGAGTATCAGAAGCTTTTGAGAAAGACTCTATTCATTTGTATAACGGCAAAGACTTTGGTAAAGACTATAGTAACGATTTGGCAGTAGTGATAACTAAAAAGCCTGTAGAAGCTATGACAGGTGGGGAAGATTCATCAAGAGAGTTGAGTGATAAAGAGGTTTCTACTGGTGATAAAATCACTATGGTCGGTTATCCCAATGATTTTTCTACTCCAAATTTAAGTAAAGAAAATAAAGCTCGATTGAAAGACGGTAAGGCTTATTCAGTCTCAACAACTGTAAGCAGTGTCAATAAAGAGAGTGGTGCAGTCACTTATCATTCCTCAGCTTTAGGAGGTTTTTCAGGCGCTCCTTTGTTTAATGATAAGGGAGAGGTAGTCGGTATCCACCAGCACGGAACAAATACTTCAAGCGCCCCTGAGAGTGAGCGTATCGGTGGTGGCACTATCTTTACGGAAAAGCACAGAGCTTGGATTCAGTCAATGATTGATAAATATGGTATAAAGGGTTGGTATATAGATGGTACAAACCGTTACTATTATGATGAAAATCACAGAGCCTTAAAAGACGTAGAGTATGAGATTGACGGTGCTCTGTATCACTTTGATGAAAAAGGTCGAGCGACTTTAGTAAAAGGTGAAGAAAAAGGCCGCGTTCTACTTCGAGTGGAAGATACTAAAGGAACTCCTTTGATTTCAGATAAGGTTGTTCAGGAAGGTCCTGTTGGAAGTGGTTTGAATTTTCATTTAAGACAAAATCCAGACTTCAAACAGTTAATAGCAACTTCCCCAACAGCTAAAGTGGTATCTTACAATGGAGTTTCTGTCAACAAACTAGTAAGTGATACTAGTTGGTCTGATGACTATGTCAGTAAGTTAGCTTTAGGTAATACCATTATAAAAGCTGTTGTTGACTCAGTAAATCCTTCATCTACTTCGTCTTCTGATTTCGCAAGAACTGAAGTTGGTAAGGTTGACTTGAGTGGCAAATCCAACTTACCTGTACCTAGTAAAGAGGTGTTACAAGCTCCGAATGGTTCAGAAAATTTCTATGCTACAACGCACGTTCAAACGCCAGATGGGTCGGGGTCAGGTACTTTAATTGCACCAAATTTGGTGTTGACAGTCGCTCATAATTTTTTAACAGTTAAAGGTTCTGAAGTAATTACTAAATCTGGTCGCACCAATACAGTGTATAAAGCAACTTTACCGAATGGGTTGTCTGTGAATTTTTCAGATGATGATATTGTTTATTGGAATAAGAAAGATTCAGTATTTGGATTTAAAAATGACTTAGCTTTGGTTCGGTTAAAAGAAGCAGTAAAAGGAGTAACTCCTGTAGAGGTTGTAAAACAATCTTCGAAAGTTGCAGAGGGAGATTCAGTTTCGGTCTATGGTTTTCCAGATAACAAGCTAAGTCCAGTTTTAGATAGCAAAGTAGTAGGAACTACAGACTTCGGTTCTGGAATAGAGGGAATTAGCTATGGAGGTACGAAACCTGGAGCGTCTGGTGGTGGTCTTTATAATGATAAAGGTGCTTTAATTGGAGTTCACCAAAATGGTGTTGTAGGAAGCCGCAGTGGTGGTTTAGTTTTATCAAAAGAGCAGCTGGATTGGGTTCGTTCTTATATTGCAGGTCAACCAAAAGATCCTGTCTATGTAAGAGATGAAGTTTTGGTGGATGAGAAGGATAAGGATAAACTTCCTTCAACTCCAAAAGACGAAAAACCAAGTACACCTAAAATAGAGTCTGATAAAGATAAAGTAGAACCTCCTCTCAAACCGCAGGAGAAGCCCAAAACAGAGGTTATTACAACTTATGAGGGTGATAATACCCTTGAGGTTGGAAAAGAGCGTACAGAAGAAAATAAGGGTGAAAAAGAAGGTGTTCCACTTATTTATCGAACAGTGTATAAAGGAACTAAGTCAAGAGTAGAAAAAACCTCTATTGCCTTTGATACGGTTTATCAAGGGGATGACACGAAAGAAGTTGGTTTCCGTTCAGTTGTAGAGGGTAAAGTAGGGGTGGTTACTCGAACTACTACTTATCAAGTAGATAAGTATACAGGAGCGGTATCTTCTCAGGTTTCTGAGAAGAAAATAGCTCCTCAATCCAAGGTGATTACTTTAGGTATTAAACCCAACAGTGTTATAAAAGAACTTCCGATTACAGAGCGTTTTGAGGACTCCGAAGAATTAGAGAAAGGGAAAATGGAGGTTATTTCTGAAGGTTCTATAGGTAGAGAAGTTACTAAGGTAACTTACAAGGTCTTGCCTGATGGTAATGTTGTAGAGAACTCTCGTACCGTTGAGGTTACACCTATGAAAGAACGTGTGGTTCTTAAGGGTGTGAAGGAAGTGGTGTCATTGACGGAAGAAAACTCAAGTAACCTCAAAGAGGAAGTGGTATCTCCAGATAAAGGAGAGTTTCTAGTTCCAAAAGATGCGCCGATCAGAGAAGAACTGCCTGCGTCTAGTGAGGAATTTTCAGAGTCAGAGGCTTTAGTATCGGGAGAAAAAATACCAGGAGACCTTGGGAAGTCTATAGTATCTTCAAAAGAACTAGTCCCTGAAAGAGTGGAAGTTCCAGACTTTGTGGCTAAAGTTACAGATGGAGAAAAATTGACAGTAGAAGGGCACCGAGATGAGAGTAAAATAAAGATTCCATCACAACAGGAAAGATTATCTAGCCCAGAAACCACTGCTCAATTCACAACGAACGGGACAGGTTCGTCATCGTTAACAGCTGTTTTTGGCGTTGAAGCGGATAACATGTCACTTTCTACTGTTGAACATTCTGTTATTACATATAATCAACAAAGAGGATGGCATAAGATAAATAATCAGTGGTATTTTAGAAATTCCGATGGGAAAGAATGGACAGGCTGGATGAAAGAAAATGATGCATGGTATTATTTTGATGCGAATGGAATCATGCAAACCGGTTGGATACAGGATACAGACGGTAATTGGTATTACCTCAAGGATAATGGCATGATGGAGGTAGGCTGGTTCCAAGATTCAAGTGGCGCGTGGTACTACTTAGGATCATCTGGTTCCATGGAATCCAATACATGGATTTATTATAAAGGAAAGTGGTACTATATCGATGCTTTGGGGAAACTACTTTTCAATTCGCTAACACCAGACGGCTATAGAGTGAACGAGTACGGGGAATGGATCAACTGATTTTGCTTTATGACCTATTGACGAGAAAGCGAGTAGTATAAAAAACATTAGAATTAATAGTCTAGGAAGTGGTAAGAGTTCTCTAAAACGGTTGATTTTGTAATCTTTTTTGTAAAATATAGTCTTTAATAAATAATATGAGTAAAATTCATCTCTTTGAAAGTGATTAGGGGTAGTAGTTTTTAATTTTCTCGCTTCTTTTGTCTTTCTTTTCCGAATAAATAGATAGTAGCAGAGAATCTAGCAAACCTAGATTTAAAACTATGGTATAATAAAAGGAGGAAAAGGATGATTTTAAGACATCCGGGCATTAGCCCAACCAATGACTTGGTTGCTAAGAAGATTTTTAGCAATCCAGAAATCACTTGTCAATTTATTCGCGATATGCTGGACTTACCAGCAAAAAATGTGACCATTTTGGAGGGAAGTAACATTCATGTCTTGCCTTCCCTGCCCTACTCGGCGCAGGATTTTTATACCAGTATAGATGTTTTGGCAGAGTTGGACAATGGCACTCAAGTTATCATTGAGATTCAGGTTCACCATCAGAATTTTTTCATCAATCGCCTGTGGGCTTATCTGTGCAGTCAGGTCAATCAAAACCTAGAAAAAATTCGCCAACGAGAAGGTGATACTCATCAGAGCTATAAACACATTGCACCAGTTTATGCTATTGCTATCGTGGATAGTAATTACTTCTCAGATGACCTAGCTTTTCATAGCTTTAGCATGCGAGAGGACACGACAGGTGAGATCTTAACCATCACTAATAACGGACAAGAAAACCATCTAGTCAAGATGGCATTCTTGGAATTAAAGAAATACAGAGAAACCAGCAAAGACGAGGTTCGTAAACCGTGGTTGGAGTTTTTTGGGAATAAACCCTTTACCCAACAACCAGAGCGAGCCATCAGCCAAGCAGACCAACTGCTGGACTATAAGAGCTGGTCCGAGGAGGACAGGGAAATGTTTAGTCAACTACGTATGCGCGAAGAATAAGCGTTATTGGCTCAGGATTATGCCTTGGAGCAAGCTGAGGAAAAAGGGTTGGAGAGAGGTCGTGCAGAAGGACTTGAACGTGGAAAACTTTTTGCCTTTCTGGATATGGTTCGCCAAGGACTTCTGACTTCTGAGGTTGCCAGTCAGCAGTTGGGTATGTCAGTATCTGAGTTCGAGGCGTTGTTGTAAGATCAGCAATAATAGACAAGAAAACCATCTGGTTAAGATAGCATTCTTGGAATTAAAAAACTCTAAACACAAAATCTTAAAAATCACAAACACGCATAGTATCAGGTGTTGAACAAGCTTGATACTATGCGTTTTATAGTGCATTGAATCTATATTAGGACACTACAATTCTTAAATCATTATTAGAAATTGGTTTGAATTTGCCAATCAATTTGCTCAATTTTCATATTATACTGTTATATCACAAGATTATTTCCTTCATTTTCTCCTAAAATTGACTTTCTTGTTTCTTATCTTGTCCACTCGAAACAAGTCTTGCAATAAACCTACTTATTTTTGAAAGTACTTTTAATGTAGTTGCTATAGTTAAAAAGATTTGAAACTAAATTCCAAATTAGAAAAAGGCTTGAAATACTAAAAAAAAAAAAGTATACTCTAATTGAAAACGGTAACAAAACTAATTTAGAGTATTTCTCTCTTAAAAGTTTTTGGTGAAACGAGATGTAGAAAGGAGATTTAGCCAAAGAGTCTACTAGTGCTAGAATAATAGATTAGAATGATTTTAGAAAAACGAAGTGAGCAGCTTATAAATTCAAGTCCTCAAATAGATTCATACTAGTATCTTTTGCAAAAAATAAAGGGCGACTTCCTTCATGAATATCAATTTCATCTATAAGGAAGGTAGCTCATTGAACTAACTTATTTATTCTGTTTGTCGCTAGAAACATCAGACCTCCTTGTGAAGATTGAGGAGATACTGAATGAAAATCAAAGAAGAAACTAGCAAGCTAGTAGCAGATTGCCCAAAACACCGCTTTGAGGTTGTAGATAAGACTGACCTATATAACCCAAGGTGAAGCGACTGTGGTTTGAAGAGATTTTCAAAGAGTATAGGCTAGAGAGTGTAGTGTTTTTATGTCCTTCTAGTAGAAAATGCTAGACAGAAGAATGGGGAACTTGGATAGGAAAAATAGATTGAGAAAGGAGGTTAGAAGAGATGATTATTACAAAAATTAGTCGTTTAGGAACTTATGTGGGAGTCAATCCACATTTTGCAACATTGATAGATTTTCTAGAAAAAACAGGACTAGACAATTTAACAGAAGGTCCGATTGCTATCGATGGTGATCGATTGTTTGGGAATTGCTTTACTTATCTAGCAGATGGTCAAGCAGGGGCTTTCTTTGAAACACACCAAAAATATTTGGATATTCATTTAGTTTTGGAAAACGAAGAAGCCATGGCTGTTACGTCGCCGGAAAATGTAAGCGTTACCCAAGAGTATGATGAAGAGAAGGATATTGAATTATACACAGGGAAAGTGGAACAGTTGGTTCATTTGAGAGCTGGCGAATGTCTCATCACTTTTCCAGAAGATTTACATCAACCCAAGGTTCGTATAAATGATGAACCTGTGAAAAAAGTTGTCTTTAAAGTTGCGATTTCTTAATGTAGAAAGGGAAGAACGATGAAAAAAATGAGAAAGTTTTTATGTCTAGCTGGAGTTGCGCTAGCAGCTGTTGCCTTGGTAGCTTGTTCAGGAAAGAAAGAAGCTACAACTAGTACTGAACCACCGACAGAATTATCTGGTGAGATTACAATGTGGCACTCCTTTACTCAAGGACCACGTTTAGAAAGTATTCAAAAATCAGCAGATGCCTTTATGCAAAAGCATCCAAAAACGAAAATCAAGATTGAAACATTCTCTTGGAATGACTTCTATACTAAATGGACTACAGGTTTAGCAAATGGAAATGTGCCAGATATCAGTACAGCTCTTCCTAACCAAGTAATGGAAATGGTCAACTCAGATGCTTTGGTTCCGCTAAATGATTCTATAAAGCGTATTGGACAGGATAAATTTAACGAAACTGCCTTAAATGAGGCAAAAATCGGAGATGATTACTACTCTGTTCCTCTTTATTCACATGCACAAGTCATGTGGGTTAGAACAGATTTGTTAAAAGAACATAATATTGAGGTTCCTAAAACTTGGGATCAACTCTATGAAGCTTCTAAAAAATTGAAAGAAGCTGGAGTTTATGGCTTGTCTGTTCCGTTTGGAACAAATGACTTAATGGCAACACGTTTCTTGAACTTCTACGTACGTAGTGGTGGTGGAAGTCTTTTGACAAAAAATCTTAAAGCAGATTTGACAAGTCAACTTGCTCAAGATGGTATTAAATACTGGGTTAAAATGTATAAAGAAATCTCACCTCAAGATTCTTTGAACTTTAATGTCCTTCAACAAGCTACCTTGTTCTATCAAGGAAAAACAGCATTTGACTTTAACTCTGGCTTCCATATTGGAGGAATCAATGCCAACAGTCCTCAATTGATTGATTCAATTGATGCTTATCCTATTCCAAAGATCAAAGAATCTGATAAGGACCAAGGAATTGAAACTTCAAACATTCCAATGGTTGTTTGGAAAAATTCAAAACACCCAGAAGTTGCTAAAGCATTCTTAGAATCACTTTATAATGAGGAAGACTACGTTAAATTCCTTGATTCAACTCCAGTAGGTATGTTGCCAACTATTAAGGGGATTAGCGATTCTGCAGCCTATAAAGAAAATGAAACTCGTAAGAAATTTAAACATGCTGAAGAAGTAATTACTGAAGCTGTTAAAAAAGGTACTGCTATTGGTTATGAAAATGGACCAAGTGTACAAGCTGGTATGTTGACTAACCAACACATTATTGAACAAATGTTCCAAGATATCATTACAAATGGAACAGATCCTATGAAAGCAGCAAAAGAAGCAGAAAAACAATTAAACGATTTATTTGAGGCTGCTCAGTAGATGTAAAAGATTAGAAAATAGGTGGGCTAGTGAGCTGAAAAGCCCTAGCCCAATCTTGTAAAAGAAGGGAGAAGGAGAATGGTTAAAGAACGTAATTTAACTCGCTGGATATTTGTTTTGCCAGCTATGATTATCGTAGGATTACTCTTTGTTTATCCGTTTTTCTCGAGTATTTTTTATAGCTTTACCAATAAGCATTTGATTATGCCCAATTATAAATTTGTTGGTTTAGCTAACTATAAAGCTGTGCTATCAGATCCCAACTTCTTTAATGCGTTCTTTAATTCAATTAAGTGGACCGTTTTCTCATTAGTTGGTCAAGTTTTAGTAGGGTTTGTATTGGCTTTAGCTCTTCACAGAGTACGCCACTTCAAGAAATTATATAGGACCTTATTGATTGTTCCTTGGGCATTTCCTACCATCGTTATTGCCTTTTCTTGGCAGTGGATTCTAAACGGGGTTTATGGCTACTTACCTAATCTAATCGTAAAATTAGGTTTAATGGAACATACGCCTGCATTTTTGACAGATAGTACATGGGCATTCCTATGTTTGGTGTTTATCAACATTTGGTTTGGAGCGCCGATGATTATGGTTAATGTGCTTTCAGCTTTGCAAACAGTACCAGAAGAACAATTTGAGGCTGCTAAGATAGATGGTGCTTCAAGTTGGCAAGTGTTCAAATTTATCGTCTTTCCACATATTAAAGTGGTTGTAGGGCTTCTAGTTGTTTTGAGAACTGTATGGATCTTTAATAACTTTGACATTATCTACCTAATTACAGGTGGTGGACCAGCCAATGCTACAACGACGCTTCCAATTTTTGCTTACAACCTAGGGTGGGGAACTAAATTGTTGGGTCGTGCTTCAGCAGTCACAGTATTGCTCTTTATCTTCTTGGTGGCGATTTGCTTTATCTACTTTGCTATCATCAGTAAGTGGGAAAAGGAGGGTAGAAAATAATGAAGAAGAAATCCGGTATTTATTTAGATATTCTCTCACATGTACTCTTGATTGGTGCGACCATCGTTGCAATTTTCCCATTGGTATGGATTATCATATCTTCTGTCAAAGGTAAAGGGGAATTAACTCAGTATCCAACACGATTTTGGCCTGAACAATTTACATTAGATTATTTTACTCATGTTATCAATGATTTGCACTTTATTGATAATATTCGAAACAGTTTAATCATTGCCTTAGCCACAACTGTTATTGCGATTATTATTTCTGCTATGGCAGCCTACGGTATTGTTCGATTCTTCCCTAAATTGGGAGCAATCATGTCGAGACTACTCGTCATTACCTACATTTTCCCACCAATTTTGTTGGCAATTCCCTATTCAATTGCCATTGCTAAAGTTGGATTAACAAATAGTTTATTTGGCTTGATGATGGTTTATCTATCTTTTAGTGTTCCATATGCAGTTTGGCTCTTAGTTGGATTTTTCCAAACAGTTCCAATTGGAATTGAAGAAGCAGCTCGAATTGATGGTGCAAATAAATTTGTTACTTTTTATAAAGTTGTACTACCGATTGTAGCACCAGGTATTGTAGCAACAGCTATTTATACATTCATCAATGCTTGGAATGAATTCTTGTATGCCTTGATTTTGATTAACAATACAGGAAAGATGACAGTAGCAGTAGCCCTTCGATCACTTAATGGTTCAGAAATCTTAGACTGGGGAGATATGATGGCAGCATCTGTTATTGTAGTTCTTCCATCAATCATTTTCTTCTCTATCATCCAAAATAAAATTGCAAGTGGATTATCAGAAGGATCTGTGAAGTAAGTTAAAATTAGAAAGTTTATTCAATAATAAAGGAGAAAAACATGGTTAAATATGGTGTTGTTGGAACAGGGTATTTTGGAGCTGAATTGGCTCGTTATATGCAAAAGAATGATGGAGCAGAGATTACTCTTCTCTATGATCCAGATAATGCAGAGGCGATTGCAGAAGAATTGGGAGCAAAAGTAGCAAGTTCCCTAGATGAGTTGGTTTCTAGCGATGAAGTAGATTGTGTTATCGTCGCAACTCCAAATAATCTTCATAAGGAACCAGTTATTAAGGCTGCACAGCATGGTAAAAATGTTTTCTGTGAAAAACCAATTGCGCTTTCTTATCAAGATTGTCGCGAGATGGTAGATGCATGTAAAGAAAACAATGTAACCTTTATGGCAGGACATATTATGAATTTCTTTAATGGTGTCCATCATGCAAAAGAACTCATTAATCAAGGAGTCATCGGAGACGTTCTATATTGTCACACAGCTCGTAATGGTTGGGAAGAACAACAACCGTCCGTATCATGGAAAAAAATTCGTGAAAAATCAGGTGGTCACTTGTATCACCATATCCATGAGTTGGATTGCGTGCAATTCCTTATGGGGGGCATGCCTGAAACTGTAACCATGACAGGTGGAAATGTAGCCCATGAAGGTGAACATTTCGGTGATGAAGATGATATGATTTTTGTCAATATGGAATTTTCTAATAAGCGTTTTGCCTTGTTAGAATGGGGTTCAGCTTATCGTTGGGGTGAACATTATGTCTTAATCCAAGGAACCAAAGGTGCCATCCGCTTAGACTTATTCAACTGTAAAGGAACTCTTAAGCTAGATGGACAAGAAAGCTATTTCTTGATTCATGAATCACAAGAAGAAGATGATGATCGTACTCGTATCTATCATAGTACAGAGATGGACGGAGCAATTGCTTATGGTAAACCAGGTAAACGTACTCCATTATGGTTATCATCTGTCATTGATAAAGAAATGCGCTATCTGCATGAGATTATGCAAGGAGCTCCAGTATCAGAAGAATTTGCAAAACTATTGACAGGTGAAGCTGCCCTAGAAGCAATTGCCACTGCAGATGCTTGTACCCAGTCTATGTTTGAAGATCGCAAAGTAAAATTGTCAGAAATTGTAAACTAAATTTTAGTATTCTCCTATTATAGGTCGACTTGCTCCTCTGAAAGTACTTTTAGAGGAGCTGTTTGACTTGGCTAGTTTTTGAAACTGAAATCTATTCTACTACAAACTCTTGAAAGCGTTTTATTTTTAAGGTATAATAATCTCATAGAAACAAAGAAAAAAGGAAAAGGAGGAAAGAGGATGCCACAGATTAGCAAAGAAGCCTTGATTGAGCAAATCAAAGATGGAATCATCGTTTCTTGTCAGGCTCTTCCTCATGAACCGCTTTATACAGAAGCGGGAGGGGTGATTCCCTTGCTGGTCAAAGCGGCTGAGCAAGGTGGAGCAGTCGGTATCCGAGCCAATAGTGTTCGCGATATTAAGGAAATCAAGGAAGTCACCAAACTTCCGATTATTGGGATAATCAAACGAGATTATCCGCCACAAGAACCCTTCATCACGGCTACCATGAAAGAAGTTGATGAATTGGCAGAACTGGACATCGAGGTAATTGCTCTGGATTGTACCAAGCGTGAACGCTACGATGGTTTGGAGATTCAAGACTTCATTCGTCAGGTCAAGGAGAAATATCCTAACCAGCTCTTGATGGCGGACACCAGTACTTTTGAAGAAGGATTGGCAGCGGTTGAAGCAGGAATTGACTTTGTCGGAACAACCTTATCAGGCTACACATCCTACAGTCCAAAAGTAGACGGTCCAGATTTTGAACTCATCAAAAAACTCTGCGATGCAGGTGTAGATGTCATTGCAGAAGGGAAAATTCATACACCAGAACAAGCCAAACAAATCCTTGAATATGGAGTGCGAGGCATCGTTGTTGGTGGCGCTATTACTAGACCAAAAGAGATTACAGAACGCTTTGTTGCTGGTCTCAAATAACACAATCTTAAAAAAGAGGAGAGTGGTGGATGAGTAGGATGAAATGAAATCGCATACAAGAAATAAAGAACTCATTATCCAAGTTGGATACGCTTATAAAATAGGAGAATACAAATGAAATTTAGAAAATTAGCTTGTACAGTACTTGCGAGTGCTGCGGTTCTTGGTCTTGCTGCTTGTGGCAATTCTGGCGGAAGTAAAGATGCTGGCAAATCAGGTGGTGACGGTGCCAAAACAGAAATCACTTGGTGGGCATTCCCAGTATTTACTCAAGAAAAAACTGGTGACGGTGTTGGAACTTATGAAAAATCAATCATCGAAGCTTTTGAAAAAGCAAATCCAGATGTAAAAGTGAAATTGGAAACCATCGACTTCAAGTCAGGTCCTGAAAAAATCACAACAGCCATCGAAGCAGGAACAGCTCCGGACGTACTCTTTGACGCACCAGGACGTATCATCCAATACGGTAAAAATGGTAAATTGGCTGAGTTGAACGACCTTTTCACAGATGAATTTGTTAAAGATGTCAATAACGAAAACATCATACAAGCAAGTAAAGCTGGAGACAAGGCTTACATGTATCCAATTAGTTCTGCCCCATTCTACATGGCAATGAACAAGAAAATGCTAGAAGATGCTGGAGTGGAAAACCTTGTAAAAGAAGGTTGGACAACTGATGATTTTGAAAAAGTATTGAAAGCACTCAAAGACAAGGGCTACACACCAGGTTCATTGTTCAGTTCTGGTCAAGGGGGAGACCAAGGAACACGTGCCTTTATCTCTAACCTTTATAGCGGTTCTGTAACAGATGAAAAAGTTAGCAAATATACAACTGATGATCCTAAATTCGTCAAAGGTCTTGAAAAAGCAACTGGCTGGATTAAAGACAATTTGCTCAATAATGGTTCACAATTTGACGGTGGGGCAGATATCCAAAACTTTGCCAACGGTCAAACATCTTACACAACCCTTTGGGCACCAGCTCAAAATGGTATCCAAGCTAAACTGTTAGAAGCAAGTAAGGTAGAAGTAGTAGAAGTACCATTCCCATCAGACGAAGGTAAACCAGCTCTTGAATACCTTGTAAACGGATTTGCAGTATTCAACAATAAAGACGACAAGAAAGTCGCTGCATCTAAGAAATTCATCCAGTTTATCGCAGATGACAAAGAGTGGGGACCTAAAGACGTAGTTCGTACAGGTGCTTTCCCAGTCCGTACTTCATTTGGAAAACTTTATGAAGACAAACGCATGGAAACAATCAGCGGCTGGACTCAATACTACTCACCATACTACAACACTATTGATGGATTTGCTGAAATGAGAACACTTTGGTTCCCAATGTTGCAATCTGTATCAAATGGTGACGAAAAACCAGCGGACGCTTTGAAAGCCTTCACTGAAAAAGCGAACGAAACAATTAAAAAAGCTATGAAACAATAGTCCTTAGTTATTCTATAAAAAGTAGTTTTTTAAAGAAGCTAAGAGTGTATACCCCCTTTTCCCTCTACACAGATAGTGTAAGAAAAGGGGGCTTTTGTTTAAAATGTAAGAAACTGTCACGAAATTAAAATGAAGTTCTTACATAAGCGAACCATAAAAAATTTCATTTTGATTTTAAAACAGTTCAAGAAAGTCAAAAAATTATTCTATTTGAAAGAGAGGTGCCGACTGTGAAAGTCAATAAAATTCGTATGCGGGAAACAGTGATTTCCTATGCTTTCCTAGCACCAGTGTTGTTCTTCTTTATTATCTTTGTTTTAGCACCAATGATTATGGGCTTCATCACAAGTTTCTTTAACTATTCTATGACTAGTTTCCAATTTGTGGGCTTAGATAACTATGTCCGTATGTTTAAAGATCCTGTCTTTGCAAAATCTCTGATTAACACAGTTATTTTGGTTATTGGATCTGTGCCAGTTGTTGTTCTGTTCTCACTCTTTGTAGCATCGCAAACCTATCACCAAAATGCCATTGCCAGATCCTTCTACCGTTTTGTCTTCTTCCTTCCTGTTGTAACAGGTAGTGTTGCCGTAACGGTTGTATGGAAATGGATTTATGATCCATTATCAGGGATTCTCAACTTTGTGCTTAAATCAAGTCATATCATTACTCAAAACATTTCATGGCTTGGTGATAAGCACTGGGCATTGATGGCGATTATGATTATTCTCTTGACCACTTCAGTTGGTCAGCCCATCATCCTTTATATCGCTGCTATGGGGAATATTGACAATTCACTGGTTGAAGCGGCGCGTGTTGATGGTGCAACTGAGTTTCAAGTTTTCTGGAAGATTAAATGGCCAAGCCTTCTTCCAACAACTCTTTATATTGCAATCATCACAACAATTAACTCCTTCCAGTGTTTCGCCTTGATTCAGCTTTTGACATCTGGTGGTCCAAACTACTCAACAAGTACCTTGATGTACTACCTGTACGAAAAAGCCTTCCAATTGACAGAATACGGCTATGCCAACACCATTGGTGTCTTCTTGGCAGTCATGATTGCTATCGTAAGCTTTGTTCAATTTAAAGTACTTGGAAACGACGTAGAATACTAAAGAAAGGAGACAGTTATGCAATCTACAGAAAAAAAACCATTAACAGCCTTTACTGTTATTTCAACAATCATTTTGCTCTTGTTGACTGTGCTGTTCATCTTTCCATTCTACTGGATTTTGACAGGGGCATTCAAGTCACAGCCTGATACCATTATGATTCCGCCACAATGGTTCCCTAAAATGCCAACCATGGAAAACTTCCAACAACTTATGGTGCAGAACCCTGCCTTGCAATGGATGTGGAACTCAGTATTTATCTCATTGGTAACCATGTTCTTAGTCTGTGCAACCTCATCTCTAGCAGGTTATGTATTGGCTAAAAAACGTTTCTATGGTCAACGCATTCTATTTGCTATCTTTATAGCTGCTATGGCGCTTCCAAAACAAGTTGTCCTTGTACCATTGGTACGTATCGTCAACTTCATGGGAATTCATGACACTCTTTGGGCAGTTATTTTGCCTTTGATTGGATGGCCATTTGGGGTCTTCCTCATGAAACAATTCAGTGAAAATATCCCTACAGAATTGCTCGAATCAGCTAAGATTGATGGCTGTGGTGAGATTCGTACCTTCTGGAGCGTAGCCTTCCCGATTGTGAAACCAGGGTTTGCAGCCCTTGCAATCTTTACCTTCATCAATACTTGGAATGACTACTTCATGCAATTGGTAATGTTGACTTCACGTAACAATTTGACCATCTCACTTGGGGTTGCGACCATGCAGGCTGAAATGGCAACCAACTATGGTTTGATTATGGCAGGAGCTGCCCTTGCTGCCGTGCCAATTGTAACAGTCTTCCTAGTCTTCCAGAAATCCTTCACACAAGGGATTACTATGGGAGCGGTCAAAGGATAATACTCTGCGAAAATCGAATGCAAACTAGGTCAGCGTCACCTTGCCATACTTAAGTATTGCCTGCGGTTAGCTTCCTAGTTTGTTCTTCAATTTTCATTGAGTATAAGAGAATATAGAGGTTATAAGTGTCTACAAAATGTTGGGTATTTGCTTACCTTAGAGATTTTGTCAGACACTTATCAACTTAAGAATGGTTTTAGTTAACTATCAGAAACGAAGGAAAGAGTATGATTTTTGACGATTTGAAAAATATTAGCTTCTATAAAGGGATTCATCCCAATCTTGACAAGGCAATTGATTATCTTTATGAACATCGTAAAGATTCATTCGAGTTAGGAAAATATGATATTGATGGTGACAAGGTCTTTCTAGTTGTTCAAGAAAATGTCCTAAATAAAGCTGAAAATGACCAGTTTGAACATCACAAGAACTATGCAGACTTGCATTTGTTGGTAGAAGGGCATGAATATTCGAGCTACGGTTCACGTATCAAAGACGAGGCAGTAGCATTTGACGAAGCAAGTGACATTGGTTTTGTCCATTGTCATGAACACTACCCACTCTTATTGGGTTATCACAATTTTGCGATTTTCTTCCCAGGAGAGCCACATCAACCAAATGGTTATGCAGGTATGGAAGATCAAGTTCGCAAGTATTTGTTTAAAATTTTAATTGATTAAAAATAGGATGAATTGTTTTTTTGTAAAGCTTTGATAATACTCTACCATGAAATTGATCTTTGTGAGGTAGAGAAATGAGAATAAAATATTTAAAAATTGGTATCTTCTTGTCAGTCTGTTTATTGCTAATGAGTAATATTTTACCTTCAATTGTGTATGCGAATGAAGTCTCGCATATCCAAACTATACAGTCAGAAATGGATCGAATAGATGCAAAATTATCTCAAAATTACTTGCTAACTGAACAAGAAATTAAGGATTTGGTGGAAGATAGCAAAGGAGTCTATCCAGACATATCAGATGAACGTAAAATTGAATTGCTAGAAATGGTATCTTCTAAGTATGCTGCAAGAGCTAGTTTCTTAGATGGAAAGGGAATTACAGTTAATGAGATGGCTTGGATAATTAAGGGCATTGTGACTGGATTGATTGGTAAATACATAAAATTAGGTACTTATGCGGCTAAGTATGGTATTAGTATGGCGCGCTCGATCTTAAGTAGGGCAGCTGCAACTGCAGCAGCAAGAGTAGGATTATTGACCAAGATTTCTGGATGGATTTTACAAATAGCTGTGAATGTAGCTGATGTATATGGTAATTTTGCCTACAATATTGCTGCAGCTTGGGATGCACATGATAAAATCCCTAACAATGGTCGTATAAACTTTTAAAATGCGAGAATGAAAGCACTTTGTATTTTTTTATTGAAAGCACTTTGTATTTTTTTATTGAATATGTTAGCTTGGACAGTGCTTGCAATGATAATCCGTGGAGGGCTAGATGGATTTAATGAGCATACTTGGAGTACTATTTTAATTGCTTCGCTGTCCGGGATATATATAGATTATATGTCCATAGATAAAAGTAGAAAAAAGTCCAAAAGAAAAAAGAAAAAATAGATTTGTTCATGGTAGGGACTTATGAAAGCTTTACTGACAAAAAAGAAAACAGTTTACAAAGAAAAATGATGGAGGAGCAAACATGGCACAAAAAGGAGTAAGCCTTATCAAGGCAGCATTTGATACAGACAACTTTCTCATGCGTTTTAGTGAGAAAGTCTTGGACATCGTGACAGCCAATCTTCTTTTTGTCGTCTCTTGTTTGCCCATCGTGACGATTGGAGTGGCTAAAATCAGCCTCTACGAGACCATGTTCGAAGTTAAGAAGAGCAGACGGGTGCCTGTTTTTAAAATCTATCTAAGATCTTTCAAGCAAAATCTGAAACTAGGTTTTCAGTTGGGGATGTTAGAATTAGGAATTGTATTTCTTACCTTTTCAGATCTCTATCTTTTCTGGGGTCAAACAGCTCTGCCCTTCCAATTGGTTAAAGCTATTTGTTTAGGTATTCTTATTTTCCTTACCATTATGATGCTGGCTAGCTATCCAATCGCTGCGCGCTATGATTTAACTTGGAAAGAAGTGTTACAGAAAGGGCTTATCTTGGCTAGTTTTAACTTTCCTTGGTTCTTCCTCATGTTAGCCATTCTTGTCCTCATTGTGATGGTTCTTTATCTGTCCGCCTTCAGTCTACTCTTAGGTGGCTCAGTCTTCCTACTTTTTGGGTTTGGACTATTGGTCTTTATCCAGACTGGATTGATGGAGAAAATTTTCGCAAAATATCAATAGGAGTCTTATTTCTGAAACTACTTTCAAAGGCTTCAAACGCTATTCTATAAGCTAGAAACTAAAATCTAAGTGTCTATAAGATATTGAAAGCCTTTTCGGTAAAGTGTATACTAAAGAAGTAAAGAAAGAATCTGCTTTAGCAGAAAATAAAAATAATAGGAGAAAATCTATGTCAGATTTGAAAAAATACGAAGGTGTCATTCCAGCCTTCTACGCATGTTATGATGATCAAGGAGAAGTAAGTCCAGAGCGTACACGTGCCTTGGTTCAATACTTCATTGATAAAGGTGTTCAAGGTCTTTATGTCAATGGTTCTTCTGGTGAATGTATCTACCAAAGTGTAGAAGACCGCAAGTTAATCTTGGAAGAAGTCATGGCAGTTGCTAAAGGTAAATTAACTATTATTGCCCATGTTGCTTGCAACAATACCAAAGATAGTATGGAACTGGCTCGCCACGCTGAAAGCTTGGGAGTAGATGCCATTGCAACAATTCCACCAATTTACTTCCGCTTGCCTGAATACTCAGTTGCCAAATACTGGAACGATATCAGTTCTGCAGCTCCAAACACAGACTACGTGATCTACAACATTCCTCAATTGGCAGGGGTTGCTTTGACTCCAAGTCTTTATACCGAAATGTTGAAGAATCCTCGTGTTATCGGTGTGAAGAACTCTTCTATGCCAGTTCAAGATATCCAAACCTTTGTCAGCCTTGGTGGGGAAGACCATATCGTCTTTAACGGTCCAGATGAACAGTTCCTAGGTGGTCGCCTCATGGGTGCCAAAGCTGGTATCGGTGGTACTTATGGTGCTATGCCAGAACTCTTCTTGAAACTCAACCAATTGATTGCGGATAAAGATTTAGAAACAGCGCGTGAGTTACAGTATGCTATCAACGCTATCATTGGTAAATTGACTGCTGCACATGGAAATATGTACGGTGTCATTAAAGAAGTCTTGAAGATCAATGAAGGATTGAATATTGGTTCTGTTCGTTCACCATTGACGCCAGTAACGGAAGAAGATCGTCCAGTTGTAGAAGCAGCTGCAGCCTTGATTCGTGAAACCAAGGAGCGCTTCCTCTAATCCATAAGGAGGTATTTATGACACACTACGTTGCAATTGATATAGGTGGAACCAACATCAAGTATGGTTTGGTTGATCAAGAGGGGCAACTTCTTGAATCGCATGAAATGCCAACTGAAGCGTATAAGGGTGGACCTCATATCTTACAAAAAACCAAAGATATTGTAGCCAGCTATTTAGAAAAAGGCCCAGTAGCAGGTGTTGCCATTTCTTCTGCAGGAATGGTGGATCCTGATAAGGGGGAAATTTTCTACGCTGGACCTCAGATTCCAAATTATGCAGGAACCCAGTTCAAGAAGGAAATCGAAGAAAGCTTTGCTATTCCTTGTGAGATTGAAAATGATGTCAACTGTGCAGGTCTGGCTGAGGCAGTATCTGGTTCAGGTAAGGGAGCAAGTGTCACCCTTTGCTTGACCATTGGAACAGGTATCGGTGGTTGCTTGATTATGGATGGGAAGGTTTTCCATGGATTTAGCAATTCAGCCTGCGAAGTTGGTTATATGCATATGCAGGATGGAGCGTTTCAAGATTTGGCTTCTACAACAGCCTTGGTGGAGTATGTAGCAGCAGCTCATGGAGATCCAGTTGACCAGTGGAATGGTCGTCGTATCTTTAAGGAAGCTACGGAAGGCAATAAACTCTGCATGGAAGGTATTGACCGTATGGTTGACTATCTAGGAAAAGGTCTGGCAAATATTTGCTATGTGGCCAATCCAGAAGTGGTTATTCTTGGTGGTGGTATCATGGGGCAAGAGGCGATTCTCAAACCTAAGATCCGTACAGCCTTGAAAGAAGCCTTGGTGCCAAGCCTAGCTGAAAAAACACGATTAGAATTTGCCCATCACCAGAATACAGCAGGTATGCTTGGTGCATATTATCATTTTAAGACAAAACAATCCTAGTTTGGCTCAGCCAAACTAGGATTTTCTGACACGTTTTTGTCTACGATAGCCGTTGAGTTTCTTATTTTCCCAGTAGCTATTAAAGATTTTTTCCTTGCTTTCGCGATTGATTTCCAAAAAATAGGCATAAATCAAATCGATAAAGAAGAGCATAGGAAGTTGAGCGGATATTCGTTGGATGTAGGATGACTGGCTGTGGGAGGCTACAAGAACAGTCTCTGTATAGGCCTGACGATCTTTATTGGGAACACTTGTAAAGAGTACAGTCTTTGCCCCCATCTCCTTAGCGTCTAATAGACTATCTAAAATAGAAGGTGTTGTACCAGAAAGTGAGAAACCGAGTACTAGACAATTCTCGTCCATAATACTGGTTGTCCAAGCAAAGCCGTCTTGGTCAGTCAAGGCTTCGCAGACTACACCCAGACGCATGAACCGCAATTTCATTTCACGAGCGACAAGGCCAGAACTTCCTGTTCCGAAGAAGTAGACACGCTCAGCATCTTCGATTAGTTGGGCAATTCGTTCCAGTTGTTCTTCGTCAATCAAGTCCTGTGTTTGTTCCCGCATACTGCTATAACTTCTGAGGACTCGTTTTGTCAGTGGACTGTGCTTTGAGACTTGTTTGGTTTGATTTTCTGACTGATGTTGGTATTGGAAAATAAATTCTCGGTAGCCAGTAAAGCCACACTTTTTAGCAAAGCGGGTCAGAGCAGCCTGGGAGATATGTAATTTTTGAGTGACCTGTTGAGAAGATAAATCATCTGTAATCGTTTCTGCTTGTAAAAAATAATGCGCGATTTCTTGCTCAAGGTCTGTCATTTCTTCAAAATGTGAATCAATGACAGTTGCGATATCTGGTTTGTCCATAGGGAAGGCTCCTTTAAATGAGTCGTATTGGAAAAAGGCTAGATTATTGAACTTTTACATTCATTATAACATATAATATAGGGATGGATAAATAAAAACGTATCTTGCCGTAAAAACGAAAAAAGCTTCTTTCTTTTCCATAATTTTCTGCTCAAATTGTGGTACAATTAAGAGTAAGACTTTAAGTTAGAAATGAGACTGATTTGTATGAGAAAATTTAACAGCCATTCGATTCCGATTCGGCTTAATTTATTGTTTTCAATCGTCATTTTACTCTTTATGACCATTATTGGTCGTTTGTTGTATATGCAGGTTTTGAACAAGGATTTTTACGAAAAAAAGCTAGCCTCAGCTAGTCAAACCAAGATTACAAGCAGTTCAGCCCGTGGGGAAATTTATGATGCTAGTGGAAAACCTTTGGTAGAAAATACGCTAAAGCAGGTTGTTTCCTTTACACGTAGTAATAAAATGACGGCTACAGACTTAAAAGAAATAGCTAAAAAGTTACTGACTTATGTGAGCATCACCTCTCCTAATTTGACAGAACGCCAGCTGGCTGATTATTATTTGGCTGATCCTGAAATCTATAAAAAAACAGTGGAGGCTCTCCCAAGTGAGAAACGCTTGGATTCAGATGGAAATCGCCTATCCGAATCAGAACTGTATAACAATGCGGTCGATAGTGTCCAAACGAGTCAACTAAACTATACAGAGGATGAAAAGAAAGAAATCTATCTTTTTAGTCAGTTAAATGCTGTTGGAAACTTTGCGACAGGAACCATTGCGACAGATCCTCTAAATGATTCTCAGGTGGCTGTTATTGCCTCTATTTCAAAGGAGATGCCTGGCATTAGTATTTCTACTTCTTGGGATCGAAAGATTTTGGAAACTTCCCTTTCTTCTATAGTAGGGAGTGTATCCAGTGAAAAAGCTGGTCTCCCAGCGGAAGAAGCAGAATCCTATCTTAAAAAAGGCTATTCTCTAAATGACCGTGTTGGAACCTCCTATTTGGAAAAGCAATATGAAGAGACCTTACAAGGAAAACGCTCGGTAAAAGAAATCCATCTGGATAAATATGGCAATATGGAAAGCGTGGACACAATTGAGGAAGGTAGTAAGGGAAACAATATCAAACTGACCATTGATTTGGCCTTCCAAGATAGCGTGGATGCTTTGCTGAAAAGTTATTTCAATTCCGAGCTAGGAAATGGTGGAGCCAAGTATTCTGAAGGCGTGTATGCAGTCGCCCTTAACCCCAAAACAGGTGCTGTTTTGTCTATGTCAGGACTCAAACATGACCTGAAAACGGGAGAGTTGACTCCTGATTCCTTGGGAACGGTAACCAATGTCTTTGTCCCAGGTTCGGTTGTTAAGGCCGCTACCATCAGCTCAGGTTGGGAAAATGGAGTCTTATCAGGAAACCAAACCTTAACAGATCAGCCTATTGTTTTCCAAGGTTCAGCTCCAATTTATTCTTGGTATAAATTGGCATATGGATCTTTTCCTATTACAGCTGTGGAAGCCTTGGAGTATTCATCCAATGCTTACATGGTTCAAACCGCTCTTGGAATCATGGGCCAGACCTATCAACCAAATATGTTTGTTGGAACCAGCAATTTGGAAACAGCTATGGGAAAACTTCGTGCGACCTTTGGCGAATATGGCTTGGGGGCTGCGACCGGAATTGACCTACCAGATGAATCTACTGGATTTGTTCCCAAAGAGTATAGCTTTGCTAATTACATCACCAATGCCTTTGGGCAGTTTGATAACTATACGCCCATGCAGTTGGCTCAGTATGTAGCAACTATTGCAAATGATGGTGTTCGTGTGGCTCCTCGTATTGTTGAAGGCATTTATGGTAATAATGATAAGGGAGGACTGGGCGACTTGATTCAGCAACTGCAACCGACAGAGATGAATAAGGTCAATATATCCGACTCCGATATGAGTATCTTGCACCAAGGTTTTTATCAGGTTGCTCATGGGACTAGTGGATTGACAACTGGACGTGCTTTTTCAAATGGTGCCTTGGTATCCATTAGTGGGAAAACAGGTACTGCCGAAAGTTATGTTGCAGGTGGTCAAGAAGCCAACAATACCAATGCCGTGGCCTATGCTCCATCTGATAATCCCCAAATCGCTGTTGCAGTGGTCTTTCCTCATAATACCAATCTAACAAATGGTGTAGGACCTTCCATTGCGCGTGATATTATCAACCTCTATAACCAACATCATCCAATGAATTAGAAAGGAACATATGCTGTATCCAACACCTATTGCCAAGCTGATTGATAGCTATTCAAAGTTACCAGGTATCGGGATTAAGACGGCTACCCGTCTGGCCTTTTATACGATTGGAATGTCTGATGACGATGTCAATGAATTTGCTAAAAATCTCCTTTCTGCTAAGAGAGAGCTGACCTATTGTTCTATTTGTGGTCGTTTGACTGATGACGATCCTTGCTCTATCTGTACCGATCCGACTCGTGACCAGACAACGATTTTAGTTCTCGAGGATAGTCGAGATGTGGCGGCTATGGAGAATATCCAAGAATACCATGGACTCTATCATGTCTTGCATGGACTCATTTCTCCCATGAATGGTATCAGTCCAGACGATATCAATCTCAAGAGCCTTATGACTCGTCTGATGGATAGTGAAGTTTCAGAAGTCATTGTCGCAACCAATGCCACGGCAGATGGGGAAGCGACTTCCATGTATCTTTCACGCTTACTCAAGCCAGCTGGGATTAAGGTTACGCGTCTGGCACGAGGCCTTGCTGTGGGAGCGGATATCGAGTATGCGGACGAAGTCACACTCTTACGAGCCATTGAAAATCGAACAGAGTTGTAAGCAGAGACAAATTAACGAACTCAATTCATTTATATAAAAAATCAAGGAGACCGACATTTTTTATCGGTCTCTTTTTAGATATATTGAAGACCAGTATCAGGTTCAAGTTTTAAAAAAACAAGCAAATATGATATACTAAAGAACGAGTATTCTAGTAGAATTAGGACAAATAATATGAAACAAACGATTATTCTTTTATACGGTGGACGGAGTGCGGAACGCGAAGTCTCTGTCCTTTCAGCAGAAAGTGTCATGCGTGCGGTGAACTACGATCGTTTTACAGTCAAGACTTTCTTTATTAGTCAGTCAGGTGACTTTATCGAAACGCAAGAATTTAGCCAGACTCCAGGTCAAGAGGACCGTCTTATGACCAATGAAACCATTGATTGGGATAAGCAAGTTGCACCAAGTGCTATCTACGAAGAAGGGGCAGTGGTCTTTCCAGTTCTTCATGGTCCGATGGGAGAAGATGGCTCTGTTCAAGGATTCTTGGAAGTTTTGAAAATGCCTTATGTCGGCTGCAATATCTTGTCATCGAGTCTTGCTATGGACAAAATCACGACTAAGCGTGTGTTAGAATCTGTCGGGATTGCCCAAGTTCCTTATGTGGCCATTGTCGAAGGTGATGATGTAACTTCTAAAATTGCTGAAGTGGAAGAAAAATTGACTTATCCAGTCTTCACTAAGCCGTCAAATATGGGTTCTAGTGTCGGTATTTCTAAATCTGAAAATCAAGAAGAACTCCGTCAAGCTTTGAAACTTGCCTTCCAATATGATAGCCGTGTCTTGGTAGAGCAAGGGGTCAATGCTCGTGAAATTGAAGTTGGTCTACTGGGTAACTACGATGTCAAAAGCACCCTTCCTGGAGAAGTAGTCAAGGATGTTGCCTTCTATGACTATGACGCCAAGTATATTGATAACAAGATTACCATGGATATTCCAGCTAAAATCAGCGATGATGTGATAGCTGTCATGCGTCAAAATGCAGAAACAGCCTTCCGTGCCATTGGTGGTTTAGGTCTATCTCGTTGCGATTTCTTCTATACAGATAAGGGAGAGATTTTCCTAAACGAGCTCAATACCATGCCAGGTTTCACCCAGTGGTCTATGTACCCACTACTTTGGGACAATATGGGAATCAGCTACCCAGAACTAATCGAGCGTTTGGTTGACCTTGCTAAAGAAAGTTTTGACAAGCGCGAAGCGCATTTGCTATAAAATGAAAGAAGGGGTAGGAGCCAGAACTATCACTGCAAGGTGACTAGAGTTCTCGGACTTCAACCCTTTTTAAAGGAGTAGAAATGAAATTAACAATCCATGAAGTGGCCCAAGTTGTCGGAGCTAAAAATGATATCAGCATCTTTGAGGACACCCAGTTAGAAAAGGCTGAGTTTGACAGTCGTTTGATTGAGGAAGGGGACTTGTTTGTGCCCCTCAAAGGTGCGCGTGATGGTCATGACTTTATCGAAATAGCCTTTGAAAATGGAGCAGTAGCAACCCTGTCTGAGAAAGAAATCGCAAATCATCCCTACATTCTAGTAGATGATGTCTTGACTGCCTTTCAACAACTAGCTGCCTACTATATTGAAAAAACGGCAGTTGATGTCTTTGCAGTTACAGGTTCAAATGGTAAGACAACGACCAAGGATATGTTAGCACATTTGCTGTCAACAACCTACAAAACTTACAAAACACAAGGAAACTACAATAATGAGATTGGCCTTCCCTACACAGTTCTCCACATGCCTGAAGGGACAGAAAAGTTGGTCTTGGAGATGGGACAGGATCACTTGGGAGATATTCATCTCTTGTCAGAATTGGCTCATCCAAAAACAGCCATCGTGACCTTGGTTGGAGAAGCCCATTTGGCCTTTTTCAAAGACCGTTCTGAGATTGCTAAAGGAAAAATGCAAATTGCTGATGGCATGGCTTCAGGTTCTTTGTTTTTGGCGCCAGCTGACCCGATTGTAGAGGACTACTTGCCAGCTGATAAAAAGGTGGTTCGTTTTGGGCAAGGAGCAGAGCTGGAAATTACAGACTTAGTTGAGCGCAAGGACAGTCTGACCTTTAAGGCTAATTTCTTGGAACAAGCGCTTGATTTACCAGTGACTGGTAAGTACAATGCCACCAATGCTATGATTGCATCCTATGTTGCCCTGCAAGAAGGAGTTTCAGAGGAGCAAATTCGTTTGGCCTTTCAAGCTCTTGAATTGACGCGTAACCGTACCGAGTGGAAGAAAGCAGCCAATGGAGCAGATATCCTATCAGATGTTTACAATGCCAATCCAACTGCTATGAAGCTGATTTTAGAGACTTTCTCTGCCATTCCAGCCAATGAAGGTGGCAAAAAAATCGCTGTCTTGGCGGATATGAAGGAACTTGGTGACCAGTCTGTTCAGCTTCATAATCAGATGATTTTGAGCCTTTCTCCAGATGTGCTGGATACCGTGCTTTTCTATGGAGAAGACATTGCTGAATTAGCCCAATTGGCCAGTCAAATGTTCCCAATCGGTCACGTTTACTACTTCAAGAAAACAGAAGACCAGGACCAATTTGAAGACCTAGTCAAGCAGGTCAAGGAAAGTCTAGGAGCCCACGACCAAATCCTACTCAAAGGCTCTAACTCTATGAATCTAGCCAAGTTGGTAGAAAGTTTAGAAACTGAAGACAAGTGATTTTGCTAAGTATCTTCAAAGAATGATTGCTCTTACAGATACTGGACTAACCTTTACAAAGGATCCTTTTGACCGTGAGCGCTACGAAGACTTGCGAAGTCTGTTATCTGAAATGTTGAATCAGGTATCAGACCTTGATGCAGACGAAGTGGTAGAACTCTTGAAACCGACCTCCGCTTATGCGACTCCTTTAATGGACGTCCGTGCTTGGATAGTTGAGGATGAAAAAATTTGTCTGGTTAGGGGACAAGGAGAGAATGATTGGGCTTTGCCAGGTGGCTTTGGCGAGGTCGGTTATTCACCAACTGAAAATATTCTCAAGGAAATTGAAGAAGAAACCGGTTTTAAAGCCAAAGTTGAACGACTACTAGCTGTTTTTGATACCAATCGTTTCCAACTACAGAGTAAACAATATGCAAAGTTTGTTTTTGAATGTAAGTTTCTCGATGGACAATTCCAAGAAAATCAAGAAATTGCAGACCTTCAATTTTTTGCCATTGACCAACTGCCAGCCTTATCTGAAAAACGCATTACCAAGGAGCAAATAGAGATTCTTTGGCAGGTTTATCAAGGTCAGAGGGAGCAATATCTTGACTAAGAAGATGATTATCGTATTTCTAAATCCATTTTTGACAACTAGCATGGTATAATAAAATGCAGGAAAATTTTGAATTATGAGGAAGACTAGATGAATTTATGGGATATTTTCTTTACGACTCAGGCAAGCGAGCCACCTAAATTTGACCTTTTTTGGTATGTCAGTATATTTACGCTTTTAGCCTTGACCTTTTATACAGCCTATCGCTATCGTGAAAAGAAGGCTTACCAACGATTTTTCCAGGTTTTACAGGCCGTTCAGTTAATCCTTCTTTATGGCTGGTACTGGGTCAATCATATGCCACTATCAGAAAGCTTACCCTTTTACCATTGTCGTATGGCCATGTTTGTGGTACTTTTGCTTCCTGGTCAGTCCAAATATAGGCAGTATTTTGCATTACTAGGAACATTTGGGACATTAGCGGCCTTTGTTTATCCAGTGCCAGATGCCTATCCTTTCCCCCATATTGCGATTTTGTCCTTTATCTTTGGGCACTTAGCACTCTTGGGGAACTCTCTAGTTTATCTATTGAGACAATATAATGCGCGATTGCTGGATGTGAAGGGAATTTTTCTCATGACCTTTGCCCTAAATGCCTTGATTTTTGTGGTCAATTTGGTAACAGGTGGTGATTATGGATTTTTGACAAAACCGCCATTGGTTGGAGATCACGGCTTAGTAGCTAATTATTTAATCGTTTCTCTGGCCCTGGCAGCAGCGATTACGTTGACAAAGAAAATCTTGGAACTATTTTTAGAACAAGAAGCAGAAAAAATGATTGCAAAGAAAGCTTAGAAATGAGCTTTCTTTTTTCATAAATCTGATTTTTTATAATTTGTTTGGAAAATAAAAAAAGTTGATGAGCAAAAGTGAAAAATAGCAAGTAAATTTAGGAAAAAACTAAGCACAATTAGATTTTTTGTGTTATAATATTCTGTGAATAGCTATGCCTAGGTTTAGCTATGGAATAATATGAAGTGCGAAACTTGGAAGATAGAGAGGATGCGATGTAATGGCTAGAGAAGGCTTTTTTACAGGTCTAGATATTGGAACAAGCTCTGTCAAGGTGCTTGTGGCCGAGAAGAGAAATGGTGAATTAAATGTAATTGGCGTGAGTAATGCCAAAAGTAAAGGTGTAAAGGATGGAATTATTGTTGATATTGATGCAGCAGCAACTGCTATCAAATCAGCTATTTCCCAAGCAGAAGAAAAGGCAGGCATTTCGATTAAATCAGTGAATGTCGGCTTGCCTGGTAATCTTTTGCAGGTCGAACCAACTCAAGGGATGATTCCAGTAACATCTGATACCAAGGAAATTACGGATCAAGATGTTGAAAATGTTGTCAAATCAGCTTTGACAAAGAGTATGACACCTGACCGTGAAGTCATTACCTTTATTCCTGAAGAATTTATTGTGGATGGTTTCCAAGGGATTCGTGACCCACGTGGCATGATGGGGGTTCGCCTTGAAATGCGTGGCTTGCTTTATACAGGCCCTCGTACTATCTTGCACAATTTGCGTAAGACGGTTGAGCGTGCAGGTGTTCAGGTTGAAAATATTATCATTTCACCACTAGCAATGGTTCAATCAGTTTTGAACGAAGGGGAACGTGAATTTGGTGCTACAGTGATTGATATGGGGGCAGGTCAAACGACTGTCGCTACAATCCGTAACCAGGAACTCCAGTTTACCAATATTCTCCAAGAAGGCGGAGATTATGTAACTAAGGATATCTCTAAAGTCTTGAAAACTTCTCGCAAATTAGCGGAAGGCTTGAAACTGAATTACGGGGAAGCCTATCCGCCTCTTGCAAGCAAAGAAACCTTCCAAGTAGAAGTTATTGGAGAAGTAGAAGCAGTCGAAGTGACGGAAGCCTACTTGTCAGAAATTATTTCTGCACGAATCAAGCACATCCTTGAACAAATCAAGCAAGAATTAGATAGAAGACGTCTATTGGAGCTCCCTGGTGGTATTGTCTTAATCGGTGGGAATGCCATTTTACCAGGTATGGTTGAACTTGCTCAGGAAGTCTTTGGCGTCCGTGTCAAGCTTTATGTTCCAAATCAAGTTGGTATCCGTAATCCAGCCTTTGCGCATGTGATTAGTCTATCAGAATTCGCTGGACAATTGACAGAAGTTAATCTTTTGGCTCAGAGAGCTATAAAAGGTGAGAATGACTTAAGTCATCAGCCAATTAGTTTTGGTGGGATGCTGCAAAAGACAGCACAGTTTGTACAATCAACGCCTGTTCAACCAGCTCCTGCTCCAGAAGTAGAGCCGGTGGCGCCTACAGAACCAATGGCGGATTTCCAACAAGCTTCACAAAATAAACCGAAATTAGCAGATCGTTTCCGTGGCTTGATCGGAAGCATGTTTGACGAATAAAGAGGAAAAATAAATTATGACATTTTCATTTGATACAGCTGCTGCTCAAGGTGCAGTGATTAAAGTAATTGGTGTCGGTGGAGGTGGTGGCAATGCCATCAACCGTATGGTCGACGAAGGTGTTACAGGCGTAGAATTTATCGCAGCAAACACAGATGTACAAGCATTGAGCAGTACAAAAGCTGAGACTGTTATTCAGTTGGGACCTAAATTGACTCGTGGTTTGGGTGCAGGAGGTCAACCTGAGGTTGGTCGTAAAGCTGCTGAAGAAAGCGAAGAAACACTGACGGAAGCTATCAGTGGCGCAGATATGGTCTTCATCACTGCTGGTATGGGAGGAGGCTCTGGAACTGGAGCTGCTCCTGTTATTGCTCGTATCGCCAAAGATTTGGGCGCTCTTACAGTTGGTGTTGTAACACGTCCCTTTGGTTTTGAAGGAAGTAAGCGTGGACAATTTGCTGTTGAAGGAATCAATCAACTGCGTGAGCATGTAGATACTCTATTGATTATCTCGAACAACAACTTGCTTGAAATTGTTGATAAGAAAACACCGCTCTTGGAGGCTCTTAGCGAAGCGGATAACGTTCTTCGTCAAGGTGTTCAAGGGATTACTGATTTGATTACCAATCCAGGATTGATTAACCTTGACTTTGCCGATGTGAAAACGGTAATGGCAAACAAAGGGAATGCTCTTATGGGTATTGGTATCGGTAGTGGAGAAGAACGTGTTGTTGAAGCAGCGCGTAAGGCAATTTACTCTCCACTTCTTGAAACAACAATTGATGGAGCAGAAGATGTGATTGTCAACGTAACTGGTGGTCTTGACTTAACCTTGATTGAGGCAGAAGAGGCTTCACAAATTGTGAATCAAGCAGCAGGACAAGGAGTGAACATCTGGCTCGGTACTTCAATTGATGAAAGTATGCGTGATGAAATTCGTGTAACAGTTGTCGCAACGGGTGTTCGTCAAGACCGCGTAGAAAAGGTTGTGGCTCCACAAGCTAGATCTGCTACTAACTACCGTGAGACAGTGAAACCAGCTCATTCACATGGCTTTGATCGTCATTTTGATATGGCAGAAACAGCTGAATTGCCAAAACAAAATCCACGTCGTTTGGAACCAACTCAAGCATCTGCTTTTGGTGATTGGGATCTTCGCCGTGAATCGATTGTTCGTACAACAGATTCAGTCGTTTCTCCAGTTGAACGCTTTGAAGCCCCAACATCACAAGATGAAGATGAATTGGATACACCTCCATTTTTCAAAAATCGTTAAGTAAATGAATGTAAAAGAAAATACAGAACTTGTTTTTCGAGAAGTCGCAGAGGCGAGTCTGAATGCTCATCGAGAGAGTGGTTCAGTCTCTGTCATTGCAGTTACCAAGTATGTAGATGTACCGACAGCGGAAGCTTTGCTTCCGCTAGGTGTTCATCATATCGGTGAAAATCGTGTCGATAAGTTTCTGGAAAAATATGAAGCTTTAAAAGATCGAGATGTGACTTGGCATTTGATTGGTACCTTACAAAGACGTAAGGTGAAAGATGTCATTCAATACGTTGATTATTTCCATGCCTTGGATTCAGTCAAGCTAGCAGAGGAAATTCAAAAAAGAAGTGACCGAGTCATCAAGTGTTTCATTCAGGTAAATATTTCTAAAGAAGAAAGCAAACACGGTTTTTCGAGAGAGGAACTGCTGGAAATCTTGCCAGAGTTAGCCAAACTAGATAAGATTGAATATGTTGGTTTAATGACGATGGCACCTTTTGAGGCTAGCAGTGAGCAGTTGAAAGAAATTTTCAAGGCGACCCAAGATTTGCAAAGAGAAATTCAAGAAAAACAAATTCCAAATATGCCTATGACCGAGTTAAGTATGGGAATGAGTCGTGATTATAAAGAAGCGATTCAATTCGGTTCCACCTTTGTTCGTATAGGTACATCATTTTTTAAGTAGGAGAGAACCATGTCTTTAAAAGATAGATTCGATAGATTTATAGATTATTTTACGGAGGATGAGGATTCAAGTCTCCCTTATGAAAAAAGAGATGAGCCTGTGTTTACTCCAGTAAATTCTTCACAGGAACCGGCTCTCCCAATCACTCAAACTCCACAATCAGCTGGAACAAAGGAGAACAATATCACCAGACTGCATGCAAGACAACAGGAATTGGCAAATCAGAGTCAGCGTGCAACGGATAAGGTCATTATAGATGTTCGTTATCCTAGAAAATATGAAGATGCAACAGAAATTGTTGATTTATTGGCAGGAAACGAAAGTATCTTGATTGATTTTCAATATATGACAGAGGTGCAGGCCCGTCGTTGTTTGGACTATTTGGATGGAGCTTGTCATGTTTTAGCTGGAAATTTGAAAAAGGTAGCTTCTACCATGTATCTGTTGACACCAGTGAATGTTATTGTCAATATAGAAGATATTCGTTTACCAGATGAAGAACAAAATGGTGAGTTTGGCTTTGATATGAAGCGAAATAGAGTACGATAATGATTTTTTTAATTCGTATGATTTATAATGCAGTGGATATTTACTCCCTGATTTTGGTAGCCTTTGCTGTCATGTCTTGGTTTCCAGGTGCCTACGAATCAAGTTTGGGTCGTTGGATTGTAGCGTTGGTAAAACCAGTGCTTACTCCTTTGCAACGCTTGCCTTTACAGATAGCAGGTCTTGATTTATCTGTTTGGGTTGCGATTGTTTTGGTTCGATTTTTAGGAGAAAACCTAGTCCGTTTTCTGGCGATGATAGGATGAATAAAGGAATTTACCAGCATTTCTCCATAGAAGATCGTCCCTTTCTTGACAAGGGAATGGAATGGATAAAGAAGGTAGAAGATAGCTATGCTCCTTTTTTAACTCCTTTTATCAATCCTCATCAGGAGAAGCTATTAAAGATTTTGGCCAAAACCTATGGTCTTGCTTGTAGCAGTAGTGGGGAATTCGTCTCGAGTGAGTATGTTAGAGTTTTATTATACCCAGATTATTTCCAGCCAGAGTTTTCAGATTTTGAAATATCTCTCCAGGAAATAGTGTATTCCAATAAATTTGAACATTTAACGCATGCTAAGATTTTAGGAACAGTCATCAATCAATTAGGGATTGAACGGAAACTTTTTGGAGATATCCTAGTAGATGAAGAACGGGCGCAGATTATGGTCAATCAGCAATTTCTTCTTCTCTTTCAAGATGGATTAAAGAAAATTGGCCGTATACCCGTTTCGCTGGAGGACCGTCCTTTCACCGAGAAAATAGATAAGATAGAGCAGTACCGAGAGCTGGATTTATCTGTGTCTAGTTTTCGATTAGATGTTCTTTTATCAAATGTTTTGAAACTATCTAGGAATCAAGCAAACCAGTTGATTGAAAAGAAACTTGTCCAAGTAAATTATCATGTGGTAGACAAATCAGATTATACTGTTCAAGTCGGAGACTTGATTAGTGTGAGAAAATTTGGGCGCTTGAAATTACTTCAAGATAAGGGACAAACGAAAAAAGAGAAGAAAAAAATAACCGTCCAGTTATTATTAAGTAAGTGAGGAATAGAATGCCAATTACATCATTAGAAATAAAGGACAAAACCTTTGGAACTCGATTCAGAGGTTTTGATCCAGAAGAAGTCGATGAATTTTTAGATATTGTGGTTCGTGATTACGAAGATCTTGTTCGTGCGAATCATGATAAAGATTTGCGTATTAAGAGTTTAGAAGAACGTTTGTCTTACTTTGACGAAATGAAAGATTCATTGAGTCAGTCTGTATTGATTGCCCAAGACACAGCTGAGCGAGTGAAACAAGCGGCACATGAACGTTCAAATAATATCATTCACCAAGCAGAGCAGGATGCCCAACGCTTGTTGGAAGAAGCTAAATATAAGGCAAATGAGATTCTTCGTCAAGCAACAGACAATGCTAAGAAAGTTGCTGTTGAAACAGAAGAATTGAAGAACAAGAGCCGTGTCTTCCACCAACGTCTCAAATCTACAATTGAGAGTCAGTTGGCTATTGTTGAATCTTCAGATTGGGAAGATATTCTCCGTCCAACAGCTACTTATCTTCAAACCAGTGATGAAGCCTTTAAAGAAGTTGTTAGCGAAGTGCTTGGGGAACCGATTCCAGCTCCAATTGAGGAAGAACCAATTGATATGACACGTCAGTTCTCTCAGGCAGAAATGGCAGAGTTACAAGCTCGTATTGAGGCAGCCAATAAAGAATTGGCTGAATTTGAAGCTCAGGCTAAACAGGAAGTGGAAAATCCAACTCCTGTAGTGAGTCCTCAAATGGAAGAAGAGCCTGCTCATCCAGTTGGTCCAATGTATGAAGAACCAGAAGTAGCTCCAGTACATCCTTCGGCTCCAACACCAGCTACAGAAACGTTTGATTCAGCACCAGGATTTGAAGCACCGCAAGAATCCGTTACAATTTTATAAGAAATATTCTGAGAACAATATCTTATCCTTATATTTCCAGCGAGCAGGAGATGGTGTGAGTCCTGCATTCCCTAACGATAAGATTATCCTCTCAAAAACTCAAGTCTGAAGCTAGTAAGATTTGACGTTTCCCACGTTACGGGATAAGAGGGAGAAAGACTAAATCTTTTTCCGAATAAAGGTGGTACCACGATTTTCGTCCTTTTTGGCAGTCGTGGTTTTTAATTTGTTATTATTTATAAAGGAGATACCATGAAACTCAAAGATACCCTTAATCTTGGGAAAACAGCTTTCCCAATGCGTGCAGGCCTTCCGACCAAAGAGCCAGTTTGGCAAAAGGAATGGGAAGATGCAAAACTTTATCAACGTCGTCAAGAATTGAACCAAGGAAAACCTCATTTCACCTTGCATGATGGCCCTCCATACGCGAACGGAAATATCCACGTTGGACATGCTATGAACAAGATTTCAAAAGATATCATTGTTCGCTCAAAATCTATGTCAGGTTTTTATGCACCATTTATCCCAGGTTGGGACACTCATGGTCTGCCAATCGAGCAAGTTTTGGCAAAACAAGGTGTCAAACGTAAAGAAATGGACTTGGTTGAGTACTTGAAACTTTGCCGTGAATACGCTCTTTCTCAAGTAGATAAACAACGTGAAGACTTTAAACGTTTGGGTGTTTCTGGTGACTGGGAAAATCCATATGTGACTTTGACTCCTGATTATGAAGCAGCGCAAATCCGTGTCTTCGGTGAGATGGCTAATAAAGGTTATATCTACCGTGGTGCTAAGCCGGTTTACTGGTCTTGGTCATCTGAGTCAGCTTTAGCTGAAGCAGAGATTGAATACCATGACTTGGTTTCAACTTCCCTTTACTATGCCAATAAGGTCAAAGATGGCAAAGGTGTTCTAGATACAGATACTTACATCGTTGTCTGGACAACTACTCCATTTACCATCACAGCTTCTCGTGGTTTGACGGTTGGAGCAGATATTGATTACGTTTTGGTTCAACCTGCTGGTGAAGCTCGTAAGTTTGTGGTTGCTGCAGAATTATTGACTAGCTTGTCTGAGAAGTTTGGTTGGGCTGATGTTCAAGTATTGGCAACTTACCGTGGTCAAGAATTGAATCATATCGTAACAGAACACCCATGGGATACAGCTGTAGATGAATTGGTTATCCTTGGAGACCACGTTACAACTGATTCTGGTACAGGTATTGTCCATACAGCCCCTGGTTTTGGTGAGGACGACTACAATGTTGGTATTGCTAATGATCTTGAAGTCGCAGTCACTGTTGACGAACGTGGTATCATGATGAAGAATGCTGGTCCTGAGTTTGAAGGTCAATTCTATGAAAAGGTAGTTCCAACTGTTATCGAGAAACTTGGTAACCTCCTTCTTGCCCAAGAAGAAATTTCTCACTCATACCCATTTGACTGGCGTACCAAGAAACCAATCATCTGGCGTGCAGTTCCACAATGGTTTGCTTCAGTTTCTAAATTCCGCCAAGAAATCTTGGATGAAATTGAAAAGGTGAAATTCCACTCAGAATGGGGTAAAGTCCGTCTTTACAATATGATCCGTGACCGTGGCGACTGGGTTATCTCTCGTCAACGTGCTTGGGGTGTTCCACTTCCAATTTTCTACGCTGAAGACGGTACAGCTATCATGACTGCTGAAACGATTGAACACGTGGCTCAACTTTTTGAGGAACATGGTTCAAGCATTTGGTGGGAACGCGATGCCAAGGATCTCTTGCCAGAAGGATTTACTCATCCAGGTTCACCAAATGGTGAGTTCAAGAAAGAAACTGATATCATGGACGTTTGGTTTGACTCAGGTTCATCATGGAATGGGGTTGTGGTAAACCGTCCAGAGTTGACTTACCCAGCAGATCTTTACTTAGAAGGTTCTGACCAGTACCGTGGTTGGTTCAACTCATCACTTATCACATCTGTTGCCAACCATGGCGTGGCACCTTACAAACAAATCTTGTCACAAGGTTTTGCCCTTGATGGTAAAGGTGAGAAGATGTCTAAATCTCTTGGAAATACCATTGCCCCAAGCGATGTTGAAAAACAATTTGGTGCTGAAATCTTGCGTCTCTGGGTAACAAGTGTTGACTCAAGCAACGATGTGCGTATTTCTATGGATATCTTGAGCCAAGTCTCTGAAACTTACCGTAAGATCCGTAACACTCTTCGTTTCTTGATTGCTAACACATCTGACTTTAACCCAGCTGAGGATGCGGTAGCTTACGAAGAACTACGTTCAGTTGATAAGTACATGACTATTCGCTTCAATCAGCTTGTCAAGACCATTCGTGATGCCTATGCTAACTTTGAATTCTTGACAATCTACAAGGCATTGGTGAACTTTATCAACGTTGACTTGTCAGCCTTCTACCTTGATTTTGCCAAAGATGTTGTTTACATCGAAGGTGCCAAATCATTGGAACGCCGTCAAATGCAAACTGTATTCTATGACATTCTTGTGAAAATCACCAAACTCTTGACACCAATCCTTCCTCACACTGCGGAAGAAATCTGGTCATATCTTGAGTTTGAAGCTGAAGACTTCGTTCAATTGTCAGAATTGCCAGAAGCAGAAACTTTTGCTAACCAAGAAGAAATCTTGGATACATGGGCTGCCTTCATGGACTTCCGTGGACAAGCTCAAAAAGCCTTGGAAGAAGCGCGTAATGCCAAAGTAATCGGTAAATCACTTGAAGCACACTTGACAGTTTATCCAAACGAAGTTGTGAAAACTCTACTCGAAGCAGTAAACAGCAATGTAGCTCAACTTTTAATCGTGTCAGACTTGACCATTGCAGAAGGACCAGCTCCAGAAGTTGCTGTTAGCTTCGAAGATGTAGCCTTCACTGTTGAACGCGCTGCAGGCCAAGTGTGTGACCGTTGCCGTCGTATCGACCCAACAACAGCAGAACGTAGCTACCAGGCAGTCATCTGTGACCACTGTGCAAGCATCGTAGAAGAAAACTTTGCGGACGCAGTCGCAGAAGGATTTGAAGAGAAATAAGGATGAAAAGTTTCTATGCGTCTAGTATATAAAAATCAGTTATTCCAAGTTTATAATCTCTCTTGTGAGATGCTAAAGTTTGATGAGAATTGGTTTTGCTAATACTAGGAGAAGGTAAGTATGCTAAAATCGCAAGATTGTTTTTCTTGCGATTTCTTAAACTAGTGAGGAAAAATAAACATTATGAGACAAACAAATGTTAGAGGAAGCTTGTCCCTCCGTGGCTTTAGAAAATTGAGAACTGGTGCAATTGTTGCGACAGGTGTCATTTTGCTAGGTCTGGGCTTTTTAGCTCCAACTGTGTCAGCCAGTGAACAAGATGGTGTCTGGGTAGCCAGAACAGTTGAGGAAGTGAAAGCTGACCTTCAAAAAGAAGGTGATTTATTTAAGTATGTCATTAAGTGGGGAGATACATTAAGTGTTATCAGCGAAGCAAGCAATATCCCTGTAGATGTACTCCAAGAAATGAATCAAGCTTCAGGCAAGAATTTATTCTTACCACACAATGAATTGTACTTTACCGAAGCTGAAACGGTTTCAGATACAGTCACAAAACACAAGATTGTCATCAAAGAAAGTGGTGCAAGTGGCGAAGTTCGCACTTACGAAGTCTTGCTCAAGAAAGATCAGGAAACAAAAGCTGTTACCTTTGAATTAACAGATGTCACTGAGAAAGTTGAAAAAATGACTGTGAACTATAGCTCAGTCTATCAGCCTGTATCAGCTCCAGTAGTGGAAAGAGCAGAAGAATCAGGTGAAGAACCTGCCTCAGAAGCACCAGTAGAGATAAGCCCAGAAGTTAAAGAAGAAACAGAAGCTCCAGTAGCACCAAAAGCAGAAGAACCAGCGGTGCCAGCACCGAAAGTGGAAGAGTCAGCAGAATCGGTTGAACCAAAAACAGAAGCACCGACAACTCCGGAAAATAAAGAAGAACAACCGGGTGCAACAGAAGCAACGGAACCAGAAGTAGCAGAGTCAGAGGTAGCGAAACCAGCTGAACCAAACGCAGAAACTCCAGCGCCGAAAGAAGAAGCGCCAACAGAATCAGCTGAACCAAAAGTAACAGAGCCAGAGGTGGCAAAACCGGCTACACCAAAAGCAGAAGCACCAGCAGAACCAGAAACACCATCTTCAACAGAAGAAGTAGCAAAGGAAGCTGAAGGAACAGAGCCAGAGATGGTAACACCAGCTGAACCAAAAGCAGAAACTCCAGCAGAATCAACTGAATCAAAAGCAACAGAGCCAGAGGTAGCAAAACCAGCTGAATCAAACGCAGAAACTCCAGCACTATCAAAACCAGAAACCCCAGCTTCAACAGAAGAAGTAGCAAATGGAGCTGAAGGAACAGAGCCAGAGATGGTAACACCAGCTGAACCAAAAGCAGAAACTCCAGCAGAATCAACTGAATCAAAAGCAACCGAGCCAGAGGTAGCGAAACCAGCTGAATCAAACGCAGAAGCTGCAACAGAATCAACAGAAGCTTCAGGAACTTCAGCAGAAACAACACCTAAAGAAGATGCAACTGAAGAAAAAGCAGAAATGCCGAAAGTTGAAGAGCCAGCGCCAGCGGTAGAGGGTACAACTGCAGGAGAACAAGGTCAACCAGTAGAAGAAACCCCAGCACCAAAAGAATCAGGAGAAGAAGGTAAAGCGGAGGATTCAGTTTCTTCAACTGAATCTTCATCAACTGCCTCTGAAGGTGAGTCAACAGTTACACAACCATCTGTAGAATCAGGAACAGATTCTACATCGGAAGCTGAAGGAAAAACATCTGAGGAAGCAGGAACACAAGCTCCAGCAGAATCAGCTACAGTACCAAAAGAAACAGATTCAACTTCAGAAAAAGAAGTTGAAGAATCAGGAGCAACAGGAAAAGAAGCGAAAGAAACTGAACCAAACGCAGAAACTCTAGCGCCGAAAGTAGAAGAGCCAACAGAATCATCTGAACCAAAAGGAACAGTAGAATCAGAATCAGCTCCAAAAGAAAATGTAACAGAAGGAACTTCAGATGTAACTCCAGGGGGAACAGGAGAAGCTTCAGGAGAAGAAGGGACTCCAGCAACAACAGGAGAAGCTTCAGGAATAGCAGGGGAATCAACTGAACCGAAAAATAGTGTAGAATCAACACCTGAAGGAAAAGAATCAGCAGAAGGAGTACCAGGAACAGTAGACTCAGCACCAGCTCCAAACGAAGCAGGAACAACATCAGGAGAAGAAGGAAAAGAACCTGAGAAAACGTCAGAAACGGCAAATACTCCATCAACAGGTGTTACAGCTAGTGCTAATTCAGATGAATCAGGAAATGCAACTGAAGAAAAAGCAGAAATGCCGAAAGTTGAAGAGCCAGCGCCAGCGGTAGACTCTACAAATGAGGCGCCTAACGAAGGTGAATCAGAAAATCCAGTAGCAGAAGGAACACCAGTCACAGAAGAACAACCGTCTACAGACAATACGGCTTCATCAAGTGCAACAAGTGACTCAGCTGACTCAAGTCCATCAACTGAATCAACAGCTACAGAAGGAACAACTGATACAACGGGAAATACTTCAAATAATTCATCAACAGACGTTACAACTGACGGTAGTTCAGACGATTCAATTGCTAATGAAGAAAAACCACAGGGTGATGAACCAGCTGTAGGAAATCAGTCTTTAGAGGAAGATACCAAAGACAGTAATAAAGCTGCGATTGATGACGATAGGAAAACAAAAGACGAAGAGATCAATAAGAGTACTTTAAGTGAGGAGCAGAAAAAAGTAGCCCGCGAAACAGTAACAAAACTCACTGAAGAGTACCATAATAAACTCAAAAGCGAGCAAGATACAGATAAACAAGCTGAGCTGGTAGATGAATATCGAGATAAACTAAATAAAATTGAAACTCCGGGTATAGAACATACTGGTCCTGATTTCAAGAAACCAATAGAAAGTCATGCTGGTGGAACAACTATAGATGAAAATAGTACGGTCGCAAACAGTGCGCTAACCTCTAGCAATCCATCTTCTCAGCCATCTTCATCTGGAGATTCATCACAAACACAACCTGCGGCAACGTCGGACAGTTCTACAACTGGTAACTCAGGATTCCGAAGAGCAGGAGAATATCAAGCAAGGGCTAGAAGAACAACTCGTTCTGTAAATCAACCAGATGGTACGGTAAACATAAGTTATATGTATGATGAAATGCCAGATATTCATGGTTTCCTATCTGACCCGGGAGAAGATAACACTGTCACAATTCCTGCTGGAACGAGTGAAGCACAGGCGAAAGAGCTAGTAAAAGAAAAAATTCAAGCCAAGATAAAAGATCTAGCTGCTAGAGGGTATCATGTGAAAAATGACATTATTTTTGAACAAGATACTACTGTGAAAAACTTTAACTACGTAGTAACTTTCACTAAGGAAACTACAGGAACTACAGGTTTCAGAATGGCTCCAGCAGTTCAACCACGCGCTAGCAGAAATCGTAGAAGTCTAGAACAACCAGCTCCTCAAAAGGTCAAAGTAAATGTATTTTATAACTTTGATAAAATGAAAGATATTGCAGGTTTTCTAGGGGATATCAATGGAACTCCTCTTGAAGTCGCGGAAGGTTTATCAGATGAACAGGTTAAAGCAGCTGTCAAGAGCCAAGTTGATGCTAAGAAAGAAGAGTTGAGCAAACGTGGCTATACTTTCAAAGAGGACTATGTCTATCAAGCTAATGGGAAAGATTATAACTACGTTGTAACATTTTCAAAAGCAACTAAATAACCTTCATTCCACAAGGAGTGAAATGCAAGCAGAGAGAGCGATAGGCTCTCTTTGTTTTATCTAGTGGTCAGTTGCTTACAGACAAAAGGTCAGTAAGAGGCTATAATAGAAATAGAGTAGGTATTTATTCTAAGAAAAATAAAAAATAGAGAGCAGTTAAAGTATGAAAATTTTAATTGTAGAAGATGAAGAGATGATCCGTGAGGGGGTCAGTGATTATTTGACGGATTGTGGTTATGAAACCATTGAGGCAGCAGATGGGCAAGAAGCCTTGGAGCAATTTTCCAGCTATGAGGTGGCCTTAGTTTTACTAGATATCCAGATGCCCAAGCTCAATGGTCTAGAAGTGCTAGCTGAGATTCGCAAAACCAGCCAAGTCCCTGTCTTGATGCTGACTGCCTTTCAGGATGAGGAATACAAAATGAGTGCCTTTGCCTCTCTGGCAGATGGCTATCTGGAAAAACCATTCTCCCTTTCTCTCTTAAAAGTAAGGGTGGACGCGATTTTCAAGCGCTATTATGATATGGGACGAGTCTTCTCCTATAAGGATGCCAAGGTGGACTTTGAAAGCTACAGTGCCAGCCTAGCAGGTCAAGAAGTGCCTATCAATGCCAAAGAGTTGGAAATCCTTGACTACTTGGTGAAAAATGAAGGACGGGCCTTGACCCGATCTCAGATAATCGATGCGGTCTGGAAAGCGACAGATGAGGTTCCCTTTGACCGTGTCATTGATGTTTATATCAAGGAATTGCGGAAAAAGCTAGACTTGGACTGCATCCTCACTGTACGCAATGTTGGTTATAAATTGGAGCGAAAATGAAACGAACAGGCTTGTTTACAAAGATATTTATCTACACCTTCTCGATTTTTAGTGTTCTGGTTATCTGCCTTCATTTGGCCATTTATTTTCTCTTCCCTTCGACTTATCTGAGCCACCGTCAGGAAACCATTGGTCAGAAAGCGACAGCCATTGCCCAGTCCCTAGAGGGAAAGGATAGGCAGAGCATCGAGCAAGTCTTAGACTTGTATTCCCAGACTAGTGAGATTAAGGGGGCGGTCAAGGGAGAAATGACCGAGGACAAGTTAGAAGTCAAGGACAATCTTCCTCTGGATACGGACCGCCAGACAACCTCTCTCTTTATCGAAGAGCGTGAGGTGATAACGCAGGACGGTGGTACTATGACTCTCCAGTTTCTAGCTTCCATGGACTTGCAAAAGGAAGCAGAGCAAATCAGTCTCCAATTTCTCCCCTATACCTTGTTGGCATCCTTTCTGATTTCCCTCTTGGTGGCCTATATCTATGCTCGGACCATTGTTGCTCCGATATTGGAAATCAAGCGAGTGACCCGTCGGATGATGGAACTAGATACCCAAGTGCGATTGCGCGTGGATTCCAAGGATGAGATTGGTGATCTCAAGGAACAAATCAATAGCCTCTACCAGCATCTTTTGACTGTCATTGCGGACTTGCATGACAAAAATGAAGCCATTCTCCAGCTGGAAAAGATGAAGGTCGAATTCCTACGAGGGGCTTCTCATGAACTGAAAACACCCTTGGCTAGTTTGAAAATCCTGATCGAAAACATGAAAGAAAATGTCGGGCGTTATAAGGATAGAGACCGCTATCTGGGAGTTGCTTTGGAGATTGTGGATGAGCTCAATCACCACGTTCTGCAGATACTTTCCCTCTCTTCTGTGCAGGAATTGCGAGATGATAGGGAACAAATTGACCTACACCAGATGACGCAAAGTCTGGTTAAGGATTATGCCTTGCTCGCCAAGGAAAGAGAACTCCAGATAGACAATAGTTTGACTCATCAGCAAGCTTATCTAAACCCATCAGTTATGAAGTTGATTCTTTCTAACCTCATCAGCAATGCCATTAAGCACTCTGTTCCGGGTGGCTTGGTTCGCATTGGAGAAAGAGAAGGGGAACTCTTTATAGAAAATAGCTGTAGTCCTGAAGAACAAGAAAAACTGGCCCAATCTTTTTCTGACAATGCTAGTCGCAAGGCCAAGGGGTCTGGGATGGGGCTCTTTGTGGTCAAGAGTCTATTAGAACATGAAAAATTACCCTATCGTTTTGAGATGAAGGAGAATCGTTTAACCTTCTTTATAGCTTTTCCAAATGTTGCCCAAGACTAGGGAGGGAAAGGGTTTACATAGATGAAGCTAGAAGAAATTCAATCGAAACTACGGGAAAAACTAGATTTTTTTGTCAAAAAGTGATAAAATGAACAATGTAAATGGGATGACCCATAAAAATATACAGGAGGCCTGATAAAATGGCAATCGTTTCAGCAGAAAAATTTGTCCAAGCAGCTCGTGACAACGGTTATGCAGTTGGTGGATTTAACACAAACAACCTTGAGTGGACTCAAGCTATCTTGCGCGCAGCAGAAGCTAAAAAAGCTCCAGTTTTGATCCAAACTTCAATGGGTGCTGCTAAATACATGGGTGGTTACAAAGTTGCTCGCAACTTGATCGCTAACCTTGTTGAATCAATGGGTATCACTGTACCAGTAGCTATCCACCTTGACCACGGTCACTACGAAGATGCACTTGAGTGTATCGAAGTTGGTTACACTTCAATCATGTTTGATGGTTCACACCTTCCAGTTGAAGAAAACCTTAAATTGGCTAAAGAAGTTGTTGAAAAAGCACACGCTAAAGGTATCTCAGTAGAAGCTGAAGTTGGTACTATCGGTGGTGAAGAAGACGGAATCATCGGTAAAGGTGAATTGGCTCCAATCGAAGACGCTAAAGCAATGGTTGAAACAGGTATCGACTTCTTGGCAGCTGGTATTGGTAACATCCATGGTCCTTACCCAGCAAACTGGGAAGGTCTTGACCTTGACCACTTGCAAAAATTGACTGAAGCTCTTCCAGGATTCCCAATCGTATTGCACGGTGGATCAGGTATTCCTGATGAGCAAATCCAAGCAGCTATCAAACTTGGTGTTGCCAAAGTTAACGTTAACACTGAATGCCAAATCGCATTCGCTAACGCAACTCGTAAATTTGCTCGTGACTACGAAGCAAACGAAGCAGAATACGACAAGAAAAAACTCTTCGACCCACGTAAATTCTTGGCTGACGGTGTAAAAGCTATCCAAGCATCAGTTGAAGAACGTATCGATGTATTCGGTTCAGAAGGTAAAGCATAATCTAGCTGAATAATACAGATGAAACCTGCCCATTGGGTGGGTTTTTTGGTTTCAAGCTACTCGTTTTAGTATAGTAAACTGAAACTAGACTAGCACAATGCTGCTTCTATAACATTTTGAAACTGGAATAGGACGCCATGACTGCTAAAAGATTTCTGTAAATTCATTTGATTTTCCTAATCAATTTGTTCGTATCCTATTTCATTCCACTATAAAACATTCTTATCAATTGATTTGAATACCCAAATTCCATCGCTCTGGTCTTATTTTATTTGGCTATAAAAAACTCTCCTGGGGAATCCCAGGAGTATGAGTGGTTATTTGAACTTGAATCCTTCGTAAATAAGCTCTGTTTTTGGATTTTGTTTCTTAATCTGTTTGGCGAGTGACTTCATCATAGAAAGAGGACCACACATATAGACGCTTGCATGTTCGGGCACTTCTTCTTGAACAAAATTAAGATAGCCGTCTTTCCTACTGTCTACTAGATGGAGTTCAAAATTAGGATTTTTCTGAGCATAGTCACGGAGCAAATCCAGATAGACTGCATTTTCCTCTCCACGGAAACTATAGTAGAAGTGAACCTGTTTATCTAAAATAGGATGTTCACGGATGTAAGAGATAAAGGGGGTGATCCCAATACCTCCAGCAATCCAAACCTGATTTTTTCGTCCTTGGTTGATGATCATGTGTCCGTAAGCTCTGTCTACGCTTACTTTGCTGCCGACTTGAAGATTGTCATAGATATTCTTGGTATGGTCGCCTGAATTTTTGACAGTAAAGTAAAGAGTTTGACCATGACCTCCTGAGATAGAAAAGGGATGCGGGGCACTTTCAAAACCTTCTTGGAAAATCTTTAGGAAGGCAAATTGTCCTGATTGATAGTTGAAAGGTCTGCTAAGATGGATTTGAATTTCTCTAGTATCGTGATTTAAGCGTTTGAGATTGGTAATTTTCCCAAGGTAGGGGAAGGTGATTATCTGGTAAAGGAAGATGATATAAAAACCAGCTAGCAAGCCTAAAAGGGCATAGCTACCAACAAGAAAACTTAGGAGATTAAATGTAAGGAGGCGATTGCCCATCATCATGTAGACGTGAAGGAGTCCAAAAATATAGGCTAGGTAAACCAGGCGGTGAATCCATCGCCAAGCTTCGTATTGGATGTATTTGCCTAAATAGGCGACAAGGATGATGCTGATAAAGATATAGATGGCAAGGTTGCCAAACTGAGCAGCTAAGCGAGAGCTCCACAAACCGCCCATACTAAAGTTATGAAAGATTAGTAGGATGATGGAGAGAAAGGCTGTGAATTTGTGGACGGTGTAGACCTTCTCCAAACCGTGAAACCAGCTTTCTATTATCGGGAGACGAGTGGCTAGGATAAAAGTTAGAGATAGGCTTGTTAAAGCTAGTCCTGGAATCATGAATTGGGGAGAAGTGCTCATCCAAGTCAAAATAGTCAAGACAAAACTAGCTATGATAAAGAGTATTCCTTTGAGTGATTTCATAGAAAATTCCAGTTCATTTAGATTTGATTTGTTGTAAATAAATTTGTTACATTTTATCATAGAAAAAGTATGGTGTCAAATTGAGTTCTATAAATATCTACTCTCATCAAAAAACTCTCCAATTTAACTGGAGAGTGGCTGTTTATACTCAATAAAAAATCAAAGAGCAAACTAGGAAGCTAGCCACAGGCTGCTCAAAACACCGTTTTGAGGTTGTGGATAGAACTGACGAAGTCAGTAACATATATACGGCAAGGTGAAGCTGACGTGGTTTGAAGAGATTTTCGAAGAGTATTATTCTGCAGCTTGTTGCCAACGTTTTGCTAGCATATGAGACAGGCTAGAAATTGCTAGGTTAAAGCTGAAGTAGATGAGGGCAATCAGGATATAAAGACTGAAGACCTGCTCTGGTTCGAAATAGCGTCCCATGAGAATTTGGCTAGCTCCAAAGAGTTCTTGTAGGGCGATAACAGAGTAGAGAAGACTGGTATCCTTAATTACGGTTACAAACTGGGAAATGATGGCTGGTAGCATTTTACGAATAGCTTGTGGGAGAATGATGTGGTAGAGGATTTGAGCTGAGGTAAATCCTTGAGACATTCCTGCTTCGTATTGTCCCTTGTCCACGGCATTGAGACCGCCTCGAATAATCTCAGCTAGGGCTGCTGATGTAAATAGTGTGAAGGCAGTGATTCCTGCTGGAGTGGACTTCATCTTAAAAACTAAAAAGATAGTGAAAATCCAGAGGAGGTTAGGCACGTTACGCACAAACTCGATATAAATGCTGGAGATAATGCGTAAGACAGGATTTTTCCCATTTCTCATGACGGCTAGCACCGTTCCGATAAGGGTAGAGAGGACGATGGCAATCAGAGAAATGTAGAGGGTCAAGCCAAATCCTTTAAAGATAAAGATTAGGTTATCTGGGGTCAAAACTTCTAAGATGGATTCCATAGTAACCTCCTAAAGTGAATAGGCTTTTTTGTTGGCTTGCTCCATCTTGCGACCAAACTGGGCAACAGGGAAGCATAGAGAAAAGTAGAGAAGGGCAGCGCCTAAAAATGCTGGGATGTAGTTTCCGTTAAGTGCTGACCAAGACTTGGTCACAAACATCAAGTCCACTCCAGAGATAATAGCGACTGTAGAGGTGTTCTTGATGAGGTTGACGATTTGGTTGGTCAAAGGAGGGAGAATGATACGGAAAGCCTGAGGCAAGATAATCAAGCGCATGGCGCCGATATAGGTAAAACCTTGCGACAAGGCGGCCTCCATCTGACCGCTAGGAATAGACTGAATCCCTGAGCGAATCACCTCAGCGATATAGGCGCCGTGATAAAGTCCGACGCAGAGAACAGCTGTCCAATAAATCGGAATCATAATGATATGGTCACTGATAAGAGGTAGGCCATAAAAAACGATAACAAACTGCACCAAGAGGGGAGTATTTTGGTAAAATTCGACAAAGATGCGAGCCAAAATGCGCAAAATTGGACGTTTGCTGGTTGACATGGCTCCAAATAAGATGCCCAAAACCATGGCTAGGATAAAGGATCCGATTGCTAGGGCAAGGGTGAAGAGGAAACCATTGAAAAATTGTCCAAAATCCTGAAAATAGGCTGTCCAAGATGATAAATCTGTCATGGGGTATCCTCCTTATTCTGCGGAATGGCTAGATGGTTTGAGCTTGTAACGGTCATAGAGTTTTTGTAAACTGCCATCCTTGCTCCATTTAGTAACCAAGTTATCAAGATAATTGTTTAGCTCGGTATTTGATTTCTTGGTAACGATACCGTAGTCAGATGGCTTGAAACTATCATCTAGTAGTACTGTGCGCTTGCTGATGTAGCCAGACAGAATCGAGCGGTCGACGGAAAAGGCATCGATACGATGAGCGTGTAGGGAAGTAATCAATTCTGGGTAGGAACCAAGTTCGACGAATTTAAACTTCAGGCCTTTCTTTTTACCTAGTTCGGTAATCAAGCGTTGGGTGATGGAACCTTGGGCGACTCCGATGGTTTTTCCGTTTAAGTCCTCGATGCTTTTGATTTTGGCAGACTTATTGACCAAAAAGCCAGATGCGTCCGTGTAGTAGGGACTGGTAAAGTTGTAGAGTTTTTTGCGTTCGTCTGTGATGGTAAAGGTTGCGATATCCATATCGACCTGTTCATTGTCCAGAAGGGGTCCACGGGTTTGTGCGGTAACAGGCACATAGCGGACCTTGACCTTGAGATCATCAGCGACCATTTTGGCCAAGTCCGTTTCGATACCAGAATAGGTCCCTGTCTTGGGATCCTTGTAACCGAAATTGGGAACGTCTTGTTTGACACCGACAACCAGCTCGCCTCTTTTTTGAATATCTGCGACGCTGGTATCAGCCTGAACTGGTTTTGTAGCAGCAAGGCCGAAAAGGCTAATCAGTAATGCTGATAAAAAGAATTTCTTTTTCATAGGTGCCTCCTTATTTGACTTTGTCACTTTCGTGGTTGATGATTTTGCTGAGGAATTGTTGAGCACGAGGTTCGCTTGGATTGTCGAAAAAGTCATCAACATCTGTTGTATCCACCAAAACTTCTCCGTCAGCCATAAAGATGATGCGGTCCGCAACTTCACGGGCAAAGCCCATTTCATGGGTAACGACAATCATATTCATACCATCGTGGGCCAATTTTTGCATAACCGCTAGAACATCGCCGATGGTTTCAGGATCAAGGGCAGATGTTGGTTCATCAAAGAGGAGGAGTTCCGGATGCATAGCGAGGCCACGTGCAATGGCAATCCGTTGTTTTTGTCCACCGGATAGCATGGCTGGATAAGAATCTTTTTTGTCCCACATATTTACAAATTCTAGATATTTTTGGGCTGTTTTTTCAGCTTCTTTTTTATCAATTCCTAGAACTTTTATGGGTGCGAGTGTTACGTTTTCTAACACTGTTTTGTGAGGGTAAAGGTTAAAATGCTGGAAAACCATGCCGACTTCCTTGCGAAGAGGAACCAAATCTTTCTGGCTGGCACCAGCAACTTGGTGCCCATTTACTAGAAGACTTCCTTTGTCTACAGCCTCCAAACCATTGATGGTGCGGATAAGAGTGGATTTTCCAGAACCAGATGGTCCGAGTAGGACAACGACTTGTCCTTTTTCAAAACGGAGATTGATGTCGCGGAGTGCGTGGTAGTCTCCGTAATATTTTTCGACGTGTTCAAATTCTACTAAAGCCATAAGGAATCTCCTTTGTGTTAGATTTTATAACATGATTTTACACCAAAAGATTTTTCTTGTCAAATCATATCTTAAAAATTCACTAAAATTTTATAAAAAAGCATCTGGATAGAGAAAAAGCCTAAATCATGTTATAATGAAGCAATAGAATTCTTAGAAAGAGTGGATGTCTTTTTGATAACACCTACTTATGAATGGCAGTTTGCCCCGCAGGTAGAAGATGCGGATTTTACAAAGATAGCTAAGAAGGCTGGACTGGGTCCTGAGGTAGCTCGGTTATTGTTTGAGAGAGGGATTCAGGACCAAGAAAGTCTGAAGAAGTTTTTAGAACCTTCCTTGGAGGACTTGCATGACCCTTATCTGCTCCATGATATGGATAAGGCAGTGGAACGGATTCGTCAGGCCATTGAAGAAGGGGAAAATATCCTCGTTTACGGTGATTATGATGCGGATGGCATGACTTCGGCTTCGATTGTGAAGGAAAGTTTGGAACAGCTTGGTGCCGAGTGCAGAGTTTACCTGCCCAATCGTTTTACCGATGGCTATGGACCTAATGCCAGTGTTTACAAATACTTTATCGAGCAGGAAGGGATTTCCTTGATTGTGACGGTGGATAATGGAGTTGCTGGTCATGAGGCCATTGAATTGGCCCAGTCTATGGGAGTAGATGTCATTGTGACTGACCATCATTCCATGCCTGAAACCTTACCAGATGCCTATGCTATTGTCCATCCTGAACATCCGGATGCGAACTATCCTTTCAAATATTTGGCTGGTTGTGGAGTTGCTTTCAAGCTGGCTTGTGCCCTTTTAGAAGAAGTGCAAGTGGAACTGCTTGATTTGGTCGCTATTGGTACTATTGCAGATATGGTGAGTCTGACGGATGAGAATCGTATCTTGGTTCAATATGGTCTGGAAATGTTGGGACATACTCAGCGTATTGGTTTACAAGAAATGTTGGACATGGCTGGGATTGCTGCCAACGAAGTAACAGAAGAAACGGTGGGTTTCCAGATTGCCCCTCGTTTGAATGCCTTGGGTCGCTTGGATGATCCCAATCCTGCTATTGATTTGCTGACTGGCTTTGATGATGAGGAAGCTCACGAGATTGCCCTTATGATTCACCAGAAAAATGAAGAGCGCAAGGAAATCGTCCAGTCTATCTATGAAGAAGCTAAGACCATGGTAGACCCTGAGAAGAAGGTCCAAGTCTTGGCCAAGGAAAGCTGGAATCCTGGGGTTCTAGGGATCGTGGCTGGTCGTTTGTTGGAAGAACTAGGGCAGACAGTCATCGTTCTTAATATAGAAGACGGTCGTGCCAAGGGTAGTGCTCGTAGCGTGGAAGTAGTGGATATTTTTGAAGCTCTGGATCCCCATCGAGACCTCTTCATTGCCTTTGGTGGCCATGCTGGTGCAGCGGGTATGACGCTGGAAGTTGAGAAACTCTCAGATTTATCTCAGGTCTTGGAAGACTATGTCCGTGAAAAAGGTGCAGATGCTGCTGGCAAGAACAAGTTAAACCTAGATGAAGAGCTGGATTTGGAGGTTTTGAGTCTTGAAACAGTCAAGAACTTTGAGCGCTTGGCACCTTTTGGCATGGACAATCAGAAACCTGTCTTTTATATCAAGGATTTTCAGGTTGAAAGTGCCCGTACCATGGGGGCAGGCAATGCCCATCTCAAACTGAAAATCTCTAAGGGTGAAGCTAGTTTTGAAGTGGTAGCCTTTGGTCAAGGTAGATGGGCGACAGAATTTGCTCAAACCAAGAATCTAGAGTTGGCAGTCAAATTGTCTGTCAACCAATGGAATGGTCAAACCGCCCTCCAGTTGATGATGGTGGATGCGCGTGTGGAGGGTGTTCAACTCTTTAACATTCGTGGGAAAAATGCAGTCTTGCCAGAAGGAGTTCCAGTCTTGGATTTTGCTGGAGAACTGCCAAATCTGGCGACTAGTGAAGCTGTTATCGTAAAAACCGTTCCTGAGGATATTACCCTGCTGAAGACCATTTTTCAGGAACAGAATTTCTCTGCTGTCTATTTCAAAAATGATATTGACAAGGCCTACTATCTGACAGGTTATGGGACTAGAGAGCAGTTTGCCAAATTGTACAAGACTATCTACCAGTTTCCAGAATTTGATATTCGCTACAAACTGAAGGATTTGGCGACTTATCTCAATATTCAACAAATCTTGCTGGTCAAGATGATTCAAGTATTTGAAGAGCTAGGCTTTGTGACAATCAAAGATGGGGTCATGACAGTGAATAAAGAGGCGCCAAAGCGGGAGATAGGAGAAAGTCAGATTTACCAAAATCTCAAACAAACCGTTAAAGACCAAGAAATGATGGCGCTGGGTACCGTGCAAGAAATTTATGACTTTTTGATGGAAAAAGAATAGCAGATAGAAAAGAGTTGGGGAACTAGCTCTTTTTTGAAAACAAATCTTCATTTTGAAAATCATTAAAAAAATGGTATAATGGTAGGAAAAGATTCGGCTAAAAGTAATAGTGCTTTTAGAATAAAAGGGTAAGCAACCCTACAATCAAGATAAATTAAGCTTTCGGAGGAAAAATGAGTAATATCAGTTTAACAACACTTGGTGGTGTACGTGAAAACGGGAAAAATATGTATATCGCTGAAATCGATGGGTCTATTTTCGTTTTGGATGCAGGTCTAAAATATCCTGAAAATGAACAACTAGGGGTGGATGTGGTCATTCCCAATATGGACTACCTTTTTGAAAATAGCAACCGTATCGCTGGGGTCTTCTTGACTCACGGTCATGCGGATGCCATTGGTGCTCTGCCTTATCTCTTGGCTGAAGCCAAGGTACCTGTATTTGGCTCTGAGTTGACCATTGAGTTGGCAAAACTCTTTGTCAAAGGAAATGACACAGTTAAGAAATTTAATGATTTCCATGTCATTGATGAGGATACGGAGATAGATTTTGGAGGGACTGTGGTGTCCTTCTTCCGTACGACCCACTCTATCCCAGAAAGTCTGGGTGTGGTCTTGAAGACAGCTGAAGGTAGTATTGTTTATACAGGTGACTTCAAATTTGACCAGACAGCTAGTGAATCCTATGCGACAGACTTCGCTCGTTTGGCAGAAATTGGTCGTGACGGAGTTCTAGCTCTTCTCAGTGATTCAGCCAATGCAGATAGCAATATCCAAGTGGCTAGTGAAAGTGAAGTTGGGGACGAGATCACTCAAACCATTTCGGACTGGGATGGTCGTATCATCGTTGCAGCAGTAGCCAGCAACCTCTCTCGTATTCAGCAGGTGTTTGACGCTGCGGATGCAACAGGCCGTCGTGTGGTCTTGACAGGATTCGATATTGAAAATATCGTCCGCACTGCTATTCGCCTTAAGAAATTATCCCTAGCTAACGAGAGTCTTTTGATTAAGCCAAAAGATATGTCTCGTTTTGAAGACCATGAGTTGATTATCCTTGAGACAGGTCGTATGGGTGAGCCAATCAATGGTCTTCGTAAGATGTCGATAGGTCGCCACCGTTATGTGGAAATCAAGGACGGTGACCTAGTCTATATCGTAACCACTCCGTCTATCGCCAAGGAAGCGGTCATGGCGCGTGTGGAAAATATGATTTACCAAGCTGGTGGTGTTGTCAAATTGATCACTCAAAGCTTGCGTGTGTCAGGGCACGGAAATGCGCGTGATTTGCAGTTGATGATCAATCTTTTGCAACCCAAGTATCTCTTCCCGATTCAAGGGGAATACCGTGAGTTGGATGCTCATGCTAAGGCTGCTATGGCAGTTGGAATGTTGCCAGAACGCATTTTCATCCCTAAAAAGGGAACCAGCATGGCTTATGAGAATGGGGACTTTGTCCCAGCTGGCGCGGTTTCGGCAGGCGATGTCTTGATTGACGGAAATGCTATCGGTGATGTTGGAAATGTGGTTCTTCGTGACCGTAAGGTCTTGTCAGAGGATGGCATTTTCATCGTAGCAATCACCGTTAATCGTCGTGAGAAGAAAATTGTGGCCAAAGCTCGTGTTCATACGCGTGGATTTGTGTATCTCAAGAAGAGTCGCGATATTCTCCGTGAAAGTGCAGAATTGATTAACCAAACGGTAGAAGACTATCTTCAAGGCGATGACTTTGACTGGGCAGATCTCAAAGGGAAGGTTCGTGATAATCTGACCAAGTATCTCTTTGATCAAACCAAGCGTCGTCCAGCTATTTTACCAGTAGTCATGGAAGCAAAATAATCGTTGAAATAAACAGGGAGAAAGTCGAGTTTCGGCTTTTTCTTATAGAAAAATAGAGGAAAAATTATGGCAGTAATGAAAATCGAGTATTACTCACAAGTTTTGGATATGGAGTGGGGAGTGAATGTTCTTTACCCCGATGCCAATCGAGTGGAAGAACCAGAGTGTAAAGATATTCCCGTCTTGTACCTTTTGCATGGGATGTCTGGCAATCATAATAGTTGGCTCAAGCGAACCAATGTAGAACGCTTACTTCGGGGGACTAATCTCATCGTCGTCATGCCCAATACCAGCAACGGTTGGTACACTGATACCCAGTATGGTTTTGACTACTACACGGCTCTAGCAGAGGAATTGCCACAGGTTCTGAAACGCTTCTTCCCTAACATGACCAGTAAGCGTGAAAAGACCTTTATCGCTGGTCTTTCTATGGGAGGCTATGGCTGCTTCAAACTGACTCTTGCAACAAATCGTTTTTCTCATGCAGCTAGTTTCTCAGGTGCCCTTAGTTTTCAAAATTTTTCTCCTGAAAGCCAAGATCTGGGGACACCAGCTTACTGGAGAGGTGTGTTTGGGGAGATTAAAGATTGGACAGCTAGTCCTTATTCTCTTGAAAGTCTGGCTAAAAAATCGGACAAAAAGACTAAACTTTGGGCTTGGTGTGGCGAGCAGGATTTCTTGTATGAAGCCAATAATCTAGCAGTGAAAAATCTCAAAAAATTAGGTTTTGATGTGACCTATAGCCATAGCGCTGGAACTCACGAGTGGTATTATTGGGAAAAACAATTGGAACGGTTTCTAGCAACCCTACCGATTGATTTCAAATTAGAAGAGAGACTGACTTAGTTTGAACTTTAGTGTAGGGGAGTAGAACTAAAATAAAATATGTTTTCACTAGACTTTTCAAACGAAAGTAGTAGAATAGTAATAAGATACTGGAGGAAAGAGAGTAGGAAATGTACCGTTATCAAGTTGGCATTCCCACATTAGAATATGATCAGTTTGTCAAAGACCATGAATTAGCCAATGTATTACAAAGTAGTGCTTGGGAAGAAGTTAAGTCTGATTGGCAACATGAGAAGTTTGGTGTCTACAGGGAAGAAAAATTACTGGCGACAGCTAGTATTTTGATTAGAACTCTTCCGCTAGGCTATAAAATGTTTTACATCCCAAGAGGACCTATATTGGATTATGGGGATACAGAACTCTTGAATTTTGTCATTCAGTCTATTAAGTCCTATGCTCGCAGTAAGAGAGCGGTTTTTGTGACTTTTGACCCAAGTATTTGCCTATCTCAAAGTTTAATCAATCAGGAAAAAACAGAATTTCCTGAAAATCTGGCTATTATTGATAGTTTGCAACAAATGGGAGTAAGGTGGTCAGGAAAAACAGAGGAAATGGGAGACACCATTCAGCCTCGTATTCAGGCGAAAATATACAAGGAAAATTTTGAAGAAGATAAACTTTCTAAGTCAACAAAACAGGCTATTCGAACAGCACGGAATAAGGGTGTAGAGATTCAATTTGGTGGAACTGAATTATTAGAGTCTTTTTCCTTTTTGATGAAAAAAACCGAGAAGCGAAAAGAGATTCATTTGAGGAATGAAGCCTATTATAAAAAGTTGTTAGATAATTTTAAGGATAAGGCCTATATCACCTTGGCAACCTTGGATGTTTCTAAACGTTCGCAAGAATTAGAAGAACAGTTGGCGAAAAACAGAGCCTTGGAAGAGACCTTTACTGAGTCGACTCGCACTTCAAAAGTAGAAGCGCAGAAGAAGGAAAAAGAACGTTTGTTAGAGGAATTGACTTTCCTGCAGGAATATATGGATGCAGGTCAAGCAAGAGTTCCCTTAGCGGCTACCTTGACTTTAGAATTCGGACAAACTTCTGTCAATCTATACGCAGGAATGGATGAAGATTTTAGACGTTATAAAGCTCCTATTTTAACTTGGTATGAGACAGCTCGATATTCCTTTGAACGTGGCATTTTATGGCAAAATTTAGGAGGCGTCGAGAATGCTTTAGATGGTGGACTCTATCGTTTTAAAGCTAATTTTAATCCAACGATTGAAGAATACTTGGGTGAATTTACAATGCCTACCCATCCTCTCTATCCTCTGTTAAGACTTGCTCTTGATTTCCGTAAAACATTAAGAAAAAAACATAGAAAGTAAGTATATGACACTAACAACACTCACCAAAGAAGAGTTTCAAGCTTATTCTGGTCAGGTTTCTTCTCGTTCCTTTATGCAATCTGTCCAGATGGGGGATTTGCTAGAAAAAAGAGGAGCTCGAATTGTTTATCTTGCTTTGAAACAAGAAGGAGAGATTCAAGTTGCAGCTCTGGTTTATAGCTTGCCCATGCTGGGTGGTCTGCATATGGAGATCAATTCGGGTCCGATTTATACCCAACAAGATGCCCTTCCAGTTTTTTATGAAGAGTTAAAAGAATATGCCAAGCAAAATGGTGTATTAGAGTTGCTTGTAAAACCTTATGAAACTTACCAAACTTTTGATAGCCAAGGTAATCCAATAGATGCTGAGAAAAAAAGTATGATTCAAGGTTTGACTGATTTAGGTTATCAATTTGATGGATTGACAAGAGGTTACCCAGGTGGAGAACCAGATTGGTTATACTATAAAGATTTGACTGAATTAACTGAAAAGAATTTGCTTAAAAGTTTTAGCAAAAAGGGTAAACCCTTGGTGAAAAAGGCTGAAACCTTTGGCATTCGGTTGAAAAAGTTAAAACGTGAAGAACTATCGATTTTTAAGAATATCACAAAAGAAACCTCTGAACGTAGAGAATATAGTGATAAAAGTTTAGAATATTATGAGCATTTTTATGATGCTTTTGGAGAACAAGCTGAGTTTCTCATAGCAAGCTTAAATTTTTCGGACTATATGAGCAAATTGCAAGGTGAACAAAGTAAACTAGAAGAAATCTTGGATAAGTTGCGACTTGATTTGAGTAAAAATCCTCATTCTGAGAAAAAACAAAATCAACTGAGAGAATATTCTAGTCAATTTGAAACGTTTGAAGTTCGAAAAGCAGAAGCGCGAGACTTGATTGAAAAATATGGGGAAGAAGATATTGTTTTAGCCGGGAGTTTATTTGTTTATATGCCCCAGGAAACGACTTATCTCTTTAGTGGTTCCTACACTGAGTTTAATAAGTTCTATGCCCCTGCACTGCTTCAAAAATATGTTATGTTGGAAAGCATAAAACGTGGAATACCTAAATACAACTTCCTAGGGATTCAAGGGATTTTTGATGGAAGTGATGGTGTTTTGCGTTTTAAACAGAATTTTAATGGCTATATTGTACGCAAAGCAGGTACTTTCCGTTACCATCCATCTCCTTTAAAATACAAAGCTATCCAGTTACTCAAAAAAATAGTAGGACGTTAAGATGAAAAAGACAGTATTTAGTTTTCTTTCAGCTTGTTTTAGTAAAATAGTCTTTATTTTCTAGAAAGGTGGAGAGACATGCGCTGGCTTTTTCGTTTGATAAGGGCTTTCTTTTCCTTTGTGTGGCGTTTGTTTTGGCGTCTGGTTTGGATAGTTGTGCTCTTATGTGTGCTTGCTTTCGGACTTCTCTGGTATCTGAACGGGGATTTTCAAGGAGCGCTAAAGCAAGCAGAACGGTCAGTAAAAATTGGTCAACAAAGTATTGATCAATGGGAGAAAACAGGGCAACTGCCTAAGTTGAACCAGACAGATAGTCATCAACACTCTGAAGGAAGGTGGCCGCAGGCTTCTGCTCGTATTTACCTAGATCCGCAGATGGATTCACGCTTTCAAGAAGCTTATGTAGAAGCAATTCAGAATTGGAATCAAACGGGTGCTTTTAACTTTGAATTTGTCACCGAGTCCAGCAAGGCAGATATCTTGGCTACGGAGATGAATGACGGAGGTACTCCTGTGGCAGGAGAGGCAGAAAGTCAGACCAATCTCTTGACGGGGCAATTCTTGTTTGTAACGGTACGGTTGAATCATTATTATTTGTCCAATCCTAACTATGGCTATTCCTATGAGCGCCTTGTCCATACTGCAGAACATGAGTTGGGGCATGCGATTGGCTTGGATCATACAGATGAGAAGTCTGTGATGCAACCTGCAGGTTCCTTTTATGGTATCCAGGAAGAGGATGTTGCAAACCTCCGAAAAATATATGAGACTAGTGAGTAGGGAACAATCTTTCCCTACTTTTTTGCTATAATGGAATTATGAACAACTTGATTAAATCAAAACTAGAGCTCTTGCCGACCAGTCCTGGTTGCTACATTCACAAGGATAAAAACGGCACCATTATCTATGTAGGAAAGGCTAAAAATCTGCGTAACCGCGTGCGGTCCTATTTCCGTGGAAGTCATGATACTAAGACAGAGGCCTTGGTGTCTGAAATTGTGGATTTTGAATTTATCGTTACGGAGTCCAATATTGAGGCACTTCTCCTAGAAATCAATCTAATCAAGGAAAATAAGCCTAAATACAATATCATGCTCAAGGATGACAAGTCCTATCCTTTCATCAAGATTACCAATGAGCGCTATCCTCGCTTGATTATCACTCGTCAGGTCAAAAAAGATGGAGGTCTTTATTTTGGACCTTATCCCGATGTGGGGGCAGCCAATGAAATCAAGCGACTACTGGATCGGATTTTCCCTTTTCGCAAGTGTACCAATCCACCGTCTAAGGTCTGTTTTTACTACCATATCGGTCAATGTATGGCCCATACCATCTGTAAGAAAGATGAGGCTTATTTCAAGTCCATGGCCCAGGAGGTCTCTGATTTTCTGAAAGGGCAGGATGACAAAATCATTGATGATCTCAAGGGCAAGATGGCAAGTGCTGCCCAGACTATGGAATTTGAACGTGCGGCGGAATACCGTGACCTAATTCAGGCCATTGGAACGCTTCGAACCAAGCAACGGGTCATGGCTAAGGATCTCCAAAATCGGGATGTCTTTGGCTACTATGTAGACAAGGGATGGATGTGTGTTCAGGTTTTCTTTGTTCGTCAGGGCAAGCTCATTGAGCGCGATGTTAATCTTTTCCCTTATTATAATGATCCGGATGAGGATTTCTTGACCTATGTGGGACAATTCTATCAAGAAAAATCTCACCTAGTTCCTAATGAGGTGCTGATTCCGCAGGATATTGACGAAGAAGCCGTCAAGGCCTTAGTGGATACTAAGATTCTCAAACCCCAGCGTGGAGAGAAAAAGCAACTGGTCAATCTGGCTATAAAGAATGCCCGGGTCAGCCTAGAACAGAAATTTAACCTGCTAGAGAAATCTGTTGAAAAGACCCAAGGGGCTATTGAAAATCTGGGACGTTTGCTTCAAATCCCAACTCCAGTTCGCATTGAGTCCTTCGATAACTCCAACATCATGGGAACTAGCCCTGTTTCGGCTATGGTGGTCTTTGTTAACGGCAAACCAAGTAAAAAAGATTACCGTAAGTATAAAATCAAGACCGTAGTCGGGCCAGACGACTATGCCAGTATGAGAGAAGTCATTCGCAGGCGCTATGGTCGAGTACAGCGTGACGGTTTGACTCCTCCAGATTTGATTGTCATTGATGGAGGACAAGGTCAGGTCAATATTGCCAAGCAGGTCATACAAGAGGAACTGGGTTTGGATATTCCAATTGCAGGTCTGCAAAAGAACGACAAGCATCAAACCCATGAATTGCTCTTTGGAGATCCGCTTGAGGTGGTGGACTTGTCTCGCAATTCTCAGGAATTTTTCCTCCTCCAACGCATTCAAGATGAGGTCCACCGCTTTGCCATCACCTTTCACCGCCAACTGCGCTCCAAAAATTCCTTTTCATCACAACTGGATGGAATTGACGGTCTGGGACCTAAACGCAAGCAGAATCTCATGAAGCATTTCAAGTCTCTAACTAAAATCAAGGAAGCCAGTGTGGATGAGATTGTCGATGTTGGAGTACCTAGAGCCGTTGCAGAGGCTGTGCAGAGGAAGTTGAACCCGCAGGAAGAAGTGGAATTGGCTCAAGTGGCGGAAGAAAAAGTAGATTACCAAACGGAAGGAAACCACAATGAACCATAAAATCGCAATTTTATCAGATATTCATGGAAATGCGACGGCGCTAGAAGCAGTGATTGCAGATGCTAAAAATCAAGGAGTCAGTGAATACTGGCTTCTGGGAGATATTTTTCTTCCTGGTCCAGGTGCAAATGACTTGGTAGCCCTGTTAAAGGATCTTCCTATCACAGCCAGTGTTCGAGGCAATTGGGATGATTGTGTCCTTGAGGCTTTAGATGGGCAATATGGCTTAGAAGACCCACAGGAAGTCCAGCTCATGCGATTAACCCAGTTTTTGACGGAGCGAATGAATCCTGCAACGATTGTCTGGCTACGAAGCTTGCCTTTGCTGGAAAAGAAAGAAATTGACGGATTGCGCTTTTCTATCTCTCATAATTTGCCAAATAAGAACTATGGTGGTGACTTGCTAGTTGAGAATGATACAGAGAAATTTGACCAACTGCTAGATGCGGAAACGGACGTAGCAGTCTATGGTCATGTCCACAAGCAGTTGCTTCGTTATGGCAGTCAAGGGCAACAAATCATCAATCCAGGGTCGATTGGCATGCCCTATTTTAATTGGGAGGCGTTAAAAAATCGCCGTGCCCAGTATGCTGTGATAGAAGTTGAAGATGGGGAATTGGTAAATATCCTATTTCGTAAAGTCGCTTATGATTATGAAGCGGAGTTGGAATTGGCCAAATCCAAGGGGCTTCCCTTTATCGAAATGTATGAAGAACTACGTCGTGACGATAACTATCAGGGGCACAATCTGGAACTCTTAGCAAGCTTAATAGAAAAGCATGGGTATGTAGAAGATGTGAAGAATTTTTTTGATTTTTTGTAAAAGTTTCCTAAAATAACCAATGCAAACTAAAAACGATTGGCTGGGTCAATCGTTTTTAATATATCTTATACTAAATGAAAATCAAAGAGCAAACTAGGAAACTAGACGTAGGTTGCTCAAAGCACAGCTTTGAGGTTGCAGATAAAGCTGACGTGGTTTGAAGAGATTTTCGAAGAGTATTATTGTAATTGAGATTGATCTGGAAGATAAGAGCCACCTAGATAGGTATTGCTGAGTTTTTCAAGTGTTCCATCTTGATAGAGTTCTTTGAGTGCTTTATCAAATTTCTCTTTAAACTCTTTTTGGTCGCTTGAGAAAACGATATAGTTGCTGGGGCTATCTGCAGAAGGTAAATCAACGACTGAGAGGTCTAGGCCGCGGTCCTTGATAATCTTTTGAACGGATACCTTGTCAAAAACTAGGAAATCAAATTCACCGTTAGCAAGGTCTAGGATTCGTTTACCGATATCCTCGCCAGAAAAATCAATCGTAGCGGGATTGTCAGTGTGTTTCTGATTCCAGTTATTGATGAATTGAGCGTTTGAAGTTCCAGTATCCTCCTGTGTTGTTTTGCCAGCGATTTGATCAAGAGAAGTCAAAGGATTTTTCTTGTTGCTGACGAGGACGAGGGGATTGTTTGAAATTGGAAGTGAGTAGAGGTATTTTTCAGCACGCTCTTTTGTGTAACTCAAGTTATTGGCTGCGGCTTGATAGTGACCAGAATCAAGTCCTGGGAAGATACTCTCCCAGGCAGTTCTTTGGAATTGAATTTCGTAGTCGCTGAGTTGTTCATCCACTGCTTTTAGAACTTCGATATCGAATCCTGTCAGATTGCCCTTGTCTTCGTAGTCAAATGGCGGCACATCACCAGCTGTAGCAACGACGATTGTCTTTTGAGCGCTGCTCTCTTTAGGTGTGGCTTGATTTCCACAGGCAACCAAAAATGGTAGGATGGCTAATAATAGGCTAAATTTTTTCATAATATCTCCATTCAAATGTAAAGTTATCTGCTAGTTTATCAGAAACTTTCCTGATAAACCAATATATATCTTTTATGTCCGTGATAGAAAAAACTTAATCATGAAAAATCTCTGCAAGCTCTTTCAAAATATGGTAGAATGGAAGCAGTAGAATTAGAAAAGGAAATCGATTATGAAATTTCTTGAATTAAATAAAAAACGTCATGCGACTAAGCATTTCACTGATAAGCTAGTTGATCCAAAAGATGTGCGTACGGCTATCGAAATTGCAACCTTGGCACCAAGTGCCCACAACAGCCAGCCTTGGAAATTTGTAGTGGTGCGTGAGAAAAATGCCGAACTAGCAAAATTGGCTTACGGTTCCAACTTTGAACAGGTATCATCAGCACCTGTAACCATTGCCCTATTTACAGATACAGATCTTGCCAAACGTGCTCGTAAGATTGCCCGAGTTGGTGGTGCTAACAATTTCTCAGAAGAACAACTTCAATACTTTATGAAAAATTTGCCTGCCGAGTTTGCGCGTTACAGTGAGCAACAAGTCAGCGACTACCTAGCCCTCAATGCAGGTTTGGTTGCTATGAACTTGGTTCTCGCTCTTACAGACCAAGGAATCGGATCAAATCTTATTCTTGGTTTTGACAAATCAAAAGTCAACGAAGTTTTGGAAATCGAAGACCGCTTCCGCCCAGAACTCTTGATTACAGTGGGATACACAGACGAAAAATTGGAACCAAGCTACCGCTTGCCAGTAGATGAAATCATCGAGAAAAGATAGAAAGAAGAAAAAAATGACAACAATTGATTTTACAGCAGAAGTAGAAAAACGCAAAGAAGACCTCTTGGCTGACTTGTTTAGTCTTTTGGAAATTAACTCAGAACGTGATGACAGCAAGGTTGATGCTGAACATCCATTTGGACCTGGTCCAGTAAAAGCCTTGGAGAAATTCCTTGAAATCGCAGACCGCGATGGCTACCCAACTAAGAATGTTGACAACTATGCAGGACATTTTGAGTTTGGTGATGGAGAAGAAGTTCTCGGAATCTTTGCCCACATGGACGTGGTGCCAGCTGGTAGCGGTTGGGACACAGACCCTTACACACCAACTATCAAAGACGGTCGCCTTTATGCGCGTGGGGCTTCGGATGACAAGGGACCTACAACAGCTTGTTACTATGGCTTGAAAATCATCAAAGAATTGGGCCTTCCAACTTCTAAAAAAGTTCGCTTCATTGTCGGAACAGACGAAGAATCAGGCTGGGCAGACATGGACTACTACTTCGAGCACGTAGGACTTGCGAAACCAGACTTCGGTTTCTCTCCAGACGCTGAATTCCCTATAATCAATGGTGAAAAAGGAAATATCACGGAATACCTTCACTTTGCAGGAGAAAATGCAGGCGCTGCTCGTCTTCATAGCTTCACAGGTGGTTTGCGTGAAAATATGGTGCCTGAATCAGCAACAGCCGTTGTTTCAGGCGATTTGACTGACTTGCAAGCTAAACTAGATGCTTTTGTTGCAGAACACAAACTTAGAGGAGAACTCCAAGAAGAAACTGGCCAATACAAGGTGACGATCATTGGTAAATCAGCCCACGGTGCTATGCCTGCTTCAGGTGTCAATGGTGCGACTTACCTAGCCCTCTTCCTCAGCCAGTTTGACTTTGCTGGTCCAGCCAAAGACTACCTTGACATCGCTGGTAAAATTCTCTTGAACGACCATGAGGGTGAAAATCTCAAGATTGCTCATGTGGATGAAAAGATGGGTGTCCTTTCTATGAATGCCGGTGTCTTCCGCTTTGACGAAACAAGCGCTGATAATACCATTGCCCTCAACATCCGCTATCCAAAAGGAACAAGCCCAGAGCAAATCAAGTCAATCCTTGAAAACTTGCCAGTTGCTTCTGTTAGCCTTTCTGAACACGGTCACACGCCTCACTATGTGCCAATGGAAGATCCACTTGTTCAAACCTTGTTGAATGTTTATGAAAAACAAACTGGTCTTAAAGGTCACGAGCAAGTCATCGGTGGTGGAACCTTTGGTCGCTTGCTAGAACGAGGTGTTGCCTATGGTGCCATGTTCCCAGACTCAATTGACACCATGCACCAAGCTAATGAATTTATCGCCTTGGACGATCTCTTCCGAGCTGCAGCAATCTATGCCGAAGCTATTTACGAATTGATCAAATAAAACGATAGAAGTCTGAGATTGTATGCTTAGACTTCTTTTTGGAGGGAAAGTAGATGTTTCAAATAGAGAGAATCAAGCAGGCTATCATGGCGGATCCGCAGAATGCTACCTATACAAAGCGTGGCATTGAACCTCTTTTTGCAGTGCCAAAAACTGCTCGCATCAATATCATCGGTCAGGCACCGGGACTTAAAACCCAAGAGGCAGGCCTTTACTGGAAAGATAAGAGTGGTGACCGTCTGAGAGACTGGCTAGGTGTGGATGAAGATACCTTTTACAATTCAGGTTATTTTGCTGTTCTGCCTATGGATTTCTACTTTCCAGGGCATGGCAAGTCAGGTGATCTGCCACCGAGAACTGGCTTTGCTGAAAAATGGCATCCACAGCTCTTGCAAGAATTACCAGATATTCAATTGACCCTCTTGATTGGCCAATATGCCCAAGCCTACTATTTACAGGAGAAAATCAGTGGCAAGGTGACAGAACGGGTAAAACATTACCAGAACTACTTGCCAGAGTATTTTCCTTTAGTTCACCCCTCACCGCGAAATCAAATCTGGATGGCCAAAAATCCTTGGTTTGAGTCAGAAGTGGTGCCGGATTTGAAAAAAAGAATGAAAACCATTTTATAGTCAATGAAAATCAAAGAGCAAACTAGGAAGCTAGCCGTAGGCTGCTCAAAGTACAGCTTTGAGGTTGTGGATAGAACTGACGAAGTCAGCTCAAAGCACTGCTTTGAGGTTGTGGATAGAACTGACGAAGTCAGTAACCATACCTACGGTAAGGCGACGCTGACGTGGTTTGAAGAGATTTTCGAAGAGTATTAGGAGAAAAAGAATGAAAGAAATAACCTTTGACGCATTTTACGAGCTTTACCAAAATAACCAACTTTCTCTAGTGGACGTGAGAGAAGTGGATGAGTTTGAAGCTCTTCATTTAGAAGGCGCCCACAACCTACCGCTTAGTCAATTGGCTGATACCTTTGATCAGTTGGACAAGGATCAGTTACATTATGTTATTTGCAAATCTGGAATGAGATCGGCGCGTGCTTGCCAATTCTTATCAGAACAAGGTTATGAGGTTATCAATGTCCAAGGTGGCATGATGGCTTTTGAAGAACTTTAAACATTAGAATTTTCTCCTGCTTGGTGTGGACTGGGTAGGAGAGTTTTATTTTTAGATAATTCTCATTTTTGAGAATCTTGAAAACATTCAATATTTACTTCGTGATACTTTTTTCATACTCTTATTCATGATATACTAAGTCAGTATTTTATAAATATGAAGGAGATTTACATGGCTAAAAAAGGTGCCCTAACAGGTTTACTCCTGTTTGGAATATTTTTTGGTGCGGGGAACTTGATTTTTCCGCCTTCTCTAGGTGCTCTATCTGGAGGACATTTTCTTCCTGCCATCGCAGGTTTTGTCTTTTCAGGTGTCGGTATCGCCGTCTTGACTCTTATTATTGGAACGCTCAATCCTAAAGGATATATCTACGAGATTTCAACAAAGATAGCGCCTTGGTTTGCGACTCTTTACCTCTCAGTTCTTTACTTGTCAATCGGTCCGTTCTTTGCTATCCCACGTACTGCTACAACAGCTTACGAAGTAGGGATTAGCCCCCTTTTGTCGGATGCAAATAAAGGTCTTGGTTTGATTGTCTTTACAGTTCTGTATTTTGCAGCAGCCTATCTAATTTCGCTCAATCCATCAAAAATATTGGACCGCATTGGACGTATTTTAACGCCAGTCTTTGCGATTTTGATTGTTATATTGGTTGTTCTGGGAGCTTTCAAATACGGTGGAACAAGTCCTCAAGCTGCGTCAGCTGCTTATCAAGCTTCTGCCTTTGGTACAGGATTCCTAGAAGGTTACAATACCTTGGACGCCCTTGCTTCAGTTGCCTTTAGCGTAATCGCAGTTCAAACCTTGAAACAACTTGGTTTCTCAAGTAAGAAAGAATACATTTCAACTATTTGGGTGGTTGGTATCGTTGTTGCCCTTGCCTTCAGCGCTCTTTACATCGGTTTAGGTTTCCTTGGAAATCATTTCCCAGTACCAGCTGAAGCGATGAAGGGTGGAACTCCTGGTGTTTACATTTTGTCACAAGCCACTCAAGAAATCTTTGGTTCAACAGCTCAACTCTTCCTTGCAGCTATGGTTACTGTAACCTGCTTCACAACAACAGTTGGTTTGATTGTGTCAACAGCTGAGTTCTTTAATGAACGCTTTCCACAAATCAGCTACAAGGTTTATGCGACAGCCTTTACCTTGATCGGATTTGCCATTGCTAATTTGGGTCTTGATGCGATTATCAAGTACTCCATTCCAGTACTGGTTATCTTGTACCCAATCACCATTGCCATCGTTATGATTGTCATTGTCAACAAATTCGTGGCTCTTTCAAAACCAGGTATGCAGTTGACAATTGCTGTTGTTACAGCTATTGCCATTGCAAGCGTACTAGGAAGCTCGTTTAAGGTTGAGTTTCTTGCAAACCTTGTCAAGGCTCTTCCTTTTGCTAAGGCATCACTCCCATGGTTAGTACCAGCCGTTGTCGGAATCTTGCTCTCATTGGTTCTACCAAACAAGCAAGAAAGCGATGTTTTTGAAATGGAATAATCACTAAAATCACTTTTGTAGCCAAGTCTACAGGAGTGATTTTCTTTTTTTATCCGATGATAAATGTGTTATAATAGGTAGCAAAAGAGGTGAAGAAATGAATCAAACAGTAGAATATATTAAAGAACTGACAGCCATTGCGTCGCCAACGGGCTTCACTCGTGAGATTTCGGACTATTTAGTCAAGACTTTAGAAGATTTTGGTTATCAGCCAGTTCGCACAGCCAAGGGCGGTGTCAATGTGACCATTAAAGGTCAAAATGATGAGCAACAACGCTATGTGACTGCCCATGTAGATACGCTTGGTGCTATTGTCCGTGCTGTCAAACCAGATGGCCGTCTCAAAATGGACCGTATCGGTGGTTTTCCTTGGAACATGATTGAAGGTGAAAACTGTACCGTTCATGTGGCTAGCACAGGTCAAAAAGTATCAGGAACCATCCTCATCCACCAAACTTCTTGCCATGTCTACAAGGATGCAGGAACTGCAGAACGCACGCAGGACAATATGGAAGTGCGTTTGGATGCAAAAGTGACCAATGAAAAAGAAACTCGTGCTCTTGGGATTGAGGTTGGTGATTTTATCAGCTTTGACCCACGAACTGTCGTGACAGAGACAGGTTTTATTAAGTCTCGTCATTTGGATGACAAGGTCAGCGCAGCGATTTTGCTTAACCTGCTTCGTATTTATATGGAAGAGAAGATTGAGTTGCCAGTAACAACCCATTTTGCCTTTTCAGTCTTTGAAGAAGTGGGGCATGGTGCAAACTCTAGCATTCCTGCTCAAGTAGTTGAATATCTGGCTGTGGACATGGGAGCTATGGGGGATGATCAGCAAACAGATGAGTACACAGTGTCTATCTGTGTCAAGGATGCTTCAGGACCTTATCACTATGACTTCCGTCAACATTTGGTTGCCTTGGCTAAAGAGCAAGATATTCCATTTAAGCTGGACATCTATCCCTTTTATGGTTCGGACGCTTCGGCAGCTATGTCTGCAGGTGCAGAAGTCAAACACGCCCTTCTCGGTGCTGGTATCGAGTCTAGCCATTCTTATGAGCGTACTCATATTGACTCGGTGGTCGCAACGGAACGTATGGTTGATGCTTACCTTAAGAGCGCATTGGTAGACTAATATGTGCCTGATTTGCCAGAGAATTGAGCTCATCAAAGTTGGGGAAAATCCCTACTTTGTCAAAGAGTTGGAAACAGGCTATCTTGTCATTGGAGATCACCAGTATTTTGCAGGCTATAGTCTCTTTCTAGCCAAGGAACACGTTACCGAATTGCACCATTTGAAAAAGGAAACAAGACTCCGTTTTCTCGAAGAAATGAGTCTAGTCCAAGAGGCAGTTGCCAAGGCCTTTACTGCTGAGAAAATGAATATCGAACTGCTAGGAAATGGCGATGCCCATCTTCATTGGCATCTGTTTCCTAGACGAAGAGGTGATATGAAGGGTCACGGTCTCAATGGACGTGGACCAGTCTGGTGGGTTCCCTTTGAAGAAATGACAGCAGAAACTTGCCAAGTAAAACCGGAAGAGATTAAAAGATTAGTCGAATGTTTATCGTCAGAAGTAGATAAACTATTAGAAATAAAGGAGTAGAAATGAAAAAAAGATACCTTGTCTTGACAGCTTTGCTAGCCTTGAGTCTAGCAGCTTGTTCACAAGAAAAAGCAAAAAATGAAGATGGAGCAGCTAAGACAGAACAGACAGCCAAAGCTGATGGAACAGTAGGAAGTAAGTCTCAAGGAGCTGCCCAGAAGAAAGCAGAAGTGGTCAATAAAGGTGATTACTACAGCATTCAAGGCAAATACGATGAAATCATCGTAGCCAACAAACACTATCCATTGTCTAAAGACTATAATCCAGGGGAAAATCCAACAGCTAAGGCAGAGTTGGTCAAACTCATCAAAGCTATGCAAGAGGCAGGTTTCCCCATTAGCGACCATTACAGTGGCTTTAGAAGTTATGAAACTCAGACCAAGCTCTATCAAGATTATGTCAACCAAGATGGGAAGGCAGCAGCTGACCGCTACTCTGCTCGACCTGGTTATAGCGAACACCAGACAGGCTTGGCCTTTGATGTGATTGGGACTGATGGTGATTTGGTGACAGAAGAAAAAGCAGCCCAATGGCTTTTGGACCATGCAGCTGACTATGGCTTTGTTGTCCGTTATCTAAAAGGCAAGGAAAAGGAAACAGGCTATATGGCTGAGGAATGGCACCTTCGTTATGTCGGAAAAGAAGCTAAAGAAATTGCTGAGAGTGGTCTCAGTTTGGAAGAATACTATGGCTTTGAAGGCGGAGATTACGTCGATTAAAAAATAAACTTTTCTCTTGCAATTCCAGATAAATAGTGTATAATAGATGGGTATGTGAAAAGCATACTTGTGGGAGGTAAAAATCTCTAATTACCGCCAAAACCACAAAGGAGGATTTAAAAATGGCTAAAAAAGTCGAAAAACTTGTAAAATTGCAAATCCCTGCTGGTAAAGCTACACCAGCTCCACCGGTTGGACCTGCTCTTGGTCAAGCTGGTATCAACATCATGGGATTCACAAAAGAGTTCAACGCTCGTACAGCTGACCAAGCTGGTATGATCATTCCGGTTGTTATCTCAGTTTACGAAGATAAATCATTTACTTTCATCACTAAAACACCACCAGCTGCTGTTCTTTTGAAAAAAGCTGCAGGTGTTGAAAAAGGATCAGGTACACCTAACAAAACTAAAGTTGCTACAGTTACTCGTGCGCAAGTACAAGAAATTGCAGAAACTAAGATGCCAGATTTGAACGCAGCAAACGTAGAGTCTGCAATGCGTATGATCGAAGGTACTGCTCGTTCTATGGGATTCACTGTTGTTGACTAATCAGTAACACAGTAGAAAATCTCACAGCAGTCTATTAGTTGCTTTTCATACTAGGCAAGTGACTGATGCTTGTACTTGGGTACAGCAGGGGAACTTAAGGCCGTAGGAAAAGGAAAGTAATAGACTGAAAACCCGCAAGACTTCATCATTTCGAGAAGTGACGTGGGAGATGAAAATCGATTGAACCACTTACAAGGAGAATAGAAAATGGCTAAAAAAAGCAAACAACTTCGTGCTGCTCTTGAGAAAATCGACAGCACAAAAGCATACAGCGTAGAAGAAGCTGTAGCACTTGCAAAAGAAACTAACTTTGCAAAATTTGACGCAACTGTAGAAGTTGCTTACAACTTGAACATCGACGTTAAAAAAGCTGACCAACAAATCCGTGGAGCAATGGTATTGCCAAACGGTACTGGTAAAACTTCACGCGTTCTTGTTTTCGCACGTGGTGCAAAAGCTGAAGAAGCAAAAGCTGCTGGTGCAGACTTTGTTGGTGAAGATGACCTTGTTGCTAAAATCAACGACGGTTGGTTGGACTTCGACGTAGTTATCGCTACACCTGACATGATGGCTCTTGTTGGACGTCTTGGACGTGTCCTTGGACCACGTAACTTGATGCCAAACCCTAAAACTGGTACTGTAACAATGGATGTTGCAAAAGCAGTTGAAGAGTCTAAAGGTGGTAAAATCACTTACCGTGCTGACCGTGCAGGTAACGTTCAAGCAATCATCGGTAAAGTATCATTTGAAGCTGAAAAATTGGTTGAAAACTTCAAAGCTTTCAACGAAACAATCCAAAAAGCAAAACCAGCTACAGCTAAAGGAACTTACGTAACAAACTTGACTATCACAACTACTCAAGGTGTTGGTATCAAAGTTGACGTAAACTCACTTTAATCAGTAGTTTATAAAGGAGAAAACGAGTACGAAAGTGCTCGTTTTTTAGATACGACGGGCATGTCGTCCTTTCCAATAATCTAGCTGAACGGTAACCGCCCGATAACGAAGTATATTGAAAAATCTCCAGACTAGAGAACTCACGGATAGTTCCTAATCTGGAGATTTCTTATTTGCACTTTTCTTGTACAACTTTATTCCATGGTAAATAAGCCTCTAAAACCTCTTTGTTAACGAGAGTCTCCTCATTTGGAAGAGATTCTAGAAGATAGGATAGATATTTCTCGCTATTTAATTGATGACGTTTAGCTGTTTCCAACAAACTCATAATAATAGCCGTTGCTTTAGCTCCTTCAAAACTTTGAGAAAACAACCAATTTTTACGTCCCATAACCAATGATTTAATGGCGCGTTCAGCTAGATTATTGGAAAGGACCAGATGCCCGTCTTTCAAAATGGCCTTAAAGGTTTCTTCATACTTGAGACTGTATTCAATTGCCCTTCCTAGTTTTGAACCAGGTAAAACTGACTGACGCCGACACCAAGCAAAGAAGTCTTCCATTAGGGGTTGGAGCTCTTCTTGACGTCTCTGTAGTCGTTCATCAGCTGGCAAAACCTCCCAGTCTCTTTCCAAGGCAAATAACTGGTCACAATAAGCTAAACCTTTGGCACCTAACGATGATTTATCTGCTTGCTTGGGGGTGGATTCAAAAAACTTCCTTCTCACATGCGCCCAACATCCAACAAGTTCAGCTTCTTCCAGTTGACGATAAGCAGACCACATATCACAATGCACATATCCAGAATAGTCTCCTAGGAATTCTTGTACTACCGAACCACTCCGACGCTGATCATGGTGGTAAAGCGTGATCCCTTGCTTTTCAGCTTTCCCAGACAAAAAAGTCCAATAGTAGGTCAGATGGCTATCACTCTCTAGCACCCTATAAGAAGTTTCATCCGCATGAAGTAAGGGCTGAGTCAATAGTCTCTCTCGCAAGAGGTTATAGAGGGGCTCCAAATAGTATTGACTCGCCTTGATATGCCAATTAGAGATTTCCTTACGTGTGATTGGTAAACCCATCCTAGCCCAATCTTCTTCTTGGCGATAATTGGGTACCTTCAGATTAAACTTCTGATGGATCGTGTGAGCGATAATAGAAGCTGAGCCAAGGCTATGCGCCAAAGGGGCTTTAGAAATAGGAGCTTTCACAATTTTATCACTCGGATTTTTCTCACTGCATGCTTGGCATTTGTAAGAGTGTTGGATATGATCTATGCGTTTTAATTGCGCAGGAATAAAGACTAATTCTTGTCGTTGAAGGGTCGCTCCAATCTCTTTTAGCTCTCCCTGACAGTCAGGGCAAATGCAATCCTCTAAGCGATGATGGAGTTCTTCTGAATCGAATTGGGCAAGAAGAGCTTGACGTTTCCCTTTAGCTTTCTTACGTTTATAGGTGATTTCTTCTCTTTCAACTGGGAACATCTCCATCTTCATCAGATGAAACTTCCTCCTCAAAAAGGCTGACTTGTCCAGATGGACAAACACTTTTCTCAGAGGATTTTCCATAGAGCTTTTGCGTTAGATAAGCCACTTGTTCACGCAGAAGGGTAAGTTCATTGGTGAGATTATCAATTGTAGCACTCTGTTGTTGAATGATTTTCAATCTTCTTCCATGGGCTTCCCTCCTTGTTTT
>NZ_CRPU01000003.1 GCF_001096185.1 Streptococcus pneumoniae
TTTAGTTGTAGGTTTCAAAAGTGAAGTGCCTTTAATATTACAAGCAATTCTTCATAATTCATTACTAATTAAACCAGTTAGAAAACTTTTGAAAGAAAATATAGATTTTTTTAATAGCCTATCCACTTTGGAAGAAGTCTATGATTTCGGTCTAAATATTGTACCATCTGACATACCTGATATTCCGTATTTGAAAGAGATTATTAAACATACTGATTCAAATACAAAATTTTATGTCAACGACTATTATCTTACTGAGCAAAATAAGAACGACATACAGAACAACCTAAAAAATTGGGGATATAATGGTGTGGTTCAATTTATTAATATGATGTAAAATTTAAGACTCTAAAGGCAAAAAATATCGATTGTTTCCATACTTCCTGCTTTCCTAATCAACTTTCAAATATATAGCGTTTTCATTATTTTCTTAATCTATTATATCATTATTCAAAACAAAAAACTGCAACTTACTCGTTGCAGATACACAGATTTAATTCTGTTCTTTTTAGAAACTTATATTTTCATTTTCAGGCATAGTAAAGACATCGTTTTTTTCAAAATAAGGTTTTACCATTTCTTTCCATCTAGCTTTATGAAAGTTGATTGAGTTTAAAGGAGATAGGCCATAATTTCCCAATGCATAACCATCATTTACTTCAACAACAAGTGTTCTGCCATCACTAGTAACACCAATATCTAGTCCATAAGCTATTGGCGCATCTTTCCAACATGATATGGCTTTATCAATTACACTAGGATCAAATTGTGCATGATAATCACCTGTATAGGGTCGAACATCTAATACGCTACCATCTAAAACAAAACAACGCCATTCTGCTATGAATTCTGCAACCTCACTAATCCATATAGGATAGTCAAAAGGTAGACCAATACCTATCAAATCACGGGTTCCGTTAACAACTCTTCCAGTAAAGACTTTTGAACCAGCTTTAGGCTTAATAAATTTTCCCCAATTATCAGGTATATTTACAATCTCTCCTAAAACACCTTCATAAATCTTTCGACCATAAAAGTCTTTAAGCTCAATAGGATAGTCATAAACCGGAACATTTAACCCCATCATTTTTAGCAATGCTCTAGTCTCCATTATATAATCTACAACTATATCTTCACTTGTTAACTGTTCTATTTCAGAAAAAGATTGATATAAAATAATTTCTTCTCCTTGTAAGTAGGCACCTACTTGAGCATTGTATTTATTAATTGAAACTTCACTTGGTAGTTTGCTTTGTCTAATATAAACAACCATTTCATCACTCCTGATTCACTAGTGTTGCACCTGTTTGTAAAAAAATAATAGCATTTTTGCTGTTATTTTTTTGAGTAAATAGCTCCCATAATATCATCGAAATAATCAACAGTATTTAGGAGTAATTCTATAACCTGGGACTTTGTTAGTCGCATTCCTCTTCTATCTCTAGCATCTTCTACTAAATTTTCAAGTTTCTCTAGATTTTTATCATCCAAGCTAATCATTATTCTATTTTTATCGGTTGCCATTTTCTTCACCTCTAGTTAATTCTATCATAGGTGTAACACTTGTGTCAACTGGCTTTTATAATACATTAGTTTAAAAGTGGAGAGAATTTTTAACACAGTAACTTTAAATCTTTAGTATTAAAAAATTTTCACAGTATTTATAGAAATAAAATCTATCTCAAATAAGTTATCAAATCTAGTATAAATTATGAGCGGCTACTCTAATACTTTCCCTCTAAACAAGAAGAAGGCTTACACTCAAGGGTTTTCTTACCCCCCTTCGTTACAACGTTTTGACGCTTTTACTAGCAAAGGTACATACTCACAAGGAACTTTGCTTGACTATTGAATCTCTCCCACCTCTTCTTTAACATATCCTTCTACATCTTCAATCTCTACAAACATTGAGTCTAAATGTGATGAGAAATGCCAATCTTCGGCACCTTTTTTTCTGTAGAGAATCGCTTCGCCGTCTTCACTTCCAAAAAAGCTTCTGTCGATTTCATATCCACGGCTTTCTAAGAAGTCTTTTGCTTTACGATAGTTCGTTTCTCTTGTTTCGACATAGGCTTTAACTTCATGGTTGTTAACGACATATGCATCGATTTTTGAATATCCTTCGATTACTCTATCGTTTTTGAGGGATAAATTTGAAATCTCTTTCCAAATAATGTCTACATTTTCCTCAGGATCGAACATAAATTTAGATAAAGGAACAATATTTCCGTTAAAAATAATTTCCATATAATCCGGTATGTTTTTAGGATTAAAATACTCCACTTCAAAATCATCTTCTGTTTCCAGAGTGTATCCCGGAATTTGAGCTACAAAGACTTTCCCATCTTTTATGGAATCAAATGCGACTAAATCTTTAGAATAATTATTTTGATATAACTCTAATATAATCATTTATAGCCTCATCTAAATTATCCGTAGATTGATTTTTCAGAATATAATACTGATTAGTTACCCTTAGGATATAGCAAATTCTTTTTTCCACCTTCTTAAAACATCATTTCAAAACTACAACTCAGCGGTTCGGACTTACCGTATCATTTCATCGGTACCTTTCCTCATTCTACGAGTCCTCCCCCATGGGCGGAGAATCTACTTCTACTTCGCTGATGACTCAGCTCGTACAAGCAATCCTACACACTCCACGTGATGCGTCTGTGGAACTCAAAAGGTTCGGGGAACCTTTTGAGAATTAATTGCGTTTCTCTAACAAACTCACACACTCGACATGATGCGTTTGAGGAAATAAATCCACCGGCTGGACTTTCTTCAATTCATATCCCAATTCTCGGTAGAGTTTGATATCACGCGCCATAGTAGCGACATTACATGAGATATAGGCAATGCGATCAGCTCCTGTTTGAGCACTTGCCTTGATAAAGCTATCAGTGAGTCCTTTTCTCGGTGGGTCCACTAATATAACACTTGGTTGAATACCGTCTTTGAGCCAATTCTTCATGGCATTTTCAGCTGTGTCACAGACATAGTAGGCGTTTGAAATATTGTTCAGTTGGGCATTCTTCTTGCTATTATCAACTGCTTCTGAAATTACTTCAACACCATAGACCTCCTTGACATGTTTCGCAACAGAGAGGCCAATCGTCCCGATACCAGAGTAGGCATCAATGACCACATCATCTTCTTTTAATTCAGCAAAGTCAATGGCTGTTTGATAAAGTTTTTCAGCCATTTCAGTATTGACTTGGTAAAAAGCAGGTCCAGCGATTTGGTAGTCATTTCCCAACATCTGGTCAGTGATAAAGTCTTGTCCATAAAGGGTGCGCCATTCCTTACCAAAAATCGCATTGGTGTTTTGGTCATTGATATTTTGCATAACAGACACAATCTCTGGGAACTGTTTGATTAGTTGTTCAATCAATTGCTCCACACGAAAAACTTTGGGACGAGTTGTTACCAAAATAACCATAATTTGACCTGAATAGTGTCCACGACGCACCACAAGATTTCGAATCAAGCCAGATTGTTCCTTTTCATCATAAGGTTTCAGGTCATAACGACGGAGCAAGTCGCGTAGAGCTACTACTACCTCATCAATCACAGGATCTTGGATAAAGAAATCTTCAAGAGACATGAGGTCATGGGAATTCTTACGGAAAAACCCAGTTTCCAAGACACCATTTACTCGACGGACAGGGACCTGTGCCTTGTTACGGTACTTGACTGGATTTTCCATACCTAAAGTTTCAGCAACCTCTACATCAGCAATCCCAGCAATCTTATATAGACTGTCCTTGACTTGCTTGGTTTTAAACTTGAGCTGTTCTGGATAGGCAAGATGACCTAAATCAGCGATTCCTGAACGCAGGTAAGCCAAATCTAGATTTTGATTACGGTGTGGTGACTGGAGAAGGTATTCTTCAACTTTCCCAAAACCAACCTTTTTATTGACCTTGAGGACACGCATGAGGATTTTTTCACTTGGTAAAGCATTCTCTATAAAAAAGACCAAACCATCCACCTTGGCAACTCCTGCGCCTTCATGGGTCAAGTCAACAATTTCAACTTCTACAATATCATTTTTCTTTAACATTCTTTTCTCTTTCTATTGGCCGACAAAAAAGACGGCAACGTTACGGTTACCATCTATTATACCATGTTTTTCTTAAGAACCAAAACTCTTGAAGAAGTTGACAATGGCTTGCCAGAGGGAACTTAAGAAATTACCGCCGTCCTCTAGCGCCTTATCAGCATCAAAGTTAAGGTTGATATTTTTAAAACTGTCGCCAGCTTGTGAAACAATACTTTGTTTAAGGTCATTCAAGGTTTTAGTGAAGTCTGCATTGCTGAGGATATCACTCTTTGAGAGATTCAAAGCAAAATTGATGATGATATTGATCTGGTTTCCTGTTATGACCTGATCGAGTTTGTAATTTTTCAAGGTATCTTCAACAATTTTACGGACATCTTCCTCTGTCAGATTTCCCTTACTTTCTTTAGCTTTGGCGAGTCCTGACTTGATATCGGCTAGGGCAACGTTCAATTTATTAGCATCATAGCCAGTTTTGTCCTTGTTTTCAGCATTGATATCGGATAAAGCCTTCAACTCTTCTTGAGCCAAATCTTTGTTGGCTTGTGGCACCTTGGCTCCATTAGCTTCCAGCGAATAGTAAATCCCGGCTAAGGCACTCTCACCTGTAACTGGAATGGGTGCTGCTACAGTGATTTTGGCGTGTTCCACACCCAAAGTTACGGCTGCATTTCGGTACATATCCTGCGTCACCTTAGTGATGTTTTCTGGTGTTTCAATCTTGACATCAAGTGGCGACTTGTCACCTAGCTTTTGAATCTTGGCTGATGAATACAACTGTAAACTAGAGTCATTTGCCACATTCATAATCTTAGAATAGACATCAGGCGTCATGGTCTTGAGTTCTTTGGTGTCTGTTGAGGCATTGTAGCCTAGTTTTTTAAGGGTTTGATTTTTTTGATCTTCAGACAATGATGAACCTAGGACATATTCAGGTTGGACATAGGTTTCGTCGATAACTTTTTGAACATCTGTTGCTGCATGGACGCTATTCATAGCTGTTACCGCCCACAAGACCGCAGCACTGGTCAGAAAGAGTTTCTTTCTCATAGGGAATTCCCTCCTTTACCTTTCTAGAGTAATATATCTATCTTAAAGAAAACTTATAACAAAAACACCTGGGCTAGCCAGATGTCGAAAAGAGAGTGAAACATTTGATGATGTAAAGGTTGAGTTGCACCTGTCTAGAATAGTAATAGTTTCCTCCATTTACATAGAGTTCGGCACCGTGAAAAATGGAAATGGGATGAATATAACTATAAGTCTTTCCAGTGGTATTGCCAAGTAAGGGAGCAACAGTCTCACGAGAGTACTGTTTAGCCAGTGCAAGGGTATTTTCTTTGCCATTTTGTGCGATAAAATCGATATAGGCAGGTCCAAAATTATAGGCTTGAACAGCCGTCCAGACATCAACACCCTGCTTCTGAGCTAGATAGAGATTATCTGTCAGAGTTTGAACGCCTTGCCGAATACTGGAGGCATTATCATTGATGGTATTGGTGGAACCACTGGCAGACTCACTAGACTGCATAACATCGCCTTCTTTTCCTTTTGTTTCAGTATAAATCATAGCGAGCACAAGCTCTTCGTTTGCTGGAGTGTCTTTTTCACTCAAGATTTCTCGCACCATGGGTTGATAGGTCATGACTTGCTTGACATCTTGGTGAACGCGGTAAGCTTTATATCCAGTAAAAAGGAAGACTGCTAGTACAAGCACTCTTCGAATTCGTTTAAACATTATTTACTTTGAATATCCTCGATATTTTTGATTAAGATAGAGTAGGTTCCATTGTCGTTTTGGATAAACTCAACAGACTCAGCATCTTGATAGACGTTATTGGGAACGATGAGCTCAATTCCATTTGACAAGGAGAGTTTTTGGTTTTCAAATTTCTTGAGCTGGCGACTGGCATCAATTTCATCAAATTGAACAGGCTCTGGTACGGCTTCTTTGACTTGATCAATAAAGCTCAAACGAGCCGTCAGATTGTTGTCAAAAAGGTCGTTAGCCAGTTTCTCAGGTGACAATTCATTGCTTTCTTCTAGGTTGTTGAAAATCGCTGATTTGACCTTGGATTGAAATTGAAAATCATCTGTATTAAAAGTTTCAGCAATTCTCTGAGCTGTTTTTTCCAGTTCTTTGATAGATTTCTTGGGTGAAATCTTGGGGGCGACGGCAAGAAGATTTTCTGAAAAATAGTTCAAGAAAGCTCCGTTGTACTTGATTCGTTTTTCAATCAGATGGTACTTGCGACTCTGAAGATTGACCACCAAGGCTTCGTCAGCACCCGTTCCAAATCCAGGCAGGTTATTCTGAGTCAGCTTGATTGGATTATCAACTTCTCTACCGAGGTGGGTCAATGTCTCTCGTAGTGCAATTCGCAAGAAAGCGAAATGTTCTACACCTTCTTTAGAAAATTGCATAAAAATCAAGTCATTGGTCTTGAGATTTTCAGAAATACTGAACTCTTCTTTCCAGAGATTAGCTAGTGTTACTGATGTCTCCAACAAATCATCTGTGATGTGATTGAAGAAGGGATTTTCTTCTTCGAAAATCCCAGTCTTGGCTTCATCTGAATACACACGTTCAATTTTTCTACGCAGGTATTCTTCGATTTTTGGAGTGATATTGAGAAACTTATCCGCTAGAAACAGCTCGGTATCATCCGGACTGAACTGGTGAATAATGGCTTTCTTAATATAAATGTTCATAAAAGTTTTATTCCTCGTATAATGGGAAGGCATCTGTCAGCGCTTTGACTTCGCTTCTCACTTCTTCTAAGACAGCTTCATTTTCTGCATTTTTAAGGGTTTTAATGATGAGTTCAGCCACTTTACGGCTTTCTTCTTCACCAAATCCACGCGCAGTGATGGCTGCTGCTCCGATACGAATACCACTTGTCTTGAATGGTGATAAGGTTTCGTAAGGAATTGAGTTTTTATTTAGGGTAATATTGACTTCATCCAGCAAGTTTTGAGCAACTTTTCCGTTTTCTACAACCTTAGTCACATCCACTAGGAAGAGATGGTTTTCAGTCCCGCCAGAAATGATACGGAAATCAGGGTCTTGTAAGAAGACATCTGCCATAGCCTTGCTGTTCTTAATGACATTGGTAGCATATTCCTTGAAAGCTGGATCTAAGACTTCTTTGAAAGAAACAGCTTTAGCTGCCACAACATGCTCCAAAGGACCGCCCTGAATACCTGGGAAAATAGCTGAATTGATTTTCTTAGCTAAGTCTTCATCATTGGTCAAAATCAAACCACCACGAGGGCCACGAAGGGTTTTGTGGGTTGTGGTTGTCGTGATATGAGCGTATGGAACTGGACTTGGATGTAAACCAGCAGCCACCAAACCAGCGATATGAGCCATATCTACCATGAGCTTAGCACCAACGGCGTCCGCAATTTCACGGAATTTTGAAAAGTCAATAATTTGAGAATAGGCTGAAGCACCTGCTACAATCAATTTTGGTTTTACTTCTTGGGCTTGTTTCAAGATAGCATCAAAGTCCAAGAGTTCTGTTTCAGGATCCACACTATAAGAAACAAAGTTGTAGGTTTGACCAGAGAAGCTAACAGGAGCTCCATGGGTCAAGTGTCCACCTGCTGCCAAATCCATCCCCATAACGGTATCACCTGGCTCAATCAAGGCCATGTAAGCCGCACAGTTGGCTTGGCTTCCTGAGTGAGGTTGGACATTAGCGAATTTAGCACCGAAAATTTCTTTTGCGCGTTCAATAGCAAGAGTCTCTACCACGTCTACCACATCCGTTCCACCATAATAACGGCGTCCTGGGTAACCCTCGGCATATTTGTTTGTCAAGATAGACCCTTGAGCTGCCATAACAGCCTTGGAAACTACGTTTTCCGAAGCAATCAACTCGATATTATTCTGTTGGCGTTCTTCTTCTTTGGCAATAGCATTCCAGAGATCAGCATCGTATGCTTTAAAATCATCTTTATCAAAAATCATAGGTCTTCTCCTTTATTGTGTGACTAGTCCATTAGTTTAAGCAAATAAACTAAAAGATGCGAATAAACCGTTTCTGCATTTTATCACAAGTATAACCAACTTTTTCATAAAATGCATGAGCTCCCAGACGATGATCGGCAGAGTTTAAGCGGATAAACTCATAACCACGTCTTTTGGCTTCTTCTTCCAACCCTTGTAATAAGCTTTTACCAATACCTTGACCTTGCGCTTGAGGTGAAACTGCTAAAGCTAAGATATTAAATCCTGCTTTGGAATAGAGTGATTCGTAAACTTCAGCGTGGACATATCCAAGTAGGAAATGAGTGGCTGCATCCTCATAACCAAGTAGGAAATGATGGGAATCCTGAGATAGTCTAGCTAGTTGACTAGCCGTTTCATCTGGACTAAAAGAATAACCCAAAGCCTCTTGGTTGATGTCACATATAGCTTTCACATCTGTTTCTTGCAAATCTCTTAGCATTTCATGCCTCCTCAAAAGAAATCTCTGGCAACCGAGCAAGAATATCTTCTCGCTTAATGGCCCCTTGGCGTAAGATTTTTACCTTGTCTCCAGACAAGTCCAAAATAGTCGAATCATGTCCGGTTAGAAAAGAATCGTCTTCCAGACCCAGAACCTCTTGGTCAAAATCCTCTAGAATTTGATTAAAGGTCACTCCACTTGCCTGACCTGAGATATTAGCAGACGGCCCAATCAAGGGACCTGTCTCTCCAATCAAATCAAGCGTGATGGGATGACTTGGCATCCGAAATCCAACAGTCGCGAGACCAGAATTGACCCAATAGGGGACTCTGTCATTGGCTTCGAGAATAATGGTCAATGGACCTGGTAAAAAGGTCTCTACAAGTTTTTGAAGATAAGTTGGCTGATTCTTTGAAAAGTGCAAGATGTCCTCGAGAGAGGCGATATTGAGATTGAGTGCCTTATCTCTAGGACGACGTTTGAGCTGGTAAACATGGTCAACTGCTTTTTCGTCTAGCGCCTTGGCAAAAAGACCATAAACCGTCTCTGTAGGTAGAACGACAGCTCCACCCTTTTCCAACCCTTGTCTAATCCTGTCCATCATCAACCACGACCATCCTATCTTGACCAAATTGATCCTTGAGTGTTCTTACACGTTTTTCAGGAAGATGCTTCCTAAAAAGTTCAGGAACACTTCGACCTTGCTTGTATCCAATTTCAAGGTAAATCTTACCACCGTCTTTGAGATAGTCTTTTGCATCTTCCGCAATTCTACGGTAAATAGCTAGGCCATCCTCATCTGCAAAGAGAGCTAGATGAGGCTCCGAATGCAAAACATTCAAGCCGACCTCTGACGCATCTTCACGAGAGATATAGGGTGGATTGGAAACAATTATATCATATTTTTCAGAAATTTCTGTAAAACAGTCAGATTTTTTTAAAAATATTTGAAGATTTTGATTTTTAGCATTTTCGCTAGCTACATCTAAAGCATCTTGGGAAATATCTGCTGCTGTCACTGACCAATCTGGTCTATTTTTTGCTAGAGCGAGAGCAATAGCTCCACTTCCTGTTCCAATATCAAGAACCGAAAGATTTTCTTCATGATTTTCAGCCAGGATAAGCTCCACCAACTCCTCTGTCTCTGGACGAGGAATCAAAACCCGCTCATCAACTTTTAACTGCATTCCATAAAAATCTGCCTGTCCAATGATGTACTGTGCCGGTTTATGAGCTGCTAACTGTTGGAAAATTCCTTTTACAAATACTTCTTCCTCTGTTGTCACCTCCTGCTGGAGGGCAAAAATAAAGTCTGTAAAAGATAGATTTTTCAGACTACGATAGACAAAAGAGAGGCTTTCAGCTTCCTCTCCTTGTCTTATCAATTCTTCTTCAAAATCTGAAAATAATTGAGCTAATTTCATTATTTATTTAATTCTTCTAATTTTTGTGTTTGGTCATAAAGCACCAAGGCATCTACAACTTCGTCCAATTTACCAGATAAAATCGTATCTAGTTTTTGGAGGGTCAAGCCGATACGGTGATCTGTGACACGGTTTTGTGGGAAGTTATAAGTACGAATTCGTTCTGAACGGTCACCAGTACCGATTGTTGACTTACGCTCAGCGTCTTGTTCATCCTGAGCAATCTGAGCAAAGTGGTCAGCAACACGCGCACGGATGATTTTCATTGCCTTCTCACGGTTTTTCTGCTGGGTACGTTCTTCCTGCATCTCAACCTTGATATTGGTTGGCAAGTGAACGATACGAACGGCAGTTGCAACCTTATTGACGTTCTGTCCACCAGCACCTGATGCGTGGTAGATGTCAACACGAAGGTCTTTTGGATCAATATCGTATTCAACCTCTTCAACTTCAGGCATAACAAGAACTGTCGCTGTTGAAGTATGAACACGGCCTTGGCTTTCTGTCACAGGAACACGTTGCACACGGTGGGCACCTGATTCGTACTTAAGCTTAGAGTATACAGACTGACCTGAAACCATAGCAACCACTTCTTTAAAACCACCGACACCGTTCATAGAAGCTTCCATAACTTCAAAGCGCCAGCCTTGGGCTTCCGCATACTTTTGATACATAGTTAGAAGGTCTCCAGCGAAAAGTGCCGCTTCGTCTCCACCAGCTGCTCCACGGATTTCTAAGATAATATTCTTGTCATCGTTTGGATCCTTTGGAAGGAGCAAGATTTTTAGTTTTTCTTCGTACTCTTCTTTTTCAGCCTTGGCATCTTTGAGCTCTTGCTTGGCCATTTCTTCCAAGTCCGCATCTCCACCTGATTCTTTAATCATTTCCTCTGCGTCAACGATGTTTTGAAGGACTTGTTTGTATTCACGGTAGGCTGTTACCGTATCACGAGTTGAAGCTTCTTCTTTTGATAGCTCCATGAAACGCTTGGTGTCCGAAACCACATCTGGGTCACTGAGCAACTCTCCTAATTCTTCATAACGGTCTTCTACAGCTTGTAGTTGATCATAGATGTTCATTTTTCTTCATTCTCCTTGTTGATTTCAGGCGCAAAATAATGTTTACGGCAAACCGAGATATAGGTTTCATTACCACCAATCTGAATCTGTTCTCCATCGTAAACGGGCAGTCCATTCTGTGTTCGCAAGACCATAGTCGCCTTTTTCTTACAATACTGGCAAATGGTCTTGATTTCGTCAATCTTGTCTGCTAAGAGCAAGAGATACTTGGAACCTTCGAACAGTTCATTGCGAAAGTCATTTTTCAAGCCAAAAGCCATGACAGGTATGTCTAACTCATCAACAACACGAGCTAGATCGTAAACATGATGACGTTTGAGAAACTGGGCTTCATCGACCAACACACAGTAAGGTGTTTCTGGTAAATCACGGATATAGCCGAATATATCAGTTGTTTCCTCAATAGCAATGGCAGGGCGTTTCATGCCAATTCGACTCGATACATAGCCAACACCGTCACGAGTATCCAGAGCTGAAGTCATAATGACAACACCTTTTCCTTGCTCCTCATAGTTATAGGCCACTTTGAGAATCTCAATCGTTTTACCAGAGTTCATGGTCCCATAACGATAATACAACTGTGCCATGTTTCTTGCTTCACGTCCATTTCTAAATTTTTGCTACATTCTAGTATATCATAATTTTCTTAAGCTTTAAACGGCAAAATGTGGTAAAATAGAAGAAATCAAAAACTAGTGGAGGAAGCTATTATGCCATTTGTACGCATCGATTTATTTGAAGGACGCACGCTCGAGCAAAAGAAAGCTCTTGCTAAGGAAGTAACGGAAGCGGTTGTCCGCAACACTGGAGCTCCTCAATCTGCTGTCCATGTCATCATCAACGACATGCCAGAAGGAACTTATTTCCCACAAGGGGAAATGCGCACCAAATAAGCTAGCTTAAGCAGAATTGCTTAGGCTTTTTCAATCTCCAAGTAGCATTCATTGAAGAAATAGTTCAAATTTGTTACAATTTGAAAAGAGACTTGGAAAAATTTCCAAGAAAAGAGCCATTTATTAAAGGAAACATTATGATTACACGTGAATTTGATACCATCGCTGCTATCTCTACTCCACTAGGTGAAGGGGCTATTGGTATTGTCCGCCTGAGCGGAACAGACAGTTTTGCTATTGCGCAAAAGATTTTTAAAGGGAAAGACTTAAGCAGGGTTGCCAGCCATACCCTTAACTACGGTCACATCGTTGATCCTCAGACAGGGAAGGTCATGGACGAGGTTATGGTTGGGGCTATGAAGTCTCCAAAGACCTTCACTCGTGAGGATATTATCGAGATTAACACCCACGGTGGGATTGCGGTGACCAATGAGATTCTCCAGCTAGCTATCCGTGAAGGAGCTCGGTTAGCAGAACCTGGTGAATTTACCAAACGTGCCTTTTTAAACGGTCGTGTAGACTTGACACAGGCCGAGGCGGTCATGGATATCATCCGCGCCAAGACAGACAAGGCCATGAACATTGCGGTCAAACAACTTGATGGTTCCCTTTCTGATCTTATCAATAATACCCGCCAAGAAATCCTCAACACACTTGCCCAAGTTGAGGTTAATATCGACTATCCTGAGTATGACGATGTTGAAGAAGCGACTACTGCAGTTGTCCGCGAGAAGACAATGGAGTTTGAACAATTACTAACCAATCTCCTTAGGACAGCCCGTCGTGGCAAAATCCTTCGCGAAGGAATTTCTACAGCAATCATAGGCCGTCCCAATGTTGGGAAATCTAGCCTCCTCAACAACCTCTTGCGTGAGGACAAGGCTATCGTTACAGATATTGCTGGGACTACTCGAGATGTCATTGAAGAATACGTCAACATCAACGGCGTTCCTCTAAAATTGATTGACACAGCTGGTATCCGCGAAACGGATGACATCGTGGAACAAATCGGAGTTGAGCGTTCGAAAAAAGCCCTCAAGGAAGCTGACTTGGTTCTACTGGTGCTAAATGCCAGTGAACCACTAACCGCCCAAGACCGCCAACTCCTAGAAATCAGTCAGGAGACTAATCGCATTATTCTTCTTAACAAAACTGACCTGCCAGAAGTTATTGAAACCTCTGAACTTCCAGAAGATGTCATCCGCATTTCAGTCCTTAAAAACCAAAACATCGATAAGATTGAAGAGAGAATCAACAACCTCTTCTTTGAAAATGCTGGTTTGGTTGAGCAAGATGCCACTTACTTGTCAAATGCCCGTCATATTTCCTTGATTGAAAAAGCAGTTGAAAGTCTTCAAGCTGTTAATGAAGGTCTTGAACTGGGAATGCCAGTTGACTTGCTTCAAGTTGACTTGACCCGTACTTGGGAAATTCTCGGAGAAATCACTGGAGATGCTGCTCCAGATGAACTCATTACCCAACTCTTTAGCCAATTCTGTTTAGGAAAATAAGAAAAATCCATGATCCTGCATTCGGTCATGGATTTTATTGTCTTCATTAATAATCTGGTCTTAAAACCCCTGTTACAGTTGCCTTAGTCGCTTCGTAGTCGCCATCTACGACAACTTTGATAATGCGTTTGGCATCTTCTTCTGGTGCTGGAACAAGAGGTAGACGAGTTGGGCCAGCTGCAAATCCCATATAGTTGAGAACTGCCTTAACTGGAGCAGGACTTGGATAAGAGAAGAGGGCATTGACCTTAGGAATGAATTTACGTTGAATAGCTGCAGCTTTCTTCATATCGCTTTCTGCAATGGCAGTAAACATCTCATGCATTTCATCCCCATTTGTATGAGAGGCAACAGAAATAACCCCATCCGCACCAAGGTTCATGGCATGGAAAGCATCTCCATCCTCACCAGTATAGACCAAGAACTCTTCTGGTTTGTGCTCAATCAAGTAAGCCATATTAGCCAAGCTAGTACATTCTTTGACACCAATAATATTTGGATGATCAGCCAAGCGAAGCATAGTTTCTGGAGTTAATTCGACAACTACACGCCCTGGAATGTTATAGATAATAATTGGTAGGTCAGAAGCGTCTGCAATTGCTTTAAAGTGCTGGTACATCCCTTCTTGAGAAGGTTTGTTGTAGTAAGGAACAATAGCAAGCCCAGCATCAAAACCGCCAAATTCCGCTACTTCTTTGACAAACTCGATCGAGTCACGCGTATCATTGGTACCTACACCCGCAATCAAAGGAACACGTCCATTGACAATCTTTTGTACAGCCGCAAAGAGTTCCAACTCCTCATCGTGGGTCAAAGTTGGACTCTCAGCAGTGGTCCCTGCGAGAAGAATTCCATCTGTATGATGGTCCAATAAATGCTCAATCAAGGCTGGAATAGCATCAAAGTTGATGGAACCATCCTCGTGGAAGGGAGTAATAAAGGCTGTGATGATTTTACACTCTTTTAAATCTTGATAAGACATGAAAACACCTCTCTATTTCAAAGAAGGAGTTCATCTGAACTCCTAAACGATATAACTATTTTAATTCAAATTTCAATTCGGCAGTTGGACGAACCAATCCACGTTCATGAAGAGTTTCAGCAATCTGAACTGAGTTCCAAGCAGCACCTTTGAGCAGGTTATCTGAAACAACCCACATGTGGATTCCTTTTTCAGCATCCAAGTCTTTACGGATACGACCAACAAAGGTATCACGTGAACCCACTGCATTGATGGCTTGCGGATAAATTTGATGAGCTACATCATCTTCGAGAACAGCACCTGGGAAGGCTGCGATAGCTGCTTTTACTTCTTCGATTGGAGCCACTTCTTTTGTTTCGATATAAACAGACTCAGAGTGAGCTGACAAGACTGGAATACGCACACATGTTGCAGATACTGCAATGCTATCATCTTCCATAATTTTCTTAGTTTCCTTAGTCATCTTCATCTCTTCGTAAGTGTAATCATTGTCAGTGAAGACATCGATTTGTGGAAGAGCATTAAAAGCGATAGGATAATGTTTCTTATCACCACCTGAAGGCAAGATTTCCGCATGCAAATCACGTGGGTTTACACCATCATTCAAGACTTCACGAAGTTCACGTTGTGTTTCAAGAATTGCTCCCATACCAGCACCTGAAACTGCTTGGTAAGTTGAAACAATGATACGATCCAAGCCCCATTTTTGACGAACTGGCTCAAGAGCTACCATCATTTGGATTGTTGAACAGTTAGGGCAGGCAATAATACCGTTGTGAGCATCAAGTGCGTGAGCATTGACCTCTGGAACAACCAAAGGAACATCTGGATTTTGACGGAAGTAAGATGTATTATCTACTACTACCGCTCCAGCTTTAACTGCGTATGGTGCATATTTAGCTGATGTAGAACCACCTGCTGAAAAGAGAGCAATGTCAACTCCTTCAAAAGCTGTTTCAGTCGTTTCTTCAATTGTAATATCTTGATCTTTAAATTTCAAAGTCTTGCCTGCTGAACGTGCAGAAGCAAGTAAACGAATTTTATCGATTGGAAGTGTTGATTCTTCCAACATTTTTATCATCTGAGCTCCGACAGCACCTGTTGCGCCGACTACAGCAACTGTATATCCCATAAATAACCTCTTTCGGAATTTTCTAAAAATTTCTATAATAGATGTATTATACTACTTTTTTCATGAATTGCAAAGCTTTTTCATCATTTTTTGAAAAATAAAAATCCCCAGTCGCTAGACTAGGGACTAAGAGGCATCTCCATGTGATGAGCAGGTTCACACAACTCATCAAGGTCCGCTCCTGCGTTATGACCTCCTTATGCTCAATAGTAGTCCGAAGACTACCTATCGACTCATCGCATCTACTATTCTACTAGATAGAGTCACTTTTGTCAACAGACGAAACTCTTTAGTTTCATTTACACAGATGAATAGAAATATCTTTGAAACATTTGATGCAGACATAACAAAAACCCTTGTAAATCAAGGGTTTTGCTGTCTATATCATGCTAATTGCCGGGATTGAACCGGCGACCTCATCCTTACCATGGATGCGCTCTGCCAACTGAGCTAAATCAGCTTACTTAAAAAGTATACTATAATCAGAAAAACTTGTCAAGTTTCCTTAGAAATTTTCTATAAGAAAAAGCCAGGTAAAGGCTACCTAGCTTGTCCTGTTCTATTTGCTTAAATCGATTCGACGACCAATTTTACCAATAATAATCGCTCCAATAATCAATGAAGCAAATTCACCGATCCCTGTTGTAAACCAAGTAAGGAAGAATGGTAATTCTGCTACAATATTTAACTCTGCAGCGATAGTAAACATAGAAATTGAAAAGAGGATTGAAAAGAAGAAATGATCTTTTCGAATCAATCCGTTAAAGAGGTAATCCTTACTATATTTTGCAAAAAGCCAAACACCTAGACTAAGGAATACTAGGGTTGATCCGCCACCAACAAAGACATCTAGTAGTCCGAAGCTAAAGAAATTAGCAATCATACAACCGATGGTAACTCCGATGATGTACTTGGGATTGTAAAAAGCCATAAAGTTCATCATTTCTGAAATACGAAACTGATAAGCACCATAGCTAATGGCATTTAGGGGCGGTGTGACAGTCAAAACGACATAGATAGCAGCGACGATTGCAATATCTGCAACATCACGAATAGTTAATTTTTTCATCTTTTCTCCTTTGGCGGGTTGTCCGCGTAAAATATGCTTGGTGAAAGAAGCTAAGCACCAAGGGTTGCTTTATTCAACCTTACTAGTATAGCACAATAGCCTGCTTTATGCTATACTTAAAACATGAAAATTCCTATTCAAAAATTTTTTAACAATGAAATCTTAGCCTATCTCTTTTTTGGCCTTGCGACAACTCTAGTTTCGATTCTCTCACGACTAGTCATTTATCAACTAAGTCATCAGGAACTCCTTGCTACTGCCCTAGCAAATAGTATCGGTATCCTCTTTGCCTTTATCACAAATGATACGATTGTGTTTAAGCAAGCAAGGAAGAATCGACTTATCCGTTTAGTGAAATTTTCTCTTGCTCGCCTTTCTACTTTTCTGTTAGACTTGTTTTTAACTTTTCTCTTTGTAACTCATTTTCCTCACATCATAGGGCAATTTGTAAATGAAAATCTTGATAAGGTAAATGCAATTGAAACGATAATTGCACAAATACTCATTATTATCATCAATTATATCTTGAGCAAGGTCTATATTTTTAGAAAATAATGCTCCATTTATGAGCCTTTTAATTGCCTTCTATAATGATTTAGGATACAATGAAACACGAAACATTGAAAGGAAAACAGTATGTTAAAAAATCTAAAATCATTCTTGCTTCGAGGAAATGTTATTGACCTTGCTGTCGGTGTTGTCATTGCCTCTGCTTTTGGTGCTATCGTTACTTCACTTGTAAACGACATTATCACTCCTCTTATTTTAAATCCCGCTTTGAAAGCTGCTAAAGTCGAACGTATCGCTCAACTTTCTTGGCATGGAGTCGGCTATGGTAACTTTTTAAGTGCTATTATCAATTTTATCTTTGTCGGTACCGCCCTCTTCTTTATTATCAAGGGTATTGAAAAAGCACAGAAACTGACTGGCATAAAGGAAGAAAAAACTGACGAAAAAAAACCAACCGAATTGGAAGTCCTTCAAGAAATAAAAGCGCTTCTTGAGAAAAAATAATCGATTAAAAGGATCTAGCGCAAAGCTAAATCCTTTTTCTTTACTCTTTGGGTAACTTACCTGCTTTCTCAAGCATTTTCTTGATCAAATAAGGCATCTTAACATTTTCACGACCTTTTTTCTCAATCAATTTTTTCACAAATTCTGGCATTTGTAAATCTTGAGATTCAGCCAAAATGTTTTTAGTCTCATCTGAAGGAACTAACTCATCAAAGGTTTCTTCTTCTGGGAGAAATTCCTTAAACTCTTTGTCCTCATTAGCTCTGACTGTATTAACCAAGGCATCAATCAAACGAGAATCTGTATTTGGCATTGGTGGACGATGGTAGTTTACCCCAAATTCCTGACATAAGTCATAACATTCCACATCATTGTCAAACAAGACTTCAATATGCTCGCTAATGAAGCTGATAGGAACAAAAATATAATGGTCTGGATGTTCTTTCTGTTCTCTGAGATATTCTAATACATCTGGTTTAATCCATGGAATCCCAATATCACTCTCACTTTGCCAGGTATTTGTATATTGATCGGAACTCAAACCTAGTTTTTCAGCAACTAGCTTGCTATTTTCGAAAATTTGGTCAATATATGGGTCACCAAAATCCAAGGCAAAAATAGGCACACTATGGGCTGAAAAGATGACTTTAAAGCTATCCTGCTTTACTTCTTCTTTTAAAATCTTAGCAATTTCATCTGCCCAATAGTTTAAGAGTGCTTCTTCCTGATACCAGTCCTTAATGACCAAAAATTGAATTTGCTTGCTTTCTAAAAATTTCTCATAACCCATGACAGAGTAAAAAGAATAATGAGGCTCCAAAATCAGGCAAATACACTGCTCAATGCCGTCTGCTTCCATCTGACCAATTACATCTGGAATAAAGGGACTGGAAAACTTATTGGCAAAATAGACACTATATTCATTTCCTAGCCTAGCTTCTACCAAGGCAACCTCTTCACGAGTAATTCTTTGCAGAGGCGTGCCTCCAATACGTACATAATTATCATAGAGAGTTTGAATCTCGTGGTCTTGAGGTCTCACTCCACGACGAATATTTGTGAAAAAATCAGCCACACCTTCAAAGGTAATCTCTTCTGGCGAACCGAAGGTCATCATTAAAATTGCTTTTTTCATAACTGCTTCCTTGTGATGTTTTTATCAAATTTATTTTATCATGAATCCACTGATAAGTAAACGCTAACATAGCAGATTGCCCTAACTTCTGTCTTTTGTTTTTCTCTTATTTCTATGATACAATGGAAAAAATGAATTCAAAAGGAGTTTTTATGACTTACCCAAATCTCTTGGACCGCTTCTTAACTTACGTTAAGGTCAACACACGCTCTGATGAACACTCTACTACTACTCCAAGTACGCAGAGTCAGGTTGACTTTGCAACCAATGTCCTTATTCCAGAAATGAAACGTGTTGGTCTGCAAAATGTCTACTACCTTCCTAATGGTTTTGCGATTGGTACCTTGCCAGCCAATGATCCATCTTTAACACGTAAAATTGGCTTCATCTCCCACATGGATACTGCTGATTTTAATGCCGAAGGAATCAATCCTCAGGTGATTGAAAACTACGATGGTGGTGTGATTGAACTAGGGAATTCTGGTTTTAAACTGGATCCAGCTGACTTTAAGAGTCTGGAGAAATATCCAGGACAAACGCTCATCACAACCGACGGAACAACCTTGCTGGGGGCTGATGACAAGTCAGGGATTGCTGAGATTATGACAGCCATTGAATATCTGACTGCTCATCCTGAAATCAAGCACTGTGAAATTCGTGTTGGTTTTGGTCCAGATGAAGAAATCGGTGTTGGTGCCAATAAATTTGATGCAGATGATTTTGATGTGGACTTTGCCTACACAGTTGATGGTGGCCCACTAGGTGAACTTCAGTACGAGACCTTTTCAGCAGCGGGTGCTGAATTGCATTTCCAAGGACGCAATGTCCACCCTGGTACTGCCAAAGGCCAAATGGTCAATGCCCTTCAGCTAGCAATTGATTTTCACAATCAACTTCCAGAGAATGACAGACCTGAGTTAACAGAAGGTTACCAAGGCTTCTACCATCTAATGGATGTGACAGGTAGTGTTGAGGAGGCGCGTGCAAGCTACATCATTCGTGATTTTGAAAAAGATGCCTTTGAAGCGCGTAAAGCATCCATGCAGTCTATCGCTGATAAGATGAATCAAGAACTTGGGAGCGACCGTGTCACCCTAAACTTGACAGATCAGTATTACAATATGAAAGAAGTCATTGAAAAAGATATGACTCCAATTACCATTGCTAAAGCCGTTATGGAAGATCTAGGTATCACGCCTATTATCGAACCAATTCGTGGAGGGACAGACGGCTCTAAGATTTCCTTTATGGGAATCCCAACCCCTAATATCTTTGCTGGCGGCGAGAATATGCACGGTCGTTTCGAGTACGTGAGTCTCCAAACCATGGAGCGTGCTGTTGATACCATCATTGGTATTGTTGCTTATAAAGACTAAAAAGGACGAGGTAGCTTTGCTACTTCGCCTTTCTTTTTATTCTACTGGTTTTTCTTGATTTTCAGTACTTGTTGTAGATTCTGTTGTTTCCTTTTCTGAAACTGGTTCAGCAGGTTTAGAATCTCTTGCGTTGCTTGGTTTGTTTTCGTCGCTAGCAGTTTCACTGTTAGATTCTGTAGTTGCGTTTGGTTGGTTCTCAGCACTGGTGTTAGCACCGTTTGCCTCGGCATTTCTTGCTGGACTTGTTTCTTCACTTGCGCTAGCTTTTGACTGGATTTGATGATTCAAAACTAGAATAGCTTTTGTCAATTCAAGTAAAGCAGCCTTATCTTTACTCTTAGCAGAAAGTTGATCTAGTAATGCATCCACTTTATCAAAGTCCTCATCAGAACCATTATTACTTTCTAAATAAGAGTGAAGCGATATGAGAATATCGTAGAGTTTTTGATAGAGTACAAGTGTCTGAGGATCTTGTTCAGCATTTTCCTTTTCTTGTTGAAGTGCGCTAGCGATACGAGTCAAGACATCTTTTACCTGGCTGTTTACTTCATCCAAGTCTGCATCAGCCTTGTTTGTGGCAGCTTTGAGATTTTCTACTTCTTCTGCCAAGGATTGTCTGATTCCTTCTTCTTGGATTTGCTCCAAGAGTTGAGTTGCCTTGCTCAAGAGACTTTCTACTTCTTCCTTGCTAACATGATTGACATGTTCTTCTTTTTTAAGATCAGGATAAAGATCTTTCAAAAATTCATAAATCGCCTGCTTAGCAGATTGGTTATCAACTTTTTCTTTATCTAAAACTGTTTCATTTACTTTTGTAGAAGCTGGCTGATTTTTCAAAGCCTCTTCTACTTCTTGTTTTGTTTGGTAAATGCTTGGGAATAGTTTATTCAAGTCCACAGCCTTACGGAAGGATTGGGATTGATATAAAGTAAAAGTCAAATTAGCTACTTTATTACGAAGATCCTCATTTAAACGACTATCATTTACATTCTCATAGAAGTACTTGATGTATTCCACTGTTGTATCACCAGTACGATCATTAAAGTCTTGAAGAGCTTGAAGTTGTGATTCAACCGCTGCTAAAGCAGCCTCATCTTTAGCCAATTTAGCTTCTTGGAGTCGAACGAGAAGGTCTTTCTTTGGAAGTCCATAAGAATCTGTATCCAAGGTATTGATTTTATCAATCAAGGATTGGTATTTTTTATCTAAAGCACTTGTTTCAGTAGGCTTGACACTTTCATCAATATGGATATATTGCTTATCAAAGAGTTCTAGTGTCGCAAGATAACCTGCTGTAGAGTTAGTTGCCAGTTTCTTCATATTTTCAGTAAACTGACCTAAGGCTAACTCAATCTGTCTTTGTTCGATAGGCTTGTCTTTGTAGATACTTCTGCTATCAGCTAGAAGTTGATCTACTTTTTCCAAGACTGCCTTCTCATCAAAAGTTCCAGGTTGATAGTTGGATTGTAGGGCTGGAATCTTGTTTTTCAAGGCTACTTCATAGCCCTTAGTTTGAACCTTGATGTAGTGATTGTGGTCTCCATGAGGGATCACAAAACTACCATTTTCTACCTGCAAACTATAAGGAGACACACCATCACGTAAGGCAGTCGTATAGAGTTCATTTAGGAAATCAAGTTCTGGATTTCCAGTTTGGAGTGGAAGTCGAACGTGTTCCTTACGAACAGCATATGGGTGGATATGAGTCGGATCGTAGGCTTGGTCCGGATTTCCAAAGACAAAGAATCCGTTTGAAATTCTAATAGCTTCAAGTGGAACACCATAGGTCTTAGAAATGTAAGCAATCTTTTCTTCATCACTAGCATCTATTGAGAAAGACTCTACCGTTTTAGCAAGAGGTTTTACAGGCTCTGCATCATGATGTGCTTTCAGATGATCCTGTGCGGCCTTAATTTGCTCTGCTGTCAAATCTTTCTTGAAGAAGTAATGATTGTGGTCTCCGTGACTCATGACAAAGCCTTGATCATCTTCACTAATGACACGATCGGCATCAAAACCGTGATCGTGATCTTCACCATGATGGTGGTCATGTTCATCGCCATCGTGATCGTCATCATGAGCTGGATTTGGTGTAGCTGTATTTGCCCCTTTCAAGTGGTCTTGCGCTGCCTTAATTTGGTCTGCTGTCAAATCCTTCTTGAAGAAATAATGATTGTGGTTACCATGAGTCATGATAAATCCTGCTTCATCTTCTCTGATAATTCGATTGACATCAAAATCATGACCATCTTCTTCATGTTCCTCATGTGAAACACTAGGATTGATTGGAAGAGATGGCGAAGGTGTTGTTAGACTATTATTTGGAAGAGTCGGTTGTCCAATTTGATTCGACTTAGGAATGTAATGGAAATGATCACCATGTCTTACAATATAAGCTGTAGCAGTTTCTTCGACAATATCTTTAGGATTAAAGATATAGCCATCAGATGTTGAAGAGATAGGCTTATTTGTAAGTAATGAGGCATGATTCAAAGTAGATGGACTACTTGAAAGACTTCCTAGACTAGACGCTACTTCATGAGGTTTTTCATTTGTAGAGACCGTAGAACCAGTTCCGCCTATAGGCACCATTCTGGCAATCTTTTCTTCTAAAGGAGAGAGTTTGCTGTAAGGAATAAAGTGATAATGATCACCATGCGGAATCGCAACTCCATTTGGCGTACGGCTGATAATCTTAGCAGGGTCAAAAACCAGACCGTCTGATTCACTGTAACGTTGGTCACTAGGTAAATCGTAGAGTTCTTTCAAAAGACTTTGAAGATTTTCAGCTTTATTTGCTGGCCTGCTAGTTGAACCTTGTGCTACAGATTGACTATTATTGTCACTAGCAGCTGAAGAATAGCTTAACTGACTCGGTTGCGTATTTTTACCAGCTAGATGAGCTTTTGCTGCTGCTAATTCACTAGCAGACAAATCACTTTTGGGAATGTAGTGATAGTGACCTCCGTGGGGAACGATATAAGCATCACCCGTATCTTCGATAATATCAGCTGGATTAAAGACATAACCATCATCTGTCGTATAACGTCCCTGAGACCTTGCTACAGCAACATTAGAGTTGACCTTCTCATTATCTTTGGCATGTTCTTGTTTTTGACGATTGATTTCATCCTTGGTTCGAACATTATCAGCATGAGCTGCATCTTTCAGGTATACATAGTATTTTCCATCGACCTTGATGATATAACCACCCTTGACCTCATTGACAATATCTCCATCCTTAAGTTGGTAGTTTGGATCCTTCATCAAAAGTTCTTCACTAAAGAGGGCATCATAAGGAACTTTCCCATTATAGTAATGATAGTGGTCACCGTGTGACGTTACATAGCCCTGATCTGTAATTTTGATGACAATTTGCTCAGCCTGAATTCCTTCTTTTTGGCTGACCTGGTCTGGTGTCAGGTTTTCACTTTTCTGACTTGACTGACTACCATCCACATAAGAGACACGATTGTTGTCCTTATTTTCCTGCGAGCGATGCTGGTTCAATGCATAGGCGCAAAGACTCAAGGATACGATAACAGCTGATCCAGCTGCTATATATTTTTTACTGAATTTCATAAATCCCTCATTTCAATAAATGATGAAGCTTTTTCTTAACTTCTTTTTCTCGGTTAAACAATTTTTCTAAACTGGTTATTTAACCATTTAATTAACCAGTAAATAGTTTACCTTTTTTAAGTTTATCTGTCAAGATTTTTATATCATTTAAAAAAATAAAAGCCAGTATTACTACTGACTCTTACATCATCTTGATTTAATAGGATAAACTTATGCTTCTGGTTTCGTCGTAACTGACTCACTACCTTTTAACAAAGCAAGTAATTTTTCTGCTTCTGCCATGATTCCATTATTATCCATGGTTTGCAGGCTCAAGTTACCTCGTAAACTAGCCAGGGTTTCAGTCGCAGTAGCTTTCAAACTAGCATCGGTTACTGTATCAAGTAGAGCTTCTACTTCTTTGAGTTTGGCTTCCACTTTTTCAGTCTCTACTTGATGGACTTCTGGCTCTTCTGTAGTATCTTCAGCTTCTTCCTCTGTCTCGTCTTCATCAGTGCTCGGTTTATAAAGATTATCTGCTGAAGGATTTAAAGCTGCGTGATTCTCTTCTTCATCAGATTCAGGGCGAGTTGGCTCACTTACTTCATCATGTTCCTTATTTTCATCAGGTTTACCGTCTTGGTCTGCCTTATTTTTACGAACATGGTCACTAGCATTACCCCAACCATTATCTGAATGAGGACGTTGGTCCGGATGTTCAACGTAGTATTTTACAGTCGCAAATAAATCTTCTAAGGTATAACCCTCAGGTGCCTTATAGAGTCCTTCGTCAAACCATGCAAACTTAAGATTATGATAGTGATCAAAGTGAGGAATGATAAAGTAACCATTCTGTACAGCTACAGTATACTGTAAATGATTTGGTATTTTTTCTAATGGTACCTTGTTCTCAGCTTTTACACGGTTATAGATAGCTTCTGTCCCTGTTGCCTCTGGTTTTGCTTCAGTAGAATTTGGAGCTTGTAAGCCTTTTTCTTTAGCATAAGCCTGAGCTGCTGCCCTTTCAGCTTCAGATAAGCTGTCTTTTTTAATCCAGTGGCTATGGTTCAAGTGTGGAGTGACGTAGGCATTTCCTGCATCACTTTCAATATCATGTTCGTCAAAAATGTAGCCATCTGAGGTTGTATATTTACCTGCTAATTTCGCTAATTTAATTTCATCGTCTGTATAGGCAATTTGAGCATTTGGTTTGCCAAGGCGTTCTGGGTGGGTAATTGGTGCTAGAAATGCCAATAAATCATCTACCAATTTTACTTTATTATTAGAAGATTCATTATTCAAGCGTTCTGCTAATTTGTCTAAGGCTTGGAAATCAACAGCACGCCCCTTATTTTCAGACAAGGCTTTATGAGCCTGGGTTAACAGATTATAAGCTTTATCATAAAATTCTTTGTCACGAGAAGAGACGTTTTCTTTCTTCGCAACTAGAGCATGTGTCTCTTGAGTTTTCTTAGACAAGAGATTTTCAATAGCATCAATCTTATCCTTAGCCAAGTCTTTAGCAAAAACATAGTGACTGACACCAGCAATTTCCACAACATATCCTTTTCCAACTTTTCTAACAACCTGTTCTACTGCAAAATTAGTTTGTTTTTTCTCAGTTGACGGTTGAGCTTGCGGTTTTGGTGCTGGTTTCAAATAATGCATTCCTGGCACGACTGCACCATTTTGCCCTTTTACCAGAATCATTCTTGCAATCTTCTGCTCTAAATCAGACATTTGTGAATAAGGGATAAAGTGATAATGATTTCCGTGAGGCACAGCAACACCATTTGCTGTACGATCTGTTATTTGTGCTGGGTCGAATACCAAGCCATCCGATTCCACATGTCGTTCTGACAAAGGTTTGGCATACAATTCACGTAAAAGGCTTGAAATATCTTCCCCTTGATTCTGATGATAAGTTGGAGTGACAGTTAGATTGTGGTTCTCTGACAAGCTTGGTTGAGCTGGATTTGCATTATGACTAAAACTTGAAGAAGGACGAGACCCCTGCTTCCCATTCCAATAGGCTTGGGCTGCAGCTAATTCCCCTGCAGACAAAGCGCCTTTTGGTATATAGTGGAAATGATTGCCATGCGGTACAATAAAAGCGTCTCCTGTATCTTCAATCACATCTGACGGACTAAAGACATACCCATCATCCGTTGTATAGGCGCCTCCAGTTGATCTATTCGGTGCCGGCGTATTGAGATTAAAGTTTGGTGTAATGGTTGAACTTGGTTTCGCAGGACTACTTGGTTTCGTATTGTCAGAATGACTTTGAACTGGCTGACCTCCAATTGGTAGATTTCGAGCCAATTTTTCTTCCAAAGCAGACATTTGTGAATAAGGAATGAAATGGAAATGATCCCCATGAGGAACTGCCACACCATTTGCAGTACGTTTTATAATCTGTGCTGGGTCAAATACTAATCCATCAGACTCCACATGACGTTGGCTAAGTGGCAAAGCGTACAATTCTTGAAGGAGACTAGCTAAATCCTCACTTTGACTTTCAGAATCTGTTGCAGGATTTTGAGGTGTCTCAGATGGACTCGTTCTCACACTAGATCTTGTTTCTCCCCTGCTAGAACGATATGCAACCGTACTTAATTGACCGCCTTTTCCAGATAAGAAGGCTTGGGCAGCAGCTAATTCACTGGCAGACAAGTCACTCTTAGGAATATAGTGGAAGTGATTGCCATGAGGAACAATATAAGCATCACCCGTATCTTCTATAATATCAGAGGCATTAAAGATATAACCATCATCCGTTGTATAGCGTCCTTGGACTCTGGCTACAGCAACAGCATTATCTGTACTTGAATTATGATTATGACTGTGTTCCTGCTTCTGACGTTTAATCTCTTCTTTTGTCCGAATATTGTCCGCATGAGCCGCATCTTTAAGGTAAACATAGTATTTCCCGTTTACCTTAATGACATAACCACCCTTGATTTCATTGACAATGTCTGCATCCTTCAACTGATAATTCGGATCTTTCATCAGCAATTCTTCACTGATGATGGCATCATAAGGAACCTTACCATTATAGTAATGATAATGGTCTCCATGAGAGGTCACATAACCTTGATCCGTAATCTTGATAACAATTTGTTCGGCGTTGATTCCCTCTCTCTTACTGACTTCATCTGATGTCAAGTTCTCTGCCTTTTGACCAGCCTGATCACCGTCTATATAAGCAACTCGATTAGACTCTTTCTTAGCCTGACCAGCTTGATACCGACCAAGTTCATAGGAACAAACACTTAGGGCAAGAACTGCCACTGAACCTGCTACATATTTTTTATTGATTTTCATTCTTTCCTCACTTTAATTCTTCTGCTAAAACACTTATATTTTCTTCAAGATTTTCTAAATAAGTCTTATCATTTTGTGGGTCTGCCTCTAAAGGATTCAGAGTTTTAAGACCCACACCTGTTGATTTGACAAGAGTTTCAGCTACTTTTGAAGAAGCATTACTTTCTGTAAAAATCGTTTTAACCTTATAGGTCTTAACAAATTCCTGAATTTCTGTTAGTTGTCTTGGACTTGGTTCTTGTTCAGGAGAGATGCCTGCAATACCAAGTTGATTAAGTCCAAATCTCTTCGCTAGATAAGAAAAGGCTGTATGTTGTGTTACAAATGTTTTCTGAGTCGCTTTTTCAAATTTAGGCTGGAATTTCTTAGTCAATTCTTGAGCTTTTTTGATAAAGGCTTGCGCATTTTTCTGGTAAGTTTCTTTATGCTCACTATCCACCTCTGAAAGTTTATCAGCGATAATTTGCGCTTCTTCACCAGCTTTTTCAGGATCTAGCCAAGTGTGAGGGTCATAGAGCGTTTTTTCATCAACTCCATCCCCTGCTTCCACATCTTCTAGCCCTGGGACGCGGTCTAAGGTCATTCCCTCAGAAGCCTCTAAAACCTTCACTTTGGATTTTTTTAGATTTGGATCCAGACTTCCTGCCCAAGATTCGAGCGTATGCGAATGGTAAACAAAGACATCTGCATCATAGATGGCCGCGATGTCATTTGCTGAAGGTTCAAAGGAGTGAATCCCACTACTTGACTGAATCATCCGAACATCATTCAAGTCACCAGATACTTCCTTAACCATAGCGTAGATAGGATAAAAACTGGTCACAATTTTCATCGCCTTTCCTGTCTGGCTTTCCTTTTGTCCACAGGCTCCTAGCAATAAAAGAAAAACACTTAACAAGACTAAAAATAAATTTTGTTTCTTCATGAGTAACTCCTTAACCATTTAATTAACTAGTAAACATTCTACTCCTAAAAATTTAATCTGTCAAGATATTTTTAGAAAAAATTTGAAATTTCTTTCACATATAAAAATCTGCTGAGTTTCAACAACTCAACAGACTTTCACTTTATATACTCAATGAAAATCAAAGAGCAAATTAGGAAGCTAGCCGTAGGTTGCTCAAAACACTGTTTTGAGGTTGTAGATAAGACTGACGAAGTCAGCTCAAAACATGTTTTTGAGGTTGTAGATGAAACTGACGAAGTCAGCTCAAAACATGTTTTTGAGGTTGTAGATGAAACTGACGAAGTCAGTAACCATACATACGGCAAGGCGAAGCTGACGTGGTTTGAAGAGATTTTCGAAGAGTATTATTCTTCTATGGTAGAATGCTTATAACCATAAGTGAAGTAAATAATACTTCCTACTAACAACGCAACTAGGAAAGCAATCCAAGTTTCCACATTATATTGCAACATGAAGGATAAACAAATGATGATCGATAAAATTGGTAACAGAGGTACCAATGGTGTTTTAAATTCTCCAGCTTTGGGCATCCCTTTTTCTTTCCGTAAGCGAATCAGACCGTAAGCAAGCATGACCAAGTAGGCTAAGGTACAAATATTTAAGAAGGCTGCGATACTAGCAAGAGGGAACATTCCTGCTGCTACTGCTGAAGCTAGACCGGTCAAGATAGTAGCATTTTTGGGTACCTTGCTTGTTTTGGTCAGTTCCTTAAAGGCAGCAGGCATCAATCCGTCACGCGCTAAACTGTAAATCATACGCGATAGGGCATAGGTCATCGAAATACAAACTGTAATCAAGGTCAAGATAGCCACTAATGACACATAGTTGGCTGCCCAACTAATCCCAATGCTACGAAGTGCAAAGGCAACGGCGTCATCGACATTTAAATGACTATAGTGAACCACACCAGTCAAAACAAGGGTCACCAAGGCATAGAGAATAGTTACGATAGAAAGCGATAAGACAATCCCTCTAGGAATATTTTTTTGAGGAGTCTTGACTTCATCTACAGCCATAGAGATGGATTCAAAGCCCAAAAATCCAAAGAACATCAAGGACGCACCAGCCATAATACCAGTACTAGCGCCATAGATTTGTCCAAAACCATAAGGAGCAAAATTGCTCCAATTATCAAGTTTAATATTCCAAATTCCTACTAAAATAAAGAGAGATAAAGCCGAGAATTTCAGAATGACCAAAATTGAATTAAAGCGTAAAGCTGCTTTAGCATTTAGTAAAACAAGCGAAGTCACCAAGACCAAGACAAGAATAGGCAATAAATCAACAAATGTCCCTGCTTGAGGATTAAAGGTACCATTTAAAGCCTGAGGAAGGGCTATCCCGTATTGAGAGAGCAAGCCTTTAAAATAAGCTGCCCAACCCGAAGCCACACCAGATATGGCTGTCATGAACTCCATCATGGTTAACCAGCCAGCCAACCAAGCTGGGAATTCTCCTAAAATAACATAGAGATAGCTGTAGGCACCACCTGTAGCGGGTACTCGTGAAGCAAATTCTGCAAAAAAGAGAGCTGATAATCCCACACACAAGGCAGAAATGACGATTGAAATCACTAGGGCTGGACCCGCTAGAGTTGCGGCTGCAGTACCTGTTATTGTAAATACACCTGTCCCTACCATGGCTCCGATACCCAGCAAAATCAAATCCCATAACTTCAAATGCCTGTGCATCTCCGTTTTATCTAAACTAACATTTTTTGTTCTAAATATATTCATCTTTGACTCCAAAATAAAATGATGATTCTATTTTACCATAAATATAGGACATTTGTGAATATTTATAAAATAATTTTCTAAAAAAATCTGACTACTCTCTTGTAATCAGATTTTTATCTATTCTAGTTCATTTCTTTAAAAGCTGCTTCTGCATCCGCATTGCTGATAGCACCAAATTGAATCTTTCCAATCTTTCCTTGGCTATCAATTAAATATTCTGTAGGAATACTTCGAATTTGATAAGCTTGGAAGGTCGTTGCTTTGGTATCATAAAGAACAGGGATATCCTTATAACCTTGATCTTGGAACCATTGTGGGAATTGCTCGACAGTTTTTTCACCTTGAATTCCTGGTGCAATGACACTAAGAATTTCAAAATCACGATCTGGTTTCGCCGCTAATTCCATCAACTCAGGCATACTTTTCTTACATGGACCACACCAGGAAGCCCAAAACTTCAAATAGACTTTTTTCCCCTTATAATCAGATAACTTAACTTCTTTGCCATCCATGGATTGCAATGTGAAGTCTGGAGCATCTTTTCCAACAGCAATTTGTTGTACAGTCGTTTGTTGCTTTGGCTGTTGTGCTGCTTGAGTCTTTTTAGTTTCTTCCTCACCACAGGCTATCAATACAACTAATGACAAGAGGCTTAAGCCAGCAAACATTACTTTTTTCATCTTTTTCTCCTTTATTCAAAAATTCCAGCTAGGACATTTACTTGTCCTAATAGTAACAAAATTCCCATTAAAATAATGAGGAAGCCACCAATTTTCTTCAGTAGCATCATATGACGTTTAATTTTACTAAAATAAGGCACTACTACACCTGAAGCTAGAGCCAAAATCAAGAAAGGAATGGCCATCCCTAAAGTGTAAATCAAGGTATAGATAGCACCTTGCCAAGCGCCATTGCCTCCAGAAGCCGCAAGCGCTAAAACAGAACTCAAAACTGGACCGATACATGGCGTCCAACCGAAGCTAAAGGTAATACCGAGTAAAAAGGCCGACCAATAACGATTGGCTTCTGATTTCTTAAAAGTAAAACTTTTTTGAACCTCTAATTTTTTAAAATGAAAAATTTCCATCTGGTGAAGGCCCAAAATGATAATAATAGCTCCCATGACATATCGAAACCAATTTGCATAGAGAATATGACCAAAGTAACCTGCACCAAAGCCTAGAATAAAGAAAATGAGAGAGATACCTGCGATAAAGCAAAATGTTCGAATCAAACCTGACCAAAGAACCTTTCTCCCAAACAAGGAAAAACTTTTTGCGCTTTCCTGATCATCCAATAAAATCCCAGCATAGACTGGCAGAAGTGGAAAAATACAAGGAGAAAAGAAGGACAAGACCCCTGCTAAAAAAACGGAGATTGAAAATACTAGCGTTTCCAATAAAGAACCAACTTTCTTAAGATTTCTAATCCTATTTTACTATATTCAATTTAATTTGTATGCTTTCTGCTACGCAAAATCGTATCGGGAACTATTGGACTAATCTTTTCTTTTGCTAGTCAAGGTGGATTTTATCCCCCAAAATAGCCAAAAAGCAACGACAAGGGTTACTCGTCGCTGCTTTTGTGAACGGAAACGTCTTTTAGAGTTGACATTTCATAAATCATGTTTTACTTGAGTTTGGCAAGGATTGCTTTAAGCTCCTCTACTAGTTTAGCTTCTGTCTCTGCTGAGCCATTTTCCTCTTTCACGAAATCAAGGGTTTCTTGGAGAAGGTTTTGGGCTTTGGCAAGGACTTTTTTATCCGCTTTTTCTACATCTAGCTGTCCAAGAACTTTTGTCAATTCCGTGCTTAATTGCTGGATTTCTGACTCTTTCTTACGTCGAACCAACCAGAAGGCAATCACACCTAGAAGAGCAAGTAGACCGACTACAATCACTCCTGCTGGAACTGAGTTTGTTTCAGTCATCTTATCTGAATCCTTACTATCTTCCGTTCCTTGTTTGGCATCCTTCTTGTCCTGTGTAGGCTTGCTGTCGCTAGCATTTGCTTTCACATCTTTGAGAGAGTCCAAGGCAGCCTTCACAGACTCTACTGCAGTACGCAGACCTTGCTCTGTCAAGGCACTATCTTCCAGAGCTTTTTGAGCATCTAGGAGGACAGTTTTGGCTGCATCGATTTTCGCATCAGATACTGTTGCCAAAGCTTTCAATCGTTGGTCTAACTCTTGAGTCAAGGCACGAAGTTCAGACTTGTCAACTTGCTCTTGAGCTGGAGCTTGCGTGCTCGTTGAGCTAGCTGAAAGATTTGCTGCCGCTCTAGGAGCTTGAGTCGGAGCTGAACTTGGAGCTGGGACAGGACCTGCAGGTTGACTCGGAGCTGTTGGTTGAGACGGTTGTGGAGCTGGCTCAGATGGAGCTGTTGGAGTCTCTGTAGCTCCTTGGTCTGGCTGAGTAGGAGTAGAAGGTTGAGGTTGAGGCGTAGGAAGCGGACGTGGAGATGGTTGTGGATTGATGTTCTTGATAGCATCGATTCCTGCCACTTTTGCCTGTTCTACATCCTTATTTGTTAAGCCCTTGTCCACCGCAATCTTAGCATTCTTAGCTTCTTGATCCACCTGTTGCAATGCTCTTGACTTGTCCTCAGTTGTCAAATCAAAACGATTCGAAATTTCTGTTTTCTTAGCAAATGCAGCAGCTTCAATTGCCTTAATCGCTTTTGATTTTTCTGTCTCTGTTGGAATTGCTACAGCGTTAATAGCGTTAATACCTTGTTCTTTATTAGTAAGTACCTTATCAGCATCTTCTGATTTATTTATTCTATTCTTAGCAGCATCCGCCACGTTTTTATACTGATTCTTGACATTCGCTTTTTCTTCTGTAGTTAAATCGTTATTTGAATCTACATTAGCATTTTTTAGATGTAAGAGATCTAAGATTTCTGCTATCGCAACCTTCTTAACTTCAGCTAAGTTCCCTTGAGTGTGAACTGCACCTATGTTGTTTACACCAGTCGTTTTAGCTGTTTCTACTTTATCTGCATCGCTTGCACTTGTAATAGCTGTTTCAGCGTCACTTTTCGCTGTCTCAACTAATTTAATCTTCTCAGTTTTCTGAGTGTTCGTTAAACTGTTATCGTTGTTGATTTCACCAGTCTCTTGCGTTGCGGCTGTAGCTATAGCTTCTTTTGCCTGACGTTTCACTTCATCTAGGTTTCCTTGAGTGTGAACTGCACCTATGTTGTTTACACCAGTCGTTTTAGCTGTTTCTACTTTATCTGCATCGCTTGCACTTGTAATAGCTGTTTCAGCGTCACTTTTCGCTGTCTCAACTAATTTAATCTTCTCAGTTTTCTGAGTGTTCGTTAAACTGTTATCGTTGTTGATTTCACCAGTCTCTTGCGTTGCGGCTGTAGCTATAGCTTCTTTTGCCTTAGTTTTCAATTCCTCCAAATTAACTTTCGGCGCTACTGTCACTGCATCACTATAACTTGAAGCTCTTATTCCGGGATTTCCATTTGTTTTATCGTCAATTTCAATAACTGTCAATGCAAGAAGTTTTCCTCCTGAAAGAGGTTTTAGATAATCACTTTCTCTAATAGTTACAGTAGTTTTCTTCGTTACTGGATCAACTGTTCCTGTTGAAACATCAACTTTTGCTGTCAATCTTGTTGGTCTTGGATTACCATTCGTTGCAAATTCATCACCATCATATACCGTTTTATCACGATCATTATCAGCAACTAAATATACTTTCATTTTTGCATATGATGGAAGACTTGGAACAGAAGGGACTTCTACATCAATTGTTGGTTTAGTACCATCCTTACCTTTTAAATACGCATCTACAGTAGGTTCCGTTTGACCTGTCGGAACTTTAATAGTTGGCTTACTAAGAGAACGAAAAGCACCAATTTGGACTGTTTTGTCTCCTCCTACAGTTTTTACAGTGAAAGTTAAAACAGCATCGTTTTTACCATTAACATCTGTTGTTGCCCTCGCAAAATATGTCGTTGCATTATTTGGAAAGTTAGACATTTTTTCTACAGTGACTGAGCGTCCTGTGTTGCTTGTTACAGTTACACCTTTAATCTCTCCAGTTTTAGATACAAATTTAACTATAGTTCTAACTTGATTCGAAAGTATTTCATAAAAATATTTATCAATACTACTGTAATTTCCGTCTGTCCTATTATTCGATATCCCAAACTCTATACCAGACGTTTCTTCTGGCGTCGCTCTAAACCCACTACCTTCTGTAAAAGTAGTTCCATTTAAGCTGTGATTATGCCCTGCGATATTGGTACTGTTTGGTTCTGTATTTTCTGCCTTTAGACCGACAGTTGCTTTTCCATTTGTTGTATCAAGTTTAGGAGCCTTAGGTTCTACATCCTTCTTAACACGTCTTAAGCCAGTATTTTTATAACTTACTAATGTTCTAAAGGCTGCATCTACTTCTGTTTGATTTTGCGCCGTTGCAAGGACTTGTCTCGCTTCTTCAGCTTTTGCTTTTAAGGCTGCTACTGATTCTTCTGTGTAGTTTTCTGTTTTTATGGCATCAATTTCACTTAATAGCGTTTCTAAGTTCTGAGTATTTAGTTGTCTACTAAGTTCAATATCTGTTTTTGGTTGATCTTGTTTTTCTGCTATCTCTTTATTTGATTCTAATTTAGAATTGCTTTCAGTACTCGTTTCCTCAACCTTAGCTTTTCCTTCACCATCTTTAGCTTGGCTGTCTTGCTCTTTTCTCTCTGTCGCTTGAGTGTTTGGTTTAGCTCCTTCTTGTTCTACGTTAAGATTTTGATTGCTTGTATCTGATGGCGGTAAGACAGATGGATTCCCAGTGTTGCCATTTCCATCCTGAGCGACTACTTCTGTACTTGTTTCTGCCGCCTGCACTTCTGTCGCTGGATTAGCCACAAAAAAGACAGACCCTAGCAAGACTGAGGCTGCTCCAATTGAAAACTTGCGTATAGAAAAGCGTTGGCGCTCATTCATTTTAAACTGTTTCATAGTTTTTCCTTTCTTTCTACCCTGTCTTTGCTCCTCTAGCCATGTTCATGCAGGCATCAACTCGCAATAAAACCAGGAAAACATGACCTTTTCTCATCTTGCAAAAATGACAAAAAGCCCAGTGTTTACTAACACTTCATTATATCAACTTAGTTCCCTTCCTTCAACCTCACTTTGTTTTAGAAAATCGATGATTATATATATATATATGCACATTGCTTATTTTAAAGGATTTAGAGGCTCCTTATTTGTAAATTTAGTATATTTTTTATTATTTTCAGAAATTTTAAATTTATATGACATTCGAACAAAGCTGTTTGTCTTGCTATCTATCGCCAGAAAGACCTATCCTAGACTCAGCAAGTAAAAAAAGGCTCTCCGAAAAATCAGAAATCCTGAGATATTATTTGATATAACTCCTTAACCAAATCACTTGATGTAGGCTCTCCCAGCTTTGTCGAGTAGCAGAGGTAGACTAACCATGACAAAAATCAGCCATAGCCTGACTCGTAAAAGCCCAGATAAATATAGGAAAGAAGCAAAGAGAAAGGCCGATAGCAAAATCATACCCAAAGTCTCTCCAAAATTCCTGCAAATAAATAGAAGCCAAAGGAGAGATAAAGGATAAAGGATAAAGAGACTAAAGCAAAAACGCTTGCCTGTCTTTTTAGTTCCAAGAACCCTATCTTGACCAGATGATTTTCCTGATCGTTAGTGCTGATTTTACAACAATGTCTCAAACTCAGTGACAGTCATTTCCAATTGCTGACTGGCAACCTCAGAAGTCAGAAGACCTTGACGAACCATATCCAGGAAGGCAAAGAGTTTTCCTTCTTCCCTTCCTTCAACTTTCCCACGCTCCAGTCCCTGTTCAAGACCCTCTGCACGACCACGTTCAAGTCCACGCTCTAAACCTTTTTCCTCAGCTTGTTCCAAAGCATAGTCCTGCGCTAACAATGCTTGTTCTTCTCGCATACGTAGTTGACTAAACATCTTCCTGTCCTCCTCGGACCAGCTCTTGTAGTCCAGCAGTTGGTCTGCCTGGCTGATGGCTCGCTCAGGTTGCTGGGTAAAGGGGTTTATTCCCGAAAAACTCCAACCACGGCTTACGAACCTCGTCTTTGCTGGTTTCTCTGTATTTTTTTAATTCCAAGAACGCCATCTTAACCGTTATTGCTAGTCTTACAACAAGGCCTCAAACTCAGCCACGGTCATTCCTAACTGCCGGCTGGCAACCTCAGGTGTTAGAAGACCTTGACGTACTAGATTTACTAAACCTACTTTTAATCCCTGTTCGATGCCTTCAGCTCGTCCACGTTCAAGTCCTTGTGCTAAACCTTTTTCGATGCCTTGTTCAATCCCCTCTGCACGACCACGTTCAAGACCACGTTCTAAGCCCTTTTCCTCAGCTTGTTCCAAGGCATAGTCCTGCGCTAACAAGGCTTGTTCTTCTCGCATACGTAGTTGACTAAACATTTTCCTGTCCTCCTCGGACCAGCTCTTATAGTCCAGCAGTTGGTCTGCTTGGCTGATGGCTCGCTCGGGGTGTTGGGTAAAGGGCTTGTTGCCGAAAAACTCCAACCAGGGTTTGCGAACCTTGTCTTTGCTGGTTTCTCTGTATTTTTTTAATTCCAAGAATGCCATCTTGACCAGATGGTTTTCTTGACCGTTATTGGTGATAGTTAAGACTTCACCCGTCGTGTCCTCGCGCATACTAAAGCTATGAAAAGCTAAGTCATCTGAAAAGTAATTGCTGTCCACGATTGCGATAGCGTATACTGGTGCGATGTGTTTGTAACTCTGGTGTGTATCACCTTCTCGTTGGCGAATTTTTTCTAGATTTTGATTAACCTGACTACACAGATAAGCCCACAGGCGATTGATGAAAAAATTCTGATGATGAACCTGAATCTCAATGATAACTTGCGTTCCATTATCCAACTCCGCCAAGACGTCTATACTGGTATAGAAGTCCTGAGCCGAGTAGGGTAGAGAAGGCAAGACATGAATATTACTTCCCTCCAAAATCGTCACATTTTTTGCTGGTAAATCCAGCATATCGCGGATAAATTGACAAGTGATTTCTGGATTGCTAAAGATTTTCTTAGCTACCAAGTCATTAGTCGGGCTGATGCCCGGATGACGTACAGTCATATTTCTTCTCCTTTCATTATAGCACATTTTTTAATCTAATTTACTAGATTCGATGCTTCTATCTATTTATTCGGAAAAGAAATTAAAAGTCTCCTAATTTTTAATCAATTCTTTCTAATGGATATAGAGAATAAAGGAAACTTTCCAATTTCTAGTACTATTTTAGAAGTTATAGTGTAGCATTCCAACTTCAAAGCACCATAAAATCAATTGAAACAAGAACAATGCAAACAATTCTCGTAAACGGATTGCAACTACAAAAAAGCAAGCATTCACAAGAATACTTACCTATCATGGGAGGAACAACCGTTCCTCTTTTTTTACTACTAAAATTCAAAGAATTCCAGAGCTTTTTTCAAGAGCAAATCCGTATATTCTGGATCTTCTTGGGCTACTTCTATTTCCCACTGAACTTTTTCCAAATCATCTGTAATCACTCCATCTACTCCTAAGTGAAGAGATTTGCTGATAGCTTCTGAATCATTGACAGTCCAGACATAAAGTTTCTGGTCCGTTGTCCATAGTTTGCTTACAAAATATTCATCCAAGGTCGAGTACTCCATAGTATATCCTGTCGCCTTTGTTTTAGGAAAGACAGAATTGTAGGGCATGATGAAATAAACTGGCAGTTCGGTATCATACTGTCTTACTTTTTCGACAACATGGTAGTCTAAAGACTGGATTTGATGTCCATAAATCTTGAGCTTTGCAGCATAACGGGCTAAAAAGCGGTCCATCATGTCTGGACTATCTTTTTTACTGGTTTTGATTTCAATTAGTAATTTTTGACCAAGTTCGTTGGCTCGACTGAGATAATCTTCAAAGCTTGAAATTTTAGCCTGGTAGCCATTTTCAAAAATATCAATCCCTTTAAGCTCCTCCAAGTTTAAGTCTTGAGGACTTTTATTGATACCTGCTAGATTTTTCAAGTTAGCATCATGCATCATGACAAACTGCCCATCTTTTGTTTCCTGCACGTCCGTCTCCACCAAGTCTGGTTTGAGTTGTGCTGTAGTTTCTAAGGATTCTACTGTATTTTGAATCCCATTTGCATTGGAAACCCCTCGGTGAGAAATAAGCTGAGGTAGATGAACCATGGGAGTCTCCAGATAAATATAACCTTCTAAGGCAAAGAAAAGACTGGCACAAATCATGACTCCCCATCGCATGATGTGATCTTTTTCTCTCCTAGGAAGCATATCCAGCTCCTTTCCTGTCAAAAATGAAACAAATTTAACCAAAAAGTAAGTCAGAGCCATATAATAAAGATTTTTAATCACAACAAAATTCAAAATACCAAGAATCAGAGACTCTCTCTGAGTGATGTCATCTACCAAAGTTTGAGCCAATAACAAAGGAATCAAAGGAAGATAAAATAATAAATTTGCCTTTAGCAAGATATAAAATAAATTCCAAGCATAAAAAGCAACTCTTTTCTTGGTTTTCTCCAAGCTAAACATCACTGCTTCTCGAACAGTCAGCTGATCATATACAATCTTCGGAAGGGCAAACATCAATCTGACAGAGATATAGAGAAAAATAAGAGATAGAAGTAGGATGCTCAGCCACCACATCCAATATTTATCTTCTAAATAATCTTGGATAAACTCTGGAATGACGATTTTATTGAGATAATAAATCTTCAGCATTTTCCGTATAAAAGGAAAAAGCATAGCTATATAGAAAAAGATAAACAAGGCTTTAGCGCAAGTTAGCTTTTTCATAAATCCAAAACTTTCATGGAAAACCTTGCGGATATACTCAATTAGCCTTCGCTTTTCATGATAGAGGAGATGACGAGCACCAATAAAGAGGAGTCCTATTTGAAAATAAGCAACCAGAAGGTTAATGATAATCAAGGCTAAAAAAGCTAGACTAATCAATGGAGAATGAGTGAGGATGGCTAAGACATTGTTATAGGAAATAAAAAGATAACCTGTCTGATCTAATAAGAAACTAGCCAACCATGAATTGAATGGTACCCACAAATACTCCACTATCATAAAAATCAAGAAAAATAGAAAGAGGATTTTATCAAGATTGAGGTAAATCTGTTTAAAACCCAATTTTTTAGGTTTTTCAGGTTTCATAGGCACTCCTAGTCAAATAATTGAGACAAGTCCAAGCCACCAAAAGGATTGTTTGATAAGCTACTTTCTGTTTCTAACAATTCTCTAGCTTGATCTGACTCTAAGAAGGACTCGTAGACACGCGCCGTCATACGAGCATCCTCTAAACTATTATGGGACTGACCTTGAAATCCAAGAAATGAGGCAACAGTTTGCAACTTGAGATTGGCAATACCATGTAAATCCGAACTGCGACGTTCAAATGCTTCATCATACAGATCTACCTTGTACTGCTGGCTGTAGTCTAAACCATGCTCTGCTAGAATAGGCAAATCACTTTTAACAGCATTGTAGCCTATCATCGGCAAAGAACCCACAAACTCTTGAAATTCTTTGATAACTTCCTCCACTGGAGGAGCATCTTTTAAGGTCTCAGCTGTAATCCCTGTCAAACCATTGATAAAGCTTTTTAGAGGCACACTAGTATGGACATAGGAATCATAGGCAGCGATTTCCTGACCATCTCTAAAACGCACTGCCGATACTTGAATCAAGTGTGTTTGTCCTTCGTACTGATTAAATTCTAAGTCAAAAGCAATGTAATCTTCTAATCGTTCCATTTTCTACCTCTCCTATACTGTTATTTTATACTCTTCGAAAATCTCTTCAAACCGCGTCAGCGTCGCCTTACCGTAGATATATGTAACTGACTTCGTCAGTCTTATCTACAACCTCAAAGCAGCGCTTTGATCAGCCTGCGGCTCGCTTCCTAGTTTGCTCTTTGATTTTCATTGAGTATTACTTGAGCAACTATACTATTCACAAACAAAAGAAGCCATCAGGTTAGCACATAACCTAAACAGCTCCTTGATTATCCTCCAAATAAACGAGCAAAAAAGCCTTTCTTAGTTGATTGGACTTCTTCTTTTGCTTGGTCCAGCTCTAGCTTAAGATTTTCTTGATCCTTCATGGCTTGAAGAGTCAATTGTTGCTGCTGATCAAGTTGTTTGTCTTTCTCAGCAATCTGACGGTCTTTGATGCGCATCTGCTCGTCTTTTTCTGATAACTGACGATCCTTGGCTTTTAATTGTTCATAAAGACGAAGAATTTCTGCATTCTTCTCATCAACCAGAATCTCCATCAGTTCACGTTGCTTGACATCTTCACTGACAGGCTCATCTTCAAAAATCGTTTTTTTATAGATTTCTTCTAGCTTAATCAAGCCACTTCTGGTAACGACTGTTACCCCTTTGTCATTTTTATCTGTGTCTTCTTCTGGTAATTCTTTGACACGGTTATTGATTGCTTGGCGAGATAATCCTAAGACCTCTGCAATCTCACTGACGGTCATTTCAATACTCATAATATCCTCTGAAACGTTTTCTAGCTTTTCTTTACTTAAATCTTATCATAAGCTAGAAAAACTGTCAAATTTCCGCTTAATCTAAAACCTTCAAAAAGGCTAATAAGACTTGGGCAGAGCGACGTCCAGCTTCGATAATAAACTCATCAAAAGAGATGTTTGCTTCATGGTTGGCATTATCACTCATAGCTCGGATGACTAAAACTGGAAGATTAAGGGAATGCGCTGCCTGAGCAATCGCTGCTCCTTCCATCTCAACAGCTAAAACTTCTGGGAAATGGGACTTAATCGCTTCTATCTTGTCATTTCCTGCAACAAAACTATCTCCTGTAGCAATCAATCCAAGATGCCATTTTTGGTCCAATTGAGATAAACTCTCTTGAATTTTAGCAACAAAGGTTTTATCCGATTCGAAATAAAGTGGTTGTTGCGCCATTTGTCCATAAGCATAGCCAAAAGCTGTAACATCCACATCATGATAAGCCAATTTATCAGCAATCACAACATCCCCAACAGCAATACCCTCTGCTACTGCACCAGCAGATCCCGTGTTAATCAAAGCATCCACTTGGAAATGATCAGCCAAAATCGCCACACTCATAGCAGACATGACCTTACCAATTCCACTTTCTACAAGAACGACTTCATGAGAAGCAATAGTTCCTGTGTGATAGGTATTGCCTAAAACAACTTGCTCCTGGGCATTGTCTAAATGCTGGACCAGATACGCCAGTTCTTCAGGCATAGCCGCAATAATTCCTATTTTCATTTCAATTCCTTTTCTATTACAAAAGTTTCATTGCTAAGACAAGCAAAATTAAGAGAAAGATGACTGCAAATAAGATTTTATTTAACTTAGAATTGAAAACATTTCTCTTGGTATTTTCAATGCGACGGCTTTTATGGATAGACGGTTCGACCTGAATCTTCAAGGTTTCCTGGCTAAAGCCATGATCCTTAGGATTGGCATAACCAAAACGGGAAGAAGAGGTTGGTAAAATCTTAGTCTCCTCATCATCTAGCAAAGGGGGACCTGAAATTTTTTCGCCTCTATTAGCTCTTTCAATCATTTCATCCGTTAATAAAGGTTTACCCATACTGACCTCCTCTATTTTTTGTGCAATTCCCAATACTGTACAGCCATAATTGTCTTGGCATCACAAATATGACCTGATTGGATCAATTCCTTAGCTTCTTCTAAGCTCACTTCAAGGACTTCTAAGGTTTCATCCTCATCCTGCGGACGTGGATTTTCCACCTTTGTCAAATCGCTTGCTAGGTATAGTTTTAATTTCTCATTACAAAAGCCAATGGCTGAGTAAAAATCATACAAGAGTTCTAATTTCCCTGTATAGGCTGTTTCTTCCTCTAATTCACGAAGGGCTGCTGCTATAGGGTCTGTGTTTTCTCCTACTTCCAATTTTCCTGCTGGAATTTCGTAAGAGACTGCCTCAATGGCTTTGCGGTACTGCTTGACCAAGATGAGTTTTTGCTCATCGGTTACGGCTAAAACACAGACAGCTCCATTGTGGAAAATCAAATCCCGTTGGGCAGTTCCCTTGCCTTCTGGTAATTCAACCTGATCTTGAACCAGTTTAAAAATTGGTCCTTGATAGATTTCTTTTCGGCTAAGCGTTTTTTCTTCAAATTCCATGATAGGCTCCTACTGATTCTTAGGATGATGAGGAAGGCGAGTTGCATATTCGTCTTTATTAACCTGACGTCCACGACCAATAGCAATGGCATCCGCCGGCACGTCTTTAGTAATAGTTGAACCAGCTCCAACAAGAGAATTGTCACCTAACTCAACTGGCGCAATAATGGTTGAATTTGAACCAACAAAGACATTGTTACCGATGACTGTCTTGTATTTGTTTTTGCCGTCATAGTTGACTGTAATGGTTCCTGCACCAAAATTAACCTTGCTACCCACTTCACAGTTTCCGATATAAGTCAAATGACCAGCCTTGGTATTCTCACCGATAGAAGAACCTTTCACCTCAACAAAGTTTCCAATATGTGCTTGGGCACCCAGACTTGAACCTGGACGAATGTGGGCATAAGGACCGACTGTCACTCCGTCAGCAACACTACTTTCCTCAATCATAGAATTGGTAATGATCGCTCCTGCTCCTATAGTGCTGTCCACTACATAAGTACCGTTTGTCAAAACAGTCTCAGCACCAATTTTCGTTTGCCCCTTCAAGGTAACATTGGCTTCGATTTGAACTTCAGGCGCAATCTCAACATCAATATCAATATAAGTTGCTTCTGGATTGACAAAGCTAACACCATTAACCATGTGTTGATGATTGATGCGGCGACGCATGACTGACTCAGCTGTCGCAAGAGCCACACGGTCATTTACACCAAGACTCTCATCAAAATCTTTCAAAGTATAAGCACCGACTTTTTCACCAGCTTCACGGAAAATGCCAATGACATCTGTAATATAGTATTCTCCTTGAGCATTGTTGGTGTTGATATTTTTCAAAGCCTCAAACAAACGCTCGTTGTCAAAGACGTAAGTTCCAGTGTTGATTTCCTTGATTTGTTTTTCAAAATCTGTAGCATCCTTTTGTTCAACAATACGAAGAACTTCAGCATTGTCATTACGCACAATTCGTCCATAGCCAAAAGGATTATCCGTTTCAGCAGTCAAGATAGTGGCCACATTTTTATGATTGATGTGGAAATCAATCAAGTTTTTCAAGCTTTCACCTGTGATTAAAGGAGTATCTCCTGCGATGACCAAGGTGTGACCGGACAAATCTTCTAGGATAGGCTCTGTCATCATAACTGCATGGCCAGTCCCTAACTGTTCAGATTGAGTCACAAATTCTGTCTGTCCAGCCAAGACCTGCTCAACCAATTCTGCCTTGTGTCCGACAACTGTTACTGTCTTTTCAGGTTGGATAGCTCCCACACTACGGAAAACATGTTCCAACATAGAAATACCCGCAACCTTGTGCAAAACTTTTGGCAAATCAGATTTCATGCGAGTCCCTTTACCCGCTGCTAAAATAATGGCATAATTTGACATAATCTTCTCTTTTCTCTAGAAATTCCCTTTTATTATACCATATTTCAAATCATTCCGCGCCCTTGAATGAAAAAATGCTCCAAAGTCCTTTCCTTAACCCATTTTTTTTGATTTTTTTTCATTTTTAGGGTAGAATTATGAGATATGAGAAAACAAATTCATCCACTTATTTTATTTAGTTTTTTTGGGATTATAATTTTCATTTTAATCATCAATCGCCCACTTAATGACAACCAATCGTTTAAAACAAAATCCAATATAGCACAGATTGAAGCACAGGCTTTGAAACACTTAGACAAACCGATTATTGACCTCTCTGGCTGGCAGCGTCCTGAGGAAATCAACTACGATGCCCTCTCACAAAATATTTCAGGCGCTATTGTTCGTGTTCACAGTGGTGCTCAAACGACAAAAGAAAATGATGCTTCCTTTATCAATGGAATAGACAAGGCCTATAAGAGTCATATCACTGAACTTCAAAAGCGGAATGTCCCAGTTGGGGTCTACGCTTATGTAGCTGGAAAAAGTGTCCAAGAAATGGAAAAGGCTGCCGAAGTTTTCTACAATGCTGCCTCTCCTTACAGCCCTAGTTACTATTGGCTAGACGTAGAAGACAAAACCATGTCCAATATGAACGAGGGGGTTGAAGCCTTTCGAGCAAAATTAGCATCACTAGGTGCTAAAAACATCGGCATCTACATTGGTGTCTACTTCATGGAAGAACATAGTATTGATACAGGCAAGTTTACCTCTGTTTGGATTCCGTCCTACGGCTCAAACTCAGGATTTTTGGAGAGCAGTCCTAAAACTGATTTAGATTATGACATCCACCAATACACATCTAAAGGAAAAATTGCCGGCTTTGACCACGATTTGGATATCAACGTCATCTCTCCCTTAAAAAACAAAGAAGAAACCTTTAGAAAACTCTTTTTAAAACCTTAAAAGCATTTGTTTAGCATTTGCTTTTTCTTTTTGTGTTTGATTGTGATACAATATAGTAAGGATTTTTTGAAATAGAAATAGTTGGAGGAAATATATGCTCTCATGGTTAGCACGCCTTATTAAAGGGATTGTGATTGCTCTTGGATTTATTCTACCGGGAATTTCCGGAGGAGTTCTAGCAGCAATCTTAGGCATTTACGAACGAATGATTGGCTTTCTGGCCCATCCCTTTAAAGACTTTAAAGAAAATGTTTTGTACTTTATTCCAGTTGCCATCGGTATGCTTCTGGGAATCGGCTTATTTTCCTACCCGATTGAATACCTGCTTGAAAATTATCAGGTCTTTGTCTTATGGAGCTTTGCGGGTGCCATCATTGGTACGGTTCCTAGCCTCCTCAAAGAATCAACTCGAGAATCTGATCGAGACAAGATTGATTTAGTTTGGTTCTGGACAACCTTTATCATTTCTGGACTAGGTCTCTATGCCTTAAATTTTGTCGTTGGAACCTTAAGTGCTAGCTTTCTTAATTTGGTCCTAGCAGGTTCACTGCTGGCTCTTGGCGTATTGGTGCCTGGCCTCAGTCCATCAAATCTACTTTTGATTTTGGGGCTCTATGCTCCTATGTTGACTGGTTTTAAAACCTTTGACCTCTTGGGAACCTTCTTCCCGATTGGAATTGGTGCAGGTGCAACTCTCATTATTTTTTCAAAATTGATGGATTATGCCTTAAATAACTACCACTCACGTGTCTATCATTTCATCATCGGTATCGTCCTATCAAGTACCCTTTTAATCTTGATTCCAAATGCAGGAAACGCTGAAAGTATCCAATACACCGGCCTCTCACTTGTTGGCTATGTCATCATCGCCTTCTTCTTTGCACTGGGAATCTGGCTTGGTATTTGGATGAGCCAATTGGAGGATAAGTATAAATAATGGCAAAAAAAGTTAAAATCAAAAAAACATTGGTGGAACAAATCCTATCTAAAGCAGATATCCCACATCAGGGGATTCAAATCAATGCCCTGGAAGGAGAACTTCCGCAAGGTTATGAACGAGATCAGATTTTCAAAACCTTAGCTCTTTTGGGAGATAAAACAGGACCGATTATCGGAATTGTGCCTATCACTAAACACTTGTCGGAAAAGAAACTCGCCAAAATTTCTGGCAATAAAAAAGTGAGCATGATTCCACAAAAGGACTTGGAAAAAACAACTGGCTACATTCATGGAGCCAATAATCCTGTCGGTATTCGTCAGAAACACAATTATCCCATTTTTATCGATAAAATTGCTCTCGACTTGGATCAAATGATTGTCTCTGCTGGCGAAGTTGGTCACAGCATTATCGTTGCTCCCCAAGACTTGGCTAGCTTTGTAAAGGCAGACTTTGTAGATATTTTGGAGGACAGCAAGTAATGAAACTCTACTTTGTCCGCCACGGTCGTACTGTCTGGAACCAAGAAGGTCGTTTTCAAGGCGCTAGTGGAGATTCTCCCCTTCTTCCTGAATCCATTGAAACCCTAAAACGACTAGGCCAGTATCTCAAGGATGTTCCTTTTAATCAGATTTATTCAAGTGATTTACCTCGAGCGGTCAAATCTGCTGAGATTATCCAAAGTCAACTCCAGACCCCCTGTCCTTTAGAAAGTGTCCCTAATCTCCGTGAATGGCAACTTGGGAAGTTAGAAGGTTTGAAAATCGCAACCTTGGAAGCTATTTACCCGCAACAAATCCAGGCTTTCCGTACTAATCTTGCTCAATTTGACACTCAAATGTTTGGAGCCGAATCCCTCTATAGCACAACACAACGAACTATCCAATTTATCAAATCATTAAAAGATAGTCCAGCTGAGCGTATTCTAATTGTCGGACACGGCGCCAATCTTACTGCCAGCCTTCGTACTCTCCTAGGCTATAAAGAACCACTTCTTCGTAAAGATGGCGGTCTAGCAAATGCCAGTCTGACCATTCTAGAAACCCATGATTTTGAAACATTCACTCTCGATACTTGGAATGATACTTCTTATCAATCATAATTATAGCCTAGCCTTCTGAACTAGAACCATAGGAGATATAGTCAGTTGAAACAAAAATAAGACAAAAGAGCCTCGTAAAAAGAGTCTGGGACAAAAGTCTAGCCTTAAATATAAAAAGCGAACAAAACGAGTTATCTGACACTCAGAATTCTGTCTTGTTCGCTTTTTTGTCTAATCTATCGATTTGTAAAATTTATAATAAAGAATTCCTAAAATCAAAATCTTTGTGTCCCAGACTCTTTTTGATATGAACACGTGTCTTCTCAACAGGATTGTAGAGCAAAATGAAATAGTAACTGAATAATGTGATTTGAGAATTTAAATCAATTTATAAGAATGTTTTAGAAGCAGTGATGTACTAGTTCAGATTCACTTTTCTATACTAATACTCTTCGAAAATCTCTTCAAACCGCGTCAACGTCGCCTTGCCGTATATATGTTACTGACTTCGTCAGTTCTATCTGCAACCTCAAAACAGTGTTTTGAGCTGACTTCGTCAGTTCTATCTACAACCTCAAAGCAGTGCTTTGAGCAACCTGCGGCTAGTTTCCTAGTTTGCTCTTTGATTTTCATTGAGTATAAGATGAGTAGGGAGGAAGAGGTAAAAGTTTATGCCCAAACTCTTCACATAAGAACTCTAGCTTACCCATTCTATGGAATCTTGCATTATCCATTAAAACTTCCAGACTCATACTCTTCTAAAATCTATTCAAACCACGTCAACTTCACATTATATATGTTGGTGACCTCATAAGTTTTGTCTGCAACCTCAAAGATGTTCTTTGAGCAGCCTACAGCTAGCTTCCTAGTTTAATCTTTGCTTTTCACTGAGTAGCAAGTTAAAAAAATGAGGCTGGTCAAAAAGTCTTTAAAATCAAAAAACGCATAATATCAGGTATTGAAACCTTGTACTATGCGTTTTATTGTGGGAAAATTTACTTTATTTTTTCCTGAAGTCGAGTTTTTTCCCTGACTCATTGATTTGGACTATTCGTTTGATGTACTACTGCTTGAGCTTGAATCTCCACCACCGATATATTGGGTAAAGATATTTTGGAAGGCTTGGTCCTTAACCTTGATATTGGCTGCTTGCAATTCTTTTCCGATAATGCTTTGAACAAATGTTGAATCATTTTGTTTTTGAGTCAAGATAACAGTTTTTAATTTTTCTTTGTAGTCATCAATATTAGATGATTTTTCTGTTTTCTTAATGAGTTTTACAATGTAATATTGGCTACTGTAGGCTTGTGTGCCAGTTGCTGTAATCACATCAGAAATGCCATTTACATCTAAAGCGAAAGCGGCTTTCTTGACTTGCTCAGGTACTTCCGTTGAAGCAGAATCAAAGGTGATTTCTCCACCATTCGCTTTAGTTTTCTCATCAGTTGAGTTATCTTTGGCTAATTGGGCAAAGTCAGCACCTTCTGCCTTGGCTTTTTCGAGAACTTCTTTGGCCTTGTCTTCATTGTCCAAGCGAATGATTTGAGCCGTTACATCTGGAGTGTACTCGTCAAAGGCCTTCTTATAGGCATCATCTGTCAATTCAGCTTCCGCTGCCTTCTTAACTGCCAACTCAACCAATTTACTTGTACGAATTTGAGCTTTACGTGTTTCAAGAGTCATACCTGCTTGTGACAATACACGTTGGTAGTTCTCACCATATTGTTTTTCTTCTTCGGCGATAGTATCATCAACCTCTTTATCATCAAGCTCTGAGCCATATTGTTTTTCAAAAACTTTTTGGATGGTCATATTTAACAAGACTTGTTGGGCTGAAGGGTTGCTTTTCACTTGCTCATAAAATTGATGTTCTGTGATGACATCCCCTTTCATGCTGATAAGGTCTGCCCCTTCTGAACCTTTCGAACAAGCTGCTAAAGTTGCTACTGATAATAGTGTAATGGCACCTGCCAATAGTTTTTTCTTCATGTCTACTCCTTTAAGATAAGTGTTACTCTATCTATTTTACTATATTTTCTTAAATTTTTCTGAAAATCATTCGCTGTCAGGCAATTGAACATCTGCTACATTTTTACGAAGCATGAGAATGCCGTCTCCCAGAGGTACTAATGTTGCGGTGAGTCCTGGATTGTCTAAGGTTGCATCAAATAGTCTTTGAAGTCCTCGATAAATGGTTCGCTGGCCACGCCGAACTTCCATAATGTCCTTGGCAACATCACCACCTTGAAAAATATCATCCAAGACAACCACACCTCCAACTTCCAAATGTTTGAGGATTTCTGGCAGAAAAACGATGTATTTAGACTTGGCAGAGTCCATAAAGACGAAATCATAAGACTCTGTCAGTGTAGATAAGACATCCACCGCATCTCCCTCTAGGAGAGTGATTTGCTTACGACTGTCAAACTGGGCAAAATTTTCCTTGGCAAAACCAATCATTTCTGGATTACGGTCAATGGTTGTAATCTTAGCATTTGGCGCATGCTCTGCCATCAAGAGAGCTGAAAAACCGATAGCCGTCCCAATTTCCAGAATGTTTTTAGGTTGCATGGTTTCCATGAGAAACCTGAAATAAACAACCGTTTCATGGGGAATAATGGGAATATTTTCCTTGCGGGCAAAGTCTTCCAATTCTTTCAAGGAACCTGTGACTTGCTTTTGACGCTGGCGCATCAAGTCCACAATTTCTTCTTTGACAACAGGACGACGCATGTTATGGTTGGCATTCTTACTATACGATTCAACCATCTTATGCCAATCCCAATTTTTCAACAAGTGCTTCAAACTCATTTAAACGACGTTCAAAGACTGCAAAGGCATCGTTGAGATAGTCTTCCTTCTCCATATCAACACCAGCTTTTCTCATGACATTAAGTGGATAGTCAGACTTACCTGCCTTGAGGTAGTCGATATAGCGGTCACGATCTTCTTGACTACCATGGACAATTTTTTCAGCCAAAGCTGAGGCTGCCGCAAAACCTGTTGAATATTGATATACATAGTAGTTATAGTAGAAGTGTGGAATGCGAGCCCACTCGTATTGGATTTCAGGATTGTCTTCCTTACTCAAACCATAATATTCTTGGTTCAAATCTGCGTAGAGTTTATTTAAGAAATCGCTTGTCAAAACTTCACCATTTTGATCCGCTTGGTGAATGGCGTGTTCAAACTCAGCAAATTGAGTTTGGCGGAAAACTGTTCCACGGAAACCGTCTAGGAAGTTATTGAGAATAGCAAAGCGCGTTGCGTCGTCTTCCACTTCTTCCAATAATTTCTCCGTCAAGATATTCTCATTGGTCGTTGAGGCAATCTCAGCCAAGAAGATAGAATAATCTCCGTAAACATAAGGCTGTGTTTCACGAGTATAGCTTGAATGCATACTATGACCTGTTTCATGAACAAGAGTAAAGAGATTGTCCAGATTGTCCTGCCAGTTAAGAAGCATGAAGGCATTTGTATCGTAAGAACCACCAGAATAGGCCCCTGAACGCTTGCCTTGATTTTCGTAAACGTCAATCCAACGCTCGCTAAAGGCACGTTTGACACGGCTCAAGTAATCCTCTCCCAATACTGCCAAGGCTTCTTCTGCTTTTTTCAAGGCTTCTTCATAAGTAAAACTGTATTCAACAGATGAAAGCGGTGTGTAGACATCGTACATCTTAAGGTCTGAAATCCCCAAGATTTTTGAACGAAGTTCAAGGTAACGATGCAAGAGTGGCAAATGCTTGCGAACTACTGCTACCAAATTGTCATAAACACTCTCTGGAACAAAATTGGCTGCTAGGGCTGCATGACGAGCGCTCTTGTAGTTGCGAACTTTAGCACGGTAGTTTTGCACCTTAACATTGGTTTGCAAGGTTTTAGCATAGGTGTGTTGGAATTGTTGATAAGTCGCATAAAGAGCTTGATAAGCACCACGACGCACCTCACGATTTTTAGACTCCATCAAACGTGTGTAAGTCCCATGAGATAGCTGAACTTCCTTACCATCATCGTCAAGAACATAAGGGAAAACAATATCCGCATTGTCCAAGATAGCGAAGGTTTCACTTGCCGAACCAAAGATTTCTCCAGCGCCAGCCAATAATTCTTCTTCACGTTGTGAAAGAACGTGTTCCTTGCCTTGCAAAAGCTTATCAAAATAGTGTTGATAAACCTGCAATTTTGGCTGAGCTTCTAAAAAGTCAGCATACTGCTTTTCACTGATTTCCATAAATTCAGGTTCATAGAATGAAAAGGCTTGGTCTAGCTGGCTATAGAGAGTCATGGCCTTGGCGTAGTACTCTTGGTACTTAGCTTCACGTGTGTCCTGGTCATTTTTCATATGAGCATAAACGTAAAGCTTCTCCATTTGGCGTTCCATCTCAAGAGAAAATTCAGTAATTTCGAGTAGGCTATCCGCACTATCCAAGAGATGATCTTCATACTGGGCTACTGTCTCCAGTTGTTTTGTTAAATCTTTTAAGGCTTCTTCCCAAGCCTGGTCAGTTGGGTAAATCGTTGATAGATCCCATGTATCTTTTTCATTTATTTCATGTCTTTGTAATACCATTAGATTCCTCCATCCTTTCTATTCTACCATATTTTTCAAGAAATATTGCTGATAAAAGGCTGGTGGATAAAGCTTTTGCCAATCATTTTGAGGATTTTTTTGGTAATAGGTTTGAAAATACTGATAATAGCTAGCCAAATCTTTCTCAATTTGGCAAAACTCGCCTACTAGTGGTCTAATTTGTGGATACCATTCTTTTAGCCCATAAGTCAGGAGATTTTCTCCCTTTTGATAGGCTTCTGCTTGTTCTTTCATCCAAAAGGGATTTTGATAGTACAGTTGTTGCCGGATATAACGACAGATGTCCTTGTCCTCAGAAACTGTAAAATGAGATAGTTTTTGTTTCTTATAGGGAAAACGTAATATCTCCAGTAGACTATCTTGTCCATAGGGAAATTCCTTGATTTGATAATGGAGTTTGCCTCGAAGATCCTGATGTATGAGATATTTAAGCCTTAAAAGCTGTTTTTCCTTATCTACTTCCCAAACATAAAAGCCCATATTTTGACTGAAATAAAGAAAACCTTCTTGCAGACGAGTCAAACGATCCTTGATCCAAAGTTTTTCTCCAAGCAACCACAGTACTTGGTAACCCTCACTACGATAACCCTCACTACGCTCTTTAAGAACTTTTTGTGGCAAGGGACTACATTGAACCTCTAAAGCTAGATTGCCATTTACAAATACATCCGCAATCTGTTTAAGCTCTGGAAGGGGGTATTCTAATTGAACCTCTGCCTCTTTTTTCAACCAGTGATAGAGGACTTCCTTATTTGCCAAGTGTTCTGGACTTTCATTTTCAAAGGAGTAATCACAGTCTTTTAAGGATTTATGGGCAAAATGGGTTCGGACACTTGATCCTTGACGCAAACGGAGCTGACCTCCACAAGCTGGGCAGGTGTAGGCTTGCTTCTCAAGCTTATCCTCTAACACATTTACCAATTTGCCCCTAGCATCTCTCGCAACAAACATGATTTTCCTCCTTTTCTATATTATTCGAAAAAAAGAAAAAAGATCAGGAAATTTCCTAATCTTCATCACTCTATAATTTTAGAGTTGCAAGCGACTTTCAAGAGCTTGTGTCAACACTTCAGAATAGTTCACTTTCTCACGATCTGCAAGTCTGACTAGCCACTCTGGAACCGTAACATTTTTTCGAATCGCTTTATTATTCTTTACGAAAGGCAAGGGATTGACCTGAATCAAAGTCACAAATCCATCAGGAGCTTTCAACTCAGCAATGTCACTAGGAGTAGGCAGAGCCAGTCCTTCATCAATATAAGAAGCTAAAACACTCTCAAGCATTTCCCGAGCATTTTTCATTGCAAGTTCAATCGTTGCTCCCTCTGTCCCACCTCCAAACTCCGGAAATTCAATCCAGTATCCAGTACCTTCTTTATGAAAAATAGCAGGATAAGATTTTAGCATAATACACCTCCACAATTTCCAAATCAACTACAATCCCAAATCTTTTAATATTTTTCTCTCTAAACCTTTTCCTAGATCATCATTACCGTGAACTGGAATAGTGACAAGATAGGGAACCCCTTCTTTCTTAAAATGATGATGACTTCCTCTCTTACGTACTTCAATCCATCCATTTGCAAGAGCTAATACTCTTCGAAAATCAAATTCAAACCACGTCAGCTTCTCCTTGCCGTACTCAAGTACAGCCTGCGGCCAGCTTCCTAGTTTGCTCTTTGATTTTCATTGAGTATAATTTTACCATTTCCTTACCTGTGATTGGCATGTATGGTCACCTTTCTAGCTAAAATTATACTTATAATGCGTATTTTTGTCAATTCTTCTATCTTATCTATTCGTAAAAAAGAAAAAAGATCAGGAAATTTCCTAATCTTCATTCTTATTTACTTTATTTTCTTAGCTAGCATGGTCGCAAAGCGTAGTTGAATGCGATTGCCATTCTCATCGCGACGGTGCAAATGGCCTGGATTTTCATTGTACTTGACCAACTCCCAGTCCTTGTAATAGTCTGCCAATTCCCCTTCTTTAAAGGTAAATGGGAAGTTCACTGAGCAAGGATAATCCTCCGTGTCCATGGCACAGACGATAAGATTATAGCCACCAGCACTGGTTTTCTCCTGCATATTTTTGATAATTTCAGGAATGCGGTCTGCTTGTAGAAACATGAGAACAACAGTTGATACGATAAAATCATATTCTTGCCCAATGCTAGCTGAATTGATATCGTAAAGACCAACAGGCATGTCCAAATCTTCCTGCTCGACAATGCTTTGCAAGATTTCAAGGGCTAGTTCATTTTGATCTACAGCCGTCACATCAAAACCTTGCAGGGCTAAAAAGAGAGAATTACGGCCTTGACCACAGCCCAAATCCAAGGCTTTTCCTGGTTTTACTGTCTGCATAGCCTCTAAGACCTCTGAATGAACCGGATTGGTATTATATTTTTTAGGGAAATAATCCTCAGGTTTACAATAAAATTCCAAATACCATTCCACATCGTCTGTGGTAGCTTCCACTCGGTGCCAAGCTTGAGGTTGTACCATGGGATTGTCAGCTCCTGCTTCAAAGAGGTGCTCAGCTAAAACCTCACCATCCTCTGTCAATTCAATAAACTTGAGAGTTCCTTTTAAAACAGTAATCTTGCCCCAAGTTCCAACCTTGGTATTGTGTTTCTGCTGAACAGCCTCTGGCATGGTTTCTTTAGTCCACAAAGGCATACGTTTATAGGCAACTAATTTTTCCATTTTCAATTCCTCTTTTTATCGCTGGTTGACTGCTTTCATCACGCGCGCAATGTCGCGGTTTTGCTCACGACGTTTGATTGACTCCCGTTTATCATAGTCATGCTTCCCTTTAGCTAAACCTAAAAGAAGCTTGGCATAACCATCTTTGATATAGACTTTAAGGGGAACCAGGGTCATTCCTGTCCCTTTAGTCTCTTGTTCTAATTTTTGGATTTGTTTCTTATGGAGCAGGAGTTTGCGACGACGTTCTGGTTCCTGGTTCCAGATATTGCCCTCTTCGTAAGGAGCGATATGAACATTGCTCAACCAAACTTCCCCATTTTTTACTTGGGCAAAGCCATCCTTGAGATTGATTCGAGCAGCTCGCACACTCTTGATTTCAGTTCCAGTCAGGACCATTCCTGCCTCTAGCGTATCTACGATTGTATAGTCGTGGCGCGCCTTTTTATTTTGCGCGACGACCTTTCCCTCGCCCTTTGCCATGCTTGGCTCCTTTCTTAGCTACTTCCTTGTAAAAAGGTTTCTTGTCTTTTTGTGAATGCTTGCGCTTATCATTTGAGCGTCCTAATTTTCTCTTGTCTTCCTTCTTATCTGAACGACGACTTGAACCACGCCCTCTGTCACTACGACTAGACTGTTTCAAGCCCTTCTCAATCACATCAAACTCACTTGGGATGTAAGAGAAGTCAATTTCACCCGTCATCTTGTCGGCTCTTTCAACTCGGATACGGATTTGCTGACCCACACGGAAGGTTGTTCCTGATTTCTCCCCACGAAGAGTCAAATCCCGCTCATTGAAATGATAAAATTCAGGTAGATTAGTGATGTGAATCAAGCCTTCAACTGTGTTTGGCAATTCAACAAAGAGACCGAATTTGACAATACTTGATACAACTGCATCATACTCTTCGCCCACGTATTCTTCCATGTACTCAGCCTTTTTCATGGCTTCGACTTCACGTTCAGCCTCAATGGCACGACGTTCACGGTTGGAAGACTGGGTCGCAATCTCTGGAATCACTTGCTCAAAATGCTCTGCTATTTCCTTAGAACGGCCGTAGTCCCGAATCATACGGTGAACAAGGAGGTCTGGATAACGACGAATCGGACTAGTAAAGTGAGTATAATAATCAGCCGCTAGTCCATAGTGGCCGTGATTGTGCTCCGAATAGCGAGCCTGCTGCATGGAGCGAAGAAGCATCATGGACAAGACATCCGCATAAGGTTCTCCCTCAACAGTACGCATGATGTCTTGGAGGGCCTCTTGGCTAATCTCACTGGCGGTCCCATAAATACGCAAGCCAAAGCTTGAAGCATAATCAATAAACTTCTGAACCTTTTCAGCCTTTGGCTCCTCGTGAATTCGATAAATAAAAGGCAAATCCAGCTTGCTAAAATGCTCAGCAACTGTTTCATTGGCCATCAACATAAAGGACTCAATCATGCGCTCGGCAACACCACGCTGACGAAAAACGATATCAACAGGCTTGCCTTGTTTATCAACTAAAATCTTAGCTTCATTGGTATCAAAATTGAGGGCTCCACGTTTCACACGCATGTTTTCTAAAGTTTCATGAAGCTTGGCCATGAGTTCGATACTTGGTACAATTTTATGATACTCTTGTCTCTTTTCCTTGTCTCCAGCTAGGATATCATTGACATCGCTATAGGTCATACGAAAACTGGTCTTGATAACTGTTTGTGTGATAGTGTAGTTGACCACACGACCATGTTTATCAATCTCCATGATGGCTGACTGGGTCAGGCGGTCAACTTGAGGATTGAGGGAGCAGATACCATTTGACAGTCGTTCTGGAAGCATTGGGACCACACGGTCTGTCACATAGACAGAAGTCGCGCGATTAAGGGCTTCCTTATCAAGAGCCGAACCCTCGGTCACATAGTAGGAAACATCTGCGATGTGAACTCCAAGCTCCAAATTCCCATTTTTTAAAGCCTTGATATGCACCGCATCATCCAAGTCCTTAGCATCAGCACCGTCAATGGTAAAGGTAATTTCATCTCTCAAATCCAGACGGCCTTCCATATCCTTTTGAGACGGAGCATCCGGTACTTTTTCTGCTTCCTTGACAACAGCTTCTGGAAACTCAGATACAATGTCCATAGACTCCAAAACCTCAAGGACATCAATTCCGACATCCGTCGAGTGCCCAACCACATCGAGGACACTCGCGACAAAGAAATCATGTTTCTTGCTTGGGTATTTATCGATAAAGACCTTGAGAACCTCTGTTCCCTCTAGTTTTAGGGCTGGTTTCTTAACATAAATCGGTTGGCTGATTTTCTGGTTTTTCGAACGGATGTAGCCAGCATACTTAGGTTTTTCCTGATCTAGAACGATTTGCCCAACAACGGTTGTCAAACTGTGTTCTAGGATATCAATAATTTTGGCTTCTGCCGCTGTTCCCTTATTGCGGTCAGCGACTTTTTTGATGACAACCTCAACGGTATCACCATCAATAGCATAGTTGACATCATTTTTCCCTACAAAAAGGTCATCCTCCTCGCCTTCCAGACTGACAAAGCCAAAGCCATTTTTATGGGCATGAAAAATCCCCTTGAGGGTAATCTCATGTTTTTTCTTGGCTTCCAAGGTCAGACTGCCATCTTCTTCAAAGCGAATCTGGTGCTTTCTTTCCATTAAGGACAAGGTTTTAATCAACTCACGAAAATCCTTGGAACCGTCTTTTCCCAAAGCCTGAGCCAAGTCATTGACAGTCATCTTTCCCTTGTCTTGTAAATATTCTTTTATTCTATCTTTCATAGTTTCTTTCTAGATTTTTTCTTTTCTTTTACTGTAAAACCTTCTCAAATATCCTTTAAAAATAAAAAGAGGCAAAGACCTAGTCCTGCCCATTATTTTCTTATCTACTTGATAATACCGTCAATGCTAAGGCAATGGCTAGCCAGAAAAAGACTAAAATCCCTGTCAAACGCTGCATTACAGCTTCGAAACCGCGCGCTTTACTGCGTTCAAACAAATCACCTGAGCTGGCATCAAATACATTGCTGGATTGGTTTTTAGTTGGTTGCATGAAAATCGCAATCACAATCACAACAGATAATACTAATAAAATGGTTAATAATAGGTTATACATATCAAACTCCTTAAAATCCCTATTATTTTACCATAAAATCTACTTAGATTCAAGATGTAGGGTTACTTTTCTTTCCTTGGGACAATACTTTAAAACCTCAATCTTGTCTGGATGGGTTTTTGAATTTTTACTGGTTAGGTAATTGATACTGCCACAAGAGGAGCATTTGAGATTAATTTTTACTCGCACTAGATTTCCTTTACTTTTAATAATGTTCGAAATTGAAGCAGGTTAAAGAGACAACTAAAGGCAACACAAAGGCTTGTCGCATAAAAAACTGCATGGTAGCCAAATTGACCTGCTACTGCAGAACCTGCCATGGGACCAACGACTCCTCCCAGATAAAAGAATACCTGATTGAAGGCAAAGACCCTCGAAATACCAGCTTTGGGCGTCATCTTGCTGAGAAGGGCATTGACCCCAGGTATCAGCGCACCAGTTCCCAAGCCAAAGAGGAAACGATAGAGTCCTAGTTGGAGGGGGTTAGAGGCATTAGCACAGAGGAGATAGATGATAACTGAATAAAACTGGGCTACAACCAAGAGGCGATGGTTGCCCACCTTGTCACCTAGCTTTCCCATGACTCCTGCACTCATCATACTGGAAAAGCCCATACTGGATACAATCAAACCAGATACAAAAAGAAGATTCTCTGTCTGGCCTAAATCACGTACATACAGAGCTAAGATAGGGCCGATTGATTGGGCAGAAAATTGGATGACAAAACTGGTCAGAAAGAGGTTGACCAAAAGATAGGGATATTTAACTGATGTAAATAATTCCTTTGTTGGGATGGCCTTTTCCTTGGCTACTGGTTGAAAATCTTCCTTGATAAAGCAAATAGTCAAAACAGCAGCTAAAAACAGAAAACTACCAACCAGTAGGAAAACTGTACGAATGCCAAATAATTCTGCAATAAAGCCCCCGATAAAGGGACCAGTTAGAGTGCCTGCAACTACACCTGTAGACAAAGTGCCTAAGGCAGAGCCTGATTTTTCCTTGGGAACCTGACTGGCTATCAAGGCAGTTGCATTAGGAACAAATCCTGCAAATACACCGTTTAATAAACGAAGAAAGATTAACCAATAAATATTTGGAACAAAGGCCAAGCCTCCCATAGTAATAGTCATGGCCATGCCAGCCCGAATCATCATGGGTTTTCGTCCGTATTTGTCAGCAAGGATGCCCCAGATAGGAGAGAAAAGTGCCGCAGAAATGGCAGAGACAGAAATAGCTAAACCTGCATAAAAAGCAACTTGCTCACTCCCTACACCTAGATTTTCCACAAAGATGGGCATAAAAGGCACAACTAAGGAAATACTGGCTCCTGTCAGAAAATTACCAAACCAGGCAATGCGCAGATTATCCTTCCAGTTAATCTCTGACATCTTGCTTACCTCTCTCAAGCAAGGAGACCACCTGAGTTAGAAGCTGGTCCTGATTGCCATTATTATCAAGAACCTGGCTGGCCAAATCTTTCTTTTTCTCTAAAGGCCACTGGGCTGCCAGACGAGACTCAGCTTCATCTTTGGACAACTGGTCCCTTTTCATTAAGCGATCCACTTGGATCTCTCGGTCCACATAGACCAACCAGGTCTCATCAAACCAAGAGACGTAGTCCTGCTCAAAAAGTAAGGGAATATCCATGAAGAAAATCTCTTCTGTCTGAGCCAATTGGTCTCTTAATGTAGCTAGTTCCTCACGGATAATCTCTCCTTGAGTTACCCTAGACCATTCCCGTTCCTCAGGTTTTGAAAAGATAAGACTAGCTAGGAGAGGGCGATTGAGTTCCCCCTTTTCTAGAATTATTTCTTGACCAAAGTGCTGGACTAGAGCCTCAAACAAACGACCACCAGGTTTCTGTAGTTGGTGGACGACTGCGTCGGCATCCACTACTTGAAAACCTTGCTTTCTTAGAAAATTTGTCACAGTTGACTTACCAGAGGCAATTCCCCCAGTGATTCCAATGATTTTTCCCATCAATTCCTCCTTTGGCACTGAGGACAAAAATGGGTGCCTCGTCCACCTAGTTGGATTTTCTCAATCACAGTGCCACAACGTGAACATTCTTGACCAGCCTTATCATAGACCTGATGAAAATCTTGCATGGTCCCATCTTCCCCAAAGGCATTGGTATAGGTCCGAATGGTGGAGCCACCTTTTTCAACAGCCTGTCCCAAAACAGCAATGGTCTGGTCATGAATAGCTGTCACTTCTTCTGCTGTCAAAGTCTGGGAAGGTCTAGCCGGATGAACCTGAGCTCGCCAGAGAACCTCATCCACATAGATATTGCCAAGTCCAGCTACCAAGGTTTGGTCTAGGAGATGGGATTTGATAGGCTTTTTAGACTTAGCTAGGGCAGCTTGAAAGACCTGCACATCAAAGTCTTGTTCGCTTGGTTCAGGACCTAATTTTTTAGAAATAAAGTAGGCGTCTAAAAGGTCAGGAGCCAAGAATTCCATAGTACCAAACTTGCGTACATCCTCATAAACAAGCGTGCCGCCATCTTCAAACTGAAAGAAAACATGGGCATGCTTGCGTTCAGGTACTTGGTCTGGATAGTAAAAATACTTGCCCTCCATCCGCAGATGGGAAATCAAGACCTTGTCTGTCAGGTAGAAAATCAAATATTTACCACGACGTCCCATTGACTCAACAATCTGACCAGGCACTTCCTTTTGAAACTCGTCCAAATCTATCTTAATCATCTTGGGATAGCGAATTTCTATACTCGAAATCTTCTTTCCCAAAATCAATTTTTCTAAGCCACGACGAACGGTTTCAACCTCAGGTAATTCAGGCATAAGTCCTCCTTCTGTAAAAACAAGAAGCAGGCATGAGCCCACCTCTACTTAGTATTCTTTTTCATTATAGCCAAAGTCAGCCAAATCTAGCTTTTTATCGCGCCAGTTTTTCTTGACCTTGACCCATGTTTCTAGGAAGACCTTATCTCCTAGCATAAGTTCGATATCACGACGGGCCATGCTACCGATTTTCTTAAGCATAGCGCCACCTTTACCGATGATAATCCCTTTTTGGCTATCGCGCTCGACCATGATGGTTGCACGGATGTGAACCTTATCCGTCTCTTCATCTCGCTTCATAGAATCAACCACTACTGCGACAGAATGCGGAATCTCTTCACGAGTTAGGTGCAAGACTTTCTCGCGAACCATCTCTGAAACCAAGAAACGTTCTGGATGGTCTGTGATTTGATCAGACGGGAAATACTGGAATCCTTCATCCAGATTTTCACTCAAAATATCCACTAGACGAGACACGTTATTGCCCTGAAGGGCTGAGATTGGAACGATTTCCTTAAAGTCCATCTGATTTCGGAAATCATCAATCTGAGACAAAAGTTGGTCTGGATGAACCTTATCAATCTTGTTCACCACCAGAATAACAGGAACATTAGCAGCCTTGAGACGCTCGATAATCATATCATCGCCCTTACCACGCGCTTCATCAGCTGGCACCATGAATAGGACAGTATCCACTTCACGCAGAGTACTGTAGGCAGATTCCACCATGAAATCTCCAAGGGCCGTTTTAGGCTTGTGAATCCCTGGTGTGTCGATAAAGACGATTTGTTCCTTATCAGTCGTGTAAATTCCCATGATTTTGTTGCGCGTTGTCTGCGCCTTGTCACTCATGATGGCAATCTTTTGCCCCATGACATGATTTAAAAAAGTTGACTTCCCAACATTGGGACGTCCTAAAATGGCTACAAAGCCTGATTTAAAAGTCATAATTTCCTCTTACTGTTTAAAATATTAAGTCCCAGATTCGTGGGAGAAAAATCAATGCGCCTGTTAAGGCTGCGAAAAGAGAGACCACTAATACCGCGCCGGCCGCCATATCCTTGGCATTTTTAGCCAGCATGGAAAAGTGATAGTGACTGGCCAAATCCACCACATTTTCAATAGCAGAATTGATAATTTCAAAAGCTACTACCAAGAAAATGCTCAATAGGAGAAAGAGCCACTCGATTCGTGACACCTGAAAAACAAAACCTGCAAGGATGACCACTAAAGCCATCACGGCATGTTTTCGCATATTGCGTTCTTCCTTGATGGCAGTAAAAATTCCTGTGAGGGCAAATTCTAAACTGGATATCAGGTCACGATTTTTCCATTTTCGTTTATTTTCTTGTGAGTCCATAGGCTGTCAAAATTTCTTCTTGTAAACCGAACATCTCCGCTTCTTCTTCCGGAGTGTAGTGATCATAGCCGTTGATATGTAAAAAGCCGTGTACTGCCAAGAAGCCCATCTCACGCTCAAAGCTGTGGCCATATTCCTCGGCCTGCTCATGAGCCTTATCGATAGAGATGAACAGCTCCCCAATATAGGCATCAAACTCAGACATCATCTCTGCCAATTCTGGATTTTCAAGTAAATCCTCTTCATCAAAGGCAATTTCCAACTCTGGCTTATACTCAAGGCTGATGACATCTGTCGGACGGTCTGTGTCACGGTACTCCAGATTGAGTTCATGACTACGCTCATTGGTCACAAAGGTAACTGCCATTTCCTTGTCTTCTTTTCCTAATTTTTGGGCTGCAAATTCCAAAATTTCTTGGGTTTGTTGCAACATTTCTTTTGAAACTTGACCAGTTTCATCTACCATTTCAATATACATGTGCTTCTCGTTTCTCTTTACTTGGCTTTATTATACCACATTTCCATGATTTTATTCTACCTTTTTGATATAATACTATGGAATACAATCACAAGGAGAGAACGATGTCATTTGACGGATTTTTTTTACACCACATGGTTGAGGAATTGCGAAGAGAGTTAGTGAATGGGCGCATTCAGAAAATCAATCAACCTTTTGAACAAGAGTTGGTCTTGCAAATCCGCAGCAATCGCCAAAGTCATCGCCTGCTCCTTTCTGCCCATCCAGTTTTTGGACGCATTCAGCTGACCCAAACGACTTTTGAAAATCCAGCCCAACCTTCTACTCTTATCATGGTTTTGAGAAAATATTTGCAGGGTGCCCTGATTGAGTCGATTGAGCAAGTGGAAAATGACCGTATTGTGGAAATGACAGTTTCCAATAAAAACGAGATTGGGGACCATATTCAGGCTACCTTGATTATCGAGATTATGGGTAAACACAGTAATATTCTACTGGTCGATAAAAGCAGTCATAAAATCCTCGAAGTCATTAAACACGTTGGCTTTTCACAAAATAGCTACCGCACCTTGCTGCCTGGGTCTACCTATATCGCTCCGCCAAGTACGGAATCTCTCAATCCTTTTACAATCAAGGACGAGAAACTCTTTGAAATCCTGCAGACACAGGAAACGACAGCTAAAAACCTTCAAAACCTCTTTCAAGGTTTGGGACGCGATACGGCAAATGAATTGGAAAACATTCTGGTTAGTGATAAACTATCTACTTTCCGTAACTTTTTCAATCAAGAAACCAAGCCCTGCTTGACAGAGACATCCTTCAGTCCAGTTCCTTTTGCAAATCAGGTGGGAGAGCCTTTCACCAGTCTTTCTGATTTGCTGGACACCTACTATAAGGATAAGGCTGAACGCGACCGTGTCAAACAGCAAGCCAGTGAACTCATTCGTCGTGTTGAAAATGAACTTCAGAAAAACCGCCACAAACTCAAAAAACAGGAAAAAGAGTTACTGGCGACAGACAATGCTGAAGAATTTCGTCAAAAAGGGGAATTGCTGACAACCTTCCTCCATCAGGTGCCTAATGACCAAGACCAGGTTATCCTGGACAACTACTACACCAACCAACCTACCACCATTGCGCTGGATAAGGCTCTGACTCCCAACCAGAATGCCCAACGCTATTTCAAACGCTATCAGAAATTAAAAGAAGCTGTCAAATACTTGACTGATCTGATTGAAGAAACAAAGACAAGCATTCTCTATCTGGAAAGTGTGGAGACCGTCCTCAACCAAGCTGGACTGGAAGAAATCGCTGAAATCCGTGAAGAATTGATTCAAACAGGTTTTATCCGCAGAAGACAACGGGAGAAAATCCAGAAACGTAAAAAACCAGAACAGTATCTAGCAAGCGATGGCAAAACCATCATCTATGTCGGCCGCAATAACCTGCAAAATGAAGAGCTAACCTTTAAAATGGCCCGCAAGGAGGAACTTTGGTTCCATGCCAAGGACATTCCTGGAAGTCACGTTGTCATCTCAGGAAATCTTGACCCATCTGATGAAGTCAAGACAGACGCAGCAGAGCTGGCTGCCTACTTCTCTCAAGGTCGCCTGTCAAATCTGGTTCAGGTAGATATGATTGAAGTCAAGAAACTCAACAAACCAACTGGTGGAAAACCCGGCTTTGTCACCTACACAGGACAAAAGACCCTCCGTGTCACACCAGACCCAGAAAAAATCGCATCCATGAAAAAATCCTGATTTTACTTGAAATCAGGATTTTTAACTTACTATTCACTCAAATCATATTCATACTCAATGAAAATCAAAGAGCAAACTAGGAAGCTAGCCGCAGGCTGCTCAAAGCACTGCTTTGAGGTTGTAAATAAGACTGACAAAGTCAGTCACATATATAATCCAAGGCGACGTTGACGTGGTTTGAAGAGATTTTTGAAGAGTATTACTACTTACTCAAATCATATCCAATAATAGGACTAATCTTTGCCACCTAGTTTCTCATTGATTTTCATCATCACACTAGCAATTTTTTCGCCCCAATAAGGGTCTGAGGCATATTCCACATTCATACCAGACGCCTTGTTTCCAAGGAAAGTTCTGCCCCTATCGATATAATTTTCCTTGATCCACTTGGTTGCTCCTAAAATACCTTTATCCACATCATCAAATGTCTTGGCAGAAAGGTAAGGTGTCGTATCATAGGCTGTAATTCCAAAGAAATTATTCTTATCTTTGGCAATCTTACTTCGTCCCCAATCACTTTCTAAAGCACTATGGGCAAGGAGATAGAGGGCATTGATATGGTAATGTTCTTCAGCTTCCTTAAAGGTAGCTCCCTTATTTTCCAGGAGGCTATTATTAATATTTAACAAACTAAATACCTTATCCAAGTCTTCAGCACTATAGTTTGTAGCATCTGTCAAATCTTTGAAAAGGAAGGGATTTTCAAGGTTAAAACCATCAAAATGCAGCCCATCTGCCGAATAATATTTCTTGCCTACTTCCATATCAGAAAGATGAGAAGCTACTGGGATACTAGCATTCTGAGCCACATAGTGATAAAAACGATACCCATCGCTCTCATAATAAGGGATAAAATCCTTGCTAGAATCTAGTGCTTGTAAATCTTCTGTTTTCATATAGCCTGACAAACCAGAAATAGTAATAGCCAGGCGCTTGTCATCACTTTTTCTATCCTTATCTAGCCATACGACACTACCTTGCGATATATAGGAGAGCTTTTCACCATCTGCATTATAAACATTTGCTGTGACAGGAACTACTTGATAGTAAGCAGCATTTTCGTTTGTAGCTTTTTCTCCAAGCCATTTACCATCGCTTCCAAGCTGATAACCATCTACTGTCTCATTTTTCGCCATGTAGCCACCAGATTTGAAGTAGTACCAGGCTTGACTTTTAGAATCGTATAACCATTCTTTCTCAGTCATTTTCCCATCAGATTTGAGGTAAAACCATGACTCCTTATCCCAAATCCATTCATTTGCTGCCATATAGCCACCGGATTTTAGATAATAATAGTGACCATTCTCGAAAATCCATTCTTTATCAGCATGATTTCCATTTGCTTTGATGTAAAACCAAGATTGGTATTGTTTGTCAAAAAGCCAACCTTGCTGTACTTTAGCACCACTAGCACTCACATAAGCCTGTTCAATCCACTGACTTGTCAGTAGATAACCACCGGATTTGAAATAATAGTCCTTCCCCTTGATTTGAAGCCATTCTTTCTCTGCGTGTTGTCCATCTGCTTTGATATAAAACCAAGCATCGTATCGAGAATCATAGACCCAGTCTTCTATTACCTTGGCACCTGTTGCACCAACATAGGAAGCACCTACCCAAGCATTTCTTTTCATCTTTCCATTTTGGTCAAGATAATAAAAGGTTCCCTTGTCTTCTACCCATTCTGATTTGGCCATATAGCCACCAGATTTGAGATAAAAATAATCATCACCTTGCTTCAACCATTCATTTTCAGCATAGTTAGCATCTGCTTTTATATAAAACCAAGATTGATAGTGAGCATCAAAAACCCACTCATTCGCTGCTTGACTGCCATCTGCTTTCAGGTATTGTTTTCCTTGCCAAGTACCATCGCTAGCCATTGCACTCTCTGGTCTGACTAAGAAAAATAGCAGGGCTAAAAAAATAAATTTTAATTTCTTCATTAACCTTCTTCCTCTGTTCTTACTCATTTCATTATATCAAAATTCTCTATAATCAACATTAAAAACTAATAAAAAATCAAGAACAGATTGATTGCAGCTTACCTCAGAGACTCTTTTACTTCCTTGCGGAGATTTTCTAGACTGCTAATGCCGTATTTGTCCATGACTTTTGGTAAATTTTCGATGATGTCAGGACAGGCGTAAGGATTGGTAAAGTTGGCTGTTCCAACTCCAATAGCAGATGCTCCAGCCAGATACATTTCTAGGGCAGCTTCTGCCGAATCCACTCCCCCCATTCCAATGATAGGCAGGTCTGTTGTTTGGGCTACTTGTCGGATAAGTTTGAGGGCTACTGGAAAGACTGCTGGACCAGACATTCCACCTGTTCCATTGGCCAAGATTGGTTTTCTGGTTTTGAGGTCAAAGCGCATTCCAACTAGAGTATTGATCATGGTTAATCCACATGCCCCCGCATCTTCTGCAGCTTTTGCGACAGTAACAATATCGGTCACACTAGGGGTTAGTTTGACATAAACTGGTATATCAGACGCTTCCACAGCTGCTTTCACCACATCATAAGCCGAATCTGGATCTTGACCAATCAAAAGTCCGTGATTACAGTGATCTACGTTGGGACAAGAAATATTGAGTTCAATAGCCTTCACATTAGCTGCCTTGGAAATACCATGAGAAACAGCAGCATACTCTTGTTTTGAAAAACCAGCTACATTGGCAATAATAGGAAGATTTGGATATTCTCTTTCCAACCAAGGTAGCTTTTCAGCCAAAACAACTTCCAAACCAGGATTTTGCAAACCGATTGCATTGAGCATGCCAGCAGGTGTTTCTGCCACCCTTGGAGTTGGATTGCCAAAACGGGGTTCAAGAGTGGTCGCCTTGATCATAATAGAACCTAAAAGGTCTAAATCATAGTACTTGGCATACTCTTGTCCAAAACCAAAACAGCCTGATGCTGGAATAATCGGATTTTTCAAATCCAAGCCTGGTAGAGAAACTTGTAAACGATTTGTAGTCATGATTTTCTCCTTACAATACAACTGTTCCTGTGCGGAAAACAGGGCCATCTTCACAGACGCGTTGGCTGACTGTCTCGCTTTCTGGTACTTTTAGGACACAAGCATAGCAAGCCCCCATCCCACAAGCCATACGAGATTCCAGAGATAGATAGGCTCTTGGGTGGTCATAAAAGGTTTGATTGATATACTTCATCATTCCTGGAGCCCCACATGAGTAAACAGCATCAAACTGACTGTCTAAATCCTTGATAACAACGGAAACATTTCCCTTAATGCCATAAGAACCATCATCTGTCGTTACAAAGACCTGACCATACTGAGCCAATTCCGTTTTCAAAATAACAGCATCCTTATTAGCAAAACCGAGGACTGTCACTACTTTCACTCCACGTTCATGCAATTCCTTGGCCACCTCAAGCAAAGGAGGTACACCAATCCCACCACCAACGAGGAGAACCTGGCTCTGCTCATCAAGGTCAGACAAATCAAAACCATTTCCCTGAGGTCCCATCACATCAAGAGTATCTCCCTGACTTAAGGTTGAGAAAATAGCTGTCCCAGCTCCCTCAATCCGATAAATGAGATGACACTGCTTCTTAACCTTATCAATAGACGAAATTGAAATAGGACGACGCAAAAGATGGGCGTCATCAGGCACACGCAGATGAAGAAATTGGCCTGCTCGCATGGCTTCAACCATTTCTCCTTCTAGGACTAATTCAAAGATTGCTGGCGCGATTTCCTCCTGTGCAACCACCTTCATGGTTTCCAAACGAATTGCACCCAAACGTTTCTTACATGTGGGATTCATGATTTTTCCTCCTTAAATTTTAAGGGGACCAGATAAAGAAAAGACCTTGCTAGTGCAAGGCCTCAGTTAAAATCGTACAACACAAGAGAGCACACTCAAAAAGTCCCCTCTAGAAAATTGTACTATTCTTTTATCTGACACCTTGTGAGTCTCTCTGGACTCCCCTTAAAGGTTAAATTTTTATTAGTATACTCTTTCAGCTAAAAAAAGTCAAGTAGAAAACGAACATTCTACTTGACTTCACGAGATTATTTTTCACGAATGACTTCTACCTTGTATCCATCAGGGTCTTTGACAAAGTAATAGTTAGGTGCAGTTCCTGGTAGACCATTTGGTTCAGTTACTTCATATCCTTTGGCACTATGCTCTTGATGAAGTGCCTCAAGATCAGGTGTACTGAGGGCGATATGGGCAAATCCATCTCCAACCACATACGGACCGTGATCGTAGTTATAAGTCAATTCCAACTCATAGTCGTCACCCTCAAGACCTAGATAGACAATCGTGAAGGCATGATCTGGAAAATCTCTGCGACGCAATTCTTTAAAACCAAAAGCATCTTGATAAAATGCGATTGATTTTTCAAGGTTTTCTACTCGCAAGCAAGTGTGTAGCATTTTTGAAGCCATATTTTTCTCCTTTATTTTTAAAAAGACTGGGACAATCCTGTTCCAGTCTTATCTGTTATTATTTACCAAGTTTTGCTTTAGCTGCATCTGCAAGAGCTGTGAAAGCTGCTGCATCGTTAACAGCCAAGTCAGCAAGCATTTTACGGTTAACTTCGATCTCAGCCAATTTCAAACCATGCATCAATTGTGAGTATGAAAGTCCGTTCATACGAGCTGCCGCGTTGATACGAGTGATCCACAATTTGCGGAAGTCACGTTTTTTCTGACGACGGTCACGGTATGCATAGTAGTAAGAGTTCATTACTTGTTCTTTTGCAGTACGGAACAAGATGTGTTTAGCTCCATAGTAACCTTTTGCTAATTTAAGAATACGTTTACGACGTTTGCGTGATACAACGCCACCTTTAACACGTGCCATGTTTTATTTCCTCCAAATATTTCCTAGAATTGTTTACTTACAGTCAAGCTATTATTTCAAGCGAGTAAGCATTGCTTTGATACGTTTGTAATCTCCTGAATGCACCATAGATGCTTTACGAAGATGACGACGTTGTTTCTTAGTTTTTCCGTGGAAACGGTGAGAAGTGTAAGCACGGAAACGTTTAAGTCCACCAGAACCTGTACGTTTGAAACGTTTAGCTGATGCGCGGTGTGTTTTTTGTTTTGGCATGATTTTTTCTCCTTTATTTAACTTTCTGACAATTATTTTTTGTCAGTCGCTGGCGCCAATTGCATGAACATTTGACGTCCATCCATTTTAGCACGCTGTTCGATGATGGCAATATCTTGAGTTGCTTCAGCAAACTCGGCTAAAACTTTTGCACCAATCTCTTTATGGGTAATCATACGACCCTTAAAGCGAATAGATACCTTAACTTTATTTCCTTTTTCAAGGAATTTGCGTGCATTGCGAAGTTTTGTATCAAAGTCACCCTTGTCAATAGTTGGACTTAGACGAACTTCTTTCACAGTAACAACACTTTGTTTTTTACGCTGTTCTTTTTGCTTCTTCTGGTACTCAAATTTGAACTTACCGTAGTCCATAATTTTTGCAACAGGCGGTTTGGCTTGGGGTTGAATCAATACTAGGTCAACATTAGCGTTATCAGCCAAAGCTTGCGCTTCACTGAGGGGCTTGATGCCTAGCTGTTCTCCTTCAAGACCAATCAAGCGAACTTCACGTACACGAATCTCATCATTGATGAATAAGTCTTGCTTTGCTATGGTTTTCACCTCTTTTGTTTTATTAGAGAAAAACAATAGCGGACTCGTAAATATACAAGCCCGCACGTTATGATAGCGTTTCTTAGAAACTTTTCATCCGTAGGGCCAGGCAACTTAATGTCACAAGGCGAGAAGCTCTCACTTCTGCTTTTCTCAACTTTTATATGATACCAAGTTTTCTAGCTCTTGTCAAGATAAAAAGTTATTTTTTTGAAAAGTTTCTGCTCATTAACCAACCGTGTCGATTTTCCAACTATTCCAACCTTTAAACCGTATAGCTCCTTGCTGGTCAGTTCGGTAAACTTTGCTATTGATACCTTCCAGTCGTGTCAAAGTTTCCTGATGGGGGAGTTTCGTTCGATTGTTCTTTCCAACTGAGATGAGAGTCATCTCTGGTTTGAGCTGTTCTAAAAAGGCTGAACTTGATGATTTTTTAGAGCCATGTTGGCTAGCTTTCAAAACATCCACCTCTAGGTCAGGATATTGCTTCAGCATGTCCTTCTCTCCTTTCTCCTCCAAATTTCCAGTGAAGAGAAAGTGCTTATCCAAAAGTTTTCCATACAGAACCAGGGAATCTTCATGACCGCCATCTCCAATTTTCCTTGGGGATAGGACTTCTAACTGACTTCCAAAAATTAGAAGGTTTTCTCCCACTGACACACTACGTACTTTGTTTTGAGTCGCCTGTAGTTCTGCCACAAATTCCTTCTGTTTCAAACTGCCTTTTGACACTAAAATCTCCCCTACATGGAAAGCCTTGGTCACCTCCAACAAATCTCCAATATGCTCCTTGTCCGTATTTGTCAAAATCAGCTGGTCAATCTTGCTCACTCCTCGACTTTTAAGATAGGGTATCAAGCTTCTCTGGGCATTGCTGGTCGTCGCCTTTTCTTGCCATTTTTCGATTTTCTTATCAGATTCTGCCTTGCCACCAACATCTATAAGAATGGTTTTCCCAGTTACATCCCGTAGGAAAATACTTTCCCCTTGCCCAACATCCAGCATGGTGATTTCATTTTCCAGTGGATACTTGGTCAGGAAAAAGAGACCTGTAATCAATAAGCTCAACACTGCTAGCCTTTTAATGTTTTTCCTCAAATCATAGACTAAAGCCAAGGAAATTAACAATAAAATTAAAATCCACGCATTAGGTTGTCCAAGTACAAGCGGCCTGCTTGCCACCTGTGATACAAAGCGAATCATTCCCTCCAACCATTCAAAAATAAAATTAAGCTGAATGACTGGATAGAGAAAGGAAAGGGCAAATAAGATAGACAAGAGTGGTAAGAAGACCAAGTCAAAAAGAAAGGAAAAGACAAAGGTCAAAAGGATGGACCAAGGTTGAAATTCCGCAAAATAAAAGGACAAAATAGGCAATATTCCCAAGGAAATGACTAGACTTTCTCTGGCAACAGCCTTGAGCCCCTCCCCTTCTTTGCTGGTCATGGTCAGGATAAAAGCATAAGCGCAGGACAAGACTCCTCCTGCTGTCAGGAAAAAGTTGGGCATGATAATAAAGAGGACAAGCACCGTCAGGGAAAAATTGTCCAAGCCCTTAACACCATGTTGAGCCAGTAACTTTTGCAAGAGACTGCGAATGACCGAAGCTGAAAATCCTGTCAGCCCTGCATAAATAAGAGAAAAGGGATAAGTCAGAAATTTCAACTTTTCTTGGGTCAAGCCCAATCGCAAGAGTAGTTTCTTAAAGCCATCCATGAAAAATCCTACCTGCATGCCCGACAAGGCAAAGAGGTGGATAATTCCTAGACTAGAATAAAGCTCATTCATCTCCTCAAAGTCTGTATCCAGATGTCCTAATAGAAGCCCCGTCATGTAATTGCGCATAGGGTCTGGAAAATGTGTCTTAATCCAAACCACAGCCTTTCGGCGTAAACTGGATAGATTTTCTCCTATATCCCAACTGCCAACCTTTTGAAGTGACTGGATTTTTTTGATATTGAGAGTCTGGTAAATTCCCTGAGTCTTCAGATAAGCTTGATAGTTAAAGCCACTAAAATTTCTCTGCCCTTCTGGCTCTGATAGTTTTCCTTCTAACTCTATCTCATGAAGGTCTGTTAAGACTTGAAACTTCTCTTTTTCATTCTCGGACTGGAGTTTATAATAGACTTGGAAAGCACGACCGTTAGACTTGCCACGAAAGGATAAGCTATCACCATTGACCTTAATAGTGTCGGGCAGAATCCGTACCCTTTCAGCAGAATCCGCCAAATTTTGACTTGCTTGACTCTGTTGCCAAGTTTGAAAGAGAAACCAGAAGCCAAAGACTCCACAAATCACTAGAACTTTGCCTGCAGATTTCCACGGAAATTGGATAAAGAGACAGACTAGCAGAAAAACAAAGCCCAACAAAGCAAAATAGGATACTGAGAAAATGGCGTAGTAAAGCCATAGTAACAGAAAACTCAGGTAAATTAGGGGAATAGAGAAATTCTTAATCCACTGTAACATAGTCTTTAAGTTTTTCTATGGTCTTGGCACCAATGCCAGAGACCTTCTTGAGCTCGTCTACTGACTTGAACTTGCCATTTGCCTCACGATGGTCAATAATGTCCTGAGCTCGTTTTCCTCCCAGTCCCTTGACCTGCTTGAGTTCTTCCAGACTGGCCTTGTTGAGATTGACCTTCTTTTCCTTGCTTATTGAAGAAGCTGTCCCCGAACCAGTCTGTTGACTAACTGCTTCTTCTCCCTTAGTAGGAACGTAAACCAGAGCCTCATCACTAACTTTCTGAGCTAGATTGAGCGACTTGCTGTCTGCTTGCTCTGTCAAGCCACCAGCCTTCTGAACAGCGTCATTGACTCGACTACCTACCGGTAAATCATAAATTCCAGGTGCTTTAACAGCGCCTTTTACATCTACTGTGATCATATCTTGTTCAACCGGTTCTTCCTTCACTTCCTTTTCGGTCGATGAATCCTTGGAAACTGCTGCAACTTCTACCTGCAAATTCGTTTCCTTGACAGGTGTTTGTGGAGCTGGTTTTAGCAGGAAAAATCCTCCCACAAGCAAGCCCAGACCAGTACAGATGACAATGATTTTATACTCTTTGATTTTTTCGATAATTGCTTCCATATTTTCTCCTCTCTTAGATTATTCGTAAGAGGAAGAAAAAAACAGTCGAAAATTTCTTTTCAACTGCTTATTTATTTGCAAAATAGTCTTCCTTGGTCAAGACATAATGAACTCTTGTCACGATTCGGCCTTCTTCATGCTGGTCCATACAAGCATATGGTTCTACATAGGAAAAACGCATGCCTGATTTCTCCATGACCTTTCCTGACGCGGGATTAGCCTTATCGTGTAAAGCAACTAACTTATTCATTCCTATCTTCTCAAAAGCTAGCTCAATTACGGCACGATTGGCTTCTGTCGTTAATCCTTGATTCCAATACTTTTTATTGATAATGTAGCCAATAGCTGCTTTCTTAAGAACAGGATCAATCTTGTGCAAGTCAATAGTTCCAATAAACTGACCATTGCTTTTTAGTTCTATTCCCCAGCGTCCCAAGGGATTGGCCAAGTAGAACTGACCAATATTATTTTTGGTTTCTTCTACATTTTGATTGGTTAGAAAAGTGTAACGTGTATTATCCTTATACGAGGCATAGTCAAACATTGCTTCCGCATCATCCAAGGTTACAGGTCTAAGCAATAAACGCTCTGTCTCCACTATTGGATACTGAGCTAATTTTAAAAAGATTGATTCCATATATTTCTTCCACTTAAAACATTTCTAATCTAATACAAGGATATTGAATAAAACATTTAAAATTCAAATTTATAGTAGATTGAAATAAGATATAAACAAATCAATCAGGAAAGTCAAATCAATTTCTAGAAATATTTTAGCAGTCACGACGTACTATTCTAGCTTCAATCAACTATAGATTTATCATTGAGATAACTTTAAGTACAAAAGAACTATCCTTCAGATAGAGGTTGAGGATCTAATTCTTCACTCTCTTCTTTTTTAACTGGAGCTGGTTCATAAGCTCGAATAATCTGAGCAACAACTGGATGGCGAACCACATCCTTAGCTGAAAAATGAACAAAGTCAATCTGGTGAATGTTCTTGAGCTTTTCTTGGGCATCAATCAAACCGGACTTGACATTACGTGGTAAGTCAATCTGACTGATATCTCCATTGACAATCATCTTAGAATTAAAACCTAAACGAGTCAAAAACATCTTCATCTGCATGATAGTCGTATTTTGCGCCTCATCGAGAATGACAAAGGCATCATCCAAGGTTCGTCCACGCATATAGGCAAGGGGGGCGATTTCGATAATTTCACGCTCCATGAGACGAGTCGTTTGGTCTTTCCCCAGAATCTGATACAAGGCATCATAAACAGGTCGAAGGTAAGGATCCACCTTCTCCTTAAGGTCACCCGGAAGAAAACCTAGACTCTCTCCTGCTTCCACCGCTGGACGTGTCAAGATAATCCGCTTGACTTGCCCACGTTTAAGAGCTGTCACAGCCAAGGTCACTGCAAGGAAGGTCTTCCCTGTACCTGCTGGCCCAATTCCAAAGGTCACATCATGCTGTTTAACACTGTCCACATAAAGTTTTTGACCCAAGGTTTTGACACGGATAGGCTTCCCAGTATTATCCTTGATGATTTCTTCTTCATAAAGGGCGACAAACTTGTCGATTTCATCGTTTTTGACCATGCTAATTGCAGTCACCACATCTGGCGTCCCAACCGTCATCCCACGATTCACCAAGACCATGAGAGCTTGAATAACCTGACGAGCTTCCTCACAGGCAGTCTCTTCTCCCAAAACCTGGACAATCTCCGTACGGGCATGAATCACCACATCAAGCTCTTCTTCCATCAAACGAAGATGGCGTTCATTGGAACCAAAAAGATGAAACAGGTCATCTGGATGACTCAGTTGAATGTCAATTGAATGTTCCTTCAAATAAAGAACCTCTCTAATCCTTTTATTTCTTTTTATTATAGCAAAGGGATGGATAAATTACTAGCCCAAACCTAATGAATAAAGTCTAGTGTTCTAAGTATTCTTGCCAGATAGCGTCAAAATCTCCTAGGTTAAAAGAGAAACTGGCATGCTCCTCCAAAAAGCGACTCACCTCATCAAAATCATCTGTGTGTTTTGGGAAGGCTGACTCCTCAAAAGCTAGGTCTGCCAATATAGCCTTGGGACTGTTGCTTTTAGGATTGCGCTCGGTCATGAGCCAAGTGTAAAATGATTTTCTCATATGGCACCCTAAATCAACTCGGTCCCAAACTGGTCTTGCTTGATTTTACCAGCCTTCATCAAGCCACCGAGTGCTTTCTTGAACTGACCTTTAGAAATGCCAAATGTTGCCTTAATGTCGTCTGGAGATGACTTATCATTTAAGGTCATGAAACCGCCATTGCTTTCCAAGTAGGTCAAAATCATCTGGGCATCATTTTCCAACATTTCAAAAGAACGTGGTTTGAGGGAAAGGTTCAAGGTACGGTCCACTTCACGGAAACCAATGACACGCGCATCTAGAACTTGACCCAATCGTGGCTCTGCGTAGCGTTCGCTAGGATGGATAAAGCCAAGCATGTTATTTTCTGGCAGGTAAACAAAAGTTCCTGACAGCTTGAGACGGTATACAATAGCTGGCCAGTTTTGATTCTGCATGTTATTATAGGCAGGACGAGCCAGACGTTGGAAGTCTTCTTGATAGGCTAAGAGTCCCCAGATTCGGTCTTTCTTATCCACTTCAAGACGGATGTAGAGTTGGTCGCCCTTCTTAGGCCAGAGTTCCTTGAGCTCAGGGAGAATATCGAGTGACACAACGATTTCCTTGTCAGGAAGGCCTGTATCCACAAAGACACCCAAGTCTTTACGAACTTCTGTGACACATCCCCAACCAAATTGATCCTGAGTGGCAGTCACTTCTAAGGTGGTCAAGCGGAGCTTTTGCTTCATATCTGTATAGGCGAAACCTTTGACTGTATCACCTACTGTATGCTGACCTTCTTCCTTAGCAAGAGCATAGGTTTGACCATCCTTTTGCACAAAGTAAAAACGGTCATTTTCATCGATGATCAGTCCAACGATAAAACTTGCAAGATTTGTATTCATATTTCCTTCTTTCGAATAAAACTCAGCCAGCAATGCCAACTGAGTTTTTCTGTTTATTTTTAGACTTCCAAAAGTTCTTTCTCTTTGTTGGCAGTCATGTCGTCGATGTGTTTAACAGCATCGTCTGTTACTTTTTGAATGTCTTTTTCAAGAGTCTTCAATTCGTCTTCAGTGATTTCTTTTGCTTTTTCTTGTTTCTTAGCTTCGTCCATAGCATCACGACGGATATTACGAATAGCCACTTTAGCATTCTCGCCGACCTTCTTCACTTCTTTAGCAAGATCACGACGAGTTTCTTCTGTTAGAGCTGGGATAACCAAGCGAATCACAGAACCATCGTTAGCTGGTGTGATTCCAAGATCAGAAGCGTTCAAGGCACGTTCGATGTCTTTCAATGAAGACTTGTCAAATGGTGTCACCAACAAAACACGCGCTTCTGGAATGGTAATTGAAGCGATTTGGTTAAGAGGAGTTTCTACTCCATAGTATTCTACATGTACACGGTCCAGCAAGCTTGCATTGGCACGGCCAGCACGGATACCACCAAATTCACGAGCAAGTGATTGGTGAGACTGGGTCATTCTCTCTTTAGCTTTTTCAATAATTGCGTTAGCCATAATCTTTCTTATTCCTTTTCTTCGATATTATTTGAAACTGTTGTTCCGATATTTTCTCCAAATACGACACGTTTAATGTTGCCTGGTTGATTCATGTTGAAGACAACCAAGTCAATGTCGTTGTCCATTGAGAGGGTTGAAGCTGTTGAGTCCATGATACGAAGACCTTTGTTAATAACATCACGGTGGGTCAATTCTTCAAATTTAACAGCTGTCTTGTCCTTCTTAGGATCGGCATTGTAAACACCATCTACACCATTTTTAGCCATCAGGATGGCATCTGCTTCGATTTCAGCTGAACGAAGAGCCGCTGTTGTATCTGTTGAGAAGTAAGGTGAACCAATTCCGGCACCAAAGATAACGATGCGGCCTTTTTCAAGATGACGAAGGGCACGTCCACGGACATAAGGCTCTGCCACTTGTTGCATAGCAATGGCAGTTTGCACACGTGTATCAACCCCAACTTGTTGCAATGAATCTGCCATCACAAGAGCATTCATAACAGTCCCAAGCATTCCTGTGTAATCTGCCTGAACGCGGTCCATACCTGCTTCTGCAGCAGGTTCCCCACGCCAGAGATTTCCTCCACCAATAACAAGGGCAATTTCGATACCTAAGCTATGAACTTCTTGAATCTCTTTTGCGATTGTTTGAACTGTTTGGATATCAATCCCTACGCCACGTTCACCGGCAAGGGCTTCACCTGATAACTTGATTAAAATACGTTTATACTTGGGATTCGCCATTTTCACTCTCCTTCTTTTATCCTACCTATTTTATCACAATTTCTAAGATTTTTATAGTATCATGAGCAATTCTTTCAAAAAAATTAGACAAAAATTAGACAGTCAAAAATTCCTCTAAGTCAGCAAGAGCACGCTCAGCAATTTTTTCATAACGAGCCTTCTTATCACGGATACGCTCGCCTTCCAACTCCTTGATAATTCCGAAATTGACATTCATTGGTTGGAAATGTTTGCTGTCCGCATGGGTGATGTAATGAGCTAAGCTTCCGATAGCCGTCGTCTCTGGGAAAATAGCCTCGCTTTCTCCCTTGAAGAGACGAGCCGCGTTAATTCCCGCAACCAAGCCTGACGCTGCGGACTCAACATAGCCTTCCACACCCGTCATCTGACCAGCAAAGAAGAGATTTAGTTGTTTCTTAGAACGGTAAGTCTGTTCAAGAAGATTTGGTGAATCCATGTAAGAATTGCGATGCATAACACCATAACGAACAAACTCAGCATTTTCAAGACCTGGAATCATTTGAAAGACTCGCTTTTGTTCTCCCCATTTGAGGTGGGTCTGGAAACCGACAATGTTGTAGAGGCTACCAGCTGCATTATCCTGACGAAGTTGCACAACCGCATAAGGTGTTTTGAATTCGCCATCACGAGGGCCTGTGTAGTCGTCTGGATACTCCAAACCGACTGGCTTCATAGGGCCATAAAGCATGGTTTTAATACCACGTTTAGCCATGACTTCTATTGGCATACAACCTTCAAAGTACTTTTCTTTTTCGAAAGAATTGAGCGGTGCTTCTTCCGCATTGACCAAGGCTTCATGGAAATCCATAAACTCCTGCTTGGTCATGGGAGCGTTGAGATAAGCGGCTTCTCCCTTATCATAACGAGACTTGAGATAGACCTTGCTCATATCAATAGTGTTGACGTCGATAATAGGCGCTGCCGCATCGTAGAAATAGAAACCATCGCCGTCATTAAGGGAATGAATTTTCTCAGCTAGGGCATCACTAGTCAAGGGACCAGTAGCGACAACCGTAATAACATCCGTCGGCAATTCTGTAATCTCATCACGCACTACTTCGATTAAGGGATGATTGGCTACTTTTTCGGTCACCATTTGGGAGAAACCATCGCGATCCACCGCAAGGGCACCGCCTGCAGGAACACGTGTAGCTTCTGCTGATTCCAAAATGACAGAACCCAAGCGGCGCATTTCTTCCTTAAGTAGCCCGACAGCATTGGTCAAAGCATCCCCACGTAGGGAATTGGAACAAACCAACTCAGCAAAATTGTCTGTTTTGTGTTGAGGTGTTGACTTGACACCACGCATTTCATAAAGTTTAACTGGAATACCACGTTCTGCAATTTGGTAGGCTGCTTCAGAACCTGCCAAACCAGCACCGATAACATTGATATAAGATTGAGACACGACACTAATACCTCTTTGGGAGTGTGAAGACAAGGTTCACATTGAAAAAGCCAATCGGACTTAAGAGCTTTCGAATTTCTTGGCTCAGGCTGAAAAAGTCCACAGAACTTACTTCGCTTTCAAATTTCCTGGCTCAGGCTGAAAAAGTCCCCCGGACTTACTTCGCTCTCGAGTTTCTTGGCTCAAGCTGAAAAAGTCCACAGGACTTACTTCGCTTTCGAGTTTCTTGGCTCAGGCTGAAAAAGTCCCCCAGACTTTCCTCGCTCTCGAATTTCTTGGCTCAGGCTGAAAAAGTCCCCCAGACTTTTTCACTCCCACAAATCTTTCTATTTTTTTCTTCTACTAGTATAACAAAAAAAGGGAAGAAGGCAAACTTCCCTGTTTATACTCAATAAAAATCAAAGAGCAAACTAGCCGCAGGTTGCTCAAAGTACTGCTTTGAGGTTATAGATAGAACTGACGAAGTCAGCTCAAAACACTGTTTTGAGGTTGTGAATAGAACTGACGAAGTCAGTAACCATACCTACGGCAAGGCGACGTTGACGCGGTTTGAAGAGATTTTCGAAGAGTATTAGTCATTTTCTTGGTTTTCTTCCCAGTCGTGATAGGCAGCGTAGAGCTGGCTTTTATTCCACTGGTAAATCTTAGCGACTTCCTTAATAGCTTGATTTTTCTTCATACCTTGCTGGATGCGTACTTGTATTTCTGAAAACAAGTCCTCCTCGTCTTTTTCTTCTACATCCTGACTGGCACCTTCAACGATGAGAAGGCACTCGCCCTTAAGTGGCGTTTCAGAAATGCTTTCCAGCAATTCAGAAATGGTACCTCTTTGGTATTCTTCATAGATTTTGGTCAATTCTCTGACCAAGACGACCGAGCGATCACCGTAGACTTCTAGCATATTTTCCAAAGTATCTGCCACACGATGGGGTGATTCATAGAAAATTTGTGTTTCTGGATAGTCTTTTTTTGAGTCGAAAAATTGCTTTTGCTGGCCTGATTTTCTCGGTAAAAAGCCGTAAAAGATATGTGGCTGTGGCGCTAAACCACTGGCAATCAAGGCAGAAATTCCTGCAGAGGCACCTGGAACAGTGACAACTGCGATTTCTTCCTCAATGGCTGCCTTAACCAAATCATGACCAGGGTCTGAGATGCTAGGCAGACCCGCATCAGAAACCTGAGCAATACTTTGCCCTGCTTTCAGGAAACCAATCAAATCAGGAATTTTTTCCTTAGCATTATGCTCATGAAAACTGATCTGCTTTGTCTGAATGTCGAAATGCTTGAGCAAAAGACCTGTATTGCGCGTATCCTCAGCTGCAATCCAGTCCACTTCTTTCAAGGTCTGAATAGCTCGAAATGTCATATCATCTAGATTGCCAATCGGCGTTGCTACTAGGTACAGCTTCCCGTAGGAAGACTGCCCCTTAAAACTTTTTTGAATCTGCATGCCTACTCCCTGTACAACAACTCGTCACAGAACATACATTCCTCATCCTGCTCTCGACGTTGCCCATAAAAATCATTACATACGTGAAAACCATCTTTATAAATGCGACGGACACTTTCACGAACATGCTTAGCCTTGACAGGAGCGTCTGCTTCCACCTCACCCAAGCGTTCGCGCAACTTACTATTTTCCAAGCGAAGAGCTGTATTTTCCTCTACCAGGCTCTTGAGATTTTTCTTGATGGCTTCCACATCGGCCAAGGTTACCAATAACTGTTGGGAAAAATCATCCAGCGCGTCAAATAATTCTTTTTTGTCCATAAACCAGCCCTTTCCTTTCTTTATCATTCATTTTTTAGTTTATATTTCTTTCAAGACCAGATATTCCATGGCATTTTGAAAGCTGACATTAGCTTGCCACATTTTTCTAGCTTCTAGCAAATCTTGTAGAATCACTCTTACTCTTGCTTGCAGGAGGTCCTGCCCACAGAGGACTTCAAGAATCCGTAAAACCTGATCTTGTTTTTCCTTGTCATCTGCCAAGCTAGCTAGTTTAGCAACCTGCAAATAACTTTCTTTTTTCTTAGCCACTAACCAAGTCAGCAGGCGTTCACTTTCATCCACCAAGGTCCAAAAACTTGCCTGATTGGCTAACTTTTCTGCTTCAGCTCGCGATTGACTAAACTGGGCTAGGAGAGTCGCTTTTTTCTTGACCAGACCTGCTTGTTCTAATTGATGGATGAGTTTTTCTTCTTGTTTTTTAAAGTGGAAAATCTGGGTCCGACTTCGGATGGTCGGTAAAATCTTTTCTTCATCGCTTGTCAAGAAGAAAATATAAACCTCACTCTGGGGTTCTTCGATGACCTTGAGCAGAGAATTGGCTGCGTTGGGGTGCATCTTCTCAGCTTGCTCGATAATAAAAACCTGCTGCTGGCTTTCAATCCCTGCTTGGGAAAACTGTCCCACCAATTCCCGAATCCGTTCTGTCTTGATGACCTGATTAACTGGCTTAATCAAGGTAACATCAGGAAATTCTCCCTGTTCAATCAGCTTACAATTTCGACATTTCTCACATGGTAAAACACCTACTTTATCTGTACAAAAAAGGCTCTTAGCCAAAAACTGCGCCATTTCCAAGCTTCCAAAGAAACCTGAAAAAAGATAGGCATGATTGAGCTGGTCTTGCTCCAAGATACGTACAAAGCGGTCAAACTGTTCTGGCTGCCAGACCTTTAGTTGATCTTGTTTCATTTAGCTAATCCCATTCTATCAAACAAGACAGCCTTGGTAGTTTCCACAACTTGCTCCAAAGGAAAACTAGCATCAATCTTGACAATACGACTTCCTTCTTTGTCCAGAAGAGAAAGGTAACCTTGACGGACTTTTTTATGCAAGTCCAACCCTTCCAAGTCCAAACGATTGACCTCACGATTGCTATTAGCAGCAATGCGAGCCAGTCCTTCTTCCACCTCGATGTCAAAATAGAGTGTCAAATCAGGTTTAAGGCCATCTGTCGCAAACTGATTGAGCCAATCAATGGCGTCAATATCCAAGCCACGACCAAATCCCTGATAGGCAACGGAACTATCGATGAAGCGGTCCATAATGACCAACTTGCCAGCTTCAAGGGCTGGAAGAACTTTTTCCACCAAGTGCTGTCTGCGACTAGCAATATAAAGAAGCAACTCTGTCTTCGCATCCATCTGAGTATGACTTGGATCCAAAATCACTTCCCGAATCTTCTCTCCTATCAAGACACCTCCTGGTTCACGGGTCTTCAGCACCTCGACTCCTTTTTCCTCTAAAATTGGGAGCAGAGCCTCTAAAACACTAGTCTTTCCTGCTCCCTCTGGTCCCTCAAGAGAGACTAAAAATCCTTTTGACATGTCTAACTCATTTCTTTTTTACTACTTCTATTCTATCAAAAAAATGGGGGTTTGTGACAATCTTTTTGTCTTCTCATTTCATACTCAATGAAAATTAAAGAGCAAACTAGGAAGCTAGCCACAGGTTGCTCAAAACACTGTTTTGAGGTTGCAGATGGAAGCTGACGCAGTTTGAAGAGATTTTCGAAGAGTACCAACCACCAAAAAGAGGCAGACAAAGCCACCTCTTATTTACCTAGTTCTTGTGTTCGTTTGTAGGCTTTAGTGACTGCCTCCATGACCGTTCCTCGAAAAGCATGCGCTTCTAGGCTTGCTACACCAGCGATAGTTGAACCGCCTGGGCTACAAACTTGGTCTTTCAATACTCCAGGATGTTGCTGACTTTCAAGGACCAATTGACCTGCTCCAATAACTGTTTGAGCTGCCATTTGTAGAGCAGTTTCTCGTGGCAATCCTGTCTGAACACCTGCATCCGCCAAAGCTTCAATGAAAAGATAGACAAAGGCTGGTCCACAACCTGCAAGACCTGTCGCCGCGTCGATTAAGCCTTCACCAAGTTCAACCAAGAGACCAGCCTTGGCTAAAAGCTGACAAAAGAGTTCACTGTCCTCAGCCCTGCAATTAGGAGACAAGGCATAACTAATCACTCCTTGTCCGATTGAAGCAGGGGTATTTGGCATCATACGAATAATTCGGTGTTGACTTGGGATAAGACTCGCTAGTTTTTCTAAAGTCAATCCAGCTGCCATCGAAATCAAAAGAAGGCTCTCTCTTTTTTCAAGGATGGTCTGGTATTGAGAAAGCAAGTCTGAGAACTGTGCAGGCTTGACTCCTAGAAAAATCACATCTGCTTCTGCAAATATTTCTTCATTACTAGAAGCCTGACCACCAAAGTCTGCAATGAAAGCATCTACCTTGGCTTGACTACGATTGGCAAGGAGAAGGTCATCGCCCGTCTTGGCCTGCAAGACAGCATTGGCCAAACTAGCTCCCATATTCCCCAAACCGATAAATCCAATCTTCATCTCTTACTCCCTTATCTGTCCGTCACCAGTAACCACATACTTGTAGCTGGTCAACTCCTTCAAGCCCATTGGACCACGCGCGTGCAATTTCTGAGTAGAAATCCCCATTTCACAACCAAGACCAAATTGGCCACCATCTGTGAAACGAGTTGAAGCATTGACATAGACAGCTGCAGAGTCCACTTGATCTGTAAAGTAAGCTGCAGTTTCAGCATTTTCTGTCACAATAGCATCCGAATGATGGGTACTGTGGGCTTCAATATGCTCAACCGCTTCTTCTAAACTGCTCACAACCTTAACAGCTAGAACATAGTCTAAAAACTCGGTGTCAAAGTCTTGGGCCTCAGCTGCTTGACCTGAAAGAAACTGGCTTGCTTTGCTATCCAAGCGGAATTGAATTGGTTCCAACCCAGCTTCTTTTCGATCCTCAACCAGCACTTTCTCCAAGCGAGGAAGGAAGCTTGTCGCCTTGTCTTCATGAACGAGGAGAACCTCCATGGCATTACAGACAGAAGGACGACTGGTTTTGGCATTGTTGATGATAGACAGAGCCTTGTCTTCATCTGCATCCTTATCCACATAGACATGGACAATCCCAGTCCCGGTCTCGATAACAGGTACGATAGCATTTTCAACCACGGCATTGATCAAGCCAGCTCCTCCACGAGGAATAAGGAGATCTAGATAACCCTTGGCCTTCATCATGGCATAGCTACTTTCACGGCTGGTATCTTCCACCAGTTGAATCACATCTGGGTGAATGGTAGTCGTCTCCAAGCCCTTTTTCAAGGCTGTGACAATAGCATGAGCTGTTTGATAGGCATCCTTACCACTACGAAGAACGACCGCATTTCCACTCTTGAGAGCCAAAGCAGCTGCGTCAGACGTCACATTTGGACGACTTTCATAGATAATACCGATGACCCCCATAGCTACACGTTTCTTTGTGATAACCAAACCATTTTCAAGCTGATTGGTTTCTAAAACTTCACCGATTGGATCTGGTAAAGCAACCACTTCACGAATCCCAGTTGCCATCGCTTCTATACGACTTGCATCCAAATAAAGACGATCCAGCATCACATCTGAGATTTTACCCTTAGCAGCTTCCATATCGAGGGCATTGGCCGCTAAAATTTCCTCAGTAGCTGCTAATAAATGATCAGCCATGGCTAGCAAGGCTTGGTTTTTCACCTCTTCACTAGCTGTGTTAATCGATTTTTTAACAGCCTGTACCTGTTCAAATTGTTCTTGTGTACTTACCATAGTTAACCTCTAAAATTCTGTAAAGAGTAGTTGGATTTCAGGAGTAATGGAAATCCAGTCATCACGGTGAATCAGGACACCCTTGGCTTTTTGAGAACGCAACATATCCTCCAAAGCAGATGCACCAAATTGCACACGCCCTTTTCCAAGTGATTTTCCACTTTCCTTGTCAAATACTGTCACAATATCACCGTAAGAAAAGGCTCCTTCTGCTTCAACAACACCAGATAAAAGGAGACTCTTTCCATGTTGAGAGAGAGCTTCTGCAGCCCCTTTATCAACCCAAATAGAACCTTGGCTCTGAGCATAGAAGGCCAGCCATTGTTTTTGGGTACGAAGTCCCTTCTCTTGCGCAACAAAGAAGGAACCATCCTTGGTCTCCTCAGCCGCCTCAATCATGGCATCTGACTTCAAGGATGAGCAGATATAAACAGGAACTCCTGATTCCGTCGCGATAGTTGCAGCTTTGATTTTGGTTAACATGCCCCCAGTTCCGTTTGAAGAACCTGCTCCACCTGCCATATCGATAATTTCACGATTGATGGTCTCTATTTTCTCCAAGCGTTTGGCTCTTGGATCTGAATTAGGATTTCCTGTATAGAGACCGTCTACGTCTGTCAAGAGGACCAAAAGGTCTGCTTGGACCATGGCCGCTACCTGTGCACTCAGAGTATCATTGTCCCCAACCTTGAGCTCATCAATGACGACACTGTCATTCTCATTGATGATAGGAATCGCTCCACGGTTGAGTAAAACTGACAAAGCCTGATGGGCATTTTTATAACGGCGCTTATCCACAAAGTCGTCCTGGGTCAGCAAGATTTGGGCAGAAACGATTTGGCGCAAGAGAAGATTGGTCGTGTATTCTTCCAACAAGAGTCCTTGTCCTACCGCTGCTGAAGCCTGTTTATCAGCAATCTTAGTCGGACGTTTTTTAAATCCTAAGGCCCCAAAACCAGCCGCAATGGCACCTGACGACACCAAAATCAATTCATGACCAGCCTCGTGCAACATAGCCAACTGCTGGGTGATAGCCTTTACCTTACTACGTGATAAACTTCCATCCTCATTCGTCAGAGAAGAAGTCCCCACCTTAAAGACAATCCGTTTGTATTTCATAGTCTCACTCCGATTATTCATATTTATCCATTATAACATGAATAGCAGGAAATAGAAAAGGGTTGATAGGAAAAAGAAGGCCCTAAAACCTTCTTTTTTACTACTGTTCTGATTCCGATTTGTTTGCACTCGTTTCAGAGCTTTGTGAAGTTGAAGAAGTCAAATCTTGACTAGTTGAAGAACTTGTAACACTTTCATTTTGAGTCGTTTCTTTATTTTCAAGATCTTTTTTCACTACTTCACTAGATTCTTTAATTTCTGAATTACTTGTGACTTTAGTTGTAACAGATTTCTCTACCGGAACATCCACTAACCAGACACCACTTGAATCAACAGTATAGCCTTCTGGTGTCTTACCGTTCACAAGTAATTGACCATTTTCTTTCAAGAAGTACCATTTATCCTTGTCCTTGATCCAACCCACAGCTCGTGAACCGTCTTCCTTGTAGAAGTACCAATCGTTTGCCTTTTTAAACCAACCTTGCTTCATAGCTCCTGATTCTTCCAGATAGTAATGATGACCAGAAACTTCTATCTCGCCTGTTTTCATGATACCAGTAGAATCCATATAGTACCAGGTTTCTTTATCTTTTACCCAACCCGTTTTCATTTCTCCTGATTGAGCAAAGTAATACCATTGCCCCTTATATTGAAGCCAACCTGTTTGCAGCGAACCATCCTTTGATAAATAATAGGATTGACCTCCAGTATTTACCCAACCAATTTCCATCTGATTTTCTTTGTTGAAATAATACCAGATTCCAGCGATTTTCTTCCAATTTTTAGCAGAAGCACCAGAGTCTGTCAAATAGAACCAATGATTGTTCCATTTTTTCCATTGATTCTGTAACAAGATACCCGTTTGGTTAAAGTAATACCATTCACCTTCGATTTCATTCCAACCGACAGCATACTCTCCTGTAGAATCAGGTGCTTGATACCACCAGTTCCCATATGCACTCTTATGCCAACCAGCTTGAAAACTTGGAATCGGCTTGTAGGAAGTTGAAATGTTTACTAAACCGTCTTGCCTAATATCAAAAACTGTCGCATCATAGTCTTTTCTGGCTGCGTTGATTCTCTCAATTCCTCGTTCTTTGAGCCAATTAACATACTCACTATCAACACCATTTTTCCAAGGTAGACTATCCGAAGTTTGAACAATCAAACTCGGACTCAAATTTTTAATGAAATCCTTGGTATTTGATTTGTTGGTATCATGGTGATGATTAAACTTCATCAAATCAACTTTTCCAATGAGAGGACCATACTTGTCTTCTGCTCCATGAACATCATCTAAATCGCCCCCAAGGTAAATTTTCTTGCCATTGACTTTCACCACGCTAATCAAGGAATTGGAATTGTCATCCCAAATTTTCTTTAATTCACCCGATGAATCAGTTTCATTTTCATAATTATAGAGCTGAATATCCATGTCCCCAAACTGAAAATGAGCATCCTCTTGTGTGATATTTTGAATAACTGAAACACCTTTTTCTGCAGCAGTCTGTAAAACCTTATCATAACCGTACAGATTATCCCATAAACGTTCAGAATTAGTAATACGATTATCACTATATTTTTTAAGATAGACTCGGTCAACTGGATAGGTAGACAGTAATTCATCAACATTTCCAATATGGTCACTGTGGGTATGGGTTACCAAAATAAAATCAAGTTTTTGGACACCCAATTCCTTCAAACGACGAAAGACACGGTCTGTTAGAACATGCTTATAAGACGTTTCAATTCCTTCTCTCCATGGATAGCGAGAATCACTACCGTCTGGGAAGTCATAATCTTCTCCTGTATCCACCATGGCAAAATGTCCATTACTTTCAAGAATAATCGCATCACTGCCACCTTCTTGAACATTGATAAAGTGGATTTTATTTCCTGAACTTTCTTGAGCTTGAACATTTCCATACCATGACAAGCCTAAAAAAGTGCTTGCAAGGGCTAAACTAATCAATTTCTTTTTCATTCTTACTTCCTTAATTTCTCCAAGGTTTCCTTAAAAATCTCTGGGATATCTGCTGTAAATTCTAAGGTCTCACCTGTTCTCGGATGAGTAAATCCTAGAGTCTTGGCATGAAGAAATTGTCCATGTCCTTTCAAAGTCTTGCGTGGACCATAGACTTCATCACCAGCGACTGGATGACCGATATAAGCCATATGGACACGAATCTGATGAGTGCGACCTGTCTCTAGCTGCAACTCCACTAAGCTATAATCACTAAAGCGCTCCAAGACGTGGAAACGGGTAACTGCAGGCTTGCCTTTAGCAGTCACAGCCTGTTTCTTACGGTCTTTTTCACTCCGGCCAATCGGCGCTTCAATGACACCGCGATCATTGGGCAGATTTCCATGAACAATGGCCCAATATTTGCGGAGAGACTTTTTATCCTTGAGTTCTTGGGCGAGTGCCAAGTGGGCCTCATCATTTTTAGCAATCATGAGAAGACCTGACGTATCCTTATCAATACGGTGAACAATTCCTGGACGCAGAACCCCATTGATACCCGACAAGTCCTTAATATGATGCATAAGGGCATTTACCAGAGTTCCACTAGTATGACCAGCACTCGGATGCACAACCATTCCTTGAGGCTTGTTAACGACGGCCACATCCTCATCTTGGTAGATGATTTCTAGTGGAAGATCCTCAGCCACATACTCTAAAACCTCTGGTTCTGGCACATGGTAAGTGACGACATCGCCCTCTTGGACCGTGTACTTAGCTTTCTTGACTTGACCATTGACCAAGACCTGGCCTGATTTGATTTGTTCATTCGCGAGACTGCGTGATAATTCTGTCAAATCTGACAAAGCCTTATCCAAACGCAGGCCACCACTTTCAATTTTAATTTCCATTTATTTCCTCTTTTAGCATTGCAATCAATAAAATAATCACTCCAACAGTCAGATAGCTATCTGCCACATTGAAAATTGCAAAATTGATAAAGTCAAGGTGGAACATATCCACAACAAAGCCCTGACTGACCCTGTCAATAAAGTTTCCAAGACCACCTGCGATAATCAAGGTCAAACCCAAGGCCATCCAGAATGAGTCCTCCATGTGTTTATGTAAATACCAAATGGCACCTACCACGACAACCAAAGTAATGATAGCGAATAGCAACTGCTGATCTTGTAAGATAGAAAAGGCTGCCCCTCGATTTTGCAGGTAGGTCAAGCTAACGAAATTGGGAATCCAAGAACGCACTTCACCCAGTGGAATCTGCTGGACGATATAGGATTTTACCAACTGATCCAGCCCAATCAAAAGCAGTACAATGACTGCCACTATTCCTCTTTTTTTCATTATTTCCTCTTCTGATTAAAATATTCTTGCATGACTTCTACGAAAAGAGTCCCAGCTGGACTTAGCTCCACTTCCTCACGTTTGACATAGACCATGCGATTATCTAGGTTATCCTTGAGACGAATAACTGTGATGCCATTAACACTATCACTATCCAAAAATCCAGAACCTGTCGCATAGGCGTCCGTCCGCTCCAAAATACCATTCAAGGTAGCACGGTCTGTCACATTGAACATCTGTGAGCTAGCACTGGTATCGACAAAGTTCTCTGAATAATAAAGGTACTCGTCTTTTTCTTGGGTAAAACGAACTGTCGGTAAATCCGCTAAATCCTCCATGACCAATTCCTCTTTCTGAGCCAAAGGATGCCCCTCACGGAGATAAATGTGAGTATGGAAGGGAATCAATTCAATGACTTCAAGGCCTAGCTTTTCAACCCGTTGCATAATACCCTTTTTATTTTGATTGTTGAGGTAGATAATCCCAATCTCACTGTGACCTTGAGCCACTTCATCTAAGATTTGAACAGTAGTTGATTCAAAAATGCGGAAGTTCTTATAGTCAGGATAGCGCTCTGAAAAAGCCGTAATGGTTGGTGGCAAGAAGTCATAGTGCTGACTAGCAATGGAAAATTCATCTTTTTCTTCCTCAGGATTGGCATACTGATTTTGAAAAATATCAAATCCCTTGACCAATTCTTGCGCTTTTTCATAGAATTCCATACCTCGACGGGTCAAGAAAGTCCCTGAGCTGGTCCGACGGAAAATCTTAAAACCCAACTCTTTTTCCAAATCACGAACAGAAATAGACAGACTCGGCTGACTAACATACATCTTTTCAGCAGCTTCACGAAAAGTACCACTATTCGCAATAGCCACAACATAGCGTAATTGTTGAATGTTCATCTTCTACCCCCAACTTCTTTATCTTTTCATTATACCATATTTTAGAAGTTTTCCAAAAAGGAAAAAAGAACATCCTATTCTTCTTCACTATCTGCCTTTCTCAAGCCAATCTTATTTTCAAAATCAATTCAAAAAAATAACTGGACACACGCCACTCCAATATCGAAAAGAAAATGCCGGAAAGTTCCGACATTGTTTTAGTAAGCTAACTTCCTGAAAATAGGAGTAACCACACATTCCAGAAGGCAGTGATATTGATGAGAATATGAACTAGTATTGGATAGTAGAGATTTTTAGTCATGCGATACAATAGCGCCAAAATAAGCCCTCCGCTAGCATAAATGAAAAAAGCAAGAGGTGTTAAAGCGAAATTGATATGAATATAACCGAAAATAATAGCAGAAAGCAAGACATCTCCGTACCAAGGCGAGTTTTTGAAAAAGGTTGTCATAAGCACACCGCGATAAATCAATTCCTCAGCAATAGGGCCGATGAAGCAAGCTATGAGCAAAAAATAGGGTAATTCCTGTCTCCCTATCATTTCTATCGTTTCATTCAAAGAAATTTGATTTGAAGACGAGGGTATGAAATAAGACAAGAAGAAGTCCGACATATACGAAATGATGTAGCCCAGTAAAAGGTAGATAAAGTACCTCAACTGCCACTTGAAATGAAAAGTCTTCTTTCCTGCAAAAACTAGTAGATAGATAACTGCTGACAAAAGAACTCCACTCTCCATCAAAAGTAGAATCTGAAAAAACTCACGACTTGCTGGTAGATAAGGCTTTGCGAGATGATTGAAAAGCCTCCAAAACCAAGTTGATTTGTAAAAAATTAAGGATAATGCTAGTAAAATCTGAATAATTCGTTTTTTCATATTAAATTCTCTGTTTTCCTTGGCTAGATTATTGAATATAATGGTTTACTTAACTGTATAACAAGTTTAGTATAGAATATCTTTTCAAAATATCCTCTTCAAATCATGAATTGTCATCAAAACATCCTAAACTGTAAAATCAATTAAACCCTACCCTTTTACCATTATCTTCTCCAAAATATGCTATAATAATACCAAAAGATAAAGAAGGAAGTCCTATGATTAAACTACTAGCCTTGGATATGGACGGAACCCTCCTCAATGAAGCCAAGGAAATCCCACAAGCTCACATTACTGCCATTCACCAAGCCATTGAAAAAGGTGTCAAATTGGTTCTTTGTACGGGTCGCCCGCTTTTCGGTGTCCTCCCCTACTACAAAAAACTGGGGCTTGACCTCCAGAATGAGTATGTCATTGTTAACAACGGTTGTTCAACTCACCAGACCAGTGATTGGAGGCTAGTTGACTGGCAAGAACTCAGTCCAGCAGACATCGAGTATCTCTATGACCTAGCTGAAAAAAGTGATGTTCAGTTGACTCTTTTTGATGAGGAGCACTATTTTGTCCTCGGTGGTAAGCCCAATCAAGTCATCCAAAATGATGCCAAGCTGGTCTTTTCAGACCTGACTGAAATTTCCCTTGAGGAAGCGACTAGTGGCAAGTACCGCATGTTCCAAGGTATGTTTTTGGGGACAAAAGAGCAAACAGATGATTTTGAGCAGCGTTTTGCTGAAGAGCTTTGCCAACGATTTAGTGGAGTTCGTTCGCAGCCTGTCATTTATGAAGCTATGCCACTTGGTACGACCAAGGCTACTGCTCTTTCACGACTGGCAGAGATTCTGAAGATTGATTCCTCAGAAATCATGGCCATGGGCGATGCCAATAACGATATCGAAATGCTCCAGTTTGCAGGGCTTGGAATTGCAATGGGAAATGCCAGCGATTATGTCAAATCCCTAGCTGATGCCGTCACAGCAAGCAACGAAGAAGACGGCGTTGCGCGTGCCATTGAGAAATATATTTTATAATTAAGAAGCCCAGTTCGTGTCAACTGGGTTTTGATATTTAAGAATTCCTAAAACTTTAGAAACTCTTTAGAAATCCTTGAGTTTTCTTTGATTTCTATGCTTTATACTAAAATTATAAAAATAAATCAAAAGGAGAGAAACATGAAAACAGTACTCGACATTCATGGATTGTCCAAAAACTTCGACAAACAAGCTATCCTTCAGGATCTTCATCTAACGATAAGAGAGGGAGATATTTATGGACTTATAGGGAAGAACGGAGCTGGGAAGACCACTTTGATAAAAATCATTACGCAATTACTCTTTGCGGATAAAGGAACAGTTTCCCTCTTTTCTAGTCAATCGGAAAATGAGTGGACCAAGGCTCTATCTCGAGTAGGTTCAGTGATTGAATCACCTGTAGCTCATAATCACTTAACAGCCTATCAAAATCTGAAATATTACTGTATGATTCGTCATATTCCAAATGCTGATCAAGTCATTCGAGAAACGCTGGACTATGTAGGTTTGGCAGATACAGGTAAAAAATTCTTTCGTGATTTCTCTCTTGGAATGAAACAAAGACTTGGTATCGCCATTGCCCTTCTATCTAAACCAGACTTCCTGATTTTAGATGAACCTATCAACGGTCTCGATCCAATCGGTATCAAAGAATTTCGACTCATGATTCAACGGCTCAATCAAGAGAAAGGGATCACCATTCTCATCTCTAGCCATATCTTGTCAGAACTCTATCTCCTAGCCAATCGTTTTGGTATTTTAGATCAAGGCAAGATTATCCGTGAAATCAGCAAAGCTGAATTTGAAACACTAAGTGAGGATTACATTGTTCTTAAGACAGCTGATCAAGAGAGAGCTTGTCAAGTATTGAAAGAACAAATCCAGCTCCAGTTCAAGGTTGTCAATCCAGAAAATGAAATCCACATCTTTGGTCAGGAACAAGATGTCAAACAGATTCTCAAGGAATTAACCTTGGCAGATGTTGACATTGATGAGATTTACTATGCCCGTCAAAACCTAGAAGAATACTTCACTCAATTGGTCCAATAGGAGGAAAATCATGATACATACCATTCAAGCAGACTTTTACCGTCTTTTCCGTTCCAAAGGATTCTGGATTACAGAATTCATTCTCTTTGTACTCATGTTAATGGGGGCTGTTTTTGGGGCTACTGGCCATCTAATGGCAATCCAGACAGAAGAGCCAGACATTCCAACCCATGGTTGGGACGGTGTACAAGCCCTGATCAACGCATCTAGTCAAGGTTCAAACCTCGTTTTTCTCTGCATCGTCCTAGCCTGCCTCGTTCTTGGAGTTGATTTAATCGGCAAACTCTATAAAAATAATTTAACAGTGGGTGTTTCTCGTACCGAGTTTTTCCTTGCCAAAGCCTTTGTATTGACTTGTATTGCACTTTTGCAAGTCATCATCAGCCTTGTGATTGCCTTTATTCCAGCAACTATCTTAAATGGATTGGGAACGATGCCTGATGGCTTTATCGGCAATCTACTGATAACCATTTCCCTTCAATTCCTTTGCCTCCTTGCTTGGCTTTCCATTGTTTCCTTTATTCTCTATGTGAGTCATTCTTATCTTGCAGTATTTATTGGTTATTTGGTCAGCTCTATCTTACTTTCTATGCCAATGCTCATCTTCCCAAGTATCAAAATTTTGCCATATTTATCATTACAGTTTGCTTATGCTATGACTGCTAATAGTGAGTCAATTCTCTACACACTTATAGTTAGCCTAGCCGTTATTGTAATCTTTAATATAAGTGGACTGACAGTTTTCAAAAAGAAAAGTCTATAACAAATGACCTCCTCTAGCCTACAGAGGAGGTTTCTTTTCGTTAAAAGTAAATAAAAACCGACAACCACTGCCCATCTGTGCTTAGTTTCATCTCTGCACCGAGAAGATGGCATAATTCCTCAGTGATATAAAGGCCTAAACCAGAGGATTCTTCCGTGTCTGATAGATTTTCAGAATAAAAACGGTTGCTGAGATTTTCTATTTTTTTGATGGGTTGTTTGACAAGATTTGCAAGTTCTAGGACAAGCTGTTCTTTTTCCTTTCTAAAAGATAGCCGCGCTTCTTCCTTGCCATGCTTGAGGACATTTCCGAGCAGATTTTGTAAAATTCGATCCAGCAAGTCTTCATCAGTCCTCATTTTCAGACCAGCTTCAACCTTAAAATCAAGCGTGATATTTGCCGCCTGAAAAACATCATAATAAGCTAGAGTCTTTTTGGTGATAAAAGTTGAAAAATCCACTTCTTCCAGTTTCGGTTTGACAGCTCCTTCCATCAAACGACGATATTCTAGGAGAGCCTCCAAACGTTTGGAAACTAAATCAAGATGCTGGGCTATTTTTTGTAGGGTTTCTGCTTTGTTTTCAGGAGACTTTATCAATTGTTGAGTGTAGCCTGAAGCGATGGTCAAAGGTGTCCGAATATCATGAGCGATATTGCTGATGGCCATATCCAGAGTCTGCTTTTCCCTTTTCATAACCAATCGAGATTGTTCCACTTCCTGAAATAGATTCTCAATCTGCTGGTAGAGATGTAAAAAATGTTTGGAAAAAATGCTGACTCCGACTCTTTTCATACTACCTGTGAGAATCTTGTCTTCAATCTGTTGACTCAGGCTTTCAAGTGCTAGATGGTAGCGAATCAATGAAATCAATAAAATGATTAGGAGTACCAGTAGGACAAAGATTATCATGTAGGTCATTGCTTATCTCCTTTTAATCTTACCCCAACTCCCCAAATGGTTTCAATATATTCCTGATTTGGGTCAAGATGGTTTAATTTTTTTCGAAGATTACTCAAATGCGTATTGAGGGTATTATCTCCAGGTAGATAGCTCTCCTCCCAGACCAATTCATAAAGTTCTTCTTTTGTAAAAATTTTCTTAGGGTGTTTAAGGAGAGTTTGGAGAATCAAGCATTCTTTCTTGGCAAGGCGAATCGTTTCCTGGCTATTTTTGATTTCAAAACTTTCTGCATCAAACTGGATATTTTTCAAGTTTTGTGGCAGATTTTCAGTTTTTTCTATTTCCATAGGCTGTTTTTCTGCACTTTGGCGTAATTGAACAGTAACTCTGGCAAAGACTTCGTCCAAATCAAAAGGTTTGACTATGTAATCATTGGCACCGTCTAAGAGGTATTGACTGATTAACTTCTTATCGCTCAAAGCCGTTAGCATAATGACTGGAGTTTGACTTTGTTCCCTGATGGCTTTTAAAACCTGATCCCCATTTTTCCCAGGAAGCATGATATCGAGCAAAACGAGGTCAATCCCACCTTGGTCAAAACGCATGATTCCTTCTGTACCAGAAAAGGCTTGAATCACCTCATGCTCCTCAGTAAGAAGTGTTCTCAAAATTTCCTGAATGTCACTATTATCTTCAATAACCAATATCCTAGCCATAAATACCAACCTTTCTGCAACTATTATAGCATGTTTTATTGATAAAGCTTAAACAGAAAAGCTCCTCGCATCAAAGCGCGAGAAAGCCTTAGAGGATTAAAATATAAAATCCACTTGCTAGATGACCTAGTATCTTATAGTTGCTAGTAAGAAGTTAGTCTAGCAGAATGAATCTCTCATTTCTCCCCTACTAGTCCGTAATGCGTTGATACATTTCGGGTCTTCTATCTCGAAACAGTCCCCAGTTTAAGCGTTCGCTTGCTCCCTTATCTAGGTCATAAGTAGCTAAAAGAACAGCTTCTTCTTGTCTTTCAGCTCGTTCTAGAATAGCTCCTGTTTCATCTGTCATAAAGGAGGAACCGTAGAAGTCAAGACTGGAACTCTGTCCGCCATTTTCCTCACTTGGAGTGACTTCTTCAAAGCCATAGCGATTTGCTGCGATGACTGGAACAATATTTGCTGCTGCATGACCTTGCATAGTACGTTGCCAATGACCACAACTATCCGTATCCAAAATTGGCTCTGAACCGATAGCTGTTGGATAAAAGAGCAATTCAGCACCATTTAACGCAAGACAGCGCGCTGTTTCAGGGAACCATTGATCCCAACAGATGCCAATCCCAATCTTAGCATAACGAGTGTCCCAGACCTTGAAACCTGTGTTGCCAGGTGTGAAATAAAATTTTTCTTGATAATAATGGTCGTCTGGTATGTGGGTCTTTCGATAAACGCCCAGCACTTCACCATCTGCATCAATAACTGCAATAGAATTATACAAGACATTGCCATCTTTTTCATAGAAACTGATTGGTAAAACGACCTTTAGCTCCTTTGCAATGGTTTTAAAATGCTGAATAGCTGTATTTTCTGTCACCGACTGGGCATGCTGGTAATAGTCATACTGACGTTCCTGACAGAAATAAGGGCGTTCAAACAACTCAGGCAAGAGAATGATTTGTGCGCCTTGCTCTGCAGCCTGACGTACTAAACGCTCTGCTGTTTGAATATTTGTTGCCACATCCTTAGCGCATTGCATCTGAATGGCTGCAACTCTTACATTTCTCATCTTTTTCTCCTATTCTGGGATTTGTTGGGTAATACAGTGGATATTGCCACCACCTAAGAGAATATCTCTGGCTGGTATTCCGACAACTTTACGGTCTGGAAAACACTTGCTGAGGAAATCTAGAGCAACTTGGTCATTAACATCTTGAAACTGGGGAACAAGGACAGCCTTGTTGGCGATATAGAAATTGACATATGAGGCCGCCAGACGTTCGCCCTCATAACGTTCTTCTTCACCTTCTTCATAGATGTAGCCTGGCAAATCCTCTTCTGTCACAACTTGACGAACTGCAGGGATAGGCAATTTATGAATGGTGAAGTGACGACCTTTTGCATCTGTTTCCTTTTCTAAAAGCGCTAAATCAGCTGATGACATGGCATACTGAGGATCGTTTTGATCGTCTGTCCAAGCCAAAACAAGCTCTGCAGGACTAACAAAGGCTGCAACATTGTCAACGTGTTCATTGGTTTCATCCTGATAAATACCATAAGGAAGCCAGATAACTTTTTCAGCTCCAAGGCTCTCTAATAAGGTATTTTCGATTTCTTCCTTACTAAGATGAGGATTGCGACCAGAACTAAGCAAGCAACTTTCAGTCACAAGAATGGTTCCTTGGCCATCGCTATGTATCGCTCCGCCTTCTAGTACAAAAGGTTTGGCATCGTAAACAGGCATTTCCAAGGCCTCAGCAAAACGACGGGCTACTTGGTCATCATCTTCATAGTCTTGGTAGAGACCATCAACAGCACCACCCCAGGCATTAAAAGACCAGTCTACTGCCAACTTTTCTCTTTTATCATTTATGAGAATGGTCGGACCTGTATCACGCGCCCAGGCATCATTGCTGGGAATGTCTAAATAAACAACCTTGTCTCCAAGATAAGATTGGGCTTCAGATAGATAGTCCTGCTCCACTAAAAGATAAATTCTTTCCCCTTGAGCAATAGTTTTGATAATCTGGCTAAAAGCCTTTTTAGCTGCCCTACCTTGAAAGGGCCATGAACCTGGTCGAGTCGGCCATATCATGAGGGTACCATGATGAGGTTCGTACTCTGCTGGCATACGATAGCCTAATTTTTTGGGACTGTCCATCATGATAATCTCCCTTTAAAATCTTGATATCCGAAAGCTTTGACTAAGCTGCAGTCTCCCTGTTCGTCCATAATATAGAGACTTGGCAATCCAATACCATTAAAGGTATTATTTTTAACAAATGAGTAAATGGCCATGTCTTCAAAATAAAGTCTGTCTCCGATTTGGACTGGATTTTCAAAGCTATAATCACCAATCACATCGCCCGTAAGGCAGGTATTAGAAGAAAGTCTGTAGGTATGGGCTTTTTCTTGTGCTTCATAGCCAACTCTCAATGGTGGTCGATAAGGCATTTCAAGTACATCCGGCATATGACAGGTCGCTGAAGCATCCAAGACCAGCGTTTCAATCCCATTTTCGACAATATCCAATACCTCAGTTGCTAGATAACCCGCATTAAGCGCAATGGCTTCACCAGGCTCGATATAGATTTCAAGATTGTAAGTTTTTCGGATACGCTTGATTTCTGAAATCAGCAAATCCACATCGTAACCTTCTCTTGTGATGTGATGACCACCACCCATATTGAGCCATTTGACCTCATGTAAATAGGGGCCAAACTGCGCTTCTACTGCTTTCAAAGTTGTCTGTAAATCATCTGCCCCCTGCTCGCAAAGGGTATGAAAATGAAGTCCATCCACCAAATCTAGTAAATCACTCGGAATCCTGTCTAGAGTGACTCCAAAACGGGAGCCAGGTGCACAAGGATCATAGAGCGCATGGTCACCCTGTGTTGAACACTGAGGATTGAGGCGCAAACCAACACTGACACCAGCCTCACGACAACGCGAACCATGCTTACGCAACTGTCTCTCAGAGTTAAAGACGATATGGTCCGTTATCTCCAGCAATTCCTCCAAGTCCGCATCTTTGAAAGCTGGCGCAAATACATGGACTTCCCCCGGGAACTCTTCTCTAGCGAGCTTAGCTTCATATAGACCACTTGCAGTTGTGCCAGATAGATACTGGCTAATCAAGGGATAGGTTTTGTAAAAGGAATAAGCCTTCTGGGCAAGCAAGACCTTGCAGCCGGCCTCTTCTTGAACATATTGTAAGATACGGCAATTGGCTTCTAACTTGGCCAAATCAATGACATAGGCTGGTGTTGGTACTTGTTCTAGCTTCATTAGTCCACCATTTGTGGATTTTCAACCACAACCCAAGGCAAACCATACTCATTCAAAGCTTCCATGAATGGATCTGGATCCAATTCTTCAAGGTTGTAAACTCCAGCTTGTTTCCAAGTACCGTTCATAACCAATTTTGTCCCAATCATGGCTGGAACGCCTGTCGTGTAAGAAATTGCTTGTGAACCAACTTCTGCGTAACATTCCTGATGGTCGCAGACATTGTAGATGTAGATGGTCTTTTCAACGCCATCTTTGACACCTGTAAAGATACATCCGATATTGGTTTTACCTACAGTACGTGGGCCAAGGCTTGCTGGATCTGGAAGCAAGGCTTTCAAAAATTGAATTGGAACGATGTCTTGTCCATTGAAGTTAATGGTATCCGTGCGAAGGAGACCAACATTTTCAAGACATTTCATGTGAGTTAGATAAGATTGACCAAAAGTCATAAAGAAACGAATCCGTTTGACACCTGGAATATTTTTCGCCAATGATTCGATTTCTTCGTGGTGAAGGAGATACATGTCTTTTTGTCCAACTTGAGGGAAATCGTACTCGCGCTTGATAGACATGGCTTCAACTTCGACCCATTTTCCATCTTCCCAATAAGAACCCGGTGCTGAAACCTCGCGTAGATTGATTTCTGGGTTGAAGTTTGTCGCAAATGGATAACCGTGGTCACCACCATTACAGTCTAAAATGTCGATATAGTGGATTTCATCAAAATAGTGTTTGAGAGCATAGGCAGAAAAGACACTAGTCACACCTGGGTCAAAACCAGAACCAAGAAGAGCAGTCAAGCCAGCTTCTTTGAATTTCTCCTGATAAGCCCATTGCCATGAATAATCAAAGTAGGCTGTAAATCCAAGTTCCTTACAACGTTTCTCATAGATAGCACGCCACTCAGGGTCTTCTGTGTCTTCTGCTTCGTAGTTGGCTGTATCGATATAGTGAACACCTGTTGCCAAACAAGCATCCATAATGGTTAAATCTTGATATGGTAAAGCTACGTTCAAAACAGCTTCTGGCTTGTAGCTCTCGATCAGGGCAATCACTTCTTCAACCTTGTCAGCATCAAGAGCAGCTGTCTCAATCTTTGTACTTGTTTTGCCTTCCAGTTTAGCTTTCAAGTCATCACATTTTGACTTGGTACGGCTAGCAATCATAATCTCTGTAAAGGTTTCGCTATCCTGACAAATCTTTGAAATAGCAACTTGGGCAACGCCCCCACATCCAATAACTAATAAACGACTCATTTTTTTCCTTCCTCTTCTTCTAAAATGTCCTCAACATACTTGGGCAACATAAAGGCCCCTACGTGTAAGTTTGCAGTGTAGTATTCTGTGAAAAGCTGGCGTTTTTTCCATCCTTCCTTGTCAAAATCTTTGACAGGGTGGTATTTTTTCGATGCAAATCCAAATAACCAATAGCCAGCTGGACTGGTTGGGATATGGGCCTGATAGACCCGACTGATTGGAAAGGCTTGATTGACCTTGCGATGCATGCTTCGGCAAGCAGATTCATCCTCGTCAAAGAAGGGACTCCCATGCTGGTAGATCATGATACCATCTTCCTTTAGAGCTCGATAACTATTGCCGTAAAATTCCTTGGTAAAGAGCCCTTCCGTATGTCCAAATGGATCTGTCGCATCGTTAATGATAATGTCGTAATCATCTTCACAGTTTCTCAAAAATCTCAGTCCATTTTGGTAGTAAATGGTGACACGAGGATCATCAAGACCTGCAGCAAAATCTGGAAAATACTCACGACAGACCTCAACCAACATCTCATCCGGTTCTACAATATCGATTTGTTCTAACTCAGGATAGAGGGTTAAAACTTGAGCGACACCACCGTCACCCCCCCCTATTACCAAGACTTTCTTGGGATTTGGGTGCACAGCCATGGGAACATGAACGGTCATTTCATTGTAGACAAAATCATCTGCATCTGAGAACAAGACGTGCCCATTTAAAATCAAAATCTTTCCAAAAGCTGGTGTATCCAAGACTTCGATATCCTGCCATTCACTTTTACCAGCGTAGAGTTGCTTGGCTGTTCTCAGGGACAATTTCACATCTGGAGTATGAACTTCAGAAAACCATAAATCCATCTAGTTCTCCTTTCTCTTAATGACGTTGATGTGATTGACCTCAGGATCTTCCGTCCCTTGGAGGGAGCAACCACGTTCCTTGGCAAATTGGATATAGTCTACAATTTCACGTGTAATGCGTTCACCAGGAGCCAAGATAGGAATCCCTGGAGGATAACACATGACAAATTCCCCACAGACTTGTCCAACAGATTCGTCTAAAGACAAACTTTTTCTCTCTGAATAGAAAGCTTCCTGAGGAGATAAAACCAACTCGGGCTGAATATATTCTCCAGCTATCAAGTCCTTCCCATCTCGTGAATAGAGTCTCTTGATATCTGCTAAAGCACCAACTAATCGTTCAATGTCTTGGATACGGTCACCGATTGAAATATAAGCCAAGATATTGCCAATATCACCAAACTCAATCTGAATGTCGTATTCGTCTCGCAAGAGGTCATAAACCTCGATACCTGTTAAGCCAATACCCTGAGTGTAAACTGACAGCTTGGTTACATCAAAATCACAGACCGACACACCATCTATTAACTCTTTTGAGTAGGCATAGTAACCACCGATAGCATTGATTTCACGACGAGCATACTCAGACATCTCAATGACTTTCTCAAAGGATTCTTTACCACGAAGAGCCAAGTTGCGACGCGAAATATCCAGACTAGCCATCAACAAATAAGAGGCGGATGTTGACTGGGTCAGGTTGATGATCTGACGTACGTATTCTGGATTCATCTGCTCCCCGATTAAAAGAAGCGAACTTTGGGTCAAACTCCCACCAGACTTATGCATAGAGACCGCCGCCATATCAGCTCCTGCATCCATAGCAGAAATTGGAAGTTTATCTGTAAAATGCAAATGCGCTCCGTGGGCTTCATCTACTAAAACCATCATACCAGCTTCATGAGCCATTTTTGTCAACCCCTTTAGGTCTGAACAGATTCCGTAGTAAGTAGGATTGTTAATCAAAATGGCCTTGGCATCTGGATGGTCCTTTATGACTTTGGCTACTCGGTCATTTTCAAGACCTAAAGCGATACCAATCTTAGGATCTACACTCATCTCGATATAGATGGGAATAGCACCACATAGAACCAGCGCATTAATAGCAGATTTGTGGACATTTCGTGGCAGAATAATCTTATCTCCAGCCTTGCAGGTTGACAGAATCATAGTCTGTACCGATGAAGTTGTTCCACCAATCATGAGAAAGGCATGGGCTGCTCCAAAAGCATCCGCCGCCAGCTCCTCTGCATCTCGAATAATCGAAATAGGATGCCCTAAATTATCCAAGGGTTTCATCGAATTGACATCAATGCCTACACATTTTTCTCCTAACAGTTCGACAAGTTCTGGATTTCCCCGTCCACGCTTGTGACCTGGAACATCAAAGGGAACAATCCGTTTCTTGCGTAACTTCACCAAGGCCTCATAAATTGGGGCTTGGTTTTGATCTAACTCTTTCAAGACATACTCCTTTACCGTATTTTTAGCGCTTCAAGAAGACGAAGGCGACTAAAGGTTGACTCATGAAAAAAGAGCAGGTTTTCACCTGCTCTGCAATCTTCTGACGTTTTTATGTTTGTTTCTGTTGAGTATGTCTGTTCCCGATGTTTCCTAACTCTCTAGTAGCAAATATTACGTACTTTATTGATCGTTTCACAAGATGACGTGTGCTTTCACCACACTAAAAATTTATGAATTAGGACAAGTGTCCTAACATCAACTTATAAAAGTAGGCTTTTAACCCTATCAATAATGTGGTTTTTCAACCACGCTTCGGCATTCAACCCTGCCTGTCCGTAGGCATTTTTTACTCGGGTTTATATTTGCTAGAAAACATCATCTCATTTTCTAAGCTTTATTACTATATCATGTTTTTAAGAACTTGTAAAGCCTTTTACGAAAAAAATATAAAAAAGTTCGCAAAATATTTGGATTTTATTTGATTTAATACTAATTATTCTCTTGTAAACGATTATAAAGTGAACAAAATATTTATCGTATTTAATTTAAAATTTTTTATGCTATTCTATACTCTTTACCTTCGGTATTTGATCTATCAGAGAAGCTGTCGACATTTTTATATCATTAAAATCGTGCAACTTTTTTCAGATACTTTTAAAAGATTGATTTCCCTATATTTTTCCTTTATACTGGATAAAAAGGAGAATAGTATGTCAGAAACAAATCACGAAATTGATTCAAATTTTGCAGGTCGTTTAAATATCCTACGTGCGGGTGTTCTTGGTGCCAATGATGGAATTATTTCCATTGCTGGTGTGGTTATTGGGGTTGCCAGTGCTACGAGCAATATCTGGATTATCTTTTTATCAGGATTTGCGGCTATCTTAGCTGGTGCCTTTTCAATGGCTGGTGGAGAATATGTATCTGTTTCAACTCAAAAAGATACTGAGGAAGCAGCCGTTGCGCGTGAGAAACTCTTGCTAAATCAAGATATGGAACTAGCCAAAAAGTCCCTCTATGCTGCCTATATTCAAAATGGCGAGTGTGAAACATCAGCCCAACTTCTAACCAATAAAGCCTTTTTAAATAATCCGCTCAAGGCTTTGGTAGAGGAAAAATATGGGATTGAGTATGAAGAGTTTACCAATCCTTGGCATGCTGCCATCTCTAGCTTTATTTCCTTTTTCCTTGGTAGTTTGCCTCCAATGCTGTCAGTGACCATATTCCCAAGTGATTACCGCATCCCTGCTACTGTCCTTATCGTCGGTGTAGCCCTTCTTCTCACTGGTTACACTAGTGCTAAACTTGGAAAAGCCCCAACCAAAACAGCTATGATTCGGAACCTTGCTATTGGCCTCTTGACCATGGGCGTTACTTTCCTGCTCGGACAACTTTTCAGTATTTAATACTCTTCGAAAATCTCTTCAAACCACGTCAGCGTTGCCTTGCCGTGTATATGTTACTGACTTCGTCAGTTCTATCTGCAACCTCAAAACGGTGTTTTGAGCTGACTTCGTCAGTTCTATCTGCAACCTCAAAACGGTGTTTTGAGCTGACTTCGTCAGTCTTATCTACAACCTCAAAACTGTGTTTTGAGCAACCTGCGGCTAGCTTCCTAGTTTACTTTTTGATTTTCATTGAGTATAAAATACAAGAAATACCTCGATTTTGAAGTCGAGGTATCTTTTTTTACATTTGCACAATCTTGCGATAACTTCTTGAAGTAATCATGAAAATCAGCACATAAGCGATAAGGAAGATAGCGCAGATAGACAAGGTCACGATCAACATCATAGTCGTATCCAGTACACCAATCACTTTTAGAATCAGACTAAGCATATGGTAGGCAAAGGCTAGATGTAGGAAGGCAAAGAGCAAAGGAAGGAAGAAAACAGTTAAAACCTGTTTGTTGATGGTTTGCTTGATTTGCTTTTGATCTAAACCGACTTTCTGCAAGATAATAAAGCGTTCACGGTCTTCATAGCCTTCAGAAATTTGTTTATAGTAGATGACCAGAACGGTTCCGATCATAAAGATAATGGATAGGAAAATACCGATAAAGAAGACACCACCAAAGAGGGCACTCATCTGAGCACTAGCATCTGATAAATTACTACCATAAACATAGCTACCTTCCGTGTTTAATTGAGCATTAAACTGATTGAGGTATTTATCATACTCGTCAGCGACCTTGAGTTGTTCTTCTTCGCTGGCATTTACATTCATGCCACCGTAAAACTGATTATAGATAGCCGAATCTGGGAATTGATCCAAAAAGGCTTGTAAATCAGGTACAACAAGATAATTGTAATCAGCAGTCAAAATATTAAACTGATTTGGGACATGGTTGACAATAAAATCTTTATTAAATTCTTCTTTTACAGAAAATTGATAATCATTCAGAGTTAAAGTTTTCTGTTCTTTAACTCCCTCATTCTTTGCAAAGAGTCCGACCTCATTTCCTGATAGAGACAGTTTTTGACCAGTCATATTTTCATAATCTTTTTGGTCAAATACCATGAAAACTGTTGTGGGTTGGACACGATTTTGTCCTTTTTCAAAAAGGGTTAACTTATTTCCTTCTTGGTTCGCAACACCGAAGTAAGTATAACGAAACACTTCTTTTTCTTTAATCTTATAACCTTTGTCACTTGCAAACTGGCTCAAGAGTTTGTCCAAGTCTTCTTTTTCAACATTTTGCCCTGAAACTCCAAAATCATGAGGATTTAGAACTTTTTTAAAGGATTCTGCGGAATTGAAAATGCTTGTCGCTGCTGACATGGTTACCAAAACCATTGTTGACAAGATAGCGATGGTTGCTAGCCCAACTGCATTTTTCTTCATACGGAAAATCAAGTTAGACACTGAGATAAGGTTATTTGGTTGGTAATAGTATTTCTTGTTTTTCTTTAAGATTTGAAGGAAAACGGTAATTCCTGCATTAAACAAGAGATAAGTACCAAAGATAACCAGTAAAACAGCTATGAAGAAGGTTGTTAAGGCTGTAAGAGGATCTTTTACCGTAAGGGCAAGATAGTAACCAATCCCTAAACTAATGGAACCAAGAATCGTTTGGAGAGGAAGGAAGCGACCTTTTTTCTCACCGCTAGCTTTCTCACGCGAGAGCTGGAGGGCATTCATACGGGCGATTCGAAGGGCATTCAGGAACATGAGGCCTAGGAAAATCAAACCGAATACAAGAAGTACTGCAATGACAACTTTCATCTGGAAGGTAGCGACCAGTTCAACCTTCAATTTCATCAGTTTGAGCAAGAAAGCAAAAATCAACTTGTCAAACAAGGCTCCAATACCGATACCTGCTCCAACAGTTAGAATTCCAAATAGCACCAACTCCTTAAAGGTCATACTGATCAGGTGGCGTTTCTCCAAGCCCAGCATGCCATAAATTCCCAGTTCCTTGGAACGGTTTTTCATAACAAAACTATTGGCATAGAGGACGATAATGGCTGACGCAAGGGTGACGACAAACATACCAAATCCAAGTGTAGCTTGAATGGTTGTCCCTCCACGAATTTCCGCAATCTTAGGATTAAAGGTTAGAGAGTAAAAGAGATAGGTGACGGTGACTGCCAAGAGAACAGCCAGCGCAAAAGGATAGTAGAGTTTGCGGTTTTTAATCAAGTTCGATACCGCTAACTTATTGGTTAATCGAAACATACTAATTCACCTCGCTTGCCATGACAGTCAAGGTATCAGAGATTTCTTGGAACATCTGACGTTCTGTCTTATCTCCACGGTAGATTTGGTTGTAAAGAATGCCGTCTTTGATAAAGAGTACACGTTTAGCCCTGCTAGCTGCTGCTGTTGAGTGGGTTACCATGAGAATGGTTTGGCCACGCTCATTGATTTCATCAAAGACATCAAGAAGAGCTGCAGATGACTTGGAATCAAGGGCTCCTGTTGGCTCATCCGCAAGGAGAATTTCAGGTTCTGTGATGATGGCGCGTGCTACTGCTACACGCTGTTTCTGCCCACCAGAAATCTCGTAAGGGTACTTCTCTTGCAATTGGTTGATTCCCAGATTCTCAGCTGTCACCACCAATTTCTTCATCATCTCCGTAATAGGTTTTCTTGACAAGACAAGGGGAAGCAAGATATTGTCCTTAACAGACAGAGTATCTAGCAAGTTAAAGTCTTGGAAGACAAAGCCTAATTTTTCACGACGGAAGCTAGAGGCCTGTGAATTTTTAATGGTTGCTGTGTCTGTTCCATTCAGGTAAACCTGACCACGACTTGGTTTATCCAGCATAGCTAGAATATTGAGAAGAGTTGATTTACCAGAACCAGACTCACCCATGATGGCAACGTAGTCACCCTTTTCGACGGTAAAGTGAATATCCTTGAGGGCCTCTACTTGGTTGCCCTGAAAACGAGTTTTATAAATTTTTTGAACGTGTTTTACATCTAAAAGTGTCATGAGAATCTCCTTTCTTAATATCCCATCAAATGAAATGTTTCTTGCATCATAGCGCATCCAAGTTGAACACGCTCGATTTCTTTGTGACTTGGTTTTCTAGTTTTCTTCTGTAAGATTTGTTTCATGATGTTACTCCTTTGTTCTTTATGAGTCTAGTTTACATCAAAAAAAGACCGCTTGCCATAACCTAACCTTACAAAAGAGACTTTAATCTTACATTTTTGTAAGATTGGGGGAATGTAGATATTTTATTAGAAATATTTTACTATAAAAAGAAGGCAAGAAGAAAACCCTTGCAGATACAAGGGTTCAAAAATTTTAAAATAGATTAGTCGAATTCATAGACTAACAGTAAAATAACTGTTTCTACCTCACCAAAACCAGCCTTCATTATCGTCAATAGCTTGGGCTTCTTTGCGTTTCTATTTTAGCATTTAATAGTTATTGACTGATCTAACTAAAAAAAATAATTTCGGATAGAAATAAATTATCTTATATAATTATAAATATCCTACACAATTTACACCTATAACTCCTCTTCTTAGGAATATCGTATGAAGTTTCTCATACTCAAATTGTTCATATTCAAATCGCTTGTATTCAAACTTCTCATATTCAAACGGTTCGTATTCAAACTTTTCATATTCAAAAACTTCAATTCCTATTTCTTTTAATACTTCTTCTGGCAACTCGTAATTTTGATCCACTAAACCAAATAGAGTAAATCCTGAATCGACACAAAATGATAGTACTGGATTATATATTGAAGAGTAAATTACAGAACCAGCTATCGATCCTACAAAACTACCAATCATGTATCCTAGTACAGGAATTTCAATCAGAGATTGGCTCACAGAGCCCATTGATAAAGCACAAGTTGTCACAAACATTTCTTTTATTAATTCATTAACCATCTCAGCTCTACTCATGTTGCCAGTAGTGACTTGATACGAATTTTTCATTGAATTCATCACTAATACAGTCACTGTACCAACTACTGATGGATCAATAGATTTCATTGCACTACCACATAGCCCTGCCTTACAACTTGCTGTAATCGCTGCTGAAACTGTACCTCTTACAAATCCTTCGCCTGCACCTGTAATAGCCGCAAATCCTATCTTTTTGAATTGACATTCTTCAATTTCTCCATTTTTAATTAGATAAGCTATGGCATTCAATACTTCAGGAGCAACTCTTAATGCCATTGATATGGTTGCTGCAGTTAAGCCAGCTTTATACGCATGTCTTAAGATATTGGTATACTTAATCAATTCTTCAGTTGTTAAGTGTAAATCCTTAGAATTTACTCCACCCTCTTTAGACAATTTTGCAAGTTCACGTGCTTCCTGTTCCGACAAAGCAATCGATTCATTCCCCTTATTATCTTTAACTTTATCACTCAGTAATTTTAGAGTTTCTTCATAGCGATGAACTTGCTCCGGTCGCTTTACAGCTTCTTCTCTTATTTTTCGCTCTAAAAACATAGTAGCTTCTTTTAGCTGATCTGATGGAATTACTCTATACTGTCCTTTATAAACTGGATCACTCAAAATTGTATCTGCTGAGTATCCTCTCTTCTCTAAATATAAATCTAAACTATCTTTTCCACCTTGAGACTTATATTCGCTAAAACGTTGAAAAATGCTCTTAGCTTGTTGTTCTGCACTGGATGCTCCATTTTTATAATATTTTAAACCAAATTCAGCATCGAAGTTTATTCCTGTAATATCAGCAGAGCCAAAGTCATGGCTACGATCAACTTGTACCCTGTTTTTTGAAGAATTAATAGCTGCATTAATATTAAAAGTCCCAGCATGCCAAAACTCAGCAACATCTCCCTTTAGTGTATCTATACGTGCACCATTATATTCAAATTCATTTAGATTATTCACCAACTTCTTTATCTCTGATTCTACAGAGTCTAAATAATGTACACCAGCAGTATGTCCTGCAAAATTACCTGCGTGCTTTTGAAAGAATTCGTATCCTTCTCTAAAGCTTTCCATTCATTATCCCTCCAAGAACTCAGATAATCCATCCATATATAGTATAGCTGTCAAACCTCTGTATTGTTGATCCATGATTTTCTCTTTATCAGTTCCTGTAAGAAATTGAGTAACACCTAGCACTGCACCAGTAGCTAATGTAATCCCAGGAGCCAAAAAACCTAGTAGTGCACCTCCTGCTATCAAAGCTGCTTTATTTCCACCAACGACATCATTAACTGCATCTAAAGCTTGCTCTGGAAGTGATTTTGAAAATTCTATCTTTTCAAAGTCAGACTTATATCCACGACAAAAATCAACAAATTCATCATAAGTTTCTGGTTGACTAATAACTTCTGATACTAGCATCATCCCACGTTTTCCTAACCAACCATATTTCATTCCATATTTTTCAAATTTTATGTTCATGCTTGATATTTCATTCTTACTTGATTGATTGTCGCCAATAAAGAGTACATGTTGTTCAGAGGTTAAAGTTGCCATATTAGCTAGATAGTCCTTTTCGAGCCATACAGCTACTTCAATCGCACCATCTTTTGTGCCAACAATTAAATTATCTTCATCATCATTTGTACTTACAAGTTGACGTAAATAATTACCGTATCCATGAGTTTTATCATCGCAAACAATAATCAATTTTGTAACATTTTGTCCAAACATAAAGTTTCTCCATTTTTTTCTAAAATTTATAATTTTTTCTTCTTGATAAGTTTCATAATAGAATGTATAACATGTCCTACAATATCCATTAAAATAGTTTCGTGCGCTTATTATACCATTTAGCAATGTATGTTGACAAGATGAAAAAAGCCTTGTCTTATATAATACAAAGCTTATTTCATTATTTTACCTCACCAAAACCAGCCTTCATTATCGTCAATGGCTTGGGCTTCTTTGCGTTTACGTGGGCCTGTTCCGTACATTTCTGCTTCGATTTCTTCCTTGGTTGGCATGACAGAAGCTAGGATGATATAGATAATCACGCCAAGTCCAAAGTTTGCGACTGTAAAAATGGCAAACAGAAAACGAACAAGGGTAACATCAAAGTTCCACTTGTCTGACAAACCTGCCAGAACTCCTGAAATCATACGATTTCGTCTCATTTTATAAAATTTACTGTTCATGATATTTCCTCTTTCTGCTAGGTTAGACATAGTATATCACGGGTAGGCTCGGCTTTCATCAGTCCTCAGGCTGATTTATCAGTAGCAATTTACCTCGACAAAGTCCACAGCGATAGCGTTTGGTATCAATCCTACGCTTGCGATGATACCTTTGCTGGCAGGATTGGCAACGATAGAGATTGAGTGGTTTGGAGTTACTATTTGGCAAGGTTGGTACAAAGCGTAATCCATCCACTGCTTTCAACAGTTCCTTAAAATCCCTATCCTTGTGTTGATAGCCCTTCCCTTGAAAATAGAGGTGATAATGACAGAGTTCATGGCGGACAATTTTCCTAAAAACGTCTAAACCGAGTTCCTGATAAACCTTGGGATTAAAATCCAAATGCCCATCTTTGGGGAAAAATCGCCCACCTGTCGAACGTAGACGAGAATTCCACTGAGCTTGATGGATAAAAGGTCTGCCGAAGTCTTTTAGTGAAACCTGCTTGACGTAATCAGTCAGTTTCATTTGGAGCGAGGAGCGACAGATTGACTTTTTCACGTTCAGTATCAATTTTCTTGACCCAAACGGTCACCAAATCTCCGACTGACACCACTTGGCTTGGGTGTTTGATAAATTTGCGACTCATATGGGAAATATGAATCAAGCCGTCCTCATGAATCCCAATGTCAACGAAGGCACCAAAGTCAACGACATTACGCACCACACCCTCTAGCTTCTGACCAACCACTAAATCCTTGATGTCTAGGACATCTTGGCGAAGCACAGGTGCGTCAAAGGAATCACGGAAATCTCGACCTGGCTTGAGAAGGTCGGCAATGATATCTTTAAGGGTTTCTGGACCAAGGTCTAGCTCTTGCGCCATTCCCTTGACTGAAAGCGACTTGAGTTTGCCTTGGGCTTCTTCGTTTAGGTCTTTAATGTCCAAACGTTTGAAGAGTTCCTTAACGGCAGTGTAATTTTCTGGGTGAACTCCTGTATTATCAAGGATATTGCTACTTTCAGGGATGCGAAGGAAACCAGCTGCCTGTTCAAAGGCCTTGGCACCCAGACGCGGAACTTTCTTGATTTGGGCGCGTGAAGTGATTTTTCCTTCTTCCTCACGGTATTTGACGATATTTTCAGAGATGGTTTTATTGAGTCCAGCTACGTGTGAAAGAAGAGCTGGGCTGGCCGTATTGACATTGACACCGACTTGGTTAACTACCGTATCCACGACAAAATCCAGACTTTCAGACAGTTTCTTCTGGCTGACATCGTGCTGGTACTGACCGACACCAATTGACTTAGGATCGATTTTGACCAATTCAGCAAGAGGATCTTGTAAACGACGGGCGATAGAAATAGCAGAGCGTTTTTCAACGGTCAAGTCTGGAAATTCCTGACGAGCTAATTCACTAGCAGAATAGACAGAAGCACCACTTTCATTGACGATAACATAGCTGACTTCTAGAAAATCTTTAAGAACTTCCGCCACGAAGGCTTCACTTTCACGACTAGCAGTACCATTTCCGATGGCAATAATCTCTACACCGTATTGACCAATCAAATCTGCCAAATCTTTCTTGGCTTCTTCGATTTGACGAGCTGTTGCTGGTTTGACAGGATAAATGACCTGAGTTGTCAGCATTTTCCCAGTTGCATCCACGACAGCTAGCTTGGCACCTGTACGAAAGGCAGGGTCAAATCCAAGAACCACGCGCCCTTTCAGAGGAGCAACCAAGAGCAGATTGCGCAGATTGTCAGAAAAGAGTTGGATAGCCCCTTCTTCTGCTTTTTCAGTCAATTCTGTTCGAATACGGCGCTCGATAGCTGGCAAAACTTTTTTCTTAACAGATTGCTGAACAACTTCATCAATATAGGTATTTTTTACCTTGAAACGAGCAGCAAAGAATGCAAGAATACGGTCCGTTGCATGTTCAAAACCGACCTTCAAGACACCTAGCTTCTCCCCACGATTGAGGGCTAAGGTACGATACCCCTGCATATTTCCAACTGTCTCTGAAAAATCATAATAAATCTGAAAAACCTGTTTTTCATCAAGACTTTCATCCTTGACTTGGGAAGTGAGTTTAGAGTGTCTCAGCACTTCCTGATAAGTCATGGAACGCAAGGTCACATCTTCCGATAAGGCTTCGACCAAGATATCAACTGCACCAGCCAAGGCTTCCTTACCAGTCGCAAATCCTTCACAGACAAACTTCTCAGCCTCTTTCTCTAAGTCGGCTACATTCTGCAAAATCAGGCGAGCAAGTGGGAAGAGTCCGGCTTCACGGGCAATAGTTGCCTTGGTTCGACGTTTTTCCTTGTATGGAAGATAGAGTTCTTCTACGTCTGCTAGTTTTTCGGCAGCTAAGATAGCTTCTTCCAACTCCTTGGTCAGCTTACCTTGCTCTTGAATCTTAGCTAAAACAGCTTCCTTGCGGTCATTGAGATTGGTCAGACTTTTATCCAAGTCGATAATGGCCTTAATTGCCACCTCATCCAAACTACCAGTCATGTCCTTGCGATAACGCGCGATAAAAGGAATAGTCGCCCCTTCAGCTGTCAAACTTAGAACGGTATCAATTTGCTTTAACGTCACTCCCAAATCTTGGGAGATTTTTTCATATTTTTTATCCATAAATCTATTATACCACAAGCTGGAAGGCTTGCTCCAATCCTTTTCATACTCAACGAAAATCAAAAAGCAAACTAGGAAGCTAGCCGCAGGCTGCTCAAAATACTGTTTTGAAGTTGTAGATAAGACTGACGAAGTCAGTCACATATATACGGCAAGACGAAGCTGACGTGGTTTGAAGAGATTTTCGAAGAGTATCAACTATCGAAAACAAATTAAAAAACTCCCTTTTCCTCAAAATAATAGTATAATAGAGGTAGAATTTAGAATCGAGGTACACCTATGGCTGTAAAATTTACAAAACGAGACGACTTGGACAAGATGTTTGAAGAGTTTGCTAAACTCCCTGATTTGAAACAAGTCACTTTCCCTGATGACAAAGAGAAAAAAGCCAAAACAGAAAAGAAAAACTAGATGACTGCTTTCCAACAACTCCCATCTAGTGTACTTCAAACTGGAGCCATTTTTCTCTCCATTATCATCGAAGCCCTTCCCTTCGTTCTGATAGGAAGCATTGTCTCAGGGCTGATTGAGGTCTATATCACACCTGGCAAGGTTTATCATTTTCTCCCTCGAAATCGTTGGGGGAGAATCTTTTTTGGCACTTTCGTCGGGATGCTTTTCCCCTCTTGTGAATGTGGGATTGTCCCCATTATCAATCGTTTTTTGGAAAAGAAGGTTCCCAGTTACACGGCCGTTCCCTTTCTTGTAACAGCACCTGTTATCAATCCCATTGTTCTTTTTGCGACCTATTCTGCCTTTGGCAACTCCTTCCATATCGCGCTGTTACGAGCTCTGGGTTCCATCGTTGTGGCTGTAATACTAGGAATTTTTCTAGGATTTTTCTGGCAAGAACCGATTCAGAAAGAAAATCGTCTGGCCTGTCATGAGCACGATTTTTCTCACTTGAGTCCTGCAAAAAAAGTTTTTCAGGTCTTTGTGCAGGCCATTGATGAATTTTTCGATACAGGTCGTTATTTGGTATTTGGCTGTCTCTTTGCTTCTATAATACAGGTCTACGTTCCGACTCGGATTCTGACCTCTATCAGTGCGACCCCTCTTTTTGCCATCCTGCTCTTGATGATTTTAGCCTTTCTTCTTTCGCTCTGTAGTGAGGCGGATGCCTTTATCGGGGCTTCTCTTCTCTCGAGTTTCGGATTGGCACCAGTTATGGCCTTTCTGGTGATTGGCCCAATGCTGGATATCAAAAATATTCTCATGATGAAAAATTACTTGAAAGCACGATTTATCAGTCACTTCATAACGATTGTGACTCTTGTCGTCTTAGTCTATTCTCTCTTGATTGGAGTCATCCTATGATTCGATTTTTAGTTTTAGCTGGCTATTTTGAACTGACTATTTACCTCCATCTGTCGGGCAAATTAAACCAGTACATCAACATGCACTATTCCTATCTGGCCTATATCTCCATGGTGCTTTCCTTTATCTTGGCAATTGTTCAATTGTATATCTGGATGAAGCGAGTCAAAACCCACAGTCATCTGAACAGTCGATTGGCCAAGATGACGAGTCTTGCTCTTCTGACCATTCCACTTGTCGTTGGCTTAACTTTCCCAACTGTTAGTTTGGATTCTCAGACCGTTTCTGCCAAAGGCTATCATTTCCCTCTATCGGAAGGAACGGATCTGGCCATTCAGACAAGTGAAGGGACGACAAGCCAATATTTGAAACCAGATACCAGTTCTTATTTTTCAAAATCAGCCTATGAAAAGGAAATGCGAACGGCGGCGGATAAATACTTGTCCCAAGATAGCATTAACATTACTAACGAAAACTATATGGAAGTCATGGAAGCTATCTACGACTATCCAGATGAGTTTGAGGGCAAGACAATCCAGTTTACAGGCTTTGTCTATAATGACCCCAGTCATGCCAATAGCCAATTTCTGTTCCGCTTTGGCATTATTCACTGTATCGCAGATTCTGGTGTCTATGGTTTGTTGACCAAGGGAAATACCCGTCAGTACGAGAACAATACCTGGATAACAGCCAAAGGAAAACTGGTCAATCACTACCATAAAGAACTCAAACAAAACCTCCCAACCTTGGAAATCGAAAGCTTTACCAAAGTCGATAAACCAGAAAATCCCTATGTTTATCGAGCTTTTTAAGAAAATCAAGATAAAAACGAACAAGTTCTCTTCTGAATGACAGAAAAGAGCCTGTTCGTTTTTTGTTGAGTATTGTATAGTAGAATATAAATTGCGATTTTTAAAATGATATATAACTAGTGAACAATTCACAAATCAAATACATTTTCATTCTCTACTTAATACTATGCTTATTCATCTTTTGTTCAAAAATAGTTGTGATAATCTGACGTAGTTCTTCTCGTTCTTTTTCTGGGATTTCACCACTTGTTTGAGCTGCAGCGTAAAGCTCAGGGTGTTCAACTGAAATGCGTTTAATCGTACGTGTCGTAGCATGTTTTCTGACGAAAAATGGGATTCGCTTAATCAAGTCTTGTGGGACAAGCGCAAGAATCTTCTCAGCAGTTTCCTTGTCACTAATCTTAGACGTCGTCAGCCCATTCTTTATCATTTCCTGTTCTTTTTCTGTAAAATCTTTTAATTCCATCTGATTAGTCCTCCTATTTTCTCTAAATTAAATTATATACTAATACAGATGAAACTACAAAGAATAAACTTTAAGAAATCTTCTCACTGATAAGATTTTAGCATTTAGTCAACTAATAAAAGTAAAATTCACTAAAAAGTTAAATATAATTTTTTACATTTTCCAAGAGCTTAAAAAAATCATTTATAAAAGTTTTTTCAAATTCGTCATACTTTTGAGGATTCTCTCGTAACATTTTAGCGTTAAAATGTTTATAAGTATTTCTATTTATCTTTCCTACTAGTTTCTTATCAACATAAATTTGTATACCATCATTATTTATATTTCCATAAGTATCACCCGATATATAAATAGAATTTGATTTATTATTTCGGGAATAGATATTTAAGCCTTGTCCTTTCCCTTGTGTTAATCTAACAACATTATATTCATTAGCTATTTTTATAAAATCTAATGAAATTGACATTTCGCGTTCTTCCTTATTCTCTTTTCCAAAATACTCTGGTTTTGAAAGGTCGAAATGATTAGTATTAACCAGTGTATTAAATAATTTACGAATAACGAACTGAACATCTTCATTCGGTGAATGATTTTGAGTTGATGTTTTATCTATATCTAAGTTTCCAGTTGAAATTGTACTTGAAGAACTCATTTTTTTCATCAAATTCTCGAACTCTTCAACTTCTAATTTATCAACATTATATCTAAGTAATAATTTCAAAGTATTAAAAAATTTTCTGAAAGATTCTAATTCCTTTTGGTTTTTAAAACTAAAGATACCATAACGAAATACAAGAGAATTATAATCAGCATCATCAGGTATTTCAAATGAATTTTCAAGTAAATCAATAAGAAAATATTTGGTTTCTTCCGAATCTTCTGGACTATTGTTATATGAAGTTAATAAATAGTCATAAGCTTCATTAAAGCGTAATTGAAAACATACTGTAGATATGATTAGTAATTTATCATCATTGTCTAACTCATTATTTGGATTTATAATATGCATCAAGAGACTAACAGAATTGAATAATCTGTTAATACTGCGAGGATTATTTCCTATTGAATCTCTAATTAATTGAGTTATATTCTTTGTAACATCATTATCAAAAGAAAAATTAATTTTTTTCAAAGATACATTAACAAAGTTCTCCATATGATAATTTGCTACCGGTACAGTAAAAGGTACTTGAATTATTTTCTCAAAAAAAGCTTTTCCTTTTTCATTGTCCAAATCATCACCATACTTACTTTTTGTTCCTCTTAAAACAACATTATAATCAATAGCTAAAACAAAGACACAATTTCTACAATCTAAGAAAAGTTTTAAAATTTCTAGGAATTCAATCGCTTTTTGAGGGAATAATCTGTCAAGGTCATCTATGAAAATTACTATCTTTTCATAATTATTTTCTTTGACAGACTCATCAATCATATTTTGTAGATTTTGTTTTAGATTTTTTAGGTTATTAGATTTCTCTTCATTGCTTATAAATTTTAGAAGTTGATTATTAATTTTTTCAATATTTAAGAGACCAAAATCTAGTTTAAGATATTCCATACTTTTTGTAATAACTGCCAAAGATTTTTTTAAGTTTTCTATTTTATTTACATCAGTTACTTCTAATTCATCAATTAAATCTGTGATTAACGTGACTGCTAAATTCTTATCCATATCAAATTGTGAATATTGCCAAGTATTAAAAAAGATTGTTTTAATTTTTCCTTTTGAATTATTGAAAGAATTTTCTTTAAGTTTTTCCTCGACCTGATACATAATACTAGTTTTTCCAGTTCCCCAATCACCTTGAATAGCCAGTGTTAAAGGAGTCTCACATCCTGAAATAAAATTTGATAATCCAATAATATATTCGTCAATCTTAAATTCATCTTTTACTGTTGGAACATCTGAAAATGAATTGTACATATAATTTCCTTTCAAAATATTTTATTTATAGTTTATTAAATTTAGAATAACATTCAATTTATTTTGTGTTAATGACATTAAATTTTAAGGTTCTAAAAAGCAATGATTGTTAGAGATATTTTACAAAACATCTTATCTTCCTCCTCAGTCACTTCCCATACTTCTGATTGATAGCCATTCCCATCAATATCGTATCTTTGGATATAACCAATAAATGTTTCATTTTTTCGTGGTTTTCGACTGTTAATTATCGTACTCACCCGTATACCTATAAAGAATAAACATAAAATGCCTAATACTATATCCATGTTAGATTACCTCTAGATATTAACCCACTTATCATTATCCATGATAAAAGGCTGAGCCAGTCCCTCGCCTGTATAGTCCGCATACTTGGTGCCTAAATACTTGTAACAATCTTCCTTGCTGGCAAATTTAATCGCTTGGTAGGGCTCTTCGAAAGTCAATTTCTCTACAAATAAGAAACCGTCATCAGCCGGTACTAAGACGCCAACGTGTCCAATAAACAGATACTCGCCATCCAGATTGTCGTGCAAGACTACAGACAGCATTCGAGCTTTGTCGTTAAATTGAAACTGGGAGAAGAATGTTTCCATCTTTTCAGCGTGAACCTTGACATCTGTAGTTGCTTCAGTTGGAACTCTCGAAAATAGAATATCAAACTCTTCCTTATCTTGAGAATCAAAGACCTTTCCCTTATCAATTGCATCGTTATCTAGGAAAAGCAATTGGTCATTCTTTTCAAGCTTGGGAATGGTGACCGAATTTTTCAAAAGACAATAACTATTGATACGGCAGTTAGTCCCAACGAAATCGCCCTTCTTTTGATTCCAAAGGTTGCTAATTTTTTCAACATCGTATTCTGTATGAGTAAAGGAAGTGAAATCTCCTGATAAGCCAGTTGACCCGACAATGGTATTGTAATCATTAACAAGATTAAAAAATGCATCAACACTATTTGGATCCAAATGGGCTGATAAGAGAGATTTGACCTCTTCTGTACTTACCTGATTGTTTAGGTTGGTGTATGAAGCTTTCCATGGAACTTTCGTTGAACTACTTTGCCTTTGACTCGTCCCGTTCGAAATTGTAGCATCTTGTTGGCAAGCAGCCAAGCCTAAAAACAAGATTGAACAGATTCCTAATGTAGCTAATTTTCTTGATGTCTTCATCTTTTTCTCCTAAATGTCTTGGATTAAAGTTTCTTTAACTACTGCTTTACAGATATTGATTACTTTCTCATTTAATGTGTTCATCATCTTTCCCTCCGATTGTTTTTTTGTTATTTCCTTAAGCTTGATTTAATTATAGTAGGCGTTTCGTGCTCTGTCAACAAATTTTTTATGAAAACACAACAAAGTTTTTATTTTCTTGGATTTCGTGTGATGGTTTACTTATAAAAACAGAAAGCTATTTCATTCGTGGGTAAAGAAGAGATTGCGATTGTTAGAGGCTAAAAATAAAACAATACAGACTAGTAATGGTTGGACTCAATAAGAATTGGGTACTAAGATAGGTATAAATAAAAACGCCATTGGAAATTATGAAAAAAGGGTTAGGTCTACTAAGAAAAATACTATATTTGACTTAGCTAAAGTATTCAGTAGCTTGATTGATGCCCTCTTTCCTCCAGTTCAAAAGGATTCTCCTAGCGATATCCAATCTATCTACGACCAACGGGCACCACCCAGACAAGGTAAATTCCTGACCTATGCCGAGAGGCAACTGTATGAGCAGAAAAACGAAGATAAACGAAGTATCGTAAAAATCATCAGACTGGACGACTACTTACTCTCGTTTTAGGTAGTTTATCTCTGCAGGTAGCCCCTTGATGCAGGATGACGATTTAGATATGGAGTTTCCATTCTATGAGGATGAAATCCCAGACGACTACGACGCAATCGCTTATGTCGTCAGCAGGTCCATGGAGTCAAAGATAAGAAACAGCGACTACCTATTTATCAAGAATCCCCCACAGATTGACTATAATACCATCGGCATCTTCCAAATAGACGGTGCTAACTATGTCAAGAAACTCCGCCAAGGCTACCTCAAAAAAACTCAATCCCGAATTCCCCGACGTCCACCTAGACGAAAGCAACCATATTCGTACCATCGGGAAAGTTGTCAGGCTGTATAGGGAGAATTAAAAAAGGGGGAGAATGGCGATATAAAACAAACAGATTTTAAAGGATTCGAAAAACTTTGAAAAAGTTCATTCTACATTTCAAAAAAAGAATAAGTGACCTAAAGCAGATTAGATTTTGTTAAACAATAGTGATATGTAAATTTAGAGAAAGGCATTTAAGATCACTTTGCAAAAGGCAAATACTAAACTAGCAAAACCGATAAACCAGCCCCTTAGTTCCCATATTTTCAGGCACACACTCCTTAGTATACTAGCTGAGAAGAATGCTATAATGGTTAGAGTGGAACACAAAGACGCTAAAACAATAAATAACATCGACACTCACATAAGTAAAAGAATGGAGCAAGCTGCTTTGGAGGTTTTAAATACCATATCATTAAATCGAAAATATATCAGATCGAATCTAAACAATTACATTACGATTGCTAAAACATTTGTAGAAATTCCTTTGACTTTCCTAATCAATTTGTGCATATCTTATTTCATACTCAATGAAAATCAAAGAGCAAACTAGGAAGCTAGCCGCAGGTTGCTCAAAGCACTGCTTTGAGGTTGTAGATAAGACTGACGAAGTCAGTAACATATATACGTTAAGGCGATGCTGACGTGGTTTGAAGAGATTTTCGAAGAGTATCAATCCATTATGAAAGTTTTGCCTCTTTCTTACCCTCTATACAAAAAAAGCCTATCACACAAGCTCTAAAGCTGGATATGATAGGTTTTTATATTTTTCTTAACGTACTGTGCGGATACGCATTGTGTTTGTGCGAACAGCTTCTCCTACTGGTACACCAGCAACGATAACGATATCATCGCCTGACTCAACGAGACCTGCTTCTACCGCTTTACGTTCAGCGATTTCGAACATATCGTCAGTTGAAGATGGAGCATCTGTCAACATTGGGATAACACCCCAGTTCAACATCAAGCCACGTTCTGTCAACTCATCAAATGTCAATGCCAAGATGTCAGCATTTGGACGGTATTTAGAAATCAAACGTGCAGTGTGACCTGTCTTAGTAAGAGTTACAACCAATTTAATGTCCATTGAGTTAGTCGCATCTTTAACAGCAGAAGCCATTACTTCTGTCTTAGAGTTACGCTCAAATGAATCTGAATCCAAACGTCCGTATTCATTAAGAAGAGTTTGAGCGTTCTTGTCGATTGTAGCCATTGTAGTTACTGACTCGAGTGGGTATTTACCGTTTGCAGACTCACCTGATAGCATTGTAGCGTCAGTTCCGTCGATAACAGCGTTGAATACGTCTGATACTTCTGAACGAGTTGCACGTGGTTTTTCAGTCATTGTTTCAAGCATGTTTGTTGCGGTGATAACAACTTTACCTGCAGCATTGACTTTCTTGATAATCATTTTTTGGTAAACTGGAACCATTTCGAACGGCACTTCGATACCCATATCACCACGAGCAATCATGATACCATCAGCTGCTTCGATGATTTCATCCAAGTTATCGATACCTTGTTGGTTTTCGATTTTAGCGAACAATTGAACATGTCCGTTTCCAGTTTCTTCACAGATTGCACGAACTTCGTTTACATCTTTAGCAGTACGTACGAATGAAATCGCGATGAAGTTGATACCTTGTTCAAGACCGAAACGGATGTCGTCGTTATCGCGTTCAGCAAGAGCTGGGAAAGGAATTTTAGTGTTAGGAATGTTCACACCTTTTTGTTTAGCAATTACGCCATCATTTTCAACTTCAACTTCAAACTCACGAGTTGCGTCATCTTTAGCAACCACACGAAGACCAAGTTTACCATCGTCAACCAACACTTGACGACCAACTTCAACATCATCATAGATATCAAGAGCACCAGCAACGTTCAATGCAATCACTTCACGAGTTGATTTGATTCCTTGTTTAGTTGCAACACGGATTTTTTCACCAGTTTTGTATGAATACTCTTTAGCTTCACCTTCGAACAATTCTGTACGGATTTCAGGTCCTTTTGTATCAAGAAGGAAACCAACTTTTTTACCTGCAAGTTTTTCAGCAAGTTTAACAGTTGCCATACGCTCACCTTGTTCTTGGTGGTCACCGTGTGAGAAGTTGAAACGGAATGTGTTAGCACCAGCTTCAATCAATTTAGCAATGTTTTTAGCTGAAGCTTCAACATCAAGTTTTTCACCCCAGTATCCGTCATCACCGAATTTTTTACCACCACGGATTTCTACCGCAGGACCCAAAGTTGCAACGATTTTTACACGTTTGTTCATGATTTTTTGTGACTCCTTTATATATATGACCTTTTGGTCTTATTAACTAAATTATGAATTATGACAAGCAATTGTTCAATTGTGACAGGTCAAGATCAGCTTTGTGTGGATTATTTACAATAATCTTACCGTCTGCTGCCAAACTAAACAATGCTCCTTCTTCTGCAGTACCAAGAATTGGATTTTCAACCATTTTTTCGTTACGAATACCTACCGCAACACCACCGATACCTTTTTTAAGAAGTTTAACAGCATGGGCACCCATACGTGACGCCAATACACGGTCACGCGCAGTTGGAGAACCACCACGTTGAATATGTCCAAGTTCTGTCACACGAAGATCGGTCGTATCTCCTGCTTCTTTCAGTTTTTGAGCAAATTCATCTGCTGACATAACACCCTCTGCCAAAACGATGATATTGTGTCTTTTACCACATTCATAGCCAGCTTTGATGCTTGCTACGATATCTTCAATTTTGAAGTCTTCTTCAGGGATGATAATTTCATCAGCACCAGTTGCGATACCCGCCCAAAGAGCGATATCACCAGCGTTACGCCCCATAACTTCGATGACAAAAGTACGACGGTGACTTAATGATGTATCACGAATCTTATCGATAGCGTCCATAGCAGTCGTAACCGCTGTGTCAAAACCGATTGTAAAGTCAGTACCAACGATATCGTTATCAATTGTACCTGGAAGACCGATAGCTGGGAAACCATGCTCAGTCAAACGCATAGCACCGTGGTAAGATCCGTCACCACCGATAACAACTACACCTTCAATTCCGTGTTTTTTCAATTGCTCAATCCCTTTTAGTTGCCCTTCAAGTTGAGCGAACTCTGGGTAACGAGCTGAGTGAAGGAAGGTACCACCACGAGAAATGATGTTTCCTACTGAAGCCGCATTTAAGGGATGAATTTCACCGGCAACCATACCAGCATATCCGTCATAGATACCAAACACTTCCATTCCTTCTGAAATTGCTTGACGAACAACTGCGCGGATAGCAGCGTTCATACCAGGGGCGTCTCCACCACTAGTCAAAACAGCAATACGTTTCATATTGGTTATGCTCCTTTTTCTTTTAACATTCTTCTTGATTATACCACATTTGATTTTAAAATTCTTCTATTTTCCGTATTTTTAGCGATAAATCGTTTTCATAACGATTTCATTCAATTTCGCTTCTAATTCATTAGATTTAGCTACAAAATGATGGGGAGAAACGATGGTTTTCTGTTCTTCTTCATACCTGATAATGACTGGGATTGGGCCCTTATACTGGTCTAAAATACGTGAAATTTCTTGATCCGATTCATGATTTTTCACCTGTATCCAAAAGCGTTCAGCAACTGCTTCTCTTATTTCTTGTGCAATCATTTGCAGACGACCATCACGTGACTGGATTTTCCCTTTTATATAGTAGAAAGCTCCCTCTTTTATTTCCTGCCCAACCTGACGATATAAGTCTGAAAAGAGAGTGACATCCAATTTTTTCTTACTATCATCCACCTGTAAGAAAGCCATGTTTTCACCCTTTTTGGTACGAATTACTTTTATTTTCTGAACTTCAACCAAAATAATAGCGTAGCTATTTTCTGACAAATTCCCAATTGGGGTAATCGGGTAAATAGCCTTATTTACAATAGCTTGTAGGGGATGTTTGCTGACACCTATCCCTAAAAGCTCTTGTTCCATATAGAATTTTTCTTGATCTGTCCAATCTTCCGATTCCTGCCAACTATAAATAGTATCTCCAAACAAACTTCCTAACTCTTTCACAAATTCAAATAGATTAACTAAATTATTGAATACTTTTTGACGATTTATTTCAAATGAATCGAAAAGACCAACTTTTACCAAAGGTTCTAGCAGAGGAAGTTTCAGATAATTCTCAGGTAATTTAGCTATAAAATCTTCAATGTTAGAATAGGGTCTGTTTTCAAGAATCCATAGAGCCAGATCATTGCTGACTCCCTTAATCGATTTCAAACCTAGATAGATGGCCTTGTTTGTAATTTTATCGTGATAGGGAATGGTGTTGATGGACAGAGGTGCCACTTCAAAGCCTGCTTCAAGTGCATCTATTAAGTAATCACTGTTGGCAGAATTCAACATGATCTGATAAAAGATGGCTGGATAATGCGTTTTGAAATAAGCCAACTGAAAGGCCAAGGCTGAGTATGCATAGGCATGTGACCTGTTAAAACCATAACCTGCAAACTTCTCCATGACATCAAAGACCTGCTCTGCCTTTTCCGCAGTATGTCCAGCTTCTAATGAACCTTGAATAAAAGAAGCCCTCATCTCATGCATGGCAGAGGCATCCTTTTTCCCCATAGCTCGGCGCAAAATATCGGCTTTCCCAAGACTAAATCCAGCAAAACGCTGAGCAACCTGCATAACCTGCTCCTGATAGAGCATAATGCCATAAGTTGGAGCCAAAATATCCTCCAGGGCTGGGTCTAGTACAGTCACTTCTTCCTGCCCATGCTTCCTTGCCACAAAATTATTGATGTAGTCACTTGCACCTGGTCGATTTAGGGAAGTAGTTGCTACGACATCTTCAAAACAGACTGGTTGAACACGCTTGAGTAGGCGAATGGCACCAGGTTGTTCAAATTGAAAGATACCTTTTGTATTTCCAGAGGCAAATAAAGCTAGGGTGTCGTTGTCTTCTAAATCGATTTCTTCAATTTTAAGGTAAATACCTTCTGTTTCAGCAAGCAATTCTTGCATCTTCTGGACAAAGGTCAAATTTCTTAGTCCCAGAAAATCCATCTTCAAAAGTCCACTTGCTTCGACTCCATGAGCATCATATTGAGTCAGTGGAATTTCGTCACCATGCTTTAGGGGGATGTAGTTGGTTAAGTCTTGGTCACTGATTACAACACCAGCTGCATGGACAGAAGTTTGTCTTGGATAACCCTCAATCTTGCAAGCAATTTCAAAGGCTTTTTGGTATTCTAACTTACTATTGATTTGCTGACGAAACTGAAGGTTCCCTTCATAGGCTGACTTAAGATTATCACGAAAACTGATTTTCTTAGTAATTGCAGATAATTCATACTCAGGAACACCAAAGCGTTTCAATACATCTCGTAGAGCTTGCTTGGCTCCAAAGGTTGAAAAAGTAACGATTTGTGCAGCATGTTTACTACCATATTTATTGCCAACATATCTGATAAAATCTGGACGATAAATATCTGGGATATCAATATCAATATCAGGCATGGTATAGCGTTCACGATTGAGAAAGCGTTCAAAAATCAGATTTTTCTCTACTGGGTCAATCCCTGTGATATCTAAGGCATAGGAAACCAAGCTACCAACTGCAGAGCCCCGTCCCATACCCATATAATAGCCATTCGAACGTCCAAAACGCAACAAATCCCAAACAACCAAGAAATAATCATCAAAGCCCATATCATGAATAACAGCCAATTCTTGGTCTAGTCGTTCTTGATATTCTTTACTAGTCAGACCCTTCTGAGCAAGCCCCAGTTCAGCACGCTCTCTCAACTCCTCTACTGCTGGTCTAGCTGGGTTAAAACGAGGCAGTTTCAGACTCGTATCCAAGTCGTAAGAAATGCCTGAAATCAGCTTTTCTAAATTGTCCAAGGCTTGCGGAAAACGTTCTTGGAATAATTTCTCTAAAGAACTTGCTGATATAAGGACATCTTGTCTTGAACGCAAGGGAACTTCTCTGAGGGGTAGATTTTCTCTAATCGCTGTTAATACTTGTAGAACTTCTCTATCCCTGCTTTCAAAAGCATTGACCCGATAAAGTGGCAAAATAGAACGATGAAATTCGCTTGCCAATGTTTCTGGGTAAACCCCTATATAGTAATCACAGCCTAGTTCTAACAACTCCAGTCCATCAAAATAAGGAACAATTACTGCAATATCCTCCAGGTACTGAGACAGGACTGACCAAGTTTTCTCCCCCTGCATCTTGGCTGTTGAGAGCTTCATCAACTGCTGATAGCCCACACTAGATAGAGCTAAAAAGCGCAAATTCACTTCCTGAGCATCCACAAATACAGTCATTTCAAGCCCTAGTAAAGGATGAATGCCATATTTTTTTGTAACCTCTAGAAAGTCAAAAGCACCATAAAGATTGTCAATATCCATCATAGCCAAATGGGTGTAGCCGTATTCTTTAGCTGCTCTCACATACTTTTCGATCGAAATGATGCTTTCCATAAAACTATAGACTGTTTTTGTATCTAGTTGTGCGATCAATTTACACTTCTCCTCTATCCTTCTCACTATATTATACCATTTTCACCTATAAAAGGCTGCTCTTGAGAAAAATTTCATCAGCGTACTAATTTACTTTTTATTCATTTGTATTTTTGTCATTATTTTTTATATTTATACTATATTATATACAAAATAGAAAACATATAATATAAATATCCTAGAATTTTTATATTATAACCTATTATATCTATTGTTACACTGTTCTCTATATTGAATTTAGCACTTTATTCATTTTTATTGGATTATTTCCTTTTGCAGTTAACAATTCCCTTTCTGCTTTTTTTTTGATATAATAACCTTAACTATCATTCTATATGGAGGTTCTATGCGTTTTAATCAATATAGTTATATCACTTTCCCAAAAGAAAATATCTTATCTGAACTAAAAAAATATGGCTTTGATTTACAAAACACAGCCAATCCCAAGGAATTGCTGGAAACTTTTTTACGTCGCTTATTTTTCACTTATGAGAACACCGACTATCCACTCTCCTGCTTAGCTATAGATAAAGAAACTAACATATTAACTTTTTTCAAATCTGACAAAGACTTGACAGCAGATATTTTTTATACTGTCGCCTTTCAACTTTTAGGCTTTTCTTATTTGATTGACTTCGAAGACAGTGAAGCTTTTCGTAAAGAGACTGGATTTCTTATTGTATACGGTGACTTGATTGAAAATCTCTATCAGTTACTCAATACTCGCACCAAAAAGGGGAATACCCTGATTGATCAACTGGTAAGCGACGGTCTTATTCCGGAGGATAATGACTATCACTACTTTAACGGCAAGAGTTTGGCTACTTTTTCTAGCCATGATGTCATTCGTGAAGTCGTTTACGTTGAGTCTCGTGTCGATACTGACCAAAAAGAGCTACCAGACCTAGTCAAGGTCAGCATTATTCGTCCACGTTATGAGGGGCAAATCCCTGTCATCATGACAGCCAGTCCTTATCATCAGGGAACAAATGACAAGGCTAGTGATAAGGCTCTCTACAAGATGGAGCGCGAGCTTGAGGTGAAACCTGCTCATAAGATTGAACTAGAGGAACCTCAACTCAATCTCGTCCAACCCCAAGGTCAAGCTGAACTTGTGTCAGAAGCTGAGGAAAAGCTAAGTCACATCAACTCTAGCTATACACTCAACGACTACTTCCTTCCACGAGGTTTTGCCAATCTCTATGTGTCAGGTATTGGTACCAAAGACTCTACTGGTTTCATGACTAATGGAGACTACCAACAAATCGAGGCTTATAAAAATGTCATCGATTGGCTAAATGGCCGTTGCCGTGCCTTTACCGACCATACGCGCCAGCGTCAAGTCAAGGCTGACTGGTCAAACGGAAAAGTAGCTACAACGGGACTTTCCTATCTAGGTACCATGTCAAACGGCCTTGCCACTACAGGTGTTGATGGTTTAGAAGTAATCATTGCTGAGGCTGGCATTTCTTCATGGTACAACTACTACCGTGAAAACGGTCTGGTAACTAGCCCAGGTGGCTATCCAGGTGAGGACTTTGACTCCCTTGCTGAGTTAACCTATTCTCGTAATCTCTTGGCTGGCGACTATATCCGTGGCAATGAAGCTCACCAATCTGACTTAGAAAAAGTAAAAGAACAACTGGATCGCAAGTCTGGTGACTACAACCAGTTTTGGCACGACCGCAATTATCTGCTCAATACTGATAAAGTAAAGGCAGAGGTTGTCTTTACCCACGGTTCTCAGGATTGGAATGTCAAACCACTTCATGTTTACCAGATGTTCCGTGCTCTTTCTGCTCATATAAATAAGCATCTCTTTTTCCATAATGGCGCACATGTTTACATGAACAACTGGCAGTCCATTGACTTCCGTGAGTCCATGAATGCTTTGTTGACAAAGAAATTACTGGGACAAGATACAGATTTCCAACTTCCTACTGTTATCTGGCAGGACAATACAGCCCCTCAGACTTGGTTATCACTTGATAACTTCGGTGGGCAAGAAAACTGTGAAACCTTCTCACTTGGTCAAGAAGAGCAAGTTATTCAAAACCAGTACCCAGATGAGGATTTTGAGCGCTATGGTAAAACCTACCAGACCTTCAATACAGAACTCTATCAAGGGAAAACAAATCAGATTACTATTGACCTTCCTGTGACCAAGGACATTCATTTAAACGGTCGCGCTCAGCTCAATCTACGTATCAAATCCAGCACAAACAAGGGACTCTTATCTGCTCAACTACTGGAACTTGGTCAAAAGAAATACCTACAACCTTATCCAGCTATTTTAAGTGCTAAAACCATTGATAATGGACGCTATCACATGTTGGAAAATCTCTGTGAATTACCATTTAGGCCAGATGCACAACGAGTCGTGACAAAAGGCTACCTTAATTTACAAAATAGAACTGATCTACTGTTAGTAGAGGATATTACTGCAGATGAATGGATGGATATCCAATTTGAACTGCAACCTACTATTTATAAGCTAAAAGAAGGAGATACTCTTCGTTTAGTCCTCTATACTACTGACTTTGAAATCACCATACGTGACAATACCGACTACCACTTGACTGTCGACCTCACTCAGTCCACGCTTACCATACCTTGCTAAAAGGAGTTACATTATTATGAATAAATCAGAACACCGCCACCAACTCATACGCGCTCTTGTCGCAAAAAACAAGATTCATACACAGGCTGAATTACAGTCCCTTCTTGCTGAGAACGACATTCAAGTGACCCAGGCAACCCTCTCACGCGACATCAAAAATATGAACCTGTCAAAAGTCCGCGAAGAAGATAACGCTTATTATGTTCTTAATAATGGTTCCATCTCAAAATGGGAAAAACGTTTGGAAAACTATATGGAAGATGCCCTCATCATGTTGCGACCTATTCAGCACCAAGTCCTACTCAAAACTCTTCCTGGTCTAGCACAATCGTTCGCTACAATTATTGATGCTCTTGATTTCCAAGATATTATCGCAACCCTTTGTGGTGATGATGTTTGCCTTATCATCTGTGAAGATGCAGATACTGCTCAAAAGTGCTTTGAAGAACTGAAAAAATTCGCCCCACCATTTTTCTTTGAAGAATAATAAATGACTACAACTAACAATTATGCTTTAAAAAAACCTGGTAGAAAGTCTTTAACATCAGAAAACGCATAGTATCAAGTGTTGAAAACCCTTGATACTATGCGTTTTGCTTTATCCTAGGAAGATTTATACTCTTCGAAAATCTCTTCAATCCGCGTCAGCGTCGCCTTGCCGTAGGTATGGTTACTGACTTCGTCAGTCTTATCTACAACCTCAAAACAGTGTTTTGAGCTGACTTCGTCAGTTTCATCTACAACCTCAAAACAGTATTTTGAGCAGCCTGCAGCTAGTTTCATAGTTTGCTCTTTGATTTTCATTGAGTATTAATAGACTTGTTTGGTATCTTGAAAACTATATCGTATAGGTGTCGTCATGGATCCTTTTAGCTGATTTAAGGATACGAAAACACAATACTATGACTCAATTGAAATGTTAAAATTAAATTTCTAGCCACCTAATCCTGCTTCAAATAGTTATCGAACAAGTTTTATGATAGCTACCTTATTAGGATGCTCTTACTTTTTATCAGACAAAACAAAAGGATTAAGGGAGTGAATTTCCTTAATCCGATAGTCTCTTAAGCCTGACGTTGTCCGAAATCTGCAATCATCTGATCCATTTCTTGTCGACTAGGTGTTGTCAGCATATAAAGGTAATCTCCTTGAAGTTCCGCAAAGGCTGCTGGCATGATTTTTTTAACCTTGAATCGCTGGCTATATTTGGCAAGCAAGTCCTCCTCAGAATAGACATAATGAGCATTTGCACGGCGAGAAGTAGCCAAACAATACTGCGGCTCAAACTCTGACACTGGGAACTCTTCTCCTGCGACAATGGCTGCATATCCACGATAGAGATCCAAAGAGTGAGCAAAGTTATAAACATCAATGGTGAAACCACCTGCAGGACGGTTATTGTACTCGATGGCAATATAATCATCCCCCTCACGGAAGAACTCAATATGGAAGAACCGTTCTTTCATACCAAATTCTTTGACAATTGCCTCACCATATTTACGTAATTTAGGATCCATATCCTTGAGAACGTAATAAGAATTGTCCATCTTGTACATCATGAGATCAAGCGGTGTGTAGGCGTAGTCAAAGGTTGTTGAAAAGACAATCTTGCCATCCTTGTCCACTAGACCATCAAAGGTACAAATTTCGCTAGAGGTGACAAATTTCTCAAAGAAATAAAGGGTTGAATGATCCCACTCAGTCTTGAAGTGATTGATATCGTCTTCTGTCTCAAGCTTAAAGGTTGCGGCTGCTCCAACTCCATTGTCAGGTTTGGCAATCATTGGAAGGCCAATTTCTTTTACAGCTTGATTGACATCTGCTTCCGTCTTGATAACAGCTCCAGGTACCACGGGGACACCTGCTTTTTTGAACAGTTTCTTCATTTCAGACTTAAATTTCGTCTTTTTGAGATCCTCTGGTTTGGCACCAAAGACATTGAATTGTTCTCTGAGTGTTGCATCCAGCTCAAGCCAGTATTCATTATGAGACTCGATACGGTCAATTGGCCCATGTTTATAAAAGAGAAAAGCAACTGCACGTTTGACTTCGTCTATGTTCTCAAGATTATCAACACGGAAATACTCGGTCAGGCTATTGCGTAAAGGTTCATCCAATTGCTCGTATGGTTCTTGACCAATTCCCAAGACCGTGATGCCTTTATTAGCTAGTTCAATGGTAAACTGTTGAAAGTTTTGTGGATAATAGGGAGAAATAACAAGGTAATTCATAGGTAACTCCTTTTATAAATAGAGATTTCCAAGGAAATAAGGCATTTGTTTGCGCCACCATTCCCAGTCGTGGGCGACATCGTGTCCCCATTCAGCAAACCAGGCTGGAATTTGTTTCTGGTCAAAGGCTTCTTTGAGCTTGTAGAAGGATGGCAAGCCATCTTGTTCCCAGGCACCGAGACCCGTACAAAGCACAATCTCTGCCTGACGATAACGGTCAATAAACCAGCCGTCATTCTGATTCCAGATATAATCTACTGGCGAGTTTTGGTAAATAGCATCGTCGTTGTAGTAATCACCGACAAAGAAACGTGCATCGTAAACACCACTGAGAGCAATCACTTTTGTAAAGACATCTGGATGCTGGAGGAAGAAATTGAGTGCATGATAGGCTCCCATAGAGCAACCTGTCGTCATCATGCCATCAAACCAACCTGTCTTGTGCTTGATAAAAGGAATGGCCTCCTCAATCACATAACGTTCGTAGGCACGGTGCATTTCCGCTTGGTCATGAGCATTTTTCCAAGTAGCCAACCAGCTCTCGCTGTCTACACTGGATAGGGTAAAGAACTGAACACGGCCTTCCTCGATAAAGGAAGCACAGGCATCAATCATGCCAAAATCATAGTATTCGTTGTGACTACCACCTGATGAAGCAAAGACCACAACTGGAATCCCAGCATGACCATAACGGTTAAGGTACATTTCACGGTTAAGATTGCCACTCCAGTGGCTAAGATGTTCAATATGCATTTCGTTTTTTCCTTTCTTAACTTACCATTTTTCTGCAAAAAATCTCAGACAATCTGGTAGATTTTCTGACCAAGGGATTTCACTATGGATGGCACCAGACTGAACTTTCAGCACAAGATTATCCAGATGTACTCCCCCTGCTATCAAATCATGGTAATAGCGAAGCGACGAGTCGATATAGGCTTGTTTGATATTGCCAGCCATCAGGGTCTTGTCCGTATCATCTGCTTCTTCTGTTCCTACATAGATAAAGATACGCTGGTCAGGCGATAGTTGCTGACGCTCGATATAGCGGTTAAAGGCTTCTTGGTGGAGCCAGTTTGCAGATGAAAAGACGCCCAGGCAACCAATTTGGTCTTGGTATTCCAAACCGATAAACTGGGTAATATTGCCTCCTAGTGAGGAACCAATCATGGCTGTATGCTGGCGGTCTGCTTTTGTACGATAGGTCTCATCGATAAAAGGCTTGACCACCTCCATAACAAACTCAGCATACTCCACACCCTTACCACCAAACTGCTGGCCTGGGATAGGAGATTCTTGGAACTTCCATGCCGCATACTCATTCATCCGCCCCATACCATCATTGTCAATAGCCACGACAATCATGCGACTGATATCCGGATTACGCTTAATAGCTGGGATAATCTTCCACGAATGACCAATGAAGGACTCTTTGCTATAAAAAACATTCTGCCCGTCATGAAAGTATACAACAGGATAGGAACGGCCCGTGTCTTTCTCATAATCTTTAGGTAGAAGAACACGTACGCGACGCTCCTTACCTGTATAAGGAACCTTAAGTTTGTGTTCTTTCATTTTTAGATAAAAGTAGGATTGATTCATTGTCAGAAAACTCTCTATATTCAAAATTTTATCTCATTATATCATAAAAATAGAAAAAAAGTCAGTTTTTTTACCTATTTTTAGAGAAAAAACTAACTTTCTTTCCTGATTTTCGCTATTCTTTTGTGTTTTCTGATTAGAGCAGATTGTCAATCAAGTCATCGACTTCATCTTTTTCGGCTTGAGGTGTGATTTCAGTGATCATGATTCCAGCCACTGCTCGCTCAACCAAGCCTTCAACATCCATACGCGCTTCGTACTGCTCCGCATTCTTAATCTTAGGGTTTGTTTTCGGACGGTCAGGTGCAAAAATAGTACAACAGTCTTCAAAAGGCTGGATTGAAATGTCAAAGGTATCAATTTCCTGGGCGATGTCAATGATTTCCAACTTATCCATGGTCACAACTGGACGGATAATGGGAGTGTTGGTAACAGCATTGATAGCCTGCATACTTTCAAGAGTTTGGCTGGCTACTTGACCTAGACTTTCCCCATTGATGATAACTAAACCATTTCGTACCTCACGAATACGGTCGGTAATCCGCATCATAAAGCGACGCGTCAAGGTCATGAGATAGGCTTCTGGCGCCTTAGCCTTGATTTCCTCTTGAATCTCAGTGAAAGGCACCTCGATAAACTGGATATTGCCGCCAAACTTGGTCAATTTACGGGTCAAATCCTGCGCTTTCTTGAGGGCACCGGGACTAGTATATGGTGGACTAGCAAAGTGAACTGCCTCTATATCTACCCCTCGTTTAAGCGCTAGATAGCCAGCTACAGGGGAATCGATTCCCCCTGACAACATGAGCATGCCCTTACCAGAAGTTCCCACTGGCAAACCACCAGCCCCACGAATGGTTTCATAAGAAAGATAGGCTGCTTCTTCACGAATCTCCACCTGAAGATTGATGTCAGGACTTTTCATTTGAGCTTGCACATTTGGAATGGCTTCGAATACAGCCCCTCCAAGTGTTTGGTTGAGTTCACGACTATCAAGTTCAAAGGTGTGGTCGCTACGCTTGCTAGAGATTTTAAAGGTCATGCCTTCCTTATAGATGTCCTGCATAATCTCTTGCACAGAAGACTTCAGAACTTCTACAGATTTTTCAACCTTATAAACAGGGGAAAAGTTTTGAATTCCAAATACTTGTTTGAGCGATTCTGCAACTGCTGTGTAATCCGCGCCATTGAGGTATGCATGGGCACGATCACGATCTGCGGTTACCTTGACTTGGGGATAGATAGACAAAACGTCTGAAATATTATTGCGAAGTTTATTGATGAAACGCATACGGTTTTTGCCCTTGGTTGACAGCTCACCGTAGCGAATCATAATTTCTGAATATTGCATGAATGCTCCTATCTTACTTTTCTAGTTTGATTGTAAATCAATTTTAACTTGGTCAAAAACTGCTCGACCTGACTCATATCATTTTCAAGGTCTAGACTAAGACGCACAGATGACTGGGCCTTATCCTTGTCCACTCCCATGGCAATCAAGGTGCCTGCAGGTTTTCCAGCCTTAGATGAACAAGCAGAGGTCGTAGAAATAAAAATATCATAGTCTTCAAAAGCGTGAACGATGACTTCACCACGAACACCCTTGATTCCAAAAGTCAGGATATGAGGGGCAAAGTCTTCCTCATCTGAAAAGACAAAAATATCCGGATAGTCCAGAAGGGCTTGACGAATTACTGCCTTCATCTGTCCAGTCTTGCTTGTAAAGAAATCTAGCTTCTCCATAGACAAACGGAGAGCCTTGGCTGTCGCTGCAATCCCTGCCACATTTTCAGTTGTCGAACGGTAATCACGTTCCTGACCACCACCTGTTAAAAGAGGCGTAATCTTCTTGCCAGACTTGATATAGACAAAACCAACACCACGAACTCCGTGGAACTTGTGACTCGAAAAGGTCGCGAAATCCACTCGTTCTGTCAGATATTTTTCAGTTGGAATCTTAGCAAGTGCTTGAACCGCATCAACGTGGAAGGAAATAGTCGGCTTATCTGTCAACAGTTCTGAAATAGCCTCAATGGGCTGAACAGAGCCGATTTCATTGTTCACAGCCATGACAGAAACGAGGGTCGTATCAGGTCTTATCAAATCTGCTAGTGCCTCAACATCCACAAATCCTTTCTCATCTACTGGAGCAAAATCCACTTCAAAACCTTGAGATTTCAACCAAAGAGCTGATTCTTTGACTGCTGGATGTTCAATGGCTGATACAATGATGTGCTTGCCAAACTGAGCTTTTTCAAAGGCAACACCCTTGATAACCCAGTTATCCCCTTCTGTTCCACCAGAAGTAAAGAAGATTTCATCGCTTTTCTTACCGATTAAATCTGCAATCTGTTGGCGAGAAGCATCTAAAATTCGTGTTGCCTGGTCTCCCAAACGATGGAGACTAGATGGATTTCCTAAAATTTTTGAAGCCACCTGCATATAGGTTTCAAGGGCTTCAGGATAGGGCTTGGTCGTCGCCGAATTATCAAAGTAAATCATGTTTTCTCACGCTTTCTAAAATCACTCCTTCTATTGTATCATGAAACGGAGCCTGCGACAAGAAAGGGCAATTCCTCTTTTTTTAAGATTTTTTTAAAGAAATGCGGTATAATAAGTTTTAATCAAAGGAGAGAATGTATGTCTAATTATCGTAGAACCTCAAAACCAAAAACAGAACATCTCAAAAAAGGCTTCACGGTCTTTCAAAAAACCGTTGCGACTATCGCTAGTATCCTTGGCTTGATTACCGCGAGTATCACGATCATGAACGCCTTGGATAATAACAAAAATACTAAAAAAGAACCTACGACAAGCCAGACGACAACCATTGTCAAAGAAATTCAAAAAGAATCCCCTAAGGAAAACACCAGTCCTAATAAGGAAACTAACACTAGTCAAGAAAAAACACAGCAAGAAGAAACGCCAAAATCTAGCGTCAAGGAAGAGAAAAAAGAAGAGCAGAAAGCATCAACTCAGGATTCTTCTACTCCTACTCCAAGTAAACCTGCTACTGAAAATGAAAAACAGTCCAATACCCCAACTTCAGAAAATAAAACTAATCAATAGCCAGTAAAATAGAGTCTGGGACAAAAAGATTTTTATTTTAGGAATTATTTATTATAAATTTTTAAAATCGATAGATTAGATAAAAAAAAGCGAACAAAACAGAATTCTGAGTATCAGATAACTTGTTTTGTTCGCTTTTTATATTTAAGGTTAGACTTTTATCCCAGACTCCATTTTTTATTGTTGCAATACTTTTCTTGGCTTGGTACCTTCAGCTGGACCGATGACACCTGCCATTTCAAGTTCTTCCATAAGGCGGGTCGCACGGTTAAATCCAACAGACAAACGGCGCTGAATCATGGATGCGCTGGCTTTCTGCGTCTCGATGACTAAAGCCTTGGCTTCTTCAAAAAGCGGATCTCCACCAGTTTCACCATCTGAAAATTCTCCTTCATTTTCAGCAACCTCACCTGGATCAAAACTCTCATCGTAGTCCGCATCTGCCTGAGCTTTGATAAAGTTTACGATGCGTTCAACATCATCATCCGAGATAAAGGAGCCTTGGAGACGAACTGGATGATTTTCATCAATCGGTTTAAAGAGCATGTCTCCTCGACCAAGAAGTTTTTCTGCTCCATTTTCATCCAAAATCGTACGGGAGTCTGTTCCTGATGAAACCGCAAATGCCACACGAGACGGAACATTGGCCTTAATCAAACCAGAGATAACATCAACCGATGGACGCTGGGTTGCAAGAATCATGTGGATACCAGCAGCACGCGCCTTCTGCCCAAGACGGATAATAGCATCTTCCACTTCCTTGCTGGCAACCATCATAAGGTCAGCCAACTCATCTACAATTACGACAATCAGCGGTAGCGGAATCTGCTTGTACTCAGACTGGGCATTAAACTCTTCTACCTTAGCATTAAAACCTGCAATGTTACGAACTCCCACCTTGGCAAAGAGTTCATAACGATTTTCCATCTCATCCACAACCTTTTGCAGGGCCTTGCTGGCCTTGCGTGGATTTGTCACAACCGGAATCAAGAGATGGGGAATATCATTGTAAACAGACAACTCAACCATCTTGGGGTCAACCATCATAAATTTAACTTGATCGGGTCTCGCTTTCATGAGGATGCTGGCGATAATGCCGTTAACAGCTACTGACTTCCCTGAACCCGTTGAACCTGCGACAAGCAAGTGGGGCATTTTAGAAAGGTCAAAAGCTCTTGCGGTGCCATTAACTGCCTTTCCTAAAGGAATTTCCAAGAGATTTTCTGCTTTCGTTTGAGATTGTTCCCATAGTTCGCGGAAGGATACAGTCGCAATCTCAGAGTTGGGTACTTCGATTCCGACTAGGGATTTCCCTGGGATAGGTGCTTCGATCCGGACATCCTTGGCCGCCAAGGCTAGAGCGAGGTCATCTGCGAGATTGGAAATGCGGTTGACCCTTACACCCACTGCAGGCTTGACTTCATACTTGGTCACTGATGGCCCAATTTCGGCCCGTTCCACCGTCACCTTGATACCAAAGCTAGCAAAAGTTTCTTCTAGAATTTTGATATTTTCTCGAACAATTTTCTTCTCTTTAGACTGGTCTTTGGGTTTATCAGGTACAAAGAGTTGTAAGCTTGGAAGTTTGTATTCAAGAGCCTCCCTGGCTGAAAAATCGACCTGAACATCTTCGTCATCAGAGCCATCTTCCCGTTCAGGAAATTCAAGTTCAGCTTGAGGTAGGATGATTTCTGGTTCCAACCACTCTTCTTCCGGAACAGGTGGAACGTCAAGCACAACATCTGCTGTCAGAATTTCACCCGTTTCCATATCAACAGGAGGCAAATCGAGTAAGGCTTTTTCAGCCGCTTCTTGTTCTAATCTAGCCTCTTCCTCAGCCTTTTGACGAGCTTTTTCTTCTTGTTTGACAAAGCGTTCTTCTTTTCGACGCTCATGACCTTCCCGCCATTTGGCAAATCCTCTACTGAAAAATTCAGCAATATCGTAAACAGACCAAGGACTGACTAGGAGGGCACCCACTAAAATCAAGATAGAACCAATAAAGTAAGTGCCGATATTTGAAAAGAGAAAGGCTGTTGGAATATAAAGAGCAACTCCGATCAAGCCCCCTCCAGCAAAACTAGTCGTTCGAAAACCTGTCAAATCAGTCACAACCTGAGCCACGGTTCCTTTTAGAACGGACTTGTCCAAACCATATTTCCAAACTAAGTAGGCCTCAAAAATCAGGAGCAAACCTGCAAATATGGTGAAAAAGCCAGATAGGAGCCCTTCCTGTTTTCGTATCCACTTGAAAAAGAAGAGGTAGAGCAGGATACCGAATATTGCCAGATAAGCTAGGCTACCCACCAGCAAGCGAATTAGATTGTAAAGGGTTATACCTGCAGCCCCCAATTTGAAGGCTGCGAAAATCAATAAAATCGCGATTCCCAACGAAATCAACATTCGTTGAATCGCTTCTTTTCTTTCGAGTTCTGCTTTAGACGGTCTCCGTCTTGTTTTACTTGTATTCTTGTTTGCCATTCTTCTATTATACCATATTTCACAGGCATTTCGGAAAGAGAAAAAGACTGCACCAAACGGTCCAATCTTTTTATTTTTCTATTTTTTATGCTTGTGGTTTGCGTAGGTAACCATAAACCACACCACTTACTATTGCTCCTACCAAGACAGAAACGAGGTAAAGAAGAGCATTTGAAGTAAGCGCGATAACGAAGATTCCTCCATGTGGCGCCATGAGTTTGATACCAGTAAGACCAACGAGGCCACCTGCTACTGCTGAACCAAGGATGAAGCTTGGGATAGCACGAGCTGGGTCAGCTGCACCAAACGGAATCGCTCCCTCAGTGATAAATGACAAGCCCATGATGATGTTTGTCAAACCAGAGTTACGTTCTTCTTTGGTAAATTTATCTTTGAAAAGAAGCGTTGAAACAAAGATAGCAAGTGGTGGCACCATTCCTCCAGCCATAACTGCTGCCATGGCTACAGAACCACCTGAAGAAACAGTTGCTGCAAGCGTACCTGTACCAAAGACATAGGCTGCTTTGTTGACTGGTCCACCCATATCGACAGCCATCATTCCACCAAGGACGATACCAAGAAGGACAGCTGAACCTCCACCAAGACCGCCTAGGAAGTCATTCATTGCAGTGTTGATTGCTGCCATTGGGATGTTGACAGCTAGCATAACAAATCCAGTCAAGATTGTTCCAAGAAGTGGTAAGAGAAGGATTGATTTAGCACCTTCAAGTGAACGAGGAACTTTAACGTATTTCTTGATAGCAAGAACCAGGGCACCTGCGATAAATCCACCCACAAGGGCACCTAGGAAACCAGATGAGACACCTGCAAGTGTTGAAGTTGCTTCACCACCTGCGGCATAAGGAATTTTACCAAAGGCAAACCCTTCCTTGGCAATAGCACCAGCCACGAAACCTGCTACTAAACCTGGTTTTTCAGCAATAGAGTAGGCAACATAACCTGCAAAGACTGGAAGCATCAAACCAAAGGCAGCTCCCCCAATTTTCATGAACATAGAAGCTAGTTCATGGTAGGAACCAAGATTACCAAGGTTTTCATTTGGCACACCCAAAGCACCGTCAATCAAGAAGGCAAGGGCAATCATGATACCACCACCGATAACGAATGGCAACATTTGAGATACACCACTCATCAAGTGTTTGTAGAAGGCACCACCAAGGCTTTGTTTTTCGTTAGAGGCTGTTGCAGCTTTTGCACCATTAGCGGCACGGTAGACTTCCGCATCTCCTGAAAGAGCCATGTTAATCAATTCTTCCGTCTTACGGATACCGTCAGCAACTGGACGATTGATCAATGGTTTGCCATCGAAACGATCCATTTCAACGGCCTTGTCTGCTGCAATGATAACAGCTTTAGCCTTGCGGATGTCCTCTGATGTTAGTTGGTTCCCAACACCGCTGGCACCGTTGGTTTCGACCTTGATCCCAACACCCATTTCAGCAGCCACTTTTTGAAGGGCTTCTTGGGCCATGTAAGTGTGAGCAATTCCTGTTGTACAAGCTGTAACAGCTACGATAAAGTCACCAGTTTCATTAGCAGGCGCTTGAACAGGTTCCTCAGTTTTTTCTGAAGCTTGGTCAAAAAGCTCAATGACTTGGTCAGCTGATGTTGCTTGGCGAAGTTTGTCAGCAAAACCGTCTTTCATCAAGTATTGAGACAATTCTGCCAAGGATGCCAAGTGAGTATCATTGGCACCTTCTGGAGCCGCAATCATGAAGAAGAGGTCAGTTGCTTGTCCATCCAAGCTCTCATAATCAACACCCTTGTTTGACTTAGCAAAGAGAACTGTCGCCTCTTTGACAGCAGCGTTTTTGCTGTGAGGCATTGCGATTCCGTCACCCAAACCAGTAGAAGTGAGAGCTTCACGCGCCAAAATTCCTTCTTTAAATGTTTCAAAATCTGTTACATAACCGTGGTCTGTCAAACTTTTAATCATCTCGTCGATGACAGCTGTTTTTTCAGTTGCCTGCAAATCCAGCAACATGACATCTTTTCTCAATAGGTCTTGAATTTTCATCTTTTTTCTACCTCAACTTTTTCATATGTTTCTTTAATAAATTCTGCCGTTGCCAAGTCATCTGAGAAGGTGGTTGCCGTTCCGCAAGCCACTCCCCATTTGAAGCCTTCTACTGCGTCTTTTGATTTGACAAATTCACCTGTGAATCCAGCGACCATAGAATCACCAGCCCCAACTGAATTTTTGACTGTCCCCTTGATTGGTTTAGCAAAGTAAGCTCCCTCAGATGTGACAAGAAGAGCACCATCACCAGCCATAGAGATAATGACGTTTTGAGCTCCTTTGGCCAGTAACTGACGAGCATAGTTCTCGATTTCATCTAAACTTTCGAGTTTCACTCCAAAGATAGCTCCAAGTTCATGATTGTTTGGTTTAACCAAAAGCGGATGGAAATCCAAACTATCAATCAAGGTCTGTCCTTCAAAGTCACAGACTACTTGCGCACCAGTCTTGCGCGTCAAGGCAATCAAATCCTTATAGATAACATTGCCTAGATTTTTAGCACTTGAACCAGCAAAGACAACTGTATCTTCTGCTGTCAGACTAGATAAAATAGCTTTCAATTCTTCTAGCTGAGCTGGTTCCACATTTGGACCAGTCCCGTTGATTTCTGTTTCTTGGTCTGCTTTGATTTTAACATTGATACGAGTATCTTCTGCCACTTGAACAAAACGTGTCTCGATTTCTTCATCAGCCAAAGTATCTGTGATAAATTTACCAGTAAAGCCTCCGATAAATCCCGTCGCTGTATTTGGAATATCTAAGCGCTTTAAAACACGACTGACATTGATTCCTTTCCCACCAGCAAACTTATCATCACTGTCCATACGATTGACACTACCGACCTGGACTTGGTCCAAACGAACGATATAATCAATAGATGGATTGAGTGTGACTGTATAAATCATACTTCTATTACCTCCGTTTTCTCCTTAATAGCCTGCAAGAGCTCATGCCCTTGACTTGTGATAACAATAGCTCGTTTGAGTGGTGCTACCTTGACAAAGCAAGTTTGTCCAATTTTAGACGAATCCACCAAGACATAGGTCTGTTTGGCATTCTCTAAAATAGCACGCTTCACAGCTCCCTCCTCCATATCAGGAGTCGTATAATAGCCATCATCTACACCATTCATCCCGATAAAGGCACGGTCAAAGTGCAATTGGTTAATCTGGTTAAGAGCAACGCCCCCGATGCTAGCATCTGTCGCCATCTTGACACTTCCTCCAACCATGACAGTTGGAATCTGCTTTTCAACCAACTGTGCTGCATGGTGAATCGAGTTGGTCACGACTGTAACATTCTTATTAACCAATTCATGAATCAAAAAGGCAGTTGTTGTTCCAGCATCGATAAAGATGACATCTTGTTCCTTGATGAGAGAGGCTGCTTTCTGAGCCAGCAACTTCTTTTCTTGAAGGTTTTTGACAGATTTTTCTTGAATGGTTTCTTCCTCCTGCAAGGAATGGGGCAATTCTGCTCCACCATGCACGCGACGAAGCTTGTTTTCCGCTTCCAACTCATCCAAGTCTCTTCGAACCGTTGATTCTGAGGTCTCTAACAAACTAACTAATTTTTCAAGAGAAACTACATGATGTTGATTTAACTCCTCTAAAATCAGTTGCTTCCGCTCTGTTTTTAACACCGAATCACCTCCTGTTATCGTTTACACTATTCATTCTATCACACTTTCTTTTAAAGTCAAGCATTTTTTATCATTTTCTTTCAAATTCTATCATTTTTCTTATTTTCAGAATTTTTATTGCAAGATAAGAGCCTTTATGGTAGACTATTTGAGTAAGTATTGGAAGATTACTCAAGAGGCTTAAGAGGCCGTGTTGGAAACGCGGTAGGCGTGTAACAGCGTGCGTGGGTTCGAATCCCATGTCTTCCGTGGAAAAGAAAAATTATTTTTTGGATGCAACTAATGTTGTATCTTTTTTTATCGCTTTTTTAAAAATAGGGTCTGTTTTAGGCTCTGTTTGTGACTCCTTTTTTCGCAAAAGCATGCAAAGGAATACCAAAGACAAAAATAAAAAACGTTGATTTAACAACGTTTTACCAAGGAATGCAAAAGAATGCAAAGGAATAATGGAGCCGGTGGGAGTCGAACCCACGTCCAAACACCTGCCAACATATTTGTCTACAACCATAGGTTATGTATTATTTTAACAATTCCTCGACACATAACTCAAGCCTAGAAACTGCGAGTCTATCAATCTCTTATCAAGCCGCTAGACAAGACTTGATCGTATCTCGCTAATAATAAGACCTGTCATTGAACACGAGCAATCCAAATCGGGTCACGCCTGCTGGTTTTTAGGCAGCTAGAGCGTAAGAAGTGTTATTTTTTGCAGTTATATTTAACTGAGCGTTTACGTCGCCACACGAGTCGCAAAATATGCCTCATAATGCCTGTCGAATCCGTAACGACCCCAAAAGACAATAAAACCATTATACCTTATCTAACACAAAAATGCAAAAAAGAAATCACATACCTAAAAAGATACTATTCGAGAAATTTAGCAAACTGGGAGACTAACTACAACTTTCTCAGTGCATAACTTTACGATTGTGAATAGAGCTTACGAAATCCACTTAACACATACCTAAGATAAAGCTATCTGTTTTGAAGAAATTCACGAAGAGAATTATTCTAAAATACTTTCAGATGAGAATTTTCCTACTCTCTTTGTTTCAATTCATTTGAGTTTAAAAACCATAAAATAAATCCTTATATTATTCGGAATAATTTTTACTTGTTAAACTAAAATAAATAGCTTTCATTCGAACTTTAATAGACTATGAAAACCAGTGGAACTTACCCTGACACGGAATTCCACTGGTTTTTTCGATTTTTATCAGATTAACTTCTACTATTCTTAGCTGTGAAAATTAGTTTAGGACTTTAACTTATTTTCAATCTTCTAATCTAAAGGCCACTTCCAGTAAAGAAAAATCAGGGTTCTCCTGACTTTTACTTAGCTAATTCTCTTTCTCGTTCTTTCATTATTTTATGATTTTCATACAAACGGGATAAGAACTTAGAAATTTCTTTTAAGATAGAATAGGTTGGCACTGCGACAATCATTCCAACTACACCATAGATATTGCTTGACAACAAAAGTAAAACCAAAATCGTGATTGGATGAACCTTCATAACACTTCCTACGATTCGAGGATATAAGATATTACCATCTACCTGCTGAACAACAAGCATATAAATCACTGCAATCAGCAGTCTATGGGGATCAGTGAATATATTTGCGATGATCATAGGAATCAAACCAATACTTGGCCCCACATAAGGAATTAAATTGGCTACACCAGAAAAAATAGCAAAAACTAAAGCATATTTTAAACCAATAATACTATAGCCAATATAAGCCAAACAACCTATAATGATTGCGTCAATCGAAACTCCACTAATATAGCGAGCAATCGTCGCATTTAAATTCTTTAATAAGCCTGCAATATGCAAGCGATCCCTCTTTAGAATCGTTCTTTCAAGCATGGGCAAGAATTTATGTCCATCTAGTAAGAAATAAACCAAAAAAACTGGAGTCATAATCAAAATCAAAACAGTACTGATAAGAGCTGACAAGACACTCCCCACACTATTTGATACGCTATTTAGGATATTTTGAAGAATATCAACATAGGATAAGTTTAACTGCTGAATTGTAGCTTCTACATCCAAATTCTGGAGCGCAGGATAATTAGATAAGTCTATGATTAAGTCTTGTACTCGACTATAAATAGTTTGACTAGATATAATCAAACTAGATAACTGATTGACCAAAATCGGTAAGAGATAGACTACCCCAATAACTAGCCCCCAAACCAAAGCACACAAGGTAATTAAAATACCAAGTAGACGATTGAGTTTACAGACTTTATTTAAGAAAGTAACAATAGGGTTTGTCAAATAATAAAGAAAGCCCCCTAATAAAAATGGAATCATAATTGTATTAAGCACGCTAACAAAAGGGTTAATCAAAGACCCCATCTGTCTCCATAGGTAAAAGATGATGGTTAAGAGTAAAATTTCTGTGGTCCAAAAAAATAATTTATTTCTACGAAACATGAGTTACCTCCCTCACTCTATTTTACCATATTTTCAAAAAGCTTAACGGATGAATTATTAAAGCAAGAATATTTTTTTTCTTTATGATAGAATAAGACTACTATGAAAAAAATATTTTTAACTTTATTAACTGTCTCCCTTTTAGGAGGTGCTTCTACTGTTGCTGCTCAAGATTTTAATATTGCTGCAAAACATTCCATTGCTGTTGAGGCAAATACTGGTAAAATTCTCTATGAGAAGGATGCAACGCAACCTGTCGAAATTGCTTCTATAACAAAACTACTTACCGTTTACCTGGTCTATGAAGCTTTGGAAAACGGAAGTATTGCCCTCTCCACTCCTGTAGATATTTCTGATTATCCTTATCAATTGACGACAAATTCTGAAGCCAGTAATGTTCCTATGGAGGCCCGTAATTATACTGTCGAAGAGTTACTTGAAGCAACTCTAGTATCTAGTGCCAACAGCGCCGCTATTGCCCTAGCTGAGAAAATTGCTGGCTCAGAGAAAGACTTCGTCGATATGATGCGTGCCAAACTCCTGGAATGGGGAATCAATGATGCCACGGTTGTCAATACAACTGGTCTTAACAATGAAACTCTAGGGGATAACATTTACCCAGGGTCTAATAAAGATGATGAAAATAAGCTCAGTGCTTATGATGTTGCCATCGTTGCCCGCAATCTCATCAAAAAGTATCCACAAGTTTTGGAAATCACCAAAAAACCTTCTTCTACTTTTGATGGGATGACAATCACTTCTACCAACTACATGTTAGAAGGTATGCCTGCTTATCGCGGTGGTTTTGATGGACTGAAAACAGGAACAACAGATAAGGCTGGAGAGTCTTTTGTTGGTACTACTGTCGAAAAAGGCATGAGAGTCATCACAGTTGTTTTAAATGCAGACCATCAAGACAATAATCCCTACGCTCGGTTTACAGCTACATCTTCCCTAATGGATTATATTTCTTCTACATTTACACTTCGTAAAATCGTTCAGCAAGGCGATGCCTATCAAGATAGCAAAGCCCCTGTACAAGATGGAAAAGAAGATACGGTCACTGCAGTGGCGCCAGAGGATATCTATCTAATTGAACGTGTTGGGAATCAATCTTCCCAATCTGTTCAATTCACACCTAATTCCAAAGCAATCCCAGCACCACTTGAAGCTGGAACAGTGGTTGGCCATCTGACTTACGAAGACAAGGATTTGATTGGTCAAGGTTACATTACCACAGAGCGCCCTAGTTTCGAAATGGTTGCAGAAAAGAAAATTGAAAAAGCCTTCTTCTTAAAAGTTTGGTGGAATCAGTTTATCCGATTTGTTAATGAGAAATTATAAAAAAATCGCGGTTTAAAATCGCGATTTTTTTATTACAAATTCATCTTCAAAGTCCTTGATTTTGAGTATATCTAAAATCAAATTTTACCCAACTGATCCTTCCATTTCATAGCTAATCAAACGGTTCAGCTCAACAGCATATTCCATTGGAAGTTCTTTTGTAAAGGGCTCTACAAATCCCATAACAATCATCTCAGTTGCCTCAGATTCTGACAATCCACGACTCATGAGGTAATAGAGTTGTTCCTCTGAAATCTTAGATACCTTAGCTTCGTGTTCCAAAGCAACTTGCGAGTTGTGGATTTCATTAAATGGAATAGTATCTGATGCTGATAAGTCATCCATGATAATGGTATCACACTCGATGTGAGAGACAGATTTCTTAGAGTTTTTGTTAAAGGTTACTTGTCCACGGTAGTCAACCTTTCCTCCACCTTTAGCAATGGATTTAGACACGATAGACGAGCTTGTATGTGGTGCATTGTGGATCATCTTAGCACCCGTATCTTGGTGTTGCCCTGCATTAGCAAAGGCGATAGAAAGCATGGTTCCACGCGCCCCTTCTCCATCTAGGTAAACAGATGGGTATTTCATAGTTGTCTTGGCACCTAAGTTTCCATCAATCCACTCAACCGTGGCATCCTTTTGAGCCTTAGCACGTTTCGTTACCAAGTTATAGACGTTATCAGACCAGTTTTGGATGGTTGTATAACGCATATAAGCACCATCCAAGGCAAAGATTTCTACGATGGCAGCGTGCAAGCTGTTGCTTGAATAAGTTGGCGCTGTACATCCTTCTACATAATGGACACTTGCTCCCTCATCAACGATAATCAAGGTACGTTCAAACTGACCTGTATTTTCGTTGTTGATACGGAAGTAAGTTTGAAGTGGAATATCTACCTTGACCCCTTTTGGTACGTAGATAAAGGTTCCACCTGACCATACTGCCGAATTGAGAGCAGCCAACTTATTATCTGTCGGCGGTACCAACTTAGCAAAGTATTGTTTAAACAAGTCTGGGTACTCTTTGAGAGCAGAATCCGTATCTGTAAAGATGATACCTAACTTCTCAAATTCTTCCTTCATGTTATGGTAAACTACTTCTGACTCGTACTGGGCAGAGGCACCGGCTAGATAGGCACGCTCAGCTTCTGGAATTCCAATACGTTCAAAGGTTTCTTTAATTTTTTCAGGAACCTCATCCCAGGAACGAGCTGGCTTATCAGATGGTTTTTGGTAGTAGATCAAGTCATCAAAATCAATCTCTGACAAGTCTGCTCCCCAAGTTTGCATGGGCATTTTTTTGAAGGTTTCATAAGACTTCAAACGGAATTCTAGCATCCACTCAGGTTCTCCCTTGGCAGCTGATAGTTCACGAATGACATCTTCATTCAATCCTTTTCCTGTCGATAGGACAGGCTCTACATCATCATGGAAACCAAATTTATATTCACCAAGATCAATTGGTTTTGGTTCTACTCTTTCTTCAGCCATAATATCCTTTCTTTCATTCTTCATTTCTACTGATTCATAAGACAAAAGAAACTTGTCTTACTGATTTTCTTGATTTTCAATTGTTTTCTTCAGGGCATTCCAAGCTAGGGTTGCACACTTGATTCGTTGAGGAAATTTGGCAACGCCTGATAAGAAGGCTGCATCTCCAAGACTATCTTGTCTGTCGTCTTTTTGCCCTTGAACCATTTCAGAAAAAATAGTCGCAAGTTCTAAGATTTCTTGCTGGGTCTTACCCAAAACGGCATCTGTCATCATGCTAGCAGAGGCAGTTGAGATGGTACAACCTGAGTTTAGAAAAGCGATATCTTCCAAACGATTCTCTGCATCAAACTTGACAGAGAGATTGATAACATCCCCACAAGTCGGATTGTTGAGACTGATTTGTTCAGCATCTTCCAATTTTCCTTGGTGATGTGGATTTTTCGAATGGTCCGCTACCACTGCCATATAAAGGCTATCTAGTTTAGAAAGTGCCATTGAAAAACTCCTTTGTCTTTTGTAAGGCATCGACTAGCTTGTCGCAATCTGCCTTAGTATTGTAGATATAAAAACTTGCACGAGCTGTTGCTGGAACATCCAAATACTGGAGCAAGGGTTGCGCACAATGGTGACCTGCACGAACAGCCACGCCTTCATAATCCAAAGCAGTCGCAAGGTCGTGAGGATGAAGGTCGCCTAGGTTAAAGGCAATGACACCTGAACGCTGAGCCAAGTCCTGTGAACCATAAATGGTCAGTCCTTCAATCGCCTGCAGTTTTGGATAGACGTATGCGATCAATTCCTGTTCATGGGCTTCAATGGCATCCATACCAATCTTTTCCAGATAATCCACTGCAGCAGCAAGTCCGATTGCACCAGCCATGTTAGGAGTTCCAGCCTCGAATTTCCAAGGCAATTCCTTCCAACTAGCCGATTGCTCGTAGACGAAATCAATCATCTCACCGCCAAATTCGACTGGTGACATTTGCTCCAGATACTTCTCTTTACCATAAAGAACACCGATACCAGTCGGACCCGCCATCTTGTGACCTGAAAAGGCAAAGAAGTCCACATCCAAATCCTGCACATCAATCTTCATATGAGGCGTAGATTGAGCACCATCCACCACCATGATAGCTCCAACTTGGTGGGCCATTTGAGTGATTTCCTTGATAGGATTGACCATACCCAGAACATTTGAGGCGTGAGCTAGCGAAACAAACTTTACCTTGTCCGTCAATTTTGCTCGCAAGTCAGCCATATCCAAGGCACCGTCCTTAAGATAGACATAAACAAGCTCTGCCCCAGTCTTACGGCAGGCTTCCTGCCATGGAATGATATTGGAATGGTGTTCCATGACGGAAATCAAGACCTGGTCTCCCTCAGTCAAAATCTCCTCAGCAAAGTGGGCTACCCAGTTCAGACTGGTTGTCGTTCCTCTGGTAAAGAGAACTTCCTTTGTAGAACCTGCATTGATAAACTTAGCAATGGTTTCACGAGCGGCTTCATAAGAAGCTGTCGCCCTTTCTGCCAAGGTATGAACGCCACGGTGAACATTGGCATTATCCTGTTCATAGTAGCGGTTAATCGTCTCCAGAACTGCTAGTGGTTTTTGTGTCGTCGCAGCATTGTCCAGATAGACCAACGGTTCATCGTTGACAATCTGGTCTAAAATTGGAAAATCCTTGCGAATCGCTTCTACATCTAACATCGGCTTCCCCTTAGCGTTTTGACAATTTCTCTTCGATAGTTGCAATCATTTCATCACGAACTTCCTTGACTGGAATCTCCACGATAACGGATCCAAGGAAACCACGAACAACCAAGCGTTCTGCAGTTGCCTTATCCAAGCCACGGCTCATGAGGTAGTACATATCTTCTGGATCTACCTGACCGATAGAAGCAGCGTGCCCAGCAGTTACGTCATTTTCATCAATCAAAAGAATTGGGTTGGCATCTGAACGCGCTTGGTCTGAAAGCATGAGAACACGGCTCTCTTGTTGGGCATCTGCTCCCTTAGCACCCTTGATAATGTGGCCAATACCATTGAAGGTCAGGGTTGCCTTCTCAAGAATAACCCCATGTTGGAGGATATTTCCGATTGAGTTGCAACCATAGTTAGTTACACGGGTATCAATCCCTTGTACCTGACGGCCACTTGAAAGAGCTACCACTTTCAGGTCAGCATGGCTACCGTTACCAATCAAATCGCTATCAAAGTCAGCAACGACGTTTCCTTCGTTCATGACACCAATTGCCCAATCAATGCTTGCATCGTTGCCTAATTTACCACGACGGCTAATGTAAGCAGTGACGTTTTCACCTAGACGGTCAATCGCTGCAAACTTCACTTGAGCACCAGAACGTGCAATTACTTCAACAGTGATATTAGCAGTTGCTTTGGTACTTCCTTCACCGCGTGACTCTAGACGCTCCAGATAACTAATCCTAGAATTTTTACCAGCGATAATCATAATATGCTTGTTAAACGGCACATCGCTATCGCTATCTTGGTAGAAAATACCCTCGATTGGTTCTTTAATCTCAACATTATCAGGAATGTAAAGAACAGCACCACTATTAAAGTAAGCTGTGTGGTAGGCTGCCAACTTATCATCGTCATACTTAACAGATGACATGAAGAATTCTTCTACGAGTTCTGGAATTTCTTCTAAAGCTGAATGGAAGTCTGTAAAGACGACACCCTGTTCAGTCAACTCAACTGGAATTTGTTCAAAAACAGTTTGAGTACCTACTTGCACCAACTTCAAGTGATTATCTAGTGCAGTGAAATCTGGAACATTTGCTGATGGCTCACTTTCTGTAATCGTTCCATCACCCAGATTCCAACGGTGGAATTTGACACGCTCAATAACTGGTAATTCCAAAGTCTCAATCTTGTCAAAAGCTTTTTGACGGAGATCAGCCAACCAGCTTGGTTCAGCGTGCATTTCTGAAAAAAGTTTAATATTTTCTTTAGTCATTTACTTCTCCTAAAAGATACGAGGGAATTACAATTCTTCCTTGTAGTCGTAGCCAAGTTCTTCAGCTAGTTTTGCGTATCCTTCACGTTCCAAACGCGCAGCCAATTCTGGACCACCTGAAAGGACAACACGACCTTCCATCATGACGTGTACCACATCAGGTGTGATGTAGTTCAAAAGACGTTGGTAGTGAGTGATAATCATAGCACCAAAGCCTTCACCACGCATAGCATTCACACCTTTAGAAACAACTTTAAGGGCATCAATATCAAGACCAGAGTCAATCTCATCCAAAAGGGCAAATGTTGGTTCCAACATCAAAAGTTGAAGGATCTCATTACGTTTTTTCTCACCACCAGAGAAACCTTCGTTGAGGTAACGCTCAGCCATTTCTTCTTTCATGTTGAGCAATTCCATTTTCTCGTCTAGTTTAGTAATAAACTCACGAACTGAAATCTTTTCATCATCTTCCTTACCAGCATTCATAGCTGCACGAAGAAACTCAGCATTGGTAATTCCAGGAATTTCAGAAGGATATTGCATAGCAAGGAAAAGTCCCATACGCGCACGCTCGTCCACTTCCAACTCAAGGATGTTTACGCCATCAAACAAGACTTCACCTTTGGTCACTTCATAGTTTGGATTTCCCATGATAGCTGCAGAAAGAGTCGATTTACCTGTACCATTTGGTCCCATGATAGCAGCGATTTCTCCTGTTTTCAGGGTCAGGTTAACCCCTTTTAAAATTTCTTTTCCTTCAATCTCGACGTGAAGATCTTTGATCTCTAATACTGACATGATAGTTCCTTTCTTTTTCAAGACTTTTACAGTACTTACTAGAAAAACGTCTGATTTCCCCAGAAATAGAGTAAAAGGTCTATAAATATACTTTTCTAGTATAACAAAAAAAAGCCTAAAAGGCTTTGATTTTGTCTGGAAGCTGAGGGCTAGTCTTTCCTATTAAAATGCTGATCGATGACATCAACGATTTTGCCCATCACATAACTGACTCGGAAATTTCTAAAGAGTAAAATTGCCCAAAAGGCTGCCATAATATAGCGACCAGTCATCCAGGCTTCATTGAAAAAATAGGTCTCAGCAGCTGTAAACAGCGCCATAATAATAAATTGTTGTTTATTCATAAACTTATTGTATCATGAAATCTTTCTTTAGTCTTCCTCTACCTTCACTTTATCAGCCAAAAATTCAAATCCTTCTGGAATCAGGCTTTCTTCTGCTTCTTTTTCAGTTTGAGAAGATTTGGCTTTGGCTGAAAAAGCTGCGCGAACTTCTTTCCATTCCTCCATGGAAATGGCTAAAATTTCGGGTGAAAAACCTGCTGCCTGACTGAGGATGTTACCAAACATGGTGTTGAGATTATCCCGTTTCATGGTTTGACCAGCATTGAAGTTAGACTCAAAAGCAAGAATAGCATGGTGTTCATTGGCCGCAACCGGTTGAGATCCAACTAGCAGAGCCTTATCAGGACCTCCAAGACTTTCAATCACTTCTCCCCAGGCATTCCGCAAGCGAATCAGATTTTGACGTGCTAAATCAGGATTTTCGACGGCCTCTTGTAAGATAGATTGTACTTTATTGCGATCCACACGATAGACGGTCTTGCCTGCCGCTGGGCGACTAGGAGCTGGAATTGTTGGCTTGGGCACAGTTCCCACATTGGCGAGTTCTTGTTTGAGACGTGTCACTTCCTGTCTCAGCGAAGCAATTTCATTTTCAATCGCTCCTGAAAGAAATGGCTCAGGCTTAATCTCCGCTAAACGAATGGTCATCATCTCAGCATAAATCTTGGGCTGCAAACTAGACTTAATATCTGCTAAACTCACTGTTGCTAAGCGAATCATTTCAAACAGATTTTCTTGAGGAAGTGCCAAATTTTCTACAAAGACTGGACTATGATGAGTGTTTTCTCCACCTGTTTGAACAATTAACAAGTCTCTTAAATAGTGCAAAAGGTCGGTCACAAAACGGGTCATGCTCTTACCATTGTCAAAAAGAAGATTTAAGCAAGACAAGGCCTTGGTAACATCCTGTTGAGACAAGGCAGCCACATAGTCATCCAAGGCTGATAGGCTAATGGTGCCAGTAATTTCTTCAGAGATGGCAGTCGTCAATTCATTTCCCTGTGTCAAACTCAGGGCTTGATCCAAAATAGACAAGGCGTCCCGCATTCCACCTTCCGCCCGTCTGGCAATGATTTCCACAGCCTCTGGTTCAGAACTAATATTTTCTTTTTCTAAGATATAGTGGATATGTTCCTTAATATCCTGTGTCTTAATTGATTTAAATTCAAAACGTTGCACACGGGATAGAATAGTCGCAGGAATCTTATGCAATTCAGTAGTGGCCAAAATAAAGACTACATTCTGTGTTGGCTCTTCCAGCGTCTTTAGGAGGGCATTAAAAGCCCCTGTAGACAGCATGTGAACCTCATCTATGATATAAACCTTATAACGAGCAAGGCTAGGCGCATAGGTAGATTTATCACGAATTTCACGGATTTCATCCACCCCATTATTAGAGGCCGCATCCATTTCAATGACATCTTCTAAACTACCGTCCGTCACTGCCTGACAAATATAGCAGTTATTACAAGGTTCACCATCCACTTGATTGGGACAGTTCATAGCTTTGGCAAAAATCTTAGCGACACTGGTTTTTCCTGTTCCACGTGGACCAGAAAAAAGATAGGCATGACTTATTTTCTCTTGTTCTACTGCTTGCTTAAGAGTCTTAGCCACAACTTCTTGACCAACCAACTGGGAGAAGTTTTGACTTCTATATTTTCGATAAAGTGCTTGATACATTAAGATTTTTCCCCAAACATTGTAAAGTCCCATTCCGTCTTTTCAAGCAAAATAGCGACAAATTGTTCCAAATAATCTCGATCCGTTGCATCGTAATCCTCAATCTCTGAAGAATCCAGATCCAGAACTCCAAGTAGTTGGCCATTCTTCATCATCGGCACCACAATTTCACTTTTAGCTAGACTATCACAAGAAATATAGTTGGGATAGGTCGTCACATCTCCAACAATAACAGTTTCCTGAAACTCAGCAGCTTCACCACATACACCCTTGCCTAGTGCAATACGGATACAGGAAACACCTCCTTGGAAGGGACCTAAAACCAATTCCTTTCCATCGAACAAATAAAAGCCTGCAAATACGGTATTAGGAAAACGTGATTTTATGAGAGCACTGGCGTTGGAAAGATTAGCCAAAACATTGGTCTCGCCTTCCAATAGGAAGGACAATTCTTCATTTAACATTTGGTAACGTGATTGTTTTTCTGATTTTAACATAGAACTATTATATCAAAAAAGGAGCAGAGACAAAAGAAAAATCCCTTGTTTAGTAAACAAAGGATTTTATGAATTTTCAATTTGATTAAAGTTCGATATCACCAAACAAATCAGCCATTGAAAATCCTGTTTGTGTTTCTGGAAGTTCGAAATCACGTTTTTCTTGACGTTTTGGACGACGTGGACGAGCAGCACGTTTTTCTTCTTTTTGTCCTTCTTCTTGAGCTGGACGCTCTTCAAGAGCTTTAATAGAAAGTGATACGCGCTCTGCATCTGCGTTAACTTCAAGAACTTTAACTTGAACTTCTTGACCAACTTTAAGAGCTTCTTTTGGATTTTCAATACGTTTGTGTGAAATTTGTGATACGTGAACAAGTCCATCAATACCTGGCAATACTTCAACAAATGCACCGAAGTCAGTCAAACGTTTAACTGTTCCTTCTACTACATCACCTTTAGCCAATTTTTGCTCAACGCCATCCCATGGTCCAGGTGTTGTTGCTTTAAGTGAAAGTGATACGCGTCCTTCTTCTTCGTTAAGATCAAGGATTTTCACTTCAATTTCTTCACCAACAGTTACAACTGATTTTGGTGATACGTTACGTTCATGTGACAATTCAGTCAAGTGAACTAATCCGTCAACACCACCAAGGTCGATGAAAGCACCGAAGCTTGTGATACGTGCAACTTTACCAGTTACAACATCACCAACAGCCAATTTACCGAATACTTCAGCGCGAGCTGCTGCAGTAGCTGCTTCAACAACTTCACGACGTGAAAGGATGAAGCGGTTTTCTTTAGCGTCAACTTCTTTGATTTTAGCCTCAAATTCTTGACCTACAAAACGCTCAGTGTTACGTACGAAACGAGTATCCAACATTGAAGCTGGGATAAATCCACGAACACCTTCAAATTCTACTGAAAGTCCACCTTTAACGGCACGAGTTCCTTTAACAGTAACAACTTCTTCTTCGCGACCAACAAGTTTGTCCCATGCTTTGCGAGCTTCAAGGCGTTTTTTAGATACAAGGTATGTAACTGTATCAGTATCTTTACCAACTACTTGACGAAGTACAAGAACATCCAATACTTCTCCTACTTTAACAAAGTCATTGATATCTGCATCGCGATCGTTTGTCAATTCGCGAAGAGTCAAGACACCTTCAACACCAGTCCCAGAGATTGCAACGTTAGCTTGAGTCGCATCAACTGTCAATACTTCAGCACTAACAACATCACCAGTCTCAACTTGGCTAACGCTATTTAGCAAATCTTCAAATTCGTTCATCTAAAAAATCCTCCAACAATCAAGTTTTTTCTTAAACTTGACATACTTATAATTTTTTTCCTAAGCACCCGCAAGGACATGTTCATATCATTCACGTCTTTCAATTATAAAAATAAAATACCCTAAGATATTTTGCTTTTCATCTTGAATATTACCTAAGAACTGGGGTAGCTGGATTCGAACCAACGCATGAGGGAGTCAAAGTCCCTTGCCTTACCGCTTGGCTATACCCCATTGATGAAATGGAGAGAGAGGGATTCGAACCCCCGAACCCGAAGGAGCGGATTTACAGTCCGCCGCGTTTAGCCTCTTCGCTATCTCTCCTACAATCAACATGGACTATTATATCATGAAAATTTCAAAAAAACAAGACTTATTTTGCTAAATTATAATTTTCAATCAAAATTTCCACAGCTTTTTCCAATTTTTTATAAAAACTATCGACATTCCCATTCTTTATGATGGCAAATTGTCCGTCTAATTCGGCAATTTCTCCGATAACTTTTTTACCAATGGTCAAGGTACAGCCTTCAAAACTGTCTTTTCCTACATTAACTTTGGCATCTGCTACTTGAATTTCAATTTTTTTATCTTTCTTGCTCATTTCATACCTCTCTTCACTTTTTCTATTGTACAAGAAAATCCTAAAACTAGCAAGAAAAAACTCTATATCAGGCTTGTCTGATATAGAGTTTTATGTAAACAACCTCAATCGATTTAGCATAGCTAATAGTTAGTAAACAAGCATAATTGACTATCCTTTTTAGGTTATCAGTGAGTCTCACCACCTACTAACTGCAAATCCTTATCTTTGTAGTCTACAATAGCTTCAATAGCTACCTCTATGCCTCTTACAATATCACATAGACTCATTCCTGCAGTATTCGGCTTATTTACTACTTGTTCCATCATATATGGAATATGCATGAAACCTGCTCTCATATTAGGGAATTTTTTATCCACTAAATAAAGAGCTTGGTACATCAAATGATTGCAAACAAAGGTTCCTGCACTATTGGATACAACTGCCGGAAGTCCTTGTTTTTTGATAGCTTGTACCATCGCTTTGATAGGTAAACTACTAAAATAGGCCGATGCTCCATCAATACGAATCGGTGTATCAATTGGTTGATTGCCTTCGTTATCAGGTATGCGAGCATCATCTTGATTAATGGCCACTCGTTCAGGTGTTAAACCTGTCCTGCCGCCTGCTTGTCCAATACAAAGTACAGCATCTGGTTGATATCGTAATATTTCTGCCTCTAAAACTTCTGACGACTTATAAAAAACCGTTGGAATTTCTACCCAGCGAACTTCGGCCCCATTAATCTCAGATGGTAATAATTTTACAGCCTCCAAAGCTGGATTAATCTTTTCACCTCCAAAAGGATTAAAACCTGTAACCAATATTTTCATTTTATTTTCCTTTACTAAAATGCGAGAAAGTACATTAAGAATATGTGAATAACAATCATTACTAGCGCAACACCTGCTTGAGCCTTTATAACTCCATTCTGATCTTTCATATCCATCAATGCTGCTGGTAGAGCGTTAAAATTAGCAGCCATTGGGGTCAATAAGGTCCCACAATAACCTGCTGTCATGGCAAGAGCACCAGCCACAATTGGATTAGCTCCCAGAGCAAATACAAAGGGAACTCCAACACCTGCTGTAATAACGGTGAATGCTGCAAAAGCATTTCCCATAATCATTGTGAATAGAACCATTCCAAGAACATAGGCCAAAACTCCTATAAAGCGACTATCTGAAGGAACAATACCGCTAATCAGATGAGAGATAACATCACCAACACCTGCTACAGTAAAAATAGCCCCCAAAGCCCCTAATAATTGGGGAACAATCCCACTTGTTGAAACTTGCTGAGTCATTCGATTATTTTCTGATAACAGACTCTTAGGGTGACTATTGGTAATCACAAGAACAGAAATTGTAGCAAACAAGGCGGCAAGGCTAATCGAAATCTTGCTAAATTCTGGAATCATTTGCGCTAAGACCAACGCAAGTATTGCCATCAGCATAACTGGAATAAAAATTTTATTTTTCAATCTGTTAGATTCAATATTGGCTTTCATTTCATCTAAGGATGGCAAGGTTCCGATACGGACTTGCTTAAACAATGTTAACAGCGATAATAGGATTACAATAATACCAATACTCATATTTGGCATATAAGAACCACCTATAAACGTAATAGCCAATAGAGTCCAAAATCCAGATGTCCCAAGTCGAACTGGGTTTGTTTTATCTTTATAACTACAATAGGCTGTATGGAGAAATTGACAACCAATCACAATATAGGTCAACTCTAATAGTTGCTTTGCCAACTCTGTCATTTTTGTTCTCCTCCCCTAGTCTTTTCTGATGTCAATTTTTTATCAAATAAATAATTATAAATCCCCACTACAATAAGTGTTATAACAGCAACAATAATAGATGCAGAAGCAATCCCTGCATAATTGCTTTCATAGCCTAACTGATCTAATGTTCCCCCTATCAAGAGGACTCCCCCAGCACCTACAAACGTATTTTGAGCAAAGAAATTTCCAAAATTTTCATTCGCAGCTGCACGCGCTTTTATTGTCTCATCTTCAACCTCTGTTAACTTTCTACCTAATTGAGACTCTGCTGCTGCTTCTCCCATAGGTTGAACCAAAGGTCTGACAAACTGAGGGTGTCCTCCTAGACGAATTGAAAAGAAACCAGCTAACTCTCGAATAAAGAAATAAACTGTATAGAAGTTTCCAACTGTCAGACCTTTAATCTTTCGAATCAAATCAATTGATCGTTGCTTGAGTCCAAAGGTTTCTGACAGCCCCACAAGAGGCAAGGTAACCATAAAAATCGTGAGCACTCGCTGATTGCTAAATTCTTTTCCCAAAATCTCCAAAAATTCAACAAGAGAAACACCTGAAACTAAAGCTGTAACCAAACCAGCTAAGACTACTGTTGCAATTGTATCAAACTTTAAAATAAAACCCACAACAATGATTGCTATTCCTATTAGTTTAATCCACTCCATATCAAACTCCTTTATATTCAAAATGACAGTATTTTTTAAATTTTATCAAAAGCAATACCATTCCTTATTTAATATGTTTTTCTAGTTCTTTTTGGTATTTGCTATTGGATTCCAATTTTTCTTTTTGCCATTTTTTAAGAGCTTCGTCATATTCTTTTGTTGTGACAATATCTTTTTGCAATCTCATTCCTTTAAAGATATATGGATCCCCCTTAATACCAACTTGTGAGTATGGTTTTGAGAATGGTACTACGTTACTTACAACTGGAGAACCACCAGATGAGGCTGTAGGCATCAATAATGAACTATCTGTCAACCAAGCTTGAGCTTTGGCATATTTTTCATATCTCTTCTCTAGGTCAGTGGTCTCAGAAACAGCATCTTCTAACAACTTCTTATATTGATCCAAACCAAGTTTCGCTACAACATCCTTATCTTTTCCTTTCGTAATACCAAGGTGTTTCATGGCAGAACCAGATTTAGGATCCATAATATTCAAGTAAGACGCTGGATCTTGATAGCTTGGAGCCCATCCTGTACTGTTCAAATCATAGTCTTTTTGAGAAGGAACACGCGCTTGTGATGTAATCGTTTCTTTTTCATTATCTGTCATTTGAAGTACATCGATGATAACATTTTCAGCACCAAGTGTTGATTCAATAGACTGTTTGAAAGAGTTACTTTGTTGAACGGCGATGGTATCTGTTTGTTCAACTGGAACATCCAAGTGAATTGGGAAAGTTACCCCTTTAGATTCCAAGTCTTTCTTAGCTTTTTCGAAAGCTGCTTTAGCCTTATCAGGGTTGTAGATAGAATCCTTACCATCAACTAGCTCAACACCTTTCCATTGGTCACCATAGTTCACCAACTCTGCTTGAGCGATTTGACCAAAGTTCTTACCACCTGCTTGTACGAAGTTATCTGGAACAAGGCTGTTACGAATAATCTTGTTCGCACCATCTTCACCGTTTAGCTGGGCAGCATACGAATGACGGTTGAAGGCAAAGTTGATAGCCTGACGGAAGTCCTTATTAAGCATAGCTTCTTTTGTAGAGGTCTTTTGCTCTTCGCTTGTTTTCGCAGTTTTATTGTATGACTGACGATTTACGTTAAAAGTAAAGTAATAACTACTTGAATCTTGCGGGCTATAAGTGATTTTATCTCCGTATTGTTCCAAAGTTGAAGCAAAGTTTGAACTACTTGGGAAGAGACGGGCTGTCGTATAAGCACCAGAGGAGAAGCTACGGATCAAAGACTCCTGATCTGAACCATCGTAGTAGGTCAATTTAATCTTCTCAATTTTAACATTTTCTTTATCCCAGTAATTTGGATTTTTTTCATATTCAATCAAAGATTTAGAAGTCAATGTTTTTAAGAAATAAGGACCATTGTAGAGAATACCTGCTGGGCTAACCTCTCCGTAATTCTTTCCTGATGCCTTTAAAAACTCTTCATTTACAGGCAACATCGTTGCTGTGGTCACTTTTGAATTCCAGAAACTTTCTGGCGCATTCAATGTATACTCAACTGTGTAGTCATCTAAAGCTTTAACACCAACTGTAGAGAAATCATTGGTTTCACCAGTCATATAGGCGTCCAAGCCCTTGATGGAATTTTGGATGAGAGAGACACCGTCTGACTTACCATCAGCAACGTGTTTTAGTCCTGTCACAAAGTCATGGGCTGTTACTTCTGCGTATTCTTCACCTTCTGAAGTGTACCCTTTCACTCCTTTACGAAGTTTATAGGTATAAGTCAATCCATCTTTTGAGACAGACCAATCCTCAGCCAAAGAAGGAATAACATTACCATATTTATCATTTTCCATCAAACCATCAACGACATTCCCGATAATATCTGTTGTGGATGTACGCGTTGCTATGCTGTAGTCCAAGGATGCTGGATCCACTGCATAAACATAAGAAAATGTTGTCGGAGCATCTGCTTCTTTATCAGCTTTTCCACAGGCTGCTAAAAGAGCTGTTGTGCTTAGGACAAGTCCTGTTGTTAAAATCCACTTTTTTGATTTCATAAAAATCTCCTTTAATATATTTTTAATCTACTTTTACAATCCAACCTTCTGGCGCTTCAATATCACCAAACTGAATTCCTGTCAGTTCATCATAGAGTTTACGAGTCACAGGTCCTACTTCTGTTTCACTATAGAAAACATGGAAATCATCACCGTGTTGAATACCTCCAATTGGAGAAATAACCGCTGCTGTACCACAGGCACCTGCCTCTACAAAACGGTCAAGGTTATCAATTGGAACATCTCCTTCAATAGGAGTTAAGCCCAAGCGGTGTTCTGCCAAATAAAGCAAAGAATACTTAGTAATAGATGGCAAGATAGATGGACTCAATGGTGTTACAAATTCATTATCAGCTGTAATTCCAAAGAAGTTAGCTGATCCAACTTCTTCAATCTTTGTATGTGTTGAAGGGTCTAGGTAAATAACATCTGAGAAATGACGTGATTTAGCCAATTTCCCTGGCAAGAGACTGGCAGCATAGTTTCCACCAACCTTTGCCGCACCTGTACCATTTGGAGCTGCACGGTCGTATTCATCCTGAATCAAGAAGTTGGTTGGGACCAAACCACCCTTAAAGTAATTTCCAACTGGCATAGCAAAGATAGTAAAAATATACTCCTCTGCTGGTTTAACCCCGATGATATCTCCGACACCAATCAAAAGAGGGCGAAGATAGAGGGTTCCACCTGTTCCGTATGGTGGTACGTATTCTTCATTCGCACGGACAACTGCTTTACAAGCTTCTACAAACATTTCTGTCGGAACTTGTGGCATCAAGAGACGGTCACATGTACGTTGCAGGCGTTTGGCATTTTCATCAGGACGGAACAGTTGAACACTGCCATCCTTCGTACGATAAGCTTTCAAACCTTCAAATGCTTGTTGTCCATAGTGGAGACTTGGAGAAGACTCTGAAATATGCAAGGTTGCATCCTCTGTAAGCTCTCCTTGATTCCATTGTCCATTTTTAAAATGAGCAATATAGCGATAAGGTAATTTCATATAGGAAAAACCAAGGTTTTCCCAATCAATCGTTACTGTCATATTCCACTCCTTATTCTAAAAACCTATTTCTTATATTCTACACTATTTTTCTAAAATAGCAAGTATATTTTGTAATTTTCAGAAAATTTCTTCAATAAAAAGAACCAGCTCTTAGAACTGATTCTTCATTTCACTTATTTAGCTTCAGTAAATACTTCTTTAAGATAAGCGTCAAAAACTTCTTCATCTGAAATAGTGTCAGAAATGAAGCTTCCGTTGCTAGTGCGTTCTGACAAGTTCAAGTCTTGCAATCGGCTTTCATAGACTATTCCTTTATTCGATTGAACAAGCAGAGTTTGGTCGTTCTCTTCTACTTCTGTACTGAAGAGATCACCTACAAATCCTTGCTCTGCAACTGCACCAGCCAAGAAGACACGATGCGGTTTGTTTTTCAATTCACGCAAGACTTGTAGTCCTCGTTTGGCACGGCTGGTTGCTGGAATTTCCTCAATAGAAACACGTTTCAAGCTTCCACGCTGAGTCAAAAGGTAGAAGGATGAGGTATTACAGATAAAGACCGATTGGAGGACATCATCTTCTTTCAGGTTCATAGCCTTGACACCTGCAGCCTTGGCACCGACAATCGGAACCTCTTCTATATTAAAGCGCAGGGCATAACCGTTTTGACTGATTAATAGAACATCATCCAGTTTAATTGGAGCCACTGCTACAATCTGGTCTGTCTCGTCTTTGAGTTTAGCATACTTGACTGATTTAGATTTATAGGTCCGCCATGGAGAGAATTCTTTGCGTTCTACGCGTTTGATTTGACCGAGACGAGTAGCTACAAAATAAGTTGTCGCATCATCAAACTGATCTACTACTTCCACATAAAGGATTTCTTCGTTAGTTTCAAAGTTTGTAATGGTCTGGCTCAGATGCTCTCCAATGTCCTTCCAGCGAATATCTGCTAATTCATGGATTGGTCTGTAGATGACATTTCCAAGACTTGTGAACATCAAGAGGTGCTGGGTTGTCTTGACAGCTTGTACAAAGATCAAACGGTCATCATCACGCTTGCCAATTTCTTCTAGCGTTGAAGCTGCAAAAGAACGTGGGCTGGTACGCTTGATGTAACCTGCCTTGGTCACGCTGACGTAGGTATCTTCCTCAGCGATAAGACTAGCTGTATCAATCTCAATTGCTTTCGCAGTATCTTCTAAAGAACTCAAACGCGGAGTTGCAAATTTCTTCTTGACCTCACGAAGCTCTTTCTTCATGAGATTGTACATGGTCCGTTCATCACCGATAATCGCCGCAAGCATGGCAATCTTTTCACGAAGTTCTGCTTCTTCTTCCTGCAAGACAACTACATCTGTATTGGTCAAACGGTACAGTTGCAAGGTTACGATAGCCTCAGCCTGCTCCTCTGTAAAATCATAGCTGATCTTGAGGTTTTCCTTAGCGTCTGCCTTATTCTCAGATGCACGAATAAGCGCAATGACTTCGTCCAAAATCGAAATCACTCGAATCAAACCTTCGACGATATGGAGACGTTTTTCAGCCTTTTCCTTATCAAAACGTGAACGCGCCAAAATGACTTCACGACGGTGGGCAATATAGCTGGACAAGATTGGAACAATCCCGACCTGACGAGGTGTGAAATTATCAATCGCCACCATATTAAAGTTATAGTTGATTTGCAGGTCTGTGTACTTAAAGAGATAGTTAAGAACCAGCTCTGTATTGGCGTCTTTCTTGAGTTCGATAGCGATACGAAGACCATCACGGTCAGACTCGTCACGAACCTCAGCAATTCCTGCCACCTTGTTATTGACACGAACATCATCGATTTTCTTGACTAGATTAGCCTTATTGATTTCATAAGGAATCTCAGTGACAACGATTTGTTCCTTACCACCTTTTAGCTTTTCAATTTCGGTCTTAGAACGAACGACCACGCGCCCCTTACCAGTTTCATAGGCCTTTTTGATTTCGTCTCGGCCTTGAATAATGGCTCCTGTAGGGAAGTCTGGTCCCGGCAAGAATTCCATGAGTTTATCCACCTTGGCAGTTGGGTGGTCAATCATGTAAACCGCTGCATCAATGACCTCAGCCAAATTATGGGGAGGAATGTCTGTGGCATAACCAGCCGAAATCCCAGTAGATCCGTTGACTAAAAGGTTGGGGAAGGCTGCTGGCAAAACTGTCGGCTCTTTTTCAGTATCGTCAAAGTTCCAAGCAAAAGGAACGGTCTTTTTCTCGATATCCTGAAGAAGATAACCCGCAATCTCAGACAAACGCGCCTCAGTATAACGCATAGCCGCAGGCGGATCTCCGTCCATAGAACCGTTATTACCGTGCATTTCGACTAGAATCTCACGATTTTTCCAGTCCTGTGACATACGAACCATGGCATCATAGATGGAACTGTCACCGTGTGGGTGGAAATTCCCCATGATATTCCCGACAGACTTGGCCGACTTGCGGTAGCTCTTGTCAAAGGTATTGCCATCCTTATTCATAGAATAAAGAATACGACGCTGAACCGGCTTCAAGCCATCACGAATGTCTGGCAAAGCCCGGTCTTGAATAATGTACTTGGAGTAGCGACCAAAGCGCTCTCCCATGATGTCCTCCAGGGACATGTTTTGAATGTTACTCATATAGGATACAGAGCCCGTAAAATATCAAGTGAAAATAGAAAATTCTTGAAGTAAGCAAGCTCACCAGAGAATTTATCTTTTTCACGCGTCATTTAGGGCGTGTTCAACTCCTTTCAAAGAATGTAGAGTAGGTTTTTACAGAAAAGGTGTTCAGTTAAGATACAAAGGGACGATTTGGCTTGCCAAAAATGTCTGTAGAAAAATAGAAAATCGATGTAGGGCTCGATGAAGTCAAGACGATTTGACTTTTTTCCGAATAAAATTAGTCCCGTGTTCAGTTACTACAAATAACCAAACGACCCTTTCTGTAGTTTAATGTGTTTAAAATTTGTTGCTTCAGTGAGTAATAAGGAGTTTTCACACAGTATTTAGGGCGTGTTCAACTCCTTTCGAAGAATGTAGTGTATTTTTTATGGAAAAAGAAAAAATATAGAGTAAGTGAGTTTCACCAAATTCCTGTATCGTCGTTTCCACTTGAAAAGTCTACTCCACAAATCCTCGTTTATACTTGATATGACTGGCGATATTGCTATCTACATCTTTCTTATCCCAAAGTTGGAGTTCCCATGGGTAGTAAAAATTACTTTTATTTTTAAAATAGATATGAATACCGACATAGCCATCTTTATCACGTAAATACCAGTTTTTTAGTCCGTACAGCTCTTGCCAATCATCTAATTTCTCCATGACTTGAGCTATCTCTTTGGAACTTAAAATCATACGAGCACCAAAAATATCATTAAGAATAGAATTAACAGGATAGCCCTCTTGACGCTCAGAAAAACGTGTAATTTTATCTAAAATAGACTCAGAAGTTTTGACACGATAAACATAGGCAATATCTTGGACATCCGCTTTCATCAGATAGTCATTAATTGACTCATGTAAATTCAGACGGTAGGCCAAAATCGCTTTAGTCGGAACTTTTGAAAAGGTATGCTTGAGATTGATTTTTTCCACCTTACCCGTTTCAAAATAATCTTTAGAATATTCTCGATGAATACGATTAATCTCTGTAATGAGGCGTTCCACTTTTTCAATCATGAGTCTTCTCCTCTCGCTTTTTCATTTTTCTAGTTATTCCCAAACTTCTTCACACTTTCCTCAGCATACTCAATCATCTTCTCCGCTACTTCTTTATCGTAGTCAAAGCCCAACTTTTGAGCAAGTCTTTGAGCTTCTCTATGGAAAAGTTGCATCGTAGCAAACAAAGACTGAATGATTTTATCTAAACTTGAAAAATCAAGTAAATTTGAGAATTCCTTCTTTTTCTCAGCAGGTAAATAGTTGAAGAGATACTTGTAGTTCTTGCCGATGTCGACTTTCCCCCTATCACTTGCAACCTGCCAAGCCATTACCTTCAAGAGTTCTTGTTGGCAAATACCGTAGAGATGGTCTGTCGCGTAGATGAGCTGATTCCGACAAATCCCTTTGACAACGTAGGCCGACACCCACCAAAACTCATTGCAGACTTTTTCAAAATCCATTTCAGTAGCTGGGCTTGTCCAGTAACACTGAGGATTTGGAGAATAAGGCGCAAACAAGCCCTTAGTATCCTCTAGTACCGTGAAATCCGCTTCGCTTTCTACCCACTCCTTGATGTGCTCTTTGGGGCAGAGAGTTAAATCAATGCGGTTACCATCTTCAAAGAGCATGAGATAAAGATGTCGCTGGCCAAGTAGGACATGCTGTTCAATCAGGCGTTTGCCAAACTGCTCCAACCAAGAAAGGTCACTCGTCAGATTATCTAAATCATCCACGACATAGACCACGTCATAGTCTTGAAATTCATCTTTTAGAGCTTTTGAGTTTGTCCGTGAACCAGACATGGCGACAGCTTTAACTTGTATAGTTTTGGCAGTTTGTAAAATCAGATCTAGCATTTCTGTTTCATCTCTCATGTCAGTACCTTCTCATTTTATAGATTACTAGGTGTCTGCTTCTTCTTACTGGATAGTTTCTATACTATAATTCCCCTGTCTGGTAAAGACTGTATCCTTCGTAGTAGTATGAAGCATCCACTCCCTTAAAGAAACTGGTCTGACTGAGGTCATCCGTCAAATGATTGAGAAGCAAATACTTGAGTTCTCCAGTCGATACTGCGCTACGCTTCATGGCATTGAGGTACTCATCCTTAGCTATAGCATTCCAGTCTACCACTTTGCCCAGTTTCTCACGAAGCATACAATCTAGCCAAATCCGCATGGTGCGTCCATTCCCCTCACGGAAAGGATGGGCAATATTCATATCCGCATACTTATCAACCACTTGATCAAAATTGTCATGATGAAGTTTGTCAATATACTGTAAGGATTGCTCTAAAAAAATACGGAGGGAAAATTGAAAGTTATCCTTTGAAATATTAACATCACGGATTTTTCCAGCGAAATCATAGATACCGGAAAAGAGATAGTGGTGAATAGCTGACAGCCCTGCAAATGTCCCAACTTCCATCTCGAACAAGTCTCCTGTCTGAAAAAGCAGGGCAGCTTGTTTTTTTGTCAGTTTTTCTTCTGCATCTGCCAGCTGGGCTGAGTTTGTAATGCCTAGTTTATTTTCCAACACCATATTTTCCCCTTATTAACGCCATTTTGTTATGAAATCATGTTCTATCAAAACCTAAATAAGTTGAAAATCCTAGAAGATAGATCACTCTTGCGACTGCCAATTCACTATCATCTTCAATATTTCCTTCTGCTTTCATAATGATTTCTTCAAAAACAGTATCATTTGGCACGATCTCTGTTCCCATTTTTTCTACTGCCTTCTCAGCTACTGATGGTAAATTCATACACATCTTATAAAAGGCATCTTTTTCACCCGTTACCATGAAATAAAATTGATCCAGGCTAACTCTACGAATAAATTTGTGACCAACTTTTTCCCCGTCAACTTTAGGTTCCCATTTAATATTTTGAGATTGCTTTGAAATTGCTTCGACCAAGAAACAGGCACAATCGTCATCCTTCAATAACTGATTTTGCATCTTGATAAAAGTCTTCCCTGACGATGCAGAATTCATAGTATTGTGCTTATTTTTCATTTCAACATAAATTCTACTTACACGCGAACCATCAGGTAAAGAAATTCCTTCTGGATTCTCATATATAACATCCCAGCCACCTTCTTTTCCATTATCTGGGACACGACAATTCTTCATATATCTGAAAATAGTTTGATGGAAATAGCCAATATCATTATTATTTGATTTATCTCTTTGGCGAAAAATTTCATTACTAATAATTTCATCCCAAGAACTGCGATAAACCGACTTATCAAAAATTAATTTTACAGGATCTACAATATTCTTATTAAATCGTTTCAAATCAAAAGATTTCAATTTTTCACCATACTTCGAAATAGTATCCTGAACATGTTTTAAAAAATCTTCTTCACTAATAAAATCTACATCCCAAGTCATAATTGCTCCAAACTTTCTTTTATCTTTATCCCCACTTCATAAGCCAAGTTAACTGGAACAGCATTCCCCACTTGCTTATATTGATTTCCTATGCTCCCTTGGAATATCCAATCATCTGGAAAACTTTGAATACGAGCATTTTCACGAACTGTAAAAGGACGAGCCTCCAATGGATGGCAACGTTCTGTTTGTTTTTGGGTAGGAGATGTTAAAACTGTTAAAGATGGCTCATCTAAACTCATTCTTCTCAAAATACCTGTCCTGCCCCCAGTCATATCCCAAGTTGACTTCATATACTCTTTTGCAATATCTTCTGGAATATCACGCCAATAGCCACCTGGGGGAACTAATTCAAAAATTTTTCTCTTGTAATCAGAATATTGTGCACCAACACTAGGCGGACTATCTAATAATATATCTCTCAATACTGGCTTATATTCATGTGGTTCTGGATAATCAAACGAAATAATATCAGCTAAGTCATTTCTAACCCCAACCATAATCATACGTTCACGTTTCTGAGCCACTCCATAATCCCAAGCATTTAAAACCTTCCATTTAACCGTGTAACCTTCATCAGAAAAAATATCCATAATAGTTCGAAATGTTTTTCCATGATCATGAGAAACTAGGCCACGTACATTTTCAAAAACAAACATTTTCGGTTGAAGTTTATTTAGAAATATTGCATAGTGGTAGAATAATGTACCTCGAGCATCCTCTAAACCTAAACGTTTCCCAGCATAAGAAAAAGCTTGACAGGGAGCACCTCCGCTCAACAGTTCTAGTTCTCCTTTTTTTATATTAAAATATTCCTCCAAATCAAGAGATGAAATATTTGCAATATCATCATGAATGACATTCCAACTAGGTCTGTTGTGTTTCAATGTTGCTGCTGCTGCTTTATCAAACTCAATCAAACCAATGGCTTCGAAGCCAGCTTTTTCTATTCCAAGTGCCAAACCACCTGCACCTGCAAATAATTCAATAACTCTCACTCTTATTTCCTCTTTAAACTAACTTAAAACACTGTCGCTTCTTCCAGCGTAAACTTGACATTGTCCTCAATCCACTTACGGCGTGGTTCGACCTTATCTCCCATGAGGACATTGACACGGCGTTCGGCGCGTGCTAGGTCTTCGATAGTGACACGGATAAGGGTACGCGTTTCTGGGTTCATGGTTGTTTCCCAGAGCTGGTCCGCATTCATCTCACCAAGTCCCTTGTAGCGTTGGAGGGTAGCGCCTTTACCAAACCGTTTACGGAGCTCTTCTAGCTCACCGTCCGTCCAAGCGTAAGCCACTTCTTCTTTCTTACCTTTACCTTTGGACATCTTGTAAAGAGGCGGAAGGGCAATATAGACATGGCCTGCCTCAACTAACGGACGCATATAGCGGTAGAAAAAGGTTAAGAGAAGTGTTTGAATGTGGGCTCCATCTGTGTCCGCATCGGTCATGATAATGATCTTGTCATAGTTGGCATCTTCAATAGAGAAGTCTGCTCCAACACCCGCACCGATAGTATATATCATGGTATTGATTTCTTCATTTTTGAGAATATCCGCCATCTTGGCCTTGGCTGTATTGATAACCTTACCACGAAGGGGCAAGATTGCCTGGAACTTGCGGTCACGGCCTTGTTTAGCAGAACCACCGGCAGAGTCCCCCTCTACCAAATAGAGCTCGTTCTTAGCAGGATTCTTAGATTGAGCTGGGGTCAATTTCCCAGACAGCAAGCCCTTGTCTTTCTTATTTTTCTTACCATTTCGGCTTTCATCACGCGCCTTACGTGCCGCTTCACGAGCGTCACGGGCCTTGATAGCCTTGCGAATGAGATTGGAAGCTAGTTCTCCATTTTCCATGAGGAAGAAGGTCAACTTATCCGCCACAATGCCATCCACAACGGGACGAGCTAGTGGACTGCCTAATTTGTCCTTGGTCTGACCTTCAAACTGGAGGTGTTCTTCAGGAACCAAGATAGAAAGAACAGCTGCTAACCCTTCACGGTAATCTGACCCTTCAAGGTTTTTATCTTTTTCCTTGAGAAGCCCCGTCTTACGCGCATAGTCATTCATAACCTTGGTAATGGCAGACTTGAATCCTGTCTCGTGCGTTCCACCGTCCTTGGTGCGAACATTATTAACAAAGGACAAGATGTTATCTGAAAATCCATCATTGTACTGGAGGGCTACTTCCACTTGGAAACCATTGTCTTCCCCTTCAAAGTAAAGAACCGGCGTCAAGGTTTCCTTGTCTTCGTTTAAATAAGAAACAAAGTCCTGTACCCCATTTTCATAGTGAAACTCAACAGACTCATCTGTTCGTTTATCAGTCAGAGACAAGGTCACATTTTTCAAGAGAAAGGCTGATTCATTAAGACGCTCTGAGATGGTATTGTACTTGAAGTCTGTCGTAGAAAAAATAGTCGCATCTGGCATGAAGGTGACTTTGGTACCTGTTTTAGACTTAGGTGCTGTACCAATTTTCTTCAAGGTCGTGACAGGTTTGCCACCATTTTCAAAACGTTGCTTGTAGATTGCACCGTTACGAGTGATTTCTACCTCCAGCCAACTAGATAGAGCATTTACAACGGAAGAACCAACCCCGTGGAGACCACCAGATGTCTTGTAACCACCCTGACCGAATTTTCCTCCGGCATGAAGAATGGTAAAAATAACCTCAACAGTTGGAATTCCCATAGCGTGCATACCTGTCGGCATCCCACGTCCGTGGTCTTGAACCATTAAACTGCCATCTTTATTGATGGTCACATCAATACGGTCACCAAATCCAGACAAGGCTTCATCGACTGCATTATCAACGATTTCCCAAACTAGGTGATGGAGACCAGCTCCATCGGTCGATCCGATATACATCCCTGGACGTTTTCGAACCGCATCCAACCCTTCTAGCACCTGAATGGCATCATCATTATAATTGTTAATATTGATTTCCTTTTTTGACACAAGGAACCTCCTATTCGTTCATCTTTACTATTCTACAGGTTTTCCCAGGATTTTGCAAAATTTTTCTTTCTCCGGTGTGACAATTTCAGCAGAGATTCTCTGCCTTTCTTCTCCATTTCATGATATAATAGGAGTATGATTACAATAGTTTTATTAATCCTAGCCTATCTGCTGGGTTCAATTCCGTCTGGTCTCTGGATTGGACAAGTTTTCTTTCAAATCAATCTGCGCGAGCATGGTTCTGGTAACACTGGGACAACCAATACCTTCCGCATTTTAGGTAAGAAAGCGGGTATGGCGACCTTTGTGATTGACTTTTTCAAAGGAACCCTAGCAACGCTTCTTCCAATTATCTTTCATCTGCAAGGCGTTTCGCCTCTCATCTTTGGACTTTTGGCTGTTATTGGCCATACCTTCCCTATCTTTGCAGGATTTAAGGGTGGTAAGGCTGTCGCAACCAGTGCTGGTGTGATTTTCGGATTTGCGCCTGTCTTCTGTCTCTACCTAGCAGTCGTTTTCTTTGGAACCCTCTATCTGGGTAGTATGATTTCACTATCTAGTGTCACAGCATCTATCGCAGCTGTTATCGGGGTTCTACTCTTTCCACTTTTTGGTTTTATCCTGAGTCACTATGATCCTCTCTTCATCACTATTATCCTAGCACTTGCTAGTTTGATTATCATTCGTCATAAGGATAATATCTCTCGCATCAAAAATAAAACTGAAAATTTGGTCCCTTGGGGATTGAACCTAACCAATCAACATCCTAAAAAATAAAACGCCAGTTTGAACAGAACTGACGTTTTTTGTATGCTTATTTTGATTTGATGTAGTTAATACCATCTGCTTTTGGTGCGACTGCTTTTCCAAAGAAGGCTGCCAAGACAAGAATTGTCAAAACATAAGGTGCGATTTGAAGGTAAACCGCAGGCACTCCTTGTAGGAATGGCAATTGAGATCCGATAACAGCCAAACTTTGTGAAAGTCCAAAGAAGAGACTAGATAGCATGGCTCCGATTGGATTCCATTTTCCGAAGATCATCGCAGCAAGGGCGATAAATCCAGGTCCAACAATAGTTGTCACTGAGAAGTTGACTGAGATTGATTGAGCATAAATCGCTCCGCCAATTCCACCTAGGAAACCTGAAATAATGACTCCAAAATATCTCATCTTGTAGACATTGATTCCCAAGGTGTCCGCTGCTTGAGGGTGTTCACCAACAGAGCGGAGACGAAGACCAAAGCGGGTCTTGAAGAGGATAAACCAAGCAAGGAATGAGAAGGCAATCGCGATATAACCTAGCAGACTAGTTGACTTGAAGAAGATATCACCAATCACTGGGATATTTGCCAAGACTGGGAAGTCAAAGCGTCCAAAAGTCTGACTTAGGTTGTCGGTTTGTCCTTTGTTATAAAGAACTTTGACTAAGAAAACAGCCAAGGCTGGCGCCATCAAGTTCAATACCGTACCGCTGACAACATGGTCTGCACGGAAATGAACCGTCGCTGCTGCGTGGATGATAGAGAAAACACCACCAACTAATCCTGCCACAAGCAAGGATAGCCATGGAGTTGCTGCTCCAAATTGTTCTGCAAATTCAAGGTTAAAGACGACTCCAGAAAAGGCACCCATAACCATAATTCCTTCAAGGCCGACGTTTACCACACCACCACGTTCAGAGAAGACACCACCGATACTTGTAAAGATGAGGGGAGCTGAGTAAATCAGCATAGAAGACACCAAGAGGGTGAGCAAGGTTGTAATAGACATCTTTACTTACCTCCTTTAACTTGTTTTTTCGGTTTGACAAAGCGTTCGATAAGGTAATGAACACTGACAAAGAAGATAATAGACGCTGTTACAATGCTGACAAGCTCAGACGGTACCTGCGCCGCATTCATACCAGGAGCTCCAACTTGGAGAACACCAAATAGGAAGGCCGCAAAGAGAATACCAATTGGTGAGTTGGCTGCAAGCAGACTAACCGCCATTCCGTTAAATCCGACAGCTAAAGATGCCCCTTGAACATAGACGTTCTGGAAGGTTCCAAGTCCTTCAACAGCTCCACCAAGACCAGCCAAGGCACCTGATATAATCATTGAGAGGATAATCGTTCGTTTGGCAGAAATACCAGCATATTCTGAAGCATGTGGATTAAGACCAACTGCACGGATTTCAAAACCAAGAGTCGTTTTCTTGAGCATAAACCAAATAACTGCAACGGCAATGATGGCAAAGAAAATACCAATATTCATCCGCGAGTTACCAGTCAACTCAGCTAACCAAGGTGTCTGGTAGGTTGCATTAGATCCGACACGAATCGTCGAATCTGTACTTTGCATGAAGTCTTTAGGAAAGGCATGGATAAAGGCATTTCCTACATACAAGACAATGTAGTTCATCATGATGGTTACGATAACCTCTGATGTCCCTAGATAGGCCCTCAGAATACCTGGAATCGCTCCAACAATCCCTCCTGCAATCAAGGCAATCACAATAGTTGCCAGAATCATCAAGGGACGTGGCATATCTGGATGCGACAGGGCAAACCAACCACTAAGAATCCAACCAGCCAAAGCCTGACCAGGAAGCCCGACGTTAAAGAAACCTGCACGACTGGCAACAGCAAAACCAAGACCAATCAAGACCAAAGGCCCCATAGCACGGAAGATTTCTCCAATCCCACGCAGGCTACCAAAGGCTGTATAGAACAATTCTTCGTAGCCCCAAATAGCATCATAACCGAAGATCCACATGACAATGGCTCCAAGTAAAATTCCTAGGAAGACAGAAATCAAGGGAACCGAAATTTGTTGTAATTTTTTAGACATCACTCTTCTCCTTTCCCAAGTTTCCACCAGCCATCAAGACACCAAGTTCTTGTTTATTGGTTGTTTCTGGTGATACAATACCTTGAATCTTACCATCATGAATAACAGCAATACGGTCTGAGACGTTTAAAATCTCATCCAACTCAAAGCTGACAACAAGGACAGCCTTCCCATTATCACGCTCTTCAATCAAGCGTTTGTGGATATATTCAATGGCACCGACATCCAAACCACGAGTTGGTTGGCTGACGATAAGGAGATCAGGATCTCGATCAATTTCACGAGCAATAATTGCTTTTTGTTGATTTCCTCCTGAGAGTGCAGCTGCAGGAACAAATTCACTGGCAGCACGAACATCAAATTCTTCCATTAACTTTTTAGCATAAGAAGTAATATTTGAATAGTTCAAAATTCCATTTTTACTATGTGGTTCTTTATAGTAGGTTTGAAGGGCAATATTTTCAGAAATCATCATTTCCAAAATCAAGCCATCACGGTGACGGTCTTCTGGAACGTGCCCAACACTTAGTTCTGTAATTTGTCGTGGGTGCAAGCCTACAATTGAATCTCCTTTTAGCTCGATGCTTCCAGATTCAACCTTGCGAAGACCTGTAATGGCTTGAATCAGTTCAGACTGACCATTTCCATCAATCCCTGCAATCCCAACAATCTCTCCAGCACGAACATCCAAGGACAGATTTTTCACAGCTGGGACACCGCGGTTTTCATTGACCACCAAATCTTTGATTGACAAGACCACTTCTTTTGGTTGAGATGCTTGTTTCTCTGTTTTAAAGGAAACAGAACGTCCTACCATCATTTCTGCCAAATCAGCATTAGTAGCCCCTGCAATTTTGACGGTTTCAATTGATTTCCCACGACGGATAACTGTAACGCGGTCAGAAACTGCGCGAATCTCGTCCAACTTGTGAGTAATCAAGATAATTGATTTTCCTTCTTTGACAAGATTTTTCATAATAGCCATCAACTCCTCAATTTCTGATGGAGTCAAAACAGCCGTTGGTTCGTCAAAGATAAGAATATCAGCTCCCCGATAAAGGGTTTTTAAAATTTCTACACGTTGTTGGGCTCCAACTGAGATGTCTGCCACCTTGGCAGAAGGGTCCACAGCTAAGCCATAACGTTCAGAAAGAGCCTTGATTTCTTTGCTAGCTCCAGCGATATCTAGCACACCATTTTTAGTCAATTCACTTCCTAAAATAATGTTTTCAGCCACCGTGAAAGCCTCTACCAACATAAAGTGCTGGTGAACCATTCCGATTCCCAAGCCAGCTGCTTTAGATGGGGAGTCAAGGTTGACAACTTGACCGTTGACCGCGATTTCACCACTAGTTGGTTCAAGAAGCCCTGCTAACATGTTCATGAGCGTAGACTTACCAGCCCCATTTTCTCCTAAAAGTGCATGAATTTCACCTTTTCGTAGGTGCAGGTTGATTTTGTCGTTGGCAACAAATTCACCAAACACCTTGGTAATATCACGCATCTCAATGACATTTTCGTGTGCCATGTGCTCTTCCTTTCAGAGTCTTATTTTATTTCAATAAAACTTGCTAGTTTGTCTAGTAGCAAGCTTTACTGAGACAAAATGACTTTGTCTCAACTCTTAAAAAGCGGCCGATGGCCGCTTCCTAAGAAATAACTTCCATCCATTATTTTGCAGGAACTTTTACGCTTCCATCAAGGATTTTAGCTTTTGCATCTTCAACGGCTTTTTTACCTTCTTCAGAAAGGTTAGTTGTTACCAAGTCAACCCCTTTATCTTTCAATGAGTAAACGATCACTTGACCGCCAGGGAATTCACCTTTTTCTGCCTTGTTAGAAATATCTTTTACAGTTGTACCAACTTGTTTCAAAGTAGATGCAAGAACAAAGTTTGATTCTTTACCATCTTTAGAAGTGTATTTACCTTCTGCTTCTTGGTCACGGTCAACACCGATAACCCAAACTTTTTCATTTTCAGGACGGCTTTCGTTGAGTGATTTTGCTTCTGCAAAGACACCAGCACCTGTACCACCAGCTACTTGGTAAACAATATCTGCACCGGCTGCGTATTGTGCGGCTGCAATTGTTTTACCTTTAGCAGCATCACCAAATGAACCAGCGTAGTCAACTTGTACTTTGATAGATGGGTCTACTGACGCAACACCAGCCTTGAATCCTGCTTCAAAACGAGAGATAACTTCTGACTCCTGCCCACCTACAAAACCAACTTGTTTTGTTTTAGTTGTTTTTGCTGCAGCTACACCTGCAAGGTAACCTGACTCATTATCAGCGAAAGTTACGCTCGCAACATTCTTTTGATCTTTAATCACATCATCAATCAAGACATAGTTCAAGTCAGAATGTTCTTTAGCTGCTTCTTCAACCGCATTGTGAAGGGCAAAACCAACACCGAAGATTAGGTTGTAACTTCCAGCCGCTTGTTGCAAGTTGTTAGCGTAGTCAGCTTCACTTGTTGATTGGAAGTAAGTGAAACCGTTATCTTTTGAAAGATTGTGTTCTTTACCCCAAGCCTGCAAACCTTCCCAAGCTGATTGGTTGAATGATTTGTCATCAACACCACCAGTATCAGTGACGATTGCTGCTTTTGTCTTCACATCAGAAGATGAATCTGCCTTACGAGAAGAGCGGTTACCACATGCAGCAAGTCCAACTGCTGCCACTGCTACTAGGCCAAGACCTAGCCATTGTTTCTTGTTCATTACTGAACCTCCTAAATAAGATGTGCAACGATGTTGCAAGTATGGATTGGTTGGCCACAAGGACCGTGCCACTCAAAGAGCGACTCAGACTAATTTAAGTCTGTAAAAGAATATGGAAGTAATTCCCCGACCGTCATCTCGACCGTCGATTTATCTTTTGCGACTAAGGTCACTTTTAGATCTTGTTCAAAAAATTCGACCATTACTTGGCGACAAGCACCACATGGTGAAATCGGTTTTTCAGTTTGACCATAAACAATCAGCTCTGAAAATTCTCTTTGCCCTTCAGATACAGCCTTAAAAATGGCTGTTCTCTCACCGCAATTGGTCAAAGGATAGCTAGCATTTTCGATATTCACTCCCGTGTAAACACTTCCGTCTTTTGCCACTAAAACTGCTCCGATAGGAAAGTGAGAATAGGGGACATAGGCTTTCTTGCTGGTTTCAATTGCCAGTTCAATCAACTCAGTAGTCGCCATCTGCCAATTCTCCTTTTAGAATTGCTACTCCAGCTGACGTTCCAATACGGGTCGCCCCTGCTTCAACAAAGGCAAGAGCATCCTCATAAGAACGAGCTCCACCGGCGGCCTTGACACCCATATCAGGCCCAACTGTTTCACGCATCAATTGGACATCTGCTATCGTAGCGCCACCAGTTGAAAAGCCAGTAGATGTTTTAACAAAATCAGCTCCTGCTTTTTGGGCTAATTGACAAGCCAAAACTTTTTCTTGGTCTGTCAGAAGGCAAGCTTCAATAATGACTTTCACTAACTTGTCACCACTTGCTTCCACTACTGCGCGAATATCTGACTCTACCAAGGCTAAATTACCTGATTTGAGAGCTCCAACATTGATTACCATGTCAATCTCGTCAGCCCCATTTTGAATAGCTTCTTTGGTTTCAAATGCTTTCACGGCTGAAGTTGTTGCTCCCAAGGGGAAACCTACTACTGTGCAGACCTTGACATCTGTGCCTTCAAGCCCTTTTTTAGCATGTTCAACCCAGGTCGGATTAACGCAAACACTGGCAAAGTCATACTCTCTAGCCTCAGACAACAAACTATCAATTTGATTTTCTGTTGCATCTTGTTTTAAAAGCGTATGATCGATATATTTATTTAATTTCATATTCGGATTCTCCTACAGTTTATGAGATAATTTCTATAATTTCTCGTAAACTTTGCACCCTATCATTTATTTTAACATATTTTTGAAAATCTGTAACTAGCTGAGGAGAAATTTTTCCATTTGTGTATACTTTTGCAACAATTTCTCCCTTTTGAACGGAATCTCCAACTTTATTTTCAAAAACAATTCCTGTTTCATAGTCCAAGGCATCAGACTTGACTGCACGACCAGCACCTAGTCTCATAGCATAAAGACCAAATTCCATAGCCGGAAGAGCAGAAATGACACCCGTTTCCTGAGCAGGGATTTCCACCACATGGGCAACATTGACAGGACGGTAGAGGTCTTCCAAGTCCCCACCTTGGGCTTGAACCATCTCCTCAAACTTAGCCAGTGCTTGACCATTTTCAAGATGTTGGCGAACTTCTTCAACTGTTTTATTTATATTTGCCAAACCAAGCATAATTTGAGCCAATTCACAGATAAAGTGGGTAATATCCTGACGTCCTTGACCTTGTAAAATCTCCAATGCTTCAAGGATTTCCAGACGATTTCCAATCGCTCGTCCCAAGGGCTGGCTCATATCCGTAATCACTGCTACCGTCTTCCGTCCAACAGCCTTACCAAGTTCCACCATAGTTTGAGCCAATTCGCGCGCCTCATCAACCGTCTTCATGAAGGCACCCTCACCGACAGTCACGTCTAGCAAAATAGCATCCGCTCCTGCCGCGATTTTCTTGCTCATCACCGAACTCGCAATCAAAGGAATTGTGTCGACAGTTGCGGTCACATCACGGAGGGCGTAGAGAAGCTTATCCGCTTTAACCAGCTGGTCTGATTGCCCAATGACAGATACTCCAATATCCTGAACCTGACGAATAAAATCCTCTTGACTACGTTCTACTTGATAGCCTTTAATGGATTCCAATTTATCAATTGTTCCTCCAGTATGACCGAGACCACGACCACTCATTTTAGCCACAGGCACACCAAAGCTAGCAACAAGAGGAGCTAAAATCAAGGTTACCTTATCGCCGACACCACCCGTAGAATGCTTGTCAACTTTCACACCATCAATGGCAGACAGGTCAAACTCTTGCCCAGTCTTAACCATATTCATCGTTAAATCAGAAATTTCACGAGTCGTCATTCCTTTGAAATAAACAGCCATGGCAAAGGCAGACATCTGATAATCAGGAACAGTTCCTGATACATAGCCTTCTACTAGCCATTCAATTTCACTCGAAGTCAGTTCTTGACCGTCTCGTTTCTTTTGGATTAAATCAACTGCTCTCATTCTTTCACACTTCTAAGGATATAGTATCCCTTGTCTTTTTTAAGGATTTCACAATTACCAAACACATCTTCCATCTTAGACTTGGCACTTGGAGCCCCTTGTTTCTTCTGGATAACGATTGTTAAATCTCCATCAGTTTCCAAGAAATCTTTGCTTTTCTCAATGATTTCATGAACCACTTGCTTACCTGCACGGATAGGAGGATTGGAAATGACATGGTCAAATGTACCTTCAACTTGTTCATAGATGTTGGACTGGAAAATCGTCGCTTCTACTTTATTTCGTTCAGCATTTTGTCGCGCCAAATCCAAGGCACGATTGTTGATATCAACCATGGTCGCCTGAACGCCGTAAGCCTTAGCTAAAGACAAGCCCAAAGGTCCGTAACCACAGCCTACATCAAGGACAGTTTCTCCTTGGTTGACCTCCAGACACTTGAGCAAGAGCTGACTTCCGAAGTCAACCATCTTCTTGCTAAAAACACCCGCATCTGTCAGAAAGGTCATTTTTTCTCCCAACAATTCTACTCTCAACTCATGAATGTCGTGAGCAGCGTCAGGATTTTCTGCATAGTACATTTTATTCATAACCCTATTCTATCATATTTTGGATCGAATTGTAAATCGTTTACATATCCAGAATAAAACAAAAAGATTGAAGGAAGTTGCTTTACAATAACTCCCCTTCAATCTCTTTCAACCTTTATAAGCAACTTGTATTTCATCTAGGACTACAGCTATCATTACCATGATAAAACACATAACACAAAATTTATTGTCTATCATCAGATGCGTTGTCAGCGCTATTTCTTTACTTTTAAATATTTCACTATCAATAGGATTCCCAGGAAAATGTTTAAATAAAAGCCCAACTGATAAGTTTGTGTCAGGATTTCCAAACTTGTCCAAAGTCGTATCAAATCTTCTAGTGACATGCGGAAGAAATAACCCTCTGTAGCAATCCATAGAACTAAAAAGAAATAACTACCAGCAGCAAGCCATTTCGCCCATCGTTTTTTTAGGAAGAAAGCAATCAAGAGCGAACAGATAAAGACAGCTGTTACAATGGCATGTTCCATCAAAAAAGTAAAACCGTAATAGGTTTCCACAAAACGTCTACCATTATCCGCATTCGCTCCTTTTAAAAAAGGTAGTGCAAAACTTAAAATAAAACAGAGTTCCAATAGGTAAGGTTTCAAAATTTTCATAGTACACCTCCTATAAGTTATAAACCCCAAAGCCCCCTTTATAGCTGATAAGTCAGTAGAAAGCAGCTCCTACTTCATCAATAAATTGTTCATCCTCTATCTACTTATATTATATACTATTGACTTACCACATTCAAGAAACCGCTTTATTTTTTTAGCTTTTTATGGTATGATAGACAAAATATCTAGGGGAAAACAAATGACCAACGAATTTTTACATTTTGAAAAAATCAGCCGCCAGACTTGGCAATCGTTACATCGAAAGACCACACCTCCTTTGACAGAAGAGGAATTAGAATCCATCAAGAGTTTTAATGACCAGATTAGCTTGCAGGATGTTACAGATATCTATCTCCCCTTAGCTCATCTGATTCAGATTTACAAGCGAACTAAGGAAGATTTAGCCTTTTCAAAAGGAATTTTCCTCCAACGTGAAAGTAAATCTCAGCCTTTTATTATTGGGATTTCTGGGAGTGTTGCTGTTGGAAAATCCACCACCAGTCGACTGTTGCAAACCCTGCTTTCTAGAACTGTAACTGATGCTAGTGTTGAGTTGGTTACAACTGATGGTTTTCTCTATCCCAATCAAACCTTGATTGAGCAGGGGATTTTAAATCGTAAAGGATTTCCTGAAAGCTATGATATGGAGGCTCTTCTCAACTTCTTGGACCGCATCAAAAATGGACAAGATGTAGATATTCCTGTCTATTCTCATGAAGTCTACGACATCGTCCCTGAGGAAAAGCAAAACGTCAAAGCTGCTGACTTTGTGATTGTCGAGGGAATTAACGTCTTTCAAAATCCACAAAACGAACGCCTCTATATCACTGACTTCTTCGACTTTTCCATTTATGTAGATGCTGGAGTGGATGATATTGAGAGTTGGTATCTGGACCGTTTCTTGAAAATGCTGAGCCTAGCCCAAAACGACCCTGATAGCTACTATTATCGTTTTACTCAGATGCCGATTGGGGAAGTGGAATCCTTTGCCCATCAGGTCTGGACCAGTATCAATCTCACAAATCTACAAAATTATATTGAACCAACTAGAAATCGTGCGGAAGTGATTCTTCATAAAAGCAAGAACCATGAAATCGATGAAATTTACTTAAAAAAGTAATTTTCCCTTGTCAAAACGTAAGTTTTCAGATATAATGGTATAGTTAGTAAATATGGAGGTAAGAACATTGGCAAACATTAAATCAGCTATCAAACGCGCTGAATTGAACGTTAAACAAAACGAAAAAAACTCAGCTCAAAAATCAGCTATGCGTACTGCTATCAAAGCTTTTGAAGCAAACCCATCTGAAGAACTTTTCCGTGCTGCTAGCTCAGCTATCGATAAAGCAGAAACTAAAGGTTTGATTCACAAAAACAAAGCAAGCCGCGACAAAGCTCGTCTTTCAGCTAAACTTGCTAAATAAGAAACAGTCCATAGAGGCTGTTTTTTTGTCTCCAAATTGGAAAAGGTAGAAAATGAAAATCGCAATTATCGGATATTCTGGTGCAGGTAAGTCAACTCTAGCTGAAAAGCTGTCTCACTACTACTCCATCCCAAAACTTCACATGGATACACTCCAATTTCAGCCTGGTTGGCAAGACAGTGATCGCGAATGGATGTTAACCGAGATGAAAAACTTTCTCACCAAGCATGAAGCTTGGGTCATTGATGGGAATTATTCTTGGTGTTTTTATGAGGAAAGAATGCAGGAAGCTGACCAAATCATCTTTCTCAATTTTTCCCCATTGACCTGCCTCTTTCGAGCTTTTAAGCGTTATCTTAAATACCGGGGAAAAGTCAGAGAAAGTATGGCAGCTGGTTGTCAAGAACAATTTAATTGGGAGTTTATCAGATGGATTCTTTGGGACGGACGGACTAAAAATGCTAAGGATAGATACCAATACTTAAACAATACTTACCCAGAAAAGATGCATATTCTCCATTCTCAAGCAGAGATTGATTGTTTTTTGCGATCTTTAAAAAAGTAAACAATATAGTAACATTTCATTAAAATCAGCATGCACTGATTGACTAAAAAAGGAAGTTTTTCATCCAGAAAGTTTTCCTTTTATTCAACAATTAAAAATAACTCGAGCAATTTATAAATCAGCAATAAAATTCCCCTAGAAATGAAAAGAATCTTGTTCATAGTTTCTGAGTTCGTGATACAAAAAAACTGAAAGAAGTATAGTCCTACTTCTTTCAGTTTTTTATTGTCTCAATTTAGAAAAAACTTCTCCAATCTTACCTTCGATAACTAAATCAGCTTGGCTGTCTTGAGGAGTGCTGGACTTGTTGATAACGACAAGATTTGACCCTGAAAAATAATTGATTAGGCTAGCTGCAGGGTAAACAACTAAGGAAGTTCCACCAATGATCAACAAATCTGCTTGCTGAATGGCTCGAGCTGCGCGACTAAATACATCCATATCTAGCGCTTCCTCATAAAGGGTCACGTCAGGTTTGACCATCTTGCCACAATCTAAGCAATAGGGAACTGGACTTTCAAGTTCCAAAAAGGCAGTCAAATCATAAAAGCGATGACAGCCCAAACAATAATTACGATCTGCACTACCATGCAGTTTCAAAACTTTCTGAGATCCTGCCATTTCATGGAGACTATCGATATTTTGCGTCACAATCGCCTTTAATTTACCTGTTTTTTCCAACGACGCTAGATAATCATGTGCTAAATTCGGCTTGGCATCAGGATAGACCAGATACTTTTTGTAGAAATCAAAAAAATCCTCTGGATAGCGCTCAAACATAGTGCGTGAAACCAGTTGCTCGGCAGTAAAATGGCGACCTAGTTTCAGACTATATATACCATCTGAACTACGAAAATCTGGAATATTAGACTCTGTAGAAACCCCTGCACCACCGAAAAAGACAATGCTCTGACTTTGATCAATAATACCTTGTAATTGTTCAATCTTATCCATTTTGTACTCCTAGGAATTTTCAAGTTAAAAAGTTGAAAGTCTTGACTTCTTGTCAACTTGGCTTCCAACTTTATTTGATTATGATTTAGATATTAAACTGACTAGTCTCGGTCCTTTGACACAATTAGGCTTTCTTCAATTTCCTTATTCTTACCTATTTCAGGATTGATTCATTGTTGATAGTTATCATTTTGAGAACAAGAGAAACCATTCTGAATATAGCCTACCTCTAGTCTGCAATCAAGGTTTCTAATCCAACCTTCATCATATCGGTGAAGGTATTTTGGCGTTCTTCTGCAGTTGTGTCTTCATCTGGATTGACCAAACTATCAGAAATAGTCATGATAGCAAGCGCGTCAACATGGTGCTGGGCAGCAAGATAGTAAAGAGCTGCTGCTTCCATTTCCACAGCCTTGACTCCCCATTTACCAAGCTCAATGTTCTTTTCAAAGTAGTTTGAATAAAAGACATCAGAAGACAAAACGTTCCCAACGTGAGTTGTCATACCAAGTTCTTTGGCGATATGGTAGGCCTTGTCCAGCAAATCAAAGCTAGCGATTTGTGGGAAATCGTACTGTGACCAGTCATTGCGGATGATGTTAGAGTTGGTTGCAGCCGCCTGCGCCAAAACCAATTCACGAACGTGGACATCCTCGTTTAACGAGCCTGCAGTTCCCACACGAATCAATTTCTTCACACCATAGTCAACAATCAACTCACGCGCATAAATCGAAATAGATGGCATTCCCATCCCAGTTCCCATGACAGATACACGGTGACCCTTGTAAGTACCAGTGTAACCAAACATGTTACGCACTTCGTTAAAACAAACAGCACCTTCAAGGAAATTCTCCGCAATAAATTTCGCACGAAGAGGATCCCCAGGAAGAAGAATTTTATCAGCAATTTCACCCTGCTGAGCAGCAATATGGATAGACATAGTTAAGATATAAAGGGCGACAGAGAACAAAGTAAAAATAGGAAACTGACGTAGCATCAATGATGCTAGGAAGTTTATCTTTTTTACACAGTTCTCCGTCCGTATTCAGTTCAGCAAATACGGTTTACCCATCCTTTCTTTTATTGTTATGAAAAGTTTTCCGCTCGTGTTCAAATCAACACACGCGCTCTACCTTTCTTTTTTTATATTTCATAGCTAGGAAAAATCGGATTCAATCATGACTCCGATAAGCCTAATTCTTTTTTATTTCAAACAGTTATTGATAAATTGACAATAGTTTTTAATCTTTTAAGATAAATCTTTGATTCGAAAAAACGGTCGTTCTCTATCTTATTACTCTATTCTTTGACTTCTGACACAGTATATTAGCCCAAGAAAAACGATCTAATATTTTTGCAAATTCATAGGCTAAAACAGCTGTTACTAAGAGATACGGAAGAGAATCTAAACCTAGCCCAGTGAATCCTATTACTAATCCAGTTGCAGACCAGGGAGCCCTCAAGGTCACAGATAAAAAGCAAACAGACCCCAAAAGTAAAATGCTTGGCTGGCTATCCCCACCTAGAATCATTCCAAAGAGAGCAGCTCCAGCCATCCCCAAGGCAAAAGATGGCGTAAGTGTACCACCATAGGCCCCTGCCCACAGAGTAATAAGAACGACCAGTGCTTTTAGGATAAACAAGAGGAATACTGTTTTGCCATTGCTACCATTCAATACTTCCTGAGCCATCATACGTCCATTTCCAAGTAGATGTGGAAAATAACTTGCCAACCCAGCAAGAAAAAGAAAAGCTGTAGGCAATGTGAGAAGTATTCGTTTATCTTTTATCCTGTTTGAAGACACTTCTTTACTCAAGCGACCAAAAAGCCAAGCTAGTGGGGTTAAGAAAAGAAGTAATAAGGGAATAACCCACATTTCCTTTAATGACCATGCGATGACTGGAAGCTTGTAGAGAGCCTGATCTGAAATAACCAAGCCTGCTGTATAGGTTGATACATAGGTAGTCAAACCGACTAAGACAACTCGTTTAATAGATAGAGCAATTCCTAGGGTTTCAAAAACAAAGAAGACACTTGTTAATGGAACCTGATAGACAGCTGCTAAACCAGCACCAGCACCACAAGCAAGGAGAAAGATTTGATCCTTCTTAGAGAGAGAACATATTTTTCCAATTGGTCCTGCAAATAGAGTTCCAATCTCTCGTGGCGCAGCTTCTTTACCAATAGGTGCTCCCCCTCCAACTGCAATAATCTGCCAAATTGAATGAAATAGCTGTTTTAAAAAATGAAGTTTGTATTGTGAAGTCTCATCCTTCATCTGTGCTTTAATGGAAAAAATCTGTGATTTTTTTTGCAAGAAATACCAGACCAAGGATGAGCTGACACCCACGATTATTAAACTTAATCCTATTCGCGATGAGGAAACTCCATCTGTCAAGAATACAGTTTGATGCTCTGATTGACCAAAAGCTATCTCCTCTATTATCTTTAAAAGATAATGTAGAAAAATACCAGATAAACCTGAAACTATTCCTTGCAAAATGACTGCTAAGAATAATTTAAGATTATAAGGAATTTTCTGAAAAATACTCCTCAATTCTTTTAACATAGTAATAATTCAGCAAAAACGGCTTTAAGTAAGCCTTTAAAATCACCTTTAACACACTCAGTCACTTCTATAATCTCTTCGTGGTTAATCTCTTCTTTGAAACCAGTAGTATAGTTAGTAATACATAAAATTCCTAGAAGTTTCAAAGCTGAGTAGGCTACAACAATAACCTCAGGAGCAGTTGACATTCCGACCACATCTGTTCCAAGCATCTTATAGGTACGAATTTCTACTCATGTTCAAATCAGAACACGCGCTCTACCTCTCTGTTTAATTTTGTTCTTTCACAGAGAGCTACCTGAGTTCTATTCAAGCTCAGGTAGTACTTTCTTATAAACTAGACAAACTAACTGTCATTGTACCATCAGATTACAAGACATCATCGTCACTCACCTTGGAATTCAATGTCGTACCCCAATGAGTGATTTTCCGATGTGGTTGGGCGAGAAGAGGTCTGTTGTCATAGATTGTTTGCCATCTATTCCAGATAAGACCTGTTCTCTTTTCAATCTTAATTCGCAGATTTCTCATATTTTCTTTGATTGGGAGGTTGAGGACAAAACCTGCAGTCTGGTTACGTCCATTTCCTTCCCAAGAATGACTGCGAACAACTGAATGACCATTTTTATCTACTGTAACTTCTTCCCAAGTTATAGAATAGCGGGCAATGTAAGCTCCACTATGTTGAATTGTCAATGTTTTGTCTTTTGCAGGAGTCTGACTGATTGCTTGAACTGGCTTAGAAACTTGTGTCGCTGTCTCACCATTCGTAGCGATAAAGCGGAAAACTTCTACTTCTGCAAGACTGAGGGCTTGATTGTTCTTACGTAGTTGCACACGAACACGGCGTCCCAATTTCCCATTTAATTGAACATCCAAGCTCGTTCCGTCAAGTTTAGAAACATACTGTCTAGCAACTTCTTTCCCTTTTTCATCATATAAAATCACATCAAAGTCTGACAGACGTTTAGAAAGTTCTCCATCCCCACGGTTATGAAGGCGAACAAGTCCTACCTGTTCTGTACGACCTAAATCAACTTCCCACCAAGGCTGGTTTTCAAATTTTGTATGGGTAATTGATTGCTGGCTATAACTACTATTGGTATTACCATCCAAGGCACGACTAGCATCTCCACCAAAATCAGTAGAACTTTGCTTAGCTTGTTTTTTCCAAGCGATATTCTCAGCACGATATACTTGGACTTCTGCAAGACTGAGGGCATTATAGCCTTCTAGCTCAATTCGAACATAGCGCGCTTTTTTATGGTTAATCGCAATTTGTGCTGACACATCTTTAAGTGATGTTATGCGTTTTCTCTCAATTTCTTTACCAGAACTATCTAACAGAATGACATCAAAGTTTGCCAATCTATCCTGGGCAGTGTCTGTGCGGTTGTAAATATTGATTTGGCGAATGGTTTCTTCTTTAGCCAAATCTACTTGCCACCAAGGTTTAGATTGGAAGTTTGTATGAGTGACAGAATTGTGACCATAGTTACCATCAACTTTGCCATCCACAGCTCTTCTAGCATCTCCTCCGAAAGCTGTCGAACTTTGACTAACCTGTTTCCCTAAGGCAATATTTTCCATGGGTTCAGCGCTTGGTTGACTAGAAGATTGAGGCAGAGCCTGTTTCTTAAAGAATCGCACTTTATCCAATTTCGGATCACGATAACCATGTTTATCCAAGGTAGCTCGTTTACCAATATTAAAGTTAGGAATATCATTCATTCGACTTTCAAAATAGCCACGAGAACGGTGTTTAAAGCGTGAATTACCTGTAAATGTAACAATATCACGATCATTATGAATCAATGGAGTCACAACATTATCATTATCAACCACATAATGCTTAATTTTTCCACTAACAGCTAATTTACGGCTTTCCAAACCAACATCCCAGAAACCATTCTTAGCATTCCAAACCGTTCTGGAAGTAATCACTTTAGGAGCACTGAAAGTCGTCACTTTCCGTAATACATGGTTATAAAAATCAGGATATTTTTGGTAAGCTTCAACTGCTGCAATCTGAGCTAGGTAGCCTCCAAGAGAATGGCCTGTCATATACAACTTGGTAATACTTGTATCCTTGGCTAATTCCCCAACAACCTTGCGGATATCATCCGCTTGAGCTGGTTTATTTCCACCTAATAAAACCAAATCTGCACTTAAGTCCTTGGCGTCATTAACTCGCGTTCCACGAATAGCCAACATGTGCACCGTTCCATCTTTGAGATAAGGAAGGTCGCTCTTGGTCTCAAATAAGAAAGCATCCAAGCCACTATCTGTATGGTAGGCTTTTTTCATCTTCCAGAAAGGAGCCAATTCATTGTGCATGAGTTTGTATTCTTGACGGTCAAGATAGAGACTAGGGAAAGGATTCTTATGATCTAAAATTTTCTCAATATAATCATCATCTCGATAGGCTAACTCCATAAAGAGAAGAGAGTCACGATCTGTGACATACCATTCTTTCTTATTGTCATCTTCTCCATCTGCCAAACCATCCCCATCACTGTCTGCTAGCAAGGGATGACTGTTATATCCTAGATAATCCTTACCATCTTTGTTGTAAACATAAAGTTCATCTTTGTTTTTGATGCCATCTTGGTCATCATCCCCTTCCAAATCAAGAACTTTTTCACCATAGAGAGATTCATCAATCAAATCATTTTCTAAATGTAATTCCCCTTTGGAAATCTTCACCAAATCTTCTGCTGTTAAAGAACGAGTATTTGTTGGTTTTTCTGTCACAACTTCTTCTTTAGTTTCTTCTACAGGAGCATGAATAGGTGAGTCTTGAGCTGGCTCTGTTGTCTCTACTTTTGACTCTTCCCTTTTGTTTTCAAGAACTTCATTTGCTTCTGGAAGAGTTTGAGGAGCTAGTCTTGCCTCCTCTCTAAGAGGAGTTTCTAGTTTTGGAGCAACATTTTCCGGCTCTCTCAATTCCTCCTTAGAATCTAGCACTCTTGTTGCCACTTCAGATGTTACATCTTGCTTTAGTTCATTGGCTGAAATTCCAGCTGGAGCTAGAAATGCGAAGCCGACTGCAACAGATACAACTCCGATACTTAATTTTTTTATGCCAAAGCGCATAATTCGTTGACCAATTTTCATTATTTCTTATCTTTCTTTTCGTTTATTTGTAAGCAGACTCAAGCGAAATCTCCTTGTCCCCTATATAGGACAAGGCTAAGAAATTCAGAAAGTAAATTCATTCTTATCTTTCCTTATCATCCTAGTCTGCTTGGCTAGGAAGCTAATGCTAGTATCCTAGAATCTTGTCTTTCACAATGCTAACTATCAGACTCTTTCAGGTACAAGAGCAGGAAGAACCTCATAGTATACTTATATTTCTTCTTTGACACTGATAGGCAGTCAATCATGAAAAGGTAGAGGTACTCCCCCTTTTAAATCTTTTTTCTTACAATTCTGCAAGAATCGCTTTAAGCAAGCCCTTAAAGTCACCTTTAACACGTTCGGTTACTTCCACAACTTCTTCGTGGTTGAGTTCTTCTTGGAAACCAGCCGCAAAGTTAGTAATACATGAAATTCCTAGAACTTTCAAGCCTGAGTGGGCTGCCACGATCACTTCAGGAACCGTAGACATACCAACTGCATCTGCTCCCAGTGTCTTATAGGCACGAATCTCTGCTGGTGTTTCATAAGTTGGACCGGTTACACCGATATAGACACCTTCATCAAGCTTGATACCAAGTTTTTTAGCCACTTCATGGGCAGTAGCACGATATTCTGGAGTGTAGGCCTTAGACATATCTGGGAAACGAGGACCAAAATCATCCAAGTTTTCACCCATCAATGGGTTTTGACCTGTCATATTGATATGATCTGAGATAGCCATCAAGGTACCAGGGCCATATCCAATACCACCAGCAGCATTGGTTACAATAACACCTTCACATCCAAGAACTTTCATGACACGTACTGGGAAAGTCACGACTTCCAGAGGATTTCCTTCGTAGAAATGGAAACGCCCTTGAAGAGCCAAAACCTTGCGACCTGCAAGTTCACCATATACTAATTTACCAGCGTGACCGACTACTGTTGAACGGCCCCAGTTTGGAATTTCAGCATAGTCTACTACAACTGGATTTTCGATTTCTTCTGCAAGTTCTCCAAGTCCTGACCCAAGGATTAGACCGAACTCAGGCGCTTGAATTCCCTTGTCTTTCAGGAAGGCAGCTGTTTCATTGATTTTATCTAAAAATGTTGTCATTGTATGTCCCCTTTATTATTTTTTAGCATTTGACCGATTTTGTCAAAGGTTTTTGCATTGCGAATGGTAATGTGGCGATAGAAAGGCATCTTGAGCAAGTACTTATGATAGGCAGTCTTAGAGTAAGATTCTTCAGAGAATTTCCCCCAGAAAATACCAAGTTTTCCAAAATGAACAACCTCATCTTTCAGCTCTAAATTTTTAACTGTCGTGATGACTTGCTCCACATCCAAATCCTCCGTGTAAAAGAGAACGTCTTTTCTTGCCAAGTCTTCGTTCCACCAAGCTGGTAGATTCTCCACTTCTGCTTCATAGTCTTCTTGCCCCAGTAAAGAAAAGCTCTGAATAAATGGATAATGGGTTCCAAAGAAAGCTTCTAACTTTTCAATCAATTGGGATTTTGAGTATGTCGAAGTAAAGAAAACATTGCCACTGTTGATGTAGCTTTCAACTTTTTCCATCCCCAACTCTGTCAATTCTTGCCGAAGCTCCGCCATGACGACCTTATTCTTGCCACCAACATTGATACCTCTCACCAGCAAAGCATAGCGCGTCATCTTATACCAATTTATCTAAGAAACTTTCCCCAATCATGGCAGTTTCCACACCAAAGTTATCGGCAACAGTCGCTGAAATATCTGCAAAATGTCCGACTGGAATGACACCATTTCCTTTAAAGGCAGGGCTATAGGCCAACAATGGAATATATTCACGAGTGTGGTCTGTTCCTGCGTAAGTTGGGTCGTTCCCGTGATCCGCAGTAATCAAAAGAAGGTCATTCTCTCTCATAGCTGCGATAATTTCAGGTAAGCGTTCATCAAACTCATGCAAGCAATCACGGTAACCGTGTGCATTACGACGGTGACCGTAAAGAGCATCAAAGTCAACCAAGTTTGTGAATGAGAATCCTTTTTCAAACTCAGCAAGGCCCATGGTCTTCAATAGTGTATCAATTCCATGGCTGTTTGACTTGTTGTGGCCCATGTCATGGTTGATACCAGCACCGTTAAAGATATCGTTGATTTTACCCACAGCATAAGTATCGATACCAGCCTCATTCAATTTATCCAAAACAGTTGGGGCAAATGGAGATACCGCCAAGTCACGACGGTTGGCTGTACGAGTGAAGTTACCTGGTTCACCTACATAAGGGCGAGCAATGATACGACCGAGAAGGGCAGGGCGCTCAAGTGTAATTGAACGAGCGTATTCACAGATACGGTACAATTCGTCCAAAGGAATAATATCTTCGTGGGCAGCAATTTGCAAAACAGGATCTGCTGAAGTATAGATAATCAACTCTCCAGTTTCCATCTGACGAGGTCCGAAATCATCGATAACAGCTGTTCCTGAGTAAGGTTTGTTGGCTTCACGAATGACCTTGCGTCCTGAAAATTCTTCGATTTTTGTCAAGATTTCTTCTGGGAATCCGTTCCAGAAAGTATCGAAAGGCTCAGTAATGTTGAGTCCCATGATTTCCCAGTGTCCAGTCATGGTATCCTTACCAAGAGATACTTCCTCTAATTTTGTTGCATAACCTGTTGGATTGCTTTCAGCTGGTACCGTCTTCAAAGGCGTTTCGCGAGGAATATTTCCAAGACCTATTTTAGCCATGTTTGGGACATTCAAACCAACTGTTTTTGAAATGTGTCCCAGTGTGTCAGAAGCTCCATCTGGAACCCCTGCATTGACAAAGTTATTAGCATCTGGTGCTGCACCGATTCCTACAGAATCCAGTACCACCAAATGAATACGATTAAATTTAGACATCTTATGCCCCCCTTCTATTTTTCTTTTCTTGAGGTTAAAATCTGAACCCCATCTCGTCCAGCAACAATGACCTTGTCCACCATTTGGTTGAATAAACCGTGTTCTACAACACCAACGACATGGTCCAATTCTTGTCCAAAAACAATTGGATCTTCGATGACATCCAAGGCAAGGTCAATGATAAAGTTCTGCATATCGGTCACAAAACGTTGGCCATCTTTTTCACGGAAACTTGGTTTGTAGCCAGCTCGTTCAAAACGACGAAAGACCTGTTCTGCGCCATACTGAACCACTTCTACTGGCAATTTAAAAGCACCCAGTTTCTCGACTAGCTTGCTTTCATCCACTACCCAAATGTAGTCTTTTGATGGTGTTGCGACCACCTTTTCCATGAGAAGGGCACCACCACCGCCTTTGATTCCGTTAAACTGACTATCCACTTCATCCGCGCCATCAACTGTCACATCGACAAAGTCTACTTGGTCAATAGATTTGAGTGGGATATTAAGGCCTTCTGCCTGTTTAGTGGTCACACTAGAAGTCGTTACAGCTATAATCTGCAATCCTTCTTCCTTGATACGACGACCAATTTCTTCGACAAAATAATAGGCAGTAGAACCCGTTCCCAGTCCTACAACCATGCCATCATTGACAAATTCAGCAGCCTTGATACCTGCCATTTTCTTCAGATTTTCCACTCAAACACCTCCATTAAAGAGCTACCTCTATTATACCATGTAAAGGCTTTTATTTCATCTAAAAATACCTTTAGAATACTGCTTATTTATCCTTGAAATTGAATTTTTTTAATAAAAGTAGAGTTCTGACAAATCACTTTAAGTACGGATATAAACCAAATAAACTCTAACAAAAATAGATTTATAAGAGTAAGAAAACGAAAAAATTTAGTTTCTTAGTGAGAAGAATGCTAAACGTTCGTTTTTTGTAAATTAGGAATAATGATACAAATTATCAACATTTTTTGTCTAACTATTTTAGACATATCTTTTTATTACTTTAGGAAGACAATTACTAATCTCCGTTGGCAAGACCACATACTGTTCTTGAGCTAATTCTTGGGCTATGGCTGAATGAAGATGAGTCGCTACGGTTACACGCTCGTAGAGACTGGCCTGTCGGAATTGGCCCACAAATCCTGCAATCATCCCAGCCAGAGTATCTCCCATTCCCCCAGTCGCCTGATAGGGACCTCCAACCTGTAACTGGTAATAATCAAACTGGCCAGCTTGCCAAATACGAGTAGCCGGGCCTTTCTCTACCAAAATTGTTCCTTGAGGGAAAGAAGTCAGGGCACTAGCTGTTGTAGCTTCGTTTTGCTTTTCAATCGTAATTCCAGACAGTTTTTCCCACTCCTTTTGGTGAGGAGTTAGGATAAGCTGGCTTGAGGGAAATGATAAACTTGTTCTAGCAAGAATGGTCAGGGCACCTCCGTCTACAATCAAAATCTGATTCTGTCTTAGGCTAGTAAAGACCTGTTTGACTAGATTTTCTCCAAAAGCATCGTCTCGTAAACCAGGCCCCAGCAAGACAACTTCTGCCTTCTCCAATTGCTCTTTTAACAACTGCTGGTCTTGAAGAGAAAAGGCCATAGCCTCAGGTAAATGGCTGTGCAGAGCTGGAATATTTTCCCTGTCCGTTCCAACGGTCACCAATCCTGCACCGCTTTTTACAGCTGCCAAGGCAGCCATGATGATGGCACCACCATAAGGATAAGTTCCACCCAGCAACAGCAGACGACCGTAGTCCCCTTTATGACTGGTACGAGAACGTTCAATAATAACTTTTTTTAGTAAGGCTTGATCAATTACTTTCATCGTTTTTTCCTCTCGCATTTATTATACAACAAAAAGGAGGCGCAGACCTCCTTTTCTACTATTTTCCCTTAAATTCCGTAAAAGTCTGTAAGATTTTGTCTGCTACTGTCGGAGAAGGAGCTACCTTTATCTTTAGCGTTTCATCTGCATATGGAGTAAGGCCAGCGAAATCTCCAATTTGGACAGAATAGAGAGACGTTTTAAACAGTTCAATATCGTTTTGGTCATTTCCAAAAGCAATGAAGTTCTCCCCACATAACTTTTCAACAGTTGTCGCCTTATGAGTATCCAAGGGGTTGACATAAAGACACTTTTCATGCGTATGATAGGACAGATGGGCTAGCCCCAGTCTTTCTAACTGACCAAGCAGATCATCAAGCAAATCCTCATGGTCACCCATATAAACGACTACCTTAATCGGAGTCCCTAAGTCCTCGAGTTTCTGATGACGAGCTACCTTTAGGGGATCCACACTGGAGAAAAATTGAATCTTCTCTACAATCTGACCACTATAGTCAAAGCAATCATCTACAAAGAAAGGAAGATTATAGGTCTGGCAATAATCCACTAAAGCCTGATAAATCCTAGCATCGAGATTCATTTCATAGATAGCTTTTCCCAGACAATAGGCTACACCACCATTCAAACCTATGACCAAGCGCTTACTAAGCTCGGAACCTAATAAGCCTAAACAATCCCGATAAGAGCGTGCTGAGGCAAATACAACCTCATGTCCATAATCTTCAGCCTTTAAAAGAACCTGCCTAATCTCTTCATCTATGGTCATATAGTCAAAAGACAGCGTCCCATCCAAATCAAATACGAATTTCATTCTCCTAGTCCTTGTCCAATGTCCGAAGTGCCGCTTGATAAGTTTGCTCCATCAGCATAGTAATGGTCATAGGACCGACACCTCCAGGGACTGGCGTAATATGGCTAGCAAGTGGGGCAACTGCCTCATAATCAACATCACCACAGAGCTTACCATTTTCATCGCGGTTCATCCCAACGTCAATGACTACCGCACCTGGTTTCACAAAATCAGGAGTCACAAACTTAGTACGACCGATTGCGACCACAAGAATATCCGCTTTTGCAGCAACCTTAGCGAGATTATGGGTGCGTGAGTGGGTCAAGGTCACTGTTGCATTCTTGGCCAAAAGAAGCTGAGCCATTGGTTTTCCAACAATGTTTGAACGACCGATGACAACCGCATTTTTACCTTCTAATTCAATCCCATATTCATGAAACATTTCCATAATTCCTGCAGGTGTCGAAGGAATCATGACTGGATGACCAGACCAAAGGCGTCCCATATTTAGAGGATGGAAACCATCCACATCCTTTTCTGGGTCAATGGCTAATAAAACCGCCTCTTCATCGATATGTTTTGGTAATGGCAACTGGACCAAAATCCCATGCCAAGCTGGATCTTGATTGTATTTAGCAATTAAGTCTAACAACTCCTCTTGAGTAATAGTCTCTGGAACTCGCACTACTTCGCTACGGAAACCAGCCGTAAGAGCTGACCTCTCCTTGTTGCGAACGTAGACTTGGCTGGCTGGATTGTCCCCAACCAATATCACTACCAAACCAGGCACTAGCCCTGTTTCTTCCTTTAATTTTGCAGTCTTTTCAGCCAACTGCCCCTGCAATTTGGCCGCTAAAGCTTTCCCATCAATAATCTGTGTCATATCACTTCTCTTTTCTTTTCAAATATCTTCCATTATACCAAAAACTGCCAGCACCCTCTAACACTTCTTTCCTAGGCAATCCTATAGTTTCAAACTATAAGAAAAAGCTCTGGTCGAGCTTTTCACTAATCTTGTCTTGAAATTTTAAAATAGATTATAAAACCTTACTCAAGAAGTCTTTAGTCCGTTGTTCTTGGGTTTGTTCAAAAATCTGCTCAGGTGTTCCGTCTTCAACAACCACACCGTCTGCCATAAAGATGACACGATCTGCCACCTCACGGGCAAATCCCATCTCATGTGTTACGATAACCATGGTCATTCCTGACTTGGCAAGGTCTTGCATAACAGCTAGAACTTCTCCAACCATCTCAGGGTCCAGGGCTGAAGTTGGCTCGTCAAAGAGTAAAACATCTGGTTCCATTGCCAAACCACGCGCGATGGCAATCCGTTGTTGCTGGCCACCTGACAAACTCTGTGGATAAGCTGTTGCCTTATCTGGCAAACCAACTTTTTCCAACAGCTCCTGGGCTCTCTTCTCAGCAACTGCCTTGCTTTCACCTTTGGTCTTGATAGGTGATAAGGTGATATTTTCCATCACAGTCATATTAGGAAAGAGATTGAATTGTTGGAAAACCATCCCCATCTTCTTACGCATGGCAAACAGGTCATTCTTCTTATCCGTAATATCGACTCCCTCAAAGATAACTTTCCCCTTGGTCGCTTCTTCCAACAAATTCATAGAGCGAAGCAAGGTAGATTTCCCACTCCCTGAAGGACCGATGATAACGACAACTTCTCCTCTTTTAATCTCGAGGTTGATGCCCTTCAATACTTCATTCTTTCCAAATGATTTATGTAAATTTTCGATTTTTATCAAGGTTTCTGTCATTATTTCTTATCTCCTTGTCCCATACGTTTTTCAAAAGCTTTCAAGGCTACGGTCAAAATAGAGGTCATAATCAAGTAGTAAAAGGCTGCAAATAAAAGTGGTGTCAAAGGCAAATAGGTTGTTGTAGAAACTGTTGTAGCCCCATTCCACAACTCCATAACACCGATAGCTGATAAGAGGGAGCTGTCCTTGATAATGGTGATAAATTCGTTCCCCAATGCTGGCAAAATATTTTTGATTGCTTGTGGCAAAATCACATACTGCATCGCATTTTTAGGACGAATCCCTAGCGAATAAGCCGCCTCTAGCTGACCTTTTGGAACCGCATTGATTCCAGCACGAACAGTCTCAGAGACATAAGCACCACTGTTCATAGAGATAATCAAAATCCCTGGAATCAGACGAGAAAGGTCAACACCCAAAATCCCAACCTGAATAGTCGGAGCATTGATATGCATTAGAGCAAAAGCAATCATAATCTGAACCATCATCGGTGTCCCACGGAAAATCCAAACGTACAAATTGGCCAGCCAAACAAGCGGTTTAAACTTTGAACGTTGCCCAAAAGCCAAGACAACACCCAAAATAGTTCCCAAAAAGACAACACAGATAGAAATGAGAACCGTCACGACAGCCCCGTAGTTAAAATAAGGTAAATACTTAGGTAAAAAAGAAAAATTCATAGTCACACTGCTTTCTAAAATAGAATACTGTATGATTATAACATGTATTGAATTAAAATTCAAACCTTTTATCCGATTTATTCAAAAAAACTTTAAGCTGGTAGAATTAGCGAGAAATCTTAGTTTTTTCTAGTCAAGTTGGCCTCCTTTATGGTAAAATAGTAACGATAAGAAATGAAGGAGAATCAAAATGGAATCACATTTGGTTAGAATCATCAACCGCCTTGAAGCAATGGCAAACGATGGCGGAAATTTAAAACGTAATTTTGAACGCGAAGGAGTTGTTGTTGCAGAAGTTGCATACAGCCACGACGAAGAAAACGGATCAATCTTTACCCTTCGTGATGTAGAAGCTCACGAAACGTATACGTTTGATAGCATTGACTTGATTGCAATGGAGATTTACGAACTCCTTTACTAATACAAAACAAGCTGGGATTACACCCTGCATGTCTAACCAAAATCCTTTTTGTCTCACAAATAGGATTTTTTTATAGTCCAAATCCACAAAGATCTTCATTGTAACAACTTCTCAAAGCTACAATCTTTTTACTTGCTTTACAGTCCAATCCTGTTATAATGAGAGTATGGAAATTTGACTATTTTTGACCTTTAAACAGGTCAAGCTAAAGAAAGAAATGAGGTAGATGTATGCTTTGTCAAAACTGTAAAATCAACGACTCAACAATTCATCTTTACACCAATCTCAATGGAAAACAAAAACAAATTGACCTCTGTCAAAACTGCTATAAGATTATCAAAACAGATCCTAACAATAGCCTCTTCAAAGGTATGACGGATCTGAACAATCGTGACTTTGATCCCTTTGGTGATTTCTTCAATGATCTAAACAATTTCAGACCTTCTAACAACACTCCTCCGACTCCCCCAACCCAATCAGGTGGAGGTTACGGTGGAAATGGCGGTTATGGTTCCCAAAATCGTGGATCTGCTCAAACTCCGCCCCCAAGCCAAGAAAAAGGCCTGCTAGAAGAATTTGGTATCAACGTAACTGAGATTGCCCGTCGTGGAGACATTGACCCCGTTATCGGGCGCGACGATGAGATTATCCGTGTCATCGAGATTCTCAATCGTAGAACCAAGAATAATCCTGTCCTTATCGGTGAACCAGGTGTCGGAAAAACTGCCGTTGTCGAAGGTCTAGCTCAGAAAATCGTTGATGGCGATGTTCCACATAAACTCCAAGGTAAACAAGTCATCCGTCTGGATGTGGTTAGCTTGGTTCAAGGAACGGGTATCCGTGGACAATTTGAAGAACGCATGCAAAAACTCATGGAAGAAATTCGCAAACGCGAGGACATCATCCTCTTTATCGATGAAATCCATGAAATTGTCGGTGCTGGTTCTGCGAGTGATGGTAATATGGACGCAGGAAATATCCTCAAGCCCGCCCTTGCTCGTGGAGAACTGCAACTGGTCGGTGCTACTACCCTCAATGAATACCGTATCATTGAAAAGGATGCTGCTCTCGAGCGTCGTATGCAGCCTGTTAAAGTCGATGAACCAACGGTGGACGAAACAATCACTATCCTCAAAGGGATTCAAAAGAAATACGAAGACTACCACCACGTTCAGTATACCGATGCTGCAATTAAAGCAGCTGCAACTCTTTCCAATCGCTACATCCAAGATCGCTTCTTGCCTGACAAGGCCATCGACCTCCTAGATGAAGCTGGTTCTAAGATGAACTTGACCTTGAATTTTGTGGATCCTAAAGTAATTGATCAACGCTTGATTGAGGCTGAAAACCTCAAATCTCAAGCTACACGAGAAGAAGATTTTGAGAAGGCTGCCTACTTCCGCGATCAGATTTCCAAGTATAAGGAAATGCAAAAGAAAAAGGTCACAGACCAAGATACTCCTATCATCAGCGAAAAAACCATTGAGCACATTATCGAGCAGAAAACCAATATCCCTGTTGGTGATTTAAAAGAGAAAGAACAATCTCAACTCATCCATCTAGCCGAAGATCTCAAGTCTCATGTTATTGGACAGGATGATGCAGTCGATAAGATTGCCAAGGCTATTCGCCGGAATCGTGTCGGTCTCGGTACGCCTAACCGCCCAATCGGAAGCTTCCTCTTTGTCGGACCAACGGGTGTCGGTAAGACAGAACTTTCCAAACAACTAGCTATCGAACTCTTTGGTTCTGCTGACAGTATGATTCGCTTCGATATGAGTGAATACATGGAAAAACACAGTGTGGCGAAATTAGTTGGTGCCCCTCCAGGTTATGTTGGCTACGATGAGGCTGGGCAATTAACTGAAAAAGTTCGCCGCAATCCATATTCTCTCATCCTTCTCGATGAAGTGGAAAAAGCTCACCCAGATGTTATGCACATGTTCCTTCAAGTCTTGGACGATGGTCGTTTGACAGATGGGCAAGGGCGCACCGTTAGCTTCAAGGATGCCATCATCATCATGACTTCAAATGCAGGTACAGGTAAGGCAGAAGCCAGCGTTGGTTTCGGGGCTGCTAGAGAAGGACGTACCAACTCTGTTCTCGGTGAACTCGGCAACTTCTTTAGCCCAGAGTTTATGAACCGCTTTGACGGCATCATCGAGTTCAAAGCTCTCAGCAAGGATAACCTCCTTCAGATTGTCGAGCTCATGCTAGCAGATGTTAACAAGCGCCTCTCTAGCAATAACATTCATTTGGATGTAACTGATAAGGTCAAGGAAAAGTTGGTTGACCTCGGTTATGATCCAAAAATGGGAGCACGCCCACTTCGTCGGACTATTCAAGACTATATTGAGGATGCAATCACTGACTACTACCTTGAAAATCCAAGCGAAAAAGACCTCAAGGCAGTTATGACTAGCAAGGGAAACATTCAGATTAAATCTGCCAAAAAAGCTGAAGTTAAAAGTTCTGAAAAAGAAAAATAAATCCTATAGAAAAGGAGTAGAAAATGAAAATTTTCTGCTCTTTTTTACTAAAATAACTATAAGTTCTTGACAGCTTGCCCTTTGTCCATTATGATAATAATAACGATACTAGATAATGAGGAAAATGCAATGGCAAACCCAACTTTCGGAGAAAAAAAAGCGAATACAGACTATGTTTCACGTTACGGTGTATATGCAGTTATCCCTGACGCTGAACAAAAACAAATTGTTCTTGTTCAAGCACCTAATGGCGCTTGGTTCTTACCAGGTGGCGAAATTGAAGCAGGGGAAAATCATCAGGAAGCCCTAAAACGTGAATTGATTGAAGAGCTTGGCTTCACAGCTGAAATTGGTACTTATTACGGACAAGCTGACGAATATTTCTACTCTCGTCACCGTGACACCTACTACTACAATCCTGCCTACCTCTATGAAGCGACTTCTTTCAAAGAAGTACAAGAGCCACTAGAAGACTTTAATCATATTGCTTGGTTCCCTATTGACGAGGCTATTGAAAATCTTAAACGTGGTAGCCATAAATGGGCCATCCAATCTTGGAAAAAACAGCATAATATTGGCTAAATCAAGCTACTTTATTCAAAAAAGTGCTATAATAGAATTAGAAAATCGGAGGAAATATTATGAAGCTTATCAATACGACAAACTCACACTCGCAACTTGTAAAAAGCCAGCTAGAAAGTACAGATGCAACCCTTGTTGAGGTTTACTCAGCAGGGAATACAGATGTTATTTTTACCCAAGCTCCGCTTCACTATGAAATCCTCATCTCAAATAAACACCGTGCTATTCGTGAGCCTGAAATCGAAACCATTCAAGAATTTTTCTTGAAACGTAAAATTGATAAGGACTCTATTGATGAAGCCAATATCAAGACACTCTACTCAGAAAAATTGATTGGAATTTCGATTCCAATCAAATAAAGAACTTGAGTAAAAACTCGATTTGAGAGAAAGTCCAATAAGTCTTTCCATAATAAAACGCATAGTAGCAAGAGTTCATCTGAACTGCACCCCAAAAGTTAGACAGAAAAAATCTAACTTTTGGGGTGTTTTTATTATGAAATTAACTTATGAT
>NZ_CRPU01000004.1 GCF_001096185.1 Streptococcus pneumoniae
AAGAAGCAGAAGTAAACACTAAGAAAGCAGACGGAGAGCAGGCTATTGATGCCGCAACAGCTGATAATGCAGATAAGGTCGCACAAGCGAAGGAAACTGCAAAAACAGCAATTGAAGGCGTCCATACCCCAGGTGATCTAGCAGAAGTGAAACGTCAAGCGAAAGCAGAGTTAGCAACAATTGCAGCAGAAGAAAAAGCAGAAATCGCAGGAGATAAGAGCTTAACAACCGCAAAACGTGCAGAGAAAGAGAAAGCCGTTGATACTACGAAAGCAGCAGAAGAAGCTAAGATTACAGTAGCAGATAATGCGGACAAGGTAGAAGCAGCTAAAACAGCTGGGGTAGCGGCTATTAAAGCAGTTCATACAGCAGGCGATTTAAATGCAGTTAAAAACGCAGCGAAAGCAGATTTAGCGACAGCAGCGGCAGAAGAAAAAGCAGAAATCGCAGGCGATAAGAGCTTAACAGCAGCCCAACGTGCAGAGAAAGAAAAAGCCGTTGATACTACGAAAGCAGCAGAAGAAGCTAAGATTACAGCAGCAGATGATGCGGACAAAGTAGAAGCAGCCAAAATAGCTGGAGTGGCGGCTATTAAAGCAGTTCATACAGTTGGAAGCCTAGATGATGTCAAGGCAGCAGCAAAAGCATTGCCTAATACTGGTACAGTAAAATCAACATTAGCTATTCCAGTTGCAATTACAAGTGCTTTACTTAGTTTAGGTCTTGTAGGAGGACGTCGTCGTAAAGAGGATGAAGAAGTTTAATCAGTATATTTACTTGCTAAAATGGCTAGCAAATTTGTAAGAGTCGAATAATTATCTAAAACCTCCAGATTAGTGAATTCAATCATAGTTCCTAATCTGGAGGTTTTTTATAGTTCAATTGACTATAAAACGACCGAGTTTACTGGAACTCTTCAATCTTCAGAAGAGGGAGAAGTTTCTTGGGTGCAAAAAGACCAGATTCCAAACTTGGATCTGGCCTATGATATGCTATCCTTGATGGAGATGATGGAAGCTCCGGACAAGTCTGAATTTTTCTACCGCCACCGTACGGAAGACGATTTGGAAAAGAAAATCTTTTAGTCTTTTACTAAATAACCGAGCTGATCCAAGGCCTCCTCGATATAGTGGAGGTCTTGTTGTGTTTCAGCTTCGATTAGGTGGTAATGGATGCCATCTGTTAATTCAGACAGAGGTCTAAAATCTGAATGCTCGACTTGTTCTAGAAAATGTTGCACATCTCTGCGACAAGACAGTTTAAGCAAGGTTTCAATTTCTCCATAAACGGGATGGTCAATCAAGGTATTCTGGACACGCCCTCCATTATCGACGATAGCGAGGAGTTCTTGACCGATTTCTTCAACTTCATGTTTCACTTTGAAAAGTTTGTGGACGTATGGATTGACATCAACTTGCTTATAGACGTAGCCACGATTGGTGGATAGGATAGGAGCGCCATCGGCTCTTAAAATTGCAATGTCCTGTACAATGACCTGACGTGTGACATGAAAATGTTCCGCCAAACTTTGGCCATTAAGGGCTTTAGGAGCTTCTTTCAAGAGTTGGAGCAGGGCTTGTTTGCGATCTTTTGTCATAGTTCTTCCTTTTAACGGCGTTTTCGAAGCACTTTATAGACAGCTAATGCTAATGTATAGTCTACCATACTATGGATAATTGTGCCAAATCCAACTAGCACAAATAGAACATAAAACATATTTTCTACATTGGTACCAGAAGTTGCGTAAAAAAGGACACAGGCCAATACTTCAGCAAGGGCATGAACAAGCGCTAACACAAAGTTGAAAATCCAGGAAGATTTTGGTTTATCTAGGGTTTCGGGGAATTTTTGTAGGTAAAGAGCCCCCAAAGTCCCAAAAAAGATATGTGAAAAAGCTCGAAAAACGATAACCATGGGATAGCCAGCCATCAAAAATCCAAAACTAGAGGCTAGGATGACAAAAACTGCCATCAAGGGCGACAAGAACATGGCAATAAAAATAGCGATGTGGCTCCCCAAAGTGTAAGAAGCAGGTGGAATGACAATCTTAAAGGGCATAACAATTGGAATCAAAATCGCAATAGCCGTTAAGAGGGCAGTCATTGTCATAAATTGTGTCTTTTTCCGTGTATTCATAAGAATCTCCTTTTTATTGTATATACACTAGTATAGTACAATAAACAAGACAATAAAGCAAGGATTTACTTGAGTTTATAAGTCATTTTTTAATTAAAAGTTAGTAAAGATTTCACTAAAAAAGAAACTGTATAGAGCAAAATCTCCACCTTCAAACATGAAAGCGGAGATTGTTTTTATTTCTTCAAGGTTTGTAGTCTTGGGACAATAGCTAGGGTTAGAACTGCGGAAATGACTAATTCAGCAATCGAATTTGTTGAGATAACAGTTGCAAGGAGTTTTTGGATATTGCCATCAAAAACATTTCCAAAAAGGTAGAAAATTCCACCAAGTACAAAGACTGTGTTGGTAAGTGAACCAAGGGAACCAGCTAAAATCAGGGCAGTCTTGTTTTTCATTAGTTTATAGACTAGATAAGGAGTTAAACCAATCAAAATACGAGGGACGATAGCTATGATAGCTGAGTAGATGTTTCCGTTTGGTACAAATGGGGAGAAGAGGTAGCTTGTTGGTAAAATTGTAATCGTGTTAACCGTCAAGCTAAGTAGCCCCATCAAAAATCCAAGTGTAACCCCAACTCGTGGACCGTAGATAATGCTGGCAATAATGACAGGAATATGAACGATGGTCGGTTTGATTGGGAATGGAAAAAGGTTAAAGATAAGTGAGCTCAGAAAGTGTATCACGAGCATGGTTGCAAAAAAGATAGCAATGGGTGCAATATTAGAGCGTTTTTTCATCTAGAGTTTCCTTTATTCTTTCTAAAATAATTGTGAGGTCAGCTAAAGCTCCTCGTCCATGGTCTCCACAAGCTAGTAGGGATTTTTTAGGAGCAATCAGCTGATAGTCGTATGTTTCTAATGTTTTCAGATTAGTCTGAGTTGCCGGATGGTCATACATTTTTGTATTCATAGCAGGAGCTATTAGCTTAGGAATATTTTTGGGCAAGGCCAGAGCTATACTGGTTACCATGTTGTCCGCAAAGCCGTGGGCTAGTTTTGCAATAGTGTTAGCAGTAGCAGGAGCTATGATAAATAAATCCGCTTTTTTTCCAAGTTCGATGTGATTAATCTGATTAGGATAGGGTTCCTTCATGACATCAAGGTGGACAGGATTCTGTGATAAAACCTGTAGTGTCAAGGGTTGGATAAACTCTGTAGCAGCCTGAGTCATTAAAACCGTGACTTGATGACCTTGTTTTTTTAGAGAACTAACTAAATCTGCCGACTTGTAAGAGGCGATTGACCCTGTTACAGCCAAGAGAATATGTGCCATATCTTTCCTTTCTAAGAATGGTAGGCTTGAATTTTTTCAAGGAGGAGTTCTGCAATTTCTTCCTTAGTATTAACTGATTGAAGTTGATTTTTCTCAACAAAGATAGCACGATGCTGGTTCGCTGAGATTTGAGTCAGGTCATTTGCGATAATCAAGTCTGCTTGGTTCTTGATAAGACTTTTTCTAGCAATGTCAACCAGATGATCTTCGTTAACATCAACTAGTAGTTTAAAACCAATTAGATGAATAGCAGGATTCCATTCCTTGACTAGAGAGATGATCTTGGGTGTTTTTTTCAGGAACAAAACCTGAACTTCGTCGGTTGAAGAAATCTTAGCCTGATGATTCTGCTTGCTTAAAAATTCTTCTAGATTGGAGCTAGCCTGAACTTCCTCAAGTCCTGTCATATAAACAGAAGTGTAGTCGGACACCGCCATTGAGTGGATCAAAACCTGATAATCTGCAACCCGTTTTTGCATTTCCAGTAGAAGATCCTTGGTATTGGTAATTTCTCGAATGCTTAGATTAGGGTGAGCTTCTGGCTTCAGAGCTCGTTTTGTTGTTATCAAACAAACTTCATGCCCTGCAGCAAGCAAGGTTTCTGTGATGATTTTCCCCAAGCGACCTGTAGAATGGTTAGTGATGGAGCGGACGCTATCGATAGCTTCACTGGTACCGCCCGATGTAACTAAAATTTTCATAGCACCATTGTACCAAAAAAAAAATAATAAGCAAAAGAAAGCGCTTGAATATATATAAAAAATAATAAGAATCTACTATAGTTTTAAACTATAAAGCCATATAAAATTTAAGAAAGGGCTCTAAAAACCTTAAAAACAGAGATATTTACGAACGTTTAGAGAGTTTTAGGATGTTAAAAATCTTGTTTTGTGTTATAATGAATTATCATATAAGAGGCTAGAGGAGTTTTGAATGAAAACAGATATTGAAATCGCACAGAGTATTGAGTTGAAGCCAATCGTTGATGTTGTAGAGAAACTTGGTATTTCTTACGACGATTTGGAGTTGTATGGAAAGTACAAGGCTAAGCTTAGCTTTGATAAAATTCGTGCAGTTGAGAGCAATCCAGTTGGGAAATTGATTTTGGTTACTGCCATCAATCCAACACCTGCAGGTGAAGGGAAATCAACCATTACCATTGGTCTGGCGGATGCCTTGAATAAGATTGGCAAGAAAACCATGATTGCTATTCGCGAACCGTCTCTTGGTCCAGTCATGGGGATTAAGGGTGGTGCTGCAGGAGGTGGTTACGCTCAAGTTCTGCCAATGGAAGACATCAATCTCCACTTTACTGGAGACATGCATGCCATTACAACTGCTAACAATGCCCTTTCTGCCTTGATTGACAACCACTTACACCAAGGGAATGAGCTGGGAATTGACCAACGTCGTATCCTTTGGAAACGTGTTGTGGACTTGAACGACCGTGCTCTTCGCCATGTGACCGTTGGACTTGGTGGCCCTCTAAATGGTATTCCTCGTGAGGATGGCTTTGACATTACCGTTGCTTCCGAAATCATGGCAATTCTTTGCTTGGCAACAGACATCGAGGACTTGAAACGCCGTTTGGCTAATATCGTTATCGGTTATCGCTATGACCGTACACCTGTTTCTGTAGGTGATTTGCAAGTTGAAGGTGCCTTAGCGTTGATTTTGAAGGATGCGATTAAGCCAAACTTGGTTCAGACAATTTACGGAACACCTGCCTTTGTACATGGTGGTCCATTTGCTAATATTGCTCATGGATGTAATTCAGTCTTGGCAACTACAACAGCCCTTCACTTAGCTGATTACACAGTTACAGAAGCTGGTTTTGGTGCAGACCTTGGTGCTGAGAAATTCCTTGATATTAAGACACCAAACTTGCCAACATCTCCAGATGCAGTTGTCATTGTCGCAACCCTTCGCGCCCTTAAGATGAATGGCGGTGTGGCTAAAGACGCTTTGACAGAGGAAAACGTAGAAGCGGTTAGAGCAGGTTTTGCTAACTTGAAACGCCACGTTGAAAATATCCGTAAGTTCGGTATTCCAGCAGTTGTAGCTATTAACGAATTTGTATCTGATACAGAAGCTGAAATTGCAGTCTTAAAAGAACTCTGTGCTTCAATTGATGTACCAGTTGAATTGGCTAGTGTCTGGGCTGATGGTGCAGAAGGTGGAGTAGCACTTGCTGAAACGGTTGTCAAGACTATCGCTGAAAACCCAGCTAACTATAAACGTTTGTATGACAATGACCTTTCTGTTCGAGAAAAGATTGAAAAGATTGTTACTGAAATCTACCGTGGTAGCAAAGTGAACTTTGAGAAGAAAGCTCAAACACAAATTGCTCAAATCGTTCAAAACGGTTGGGACAAATTGCCAATCTGTATGGCTAAGACCCAGTATAGCTTCTCAGACAATCCAAATGCACTTGGAGCACCTGAAAACTTTGAAATTACCATTCGCGAATTGGTACCAAAATTAGGTGCAGGCTTCATCGTTGCCCTAACTGGCGATGTGATGACCATGCCTGGACTTCCAAAACGACCAGCAGCTCTCAATATGGATGTTGAAAGTGATGGAACCGTTCTAGGCTTGTTCTAGTAGATTGAAATTGACTTTAAGTGAGTTTGGAAATAATATTCAAGCTCATTTTTTCTCAGACTGCAAGCAGTTCATCAATAAGATTTAGTCCTCTTTCCTTTGGGAAGAGGCTTTTTAATACTAGGAAAAGGACAGTTAGAATCTTCTGTGTTATACTAGAGATATGTTAGATTTGAAAGAATATGGTATTGCCATGTGGTCAGAGGAGAAGATTATTTCTTTCCGTGAGAAACTTCTCAACTGGTATGATGGAAACAAGCGAGATTTACCGTGGCGCAGAAGTAAAAATCCTTATCATGTCTGGGTATCTGAAATTATGCTCCAGCAGACTAGGGTGGACACGGTTATTCCTTATTACGAACGTTTCTTGGACTGGTTTCCGACAGTGGAAAGTTTGGCGAATGCGCCTGAAGAGCGTTTGTTGAAGGCTTGGGAAGGTTTGGGTTATTATTCTAGAGTTCGTAATATGCAGGCTGCAGCCCAGCAGATTATGACTGACTTTGGGGGCCAATTTCCAAACACCTATGAAGGAATTTCTAGTTTAAAAGGGATTGGCCCTTACACAGCAGGAGCCATTTCCAGTATCGCTTTTAACTTGACTGAGCCAGCTGTAGATGGTAATGTTATGCGGGTCTTGGCGCGTCTGTTTGAAGTCAATCACGATATTGGGATTCCAAGTAATCGCAAAATTTTTCAGGCAATGATGGAAATCTTGATTGATCAGGATCGTCCAGGTGACTTTAACCAAGCTTTGATGGACTTGGGGTCTGATATTGAGGCGCCGGTTAATCCTAGGCCAGAAGACAGTCCAGTTAAGGAATTTAGTGCTGCATATCAGAATGGAACCATGGACCGTTATCCAATCAAGGCTCCTAAGAAAAAGCCTGTTCCTATTTATCTTAAAGCCTTAGTTGTGAAAAATACTCAGGGACAATTTTTACTTGAAAAAAATGAAAGTGAAAAACTATTGGCAGGTTTTTGGCATTTCCCACTGGTAGAAGTAGATGACTTTTCGCAAGAGGAGCAGTTTGACCTCTTCCATCAGGTTGCAGAAGAAAGTGTGAATTTTGGTCCCAGTCCAGAAGAGAGTTTCCAGCAGGACTATGACCTAGATGTTGATTGGCTTGATATTTGTTTTGAGACTGTCAAGCATGTCTTTAGCCATCGCAAGTGGCATGTTCAAATTGTAGCAGGTCAGGTAAGTGACTACCATGATTTTTCAGATAGGGAAGTTCGCTGGCTTTCACCAGAAGAGTTCAAGAATTACCCACTTGCCAAACCCCAACAAAAAATTTGGCAGGCTTATGCAAAAGCCAACTTAGACTCAATGAAAATCAAAGAGCAAACTAGGAAACTAGCCGCAGGCTGTACTTGAGTACGGCAAGGCGACGTTGACGCGGTTTGAATTTGATTTTCGAAGAGTATTAGACAGTAGCAAAGACTAGCTATTATGTCTTCTGACTATTTTTTTGGTATAATAGTAGAGAAAAAGGTGAACATATGAAAAAAATACTAATTGTAGATGATGAAAAACCAATCTCGGATATTATTAAGTTTAATATGACCAAGGAAGGTTACGAAGTTGTAACTGCTTTTAATGGTCGTGAAGCGCTAGAGCAATTTGAAGCAGAGCAACCAGATATTATTATTCTGGATTTGATGCTTCCCGAAATTGATGGTTTAGAAGTTGCTAAGACCATTCGCAAGACCAGCAGTGTACCTATTATCATGCTGTCGGCTAAAGACAGTGAATTTGATAAGGTCATCGGTTTGGAGCTTGGGGCAGATGACTATGTGACAAAACCCTTCTCAAATCGTGAGTTGCAGGCGCGTGTCAAAGCTCTTCTGCGTCGTTCTCAACCTATGCCAGTAGATGGGCAGGAAGCAGAAAGTAAACCTCAGCCTATCCAAATTGGGGATTTAGAGATTGTTCCAGACGCCTACGTGGCTAAAAAATATGGCGAAGAACTAGACTTAACCCATCGTGAGTTTGAGCTTTTGTATCATTTGGCATCGCATACAGGTCAAGTCATTACGCGCGAACATTTACTTGAGACTGTCTGGGGTTATGACTATTTTGGTGATGTCCGTACAGTTGATGTGACTGTCCGACGTCTGCGTGAGAAGATTGAAGATACACCCAGCCGACCAGAGTATATCTTGACGCGCCGTGGTGTAGGGTATTACATGAGAAATAATGCTTGATTTACTGAAACAAACCATTTTTACCAGAGATTTTATCTTTATCCTGATTTTGTTAGGTTTCATCCTTGTTGTGACCCTCCTATTACTGGAAAATAGACGTGATAATATTCGATTGAAGCAAATCAATCAAAAGGTTAAAGATTTGATTGCAGGAGATTATTCCAAGGTTCTTGATATGCAAGGTGGGTCTGAAATCACCAACATTACCAATAATTTGAATGACTTGTCGGAGGTTATTCGTCTCACTCAGGAAAATCTAGAACAAGAGAGTAAGAGGCTAAATAGTATTCTGTTTTATATGACAGATGGGGTTCTTGCGACCAACCGTCGGGGTCAGATTATCATGATTAACGATACAGCCAAGAAGCAACTGGGGCTGGTTAAAGAAGATGTTCTGAATAGAAGCATTTTGGAATTGCTCAAGATAGAAGAAGACTATGAATTGCGTGATTTGATTACCCAAAGTCCAGAATTGTTGCTAGATTCCCAAGACATCAATGGGGAATATCTGAGCCTTCGAGTTCGCTTTGCCTTGATTCGTCGAGAGTCTGGCTTTATTTCAGGTTTGGTGGCTGTTTTGCATGATACGACGGAGCAGGAGAAGGAAGAGCGCGAACGGAGACTCTTCGTTTCCAACGTTAGTCATGAGTTACGGACTCCTTTAACCAGCGTGAAATCTTATCTTGAAGCCTTGGATGAGGGAGCTTTGTGTGAAACTGTAGCACCAGACTTCATCAAGGTGTCTCTGGACGAAACCAACCGTATGATGCGCATGGTGACGGATCTCCTCCATCTCTCACGGATTGATAATGCGACCAGTCACTTGGATGTGGAACTGATTAACTTTACTGCTTTTATTACCTTTATCCTCAATCGTTTTGACAAGATGAAAGGACAGGAAAAGGAGAAAAAATATGAGTTGGTGAGAGATTATCCTATCAATTCTATCTGGATGGAAATTGATACAGATAAGATGACGCAGGTTGTCGACAATATTTTAAATAATGCTATTAAGTATTCGCCAGATGGGGGTAAAATCACTGTCAGAATGAAGACAACTGAAGACCAGATGATTTTATCCGTTTCTGACCATGGTTTGGGGATTCCTAAGCAGGATTTACCACGTATCTTTGACCGTTTCTATCGTGTGGATCGTGCTAGAAGTCGTGCACAAGGTGGTACAGGTCTAGGACTGTCTATTGCCAAAGAAATTATCAAACAACATAAGGGCTTTATTTGGGCCAAGAGTGAATACGGTAAGGGATCAACTTTCACAATTGTGCTCCCTTATGATAAGGATGCAGTGAAAGAAGAAGTATGGGAGGATGAAGTAGAAGACTAGAATGAGTGAAACAGGCTTTAAATACAGTATTTTAGCGTCGGGTTCCAGTGGAAATTCCTTTTATCTGGAAACACCAAAAAAGAAGCTTTTAGTGGATGCCGGCTTGTCTGGTAAAAAGATTACTAGCCTACTTGCTGAAATTAACCGCAAACCAGAAGACCTGGATGCCATCTTGATTACGCATGAGCATTCAGACCATATCCATGGAGTGGGTGTTTTAGCTCGCAAGTATGGTATGGATCTTTATGCCAATGAAAAGACCTGGCAAGCTATGGAAAACAGCAAGTATCTTGGGAAAGTAGACTCGTCGCAAAAGCATATCTTTGAGATGGGAAAAACCAAAACCTTTGGAGATATTGACATCGAGAGTTTTGGTGTAAGCCATGATGCAGTCGCACCGCAGTTCTATCGCTTTATGAAGGATGATAAAAGTTTTGTCCTTTTGACAGATACAGGTTATGTCAGTGACCGTATGGCAGGGATTGTCGAAAATGCGGACGGCTATCTTATCGAGTCCAACCATGATGTAGAGATTTTGCGAGCAGGATCTTATGCTTGGCGACTCAAACAACGAATCCTATCGGATCTCGGTCACCTTTCTAATGAAGATGGTGCTGAAGCTATGATTCGTACCTTAGGAAATCGCACTAAGAAGATTTACCTTGGGCATTTATCTAAGGAAAACAATATCAAGGAACTGGCTCACATGACCATGGTCAATCAGCTAGCACAAGCTGATCTGGGAGTTGGAGTAGACTTTAAGGTTTATGATACCTCACCAGATACCGCAACACCATTGACAGAGATATAGAAAGAACGCTGAGAAGGTGTTCTTTTTATATTGACTGAACACCTAAAAAGTAATACAATGGTGTTACTATTAAAAAAGGGAGTGCAAAAGATGACTACTATTACATTAAAAGTTTCTGAAGCTGATAAAACATTTATGAAAGCAATGGCTAAGTTTGAAGGAGTTTCCCTGTCGGAACTTATCCGAACCAAAACTCTCGAAGCTCTAGAAGACGAATACGATGCTCGTGTGGCAGATTTAGCCTATCAAGAGTATTTAGAAGACTTGGAAAAAGGAGTTGAACCCATTACTTGGGAAGAAATGATGCATGATTTAGGCTTGGAGGATGAATAATTTGTATAAATTAGTTCCAACAAGACGTTTCATCAAGCAATTGAAAAAATTGGACCGTTATACGCAGAAGCTAATTACAAACTATTTACAAACCAATGTTTTGGAAGACCCAAGACGACACGGAAAGGCTTTGGTTGGTAATCGCGTTGGTCAATGGCGCTATAGAATTGGCAATTATCGAGTTATCGTACAAATTGTAGATGATGAATTAGTCGTTGCTACTCTAGAAGTTGGTCATCGGAGAGATATTTATTGAATTACTTTTTTCCAAGTAAATTTTCATTCTTTAAAATATGATATAATAGGGATTACAATATAAGAGAGGTTGCTTATGACAATAGATATTAGTGAAGAAAGTTTATCTAAAGAATCGGCTGACTTATTAAAAATTCTTTTAAAAGATCGAACGACAAAGAAATCAATTGTTTGGGCTACGCATTCTTATGAATTGTTAGGAAAGGGATTTGCTCCAAGTGATCGCATCACTCCAAGTAGGGTGACGGGAACCTATGCAAACTTGATTCAACCCAGATCTGAAAAATCCAAATATGAGCAAAAAGATCGGACTAAGATTAGAGCCGAAGTTTTTACGCCAACTTGGTTAGTTGAAAAGCAAAATGGTTACGTTGAAGCTGAACTTGAAACTCTGAATCTTGAAGATTATATCCAAGTGCGCTGGCTAGAAATTACCTGTGGTGAAGCACCTTATATGGTAACGCGCTATGATACCGTAACTGGTGAGGAAATTCCATTATCTGAACGAGTTGGTTTTGTAGATAGAAAATTGCAGCGCATTAGTCGTGAGGTTTCGGACGAAGCTACCTTCTATGAACTTGTAAAAAAAGCTTATCGAGCTTCTTATGGTTATGAGTATCAAGGAGATTCTCTCCTTTTGGCGCGTGAAAATCTTTTAGCAACATTTGAGGACTACTATCTTGCAAAGATTGGAAATCAACCAACCTTAGAGCAAAAGAAAGAAATTGCGACTATTATATCCTACAATGTCTTTCAGATGGATGGATTGGAAAAAAATAGTCCTTATTCAGCTAGCCAAGGACAATCTCAACAACTAAGCTTGTTTACAGATGAGCTAGAAATTCAAGAAGTAGAAGAATCTAAAACTCAAATCAAAGACTGGAAAAAGAATAGAATGATAGGTTTTGAGTGCCTATCTAGCGAGGAAAGTGAAATGAAATTTGATGTCGTGATAGGAAATCCGCCATATCAGGAAACAGGGGAAGCTAGAGATGAACCAATTTATCACTTTTTTATTGATGAAGCTATTAAAATCGCAGATAAATCGATACTAATCACCCCAGCAAGATTTTTATTTAAAGCTGGTCAAACTCCTAAAAATTGGATGGAAAAGATGCTTGAAGATAAGCATTTAAAAGTTCAATTCTATGAACTTAAAAGCGGTAAAGTATTTACAGGAACAGATATTAAGGGTGGAGTAGCAATAACTTATCGTGATGCCGATAAAGATTTGGGACCAATCGGAGTATTTACTATTTTTGAATCTTTGAATAGTATTGTAAAAAAAATAGAAAAACATCCAGACTTTGAAACTTTTTCTGATTTAGTTTATCCTCAAGGTCTTTATAGATTTTCAAATCAACTTTTTTCTGATTATCCAAATGCTGAAAAGCTGCAAGGAAAAGGGACAAAAAATAAAATTGTTTCGAAATCACTAACTCAGTTAGATTTTGTTTTCAAAAACAAAGAAGAAAAAGACCATGTTGCTCTACTTGGAAGAATTGGCTCCGAACGTGTTTATCGATATATCAATAAAAAATATTTAGATTTACCAGAAACATTCGAAAATTATAATGTTTTTGTACCAGAAGCTAATGGAAGTGGTGCCTTAGGTGAAGTCTTATCAACACCCCTAATCGGGGAACCCCTAATCGGGCATACAGATACTTTTTTATCTATTGGTAATTTTAAAACAAAATTTGAAGCCGATGCTTGTATTAAATTTATTAAAACTAAATTCGCTAGAGTATTATTAGGTGTTTTGAAAGTTACTCAGCATAATTCACGCAAAACTTGGTATTACGTCCCTCTCCAAGACTTTACGGTCAATTCGGACATTGATTGGACACAATCAGTGGCTGATATTGACCGTCAGCTCTATCAAAAATATGGTTTTTCTCCAGAGGAAATTGCCTTTATTGAGACTCATGTAAGGGAGATGGATTAGAGAAGTATTTTTATTTGACAAATAGCGCTCAGTGATCTAGAATGACTATATAGGATTAGGTCAGGAAGCATACGATGCCCTGACCCTTTTTGTACTTATGAGATGAGAAAGTCATTTGTTAGATAAATTGACTTCGTTAGTAAACGTTCAAAAAAGGAAAACTTATGCCAGTAGAAATAAAAACCACTAAAGAGATTCATCCTAAAATCTATGCCTACACCACACCTACGGTAACCAGTAATGAAGGCTGGATTAAGATTGGTTATACAGAACGTGATGTCACACAACGTATCAAGGAGCAAACGCATACTGCTCATATAGATACAGACATATTGTGGACTGGAGATGCGACCTATACAGAAGATCCTGATAAGGGTAAAACTTTCAAGGATCATGATTTTCACCATTTCCTTTCTTTCCATGATGTAGAACGTCGTCCCAAGACTGAATGGTTTTACTTTAATGGAACTCCTGAGAAATCAAAAAATCTATTCGATAAATTTGTTCAGCATGATTTATCAGGTTATCAGCCTGGACAAGGACAGGAATATACCCTCCGACAAGAGCAGGAAGAAGCAGTTGCTAATACGTTAGCTTATTTCCAAGAACATGCTGGAGGCAAATTTCTCTGGAATGCCAAGCCACGATTTGGTAAAACCTTGTCTACCTATGATCTAGCTCGTCGAATGGAAGCTGTTAATGTCCTAATTGTAACCAACAGGCCTGCCATTGCTAATTCATGGTATGATGATTTTGAAACATTCATAGCAGGTCAAACAACTTATAAGTTTGTTTCTGAATCAGATAGCCTTAAGAGTCGTCCAACCTTATCACGTAAAGAATTTGTTGGTATTTTAGATGACGATGTAAGACAACTTGCTTTTATCAGTCTTCAAGACTTGAAAGGTTCTGTTTATTTAGGTGGCGAGCACGATAAACTCAAATGGGTGACTGATCTGCATTGGGATTTGTTGGTTATTGACGAGGCTCATGAAGGAGTTGATACCTTCAAGACTGACCAAGCCTTTAATAAGATTCGACGGAATTTTACTCTGCATTTGTCAGGTACACCATTTAAAGCATTGGCCAAAGGAGATTTTACAGAGGATCAAATCTACAACTGGTCTTATGCGGATGAACAGTCTGCTAAATCGACTTGGTCTTCTGAGCAAGAAGAGGAAAATCCATATGAAACCTTACCTCAGTTAAATCTCTTTACCTATCAAATGTCTCAGATGATTGGTGAGGAGTTAGAAAAAGGTGCTCAACTGGATGGCGAAAATATCGACTATGCTTTTGACTTGAGTGAATTTTTCGCCACAGATGATAAAGGGAAATTTATCCATGAGCAAGATGTCAGAAATTGGTTAGATACTCTATCGAGCAATGAAAAATATCCATTTTCAACCAAAGAACTTCGAAATGAACTCAAGCATACTTTTTGGCTGTTAGAACGTGTAGCCTCAGCTAAAGCTTTAAAAGCTCTACTAGAAGAACATCCCATCTATGAAAATTATGAGATTGTGTTAACTGCTGGCGACGGGCGTATGTCTGAGGATGACGATAAAGTCAAACTCAAATCCTTAGATTTGGTTAGAAAAGCGATAGCAGAGAATGACAAAACCATCACCCTATCCGTCGGTCAATTGACGACAGGTGTCACTATCCCTGAATGGACGGGCGTATTGATGTTATCAAATTTGAAATCACCTGCACTTTATATGCAGGCCGCCTTCCGTGCTCAAAATCCTTACTCATGGACCGATAACAAAGGAAATCACTTTCGCAAAGAAAGAGCCTATGTATTTGACTTTGCGCCGGAAAGAACCTTGATTCTCTTTGATGAGTTTGCCAACAACTTATCGCTTGCAACTGCAGGAGGCGGCGGGACTTCGACAACTCGTGAAGAAAATATCAGAGAATTACTAAATTTCTTCCCTGTCATAGCTGAAGATAGTGCTGGTAAGATGGTTGAAATTGATGCTAAGGCGGTTCTAACCATTCCTCGCCAGATAAAAGCTAGAGAAGTTCTTAAACGTGGCTTTATGTCCAATCTCTTATTTGATAATATCAGCGGTATTTTCCAAGCTAGTCAAACAGTTCTAGACATTTTAAATGAACTCCCAGTTGAAAAGGAAGGGAAGTTACAAACATCATCTGAACTATTAGACTTTTCAGATGTTACAGTAGATGATGAGGGGAATGCAGTAGTAGACCATGAAATCGTAGTTAATCAGCAAATGCGACTTTTTGGAGAAAAAGTCTATGGACTCGGTCAGTCTGTTGTTGAACTGGTCACTAAGGACGAAGATAAAACTCAAAAGCAACTAGTCAATGACTTGAGCAAGACAGTTTCTTCAGTGATTGTAGAGGAATTGAAAGTTGGATATGATGACCTTAAAACTCGAGAAGCAGATCACATCAAGAAACAAATTACAGCAATATTTGAGAATGAAATTCGAAAAAATGAGATAGAACGTAAAATTTCTGAGGCTCATATCAAGGAAGAGTTGAAAGAACAACTCAAGGAAGCAAATGATAAGGAGCAAAAAGATAAGATTCAAGAAGATTTGGATAAACGTTTAGAAGAAAATAATCTTATTCACAAAGAAAAATTAGAACAAACACTCAAAAAAGAAGTGGAAAAAATGCCTGAGAAATTTATCGAACAAGTTGAGATAAAACGTGTTGAGCAGCTGAAACAATCAGCCCAAGATGAAATTCGGGACCATCTTCGAGGATTTGCACGAACAATTCCAAGTTTCATCATGGCCTATGGCAATCAATCTCTAACACTTGATAATTTTGACACCTTTGTTCCTGAACATGTTTTTAATGAAGTAACAGGGATTACGATTGATCAGTTTAGATATTTGCGAGATGGTGGGCAGGATTTTGCAGGGCATCTCTTTGATAAAGCAACATTTGATGAAGCTATTCAAGAATTTCTCCGAAAGAAAGAGGAGTTGGCGGATTATTTTAAAGATCAAAAAGAAGATATTTTTGACTATATTCCACCGCAGAAGACCAACCAGATTTTCACTCCTAAACGAGTGGTAAAAAGGATGGTAGATGATTTAGAAAAGGAAAATCCAGGGATATTTGACGATTCATCTAAAACTTTTATTGATTTATATATGAAGTCAGGCCTCTATATTGCAGAACTTGTGAAGCGGTTATATAATAGCGATGGCTTGAAAGAAGCCTTTCCAAATCCTGAAGAACGCTTAAAACATATCCTAGAAAATCAAGTTTATGGATTTGCTCCGTCTGAGATTATCTATAACATTTCCACTAATTTTATATTTGGAAATCTTTCTAAAGATATTAGTAGGAAGAATTTTGTTTTAGAAGATACTATTCCAGCGGCTAAAGAAGGAAGAGTTCAGGAGTTGGTTGATTCCTATTTTGAAGATAATTAAAAAGAAGGCCGAGTCAAAATTCTTTGAAATCAGAAAAAACGCATAAGATAAGGTATTGACAATCCTTGGTATTATGCGTTTTATTGTGGGAAGATGTATAATGAATTGAAATAAGATATGAACAAATCGATTAGGAATTTAAAGCATTTTATAACAACGTTTTAGAGTAATGGGGTGCTATTTCAACTTCAACCTACTATAATACAGAAAAAAACAACTCCCTGATGATTCAAGGAGTTGTCTATAGTTAAATTAGTTTTTAGAAGCTTCTTGGAATTCTGGGTTTTTCCATGCTTCGTCAATGATAGCTTGCAATTCTTTAGCAGATGCTTGCATTTTTTGAGTTTCTGCGTCGTTCAATGGGATATTTACTGGACGAACGATACCATGTGCACCAACAACAGCTGGTTGACCGATAAAGACATTCTCAACTCCGTATTGACCTTCTTGGAATACTGAAAGTGGAAGTACTGCATTTTCATCGTCAAGGATTGCTTTAGTGATACGAGCAAGGGCTACTGCGATACCGTAGTATGTTGCACCTTTTTTGTTGATGATTGTGTAGGCTGCATCACGAACACCTTCGAACAATTCAATCAATTCAGCTTCTTGAACATTTTGAGTGTCTTTAAGGAATTCTTCAAGGTTTACACCAGCGATGTTAGCGTGTGACCAAACAGCGAACTCAGAGTCACCGTGTTCACCCATGATGTAAGCGTGAACTGAACGAGCATCAACATCCAATTTTTCAGCAAGTGCTTGACGGAAACGAGCTGAGTCAAGTGAAGTACCTGAACCGATAACGCGTTCTTTAGGGAAACCAGAGAATTTCCAAGTTGAGTAAGTCAAAACGTCAACCGGGTTAGCAGCAACAAGGAAGATACCTTTGAAACCTGATTCAACAACTTGAGTTACGATTGATTTGTTGATAGCAAGGTTTTTACCTACAAGGTCAAGACGAGTTTCACCTGGTTTTTGAGGCGCACCTGCAGTGATCACAACAAGGTCAGCGTCTGCACAGTCAGAGTATTGAGCTGCATAGATTTTTTTAGGTGAAGTGAAGGCAAGAGCGTGACTAAGGTCAAGCGCATCACCAACAGCTTTTTCATGCAATTGTGGAATTTCGATAATTCCAAGCTCTTGTGCAATTCCTTGGTTAACAAGTGCAAAAGCGTAAGATGAACCTACAGCACCATCACCGACAAGGATAACTTTTTTGTGTTGTTTAGTTGAAGTCATTGTTCTAAACATCTCCTTAATTTTATTAGGGGATTTTCCCCAGACAACTTCATTCTATCACTTTTAAAAAACTTTGTCACGAATATGCCTTATAGTTCTCAATGTAAACGTTTTAGTGGTTTAGAGGCTGAAATAGATGGGAATTTATGGTATAATGTTGTTACTTACTAATTGTGAAATGAGGCATTTATTAATGCAGGATAAAAATTTAGTGAATGTCAATCTGACAAAGGAGATGAAGACGAGCTTTATCGATTACGCCATGAGTGTTATCGTAGCCCGGGCTCTTCCTGATGTTCGAGATGGCTTGAAACCTGTTCACCGTCGCATTCTCTACGGAATGAATGAATTGGGTGTTACTCCAGACAAACCCCATAAAAAATCTGCTCGTATTACAGGGGATGTCATGGGTAAATACCACCCACACGGGGATTCTTCTATCTATGAAGCCATGGTCCGTATGGCTCAATGGTGGAGCTACCGTTACATGCTTGTAGATGGGCATGGAAACTTTGGTTCCATGGATGGAGATGGTGCTGCCGCCCAGCGTTATACTGAGGCACGTATGAGCAAGATTGCTCTGGAGATGCTTCGTGATATCAATAAAAATACAGTTGATTTCGTTGATAACTATGACGCCAATGAACGTGAACCCTTGGTCTTGCCAGCTCGTTTTCCAAACCTTTTGGTCAATGGAGCAACTGGTATTGCCGTTGGGATGGCGACCAATATTCCCCCTCATAACTTGGGTGAAACCATTGATGCAGTGAAGTTGGTCATGGACAATCCTGAAGTGACTACCAAGGACTTGATGGAAGTCTTGCCTGGTCCAGATTTTCCAACAGGTGCCCTTGTCATGGGGAAATCAGGCATTCATAAGGCTTATGAAACAGGTAAAGGTTCTATCGTCCTTCGTTCTCGTACTGAAATCGAAGAAACTAAGACTGGCCGTGAGCGCATTGTTGTAACAGAATTTCCTTATATGGTCAACAAAACCAAGGTGCATGAGCATATTGTTCGCTTGGTTCAGGAAAAACGCATTGAGGGGATTACAGCAGTACGTGATGAGTCAAACCGTGAAGGGGTTCGATTTGTTATTGAAGTCAAGCGTGATGCCTCAGCCAATGTTATCCTCAATAACCTCTTCAAGATGACCCAGATGCAAACCAACTTTGGTTTCAATATGCTCGCTATCCAAAATGGTGTACCGAAGATTTTATCCCTTCGTCAGATTTTGGATGCTTATATTGAACACCAAAAAGAAGTGGTTGTTCGTCGTACACGTTTTGATAAGGAAAAAGCGGAAGCACGCGCTCATATCTTAGAAGGTCTCTTAATTGCGCTAGACCATATCGATGAAGTGATTCGTATCATCCGTGCTAGTGAAACGGATGCGGAAGCACAAGCTGAGTTGATGAGTAAGTTTAAGCTTTCTGAACGTCAAAGTCAGGCTATCCTAGACATGCGTCTTCGTCGTTTGACAGGTTTGGAACGCGATAAGATTCAGTCTGAGTATGATGACCTCTTGGCTCTGATTGCGGATTTGGCGGATATTCTTGCTAAGCCAGAACGTGTTTCTCAAATTATCAAAGACGAATTAGATGAAGTTAAACGTAAATTTTCTGATAAACGCCGTACAGAGTTGATGGTCGGTGAAGTCTTGAGTCTTGAAGATGAAGATTTGATTGAAGAATCGGATGTCTTGATTACCCTTTCTAACAGAGGCTACATTAAGCGTTTGGATCAGGACGAGTTCACTGCTCAAAAACGTGGGGGTCGTGGTGTCCAAGGAACGGGAGTGAAAGATGACGACTTTGTTCGTGAGTTAGTGTCAACTAGCACCCATGATCACCTGCTCTTCTTTACAAATAAAGGACGTGTCTATCGTCTGAAAGGTTATGAAATTCCTGAGTATGGTCGAACTGCCAAAGGGCTACCAGTAGTTAATCTCTTGAAATTGGACGAAGGTGAAAGTATTCAGACGGTTATCAATGTTGAGTCTGATCGCAGTGATGATGCTTATCTCTTCTTTACAACCCGTCACGGTATTGTGAAGAGAACTAGCGTTAAGGAATTTGCCAATATTCGTCAAAATGGACTTAAAGCACTGAATCTTAAGGATGAAGATGAGTTAATCAATGTCTTGTTGACGGAAGGAGATATGGATATTATCATTGGTACCAAGTTTGGTTATGCAGTTCGCTTTAATCAATCAGCCGTTCGTGGTATGAGCCGTATCGCCACTGGTGTGAAAGGTGTGAATCTCCGTGATGGAGACACAGTAGTCGGAGCAAGCGTAATTACTGATCAAGATGAGGTTCTTATCATTACTGAAAAAGGATATGGTAAGCGTACAGCTGCTACTGAATACCCAACAAAAGGTCGTGGTGGTAAGGGAATGCAGACAGCTAAAATTACCGAAAAAAATGGCTTGCTGGCCGGTCTTATGACTGTTCAAGGGGATGAGGATGTGATGATTATCACTGATACAGGTGTCATGATTCGAACCAATCTTGCCAATATTTCACAAACAGGACGCGCAACTATGGGAGTTAAAGTAATGCGCCTGGATCAAGATGCTCAGATAGTGACCTTCACAACGGTTGCAGCGGCAGAAAAAGAAGAAGTTGGGACAGAAAATGAAACAGAAGGTGAAGAATAATGTCTCAAAAAAATAATAAAAAGCAAAATAAACGAAAAAATCTGCTGACAAATATCCTAGCAGGATTTCTGATAGTACTGTCACTGACTTTGATTTTTAATGCGCAAATTCGAAATATTTTCATGGTCTGGAATACCAATAAGTATCAAGTTAGTCAGGTATCAAAAGAAAAAATAGAAGAAAATCAGGATACAGAAGGAAATTTTGATTTTGATTCGGTCAAAGCGATTTCTTCGGAAGCTGTTCTAGCTTCTCAATGGGATGCTCAAAAATTACCAGTTATTGGGGGAATTGCAATTCCTGAATTGGAAATGAATCTGCCGATTTTTAAAGGACTTGATAATGTTAATCTCTTCTATGGTGCTGGTACAATGAAACGCGAGCAAGTAATGGGAGAAGGAAATTATAGTCTAGCTAGTCACCATATCTTTGGTGTTGATAATGCTAATAAAATGTTATTTTCTCCTTTAGATAATGCTAAAAATGGTATGAAGATTTATCTAACTGATAAAAATAAAGTTTATACCTATGAAATCCGTGAAGTTAAACGTGTGACACCGGATCGTGTTGATGAGGTTGATGATAGAGATGGGGTCAATGAAATCACATTAGTAACCTGTGAAGACCTTGCTGCTACAGAACGTATTATTGTAAAAGGTGATTTGAAAGAAACAAAAGATTATTCACAAACATCTGATGAAATCCTAACAGCTTTCAATCAACCATATAAACAATTTTATTAGTACAAATCAGTGAAATCTAGAATTTCACTGATTTTTTTTAGATTTTCATAAAAATAAACTTTTATGAAATACAGAAAACGCTTCCTAAAATCTAAAGTTTGTGATATAATTATCAAGAAAAAAGATTTAGGAGTTTATTATGGTTTCTTCAGAATTTATCTCAAAGATTGAATTTGCTTGCAAGAAGAAAGAAAGTCTTTATAGTCAAAGCAAATTTAAGTATGCTATTCGTTCTATGTTCGCAGGTGCATTTTTAACCTTCAGTACTGCTGCAGGTGCAGTTGGGGCTGACTTGATTAATAAAATTGCACCAGGTAGTGGACGCTTCCTCTTCCCCTTTGTCTTCGCTTGGGGATTGGCCTACATTGTTTTCTTGAATGCTGAGTTGGTAACATCAAACATGATGTTCTTGACTGCTGGTAGTTTCTTGAAAAAAATCTCTTGGAGAAAAACAGCTGAGATTTTACTTTACTGTACCTTGTTCAACCTTATCGGGGCCTTGATAGCAGGTTGGGGCTTCGCTCACTCGGCAGCCTATGCACATCTCACTCACGATAGTTTCATTTCAGGTGTTGTTGAGATGAAGTTAGGCCGCTCAAATGAATTGGTCTTGCTTGAGGCGATTTTGGCAAATATTTTCGTAAATATTGCGATTCTGTCATTTGTTTTGGTCAAAGATGGTGGTGCCAAACTTTGGCTTGTGTTGTCAGCGATTTACATGTTTGTATTCTTAACAAACGAGCACATTGCAGCAAACTTTGCTTCTTTCGCGATTGTAAAATTCAGTGTTGCTGCGGATTCAATTGCTAACTTCGGTGTTGGAAATATGCTTCGCCACTGGGGTGTAACCTTCATTGGAAACTTTATCGGAGGAGGCCTCTTGATGGGTCTTCCATATGCCTTCCTTAATAAAAATGAAGATACTTATGTAGATTAAGAAAATGAGCACGATTGAGTCGTGCTTTTCTTATTTTCAAAATAAGGTAATAGCTATTTCTTATATCAAAATATAGAAAACTGATATTTGTAAACTATACCTTAAGGTGCTACAATATCCTTAATCAAACTATTTGGAGGTCGTTTTATGACTCGTGATTTTAAATTTGAAACCTTACAATTGCATGCTGGGCAAGTAGTTGATCCAGCAACTAAGTCTCGTGCAGTGCCGATTTATCAAACAACATCCTTTGTTTTTGATGATACGCAGGAAGGTGCCGATTTGTTTGCCTTGAGAAAACCAGGGAATATCTATACTCGTATTACAAATCCTACAACGGCTGCCTTTGAAGAAAGAATTGCTGCTCTGGAAGGTGGTGTTGGAGCTCTTGCAACAGCATCAGGTATGGCCGCAGTGACTTATACGATTTTGGCACTTGCCCATGCTGGTGACCATGTTGTAGCAGCATCAACTATTTACGGTGGAACCTTCAATCTCTTGAAAGAAACCCTTCCTCGTTATGGTATCACAACAACCTTTGTCGATGTGGATAATTTGGAGGAAGTAGAAGCAGCGATCAATGACAATACCAAGCTTGTCTTGATTGAAACCTTGGGTAACCCCTTGATTAACATTCCAGATTTGGAAAAATTGGCAGAGATTGCTCATAAGTATCAGATTCCACTTGTTTCTGACAATACTTTTGCTACACCTTATTTGATTAATGTCTTTTCTCACGGTGTAGATATTGTCATTCACTCTGCGACTAAGTTTATCGGTGGGCATGGTACGACTATTGGAGGAGTGATTGTCGATAGTGGTCGTTTTGACTGGGCAGCTTCAGGTAAATTCTCTCAATTTGTTGAGGAAGACCCAAGCTACCACAATTTGAGCTATACTCGTGATGTAGGTGCAGCAGCTTTTATTATAGCTGTTCGTGTTCAATTGCTCCGTGATACAGGTGCAGCCTTGTCACCATTTAATGCCTTCCTCTTGCTTCAAGGACTTGAAACCCTTTCACTTCGGGTGGAACGCCATGTGCAAAATGCTGAGAAAATTGTTGATTTTCTTGTCAACCATCCTAAGGTAGAAAAGGTAAATTATCCAAAACTTGCAGATAGTCCTTATTATGCCTTGGCTGAGAAATATTTACCAAAAGGTGTGGGTTCAATCTTTACCTTCCATGTCAAAGGTGGGGAGACAGAAGCACGTAAGGTAATTGATAATTTGGAAATCTTCTCTGATCTTGCGAATGTTGCAGATGCTAAATCGCTTGTTGTTCATCCAGCAACAACCACTCATGGTCAATTGTCAGAAAAAGACCTTGAAGCAGCAGGTGTCACACCAAACCAAATCCGCTTGTCAATCGGACTTGAAAATGTAGAGGATTTGATTGAAGACTTGCGCTTGGCCTTGGAAAAAATTTAAAGTAAAAGAAGATAAACAGTGGGGTTTGACTCACTGTTTTTGATTTTCCCTCAGGCATGATATAATGGTTACAGAAGTCTAGAAAGAGGAACGATATGAACGAAATCAAATGTCCCAACTGTGGGGAAGTCTTTACAGTAAATGAAAGTCAGTATGCTGAACTTTTATCCCAAGTGAGAACGGCAGAGTTTGATAAGGAATTGCACGACCGCATGAAGCAGGAACTGGCCTTGGCTGAGCAAAAGGCCATGAATGAACAGCAGTCTAAACTAGCTCAAAAAGACCAAGAAATCGCGCAACTGCAGAGTCAAATCCAAAACTTTGATACAGAAAAAGAATTGGCTAAGAAAGAAGTTGAGCAGACAAGCCATCAGGCTCTCTTGGCCAAGGACAAGGAAGTACAGGCCTTGGAAAACCAATTGGCTACCTTGCGTTTGGAGCATGAAAATCAACTGCAAAAGACCCTTTCTGACCTAGAAAAAGAACGAGACCAGGTTAAAAATCAGCTTCTTTTGCAAGAAAAAGAAAACGAACTCTCCCTTGCTTCTGTTAAGCAAAACTACGAAGCCCAGCTCAAAGCAGCAAGTGAACAAGTCGAATTTTACAAGAATTTCAAAGCTCAACAATCTACAAAAGCTATCGGGGAAAGTCTGGAACACTATGCAGAGAGTGAGTTTAACAAGGTCCGCAGTTTTGCCTTTCCAAATGCTTACTTTGAAAAGGATAACAAGGTTTCAGCGCGTGGGTCTAAGGGAGACTTTATCTTCCGTGAATGTGACGAAAATGGGGTTGAAATCATTTCCATCATGTTTGAGATGAAAAATGAAGCTGACGGAACGGAGAAGAAGCACAAGAATGCAGATTTTTATAAGGAATTGGACAAGGACCGTCGGGAGAAGAACTGTGAGTATGCGGTTTTGGTGACCATGCTTGAAGCTGATAACGACTACTTTAACACAGGGATTGTAGACGTCAGCCATGAGTATGAAAAGATGTATGTGGTTCGTCCTCAATTCTTTATTCAGTTGATTGGGCTCTTGCGAAATGCGGCGCTTAATTCTCTAAAATATAAGCAGGAGTTGGCCTTGGTTCGCGAGCAAAATATTGACATTACGCATTTTGAAGAAGACTTGGATGCCTTTAAACTAGCCTTTGCCAAGAACTATAATTCAGCTTCGACCAACTTTGGTAAAGCTATCGATGAAATCGACAAGGCCATCAAACGCATGGAAGAGGTTAAGAAGTTCCTGACAACATCTGAAAACCAACTCCGACTTGCCAATAATAAGCTGGATGATGTATCAGTCAAAAAATTGACCCGTAAAAATCCAACTATGAAAGCAAAATTTGAAGCATTGAAGGGGGAGTAGGAAATAAGATATGAACGGCATTATCAACTTAAAAAAAGAAGCGGGGATGACTTCGCATGATGCGGTTTTTAAACTGCGTAAGATTTTGGGAACCAAGAAGATTGGTCATGGTGGGACCTTGGATCCGGATGTGGTGGGTGTTTTGCCCATTGCGGTTGGCAAGGCAACACGCATGGTTGAGTTTATGCAGGACGAGGGCAAGGTCTATGAGGGGGAAATCACTCTTGGCTATTCAACAACGACTGAGGATGCCAGTGGAGAAGTAGTCGCTGAGACACCTGTTTTGTCGCACTTGGATCAAAAGCTTGTTGATGAAGCAATCGCCAGTCTGACTGGACCTATTATTCAGATTCCGCCTATGTATTCAGCTGTCAAGGTCAATGGTCGTAAGCTTTATGAGTATGCACGTGCTGGTCAGGAAGTAGAGCGCCCAGAACGTCAGGTGACCATTTATCAATTTGAGCGTACAAATCCGATTTCTTATGAGGGTCATCTTGCACGCTTTACTTTTCGTGTGAAATGTAGCAAGGGAACCTATATTCGTACCTTGTCTGTTGACTTGGGAGAAAAATTGGGCTATGCAGCTCATATGTCTCAGTTAACTCGTACTAGTGCAGCCGGTTTACAGCTAGAAGATGCTCTTAGCTTGGAAGAAATTGCTGAAAGAGTAGAGGCTGGGCAATTAGATTTTCTCCATCCTCTAGAGATTGGGACAGGAGACCTTGTCAAAGTTTTCTTAACTCAAGAACAGGCTACAGAAGTGTGTTTTGGTCGTTTTATCGAACTCGAACAAACAGAACAAGAATTAGCTGCCTTTGAAGATGATAAATTGCTAGCAATTCTAGAGAAACGAGATAATCTATATAAGCCAAGGAAGGTTTTTAGCTAGTCTAACTGAGGTGTAGGGAGTGTTGTTTCCCTTAGACTATCCAAAATCAGACTATAAATTTTTCAAAAAATGTGATAGAATAGACGACGGATAAAAAAACGGAGGATAGCATGCAAAATAGACCAATCATTATCGGAGTGACAGGTGGTTCTGGTGGTGGTAAGACCAGTGTTTCAAGAGCCATTTTATCGCATTTTCCAGATGAAAAGATTTCCATGATTGAGCATGATTCATACTACAAGGATCAGTCTCATTTGACCTTTGAAGAGCGTGTCAAAACCAACTACGACCATCCTTTTGCCTTTGATACAGACTTGATGATCGAGCAAATTAAGGAGTTGTTGGCTGGACGCCCAGTGGACATCCCGACTTATGACTATACAGAGCATACACGGAGTAGCAAGACTTATCGTCAGGAGCCTCAAGATGTCTTTATCGTTGAGGGGATTTTGGTCTTAGAGGACAAGCGCCTGCGCGATTTGATGGACATCAAGATTTTTGTGGATACGGATGATGATGTGCGCATTATTCGTCGTATCAAGCGCGATATGGAAGAACGTGGCCGTAGTCTTGATAGCGTTATTGACCAGTATCTAGGTGTGGTTAAACCAATGTACCATCAGTTTATCGAGCCAACCAAGCGTTATGCTGATATTGTCATTCCTGAGGGAGTCAGCAATACAGTTGCTATCGACCTGTTGACGACCAAGATTGCAAAGATTTTGGAAGAAGCTCGAAACAGCAAATAATCAGATGAATTAGATTTAAGTAAATTTATTGTATATGTATTAAGTTTGGAAAATAAATAATCAAAAGAAACTAAGTTTTCTCTAAATCGTTCTAAGAAAGAGTGAGTAATATGAACAAAAACTCAGTAAAATTTGGATTAGCAAGCGCATGCTTAACTTCTGCTATCTTATTTGGGGTACATACAGTTGAAGCTTCTGACCAATCTTCAAACATTCAACAAAACGAGTCTGATAGTTATGGCAAGGCTTTAACTACGTATAAGGCAGAAACAACAAAATATGAATTAGATAAGAAAGCATACGAAGCAGAACTTAAAGCCTACAATGAAAGTGTGGCTAAATATGAAGCGGACAAGGCTGAGTACGATAAGGCGAAGGCTGAATATGACAAAGTGTTAGCTACAAATAAAGAGACACTTACAAAATACGAAAGTGACCTTTCAGAATACAATAAACAAAAAGCTGAAGCGGACAAGGTAAAAGCTGAATACGAAAAACTTAAAGCTGAGTGGGACGCTAAAAAAGCACAATATGAAAAAGATAAAGCGGCCTATGATAAAGCTCAAACTGACTATAATATGGCCAAAGCTGATTATGACGCTAAACTCGCAACATACAATACAAAACTTGCAGAATACAATAAACAAGTTAAATCTAATGAAGCTGCTGATAAAATTGAAAACGATAAACGTAGAGCAGAATATAACGAAAAATTGAAAAAATTCGAAGAAGAATCGAAGAAACCAGGTCGTTTTGCAAGCGAAGAAAAAAACTATTTGATTTTCGTTAAAGAACCAAATGCTAAAATCAGCATAGAAGTTAAAGATACTGGTGATACTGGTGCTTTAGCAATGTTGAAATATACTCAGAAAGACGGAAGTTTTTGGAAACTAAATCATAAAAAGTTGAGTAGCGACCAATTATCAGATGAAGCATTAGCAAAAAATAATTTGACAGATAAGATCATCAAACGATGGGATGAAACAGTAACAGGTTATCGAGAATACGGCAAAGACCCACATATCACCACATATCCTGTCATTGCCAAAAAAGATAGACCGTTTACCGTGACTTACACAAACTTAGAGAACACCACATACGATAAGAAAAAAGTCACACGTATTGATTATGAATACACTGTCTTAGAGACTGGTAGTTCTGTTGATACAATGCAAATTTCTCCTGCCTACGATCCAACTATTTCAGTATCAATCTATGGTGATTTCAGAAAACATGGATATAGTACAAGAGTTCGTATGAAACCAACTCTATATCTTGAAGATGGAACGAAAGTGATTCCAACAAAAGAAAAACCAGTTATGTTTGCAGTGAGTTCTATGAATACAGGATGGCATGGTTATAGTGACAATTCGTATTATTTCGCAGACAATAAGGATATGTTTAAAGAATTCTATGGGAAATCAGGAGTTTATGACGAATACTTAAATGACGAATTTAAGAAACTGTATAACGTAGACCTCGAAACAGCATCAAAACCCGGCGGATTATTGAGTGACCCTTCCAAACGTCAAGAGTGGAATACAAAAAAAGCAGAATTGAAAACAGCATACGTAAAAGATGAAGAAGAGTACAAAAAAGATGGTTTCAAAAAAGTCAAAGATTATATGACTAACAAATATGGATCCAATGTGAATACATGGCCTAGTACCTATCGTGAAATTGTGTATGCTATTCATAATGCTTCATTTATCAAATTGAATGAATCTTTTGTCTATAAACATGATGATGGATTTTATGCCGATAAAACATTAGATGAAATTAACAGTGGAAACCCGGTATGGGATAACCAAGAATCACCTTACAAATACAAAGGTGCAGGTGTTATAAAAGTGACAGAAGATGGCTTCTATTTGGAATTTGGTGCAACCGTCCCATTCACTCAATTATTCGGAATCAACACGGCTATCGTTGACGAATATATTGATGTGAAACCGAAACTAGAATTGGTTGAAACACCAAAACCAACGCCACCAACGAAACCAGTTGAACCAAAACAACCAGAACTTAAAGAACCAACACCATTAGGAGTTGCTCCAAAAGAACCAAACAAGTTCGATAAAGAAAAACCAGTGAAACCTGACTTGAAAGAACCAAAAGCTCCAACCCCACCGGTTAAGCCTGACTTGAAAGAACCAACGCCACCAAAAGTGGAGACACCAGTAAAACCTGTTGAACCGCCAAAAGTGGAGAAACCAGCAAAACCAGTGGAACCGCCAAAAGTGGAGAAACCAACAGAACCAGTGGAACCGCCAAAAGTGGAGAAACCAACAGAACCTGTTGAGCCACCAAAAGTGGAGACACCAACGAAACAAGTTGAGCCACCAAAAGAGGAAAAACCAACATTGCCACGTACGGGGAGTGCGTCGGACATGAGTATGACTGTGGTTGGGTTATTAACAACTTTAGCATCATTCTTTGTGTTTACTAAACGTAAAGATGAAAGTAACAAATAGTTATCAAGGTTTTGTCGAAAAGATTTAAGCAGAAGGCAAAAGTTCACTTTTAAAATATCAAAAAAACGAGTATATCCGTAATTGGAGATACTCGTTTTCTTATGCCATAAGCTGTCAGATATTTGTTGTAAACCTATTATTTATTTTTCCCTCATAATGGTACATAAATGAAGATTTTTAGGCATATTTTTGGTATAATAATACCCATGAAAGAGCAAGAAAATGAATAGTAGGTGGAGATGGAAAAGTATTTATCGGTAACAACTTTGACCAAGTATCTGAAAATGAAATTCGATAAAGACCCTTACTTGGAACGGGTCTATTTAACTGGTCAAGTTTCCAACTTTCGTAAACGACCTACTCACCAATATTTCTCCCTAAAAGATGACCATGCAGTTATTCAAGCGACCATCTGGTCTGGGATTTATCAGAAATTAGGTTTCGACCTTGAAGAAGGGATGAAGATCAATGTAATTGGGCGTGTACAGGTCTATGAACCAAGTGGTAGCTACTCCATCATCATTGAAAAGGCAGAGCCTGATGGAGTTGGTGCACTTGCGATTCAGTTTGAACAACTCAAGAAAAAATTGACGGAAGAAGGCCTGTTTCAAGAACGTTTCAAGCAACCTCTGCCCCAATTTTCTAAGAGAATTGGTGTAGTGACCAGTCGCAGTGGAGCCGTGATTCGAGATATTATCACGACCGTCAGCAGGCGATTTTCAGGTGTTGACATTCTTCTCTATCCGACCAAGGTTCAAGGTGAAGGGGCTGCGGAGGAAATTGCTCGAAATATTGCGCGTGCCAATCAACGTGACGATTTGGATTTGCTGATTATTGGTCGTGGTGGTGGTTCCATCGAGGATCTCTGGGCCTTTAACGAAGAGATTGTGGTACGGGCTATTTTTGAATCTCGCTTGCCAGTTATTTCTAGTGTGGGGCATGAGACGGATGTGACCTTGGCAGATTTTGTGGCAGATCGCCGCGCTGCGACACCAACGGCTGCTGCTGAACTAGCAACACCTGTGACCAAGTTGGATCTATTAGCTCATTTGCAAAATCAGGAAAAACGGATGGCAACGGCAGTGCGAAATGTCCTATCTAAGAAACAAGAAGCTTTGAAAAAATGCAGTCAGTCTGTTATCTTTAGACAGCCAGAGCGCTTGTATGATGGCTATTTGCAACGCTTGGATCAACTGCAACTGCGTTTAAAACAAAGTTTACGTACACGGATTTCTGATAACAAACAAGTCGTCCAAGCACGGACGCATCAACTGGTACAATTATCACCCGTTACCAAAATCCAACGCTATCAAGACCGTCTAGGGCAGTTGGATAAGCTCCTCCGTAGCCAAATGGCTTTGGTTTATGATGCCAAGGTTGCTGAGGTGAAAAGACTTTCAGAAGCCTTGTTGATGTTGGATACCAGTCGAATCGTGGCGCGTGGCTATGCAATTGTCAAGAAAGAAGATTCAGTAGTCGATTCGGTTGAGAATTTAAAGAAAACAGACCAAGTGACGCTTTTGATGCGAGATGGTCAAGTAGAATTAGAGGTTAAAGATGTCAAAACAAAAGAAATTTGAGGAAAATCTAGCAGAACTGGAAACCATTGTCCAAAGTTTGGAAAATGGTGAAATTGCTCTGGAAGATGCGATTGCTGCCTTTCAAAAGGGGATGGTCTTGTCAAAAGAGCTCCAAGCTACGCTAGACAAGGCTGAAAAGACCTTGGTTAAGGTCATGCAAGAAGACGGAACAGAAAGTGATTTTGAATGAAGAAGCAAGAAAAATTAGCTCTTGTCGAGTCGGCTTTGGAAGACTTTTATGGAGACCAGCAGTTTGCTTCTAGTTTGCGAGAGTCTGTTCTCTATTCTATTCATGCTGGTGGCAAGCGTATTCGGCCTTTTCTTCTGTTAGAAGTTCTGGAAGCCTTGCAAGTTGTCATCCAACCAGCTCATGCACAGGTGGCCGCGGCCTTGGAAATGATTCATACAGGGAGCTTGATTCATGATGATCTTCCTGCTATGGATGATGATGATTATCGTCGAGGACGTTTGACCAACCATAAGAAATTTGGCGAAGCAATGGCGATTTTGGCTGGAGATGCCTTGTTTCTAGATCCTTACGCCTTGATAGCGCAGGCAGATTTGCCAAGTCAGATCAAAGTGGACTTGATTGCCAACTTATCTCTTGCTTCAGGTAGTCTGGGCATGGTGGCAGGGCAGGTTTTGGATATGGAGGGTGAACACCAGCATTTGTCTTTGGAAGAACTCCAGACTATTCATGCTAATAAGACTGGAAAATTACTATCCTTTCCTTTCCAAGCGGCTGCTATTATTGTTGAATTGGCTCCTGAAATGCAGGCAAAGCTGAAAACTGTTGGTGAATTGATTGGACTTGCTTTTCAGGTCAGAGATGATGTGCTGGATGTGACAGCTAGTTTTGAGGAAATCGGCAAGACACCTCAAAAGGATTTGCAGGCAGAAAAATCAACCTATCCTGCCTTGTTGGGCTTGGAAGAGGCTATTGCCTTTTGTAACCAAACCTTGGATCAAGCTAATGCCAAATTAGAAGAAATTGCCCAGCAGATTCCCTTTGAGATAGAATCGATTGTAAAAGTAGTAGAAAGTTTGAGAATCAATGGCTAAGGAAAGAGTGGATGTACTAGCTTATAAACAGGGCTTGTTTGAAACGCGAGAACAGGCTAAGCGCGGTGTCATGGCTGGTCTAGTCGTAGCAGTCCTGAATGGAGAACGTTTTGACAAGCCAGGAGAGAAAATCCCAGACGACACCGAGCTAAAACTTAAGGGTGAAAAACTCAAGTATGTCAGCCGTGGTGGCTTGAAATTAGAAAAGGCCTTGCAAGTATTTGATTTATCAGTGGATGGGGCAACAACGATTGATATTGGGGCTTCTACTGGAGGATTTACCGATGTTATGTTGCAGAATGGTGCCGAGTTGGTCTTTGCAGTCGATGTTGGTACCAATCAGTTGGCTTGGAAATTACGCCAGGACCCGCGAGTTGTCAGCATGGAGCAGTTCAATTTCCGCTATGCTGAAAAGACTGATTTCGAAAAGGAACCGAGCTTTGCCAGTATTGATGTGAGTTTCATTTCCCTCAGTCTGATTCTGCCAGCCTTGCACCGAGTGTTAGCCGATCAAGGTCAGGTTGTGGCTTTGGTTAAGCCTCAGTTTGAGGCAGGACGTAAGCAGATTGGGAAAAATGGAATTATTCGCGATGCCAAGGTTCATCAGAATGTCCTTGAATCTGTCACAGCTATGGCAGTAGAGGAAGGCTTTTCAGTCCTTGGATTGGACTTTTCTCCCATCCAAGGTGGGCATGGAAATATTGAGTTTTTAGCGTATTTGAAAAAAGAAGAGTCAGCAAGCAATCAGGTTCTTGCTGAGATTGAAGAAGTAGTAGAGAGGGCGCATAGTCAATTTAAAAATGAATAAAAAAGAGAGACTTGAAAAAATTAGACGATTTGTGACAGATTATCAAATCGGTACGCAAGAAGAAATCGTAGAACATTTGAAAGAGGCGGGCATCACTGCCACTCAGGCAACGGTATCCCGAGATATCAAAGAGCTAGGTATTGTCAAAATTCCTTTGAGAGACAACACCTATGTCTATGAATTACCAAAATCAATCGTGAAAAGTTTGCAACTGGCTGAAGACAATATCGAATCGGCTCAATTGATGGACAAGATGATCAATCTCCAAGTGATCCCAGGAAATACAGCTTTTGTAAAAGCTCAGTTAACTGAGACTTTTGCGGATAAGATTTTTAGCTGTTTAGCTGATGATAGCTCGATTTTAGTCATTGCCAGAACTGAAAGTCTAGCTGAGGAAATCTTTGAACAAGTAAAAAATTGGTAGGTCTATATGTTACTTGAAATTTCGATAAAAAACTTTGCCATTATTGAGGCTATTTCCCTCCATTTTGAAAAGGGGATGACTGTCTTGACTGGTGAAACGGGTGCAGGGAAGTCGATTATCATTGATGCCATGAATATGATGTTGGGAGCTCGTGCTACAACAGATGTTATTCGTCATGGTGCGCCTAAGGCAGAGATTGAGGGGCTATTCTCCGTTGAAAATAGTCGCCTTTTACAGGAAATTTTTAATGAGCAAGGTTTAGAATTGGGTGATGAGATTATCATCCGTCGAGAAATCTTGCAAAATGGTCGTAGTATCAGCCGTGTAAATGGCCAGATGGTTAATCTGTCTGTTTTGCGTGCTATTGGGCAACATCTGGTTGATATTCATGGTCAACATGACCAAGAAGAATTAATGCGGCCCCAACTTCATATTCAAATGTTGGATGAATTTGGCGACGCAGCTTTTTGGGAATTGAAAGAAACCTATCAGACGAGTTTTGATGCCTACCGTAAAATGCGTAAGCAGGTTCTGGAAATCAAGAAAAACCAACAGGAACACAAGGCTCGTATCGAAATGTTGGAATTTCAAATGGCAGAGATTGAGGCAGCAAACTTGCAGGCTGGAGAAGATTTGGCTCTTAACCAAGAGCGAGAGAAACTTCTCAACCATAAAAATATTGCGGATACACTGACTAATGCCTACAGCATGTTGGACAATGAAGACTTTTCAAGTCTGGCCAATGTTCGTTCAGCCATGAATGATATGGAAAGTGTCGAAGAGTACGACCCTGAATACCGTGAAATTTCAAGCTCTCTGTCTGAGACCTACTATGTCTTAGAAGACATTAGCAAACGTTTGGAAGCTATTATTGAGGACCTTGATTTTGACGGTAATCGTCTCATGCAGGTTGAGAATCGTTTGGACCTCCTTCATACCATTACCCGCAAGTACGGTGGGACTGTTGATGATGTCTTGCTTTATTTTGCCAAGATTACGGAAGAATACAATCTCTTGACAGGCAATAACCTTTCATCTGAGGACATGGAAACCGAGCTCAAAAAATTGGAAGTCAATCTTGTCAATTTGGCAGGTCAGCTTGCATCTGCTCGTCATGACTTGGCTCAGCAGCTTGAAGCTGAGATTAAACAAGAACTGCAAGATCTTTATATGGAAAAAGCCCAGTTTCAGGTTCGTTTTAGCAAGGGTAAATTCAGTCGTGAGGGCAATGAAACGGTCGAATTTTACATTTCAACCAACCCTGGCGAAGACTTTAAACCCTTGGTCAAGGTTGCATCTGGCGGAGAATTGTCTCGCCTCATGCTAGCCATTAAGTCAGCCTTTTCACGTAAAGAAGGCAAGACAAGTATTGTCTTTGATGAGGTGGATACAGGAGTTTCAGGTCGTGTAGCTCAAGCCATCGCACAGAAGATTCACAAGATTGGCCAACATGGGCAGGTTCTAGCTATTTCCCATTTGCCACAAGTGATTGCGATTGCGGATTATCAATTCTTTATTGAGAAGATTAGCAATGACCATTCAACAGTTTCGACTGTTCGTCTCTTGACTGTTGAAGAGCGAGTGGAAGAAGTCGCTAAGATGTTGGCAGGTGATGATGTGACAGAAGCAGCCCTGACACAAGCCAGAGAATTGTTGAGAAACAGGGAGAAATAAGATGACAGACTATTATGTAATTGGAGATGTTCATGGAAAAGCTGGGATGCTGGAAGACCTTCTCAAAACATGGGATGGTCAGACCCAGTTGCTCTTTCTAGGGGACTTGATTGACCGTGGTGAAGATAGTCGCCGTGTCCTTGAAATGGTCAAGGACTTGGTTGACAATCAAGGGGCAATCTGTTTGTCAGGAAACCACGAGTATATGTTTTTGACATGGCTAGATGACCCAGAAGAAAGCTATGACCACTATCGTCGCAATGGTGGAGATACAACCATTAACTCTATCCTAGGTCGTCCCTTGGATGCACCAGTTGATGGAGTTGAGGATGCCAAGCGTGTTGCTACTGAAGCGGCAGACTTAGTCGAATTTATTCGTCAAATGCCATTTGTGGTAGAGACAGATAAGTACATCTTTGTTCACGCAGGTATTGATTTGACCTTGGATGACTGGCATGAAACCACAGATTACAAGAAAGTATGGCTTAGAAAACCATTCCACGAAGCTGAAAATCATACTGGAAAAATCATTGTCTTTGGTCATACACCGGTTTATGGTTTGTTGAAGCAAGAGCGTGGTACTGCTGAACTTTGGACTACAGAAGATGGCAAGATTGGCATGGATGGAGGAGCTGTCTATGGTGGTGTTCTTCATGGGATTGTCTTTACAGACCAAGGAATGACAGAACATCACTTTATCGAAAATGACGGCTTTGTTGCTGAAGATTAGTACTCCTAGCAGGGTATGGTCTTGTCAAAATGTCAAAAACAATTTATAATAAATAGATACCCTGAAAGGAAGAGAATCATGAACTTAGAAGAATTGAAAAAACGACAGGAGAAGATTCGTAACTTCTCTATTATCGCTCATATTGACCACGGGAAGTCGACTCTAGCAGACCGCATTTTGGAAAAAACAGAGACGGTTTCAAGTCGTGAAATGCAGGCTCAGCTTTTGGATAGCATGGATTTAGAGCGAGAACGTGGGATTACCATTAAGTTGAATGCTATAGAGCTCAATTATACTGCAAAAGATGGGGAAACTTATATTTTCCACTTGATTGATACGCCGGGGCACGTAGACTTCACCTATGAAGTTTCACGTTCGCTCGCTGCCTGTGAGGGTGCTATTTTGGTGGTCGATGCTGCTCAAGGAATTGAGGCCCAAACCCTTGCCAACGTTTATCTGGCCTTGGACAATGATTTGGAAATCATGCCTGTCATTAACAAAATTGACCTGCCAGCTGCGGATCCAGAGCGCGTGCGTACAGAGATTGAAGATGTGATTGGTTTGGATGCCAGTGAAGCAGTCTTAGCATCTGCCAAGGCTGGTATTGGTATAGAAGAAATTCTTGAGCAAATCGTAGAAAAAGTGCCAGCGCCAACAGGTGATGTGACGGCGCCGCTTAAGGCTTTGATTTTTGACTCTGTTTACGATGCTTACCGTGGAGTTATTCTCCAAGTGCGTGTTATGGATGGGGTGGTTAAACCCGGTGATAAGATTCAGCTCATGAGCAATGGCAAGACCTTTGATGTGACTGAGGTTGGAATTTTCACTCCTAAGGCAGTTGGTCGTGATTTTCTTGCGACTGGTGATGTTGGTTATATTGCAGCTTCTATTAAGACGGTTCAGGACACTCGTGTGGGTGATACCGTTACCTTGGCAACCAATCCTGCGGCAGAGCCATTACATGGTTATAAGCAGATGAATCCTATGGTCTTTGCGGGTCTCTACCCAATTGAATCAAACAAGTACAATGACCTTCGTGAAGCCCTTGAAAAATTGCAACTGAATGATGCTAGTCTTCAGTTTGAACCAGAAACATCTCAGGCACTTGGATTTGGTTTCCGTTGTGGTTTCCTTGGACTTCTTCATATGGATGTTATCCAAGAACGTTTGGAACGCGAGTTCAACATCGACCTCATCATGACAGCTCCATCCGTTATCTATAAGGTTAATTTGACTGACGGTGAGTCTATGGATGTATCTAACCCATCTGAATTTCCAGACCCAACTAAGATTGCAACCATTGAAGAGCCTTATGTTAAGGCGCAAATCATGGTACCACAGGAGTTCGTCGGAGCAGTAATGGAATTGGCTCAGCGCAAGCGTGGGGACTTTGTGACGATGGACTATATTGATGATAACCGTGTCAATGTTATCTATCAAATTCCACTGGCTGAAATCGTCTTTGATTTCTTTGATAAGCTTAAGTCTTCGACTCGTGGTTATGCAAGCTTTGACTACGAATTGTCAGAGTATCGTCCATCTAAGCTGGTCAAAATGGATATCCTTCTCAATGGAGACAAAGTGGATGCCCTCAGCTTCATCGTTCACAAGGATTTTGCTTACGAACGTGGGAAACTCATCGTTGATAAACTTAAGAAAATTATCCCTCGCCAACAATTTGAGGTGCCAATTCAAGCAGCTATTGGACACAAGATTGTCGCTCGTACTGATATTAAAGCCCTTCGTAAGAACGTACTTGCTAAATGTTATGGTGGTGACGTTTCTCGTAAGCGTAAACTCCTTGAAAAACAAAAAGCTGGTAAGAAACGCATGAAAGCTATCGGATCAGTTGAAGTCCCACAAGAAGCTTTCCTCAGTGTCTTGAGCATGGATGAAGAATAAGTTATCAGAAATGCCTTTCCTTGTTCACAGGAAATTTATATCAGAATCAATAGTAAAGCAGGCTTAGATGGTCTGCTTTTTTAGTTTTTATACTCTTCGAAAATCTCTTCAAACCACGTCAGCGTCGTCTTGCCGTATGTATGATCACTGACTTCGTCAGTTTTATCTACAACCTCAAAACCATGTTTTGAGCTGACTTCGTCAGTTTCATCTACAACCTCAAAACCATGTTTTGAGCTGATTTCGTCAGTTCTATCCACAACCTCAAAACAGTGTTTTGAGCTGACTTCGTCAGTTTCATCTACAACCTCAAAACCATGTTTTGAGCTGACTTCGTCAGTCTTATCTACAACCTCAAAACTGTGTTTTGAGCAACCTGAGGCTAGCTTCCTAGTTTGCTCTAGTATTAGAACAGAAAAAATGCTTGGAGTATTTGTTTGTGTGTTTATTTTTATATAACAAACTATAAACACAACAAAAATATAAAAAAAGAGACAAAAATCAACAGAAAACTATTGACAACGATTTCATATAGTGTTATACTTAGGTCGTAAAGTTAATGGAAAGAAGGGAAAACCTTATGGGATTAGATCATTTCTTTGACAAAAACCTTGTGTTTTGCTTAGAAGCGGATAATCAAGAACATCTCTTTGATCAGGTTGCAACTTTATTGGAAGAACGAGAAATCGTAACTCCGACCTATCGTGAAGCCTTGATCACGCGTGAAAAGTCATTTCCAACTGGCTTAGATATGGAATTTTTGGGTAAGGATTTGCCGAATGTGGCTATTCCTCATACAGATATTGTTCATAATCTGGCTGAAAAAGTTGTGGTCGTTCGATTAGAAAAACCAGTGACCTTCCACAATATGATTGCGCCAGATAAGGAAGTAGAAGTATCCTTGCTCTTCTTTATCATCAATAACTCGAGTTCAAGTCAAACGAATATTCTTGCTCAGTTGATGGACTTCTTCACAGGAAATGGTCATCTTGAAGACCTATCAAAAATTTCTGAACCAGAAGCCCTCTATGCTTATATCGCTGAAGCAATCGCTTAATCTTGTCTATTAAAAATATTAAATCGGAGGAGATCCATATGATTAAAATTCTTGCTGCCTGCGGTGCAGGTGTTAACTCAAGCCACCAAATTAAAAGTGCTCTTGAAGAAGAACTTTCAAACCGTGGTTACGATGTGCACTGTGATGCAGTCATGGTCAAAGACGTTAACGAAGACCTTATCAAAGGTTATGACATCTTCACGCCAATTGCTGCGACAGACCTTGGTTTTGAGCCAGGTATTCCAGTTATCGAAGCTGGACCAATCTTATTCCGTATTCCAGCTATGAGTGCTCCAGTATTTGATAATATTGAAGCAGCTATCAAAGAACACGGATTAAGCTAATTATCAATTTGTTAACATTCATAAATAAAAAAGGGAGGAACTGTTATGGATGCAATCTTTGACCTAATCGGAAAGGTTTTCAATCCCATCTTAGAAATGGGTGGACCTGTCATCATGTTAATCATTTTGACAGTATTGGCTTTACTTTTTGGAGTGAAATTCTCCAAAGCGCTTGAAGGTGGTATCAAACTTGCCATCGCTCTTACTGGTATCGGTGCTATCATCGGTATGCTAAATGGTGCTTTCTCAGCATCACTTGCAAAATTCGTTGAAAATACTGGTATTCAATTGAGTATTACCGACGTTGGTTGGGCACCACTTGCTACAATCACTTGGGGTTCTGCTTGGACACTTTACTTCTTGCTCATCATGTTGATTGTCAACGTAGTGATGCTTGCTATGAAGAAAACTGATACACTTGATGTCGATATCTTCGATATCTGGCACTTGTCTATCACAGGTCTTTTGATTAAATGGTATGCAGACAACAATGGTGTGAGCCAAGGAGTTTCACTCTTTATTGCTACAGCAGCTATCGTCCTTGTTGGTGTGTTGAAAATTATCAACTCTGACTTGATGAAACCTACATTTGATGACCTTCTTAACGCACCAAGTTCATCACCAATGACATCAACTCACATGAACTACATGATGAACCCAGTTATCATGGTTTTGGATAAGATTTTTGAAAAATTCTTCCCAGGTCTTGATAAATATGACTTTGATGCTGCTAAATTGAACAAAAAAATCGGTTTCTGGGGTTCTAAATTCTTTATCGGTTTCATTCTTGGTATTGTTATCGGTATTATGGGAACTCCACATCCAATTGAAGGTGTTGCAGATGCAGATAAATGGCGTCTTGTTATCAAAGGATGGTTGTCTCTTGGTTTGACAGCCGGTGTATCTTTGGAACTCTTCTCACTTATCGGTTCATGGTTCATCGCTGCCGTAGAACCACTTTCACAAGGTATTACAAACGTTGCTACTAAACGTCTTCAAGGACGTAAATTTAACATCGGTCTTGACTGGCCTTTCATCGCTGGTCGTGCTGAAATCTGGGCTTGTGCCAACGTACTTGCTCCAATCATGTTGATTGAAGCTGTGCTTCTTTCAAAAGTCGGAAATGGTATCTTGCCACTTGCAGGTATCATCGCTATGGGTGTTACTCCAGCTCTCTTGGTTGTAACACGTGGTAAATTGCTCCGTATGATTATTTTCGGAACACTCTTGTTGCCACTCTTCCTTCTTTCAGGTACACTTATCGCACCATTTGCAACAGAACTTGCTAAAGGTGTAGGTGCATTCCCAGAAGGTGTGAGCCAAACTCAATTGATTACTCACTCTACTCTTGAAGGACCAATCGAAAAACTTCTTGGTTGGACAATTGGTAACACTACAACAGGTGATGTCAAAGCAATCCTTGGTGCAGTAGTCTTCCTTGTGTTCTATATCGGTATCTTTGCTTGGTACAGAAAACAAATGATCAAACGTAACGAAGAGTACGCAGCAAAAGCAAAATAATGCGCTCCTATAAAATGTAAGCTCAATGAAAATCAAAGAGCAAACTAGGAAGCTAGCCGTAGGCTGTACTAAAGTACGGCAAGGTGACGCTGACGAAGTTTGAATTGGATTTTCGCAGAGTGTAAATTGTTGAAACTAGGTTGTCATACTTTTTAGGAGTGACAGCCTAGTTTTTTATAAACTATCAAGAAATTGGAGAAAATAATGGTAATTGAATTAAAATCAGAACAATTAAGAGTTCAATTTAACAGTTTTGGTGGGGCTCTTTCTTCTATAAAAGATGCTGAGGGACTGGAGTATTTGTGGCAAGGGGATGCTACTTATTGGAGTGGACAAGCTCCTGTTCTCTTCCCCATTTGTGGTTCATTGAGAGAAGATACAGCACTTTATATAGATGAGAAGGGGCAAGAAACCAAAGGAAACATTCCTCGTCATGGTTTGCTTCGAAAGAAAGAATTTGAATTAGTTGAACAGACAGATAAGAGTGTAACTTTTGCAATTGAAGATGATGAGAATAGCTATCAAAACTACCCTTATCATTTCCGACTAGAAATCACTTATATCCTTACAGGAAAGACAGTACGGACTCAATACAAAATTTTCAATAAAGAAACTAGCAAGGTCATGCCTTACTTTATTGGTGGACATCCAGGATTTAATTGTCCTTTACTGGATGATGAGGTCTATGAAGATTACTACTTAGAGTTTGAGAAAGAAGAGACTTGCTCTGTTCCACGTCCTTTCCCAGAAACAGGTATGTTGGATTTTCAAGATAGAAGTCCATGGTTAGAGAATCAAAAAGAATTAGACCTAAGCTATGATCTTTTCAGCACAGATGCAGTGACTTTGGATGAATTGCAATCTCGAACAATTGCCCTTCGTTCTCGTAAACATGATAAGGGATTGAAAGTGCACTTTGCAGAGTTTCCAAACCTCATCATCTGGTCAACTTTGAACAAGGGACCTTTCATTGCCTTTGAACCATGGTCTGGCTTGTCAACATCCCTTGAAGAAGGAGATCATTTAGAAGATAAGAAGAATGTTCGTCTCTTAGAAGCCAATCAGGTTGAAGAATTAGGGTTTGAGATAGAAGTTTTATAAAAAAGTAAAAAATAAATAACAAAAACAAACACAAACTGTTGACTTTTTCAAACAATAGTAGTATATTATGTTTGTGAGGACTAATTGACTGTTTTTTAAAGACAGCCAATACACTGCTGGAATCCAGCATAGAAAAATAAAAAGGAGTATACAATATGTCTATTGTTATCGGTGCAGATGCTGCAGGTTTGAGATTGAAAGAAGTTGTGAAAGACTTCTTGGAAAAAGAAAACTTCCACGTTGTGGATGTTACAGCTGAAGGTCAAGACTTTGTTGATGTGACTCTCGCTGTTGCTGCAGAAGTAAACAAAGAAGAACAAAACCTTGGTATCGTGATTGATGCTTACGGTGCTGGTCCATTTATGGTCGCAACAAAAATCAAAGGAATGGTTGCTGCAGAAGTATCTGACGAACGTTCAGCTTATATGACTCGTGGCCACAACAACTCTCGTATGATCACTATGGGTGCACAACTTGTTGGTGATGAATTGGCTAAAAACATCGCTAAAGGATTTGTTAACGGTAAATACGATGGTGGACGTCACCAGATTCGTGTTGACATGTTGAACAAAATGTGCTAATTAGATTACAGTAAGAAAGGTAAGTTAAAAATGAGAATTGCAATTGGATGTGACCACATCGTAACAGATGAAAAAATGGCGGTTTCAGAATTTTTGAAATCAAAAGGATATGAAGTTATTGACTTTGGTACATATGACCATACACGTACTCACTACCCAATCTTTGGTAAAAAAGTAGGGGAAGCTGTAACTAGCGGTCAAGCTGATCTCGGGGTATGTATCTGTGGTACTGGTGTTGGTATCAACAACGCTGTAAATAAAGTTCCAGGTGTCCGTTCTGCCTTGGTTCGTGATATGACAACAGCCCTTTATGCTAAAGAACAATTGAACGCTAATGTTATCGGTTTTGGTGGTAAGATTACTGGTGAATTACTTATGTGTGATATTATTGAAGCTTTCATCCATGCTGAATACAAACCATCTGAAGAAAACAAAAAATTGATTGCAAAAATTGAACACCTTGAAAGTCACAATGCTCAACAAACAGATGCAAACTTCTTCACTGAATTCCTTGAAAAATGGGATCGCGGAGAATACCACGACTAAGAGGTGACCTATGATTTTAACAGTCACAATGAACCCATCCATTGATATTTCCTATCCCTTGGATGAGTTGAAGATTGATACTGTCAATCGTGTGGTGGATGTAACCAAAACGGCTGGTGGTAAGGGACTAAATGTTACCCGAGTACTTTCAGAGTTTGGGGATTCTGTTCTTGCTACTGGTTTAGTGGGTGGCAAACTTGGTGAGTTTTTGGTTGAAAATATCGATGATAACGTTAAGAAAGATTTCTTCTCAATTCAGGGAGAAACTCGTAACTGTATCGCTATTCTTCACGGAGACAACCAAACAGAAGTTCTTGAAAAAGGACCTGTAGTATTGGAACAGGAAGGTCAAGACTTTTTGGAACATTTCAAAAAACTCTTGGAGTCAGTTGAAGTAGTAGCTATCTCAGGTAGTCTGCCAGCTGGTCTTCCAGTTGATTACTATGCGAGCTTGGTAGAACTTGCTAATCAAGCTGGCAAGCCTGTTGTTTTGGACTGCTCTGGTGCAGCACTTCAGGCGGTTCTTGAATCACCACATAAACCAACAGTCATCAAACCAAATAATGAGGAATTATCTCAGCTTCTTGGAAGAGAAGTTTCTGAGGATTTGGATGAATTAAAAGAAGTACTTCAAGAACCTTTATTTGCAGGTATTGAATGGATTATTGTTTCACTTGGTGCCAATGGTGCCTTTGCCAAACATGGTGACACTTTCTACAAGGTAGATATTCCTAGAATTCAGGTAGTAAATCCTGTTGGATCTGGAGACTCTACTGTGGCAGGCATTTCTTCAGGACTCCTTCATAAAGAATCTGATGCAGAACTTTTAATTAAGGCAAATGTCCTTGGAATGCTTAATGCTCAAGAAAAAATGACTGGTCATGTCAACATGGCCAACTATCAAGCTCTATATGATCAATTAATAGTAAAAGAGGTATAAAATGGCTTTAACAGAACAAAAACGTGCACGCTTAGAAAAACTTTCTGATGAAAATGGTATCATCTCAGCTCTTGCATTTGACCAACGTGGTGCTTTGAAACGCCTCATGGCTCAACACCAAACAGAAGAACCAACTGTGGCTCAAATGGAAGAACTGAAAGTCTTGGTAGCAGATGAATTGACTAAATACGCTTCATCTATGCTTCTTGACCCTGAATATGGACTTCCAGCGACTAAAGCTCTTGATGAAAAAGCTGGTCTTCTCCTTGCTTATGAAAAAACAGGTTATGATACAACAAGTACAAAACGCTTGCCAGACTGCTTGGATGTTTGGTCTGCAAAACGTATTAAAGAAGAAGGTGCAGATGCAGTTAAATTCTTGCTTTACTATGATGTAGATAGCTCAGACGAACTCAACCAAGAAAAACAAGCGTACATCGAACGTATCGGTTCTGAGTGTGTGGCTGAAGATATCCCATTCTTCCTTGAAATCCTTGCTTATGATGAAAAAATTGCGGACGCTGGTTCTGTAGAATACGCGAAAGTAAAACCACACAAAGTTATTGGTGCTATGAAAGTCTTCTCAGACTCACGCTTTAACATTGATGTCTTGAAAGTAGAAGTTCCTGTTAACATTAAATATGTTGAAGGCTTCGCTGAAGGTGAAGTCGTTTATACACGTGAAGAAGCAGCAGCCTTCTTCAAAGCACAAGATGAAGCAACTAACTTGCCATACATCTACTTGAGTGCTGGTGTATCAGCTAAACTCTTCCAAGATACTCTTGTATTTGCTCACGAATCAGGTGCAAACTTTAACGGAGTTCTTTGTGGCCGTGCTACATGGGCTGGATCAGTTGAAGCTTACATCAAAGATGGTGAAGCAGCAGCTCGCGAATGGCTTCGCACAACTGGATTTGAAAATATTGATGAACTCAACAAAGTTCTTCAAACAACAGCAACTTCATGGAAAGAACGCGTTTAAGCAAGTCCTCCTAGGTTAGGAACATGAATCTAAAAAAATTTTTAAAAAAAGTTGCATGTAAAGGTTTACAAAACAACCAACTTGTGCTATACTTAAATCACAAGTTAATACAAGGTGAGTGTTACTAAGTAATATTAGGCATGATCACAGGTGAATTAGGAATCGGATGATTTTCTAGTTCATTTGTGGTCATTTTTTGTACTCATATACCTTTAAGATATAAAAGGAGGTTGACATGTATCGAATTCTAAATCCCATGAATCACAATGTCTCGCTTGTCAGAAATGATAAAGGAGAAGAAGTGATTGTAATTGGTAAGGGGATTGCATTTGGAAAGAAGAAGGGAGATTTGATTGCTGAACATCAGGTTGAGAAAATCTTTCGGATGAAGACCGAAGAGTCAAGAGAAAACTTTATGGCTCTCCTCAAAGATGTTCCGCTTGATTTTATCACAGTGACTTATGAAATCATTGATAAGCTTTCCAAGAAATATCATTATCCGATTCAAGAGTATCTCTACGTAACCTTGACAGATCATATTTACTGTTCTTACCAAGCTCTAGCACAAGGAAGGTACAAGGATAGTAATCTGCCAGATATTTCCGCTAAGTATCCTGTCGCTTTTCAAATCGCAAATGAAGCATTTGGAATTTATCGTCAAAAACTGACCGATAATTTTCCTGAAGACGAAATTATTCGAATTGCTTATCATTTCATCAATGCCGAAGGCGAGAATGAAGTAGAAGTAGTTAAATCGATTGATAAGAGGAAAGAAATTCTCAAGAATGTTGAAGAAGTTTTAAAGGACTATGCAATTCAACGAACCAAAGAGAATACCCATTTCTATGATCGCTTCATGATCCATTTGAATTATTTCTTGGATTATTTAGACAGATCAAGAGATGATAACCAATCGCTTCTGGATATGGAAGACCATATCAAACAATCCTACCCAAAAGCCTTCGAGATTGGTTCCAAGATCTATGATGTGATTACGCAACATACGGGTCTTGATTTGTATAAAAGTGAACGTGTTTATCTAGTTCTACATATCCAACGTTTATTGTCATAAGAATTTAATTAAAAATACATAAGGAGAATTCTATCATGAATAGAGAAGAAGTAACATTGTTAGGTTTTGAAATCGTAGCCTATGCTGGCGATGCTCGTTCAAAACTATTGGAATCCTTGAAGGCTGCTGAAGCTGGTGATTTTGCTAAAGCGGACGCTCTGGTAGAGGAAGCTGGTAGCTGTATTGCTGAGGCTCACCACGCGCAAACAAGTCTATTGACTAAGGAAGCAGCTGGCGAGGATTTGGCTTATAGTGTGACCATGATGCATGGTCAAGATCACTTGATGACAACTATTTTGTTAAAAGATTTGATGCACCACTTAATCGAACTCTATAAGAGAGGAGTTAAATAATGAACAAACTAATTGCATTTATAGAGAAAGGAAAGCCTTTCTTTGAGAAACTATCTCGTAATATCTATCTTCGTGCTATTCGAGATGGTTTCATTGCAGGTATGCCTGTTATTCTCTTCTCAAGTATCTTTATCTTGATTGCCTTTGTACCAAACTCATGGGGCTTTAAATGGTCTGATGATGTTGTTAATCTCCTCATGAAACCTTACAGCTATTCAATGGGTATCTTGGCTCTCTTGGTAGCTGGTACAACAGCTAAGTCATTGACCGATTCAGTAAACCGTAGCATGGAGAAAACCAATCAAATCAACTATATGTCAACACTGTTGGCAGCAATTGTTGGTTTGTTGATGTTGGCAGCTGATCCTATCGAAAATGGCCTAGCTACTGGATTCTTGGGGACAAAAGGTTTGCTTTCAGCCTTCCTTGCTGCCTTTGTTACTGTAGCCATCTATAGGGTTTGTGTTAAGAACAACGTCACTATTCGTATGCCTGACGAAGTTCCACCAAATATCTCACAAGTCTTTAAAGATGTGATTCCATTCACTCTCTCAGTTGTTTCTCTTTATGCTCTTGATTTACTAGCTCGTCATTTTGTTGGTGCAAGCGTAGCTGAATCAATCGGTAAATTCTTTGCACCACTCTTCTCTGCAGCTGATGGCTATCTTGGTATTACCATTATCTTTGGTGCCTTTGCCTTCTTCTGGTTTGTTGGTATCCATGGTCCATCTATCGTTGAACCTGCTATCGCAGCTATTACCTATGCCAATGCCGAAGTCAATTTGAACCTTCTCCAACAAGGGATGCACGCTGACAAGATTCTTACTTCTGGTACACAAATGTTTATCGTTACCATGGGTGGTACAGGTGCGACACTGGTTGTTCCATTCATGTTCATGTGGTTAACAAAATCGAAACGTAACCGTGCAATCGGTCGTGCTTCAGTAGTTCCAACCTTCTTTGGTGTAAATGAACCAATCTTGTTTGGTGCACCACTTGTATTGAATCCAATCTTCTTCATTCCATTTATCTTTGCTCCTATCGCAAACGTTTGGATCTTCAAATTCTTTATTGAAACACTTGGAATGAACTCATTTACTGCTAATCTACCATGGACAACTCCAGCTCCACTAGGTCTAGTTCTTGGTACGAACTTCCAAGTTCTATCATTTATTCTTGCTGCCCTTCTAATTGTGGTTGACGTTGTCATTTACTATCCATTCCTTAAAGTTTATGATGAACAAATTCTTGAAGAAGAGCGTTCAGGTAAATCTAATGATGAATTGAAAGAAAAAGTTGCTGCAAACTTCAACACTGCAAAAGCAGATGCAATTCTTGAAAAAGCGGGTGTAGAAGCAGCTCAAAATACAATCACTGAAGAAACAAATGTCCTCGTTCTCTGTGCTGGTGGAGGTACAAGTGGTCTCCTTGCAAATGCTTTGAATAAGGCAGCAGCAGAATACAATGTCCCTGTGAAAGCAGCAGCAGGTGGCTATGGTGCTCACCGTGAAATGTTGCCAGAGTTTGATTTAGTTATCCTTGCTCCTCAAGTTGCCTCAAACTTTGAAGATATGAAAGCAGAAACAGATAAACTCGGTATTAAACTTGCTAAGACAGAAGGTGCTCAATACATCAAACTAACTCGTGATGGAAAAGGTGCTCTAGCATTTGTACAAGCTCAATTCGATTAACGATAGGGACTATAAAACAGTCTCCTATCGTTACGGAAATCGCTATGGCGAATTTCCTAATCGCCTTGTTAATTCGTCGGTAAAAAGATATCGTTTTTACCTCCTCATGTCACAATTCGATTAAGGCTAGGGACTCTGAAACAGTCTCCTATCGTTACGGAAATTGCTATGGCGAATTTCCTAATCGCCTTGTTAATTCGTCGGTAAAAAGATATCGTTTTTACCTCCTCATGTCACAATTCGGTGACTTGGTACAAGAAGTGAGATGGAGAAGGATGGCTCACTGACTCCTCTCCTCTCACTTTTACTTTATTTAAAATAAGAAATAGGTGAAAAGTATGACAAAAACACTTCCAAAAGACTTTATTTTCGGTGGCGCTACAGCTGCTTATCAAGCAGAAGGTGCTACACATACTGATGGAAAAGGACCAGTAGCGTGGGATAAATATCTTGAGGATAACTACTGGTACACTGCAGAACCAGCCAGTGATTTTTATAATCGTTATCCAGTTGACCTAAAGCTAGCAGAAGAGTATGGTGTCAATGGCATTCGAATTTCTATTGCCTGGTCGCGTATTTTCCCGACTGGTTACGGTCAAGTAAATCAGAAAGGTGTTGAGTTTTATCATAATTTATTTGCAGAGTGTCACAAACGTCACGTTGAGCCATTTGTAACTCTTCACCACTTTGACACACCAGAAGCTCTTCACTCAAATGGCGACTTCTTAAACCGTGAAAATATCCAACACTTTGTAGACTACGCTGCCTTCTGTTTTGAAGAATTTCCAGAAGTAAATTATTGGACAACCTTTAATGAAATTGGGCCGATTGGTGATGGTCAATATTTAGTTGGTAAATTCCCTCCAGGTATCCAGTATGACCTTGCTAAAGTCTTCCAATCTCACCACAATATGATGGTGTCTCATGCACGCGCGGTAAAATTGTACAAAGATAAAGGCTATAAAGGTGAAATTGGTGTTGTTCACGCTCTGCCAACTAAGTATCCTTTGGATCCTCAAAATCCTGCAGATGTTATTGCGGCAGAGTTGGAGGACATCATTCACAATAAATTTATCTTGGATGCAACTTATCTGGGTCACTACTCTGAAAAGACCCTGGCAGGGGTAGAGGCTATCTTGGCTGCCAATGGTGGTAGCTTGGATCTTCGTGAAGAAGATTTCACAGCATTAGAAGCAGCAAAAGACTTGAACGACTTCCTTGGAATCAATTACTATATGAGTGACTGGATGGAAGCCTTTGATGGAGAAACTGAAATCATTCATAATGGTAAGGGTGAGAAAGGAAGCTCTAAATATCAAATCAAAGGTGTTGGTCGTCGTGTAGCTCCTGACTATGTACCACGTACGGATTGGGATTGGATTATCTACCCTCAAGGTTTGTATGACCAAATCATGCGCGTGAAGAAAGATTATCCTAACTACAAAAAGATTTACATCACTGAAAATGGACTTGGTTATAAAGATGAGTTAGTTGATAATACTGTTTACGATGATGGACGTATTGATTATGTCAAACAACACTTAGAGGTCTTGTCTGATGCGATTGCAGATGGAGCGAATGTAAAAGGTTACTTCATCTGGTCATTGATGGACGTCTTCTCATGGTCAAACGGTTATGAAAAACGTTACGGTCTCTTCTATGTAGACTTTGAAACTCAAGAACGTTATCCTAAGAAATCAGCTCACTGGTACAAGAAAGTAGCGGAAACTCAGATTATAGACTAGTAGATTTAGTCATTAGATATAGAATTTTAGTGAGGCAAAAAGATGTTCAAAGATTTTATTCAATCAATTTATGAAAAAGTTTATATTATCAATTTTGATAAATGTTCTCAAATACCTTGTTTGACGAATAAAGAACTGAAAAGCCTTGGAAAATGGTATGTCTCGACCGGTAAAGAATGGATTTGTCATTCAGATTATGAGCTGGAAGAATTTAAAAATCTATTTTTAAATTTTATCAATCCTGAAGAATGGGATACTATCTCCTTTGATTCAGATTTTATGCCGTTTCAACAATCGTAACCAATTTCCAAAAAAGTTAAATCTCGTATTTAGTACGCTGCAAAACTTTTATCTAATCACCTTGCTTATACTCAATGAAAATCAAAGAGCAACTTTAAACTAGGAAGCGAGTCGCAGATTTCTCAATGCCTAGCTTTGAGGTTGCAGATAAAGCAATTGGGCAAAAAGTCTTTGATACAGAAAAACGCATAATATCAGGTGTTGAAAAACCTTGATATTATGCGTTTTATTGTGGGAAGATTTACTTCTGAAATTGAGTTGTTACCCAGAATCTTTCAGTTGATTAAGGCTTGATGACTTTAGTAAGTTTAGATAGCTCAAAAAGGATTGAATCACTTAGTTTAGAATCTGAAACAATAGTATCAAGATTTGATACATTATAAAAAGTATAAAAATCAAACTTATTGAACTTACTATGATCTGCGAGTAAATATTTTTTATTAGAATTATTTAAAGCGATGCGTTGAGCCTCTCCCTCTTCCTCGCTAAAAGTAGCTAGAGCTCCGTTTTGAATACCATTACAGCTAACGAAAGCTTTAGAAAATTGGAGATTAGAGAGATTTTGTAGGGTCAACGTGCCAACAAAAGCACCTGTAATATCGCGATAATTTCCACCTATCAAAATCAAATCTGTTAATTTTCGTTCGCTTAAAATCAGAAAAACAGGTAGACTGTTGGTCACGACGCGGATATTGTCAATAGGCAACTCACGTGCAAAAAATTCTAATGTTGTTCCTGGTCCAATAAAAATAGTTTCTCTTTCTTCTACTAGACTGCCTGCAAAACGGGCTATTTCTTGTTTTTCTGCCGTTTGGAGGGCTTGTTTTTCAATATTTGATCGCTCATTAGTCAAAAGGGAGTTGGTTCGAAGTTTTTCAGCTCCACCATGCACACGAATCAGCAAGTCTTTATCAGCTAATTCCTGTAAATAGCGCCTTGCAGTCATATCTGAAACGGCTATTTCGTCCATAATCTGCTTAACCGTTATGGTTCCTTTACTATTTACTATCTCTAAAATTTTGGTTAATTTTTCTTGTTTGAGCATATTATCACCTCGTTTCCTACTACTATCTTACCATAAACTAGCTCATCATTCAAATACAAAAACAACAAAATAAAACAAAAACAAAAATATCGAGGTTTATTTTCAAAACTTTCGATATTTTTATTAAGTTATTATTTTGTTGTTTCTAGTTTACTTTTTGATGGTTAAGAGTGGTGGAGAATTAGTCCAAACCGTAGTTGTAGTCATCATCTTGCATGGCTTCAACTTCACCAAGGAGGTAACCATTTCCGACTTGAGAGAAGAAGTCGTGGTTGGAAGTTCCTGTTGAAATACCGTTCATAACGATTGGGTTGACATCATCAGCCGAATCTGGGAAGAGTGGATCTTGTCCCAGGTTCATGAGAGCCTTGTTAGCATTGTAGCGAAGGAAGGTTTTGACTTCTTCCGTCCAACCGACACCGTCATAAAGGCTTTCTGTGTAGCCTTCTTCATTTTCATAAAGAGTATAGAGTAGGTCGTACATCCATTCTTTGAGTTTTTCTTGCTCTTCTTCAGGTAATTCATTGAAACCAAGTTGGAATTTGTAACCAATGTAAGTTCCGTGAACAGACTCATCACGAATAATCAATTTAATAATTTCTGCAACGTTGGCTAGTTTGTTGTTACCAAGATAGTAGAGGGGAGTGAAGAAACCAGAGTAGAAGAGGAAGGTTTCAAGAAAGACACTGGCAACTTTCTTTTCAAGTGGGCTACCGTTGAGGTAGATTTCGTTGACAATCTCAGCCTTCTTTTGCAGATAAGGATTGGTATTGGTCCATTCGAAAATTTCTTCAATCTCAGCCTTGGTATTCAAGGTAGAAAAGATTGATGAATAAGATTTAGCGTGGACAGATTCCATAAATTGGATGTTATTGAAAACAGCTTCTTCATGTGGTGTACGGATGTCCGCGCGAAGGGCTTGAACCCCCGTTTCAGATTGCATAGTGTCGAGAAGGGTTAAACCACCAAAGACTTTTCCAACCAAGTCTTTCTCTTTGTTAGATAGCTTTCTCCAGTCATCCAAGTCATTTGACAAGGGAATACGTGTATCGAGCCAGAATTGCTCCGTCAGTTTTTCCCAAGTTGATTTGTCGATGACATCTTCGATGGCATTCCAGTTAATGGCTTTGTAGTAAGTTTCCATTTGAAATCTCTTTCTGTGTTTAGTATTGCGAACTCACAATTATTTCTATTTTACCATAATTCTATAGGAGTATCGCACAAAAAGTCGGAAGCCCGACTTTTAAAATGTTACATAAATTATGTTATGACATAGTAGATTTGATTTTATCAGTGCTGCTTAGGGGAAAATAGTGTTTCTATGCTAGAAACTAAATTACACAGCTTTCACATTGGTTAGCACCGACTTCTCCACCATCATCTGTAAAGGTACGGACGTAGTAGATAGACTTGATACCCTTGTTAAAGGCGTAGTTACGAAGGATAGACAAGTCACGTGTCGTTTGTTTGTTTTCTTTCTTCCATTCGTAAAGTCCTTTTGGAATGTCACTACGCATGAAGAGTGTAAGTGAAAGTCCTTGGTCCACGTGCTCAGTTGCAGCTGCATAGACATCAATCACTTTACGCATATCCATGTCGTAAGCAGAAGTATAGTAAGGAATGGTTTCTGTTGACAAGCCAGCAGCAGGATAGTAGATTTTACCGATTTTCTTTTCTTGGCGTTCTTCGATACGTTGCGTAATTGGGTGGATAGAAGCAGAAACATCGTTTATGTAACTGATAGAACCATTTGGCGCTACAGCAAGGCGATTTTGGTGGTAAAGACCATCTGCTTGAACCTTGTCGCGAAGTTCAGCCCAGTCAGCAGCACTAGGGATAAAGACATCTTGGAAGAGTTCTTTAACACGGTCTGATTTTGGAACAAACTCGCCAGTTATATACTTGTCAAAGTAGCTTCCCTTAGCATAGTCTGATTTTTCAAAGTTGTGGAAGGTGATGCCACGTTCACGTGCAATATTGTTTGACTCAACTAAAGTCCAGTAGTTCATAAGCATAAAGTAGATGCTTGTAAATTCAACAGACTCAGGCGATCCATATTCAATGAGTTGTTGGGCAAGGTAGCTGTGAAGTCCCATGGCACCAAGTCCAAATGTATGAGCTTGGCTATTTCCGTGGTCGATGGTAGGAACAGCTACGATGTGTGAACTATCTGTAACGAAAGTTAAAGCACGAACCATAGCACGGATAGAACGACCAAAATCAGGTGAAGTCATCATGTTAACCACGTTGGTTGAACCAAGGTTACATGAAACATCCGTTCCCATTTGAAGGAATTCTTGAGCATCGTTGATCAAGCTTGGTTCTTGGACTTGAAGAATCTCAGAACACAAGTTACTCATGATAATCTTACCATCAACAGGATTTGCACGGTTGGCCGTATCGATGTTGACTACATAAGGATAGCCAGACTCTTGTTGCAATTTAGAGATTTCAGTTTCCAAATCACGCGCCTTGATTTTTGTCTTACGGATATTTGGATTTGTGACTAATTCATCGTATTTTTCCGTGATGTCGATGTAGTTGAAAGGTACACCATACTCTTTTTCGACAGAATAAGGGCTGAAGAGGTACATTTCTTCATTTTTACGTGCCAATTCGTAGAATTTATCGGGCACCACAACACCAAGTGAAAGTGTCTTAACACGAACTTTTTCATCGGCATTTTCTTTCTTAGTTGAAAGGAAGGCGATGATATCTGGGTGGAAGACGTTGAGGTAGACAACCCCAGCACCTTGACGTTGACCCAATTGGTTAGAGTAAGAGAAGCTATCTTCGAAAAGTTTCATAACTGGTACGACCCCAGAAGCAGCACCTTCATAACCTTTGATAGGTGCACCAGCTTCACGAAGGTTGCTGAGGGTAATTCCTACACCACCACCGATACGTGAAAGTTGAAGAGCTGAGTTGATCGAACGTCCGATAGAGTTCATATCATCCGTCACCTGGATTAGGAAACAAGATACCAACTCCCCACGACGAGCACGTCCAGCATTGAGGAAAGAAGGAGTAGCCGGTTGGTAGCGTTGGTGGATGATTTCATTGGCAATATCGATTGCGATCGCTTCATCACCATCAGCGAAATAAAGAGCGTTAAAGAAGACACGATCTTCCATACTTTCAAGATAGTATTCACCGTCATTAGTCTTTAAGGCATATTGATTATAAAATTTATAGGCAGCCATGAAAGACTTGAATTGGAAGTTTTGGTCTTTGATAAATTGAGACAATTCTTCCAAGAACTCTGGACGGTATTTCTTGATAAAGGCTGTTTCGATGTAGTTATGTTCAATGAGGTAGTTGATTTTATCAGTAATTGAATCAAAAACCATAGTGTTTGGAACGACATTTTCTTTAAAGAAGGCATCCAAGGCTTCCTTATCTTTGTGAAGCATGATTTGTCCATTGACAGGACGGTTGATTTCGTTATTGAGACGGAAGTAAGTCACGTCTTCAAGATGTTTTAATCCCATAAAATTTCCCTTATCTAATTACAAAAGAAAGGCCTCTAAGTTAGCCCTAGAAGCAGTTTCTTCTGGATGATTACTAAGCTTATGCTAATTGTTTCAGTTTTCCTGGTTGGAAACCTGAAAAGACTTCAGTTGGTGTTTGAATAATAGGAGCTGCGCTAAAACCGAGTTCTTTGACTTGATCGATGTACTCAGGCTGCTCATCAAGATTGATTTCTTTATATTCAACGTTATTACTGTCCAAGAAACGTTTGGTCATTTTACATTGGACACAATTGTTTTTAGAATAAACGGTTACCATTGTGTAACTCCTCTTCAAAATTTAATTCTATCCTAGTATATCAGAAAATAAAATTTTGTCAATGATTTGAACTAAATATAGTGGTCTATTTTTCTAGTCAAGCTTACAAAACACAATATGTAGTGTTCGTTTTATAAAACAGCAATGATTATCCTATAAACTGTTTTTAAAGAAACTATATCCTGTGTTTTGTTATCTAGGATAGAAGATTTTCAGCAAGTTATCTGAAAGGAAATTGAAGGAAAATCCAGAAAATGCTTGAAAAAAATCCTAGAAGATGGTATAATACCAAATTGTAAGGGTTATCACGTATAACTCAAAAAAGAAAGAACAAAAGGAGAGTCAAACTATGGCTTCTAAAGATTTCCACGTAGTGGCAGAAACAGGTATTCACGCACGTCCAGCAACATTGTTGGTACAAACTGCTAGCAAATTTGCTTCAGATATCACTCTTGAGTACAAAGGTAAATCAGTTAACCTTAAATCAATCATGGGTGTTATGAGTCTTGGTGTTGGCCAAGGTGCTGACGTAACTATCTCAGCTGAAGGTGCAGATGCAGATGACGCTATCGCTGCAATCTCAGAAACAATGGAAAAAGAAGGATTGGCATAAGGGAAATGACAGAAATGCTTAAAGGAATCGCAGCATCTGACGGTGTTGCAGTTGCAAAAGCATATCTACTCGTTCAACCGGATTTGTCATTCGAGACTATTTCAGTCGAAGATACAAACGCAGAAGAGGCTCGTTTGGATGTTGCTCTTGAAGCTTCTCAAAACGAGCTTTCTCTTATCCGCGAGAAAGCTGTAGGTACGCTTGGTGAAGAAGCGGCTCAAGTTTTTGACGCTCATTTGATGGTTCTTTCTGACCCAGAATTGATTGGTCAGATTAAAGAAACAATCCGTGCGAAGAAGGTCAATGCAGAAGCAGGTCTTAAAGAAGTGACTGATATGTTCATCACTATCTTTGAAGGTATGGAAGACAACCCATACATGCAAGAACGTGCAGCGGATATCCGCGACGTGACAAAACGTGTATTGGCAAACCTTCTTGGTAAGAAATTGCCAAACCCGGCTTCTATCAATGAAGAAGTGATCGTGATTGCACATGACTTGACACCATCTGATACAGCTCAATTGGACAAAAACTTTGTAAAAGCTTTTGTAACAAACATCGGTGGACGTACAAGCCACTCAGCTATCATGGCGCGTACACTTGAAATTGCAGCTGTATTGGGAACAAATAACATCACTGAAGTGGTGAAAGACGGTGATATCCTTGCCGTTAACGGAATCACTGGTGAAGTGATTATTAACCCAACAGATGAACAAGCGGCAGAATTTAAAGCAGCTGGTGAAGCTTATGCTAAACAAAAAGCTGAATGGGCACTTTTGAAAGATGCTCAAACAGTGACTGCTGACGGTAAACACTTCGAGTTGGCTGCTAACATCGGTACTCCAAAAGACGTTGAAGGTGTTAACAACAACGGTGCAGAAGCTGTTGGACTTTACCGTACAGAGTTCTTGTACATGGATTCTCAAGACTTCCCAACTGAAGACGAACAGTATGAAGCATACAAGGCTGTTCTTGAGGGAATGAATGGTAAACCTGTGGTTGTTCGTACAATGGATATCGGTGGAGACAAGGAACTTCCTTACTTCGATATGCCACATGAAATGAACCCATTCCTTGGATTCCGTGCCCTTCGTATCTCTATTTCTGAAACTGGAGATGCAATGTTCCGTACACAAATCCGTGCCCTTCTTCGTGCTTCTGTTCATGGTCAATTGCGTATCATGTTTCCAATGGTTGCCCTCTTGAAAGAATTCCGTGCAGCTAAAGCAGTCTTTGACGAAGAAAAAGCAAACCTTCTTGCTGAAGGAGTTGCAGTTGCGGATGATATCCAAGTTGGTATCATGATTGAAATTCCTGCAGCAGCCATGCTTGCAGACCAATTTGCTAAAGAAGTAGATTTCTTCTCAATTGGTACAAACGACTTGATTCAATATACAATGGCAGCAGACCGTATGAACGAACAAGTTTCATACCTTTACCAACCATATAACCCATCAATCCTTCGCTTGATCAACAACGTTATCAAGGCAGCTCACGCTGAAGGTAAATGGGCTGGTATGTGTGGTGAGATGGCTGGTGACCAAAAAGCTGTTCCGCTTCTTGTCGGAATGGGCTTGGATGAGTTCTCTATGTCAGCAACATCTGTCCTTCGTACACGTAGCTTGATGAAGAAATTGGATACTGCTAAGATGGAAGAGTACGCTAACCGTGCCCTTACAGAGTGTTCAACAATGGAAGAAGTTCTTGAACTTCAAAAAGAATACGTTAACTTCGATTAATGTTATTAACCTTGTAACCTAGTTGCAAGGTTTTTTGATACATTCAGGAATAGTATAGTCTTGTAAAGTCCACTTTTCAATGAGTCAGAGGCATGGTATAATAAGAGGAAGTAATTAGAATAAGAGAGAAATCATGTCTAAAGAAATTGATATTGAGTACTACCACCAGCTAGCCTTACAAAAGCAAAAGGAGCATCGAAAAGTTTTAGCCAATTTAAAGAAAAAGCCACCAAAAAATCTAGATAAGATAGCCCAGCAGATTCACCAAGAAGTCTTTGCGGAGATTGATTGTACTGCCTGTGCTAACTGTTGCAAGACATTGGGGCCTGACTTTAAAGAAGCAGATATTACACGAATCGCCAAGTATTTTAAGATGAAATTACCAGCTTTTGAAGCGGAGTTTCTGCAGGTAGATGAAGATGGCGATAAGGTTTTCAAATCCATGCCTTGCCCATTTTTAGGAGGAGATAATCTCTGCTCTATCTATGATGTTCGTCCAAAGGCCTGTCGTGAATTCCCCCATACGGACCGCAAAAAGATCCATCAAATCAACCATCTGACGATTAAGAATACTTTGACCTGTCCAGCGGCCTATCTCTTTGTTGAGAAATTAAAGGATAAGTTATAGAGATTTATTATAAAGATACTGTTCTAACTCTGTAGAAATCATTTCTATGGAGTTTTCTCTTTATGGTCTATTTTTGAGAAATCATCAATTTATTTTTATAAAAAAGTAGTTATAAGGATTTTTTAAGCAAGTGAACGTATACTTATACAAACAAAAAGAAAGAGGTACAGCTATGAATTATTTAGTTATTCCAGCTTATCAACCTGATTTTAATTTGCTAACACTGATTGAAAAAATTCACAAGAAGGGTGATTTTTCTATCATTGTGATTGATGATGGTAGTTCTCCTGAATGTAAAGAAATATTTGCTCAGGCTGAAAACTATGGGACTGTACTTCGTCATCAGGTCAATCAAGGTAAGGGTCAGGCTTTGAAAACAGCTTTTGCTTACATTCAATCCCTCAAGATGCCTGGAACTATCGTTACAGCAGATGCGGATGGTCAACACAAGATTTGGGACATACTCCGCACTAGTAACAAGGCCAACGAAAATCCTAGCACTTTGGTTCTTGGTGTTCGTGCTTTTACTGGCAAGGTTCCCTTGCGTAGTCGCTTTGGAAATAGCTTGACACGTATCTTATTTAAAATCCAAACAGGCGTAGCAGTTTCAGACACACAGACAGGACTTCGTGCTTTCACGACAGACTTGATTCCTTTTATGATGGAAGTGGAAGGACAACGTTATGAGTATGAAATGAACATGCTATTGGAAGCCAGCAAGCAATATCCGATTTTGGAAGTTCCTATTGAAACAGTCTATATAAACGACAATCAAGCTTCTCACTTCCGACCTATTCGAGATGGTTTAATGATTTACAAAAACATTTTGAAATTCGCTCTTTCATCATTTAGTAGTTTTATCGTAGATTATCTAGTTTATGCTTTTTCTATTCTTTTCTTGAGCTTTATTCCATCAAGTTTCCACCTCCTCCTATCAAATGGGCTGGCTCGTGTGACCAGCTCTATCTTCAACTTTTCGACTAATAAAAAATTGGTATTTAAAAATAAAGCAAGTAATTTAAAAACAGGTGCAGGTTATTTAACCTTGTCTGTTGTTCTCTTTTTCTTAGATACTCTCCTAATTAGCCTTTTTAATACAGGTTTCGGAATCAATTTATTCATGGCTAAAATTTTTGTAGGAATGCTTCTCTTTGTGGTATCTTGGACTGTTCAAACACGATTTATTTTCAAAGAAAGGACTTGTTATCCAGTATGAAATTTTTTAAGAAAGCTTATCTATATGCCTCGGTCTTTGGCTTGCTTCTGACAAGTTCCTTTACCTATTCGATGTTAAAGACATTTGTACTAGCGGAGACTATCTCCACTGTATCTAATACTAACTCGACATTTAACACAGCAGTAGCAAGTCAGGCAGTCCAAAATGCCCAAGTGACAGCTACTAGCTATTCGGATGGAAATATCAGTGTCAATCTAACTGAAAAGACGGTGAATGATACGCAAATCTATGTGGCGGACGTGACTCTGAGCTCTGCAGATTATCTGAAAACAGCCCTAGCTCAAAACTCCTATGGAACCAACGTCACAGCTAAAACCTCTGTGACAGCAGCTGAAAACAATGCTATTTTAGCTGTCAATGGCGACTACTATGGAGCCAATAGCTCTGGTTATGTTATCCGTAATGGAGTTGTCTATCGGGACAGTATCCGTGAAGATGCAAGTAACGGCGACCTTGCCATCTACAAGGACGGCTCCTTTAAAATCATTTACGAGAACCAAATCTCAGCTGACCAGTTAGTTCAAGATGGTGTAGTTAATCTACTGGCATTTGGCCCGTCTCTAGTTGAAAATGGTGAGATTTCTGTCGGTATCAATACAGAAGTTGGTCAGGCTATGGCTTCAAATCCTCGTACAGCTATTGGAATTATCGATGAAAACCACTATATCATTGTTGTTTCAGATGGTCGTACCTCGGAGAGCAAGGGCTTGTCTCTTTACCAGATGGCAGAAGTGATGAAATCTTACGGAGTGAAGACGGCCTACAACCTAGATGGTGGAGGTTCTTCAACTCTCTACTTTAATGGTCAGGTAATCAATAAACCGACTACAGGTGGAAGCAAAATATCAGAAAGGGCGGTGAGTGATATTGTCTACATTGGTTACTAAAAATAAAAACAAACGCCTCCAAAAGACGCTAGTCGGCTATAGCCTTCTTACTATTTTCTTTTTAGTATTTAGCCGTATCTACGAGTCTTTCAGTTTTGGGGAAACCTCCCTTCATATGCACTATCTTTTTGTAGTCCCCCTAGTAGGGGGCGTCATTCTGGCATTACTGCTGAAAATCATTCCAAACTTAGGGCGAATCAGTCTAAACTTATGGAACTCGTCAGTAGCTGTTCTAACAACTGGTATGCTTTTTCGCGGAATCGTCAATCTATCAGGTCGTTCAACGGCCCTAGATCAACCCTACTGGTATGTTGGTATAGCTTTTGCTATATTAGCTATAGTATCACTTTTCTTTCAGAAGAAAAACAGTAAGTAATTAGCTTAAAAATGAAAAAACTGGTTGTTGAGAGAAACAGCCAGTTTTATTGTGGTATAATGAAGTAAGAAAACACCTCAACCTACTTGAAAATGAAGGAGAACTCTGTGCCTAGACCGAGAACGAAAGAGGAACTAGTATTAGCCTCTAAGGAAAACTATGAAAAGCTCAACCTCTTCATCTCTCAACTAAGTGAAGATGAGCTACAGACTCCATTTGATTTTTCCAGAGACCCAAAGAAAAAAGAAGCTCACTGGAAAAGGGATAAAAATCTACAGGATGTTTTGATCCATCTCTATGAATGGCAGCAGTTACTTTTGACTTGGGTTCATTCTAATCAAGAAGGTCACGAAAGACCTTTTCTCCCTGAACCTTATAATTGGAAAACTTATGGAGAAATGAATGTCGCTTTTTGGAAGAAGCACCAGAAAACGTCCTTAGAAGAAGCGACTAGACTCCTAGAACAATCACATAGGGAGGTTTTAGAGTTGATAGAAGTTTTTAGCAATGACGAACTCTTTACCAAAGGTATCTATAAGTGGACGGGAGGAACAAGTCTAGGTTCCTACTTTATTAGTAGTACGTCAAGCCACTATTATTGGGCTCTGAAAAAGCTCAAGGCTCATCGGAAAAATTGTAAGGGATAGATGGACTGTTTGAAATGGCAAGAATGAGTTCTTTTAAACGTAAGATAAAAGCAAAGGGCTATCAAGTGATGTAGCCCTTTTGAGTTATACAAGCAAATTACCATGCAAAAGCTGTCGTTGGAGCATTGAGGGCTTCTAGCCATTGCTTATTTTTTACAGGGCAAAGAGTTACGGATATACCTGCCATATCCAGACTGGTCATAAATGTTCCTGATTTTATAAAAGTAATAGTGACTCCTTCAATTTCTAAGAGTTGAAGGAGATCATTGATAAATATGCCCATTTCTAGGTTGGTAGTAGTGCCTAGATTATTTACAAGCAATATAAAATGATCACCTTTTTTCCAGTGATAGTGCAATCTTAATTTACTTATAATTTCATTTGCCAGGATTTCTGACGATTGGAATGGGACGATACGATAACCTTTTTCGCCATGTATCCCAATACCATAAGAAATATTTCCTTCTTCCAAGTTAAATAGTGGACGGGTGGCTTGGGGGAGACTAGCCGATTTCGTTGCAAAGCCAATCGTTGCGATTTCGGGAGCAAGCTGATGACCTAAATCAGTTAGTTGCTCTATGTTGGCACCATTTTGAGCTGCAAATCCTAGGATTTTATGAAGTAAAATTGTCCCTGCGAGCCCTCGTCCTCTAATTTGAAATCTATTGTGAGGTTCAATAGAAATATCGTCGTGTGCTAGACTATAGCCGACCTTAATTCCTTCTTGTCTAGCAGTGTTAATGGCCCAGCTAAATTCTTTGATGTCTGCTTCGAAATTTTTTACAATGATGAAGACACCGTGACCATTGTTTAAAAAACGAATGGACTCTAAGATTTCAGTTCTTGTAGGAGGAGTAAATAATTGGCCATAGATAGCAGCGGTAAGCATTCCTTTTCCCACATATCCAATATGAGCAGGTTCGTGACCGGAACCTCCACCAGACAATATTGGAACCTGATGAGGATTGCGATTTTTTTGATAGACTAATGGTAAAGTAGGGTGTTTTTCTAATTCAGGATGACTGCTGACAGTTGCTGAAATGTAACTTGAAATAATTTTCTGTTTATGATTTGAAATAAATGTCATTGTGGTCTCTTTCCAATAATTGTCATGATGAGAAAGTCTGGTTGTGGAACTGGACTTTTTTTATTGACGTAAGCCTTCACGATTTCTGCTAGAGCATGTGAATGATAGTCTAACAAAAAACAAGTATAAGCAGATGAATCGCTATCAATCTGACCATATTCTCTTAAAATTTTTGATACAAGCAAGCGACAGTAGCTGATAAAGTGGTCATAGAAGTTATTTTGCCCTTGAATATCAAAAAGTTGAATATAAAAGTTACGCTCTTGTTCGAAATAAAGAAATAATTCTTGTAATAGTTTTTGGCCTGAAATGAAGTCCAAGTTATTGGTGATATACTCGGTTAAGTCATTTTCAAATATCCAGTCCAGCAGTTCATATTTGTCAAGAAAGTGATTATAAAAGGTCTGTCTACGAATGCCAGCTGATTCCATGATATCTACAATAGAGATTTTGTCAAATTCTCTAGTAGCTAAGAGGTCTCTAAATGCCTTGGCAATCCGTTTTTTTGTAATAAGTGATGATGCCATAGGAAACCTTTCTTTTACTTACTTCATTTTACCAAAAAAAATGTTTTAAACGGGTTTAAAAGGGGACAAATAATAGAATCTGTCCCTTATCAGCCAGCAGTAAAAAATATATAATGAAAGCGAAAACAAAGGTACATGTCGAAAGGAGTTTCTCATGAAAAAAATTATAAATGAACCGACACAAGTTGTTGATGAAATGTTGGAGGGGTTGTCATTCATGCATGATGACTTGGTTCAACGCTTAGATGGTTTTGATGTCATCGTTAGAAAGGCAGAAAAGACAGGAAAAGTTGGTCTCATTTCAGGTGGAGGTTCAGGACATGAACCAAGTCATGCTGGATTTGTAGGAGATGGAATGTTGTCTGCTGCCATTTGTGGAGCAGTCTTCACTTCACCTACTCCGGACCAAATTTTAGAAGCCATCAAGGCGGCTGATGAAGGTGCTGGAGTTTTCATGGTCATCAAGAACTATTCTGGTGACATTATGAACTTTGAAATTGCACAAGAACTTGCTGAAATGGAAGGTATTGATGTAGCAAGTGTTGTGGTTGATGATGATATCGCTGTTGAAAATAGTCTCTATACCCAAGGTCGTCGAGGTGTCGCAGGTACTATATTAGTCCATAAAATTTTGGGTGCTGCAGCTCGTTCTGGTAAATCATTATCTGAAATGAAGGACTTGGCCGATAAACTTGTCTTAGAAATTAAAACAATTGGGCTGGCCCTGTCTGGAGCAACCGTTCCTGAGGTTGGGAAACCAGGTTTTGTTCTAGAAGATGATGAATTTGAATACGGAGTTGGTATTCATGGTGAGCCAGGATATAAAAAAGAGAAAATGCAACCTTCAGCACAATTAGCTTCAGAATTAGTTGAAAAATTATCTGAAGGTTTCCAACTTAAAGCTGGAGAACGCTATGGCCTTCTCATTAATGGTTTAGGAAGCACTCCTCTTATGGAGCAATATGTATTTGCAAATGATGTGGCAAAATTACTCCATGAAAAAGGTGTTGAGTTGGCATTTAAGAAAATTGGAAACTATATGACTTCAATCGATATGGCTGGCTTGTCATTAACATTGATTCGATTGGCAGATGATGAATGGTTGGATGCTCTAAGTGCACCTGTTACTACACCAGCTTGGTAAGACTCAAGGAGGAAATGTCGCATGAATGCTGAACAAGCTCTTGAATGGATGAAGCTTTTTAATGAAAAGATTCAAGAACAGAAAGATTACCTTAGTGAGCTAGACACCCCTATAGGAGATGGAGATCACGGTGGAAATATGGCGCGTGGAATGGCTGCAGTTATGGAAAACTTAGAAGGAAAGCAATTTGAAACAAGCAGTGATGTGTTTAAACTTGTCTCAATGCAACTATTGAGTAAGGTAGGCGGTGCTTCTGGTCCCTTGTATGGCTCTGCTTTTATGGGCATGGCCAAGGCTGATTCTCATTCAAAATTAGAAGAAATCTTACAAAGTGGTCTGGATATGATTGTCAAACGTGGGAAAGCAGAAGTTGGAGAAAAGACAATGGTTGATGTTTGGACTCCTGTTATTGCTGCCTTGTCTGCTGGCCAATTGACTCAAGAGGTTATTGATAAGGTAGTGAATGCTACCAAAGATTTACTTGCAACTAAAGGAAGGGCATCTTATGTAGGAGAACGTTCTCTTGGACATATTGATCCTGGATCATTCTCATCAGGATTACTCTTTACTGCTCTTTTAGAAACTGGGGTGGTTTAATGGGAAGTATTGGTCTTATTATCGTTTCACATTCCAAACACATTGCACAAGGTGTCGTTGAACTGATTAGTGAAGTAGCTAAAGATGTTCCGATTACTTATGTAGGAGGAACCGAAGATGGAGGAATTGGAACGAGTTTTGATCAAGTAGATAGGGTTGTTTCCGAAAATCCAGCAGATACTTTATTAGCTTTTTTTGACCTAGGTTCTGCTAAAATGAACTTAGAAATGGCGTCTGATTTCAGTGATAAAAGTATCATCATCAATAGGGTTCCAATTGTAGAAGGTGCCTATACTGCAGCAGCTCTTCTTCAGGCTGGTGCAGAACTATCAGCGATTCAAACACAGTTGTCGGAGCTTGAAATCAATAAATAAGGAATCTTCCTATCATTCCGTCTATAGGTGAGTTATTGATTATCTCTACTATCAATTTTCAGTAAATATTTTCAAAATCAGAAAGGGATTGTTTTATGCAGTTCCTTTTTATTTTAACAGGAGTAAAGCTAGAGTGTTTCTAAATTGTGAATCATTCAAAACTGATTGTGATGGGACTATTCTAGCATTAGAATTCTTCAAAAATTAACATTTAAGGCAATCAATGGCTTAGAATAGTGCGAAAACATTTAGTTTATAGGAATTCTAGGTTTAGAATCACATGGATATTTATGAAGTTAGGGTGTTCGATAGATAGAATTGTTCTATTCTGAAAGATTTGGGCTAACAATCTTCTAGAGTAGTAGTTTGCCAATGAGTTTTGTTGAAAGATTCCTTGTTTTATGGTAGTCTAAAGTAAAAGAAAGCCTTATCATTATATTTTCATTTGTTAACAATGTATTTCGACTTTATCTAATGTAGAAGAAAGAAATATCACGAAACGTTTATGACTTGTTGGAAAGAGAATGTGAACTAAAAATAGATTTAGGAGTAGGTAGATGAGTAGTTTAGAGTCAATTCGTAAAGCGCATATCATCGTGTGGGGTGCCTATCTATTTTTATCATTAAGGGCGCCGCTAATTAGCAGCACAGAGTATTTCTTGCTTATTTTTTTAGCGTTTCTCTATTCGATAGTATCGCTCCCTATATATTCAGTGAAAAATAAAATAGTATCTATCTGTCTAGCCATAAATTCGATTCTGTTAATGAGTTTCCCGATTTTAATCAATAAATATTTCCCAGGAAAGGTTTCTACTTATATCGTATTAATCAGTATTTTTATCCTGGAGTTCTTAATCTTTAATATAATTGGTAAAGATTTTGATACTAGATTAGCTAGCGAGTATAGGAAAATCAGTCAGTTTAAAAGTAAGATGTCTCAATCTCCTTGGATAAAATATTTAGAGATTTCTAGTTTTATATTAACTATATTTCCATTTATTCTTCATGGTACAGTTGCTAATCGTGTATTGGCTCTTATCTTTTTGATAAAAATGTGTGTAGATACTACGATAAAGGTTCTATTAAACAGAATTTTTAAGACAAGTAAGGTAATGAAAAGGAGGATATTTTCTCTTTTTGTACTAGATTTGATTGTCTATATATTTTTAGGCTATGTTTTAGCAATGCAAAAAGATGGATACCTATTTTCAATTCTACTAATTTTTTCTAATTTTTCACTTCCCTTTATCAGAGAAAAAGAGTATGAATTATTTAAAAATAAGAAGTGAGATAGATATGGTTAAATCTTAGTTCTCTTTAAAATCAAATCAGGTAGAGAAAGGATATCTTATCTAGGTAACAAAGTGCTTTAAACGCAGTCGACGATTTCTTATTAGAGAACTATCCTAACCATGCAACGTTAAAGAGAAGAAATCTTATGAAACTCGTATCACCAAATAATTATGTTGCTATTGAGTAAGAAGAGATGAGGTGTCTTGATGGGGGGGGATTATCTCTACATAAAGACGGGGAATGTTACAGTAAACGTAGCCCTTGCTTATTTTATGGGGAATTAAATATGTTTAAACTAAGTGATAAAGTTAGACTAATATTTGCTCTTTTAGGAGTAAGTTCCATATTGGTTAGTATGTATCTTATACCTTTTATTAAAACTGAGAATAAATTTTGAGAAATACTTTTATTTATATTAGGTGTATTGCTAATTGGAATTGCGTTACTAAATCCCCTAAAAAATTAAATTTTAGAATAGTATTAGTGAGTAGGTAATCATTTATTGATTGGATTTTTAATGCTATTGATGAATGGGATGGAAAAAGTGACAATAAATTAAGAACAGGGTGATAGTATTATGATGGTTATTTTAATTTTGATGGTTGTGGTGTTTCTGTATTATGTAATTACAGAGTATTTTCAGAATAGTTATATTGACTGTATACTATTTCTAACATTGCTAATTTCTCATTTGATATGGGATTACTATTTTTTGCCCATTGAAGTTTTAGTGGCATTAAGTGGAGTAAATTTGCTGTCAAGATTTTTCAAAAAAAAGAGAAGCCAATAGATTTGCTAGTGGATTATTAAGATGAAAGGTAAAATTGGAATATTTAAAATGAAACATTTTTTTGCAGGAATTGGTGAGATAAGATTTAGTAATTATCTATTGTCTCTATGTGTAGGACTAGCCCCTCTTTTTCATATCTATGTAATAGGCTCTGAAATGAATTTTGTGAAGATAGTGTTATCTATTTTGGGAATTATATTTGTTTGTATTTTAACTATTGCTCGAATTTATAGAAGATTTTTCTATAATAAAAATAAACTTGACTAGAATAGTATGGATTAGTTATTCAATTGGAACGATTATTCTTTGTGATACTATACCACTTTTAAGTTTTTACATTAAACAGCTGGCTGAAGTGACAGTTGTTTATCTTAGAAAGGAAAACTCTCAAATTGTCCTACAAATTTCTACTTTTCGACCTTGACCACACTCTTCTTGATTTTGATGCTGCTGAGGATGTGGCTTTGACGCAACTTCTAAAAGAAGAAGGTGTTGCAGATATTCAGGCCTATAAAGACTATTACGTTCCTATGAACAAATCTCTCTGGAAGGACTTGGAGCAAAAGAAAATCAGTAAACAAGAGCTGGTTAACACGCGCTTTTCTAGTTTGTTTTCTCATTTTGGACAGGAAAAAGACGGTAGTTTTCTAGCCCAGCGTTACCAATTTTACCTCGCCCAACAGGGACAAACTCTTTCAGGCGCTCATGAACTCTTGGACAGCCTCATCGAGCGAGATTTTGACTTGTATGCTGCGACAAATGGTATTACTGCCATTCAGACAGGGCGCTTGGCTCAATCTGGTCTGGCTCCCTATTTCAATCAAGTCTTTATCTCTGAACAGCTACAAACACAAAAGCCTGATGCTCTCTTTTATGAAAAAATTGGTCAACAGATTACAGGCTTTAGCAAAGAAGAGACGTTGATGATTGGAGATTCTCTAACCGCCGACATTCAAGGTGGCAATAATGCGGGTATTGACACTATCTGGTACAATCCTCATCACCTCGAAAATCCCACAAAAGCCCAGCCAACCTACGAAGTCTATTCTTACCAAGACTTGCTGGATTGTTTAGATAAACTGTAAAAAGTGGTTTCCATAGCCACTTTTTGCTATAATAGAGGCAGTAAAAACGAAGGAGTCGGCTATGGAACACTCGTCTTGGCATGATTTGATAAAGGAACAATTACCTGAAGGTTATTTTGGGAAAATCAATCAGTTTATGGAGCAGGTCTATGCTCAGGGGACTATTTATCCACCCAAGGAAAAGGTTTTTCAGGCTCTCTTGACAACACCACTTGAAGAAGTTAAGGTGGTGATTCTAGGGCAAGATCCCTATCACGGGCCAGGTCAAGCGCAGGGCTTGAGTTTTTCTGTACCTGACTCTATCCCAGCTCCGCCATCCTTGCAAAATATCTTGAAAGAATTGTCAGATGATCTTGGTGTTAAGAAATCCCATGATTTGACAGTTTGGGCTGAGCAAGGAGTCTTGCTTCTTAATGCTTGTTTGACGGTTCCTGCTGGACAGGCCAATGGTCATGCTGGTCAGATATGGGAGCCTTTTACTGATGCTGTGATTCAGGTGGTCAATCAACTAGATAGACCAGTCGTTTTTGTACTCTGGGGAGCTTATGCACGCAAGAAGAAGGCCTTGGTTACCAATCCTCATCACTTGATTATCGAATCAGCCCATCCCAGTCCGTTATCTGTTTACAGAGGATTTTGGGGTTCCAAGCCTTTTTCCAAGGCAAATACATTCTTAAAAGAGACAGGACAAGAGCCAATCGATTGGCTTAGATAAGGAGAAAATATGCCTCAGTTAGCGACGATTTGCTACATTGATAACGGGAAAGAACTGCTTATGCTCCACCGCAATAAGAAACCCAATGATGTTCATGAAGGAAAATGGATTGGTGTGGGTGGTAAGCTAGAGCGAGGAGAGACGCCTCAGGAATGCGCGACGCGTGAAATCCTTGAGGAAACAGGGCTCAAAGCCAAGCCAGTTCTAAAAGGTGTTATCACTTTTCCTGAATTTACGCCAGATTTAGACTGGTACACCTATGTTTTTAAAGTGACGGAGTTCGAGGGTGACTTGATTGATTGCAACGAGGGAACGCTAGAATGGGTTCCCTATGATGAGGTTTTGAGCAAGCCGACTTGGGAAGGTGACCATACCTTTGTTGGGTGGCTTTTAGAAGATAAACCCTTCTTTTCAGCCAAGTTTGTTTATGATGGGGATAAATTGTTGGATACTCAAGTTGATTTCTATGAATAAAGGAGAAAGAAGATGCTACTAATCAAAAATGGTCGTGTAATGGATCCCAAGTCTGGTTTGGATCAAGTGTGTGATGTCTTAGTTCAAGATGGGAAAATTATCAACATTGCGCCTGAGATTAAAGAAGAAGGAGCAGAGATAATTGATGCTACTGGTCTTGTAGTTGCTCCTGGCTTGGTCGATATTCATGTTCATTTCCGTGAACCGGGACAAACTTATAAAGAAGATATTCATACGGGTGCCCTAGCAGCCGCTGCAGGTGGTTTTACAACGGTTGTCATGATGGCTAATACTAGTCCAACCATTTCAGACGTGGAGACTTTGCAAGAAGTTCTCCAGTCAGCTGCCAAAGAGAAGATTAATGTTAAGACGGTTGCGACCATTACGAAGAACTTTAATGGACAAGATTTGACTGACTTTAAGGCACTTTTAGAAGCTGGAGCAGTTGGTTTTTCTGATGACGGTATTCCACTTGAAAGCAGTAAAGTTGTCAAGGAAGCCATGGAAGAAGCTAAGAAACTTAATACCTTTATCAGTCTTCATGAGGAAGATCCAGGTCTGAATGGTATTCTTGGGTTTAACGAAAATATTGCTAAAGAACATTTCCATATCTGCGGTGCGACTGGGGTAGCTGAGTATGCTATGATGGCGCGTGATGTCATGATTGCCTATGCAACCAAGGCTCATGTTCACATCCAGCACTTGTCTAAGGAAGAAAGTGTTAAAGTAGTGGAGTTTGCTCAAGGGCTAGGTGCGCAAGTAACAGCAGAAGTAGCGCCACAGCATTTCTCCAAGACAGAAGCACTTCTCTTGACTCAAGGTAGCAACGCTAAGATGAATCCTCCACTTCGTTTGGAATCAGATCGTCGTGCTGTTATCGAAGGTCTTAAATCAGGCGTCATCACAGTTATCGCGACAGACCACGCGCCTCATCATGCCGATGAAAAAAATGTTGAGGATATTACCAAGGCACCATCTGGTATGACTGGCTTAGAAACATCCCTGTCTCTCGGCTTGACCTATTTGGTAGAAGCTGGTGAGTTAAGCTTGATGGAATTACTTGAAAAAATGACATACAACCCAGCCAAGCTTTACAACTTTGAAGCAGGTTATTTGGCTGAGAATGGTCCAGCGGACATCACTATTTTTGATGCTAAGGCTGACCGCCTTGTGGACTCCCATTTTGCTTCAAAAGCGACTAATTCCCCCTTTATCGGTGAAACCTTAAAAGGGCAGGTTAAATATACCATCTGTAAGGGACAAGTCGTCTATCAAGCTTGATAGGAGTTGGCATATGAATTATTTTCGAAAACGTAGGGAGAGAAAAGCAAAATCTAATAGCGGAATTTACTGTCCCGCATCTAATCGTTCTAAAATTCAATATGAAACTAAAGAAAAAGCTGACCATGCGGTTCAATATGATAATGGAGGTTTAGTTAGAAGCTATTATTGTCGTACATGTGCGTGTTGGCATACTACTTCAAAATCTAATAACCCTCCGCTAAGTTTGAAAAACTATGGTCTGAAACTCTTTGGTTTAGATAAATCAGAATAGAAAGAGAAGTATGTATAAGACAAAGTGTTTACGAGAGAAGTTAGTATTATTTTTAAAGATATTTTTCCCAATCCTGATCTACCAATTTGCCAATTATTCTGCCTCTTTTGTTGACACTGCAATGACAGGTCAATACAATACTATGGACTTGGCTGGTGTGTCTATGGCAACCAGTATCTGGAATCCTTTCTTTACATTTCTAACAGGAATTGTGTCGGCCTTGGTACCCATCATTGGTCACCATCTTGGTCGAGGCAAAAAGGAAGAAGTTGCATCTGATTTTTACCAGTTCATCTATCTGGCCTTGGTGCTATCTGTGGTCTTGCTGGGACTGGTAGTTGTCCTGGCATCACCCGTTTTAAATCATATCGGACTAGAAGCACCAGTGGCGGCAGTAGCGGTTCGTTATCTCTGGTTTTTATCTATCGGGATTATCCCTTTGTTGCTATTTAGTGTCATTCGTTCCTTGCTGGATTCGCTGGGGTTGACCAAACTGTCTATGTATCTTATGCTTTTGTTACTTCCTCTCAATAGTGGATTTAACTACCTCTTGATTTACGGGGCCTTTGGTGTTCCAGAACTGGGAGGTGCTGGGGCTGGTTTAGGAACTTCTTTGGCTTACTGGGTCTTGCTGGGGATTTCTGTTCTGGTTTTATTTAAACAGGAAAAGCTCAAGGCTCTACACCTTGAAAGACGAATTCCATTTAATATGGATAAAATTAAGGAAGGAGTTCGCTTAGGTCTGCCCATTGGAGGAACTGTCTTTGCGGAAGTGGCTATCTTTTCCGTGGTTGGCTTGATTATGGCTAAGTTCTCGTCCTTGATTATCGCTAGTCACCAGTCAGCCATGAACTTTTCATCTCTCATGTACGCCTTTCCCATGAGTATCTCATCGGCTATGGCCATTGTCGTTTCCTATGAAGTGGGAGCCAAGCGATTTGATGATGCGAAAACCTATATTGGTCTAGGAAGATGGACAGCTCTCATTTTTGCGGCCTTCACCTTAACCTTTCTTTACATTTTTAGAGGAAATGTGGCCAGTCTTTATGGTAACGACCCAGAATTTATCGATTTGACAGCGCGTTTTTTGACTTACAGTCTTTTCTTCCAGTTAGCAGATACCTTTGCGGCACCGCTTCAGGGAATTTTACGGGGGTATAAGGATACCGTTATTCCTTTTTACCTTGGTTTAGTTGGTTACTGGGGGGTGACACTCCCAGTAGCTATGGTATTCGACTCTCTAACAGATTTTGGAGCTTATTCTTACTGGATTGGTCTGATTATTAGTTTAATCGTGAGCGGGGCTCTCTACCGTTGGCGTTTAACTGTGATTATGAAGAGATTTGAATCCAGAAAAGCTTGATTTTTAGAATTCCTACAAGCAAAAATATCCTTCCTTATCTGCATTATTTTAATTAGTAGTAGGTAGACGATAATTTCAAAAATATAGAAACAATTGATATTTCACGCTACTTTACTGGTATCAGATATAAAGAAAAGAAGTTGCTTATTTTTAGCAGCTTCTTTTTTTTGATAAATATTTTACATAAGTTATATTACGTAAAATTATAAACTATCTAAGGCATTTTTTTGTTCATCGTTGACGATATGGGTATAGAGGTCAGTGACTTGTGTACTGGCGTGTCCTAGCTGGTGACTGACCAAAACTTGTGATTTAGTAGCATCATATAGCCTAGTTGCTAGCGTATGGCGCAGTTTATGGGGTGTTACACGGACTTTGAAGTCCTCAGAATACTTAGCAACCATTTTCTCAACGCTGGAAGCATCGATACGATTAGGAACTCCTCTGTAGAGAGTCAAAAAAAGGGCTGTATCTGTTTTTTCCGTCTTATAGCGTTGATTTCGAATGGCTAGATAATTCTCTAAATAAGGCTTAGCAAAAGCAGCGACATTGACCGAGTCACGTTTACCCCCTTTTCGAGTGACATCGATAACCATCATTTTTAAATTGAGATCTCTTAGATCCAGATTAACAGCTTCAGATAAGCGAACACCAGAAGCCAAGAGAAGGGCAATAATGGCCAAATCACGTTCTTTATTTTTATTAAATGAAGATAGGGCGCGATTTGAAAGTTGTTGTGGATACTCTTGGTCAATATAAGTTAGAAAACCTTCTGTTTCATCACCTAAAAAGAGTTTTTGCTTGATGTTTTCAGCTCTGGCAGCAAGCGTTTCTTTCTTTTTCTTAGTTGAAACTTTCTTCATTACATTACGATAGAAATAAGGTTCGCCCTGGTCGTTTTCAACCTCCTCGGTCAGATACTTGTAAAGACTAGAAAGTGCTGATAAGGTTCGATTGATGGTTGTCTGAGAAACTCCTTGCTTGATTGTATTAGCATTCAGCAAAGGACGTTCACGTAGGTAAAGGATAAAGGATTCCATGTCTTTCTTAGACATATTTTCCAAAACTGATAAAGGAATATTGGACATTTTATCAGCGTTTGAAATACCAGACTCCAAAACCCAGCTGAAAAATCGATCGTATTCCTTAAGGTATTCGTACAGGGTTGTGAAACTGTAGGGGACAGCAAGCTTAGATTGGTAGTATTCCAGAACATACCAGGGCATGATTTGTTTTAGTTTGTCGATTCGTTCCAGTAAAATCTCACGTTTCATGTATTCACTCCATAAATAAACTATACTAGTAGTATAGCATAGGCTTATATATTTTTCAAGAAAATTATAGTTTTTCGGAAAGATGTTGTAGGAGCTTTTTAAAGTGATAAAAAGACTTAGACCTATGTAAAACAGATCTAAATCTTTGGAGTTATTATTGTCAATCATTATTTAGTGCTTTTTCTAGCTTCCAAATACTAAACCAGAATGAAATAGTCAGCAGAATAAGGAAAATAAAAAAGAGATTATCAGTAACGATACTTCTGTTTATTCTACATAACTGAAGAGCTATATAAGGAGCTATGAGATATAAAATACATTGTATAATTGCTATTGTTTTCTTTTCATGATTTTAATCTTACTGCACAGATTTGATACAGTAAACTTCTTTCTAGCTTTATGCTTTATCATTTCTAACTTGATTATAGTCTTATTTTTACCAAAGTTCAATTATTTGTATGTGAAATATCTTAGCTGCAAAAAATAACCGATCTCATTGCTGAGAATCGGTTTTCTAAATAAATTAAGTCAGCTGTTTACATAATATAAATTATGTAAAACTTCACTACAACAACAAATCCTTGACTTTCCCAATTTCACTTTTTGGAATAACCAGGTGAATCATATCACCCAGATACATTCTGGTTGAACCATTAACTGTTTGGCTCTTGCCATTATGGACTTGGGTAGTGATGAGGACGTTGTGTGGTAAGTTGAGTTCATGAACTTGTTTCCCAGCAATTTTATCAGAAACTGGTATTTCGATAAGTGTAACTTCCCCTTCGCTAGATACTTCTTCTGGAAGCATTTTTTCCAGCATGGCTTCATAGACTGGTGCACCCTTGAGCAAATCCATGATAATATAAGAAACAAGAGTGACAAGACCAAGTGGCATGAGGTTGCGAATATCTCCTACCATCTCAGTTACCAGAATCATAGCAGTTAAGGGAGCTTTTGATATAGCTCCAAAATAGCCACTCATTCCTAGGATAATAAATATAGGGAATTGCTCTTGACTGACAAGTCCAAGATTGACACAGATAACACCAACTAGGGCACCAAGTAAGGAACCGAGAGCCAAAATAGGTAGGAAAATTCCTCCTGGAAGACCACTTCCATAACTAATCATGCTCCAGATAAAGCGAATTAAAAAGTAAGCTAATAGAACTTGAAAACTAAAATCTTGCTCAGTTAGGGAAAGTACCAGCTGATTTCCACCACCAAGGATGTGGGGTAAAAAAATTCCGACTGGTATGATGAGAATGAAGGCCAGAATTGGATAATAAGCTCTATCCAAATGGATTTTTTGACCAATCCAATCATAAACTCGACCAACATTGAGCACAGCTTTCTCATAGAGAAAGCCTGAAAATCCAAGGAAAATTCCCATGACGAGATATATCCAATACTGATCTAGGGTCATGAGAGGAATGTTATCTGGCATATCCAATACTGGTGTCAAACCGAACATGAGCAGAGACACAAAATTTGCTACGATGCTGGCTGCTAGAGTTGAGACCCAGAAAAAGCGCGAAAAATGGTGATAAACTTCTTCTACTACAAAGAGGAGGCCTGCTATTGGTGCATTAAAGGCTGCGGCTAATCCTGCTGCAGCACCACTGGCAATCAAGGAACGTTCCTCCACTGGACTGGATTTGAGCCACTTAGCTATACCTTTTCCACCGACTGCTCCAAGTTGAATACTGGGTCCCTCACGCCCCAGCATGAGTCCGCTGGCAATAGCTAGAATTCCTAGAATATATTTTTTCCAGAGAACGCCCCACCAGTTAAGGGTCATGAGGCCTTTCAGTTCGGCTTCGACTTGAGGAATTCCTGAGCCTTTAATATCTTTTTCAGAGCGTGTCAGTTTGGCACTGAGCCAGCAGATGATTAGATAAAACAGGGCGATAATAAATAAATTAACAAATAGGTGCGCTTGATCTTGATAAAGTCCTTGTATCAGGTGGAAGCCCTTTTCAATTAAGAAACGAAAGGATCCGACGATAATTCCAACGACGAGACCGACAATGATTCCTCGACCAACTTGGGATAGTATAGTGCTGGATGCAAAGGCGAATTCTTTCTTAGAACGGACTATTTCCGACTGTTCCTCCATGGTATTTCCTTTCAATTAACTTTCTTTTTTACCTAAAACCAGTGATTTAACGGGTTCAAAGCTGGTTCGGTGAATTGGGGTAACTCCTAGTTTGTCAAGTCCTTCTAGGTGTTTAGCAGTTCCATAACCTGCATTAGTAGCGAAATCATAGCCAGGAAACTGCTGATCGTAGTCCTTCATCAATTTATCACGGGTCACCTTGGCTACTATGGAAGCTGCTGCGATCGAGAGGGAATTAGCATCTCCTTTGATAATGGAAGTTTGTGAAATGGGCAATTCCAGTTTCATGGCATCTATCAGGAGGTGCTCAGGTTGAGGACTGAGCTGGGAGATAGCTTCCTTCATAGCCAGTTTGGTTGCTTCATAGATATTGACTTGATCGATGATCTGATTATTCATGATACCAATTCCGATTGACAAGGCTTGGTTTTGAACGGCTTGGAAAATTTCCAGATGTTTCTTTTTAGGAATTTTCTTGCTATCGTTGAGACTTCTAATCTTACAATTTTTAGGTAAAATAACAGCTGCAGCGACTACTGGCCCAGCCAGAGGACCACGGCCGACCTCATCAACACCAGCAATTAAGGTCAAACCTTGCTTATAAAGTTCTTTTTCGTAGGAGAGCATGGATTCCAAACGAAGATCTTCATCCAATTCAGCCTGAATGGCTTTTTTACGCTTGCTGATTTCCTTTTGAACTCCAGAGCGACTATCCTTTTCAAGTTCTAAAAAAATAGGGTTATCTAAGTCCTTGACCGTTGCAAGGAGTTCTTTGATTTCTTTAATCGTCGCCATCGAGGTCTTCCAATGTATCTAAGGTATAGTTACCGAGTTTGCCATCGCGGACTTCCTTCACGAAGAGACTGTAGAAACGGTCATAGTCGTCTCTGAAACCGAGGGCGCGGGTCATGTCCATAATAATCACAGGAGCTTCTTCTTCAATTTTCATTTGTTTGAAGCGTTCAGCCAGCTTTTCTGGATAATGTTCTTTGAAATAATTGAGGCCAAAAATAGTTACCTCATCCATAGGAAGCAACTGGTCTTTAATAGCTCCAGTCAAGGCCAACTTAAGCGCAACAGTTTCATCCTCAAACTTAGGCCAGAGAATCCCTGGTGTGTCTAGGATTTCAAGGTCTTTATTGGTTTTGAGCCATTGTTGTCCCTTGGTTACACCTGGTTTGTTACCGACAACGGCAATTTTCTTACCAGCCAAACGGTTCATGAGAGTAGATTTCCCAGCGTTTGGAATCCCGATAATCATGGTACGCAAGGTTTCAATCTTGATACCACGTTCTTTTTGGCGAGCAATTTTATCAGCCATGAGTTTTTTGGCCGCATCTGTTACGACTTTTACAGTCACTTGCTCTTTGGAGTTGATAGCCAGAGTCTGAATTCCTTGTGATTCAAAATACTGACGCCATTCCTTGGTCATTGCTGGGTCGGACAAGTCCGCCTTGTTTAAAATCAAGAGTTTTGGTTTGTCACCAACAATCTTGGTCAACATAGGATTTTGACTAGATAGAGGCAAGCGTGCATCCACCAAAATCGTCACAAAATCAACAAATTTTAAATTCTCCTGCACCTGTCGACGCGCTTTAGACATGTGACCAGGAAACCATTGAATAGTTGCCATAATATATCTCCTTCGGATTGACAAATTTTAAAAACGTTTTCTTTCTTTCTTATCCTCTATTCTATCATAAATTAGCCTTTTTTGCATGCTCTTTTGGTTATGAGAAATCTACTAGACATAATTTTATTTATGTATTTTACAAAACAGTAAATTTTTATAAAGGATATTAGATTTCAAAAACTGTAAGCCTTCAACAAAGAGGATTTTCACCGCACTCAATATCAAAAAAAGAAGATGACGAATCATCTTCTTAAAAATAAAAATATAGAGCCAGACTGACTCTGTACTCTATATTATTTCACTTACTCAGCTTTTATATTATTTAAATAACGGATTAAAGAAACCGTCTGTGTTCTTAAGAAGAGCTTTGAATACCTTGGATTTAAGAGCAACAGTGTGAGAGAAGTCATCTGGTTTCTTCAAATCTTCTTCAACTGCTTTAACAAAGATATCCTTCAATTGTGTATAGTTGGTAATTTGTTTACCATCAATTTCAATAGTTTCAAATCCTTTTTCTGCTTTTGACTTAACATCTTTGAAGTATTGTTTCTTCCACTCTTCAAGTGTCTTGAACTTATCTCCAGATACTTTCTTGATAATGAAATCATCACCTAATAGCTTGTTGTTCTCTCTATTAGCTTCACCTTGGTATTTACTAGATACATATCCGATAAATCCTTTTTCATAGCCAAAGTAACCCCACATACGGAAGGCATTGTGCTTGAATGATAATGAACCTGGGGCACCTTTACTTGTATTACCACCATAAATACCAGCCATCATTTGAACATTAACATATGCTGAATTAGGCCTAAAGTCCTCTGGTCGGAATATACCATTACCTGGATTATTATGTTTGGTCATAAAGTTATTATTTACCAAGTCATCGATGGTTTCCAGTTTGGTTGTTTTCTCAGCGTCTGTCAAGTCACGCACTTTGTCCCATTGGTGAGGAGCACTTAGTTTATTTCTATCCATTGGTCGACGTGTTTCGCGGTCAATTTTCTTGAACCACTTACTATTGTCACCTTTAATCTTAGGAAGAACAGCTTCAGCTTCAGCATAATCAAGCATCATCAGTGCTTCATTATAGTTTTTCATATATCGATCGATGTCTTCACGAGTTTGTAACTTATCAGGATTATAATTGTACCATTGGTTACCATCATTTTGACGTTCAAATGCCATATTTAATCCAAGTGCACCGTATTCACCTTGATGTCCGTGTTCTGCTGGAGTTTGTAACATACCCTGCGCAAATGCTTCAAGGTCTGTACCTTGTCGATGTCTATGACCTCCTAGATATGCCATTCGGTCATTTACGTGGGTAGTTTCATGTGTAAAAGCAGATGTGCCGTATTCACTTATTAAATCCGACATAACAAAATATACAGCATCCATAGGTTGAGGATCAGCAAAAATATAAGCATAAGCTCCATATCCAGGTTTATAAGCATGATACTTCCCAATACGACCAAAGAATTCCCTGACTGGAGTATAGTCTGGTTTTCCATTTCTATGTCCGAATTTATCAGGCCAGCCACCTGGAGCGTTATGATTATCCCATACAGGAGTTGGAACTACATTTTGACTCTTAAGAAGTTTATCGCGGACATTATCAGTAGCAAGACGTGACCAAAAATCTAAGTAATTAACTTGCTCTTTGGCACGTAGATTAATCTCTTTTTTAAAGGCTTCACGTTCTTCTTCAGTATTTTTGTTGTATTTTTCAAACGAACTAAATGAAATAGTATTATACGTTGAAATCATAAATAAATGTGCATTTTTCAAGTTAAGAAGAGGTAAAATCATGCGCCCATGCTGTCCATTATTAATTCCTTCGTATAGACGATATTTTTTGTTGGCAAATGCAGGGTTCGTTGATGGTTGTTCAACTACATACGCGTTCTTTTCAATAGCTTTCTTAAACCAGTCATTTATATCTGTATGGTTAGTGAATAGCTTCATATTGTAATGTAAGAATCCATTTAATTCATTTATTCCGATTGTTCCACCTATAGTTTCACGATAAGCTTCTAAAGTTCTATCACCTTTAACATTTCTTTCACTTGAACCAATTTTGATTAAGAAATCTAAGACATTAACATTCTTACCATAAAAATCAGGTTTAAACATCATAATATCTTTAATTGATAACTCATCGTATTTAAAACCATAATATTGATTTAAGTAGGCAAGTCCCATCATGATTTTAGCTTTGTTGTCTTCAACTTTCTTCAGTAAAGCACGTTCAGCTAATTCGTTATCGTTGAGTTGATGATCTTCATTTTCAAGTATGTGTTTTACCAATGTTTCAAGATTTGCTTTAACTTCAGAAAAACTTTCTTCAAGGAATAGATCTTTAATATAACCATTCTTACGTTCATCCGAATTAGCATTAGGATCTCTAGATGTATCTCGTTTATCCATCAAAGCACGGACTTCTTGTGAAATCAATTTTACACTTGATAATTGAGCTTTAACATCAGCAATCAATTTATCACGATTTTTAACAACCATATTTGGTGTGTAAACCACATCATCTAAACCATCAATGCTATACTCACGAACTTGTTTCACCTTAGAATCTTTGAGTGTAACACCCATTTCTTCTTTAGTCCCATCAGCATAGTGAATCATGATTTTGTCAATATCCGATAAATCAGTCACAAACTGCCCATCCTTCATACCCGTAACAGATAATACTTCTTTTATAAACAAGTTTGAGCCTGCCGCAACCTTGTTACCTTGGTTGACAATCCATTCCTTGTTGTAGAATGGTTGAAGTTTTTCAATATTCCTATAAACTTGCTCACGGGTAGCATCATAATCTTGAGTACCTTTATACTCATTCTCACGAACCGTAATCCTATTTAATACATTCACCAATGGGTCTACAATTTCATACTTATCAGCTGTGATTCCAAACGCAGCAATTCGTCTATCAGCCTCTGCTTGGTCAACACCTTTGATGCGTTGTGAACGTTTATAAGACACATTACCTGACGCAACATCTTTCACGTACACATTATTTTGGAAATAATCAATCCCAAAATCAGGTTCACCAGAATCCACCGAGCTTGAACCATACATGATTTCACCATTAGTAACTTTCATCATACTAACGTTGTTTTCAACCCAACCCCAGTTATAATTGTCGTGGATTAATCCACCACTTTGATTGTTGGTATTAAGCGTCATTGTTCCTTTAACGACAGATTTGGTTAGACGACCTTTTTGTTTCACGTCCATAGGATTCACGCCATGATCGATTTTGGCAATAAGTCCACCGAACTTAGCATTGTTGGCTTTAATGTTAGCATTTACATAAGAGCTATCTACGTTGCTTCTCCAGCTTTCACTGACAAGTCCACCAGACCACCAACCTTTATTACCAACACTTGTAATGTTACCAATAAAGGCTACATTGCTCATATTGGATTCATCTAGCTTGTTAACCATACCAGTTACATCATTGTTCCCAACAACGTTACCAGTTACTTTGATATTCTCAATTCTTGAGTTTTTAAATGTATTACCAAGAGGTGCTGTTTTATCAGCCCATGGCATATTAATATTTACATTACCAAGGTTAATGTCATGAATATGAGCATTCTCAGCGCTATTAAACAATGGTCGAGCCATATTGTGAATCGTGAAATGATTATTACCATCACTATACAACTTACCTGTGAATTTATTCGTCACATATTGTTTATTCGGAGTTGGAACATTAACCGCATTCAAGTCCGCACCAAGTTTAAACTCACCAGTTGGATTTGCTTGCATGTCCTCAATAAGTTCTTTAAAGCTATAATAAACATTTCCAACCTTAGGACGAGGTTTTTCAATGTAATGAATGTATTCATTTCTAGTTTTAGATGGGTCAACATGTTGAATCAAATCTTGAGCTTCAGCCGTAATTTTATAAAGTTTTTGACCTTCTTCAGTCACTTCTTCAATTTTATCAACTGCTAAACGTGTTACTTTATTATCACGACTAGTGATTTTTAAGTACATTTTCTTCACATCTTCATCAGAAGGTTTTTCGCTCATGAAATCACTAGGTGTTTCAGTACCATCATCATTCACCTTCACTAAATTAGTAGATGCGATATTTTTAATTTCAACTTTTTTCAACTCTAAACGTAAAGGTTTTTCATCTAACTTAGATGTTTCATCACCTTCACCACGGTTGTAAGTCATTGTTGTTGTAATTTTATAATCTTTAAATAAGTCCAAACCTTGAACAGCATCTGTCAATTTTTCTTTAGATAAGTCAACTCGCTTAACAACAGTATTTCCATCCTTAATCTCAGCTATAATGCTCTTGATTTCAGCATTATCTTTATTATCAAGCTCATAATTTAAGTTGGCAGAACGATTCATAGCATCTTCTGTTACTTTGGTCAAGGTTAAAACAGGAGCTGTTTTTTCTTTGGGCTTTTCTTTGGTACCTTTTACAAGAATTTCAGGCTTCATTTCTTTCAAAATTGTTACTGTTTCAACTGGTTCACTAATTTTTTTGCCATGTAACTCTTCATAGCTAGTAACAATTTGACGTTCGCCATCCTCACCAATTTGTTTAACAGAATCATCGCCTATAAATTTGCTAGGATCAGATTCTTCTATAGTGGTTTTAGGAATAGTCTCTGTCCGAATATAGGTATGTAAAGAAGGTAACTCTTCTCTTTCTGATGCAACTTCTGAAACTGTAGATATCGGTTCAGTGTATTCTGGAATGTCGTTAACAGGTGGCTCTATCAAGTTTCCGTTTTCATCTACTCCTGTTGTACCTACTGGCTCAGTATATTCTGGGATGTCGCTAACAGGTGGCTCAATCAAGTTTCCGTTTTCATCCACTCCTGTCGTACCTACTGGTTCAGTGTATTCTGGAATGTCGTTAACAGGTGGTTCAATCAAGTTTCCGTTTTCATCTACTCCTGTTGTACCTACAGGTTCAGTGTATGCTGGTTTTTCGCTAACAGGTGCTTCAAGCAAGTTTCCGTTTTCATCCACTCCTGTTGTACCTACAGCTTCAGTGTATACTGGTTTTTCGCTAACAGGTGGTTCAAGCAAGTTTCCGTTTTCATCTACTCCTGTTGTACCTATAGCTTCAGTGTATGCTGGTTTTTCGCTAACAGGTGGTTCAAGCAAGTTTCCGTTTTCATCCACTCCTGTTGTACCTACCGGCTCAGTGTATGCTGGTTTTTCAGACTTAGGCGCTTCATCTATAACTGTACCTACAGGAGCTGTGTACTCTGGCTTTTCAGACTTAGACGCTTCATCTGGAACTGTACCTACAGGAGCTGTGTACTCTGGCTTCTCAGACTTAGGCGCTTCATCTAGAACTGCACCTACTGGTTCAGTGTATTCTGGTTTTTCAGACTTAGGCGCTTCATCTAGAACTGTACCTACAGGAGCTGTGTACTCAGTTTTCTCTACTTTAGGAGCTTCGTCTGGGACTGTTCCTACTGGTGCTGTATACTCTGGTTTCTCTGCTTTAGGAGCTTCGTCTGGGACTGTACCCACAGGAGCTGTGTACTTTGGCTTCTCAGACTTAAGAGATTCTTTTGGAACTGTACTTACTTTAGGTTTTTCTGCTTTAGGCGCTTCATTATGAACACTTTGAATTTCAGATACTAGAACATTCTTTGTCCCCTCATCCTTATATTGAATTTCTGAAATTACATCACCATTAAGGGGTAAGTATCCAATATAACGATACCCAGCAATTTGAATTACTCCTTCATTACTTGAAGCTTTCAAAGGATTGCTTATATCGAGTGCTTGCATGCTAGAAAGACTGATTAGTCCAATCGTAGTAACTAAGAACAGACTAGCAACTTTTTTCTTTTTATGAACCAAAAGAACTAAACTACCAATAGCTAATAGACCTAAAGCTGTAAGCACAGAAGTCGAGGAACCTGTTGCAGGAAGAGTTTCCTGCTGATAAATAAGAGCATAAGTTTTCTCATTATCAGTAGGAATTCCTGCCTGAATCTTTGTTTGTTCTTCTTGTGTAAGAGAGCTTTTTTCAATGTAATGATAGGTAGAAGCATGAATGATTGACGGTGCAACCAAGATACTTCCGAGCAACACCGAACCAACAATCCCACAGATTTTTCGGATCGAAAATCGTTCTTTTTTAAATAATGACAAGCGTAATCACCTTCTTTAATTTTATTTCCTAATAGTAAACACTATTTTTTATTCTCAAAAATTGAACTTCTAAAATCATTTGTTTGGTCAAGATAAGCTTTATATATTGCTTTTTTCAATTTTAGAACTCTACTATTTGTCTCAGGATATAATTTGGCAACTTCATCCTCAGCATCAAATTTTACTGCATCTTCAATCATTTTTTCAAGTCTATTAATATTATCAATAGTCACTTTCTGTTGTCGAGCCCAAGAACCGTTTGGATCGATAAAACTAACTTTATTTAACTTTCCAAATTTATCTTCTCTTTCTTTATACATATCTTTCTTGAAATCTATCCAAGAATTATACTGGTTATTAAATACTTTTGACAGAACAATTTCATCAGTAACTAAACCTATTTGTTTACCATATGATGTAATAACTTTTCCTTGAGCTTTCGCTTCTTTTTCATACTGATTAGAAATATATGGAACCATACCGTCTTTGTACCCCTTGGCTGCCAATAACTCAAATGCAATACGTCGTCCCATTAAATCTCCTGGTGTTCCTATTTTACTGCTCAATGCTGAATAAATTGGTGAGAATAGATTAATTGTATAGTAGCCATTCCGCTTATAAGTTGCTTCATCTACATAACCTCTTCTTGTTATAATATCATGTTCTATCAGGCTGTTAAATGTAGTTAATTTAGTAAGTTCTTCTGGTTTTAATCTACGTACAACATTCGTTGCATAAACAGAATTTCCATCAGGATCAGGTTTATATTCATTTTCTATTTTTCTTAATAAATCATATTTTTGATTTGTATCTAATTTAGCTACAGCTTTACCTTCTAGTATTTCAAGCATGTATATTACATCAAACATATTATGCATATACTTATTTAGATCATCAACACTTCCAAATCGTTGAGTTGGATCTGCTACTTGAAGCCTTGTTGCTTCTTCTGATTGATTATATTTTAATATGGAATTAATAGTGACTGTTGGATCATCAGGATGATCAGGAGCTTGTAACAATCCTTTAGCATAAAACTCTGGTCCAAGTCCATTTCTTCTTCCATAACCTCCAAGATAAATTTCTCTATCTGAGTTATGCGTCATTTCATGTGTATAAGTTACCGCTCCAGATTTATCTAACATACGATAAGCCATATAGTAGAATGCATCACCCGTAGCATAAGCACCATGTTGATTATGAACTACATTGTTTCCTGCTGGCCCAAAGAAATGTTTTATTGCTGGATGATTCGTTTCAAAAGTTGCTTGGTATGTATCTTTATCTACTTTTTCATCTGTACCAAATCTAAATGCATCATAGACTAGAACACTTCTATACAATTTTGCTTTATTTTTATCATCTAATATTTTATACCAATAATCATAGTGATCTCTAAATCTAGCAGCCGCTTCTTTAGCTTTCGTCTCAACATAGTCATTTAAATTAGTTCCTGCTGGATGTTCTTTGCTTCTATATCTATCATAAGCACCGAAACCTATAGTCGAAATGTTGGCTATAATAAACACCGATTTTTCAGGTAATGTTAATAGCGGCAACACCATACTTGGATATTTCCATGATGGGCTAGTTAATCTATCATAAACCCCTATAGATTGCGGACTACCAGCTATTGATTGTTTATCACTTACCTCTTTAATCGTAGATTTTTCTTCTACAATATAGGCTTTAGTTTGTTCTTTAAACCATTCGTTATTTGTTTTATCTGGCACAAAAACTTGTCTATATTTTTCTAATGCATCAAATAAATTATTAGTTTTATAATTTTTCGCTAATAATACGTTATAAGTTATAACATTATTTTTCGCTAGTAAATTATTAAATCCAGATTTACCTAGTTCGATAACATTATCTAATGCTGAACTATTTGATTTACCGAAGAAATCCAAGTGGTACATAACTAAATCTTTTGCTTTTGTTTCACCATATTTGAAATTGTACCAACGCTCTAAGTATGTTAATCCTAGAAGTAGAGCTTCTTTATTATTTTTAATTTTTTCGATTACATAATTATCTATTATCTTATTATTATTTTCAGCTATTGCAGCATCTGCAGTAAGAAGTTTTGTTAAACTGTCTCTCAAATCACGTTTTGTAGTATTGAACTGTTCTTCTAAATATAATTCCGTTAAGCTAACATCCTTAGAAACATCTAATACTTTTCTTATTGCCTCTGATTTATATTCTACACTATTTAATGCTGGTAATACTTCATCTAAAATATTATTGTAATCGCGAAGTAATGTATTCGGTGTGTAAATTAATTTTGTATCACCTATACTATACTCTGCTACATTAGAAAAATCATTTTGATAATTTACATTAAGTGTTTCTGCTGTATTGTCCGCGTAATATAGTAATAGTTTATTTATACTTGATTTGTCTTTGTTAATATCACTAATTACTTCTTTATCTTTCATAGGGACTACTGACAATAATTCTTTATTATAAAGATTACTACTTGTCTCTACTAAATTTCCATACTTAACAATTGTTTCTCTATTATAAAATGGTAATAGTTTTTCAATATTTTTATATACTTTTTCTTTTGATGAATCAGCATTCTCAAGATTTTTATAGTCAGTTACATATCTTGAAGAGAAATTAAAATCTTCTGTTTTAATAGTATTTTTAGGTGCAAAAACAGCTTTTTTCTCTTTTATTTGTGCATCTTCTAATACTTTTCCTCTTTGAACAACAGAATCCTTAGTTAAGATTTCATCATCTTCTGCTACTACGTTCACAACCTTATTATTTTTATTACTATATACATTAGTTGCTTTCATATGATCAAAATGTTTACCAGCTATAGCATTACCGTTCGTAACATCAACATCACTCAGTACGTTTAATAGTTTTCCAGATTTTTCTAAACCATCCACTGGATCCCAAAGGTCTCCTACTACACCACCTACATAAGCAAAAGGTTTAACATTATTTAGTTTTCCTTCTGCATAACTACTACTTATTACGGCATTATCAATTACTGCACCAGCTATTCCGCCAATAGACTGATCTCCTTGCGTTGCATTCGTCGCCATATCGATAGATGCAATCGACTTGTCTATTAATGCTCCCGAACCAGAAAGTTTACCTACTAAACCTCCAATTTGATAAGCTGAATTTGTTTCATAAGTATTAGTAATTCTTCCTGTAAAGCTACTATTTGAAATTCTAGAATTCTCTACTTGTGATACTAATCCTCCTATTCCATGTTCACCAGCTATCGCTCCATCAGCATGAACATTACTAATTACAGTTCTATTTCTCACTTCTTTCGCTACTGTTGCAGCATCTTCTTTTGCTGAAATATTGACATCTTTTAGTGAAAGTTTTTCTACTGTAGCACCATTTAATTCCCCAAATAATGGTTTTTTCAAATTATAAATAGCGTAATATTTCTCATTATTTGTTCCTACTAATGTTCCATGGAATACATTATTCACATAACTTTCTTGACCATCTGGAAGTTCAACTTCACGAGCATCCATAGTTGCTCCTAAACGGAATGTGCCATTAGGATTGCTATTCATTGCATCTACTAAATTTTTAAATGATGTATATACCCCAGTTTCACTTTGCTGAGTTTTTGGTAAATAGTATGTATAATTTTCTAGTACATTATTATTTTCATGCTGTATCAGATTATTTACACTTGCTACTATTTTATAAACATCTCTATTATCTTTATTAGTATTAGTAATACTTGTAACTGGTAGCATCACATCTTTAAAATTCTCTGATTTTACTTTCATAAAGTAATTTGTTGGATTAGTTGGAACACTCGCAAGTGATGTTACATGTCGATACTTATCATTTTCTAAAGTATACAATTCTACATTAGAAATATTTCTAAGCTCTAGTTTCTTGTCGACTTGTTTTTCTTCTGCTTTTGGTGCTGAATCTTCTTTTCCTGTAGATGTTCCTTCTGTTGACGCTGTTGGTTCTGATCCTACTTGTACAGTTGGTTCATCACCCTGTGGTTTTTCTGAATCTGAATTAGATGATTCTGAGTTTCCCTTCTCAGTCGAAGCTTCAGTATTTTGTGAATTTGTTTCTTCTTTATTGCCTTCTACTACTGAAGGTGATGACTCTGAATTACCTGAATCATTTGTAGCATCTACAGGAGGAGTAGTTGAAGTTTCTGACGTTGATTCGGATTTATCTTCTTCTCCAGCTGGGTGCGTAGCTGGTGACCCACCTTCAGAGACAGTTGATGGTTCTGTTGAATCCCCTGATTGCTCATTAGCTTCTTTCTCTTCTTTTCCCTCATCTCCTGATGTTGTTTCTGAAGCTTCTCCTATTACTTCAGTTGCTGATTCTGCTCCTGAATGCGATGTCTCAACTGATTGCTTACCAGATTTTTCTGTATTTGTCAAGGTTTCTGGAGCTGGTGTATCTCCTGTAGCTGAATCCTCAGTTGACGGCGCTGACGCTTCTGAACTTGGATTCGAAGCTACAGGTTGATTTGTAGTTCCTGTATCTGAAAGGGAATTGTCTGTTACTGGAGTTGGTGTTTCTGTTTCCGTAGTTACAGATTCTTCAGTCTCTTTTCCTCCAGCTTCCGATGTTGAATCTGTTCCTTCTTCTCCTGCTGGAGCTGGTGTTACAACTTCTTCTGTTTCTTTTCCTTCAGCACCTGTTTCTTCTGATTTTGCTGATGAATCATCAGAATTAGATGTCCAAGTTACAGGTTGGTCTACTCCTACAGTTCCCCCTTCTGTTCCTTCAGCTCCATTTGCCGCTGCTTCTGTTGAAGCTGGTGTCTCTGGTTTTGACGGTGCTGGTGTATTTTCTGATGTTGCTTCGGGTAACGCTGGTTGAACTTCTGGTTTACCTTTATCAGTATCGGGCAATTCAGGTTGAACCTCAGGTTCGCCTTTATCTGTTACAACTGCTTCTGGTAATTCAGGTTGAACTTCCGACTCACCTTTGTCGGTTACTACAGCTGCTGGTAGTTCAGGCTGAATTGCGGGTTCAACAATAGCTCCAGACTGTACGTCCTTATGTTCTACACCAGTCTCAGGTTGTTCCGTTATAACTTGAGTTTTTTTAGTACCTTTTTCGACTATTCTTGAAACAGGCGCAGTCGTTGAAGTTGAAACAATTTCTCGCGAAACTTCTTCCTTGTTTACAGAGAATATTCTGATGACTTCAACTTTTTTACCTAATGTACCTTCTTGTTTTACTCTTACAGTTCCTTCAGCTAAATCAGGATTCTCCTGAACTTCTTCTTGAAAATCTATTTTTGTTTCTATAGTTTCCTCACGATATAAGAGTTCCGGTTTGTTCAACTGACCTGATAGCACTTCATCCTGTGGATTTAATGTATTTACCCCAGTCTTTTCCTTTGGAGAGTTCTTCTCCTCTTTCTTCGTTTCTAGATTCTTATGTTCTGCTAATTGTGCTTGAGAATTTGAAGATTGTTTCTCTTCTTTTCTTGGGTTGGTTAATTCTGCAGAGAGAGGTTTTTCAACTACTTGAACTTCTGTCGGCTTAGTTGAAGAAACAGGTGTTTGTTTCTGAATAGTTTGTACTTTGGATGGATTTTCTACAAAATTCGGTGTAACACTATAATCTACCTTTTGTTGATTTTTAGAAGTAGCTACTGATTTCTCTCGATTGCTTACTTTAGACTCAGAAGTTATGTTTTCCTCTTTAATATATCCAATATATGTGTAACCTGAAATCTCTTTAGGAAGAGGTAATTTTTCTCCAGAGGTCAATTCATAGTCCGTATTGTAATTTAGCAAAAGATGATTTTCTAAAGCATGGGCTGAAACTAAGATACCATTTCCTATCCCTGCAACCAATACTAAATTTAATACAGTTTTATTCTTAACCTTTTTCTTGGAGACGGCAAAAATTAAAATTCCCAGAGCAGCTAAGCTAGTACCAGCAACTAGGGCTTGCATCTCATTCTTGCTTCCAGTATTGGGCAATTCTCTCAGTTGATTTTGAGAATTTAACTTATAAACAAGATAATAAGTCTCATCATCATTCTCCATATATGTCGGAATATCATATACAAGCTGCTTCTTTTCTTCTGATGATAGCTCTGACTCTGTCACATATTTATAGTGAACACCTTTAGTCTCTTGAGCTTCTACAGATGAGATACCTAATACAGACATAAAAAATAAACTTGAAATCGTTGCAGAGACAAGTCCTACTGATAATTTTCTAAATGAAAAACGCTGCTGTTTTTCACCAAAATACTTTTCCATGATTCCTCCTTGAAATACAATTTATAAATGTTACAAAGACCTTTATTATATTAGTGTATTATCTATAAAAAAGGCAGTATACCTTAATTATACTATTTATTTACCGAAAAGTCTTAAAATTGAGGAGCGTTTTCATACTTTGTTTTATATATAAAATACCAAGCAGTAATATTTGTAATTTCCTATTATTTTTTTGATAAAATAACACCTACCATGGCATTGCCACGTAGGTGTTACTCATATCACTAATCGTTCTAAAAATGGTTTGAGGCAGTTGAGGAGAATTCCTTCTATCCAGCTTTCTTGTGCTGAGGAGAGATGATCTGTCTGGAGACTTTCTTTTAGAAAATCTCGGACTTGTTCTGGTGTGATCTCAAACTCAAAGGCTTTCATTTTATAGAAAAAGTCGAGCAGATGATCTGACAGATATTCGGTTGAAAATGGCACTTCACCACTTTTTCGATATTCTAATAAGAGCCTAAAAAATCTAGATTTTTCTTCAGGAAGTTCACGAAAATAGGAATTGAGGAGCCAGGTCTGCTTCTGCTTTCTTTCAATTGGATCCTGACTAGCAATTCGTTGGTCTTTTTCCAGCTCTTTTTGGTATTGTTTGGCCTTGATAGCCCGTTCTGTCCGATTTTTACCAAAAAGAATTTTCTCCCACTTGCGTTCTTCTTGGGTTAGGGTTTCTGTAAAGCCAAAGTAATCTTGATAGGCACGCTCTGCTGGGCCCATGGCTAGAACTAGATTGTCTGCATATTGCTTGGCGATTTTATCCCTCTTCCTGCGCTCTTTCTCTGCCTGGATACGGAGTTCTTGTTCGTAGTCAATTTTCTCCTTACCTAGCTTGACAAGGTAGAGTTGGTCATCTGATTTTCCAAGTAAAAAGGGTTTGATACACTTTTCAAGGACTTCTTCCATCCGAGCCTTCTTCTTGGGCTCTGCCTTGGTCCAACTTCCTCCTTGAAAGACTTCTAAGAAAAGCTGGTAGTCTTTCTCAGGTGCAAATTGATTGCCACGATTGGGTTTAAAAACACCTTTTTCCCAGAGCCACTTTAGAAGACGTTCGTCAAAGTCACTTTTATTGACCTTGATTTTTTCCTTTTTCTTAGCTTTTTTGGTCAGATTTTCAACCTTTCTGAGCAGTTTTTCTTCCTCTTCCAGTTGCTGGTCAAGGGACAATCGATGAAAATGACGAACACAGTCGCTACCAATTGGAAAGAGGCGTTGACCTGTGACACCGTTAAAGAGTTCGTAGGCGTACTTGATGGCATTTCCACAGACACAATTGCTACGGCCGATACCGTTAAAAATCAAGGAAACTTCATTCCATTCCTTGGTAGCTTGTTCCCAAGTATCAGCTTTTGAAGCCTGTAAAACCGCATCATGCAGGGATTTTCTAACTGGAAGTGTCATGAGGTCTCCTTTCTAGATTATACTTTTACAACTTGAACTTCATCTTTACCGAGTAAAATCAAGTATTTTTCAATATTTTCAATCGAATAGGCTCGAGATAAAGCCTCTCCGTATAGGGCTAACTGACCACGATAACGGTCTATGAGTTGACTTGGTTCGTCATAGCGGTCTGTCTTATAGTCGAACAGAACGATTTTATCCTCGTAAAGTAGATAGCCATCAAGGATACCACGGACAACGAAATCTTCCTGACTCTTTTGGTCTCGTTTGAGCATGGAGAAAGGTTGCTCGCGATAAAGATGGTCAGTATTGGTCAGAATTTCCTGACCGAGCGCTGTGTCAAAGAAAGCAAGAATTTTATCAAGATTGATCTTGTCTCTGACAGCTTGGCTAGTTTGAACTTGTTTGAGAGTTTCTATCAAGCTAGCAAGCGTTGGTCGCTGGCTGAGGTCAATTCTCTGCATCAGTTCGTGGGTAGCACTACCAATCTCAGCTCCTGTTACCTTTTCTTTGGTTAAAAAATCTGGTAAATCAAAGCTGATTTTCTTGCCTACTGACTGACCTTGACCAGCAATCTCGACACCTTCCATATCCATAACTGGTTCGTAGAATTTCTTGATTTGACTTGGGGTTTGAACACTAGGAAGTTCAATAGCTGCGCGGTGAAGAGTATTATAAACTTCCACTTCTTTCAGCATTTCAAGAGCTTCTTTGATGGTTTCAGACTGACGGTTATCTGCTTGAGAGTTATCTTGGAGAGGGCTCTTGTTTTCTAATTCTCCAATGGCTTCTCTAGTCAGCTGATCTTCACCAACAAAACGATAGCTAAAGTTGAGATGATCCTTTGCAAACACTTTGCTGATAGCCCAAATCCAATCTTGGAAATTCTTGGCTTGAAGTCTAGTGTTGCTGTTTAGTTTTCCATTTTTAGCTGCTGGGTATTCCTTGGCTTCCAGCTTTTCGCGAGAACCCTTGCCGACAAGATAGAGCTTTTTCTCAGCCCTCGTCATAGCAACATACAGTAGACGCATTTGCTCAGAATAGCTTGCCAGCTGTAATTCTTCTTCGTTCTGTCTATAGGTCAGACTAGGAATGGAGAGTTTGATGGTTTTAGGATAGTGATCTTCCACTGCTCCTGTCTCCATTTTGGCAATATATTTGACACCAAGACCATTCTGACGACTGAGAATGACTTCTGACATAGAGTCTTGCTTGTTAAAGTCTTGATCCATATTAAGGATAAAGACGTAAGGAAACTCCAGCCCTTTACTCTTGTGAATGGTCATGAGCTCTACTGCATCTTTTGGCGGTGCGACGGCCACGCTTGCCAAATCATGCTGGGCTTCTAGGACCTTGTCAATCATGCTAATAAAACGAGATAAGCCCTTGAAATTACTCTTTTCAAACTGGTCAGCACGTAGTGCTAGGGCATAGAGATTGGCCTGTCTAGCAGGACCATTTGGCAAAGCTCCAACATAATCATAATAAAAGCGGTCGTTATAAATCCTCCAAATCAAGTCATAGAGGGAGTGCGTTTTGGCATACAAGCGCCAAGAATCCAAGATATCCATGAATTGCTTTAGTTTCTCAGCTAGAGCTGAGTGAATCAAGACTTTTTGACTACTTACCAGTTTTTGAGTATTGATCAGTTTTTCATAGAGATTTTCTTGGACTTTGTCCTCTGCTTTCTGAAGGGACAAACGTGCTAACTCGTCCTCATCAAAACCAAACATTGGAGACTTCATAAGGGCAACCAAGGCATAGTCTTGCAGGGGATTGTGAATGACACGAAGGGTGTCTAGCATGACTTGCACTTCTAGAGATTGGAGATAGTTGTTTTGCTCTCCGTCGGTTTTGACAGGAATCCCGTACTCAGACAGGGCGAGGAGAATCTGGTCATTACGACTACGACTAGAGGTCAAAAGGGCAATTTCTTTAAAGGCAACACCTTGTTCCTGATGGAGTTTCAGGATCTCCTTGATGACTAAGCGCATCTCACCAGTTAGTTTCGTTTCTGCTTGGCTCTCTTCTTCCTCACCTGTGTCGTCCTTATCGTAGAGGAAGAATTCTGCCTTGTTGTCAGGATTTGGAGTCAGTTTGGTATTGGCAAAAACAAGCTGGTGCATGTTATCATAGTTGATTTCGCCAACCTCTTGGTCCATGAGACGTTCAAAAACATCATTGATTGCTGACAGCACTTCTGAACTACTACGGAAATTTTCCTTGAGGAGAATGAGCTTGCCTTCTTGGGAATCTTGCGCATAGTGTTGAAATTTTTCATTGAAAATCTGCGGGTCTGCCTGACGGAAACGATAGATAGACTGCTTGATATCTCCCACCATAAAGCGATTGTAGCCATTAGATAGCAACTCCAGCATCCGTTCTTGAATATGGTTGGTATCCTGATACTCATCGACCATGACTTCGTGGAAGCGCTCCTGATAAGCCTCACGGACTTGCGGAAAATTCTCTAAAATCTCAATGGTGTAATGGCTGATATCAGCGAACTCAAAGGCATTTTCCTGGCGTTTGCGTTCACGATAAGCTTCCACAAAATCACTCATGAAAGACTGGAAGGTTTTAGCTAGCTCCCAGGTGTCTCCATGATAACGTTCTTGATAGTCGAGAATGGTTATCTGGTCTGACAGTTGTCCTAATTTAGCAAACTGGGACTTTCTCTCTTCGTTGTAGGCATCCGCCAGGGGCTTCAAATCAGCCTTGCGACTGGAATTTGACAGAGCCCGACCATTTTTCTCTTTCGAAATTGCGACAACACGCGCAAGCACTGCTTGATAAGCCTGACTATCGGACTCCTGATTCAAGGAGCTAATTTCGTCTAGAATCAACTGAACATTTTCTAGATAAGCAGCCTTTGGAAACTCCTTGGCATCATTATCCAGATGATAACGGAAAAAGCTTTCCAAATCCCAAATGGCTTGTTTGATCTGCTCAGTCAGTTTTTCTTTTTCACTGGTAAAATCAGCCTTTTCAAAGCCTTTGAGGAAAGATTCACTTAACCATTTCTGAGGATTACTGGTGGATTGGAGGAAGTCATAGATTTTATAGACTTGCTGGCGCAGCCCTCGTTCATCTTTTCCACGTCCAGCAAAGTTTTTCAGCAAATGACTAAACTTTTCTTTCTGTTTACCTTGATAATGGGCTTCAAAGACCTCATGGAAGACTTCGTTTTTTAGAAGAAGTTGCTCGCTTTGGTTTTGTAACATACGGAAATTAGGTGCAATATCAAGCAGATAGCCATGTTTACCAAGGAATTTTTGTGTAAAAGAGTCCATGGTACCAATAGCTGCGTTGGGTAGGTCTGCCAACTGGCGACCCAAGTGTTGTTTGAGGTCAACATCACTACTCTCTTGGATTTTCTTGCTGATTTTTTTCTCCAAACGTTCTTTAAGTTCAGTCGCAGCCTTGACGGTAAAGGTTGAGATAAAGAGTTGAGAAATTTCGACACCACGCGCCAATTGATCCAGAATACGCTCTGCCATAACAAAGGTTTTTCCAGAACCAGCCGACGCTGAGACAAGGATATTTTGACCAGAAGTGTAGATAGCTTCTATTTGCTCGGCAGTTTTCTTTTGTTCCTTGCTCGAGTGCGATTCTGCTTCTTGCAATTTTTGAATTTCCTCCTCAGTTAAAAAGGGAATAGGCTTCATCGATTCAACTCCTCTCTTATTTTTTCAAACCAAGCTTGCTTGAGTTTTTCTCCAACCAGACGCTTGCTGTCAGCCAAGTCCAACTTTTCTAGGAAACGGGCTTGACCCAAGTGATAATTGGCTTCAAATCCTGTGATGGCTTGATGTTGCTGAACGTATGGTGCAATGCTTCTACCATTTTCAGTATAAGGATTGATGGCGAACTGGCCTGCTAAAATCTTCTCAGCTGCTTTCTTGTAAAGATAGGCATTGTAGTCCAGTAGGAGCTGGAATTCCTCATCCGTCAGCTGATTAGCCTTGTTTTTATTGTAAAATTCACCCAAATGACTGCTTTCTTTTTCTAAAAAGAGCCCTTGGTATTTCATTGACTTGCTAGCTTCTACTATTGCACCTGCCAGACTTTTAACGACCATCAGAGATTGGACAGGCTCAGCCATTTCCAAGTACATGGCACCAAAAAAGTTCTGCTCCCCTTCCTTTTTAAGGGCAGCTAAATAGGTTGGCAGTTGGGAATTAAGCCCATTAAAGAAATGAGGAAACTGGAACTGAGTTAGACTAGATTTGTAGTCTACTACTCCTATCGCCCCATCAGCTTTCAATCGGTCAATGCGGTCAACTTTACCTCGTACAAAGACACTGCGTCCATTGTCCAATTGAATAAAGGCCTGCTCTTTCCCACCGAAATTTGCTTCCTCTTTAATGGTTTCGATGGCTGGATTGTGTCTGAGAATATGTCCAGTCGTCCGCGCCACATCAAGCAGAACTTCCTTGGTAAACTGGGCTTCCAAACTTTCCTGATAAATGGCTTCAAATTCGCGTTCTTGACTGGTTTCTTGGATAGCTTGTTCTAGACGGAGGTCAAAGGAATCTTCGTCAGGCAACTGCAAGGCACGTTCAAAAATGCGGTGCAAGAAATTTCCGTGACTACGGGCATCAGGATGCAAACGTAATTCCTCCTGCAAACCTAAAACATAACGGAGGAAATAACTGTATTCATTGCGGTAAAACTCCGTCAAACCAGAGGTAGACAGGTAAAACTCCTGATCAGTAGGATAGAGAGCTTGTAAGGTATCTTTGGTCAACTGCTTACTGCTTGGACTGGTTGGGATGGCAGGATTTTCCAGACCCTGCTGGTCTAGTTTTTTACCCATGACACGCGCCAGAACCTTGACAAAGGTCAAATCTTGCTCCCTATCATTCCTCTCGCCCTGCTGGTGATAGGCAACCAGGCTAGACAAAAGACTGTGATAGGACCCCATATCCTCCATAGACAGCCCTTTGTGATTTATCCTCCTCTCTCTCCGACTAAATCCAAAATAGACCAGCTCTTGAAGATAGGCTGACTCCTTGCTTTCACTTTCATTAAAAAGGCTTGGAGCCGACAAGACCAACTGCTTACGAGCAGAATTGACCAAGGAAAGCATAGTATAGCGATTTTTCTTGAGATTTTCACTGCTGGCAATCAGCAATTGAGCGCCTTCTTCGGTCGCTTGGTTTAAGCTTTGTCTTTCTTCGTCTGTCAAAAGACTGGTATTTTGCGTGATTTTTGGTAAATTGTCCTGAGTCAGACCAATAGCATAGACAAAGTCAGCTGTCAAAGGCGCAATCAAATCGTAACTCTGCACCAGAACAGTGTCCACTGTCGCTGGAATGGTACGATACTGAGATAGGCTCATTCCAGAATGAAGCAAGGCCAAGAAATCCTCCAGACTAACTTGTGAACCAGTAAAAACGGTCGCAAATTGTTCTAAAACATGACAGAAAACCTTCCAAACTTCGGCCTGTCTTTCCTGTTCAAGAGTTTCCATAGTAGCTGTCAAATCTTGTAACTGCTTGGTCACAGCTCCTTCTTTTAGAAAAGAGTTCCACTTTTGCAAGAGATTTTCAGCCTTCTGTTTTCGGCTAGCAAAAAGAGTCTCAAGAGGTGTTAAAATACGCAGACGAAGAGCATTTAAACGCTCTAAATCAAATTTTCCGTGGTGGGATTTGGTGAAGGTTTGCTGAAAGGCTGGCAAGCCATTGATACCAAGATAACGGATATATTGCTCAAATGCATCAATATCAGATTGACTAAGGTCGCTATACAAACCTGTTCTAAGAAGGTTTATCAAATCCTCCTGACGGAAACGATAGCGTTTTAAAGCCAAAATAGACTCGACAAACTGTGTCAAGGGGTGGTGCGCCATGGATTCGCTTTTGCCTAGATAGAAAGGAATTTGATACTGGTCAAAAATTGTTTTTAGAGATAATCGATAAGACGCTACATCCCCCAATAGAATACGAAAATGCTTGTAACTCAGGTCTGAGTTCTCATGTAATTTCTGACGAATGCTGCGGGCTACTAACTCCAACTCCTCCTTTTGTGTCAAACAAGACCAGATTTGTAAGTTTTCACAGTCCTCATCATCTACATCCAAGGTGAATTCTGAAAAGTCATAAGAAGACTCCAATAAACGAGAGGCCTTGTCAAAACTATCCATCTTCTCATGAGTTTGAGAATAATCCTGAGCAGGTGTTTGGTATTTAGAGGCTAGATGATGGAGAAACTCCACACTGGCTTGATAGAGATTGCCTTCAGCGAATGGACTGGTATAGGATTTCTTACTAGCATAAGCCCCAATGACAACCTCAACACCCTTGCCATGAAGTAGGTCCACAATCCGCTCTTCCTCAGCAGAAAAACGAGTAAATCCATCAATAACCAAGGCGATTTGAGTAAAATCACTACTAACTTTGTCATTCTCAATAGCCTCAATCAAATGGGATAACTGACTTCCCTGAGCTAACTGCCCTTGGTTAAGATAGGCCGTTACTTTCTCAAAAATCAAGAGTAAATCTGCCCTCTTGTCCTCATCCGTCAAACTCTCCAAGTCCAAAAAACTCATCTGAGCTTTGGTCATCTCGTGGTAAAGCTCAATCAACTGCTGGATAAATTGAGGATCCTGCTTGATAGCTCCATAAACACGTAAATCCTTAGGATTAAGTTCGGCAAGACATTTGTAAAAGGCCATCCCAAGACCAATATCATCAAGACTAGTCTTGGCAGGCAAATCATTCAAAACAAGATAACGAGCCATCTGAGCAAAGCGCGTGACGGTAATCGCAAAAGAAGCCTGCTGGGACAAGCATTCCAGCACGGCGCGTTCCTTTTCAAAAGAAAGAGAGTTAGGAGCGATATAGAAGACTCGCTTGCCAGCAGCAACTAGCTCTTCTGCTTCTCTAGTTAGAACCTCGGTCAAAGAAGTCCGAATATCAGTATAAAGTAATTTCATCTCTGCCTCGTTGGAATTTTTCATTACCTTTTATTATACCATGATTAGCCTCGTAAATCTGTTAAAATATTTAGGCCATCCTTTCTTTTATTCATCATCTGCTAAATATTAAATACTTAGCTTTACTTGTATATAGAATAAATCTGCCTACTGAAAATCACATAATAAAAAAAGCCTCGGTAACAAGGCTTTGAGTTTTATGATTGTTTCTTAGGTACGGAATACACTTCAATGTGTTGTCCTAGTACCTTGATGTCGACTGGTAGATTATCTGATTTATCGCCATCAACATCGGACTCTAATTCGATATCAGAAGAAATTTTAATAGTACGCGCTTTTATATATTCAATATTTTCATTCTCTACAAGATCTCCTTTTAACAAATCCGGAATTAAAGATAATTTAGAGAATATAGAAGCATCTTTCAAAATTAGAATATTTGCATATCCATCCTTGTTTTCTTCAAAGATTTTTTTATCGGCAAAATAATTTGTTAGAAGTACTAAAACATGACTTGCTTCCCCAAGGTAATTTCCATTTTCAGTTTCGACTTTAATGTTAAAGACTTGATCTGTCATGACAGACTTCATGGTATTAACTGCATAAGCCAAGATACCAAATTTCGTTTTATCTTCAATTTCAACATTATGAATGGCTTCAGGGAGAGACCCGATACTAAAGATATATCCAAAATAGTGACCATTTGCTTTTCCGATATCAATCTTATCGGTTAAATTGAAATCCAGCTCTTCAATAGCTCCGTCAATATCTTGATTGATTTCTAAAAGTTTTGTAATAAGGTTACCAGTACCACCTGGTATAATTCCCAGTTTAGGAATATAGTCCCTTTCAGCAATCCCTGAAATAACTTCATTGACTGTACCATCTCCACCAAAAACTAGAATTGATTCATATCTTTCTCTAGCAGCTTCTTCTGCGAAATTTGTAGCATCTTTGGCTTTTTGAGTAATTTTAGTTTCCACATCATCAAAATACTCTCTTGCTTTATTCTCCAGCTTCTCTTTGTAATCTAAAGCTTTTTCTCCTCCAGAAGTTGGATTGATAATTAGCATTATTTTTTTCACTCTGTATTTTCTCCTTAAAATTGAAATAGAAAGGTTATTCTCGATGAAAATCAAAGCGTAAACTAGGGAACTAGCCGTAGGCTACTCACGACACTGTTTTGAGTCTGTATATTAGCCTGACGTGGTTTAAAAAGATTTTCTAAGAGTATTAACCTGATGACACATGATATTTGCGTATATTGCTATTATACAATGAAATGTTAAAAAATAGAAATAAATTGCTTTTAATATCGGTTTTTATCTCATATTAAAAAATGATCTATTTTTTACTAGTAGGTTGTTCTTAATCATCCAAACTAGTCTCTCTCCTCCCCACGATGGAATATAGTTCGTAGATATAATTGCTATTTTCTAGTTCCGGATAAAGATAAAACTCACTTGAAAGAGGATTTTTCCCATATATAAATCAGTCTTTGTCTGACTAGCTACTAGCAGATAGACGAGTTAATGTTCATTGTCTACTAATCTGAAAATGAAAATACTTCAAAAGTCAGTTCAGCTAAGGATGGAAAAACTCAATTTTTAAGAGAATATGAAATAATACTCAATCAAAATCAAATAGCAAACTAGAAAGATAGCCACAGCTTGCTTAAAGCAGGACTTTGAGGTTACAGATCAAACTAACGCGGTCAGTTCAAGACACTGTTTTGAATTTGTAGATTAGACTGACACGGTTTGAAGAGATTTTCGAAGAAGATGAATATCTCTATAATAAAAGGCATCTTATCAAGTGTTTGGAGTACTTGATAAAATGCACTTTCCTGTTTGTTAAGATTTTTCTCCAACTTTATTATCATTTAAGATAAGACATTTTCATTATGCTCTGCATTATCATCAACAAACTGTTCTTTCACCAAATCCTTGATATCACTTTTGATACTTTTAGTATCTATAATAGAATCTTCACCGAGTTGGTGAAATGTCGCTTTATCTCTAATAGTATATTCTTGTTCATCGTCATATTTTTTGGTTATCAATCGAATCATCTTTCGTCTTAAAGATTTTTCCCCTTTGATGTTTCCTCTTTCTTTTATCCATGCCACTGCTAAAATGACCAGCATTAGACAACCGACATAACCTAAAAGAGGGTACATAATGGAGACTAATTCTTTAAATCCCATAAAAGATAAACCATATCCTATAGCGACCGTAGCGATTAGAATAGGGTAAAAGCGCTTAGGTTTGTTTGAAGAGAAACGTTTTGCCAAGGCATAAAATAAACTGAAAGCTGTATTAAAAATGAGTCCAAAAATAATTAGAGCATACAGCAAAGAAAATAGAGGATGAATCTGCTCCGCAATTGTTAACATAGGAATATCAACAGTTGAAACAAGTTTTATATTGGCGTATAAAATACCAGTTGCTACGGTAATAATCAAACTAACTACAAGTCCACCTAAGAGACCACTTTTTTCCGCAACACCAATTCTCATGACAGAACCTCCTAAGACAAATGCCATGGATACACCAGTCATAACAGTTAGTGCGAAATAATTTAGTAAAGAAACCCATACATTGGGCATAGGGGAAGAAAGTGTAGCTGTGATTGCTTCTAACTCTTCAAAATCAAAACTTTTCCCTACGAACGTATGGACTGCCATAATGATAATCATGATAAAGACCAAAGGAGTAAATATCCCAAGAACGCTGGTAATCTTTTCAAAATTAAGAAAACTGACAATAATGACCAAGATAGCACAAATCAATCCTCCCAACCAAAATGGCAAACCAAATTGTTGGTTAAGGTTTGAACCAGCCCCAGCAATCATAACAAAACCAATTACAAAGCAGGAAACAATTAAAGCAAAATCAAGAATCTTATTAGTAATAGGCCCCGCAATTTGGGAAAGAACTTCAAAATGATCATTTGAACGGAAATAGCTTCCTAAGGTAATGATAATTTTACCAAAAATAATACTTATGATTCCAAGAACAATCGTTCCAATGATACCCCATTTACCAAAACTAACAAAGTATTGCATTAAATCTTGGCCTGAAGATAATCCAGCACCAATAACAACACCGACATAAGCTAATGCTATATTTAAAATACGTTTTAACACTATTTTCTCCTAACCGTTATCACTACAATCAATGACTGTCTATTTAGTATACTATTTTCTTATATTATTGTCAAAAATATAGGTATTAGAACCATGTACATAGAAATATTTATACACGATATAACAAGACAACACAAGGACTAGTCAGCTACTAATTAAAATTCTATGGTAATCAGTTGTTGGCTGGTCTTACACTAGAGAAATATCACAAAGATAGGCAGACATTGGATATCCACACAACATTCAACCGATACATTCCAGATGATGACGGTACTAAGACTTTTGCAAGCTTTCGAACTACCCACTTAACTAAAAGAGAAATTGTGATACTAGACAAAATGATTGAACTGAACCAGCTCAGTGAAAATACTGACCCAAATTGGTACAAGAGCACTCGTATATTCGTCACAAACACTGGTAAGTTAATCCATAGTTCAATTCTAAGCAAATCTCTCCAGCGAGCAAACGAACGCCTTAAAAAACCAATTCCCAAACATCTGTCCCCTCACATCTTCAGACACACCACTATTAACATCTTAGCTGAAAATAAAATTCCTTTAAAAACAATCATGGATAGGGTTGGACATTCTGATTCTGATGTTACTAATTCCATCTACACCCACGTCACAAAGAACATGAAAGATGAAGCAATCAATGTACTGGATAAAGTTATGAAAAAGATTTTTTAAAAAGTTTTGCCCCCTAAATACAAAAATAGCCCTTCGGATAAAATCCGAGGGGCTAGAAACGTTGTTAAATCAACGGCCGAACTTTTGAGTTTCAAGGTTCGGGATAAAATAGTTCACTGAACTATTTTATTTTTTCAAGTTGTAGAATGATTTCAATCCACGGTATTCAGCTACTTCACCAAGTTGGTCTTCGATGCGAAGCAATTGGTTGTATTTAGCGATACGGTCTGTACGTGAAAGTGAACCTGTTTTGATTTGTCCTGCGTTAGTTGCAACTGCGATGTCAGCGATTGTTGAATCTTCAGTTTCACCTGAACGGTGTGATACAACGGCAGTGTAACCAGCTTCTTTCGCCATTTCGATAGCGTCGAATGTTTCAGTAAGAGTACCGATTTGGTTAACTTTGATAAGGATTGAGTTAGCAGCACCTTCTGCAATACCTTTTTCAAGGTAAGAAGTGTTTGTTACGAAGAAGTCATCACCAACCAATTGAACTTTACCACCAAGACGTTCAGTAAGAGCTTTCCAACCGTCCCAGTCATTTTCATCCATACCATCTTCGATAGTGATGATTGGGTATTTGTTTACCAATTCTTCAAGGTAGTCGATTTGTTCTGCAGCAGTACGTACAGCTGCTCCTTCACCTTCGAATTTAGTGTAGTCGTAAACTTTACGTTCTTTATCGTAAAATTCTGATGAAGCACAGTCAAATCCGATAAATACGTCTTTACCAGGAACATATCCAGCAGCTTCGATCGCAGCAAGGATAGTTTCAACACCATCTTCAGTTCCTTCGAAACGAGGAGCGAATCCACCTTCGTCACCTACGGCTGTTTCCAAACCACGAGATTTAAGGATTTTCTTAAGAGCATGGAAGATTTCAGCACCCCAACGAAGAGCTTCTTTGAATGATGGCGCACCAGCAGGTACGATCATGAATTCTTGGAAAGCGATTGGAGCGTCAGAGTGAGAACCACCGTTGATGATGTTCATCATTGGAGTTGGAAGAACTTTAGTGTTGAATCCACCAAGGTAGCTGTAAAGTGGGATTTCAAGGTAGTCAGCAGCAGCACGAGCTACAGCGATAGACACACCAAGGATTGCGTTTGCACCCAATTTACCTTTGTTAGGAGTACCGTCAAGTGCGATCATAGCACGGTCGATAGCTTGTTGATCACGTACATCATAGCCGATGATAGCTTCAGCAATGATGTTGTTTACGTTGTCAACAGCTTTTTGTGTACCAAGACCACCGTAACGAGATTTGTCACCGTCGCGAAGTTCAACTGCTTCGTGTTCACCAGTAGAAGCTCCTGATGGAACCATACCACGTCCGAAAGCACCTGATTCAGTGTAAACTTCTACTTCAAGTGTTGGGTTACCGCGTGAGTCTAGGACTTCGCGAGCGTAAACATCAGTAATAATTGACATTTTTTACTCTCCTTATGAGTTAAATTTTTTACACCTCTATAATACCTTAAAACACCTCCTTTTTCAAGAAAAAACGTTATCTTTGTGCAAATTTTCCTTAACTTTATAAAGTAATCGCTTTCTTTTGTCTGTTTTATTCTAACTTTTATGATATACTGTTTTCATGACAGATTTATCAAAACAATTACTTGAAAAAGCTCATGGTGGGCCAAAATTAAATCCGGATGAGCAAAGACGCTATCTTGGTACCTTTGAGGAAAGAGTTCTTGGATATGCAGATATTGACACAGCAAATAGCCCTCAGTTAGAAAAAGGTTTTTTATCTATTTTAGAAAATCTTCAGGAAAAAGCAGATCCACTATTTGTGAAGATTTCACCAAACATCGAATTTGACAAGCAAGTTTTCTACTTAAAAGAAGCAAAAGAAATCGATAGTCAAGCAACCATCGTATCTGAAGACCACGCTTCTTCTCCTTTTGGCCTGATTATCCATAGCAATGCACCAGTACAAGTAGAAGAAAAGGATCTTCGACTTGCTTTTGCAAAACTTTGGGAAGTTAAAAAGAAAGAACCATCCAAAACATCCTTCTGGAAGAAATGGTTTGGCTAAATCTTATTCAGACTTAATAAACGCCCAATATTGGCAGCCGTGTGCTCCAGATAGAGACTGGCATCTTTCAAACTCTCTTCTAAAGGTTCACTTTTCTCCAAAATAGAAAAGACAGCTTGGATATTTTCAAAGGGTAGGGAAGGTAAATCTTCAGCAAGACTACCACAAATAGCAATGACAGGAACTCCGACAGGGGTTCTTTTTGCAACACCTATAGGCGCTTTACCTGCTAAACTTTGACGATCTAGCCTTCCTTCTCCTACAACTACCAAGTCAGCATCTGCAACTTTCTTATCAAAGTTGATTAAGTCCAAGCAGGTATCAATTCCAGACACGATACTTGCCTGAGCAAAGGCACACAAACCACCAGCAAGGCCTCCACCAGCCCCTGCTCCTTTAATTTCTAATGTTGCAGGCGAAACTTTTTCATAAAAATCTTGGATTGCTTGATCGACATCTGCAAACATAGTAGGATGTAAGCCTTTTTGCTTGCCAAAAATGTAGGTCGCACCTTGAGGACCACATAAGGGACTCACGACATCTGCTAAAATACGAATTTGAACATCTTCAGGAATTTCATAGCGATTTTCTGTTGACATAGAAGCTAAGTTTAATAAGGACTGACCGCAGGCGAGCAAGACATTTCCATCCCTATCATAAAATCGATAACCTAAACCAGCAGCAATCCCAATACCTCCATCATTACTGGCCGTACCACCAACACCGATATAGATATCGTTAATCCCTTGAGCAATGAGATGGCGAATCAATTCCCCTATTCCACGAGTTTGGATTTGAAGTGGATTTCGTTTCTCTAGCGGAATTTTTCCAAGGCCAACCAAATCAGCAACTTCAAATAGTGCCAGTTGTTCTTTTTGAAAATAGCGCATGGGTTCTTTTTGACAAAAAGGTCCTGTCACTTTGATCCATTTTTCTTCAAGGTCAAGAGAATGTCGAATAGCATCAACAGTACCTTCCCCACCATCACCAATAGGGCAGAGAAGACATTCTACATCTGCTATTGATTGTTGGAAGCCTCTTTTTATTGCTTCAGCTACCTGTTGAGCGGACAAGCTCTCCTTAAACGAATCCGGTGCAATTACAATCTCCATACTTTCCCTCATTCTAAAAAATCAATCAAAGGAAGAACTTCTAAAAAATCCCTCTTGTCAACATGATGTGGTATTTCTTTTTTGAGAACTTCTTTAGCACAAAAGGCAATTCCTAGCCCCGCCGACTTCAACATCAATAAATCATTGGCCCCATCACCGATTGCAACCGTTTTTTCTTTAGAAAGTTTTAGTTCCTCTCTCCATTTTTCCAGAGTCTCTTTTTTGACCTGGGGACTGATAATTTGTCCAATCAATTTTCCAGTTAAAAGACCATCTTTGACTTCAAGTTGATTGGCAGAGAAATAGGCAATACCGAGAGATTTTGCTAATCTCGCAACTATTGGTGTAAATCCACCAGACACCAGACCAACTAGGATTCCATTCTTTTGGAGAATGGAAATGAATTCCTGGGCATTTGACGTTAGTTGGATAGACTTGAAGACTTTATCAAAGACCGAAATAGGAAGACCTTCCAACAAGGAAACTCTTTTTCTTAAACTGCTTTGAAAGTTCAACTCTCCTCTCATTGCCCGACTTGTAATCAGCGAAATTTCCTCCTCACGACCTGCTTCTCTACCCAAAAGATCAATCACTTCTTCTAGGATTAAGGTTCCATCAACATCCATAACACACAAACCTTTTACTTGAGACATCAGTTCTCCTCTCTAAATAGCCTAAAAATCGTATGAAGTCATCATACGATTTTATCTATTAGTTAACTAAACTATGGTACAAGTCAAGGTATGACTTACAGGCTGTATCCCATGAGAAATCACACTCCATAGCTTGTTTTTGTAGGTTTCTCCAAATGTCTGGATGATTTCTATACAAGTCCAAAGCTGTTTGGAAAGTCCAATTTAACCAATAAGGAGATAGATTGTCAAAGCTAAAACCAGTACCGCTTCCTTCGATTGGATTGAAAGCGCGAACGGTATCTCGCAAGCCTCCAACTTCATGGACCAATGGCAAGGTTCCGTAACGCATCGCCATCATCTGAGACAAGCCACACGGTTCGAAACGACTTGGCATGAGGAAGAGGTCACAAGCAGCATAGATTTCTTGAGCTAGTTTGACATCAAAAGTGATATTTGCTGATAGCTTGTCTGGGTAAATCTGAGCAAACCATGAGAAAGCTCCTTCAAAGGCTGGATCGCCAGTTCCCAAAAGAACAATCTGAACATCATTTTGCAAGATATGGTGAAGACTTTCCACCACCACATCAAAACCTTTTTGACGTGTCAAACGAGAAACAATTCCCACCAGTGGAACATCAGCTCTAACAGGCAAGCCAACTCTCTCTTGTAATTTTGCCTTATTCTGGGCTTTTCCTGACAAATCTTCCTGATTAAAATGATAGTCTAAAAGGGCATCCGTCTGAGGATTATACAGGTCAGCATCAATCCCATTCACAATACCAGAAACTTTACCAGACTCCATTCGGAGAATCTGATCCAAGTTACATCCGAACTGACTGGTCATAATTTCATGAGCATAACTAGGTGAAACGGTTGAAACACGGTCAGCATAAAGAATACCAGCCTTCATCCAGTTCAGACAGTTGTTCCATCGAAGGGTACCATCAGCATAACGTTCAAAACCGACTCCAAACAAATCCCATAACATTCCTTCTGAAAATTGTCCTTGGAATTCCAAATTATGAATGGTTAAAACAGTTTTTATTCCTTGATAGGCTTGAATCCAACGGTATTTTTCCTTTAACAAGAAAGGTATCATAGCTGTATGGTAGTCATGAACATGGAGAAGGTCAGGAATAAAGTCAATTCTTTCCATAGCCTCAATGGCAGCAAGTTGGAAGAAAGCAAAGCGTTCTCCGTCATCAAAATCACCGTAAACATGACCACGGAAGAAATAATATTGGTTGTCAATAAAGTAGAAGGTTACACCGTTTAAGACTGTTTTCTTAATCCCACAATACTGTCTACGCCAACCGACACTCACCTCAAAATGAAGAACATCTTCAATTTGATTTCCAAATTTAGCCTCTACCATATCATAGTAGGGTAAAATCACTGCAACTTCGTGCCCAGCTTTTACCAGTGATTTGGGAAGAGCGCCAATAACGTCTCCCAAACCACCTGTTTTTGAAAAGGGTGCACCCTCTGCTGCTACAAATAAAATTTTCATGAATGAATATCCTCTGTTACTTTGCTACCTTTCTTAACGACAACTGGATGTTCTGCAGTTCCTCGAATCACAACACCAGGCTCAACTTCAACACCCTTGTCCAAGATAGCATACTCTACCTGAGCCCCTTCTCCAATGACAACACGAGGGAAGAGCAGGCTATCTTTAACCAAGCTATCCTTGTGAACATGAATATTACGTGATAGAACAGAATGAGCCACTTGACCTTCAATGATACTACCAGACGCAAACTGAGAAGTGCTTACTTTAGATGTGTTAGCATAGTAAGTTGGTTCTTCGTTTTTAACCTTTGTATAAATCTTTTGGTTTGGTGAGAAAAGAGAGTAGAATTTTTGCGATTCAAGCATATCTTTGTTAGCTTGGTAATAAGACTCTACAGAGTGAATATTTGCCAAATAACCTGTGTATTCGTAGGCAAAAGCCCCTTCTTTTGCAGCCAAATCCCGCAAAACATAGCGCAATTTCTCTGGATGTTCTTTCTTAGCTTCTTCTTCCAATCGTTCGATCAACCAAGGTGTGTCAACGACAAAGATATCTGTGGACATATTGTAAACTTCATCTGTTGATTTGCCATCAAAGAGTTTATGAGAACGAACATGGTCTGTTTCATCCACTTCTAAGATTGCATTTACTTCTGAAATATCTTTCTTAGCTAGTTTTTTATAAACTACAGTGATAGGCCCTTTTGTTGTACTATGTAGGTGGAAAACTTGGTTCAAATCAATGTTAATCAGAACATCGCAGTTGAGGGAAACCGTTTGGTTTGACCCAGAACGTTTCAAATAAGTAAGAAGCTGTTGGTAGTATTCTTTTCCAACTGTGCTACTTTCCACACGGGTATTGTAAATACCTAGATAATAGTGGCTAAGAAGGGTTGACAAGCCCCACTCACGCCCTGAACGGATATGGTCAAAGACAGAACTGATATTATCTTGTTGGAAAATACCAAAGATACTACGGACACCTGCATTAGCAAGACTTGAAAGTGGGAAGTCAATTAAGCGATATTTACCTCCAAAAGGCAAACTAGCTACTGGACGGTGATCCGTCAGTGTTGACATATCATGAAAACCAACTGTATTTCCTAAAATGGCAGAATATTTATCAATCTTCATCTGTTGCTACCCCCACTACTTCATCATATCCTACAACTTGTACTTCATCTGTTCCATCAATTTCGACACCGTCAGAAATAATCGCACCTTCACCAATAATGGCACGTTTAATCTTAGCTCCTTGACCAATGATAGCTCCACTCATGATAACTGAATCAACAACTTCCGCTCCTTCACGAACTTGCGCGCCTGTTGAAAGGATAGAATGTTTAACAGTTCCATCAACGAAACATCCGTCTACAACTAATGAGTCTTCCACATCAGCATTTGCCCCGAGGAAGTTTGGTGGTGAAATTAAGTTTCTTGAGTAAATCTTCCATTGACGGTTACGACTATCCAAGGCATTTTCTGGAGAAATGTACTCCATGTTCGCTTCCCAAAGCGACTCAATCGTACCAACATCTTTCCAGTAACCGCTAAATTCATAAGCATAAACACTTTCACCTGACTCAAGGTAATTTGGAATGACATTTTTACCAAAGTCTGACATATCTACATTGCTCTTTTCAGCAGCGACTAACATATTACGAAGGCGTTGCCAATCAAAAATGTAGATTCCCATAGAAGCTTTTGTAGATTTAGGTTGAGCTGGTTTTTCTTCAAATTCAACAATACGGTTATTGGCATCTGTGTTCATGATACCAAAACGGCTCGCTTCTTTAAGAGGGACGTCTAAAACTGCTACTGTCAAACTAGCATTATTATCCTTGTGAGACTGGAGCATATCATCATAGTCCATTTTATAGATATGGTCCCCAGACAAAATCAAGACATACTCAGGGTTGACACTGTCGATATAGTCGATATTTTGGTAAATAGCGTGACTAGTCCCCTCAAACCAACGATTTCCTTCACTGGCAGAATAAGGTTGAAGAATAGAGACACCAGAATTGATACCATCTAGTCCCCAGCTTGAACCGTTCCCAATATGATTGTTGAGAGCAAGAGGTTGATACTGTGTAATGACCCCCACATTATGAATCCCTGAGTTGGCACAGTTTGATAGGGCAAAGTCAATGATACGGTAGCGCCCACCAAATTGCACAGCTGGTTTTGCGATGCTTTGAGTGAGTTTACCGAGACGAGTTCCTTGCCCACCAGCAAGAATCAAAGCTAACATTTCATTCTTCATTTTCTACTCCTTTTTGGTTTTTACTTGTGACGGTTTTTGCAGATTTCAAGCGGCGTTTGATTTTCCAAACACTAGCCCCCATAGCCGGTAGGGTAAAGGTTAAGGTCTGCTCATAATCTTTCCATAGTCCTTCTTGCGTTTGAACAGTTTGATTATGTTCTTTCCAAACGCCTCCCCACTCTTCTAACTCAGTATTCCAGACTTCTTCATAAATTCCTGCAACAGGCAGACCGATTGTAAAATCTTTTCGTTCAACAGGTGCCATATTAAAGACGCAGACTAGCATGTCGCCCTTCTTACCCTTACGGATGAAGGAAAGAACACTCTGGTCTCGATTATCCGCATCAATGATTTCAATACCATCATAGCTGGTATCAATTTCCCACAGACAGCGGTTGTCTTTGTAAAACTGGTTTAGCTGAGAAGTGAAATACTTCATCTTAGCATTCATTGGGTCTTCTAGGTTAGACCATTCCAACTGTTCTTCAGATTTCCATTCTAGGAATTGACCGTATTCGCTACCCATAAAGAGCAATTTCTTACCAGGGTGACAAATTTGGTAAGTGTAGAGATTGCGCAAGCCTGCGAATTGATTGTAACGATCTCCCCACATCTTATGCATCATACTCTTCTTGCCATGAACCACTTCATCGTGCGAGAATGGCAAGAGATAGTTTTCATTGAAAACATACATAAAGCTGAACGTCACCAAATTAAAGTCATATTTACGATAAATCGGATCTTCTTCGTAGAAACGGAGGATATCATTCATCCAGCCCATGTTCCATTTGTAGTCAAATCCTAGACCACCTAGCTCTTTCGTCCCCGTAATCTTGGTTGCAGACGAACTTTCTTCTGCAATCATCATCACATCTGGATATTCTAACTTAATAATATCATTCAAGCGTTGAAGGAAATAATAACCTTCATAGTTGAGATTTCCCCCATCTTTGTTAGGTGTCCATGGAGCATCATCATAGTCCAAATAGAGCATGTTGCTAACTGCATCCACACGAATACCATCCAAATGATAGACATCGATCCAATGCTTAATGCAAGAAATTAAGAAGGACTGGACTTCATTTTTTCCAAGGTCAAAATTAAGGGCACCCCAACCATAGTTATGAGCCTTATTATGGTCTTGGTATTCAAAAGTCGGTGTCCCGTCATAATAGGCTAAGGCATCATCATTGATGGTAAAGTGACCGGGTACCCAGTCTACAATAACCCCAATATTATGGATATGACACTCCTCGACAAAATCTTGAAACTCCTCTGGTCTACCATAGGCATGCTCTAAAGCGAAGTAACCCATAAGCTGATAACCCCAACTCAAGCCCAAAGGATGGGACATCAAGGGCATAAACTCAATATGAGTATAGTTCATCTCAACTAGGTAAGGAATGAGTTCATCTTTCAATTGGGCAAAACTATAAGGACTGCCATCAGGATTTCTTTTCCATGAGCCAGCGTGAACTTCATAGATATTGACAGGACGTTCAGCAAAGCCCCAACGTTTTCTTCGTGCCAGCCAAAGTCCATCCCTCCATTTCTTCTCAGGAAGCTCTGTTACGATTGCCCCTGTTCCTGGACGAGCCTCATATCTGACAGCAAAAGGGTCAATCTTCATCAGTTGATGACCATTTTGACGTGTGACATGATATTTGTAAATATGCCCTTCTTGAGCCATATTGGTAAAGACTTCCCAGACCCCAAAGTCATTTCTTACCATTGGAATCTGACCCTCAATCCAGTTGGTAAAATCACCAACCAAGTGGACAGCCTGAGCATTAGGTGCCCAAACACGAAATGTATAACCATACTCTCCATTCACTTGCTCTTTATGTGCTCCTAGATAATGCTGAAGGTGAAAATTTTCTCCTGTCATAAAGGTGCGCAAAGCTTCTCTTTTATCCATAATACCCCCTCTTTTCTGTAAGCGTTTTCTATGTTTTTATTATACTACCTTTTTAGAGAAGATTCAAGTAAATTACTATACTTCTTTAAAATTATTTTGAAAATCTACAAAAAGTTCACTTTCTCGTTCAATTGTAAAGCAATATTTTTTCAAAAAAATGTGAAAACGCCTTTCTTTTCTCTACTATAATACCAAAAAGTTCGTATTTTTGCTACCAATATTGTTTTTTTATAGCAAAAAATAAAACCAGGAAAACAATTTCCTGATTTTACACGTTTGATGAAAATATTTATCAAATTTTCTATACAAGTGAGTTATCAGCTAAGTTCTTTCTATTCGTTCACTTCCAATGATGTGTTAAGATAGTGAGATAGATGGTATTTATAAAACACTCAAGACGGCTAGACTAATATCATCTAAAACATTATCTTCTTTTGAACGACTATTAGTTACCAACATGGCTAAATTTCCTGCATTTTCAAATTGATAGGGTTCTGATTTAGCATTCACAACAACCAAGAGGTGTTCTTTCCCATGAACTTCATAGATAAGGCAGCCGCTATGTTCAATCGCAGAATGCACAAAGACATGATGGTAAATTTCATCATAGCTAGAGTAAGAAAAGGCACCAGTTTTTGTCTTCAATCGGATGACTTGACGAATAAATTCAATACTGTCTTGACGCTCATTGATCAAATCCCAGTTGACTTGGTTCACACTGTCAGGAGCATTATAGCTATTCATCGCACGCTCTCTATCATCATGGGTCAACTCACCATTCTCACCAGTCGCAACCAGTTTGGTACGACCAAATTCTTGACCGATTTCCATAAAGGCCATCCCTTGCATGAGTAGGTTCATAGCTGTGGCTGTCTCAACCTTGCGCATGATTTGTTCTGAACTTTGGTCTGGATGAAGGGTTGCCAATAAATCATGAAGATTGTAATTGTCATGGGCTTCCACATAGTTAAGCACTTGATTTGGATGTGTATAGGTTCCTAATTCACGACTTCCTAGGATTGCTTTAGCTAGAATTGGCTCTGTCGCAGCACCACTGACAAAACCTGATTTAATTGCACCGTAAACTTCTCCACCTTTGACAGCATCACGCTGATTGTCATTAAAGAAACCAATATTTGGCATTTCGTAGGCGTTGTCTTTCTTAGCCTTATCATAAGGGGCAAGACCTGTTCCCATGTCCCAACCTTCTCCATAGAGGATAATGTTAGGGTCGATTTCATCCAAACTCTGACGAATCATCTGCATAGTCTTGACATCATGAATCCCCATCAAGTCAAAACGGAAGCCGTCAATATTGTATTCTTGCACCCAGTATAGAAGAGAATCAATCATATACTTGCGGAACATTTCGTGTTCACTGGCTGTTTCATTTCCAACACCCGTTCCATTCTGGAAGGTACCGTCTGAATTCATACGATAATAATAGTCAGGGACAGTTGTTTGGAAAGGTGCATCAACAACTGAGAAGGTATGGTTATAGACCACATCCATAATAACACCAATACCCGCATCGTGGTAAGCTTGAACCATGGTCTTCAAATCACGAATGACCTGAGCTGGATCCTCTAGATTAGTTGAAAAACTAGTTTCTGGTGCGTTATAGTTTTGTGGATCATAACCCCAGTTGTAGGTTACATTTCCATCCTCATCGTATTCTTTATGACGGTCTGCAATTGGTTGCAACTGAACATAATTGTAGCCCAGCTTCTTGATGTGATCAAAAGCAGTTGACTGGCCATACTGGTTAACCGTCCCTGTCTGAGCCGCACCCAAGAAAGTTCCTCGAAGATGTTCATCCACACCTGAGGTCGGTGATTTGGTCAAATCACGAATGTGCATTTCACAAATAACTGCCTTACATGGATTTGCCAAGCGCCAAGTAGCATCAGAACCGTGCTTGACCTCAAAATGTTCAACTTGCTTTTCTGCATGACTCAGGATAGCTGATCGTTTGCCATCAGGACTGGTCGCAATTGTATATGGGTCACGTGTCAGTGTTTGGTGATGGGGGAATTGAACTTGATACTGATAAGTCTTACCTGTCAAATCTTCCTCAACATCCAAACTCCAGACACCGATTGTATTGTCCTCATGATTATAAGAGTAGCGATTGCCTCTTTCCATCTCAAAAGTTTTCCAAACAGGTGCATCGTTAGCAGCTGATTCATAAATCACAACCTGCACTGCTGTCGCTGTAGGAGCCCAAAGGGCAAAATGAGTCTGATTGTCCTCTACACGGCAACCCAATTCCCCTTGGTAACCCCAATGATGGTCAAAACTAGCACTGTTAATGGCCTTATCAAAGGCAAAAGGATTTTGATTTTTATAGAAAGGACTGGCAATAGCAGGATTTTCAGAGTAATAAATCCGATCATCGCCTTCCAAAATCCAGACCTCTGTTAATAGGGGATAGTGATTAAAACGGATAGCATATTCTTTACTGGTTTGGCCGGTATGAACCACAAAATTCAAGCTTTCTAAGGGATGAGCACTTGGGTGTTCAAAGCTAAATAAGGCTCCAAAATAATCTTCTTGGTAAGTTAGTAAATCAATTCGTTGATCCTTACTCTTTACAAAAGAGCAAGTGTCGTATTCACCATTTTTACGATGGTAATGAATGCGCATAGGATAAGTATACATTTTTATTTTTCCTTTTTACTTTTTAATTTGTTTCTATTTCACTAATAAATTCTTGACCGATTTTATCCCGATTAACAAACATAGTCAAATTATCCAAACTCTGTTTTTAAACGTTCATTACAGACTTTCTAGCCAAGCTTCATCTCGAACCTGGATACCAAGTTCTTGTGCTTTTTGAAGTTTACTTCCAGCATCTGCTCCTGCAACAACAAGGTCGGTCTTTTTAGAAACACTGCCTGTTACCTTGGCACCAAGACTTTCTAGTTTGCTTTTAGCTTCTGAGCGCTTGAGCCGTTCCAATTTTCCAGTCAATACCACTGTCAAACCTGACAAGGCTGCGTCTGCTACTACAGTCTGACCTTTATAGTCCAGATTGACCCCAGCTTCTTTTAATTCTCTGAGAAGAATTTCAGAGCCTTCTGTCGCAAAGTAAGTCTGAAGACTCTTGGCAATCACACCACCTAGACTTTCAATACTAGCCACTTCCTCTGGATCTGCTTGAGCCAGATTTTCAATTGAGTGGAAATGTTGGAGTAAGAGCTGACTGGCCTTGCTTCCTACATGGCGAATGCCTAGACCAAACAAGAGCTTCTCGGCAGAATTTTCCTTAGATGCTTGGATGGCCTGATATAGTTTAGAAGCGGACTTTTCCTTGACCCCTTCTAAAAGGAGGAAATCCTCTTCTTGCAAACGGTAAATATCCGCCACATCCTTGACTAAATTGGCAGCAAAGAGTTTTTCAACTACTGATGGACCTAGGCCTGTAATATTCATAGCATCACGAGAAGCAAAATGAATCAAACCTTCCATGATTTGGGCAGGACAACGCGGATTGATACAACGGAGAGCCACTTCATCTTCAAAGTGCAACAAGCCAGAGTCACAGCTTGGACATTTTGTAGGGATATTTAGTTTTTCTTCAGAAATCCGTTTGGACTCTACCACACGTAAAACGGCAGGGATGATATCTCCAGCCTTATAGACGATAACCGTATCGTCTTTGCGGATATCTTTTTCAGCAATATAATCCACATTATGCAGGGTCGCACGACTAACAGTTGTCCCAGCTAGTTGTACTGGTGTTAGATTAGCAGTCGGGGTTACAACACCGGTACGCCCCACTGTCCAATCAACTGATAAGAGTTTAGCTTCTTTTTCTTCAGCTGGGAACTTGTAGGCCACTGCCCACTTTGGAGCCTTAACGGTAAAACCAAGTTCTTCTTGGCCTGCTAGGTCATTGACCTTGATTACCACTCCATCGATATCATAAGGCAGATTTTCCCGTTCCTGTCCTACTTCTTGAATAAAATCCCAGATTTCATCTATGTTTTCAGCCAAAATTCTCTTTGAATTGACCACAAAACCGAGCTGTTCTAGGTGCTTCAAAACCTTTTCTTGGCTGTCACGAGTTGAAGGACTGGCTTCTTGATAGAGGAAAGTCGCAAGATTACGCTTGGCAACTACTGCTGTATCTAACTGTCGTAAGGTTCCTGCTGCTGCATTACGAGGATTAGCAAATTCAGGCTCTCCATTTTCTTGGCGAGCTTGGTTAACCTGGTCAAAAGAAGCGCGTGGCATATAACATTCCCCACGAACCGTGATATCTAGTTCTTCTGGCAAGGTCAAAGGAATGTCCTTAACACGTTTGAGGTTTTCCGTGATATTTTCCCCAATAGAACCATCTCCACGTGTTGCCCCAGCAAGCAAAATCCCCTTTTCATAAGTAAGAGAGATAGATAAACCATCAATTTTCAGCTCACAAATATAGGTTGGATGGGCCACTTCCTTACGAACACGCGCATCAAAAGCTTCAAGCTCCTCACGTGAAAAAGCATCCTGCAAACTATAAAGAGGATACTGATGACTATATTTTTCAAAACCATCTAAAATCTTGCCACCAACACGATGGGTCGGACTGTCTGCTAACACTTGATCTGGATAGGCAGCCTCCAACTCAACCAACTCACGGTAAAGGCGGTCATACTCACTATCTGAAACCGAGGGATTATCGCTGGTATAGTACTCAGTCGCATAGCGATTGAGCAAGGCGACCAACTCATTCATTCTTTTATTCATAAGACCATTTTACCATAAAACAAGCCCTCCTCACAAACGAGAAGGGCGGAAAAAACACTTAGATTGGAATTATTTTTAAAACTCAAGCAGCCTTATATCAATTTTTCAAAATGAGTTCGAACATAAATAAACGATATACAAGACAAGATGATAACACCACTTCCAATTATCAGGAAAGAAGAGAGAGATACACTTGGCAAGACTGTCATAAATCCTTTTGCAATAGGCATAAATAGAATAGCTAAGGTAAAAATTGTACTTAGTACTCTCCCAAGAAATTCGCTCTCAACCTTGGTTTGTACTTGAGTAAAAAAGTGAATATTGAAAATCGTCATAAACAATTCACAAACGAAATTACCTGAAAAAGTAAGATAGGATGGGAGGGAAAATCCCATTATCATCACCCCAAGTCCAGTCAGAGCCAATAAAAACAGAAGCATTTTCATACTGGCTTTAATTTTACTAGCTAGAAGAGCCCCAATGATGGAACCAATAGCCCCCATAGTTAAAATACTTGCATAGGCTCCTTCTGACCCGTAAAGCTGATTCGAAAAGGGGAGGAGAAATTCAAAAGCGGCAAAAAAGAAATTAACGCTGGAAGCTACCAGCAAAAGGAAGAAAATTTCTTGCTGATGCCAGATATAGTGTAACCCATCCTTGATATCTACAAACATATCTCTCCCAGTAAAAGCCTTTTTCTCTTGAACTTTTGCTTCCTCTTTTGGAAGGAAAGCCACTAGAACAAAAGCAATGAAAAAAGTCAGCGAGTCTAGCAGTAGCGTCATATGAAGACTTGCAAATTGTAAAACAAGGAAGGAAAGAACAGGAGAGCTAACACCTACAACCTGCAAAACCAGCTCTAAGCGAGAGTTATAGATCACAATCTCATCTTTCTCCACCACTTCAGTTATGATAGCTTTATTGGCTGTACGAGAAAAGGCAAAAGCAACAGCCTGAACAATGTTAGCAACAATCAAAGCGCCAATCATCCAGCTATCATTCCTTATGAAAGAAATAGCCAAACAAAGAATCCCACAAACAAGGTCCGTCGCCATTAAAATCCTACGACGAGAAAAACGGTCTGAAACGACTCCGCCAAAAGGATTTACGAGAATAGATGTGACGAGTTCAGAAATCTGATACATTCCTAAAACTGTCTGTCCGATAGTCCCCATGGAAGCCAACCAGACACTATTTCCATAATCATAGAGCATATTCCCTATCTTGTTAACAGCTCCACGGCTAATCAACTGTACTGCATAGCGATTCATATAAAAACTCCTCTCAAATTTTGAAACTATTGTATCAAAACTGAAAGGAGCTTTTTATTTTTTCCCTTATTTGGGAAAATTAACTTTTGATAAATTTTTCGTAGTGTTCTTGATAGTAGGCTACTTGCTCTGGGAGACCTAGTACGTCAAAAATACGCATGGCCTCTTGCATCTGCTTACAGCCTTCTTTACACTGTCCTTTTTGGTACAAGGAAAAGCCTTTTAGATAATGGAAAATATTACGCTCATACAGTTTGATCCCTTTACCAATAATCTTCTCTGTATAAGTCTCAAAATAGCTTGCATTGTCAAAAGAAAGATGCTCTAAACAATGCTGGTAACAATTGAGGGCCAAAATCAACACTAATCTCTTATGGCGACCAATCTCTTGGTAAAATTCCTCCCTCTCCATAACTTCTCTACCAATCCGAGTGACATAGTCCACATCGTAGAAACTATAGAGGTTACCGAAAAGAATCAACTCATACATGGTCCATTCTTCTGTTTTGAAGAGATAATCTGCTACCTTATCCAAATCATCCTGCTTCATATCATAAGTCGCATCTCTTTGACAAATCAGACCTTGTAGCAAAATCCAGTTCAGCTCAAAATAGAGAGGATTGGTCGAACTCTTAGCCTTTTCAAGTTGTTCTTCTTGAAGCTTTTGAAAACCTGCAATATCATTTGAGTAGTAAAGCGGGATAATCTGTGCCATCATAGCAACATGTTCATGATTTTGAAAATCCCTAGCCTTGTCCATGAAATTTTCAATGGTCACATGAATATTATCCAAAATCTCAAAGAAACGCGAGACTGCTAGGTCAGACTCCCCAAGCTCAAAGCGAGATAACTGAGAGGTTGAACAGGACTCGCCTGCAGCCTCCTTTAAAGAATAATTTCCACTTGTCCGAAATTCACGAAATACTTTTCCAAGATGTTCCATCTTACACCTGCTCTGACAATTCTTCCCACTCAAGCATGGCTTCTTCCTGACGGTGGCTGATTTTGTCCAGTTCAGCCTGTAATTCCATCAGTTTGTCGGCATCGTTTGTTTCCAACATTTGTTCAGAAATGGCTTGGCTTTGACTTTCTAACTCTTCGATTTCAGCTTCTAGACTTTCAATTTGCCGCATGAGTTTGCGAACTTCTTTTTGACTTTCTTTCTGAGCCTGATAGTCGTTGACTGGACTTGCTTCTTTTACTTGATTGTTAGTTGAACCTTCCTCAGTCTGAGTCATTTCTACTTCTGCTTTCTTTTCAACATAGTAGTCGTAATCTCCAAGGTAGAGAGTTGATCCATTCTCAGACAATTCCAGTACATGAGTTGCCACACGATTGATAAAGTAGCGGTCGTGGCTGACGAATAGAAGAGTTCCATCAAAGTCAATCAAAGCATTTTCCAACACTTCCTTGCTATCAATATCCAAGTGGTTGGTCGGCTCGTCAAGGATCAGGAAGTTGTTGTTTTCCATAGACAATTTAGCTAAAAGCAAACGAGCTTTTTCGCCACCAGACAGCATGCCGACTGATTTTTTAACATCATCTCCTGAGAAAAGGAAAGCACCTAGACGGTTACGAATTTCAACTTCTGGTGTCAGTTTAAAATCATTCCAGAGTTCATCCAGCACCGTATTACTTGGTGTCAGCTTGCTTTGAGTCTGATCATAGTAGCCAACCTCAACATTGGCGCCAAAGCGCTTCTCACCCTTGATAAAAGGAATCTGGTCTACTATAGACTTGATAAAGGTTGATTTCCCAATACCATTTGGACCAACGATGGCAACAGCATTCATCTTACGAAGGTCTAGGTTGATAGGCTCTGACAGCACTTCCCCATCATAACCAATGGCCGCATTTTCAACAGTCAAAACAACATTACCAGACGTTTTTTCAGACTGGAAAGCCATGTTGGCTGCTTTCTTACCAGCTTCAGGCTTGTCCAAACGTTCCATTTTTTCCAGTTGTTTACGACGGGATTGGGCACGTTTGGTCGTCGAAGCACGGACTAGATTACGATTGACAAAGTCTTCCAGAGCAGCGATCTCCTTCTGCTGCTTTTCATAATTTTTTGCCTCAGTAGCTAGTTTTTGCTCCTTCAACTCAACAAAACGAGAGTAATTCCCCACATAGCGATCCAAGGAATGCTTGGTCAAATCTAGCGTAATTGTCGCAACCTTGTCTAAGAAATAACGGTCGTGGCTGACAATAATGAGGGCACCGCTATAGTTTACCAAGTAATTCTCTAGCCAGGCAATGGTTTCAATATCCAAGTGGTTGGTTGGTTCGTCCAATACCAAAAGATTGGGCTTTTCAAGTAGCATTTTGGCTAGAGCCAGACGGGTGTTTTGACCACCAGAAAGCTCAGCAATTTTCATCTGCCACATAGATTCGTCAAACTTGAATCCATTTAAAATCGCTCGAATATCAGCTTCATAAGTGAAACCACCTGCTTGGCGAAAATTCTCAGATAAGCGGTCGTAATCTGACATCAGCTTATTCAAGTCCTCACCAGACTTTTCACCCATCTCCAGCTCCATCTGACGAAGTTGTTTCTCAGTCCGACGCAAGTCATCAAAGACATGAAGCATCTCATCGTAGATGGTATTTTCAGACTCAAAACGGCTATCTTGAGCTAGGTAAGACAGAGAAATATCTTTTTTCTTATTGATTTCTCCACTAGTTGGCTCCTCTTCTCCAACCAAAAGCTTCAAAAGAGTAGACTTACCTGCACCATTTTTCCCAACAAGGGCAATCCGATCTCGTTCATCAACTTGCAGATTGATATTATCAAAAAGAACCTCTCCTGCAAAAGAACGTTCAATTTTATTAGCTTGTAAAATAATCATACAAGTAGTATAGCATGTTTCCCTAAGGCATTCAAGATAATGATAAGTATTTTAGCGAAGGATTTGTAACATAAAATAAATTATGTATATTTTATGTTAGATTCCTTCGCTATCTTGTTGGATTTTCTAACAAGCTAATCTTTCTTCAAATAGTTATCGCACAATTCTATTATTTAATTCTTTTCATTATATACGTACGTATAGCAGATTGAAATAAGATGAGAACAAATCGATTGAGGAAGTAAAATTAATTTCTATAAATGTTTTAGAAATTGTTTCGTACTATTTTAGATTCAACTACTATATATACAATATTTTTGGAGCATTCAACTTTTTAACTCTATTTATTACTAGATTTCATAATTAAAAAGCCTACTGCCCAAGCTAGAAAGCTTGATACAATAGGCTTTTTAAAGGCTGATTATTTAACAGCGTCTTTAAGAGCTTTACCAGCTTTGAATGCTGGAACTTTAGAAGCTGCAATTGTCATTTCTTTACCAGTTTGTGGGTTGCGACCTTTACGTTCTGCACGCTCACGAACTTCAAAGTTACCAAAACCGATCAATTGAACTTTTTCACCAGCTGCAAGGTAATCAGCTACTGCTGCGAATACAGCTTCAACTGCTGCTGCTGAGTCTTTCTTAGTCAATTCTGTAGCTTCTGCTACTTTAGCGATCAAATCTTGTTTGTTTGCCATGTTAACGATTCCTCCAAATAATTTCTAATTAACAAATATAATCATATCCTAAAATCCCTTTTAGGTCAAGTTAAAAACGCTATTTCTTCCCATTTTATTTATTTTTTTAGGAGTGGTAACGTACCAAAATAGCCCAAGCATTCTCACCTGTGTGAGTTTGAATAATGGAACCCGTTTCCAAAACAGAAATTGGCTTTTCAACATAGGCTTGTAAGCTTTCTTTCATCTCTTTTGCCCAATCATCACTACCAGAATATGAAATTCCAATCTCTGCTACAGAACGTTCAGAAAGCGATGTTGTCAACTCATCTAACCATTTTTTAAAAGTTTTAGCTCCACGACCTTTAACCATTGGCTGCAATTCATGGTCTTTCATTTGCATGACAACACGGATATTGAGAAGGGAGCTCAACAATCCAGTTACACGGCCAATTCGTCCACCTTTGACAAGATTTTCCAAAGTTGAAACGCCAATATAGAGTTCTGTGTGGTTTTTAACCTCTTCTACATGAGATAAGATTTCCTCCAACTCTTTGCCTTCTTGCGCTAATTTTGCAGCCTCAACAACTTGGAATTTCAAGGCTTGGTCAGTGAAGGAACTATCAACAACAGTCACATCTGCAGTAGATAAACTAGCACCTTGACGCGCTGCTTCTACAGTACCCGAAAGAGCATGGGACATATGAATAGCAAGAATCTGGCTACCATCCTTAGATAGGTCTTCAAACACTTCAGCAAAGACGCCTACAGGTGGCTGACTTGTTTTCGGAAGATTCTTAGCTTCTTGCATCAACTGAAGAAATTTACCTTCTTCTTTCAAATCAGCATCAGAATAAACAACATTATCAATCATTACAGATAATGGAACAATTGTAATATCTAATTGCTTTACTAGTTCTGGTTCAATAGTAACAGATGAATCGGTTACAATCTTAATTTTTGTCATAGTATCAATCTTTCTATTTTAGGATTCAGATTGGTTTTCTTACTTTTAATTATATCAAAAAAAGATTAAAAATCCTAATGGAGTCACTCAAATTTTCCGTAAAAATTTGATATAATCAACTTATAAGAAAAGAGGTGTCCTATGATTAAAAAAATTTATCCCATTTTAACCATTTTACTAGGTGCTGCTATTTATGCTTTTGGGTTGACTTATTTTGTAGTTCCTCATCATCTCTTTGAAGGAGGGGCGACAGGTATTACCCTCATCACCTTCTATCTTTTTAAAATCCCTGTTTCCCTCATGAACCTGCTGATTAACATTCCCCTTTTCATCCTAGCTTGGAAAATATTTGGAGCAAAATCTCTCTATTCTAGTCTGCTTGGAACCTTATCTTTGTCCGCCTGGTTGGCTTTTTTTGAGCGTATTCCCCTTCATATTGATCTTCAAGGTGATTTACTAATCACAGCCCTTATAGCAGGAATCCTATTGGGAATTGGCCTTGGAATTATTTTTAATGCTGGAGGTACAACTGGCGGAACTGATATTCTAGCTCGTATTCTCAACAAATACACTCATATATCAATGGGGAAACTACTTTTTATCTTAGATTTTTGTATTCTCATGCTCATTCTCCTTATCTTCAAGGATTTGAGATTGGTTTCCTACACACTCTTATTTGATTTTATCGTTTCGCGTGTTATTGATTTGATTGGCGAAGGTGGCTACGCAGGTAAAGGATTTATGATTATCACAAAACGTCCTGACCAACTCGCTAAGGCGATTAATGATGACCTAGGTAGAGGCGTTACTTTCATCTCAGGTCAAGGCTATTATAGTCAAAAAGATTTGAAAATTATCTACTGTATTGTCGGAAGAAATGAAATTGTGAAAATGAAGGAAATGATTCATCGAATCGATCCTCAAGCCTTTATAACTATTACAGAAGCCCATGAAATCCTTGGAGAAGGATTCACCTTTGAAAAAGAATAAAAAGAGGTAATGTCGTGACCTCAAAAGTTAGACTAAATCATCTATCTTTTGGGTTACAGACAACCTCTTTTTTGTTTACTCAAGCTCTTAAGACCAATTCCGAGCAACTTCTTCATCTGCCTTTAACTGATCCACTAATTGGTCAACTGAGTCAAATTTGGTCATATCTCGAATGCGATCAAGCCAATAAACCATGACGGTTTCCCCATAAATATCTTGATTAAAATCAAAAATATTGACTTCAAAACGTGCTTCTTCTCCATCAAAGGTCACATTTTTCCCGACACTAGCCATAGCACGATACTTCTGTCTTTGAATCTCAACATCAACAACATAAACGCCATCTGCTGGCATATAAGTACGGTCTAAAAGCACTAAATTAGCTGTTGGATAACCAATCGTACGACCACGAGCGTTACCATGAACCACCATACCTCTTGATGGAAGCGGTGCCCCCAAAAGTTCTCCTGCTTCTTTCACATTTCCATCTAAAATAGCTTGACGGATACGTGTTGAACTAATCTTTCCTTTCTCATCTTCTACAGGTGGAACAATGATAACTTCTCCATCAAAGTAATCCTTTAAATCTTCTGCTGTTTTTTTGTCAGAACCAAATGTATAATCAAAACCTGCAACAATAATTTTGGCATTCATAGCCTTGATATAAGTTGCAAAAAATTCTTCTGCCGTGAGACTAGCGAATTGACTACTAAAATCAAGGAGATATAATTCTTCTACACCTTCACGCTTTAATTTTCTCTCGCGTTCAGCAGGGTTCAAAATATGTAAAAACAGATCAGGATGATAAGGCTCTAAAGCGATCTTTGGAGATTCATTAAAGGTCATAACGACGATAGGTAATAAATCCTTTCTCGCAGCCTTATTGGCAACACGAAATAATTCTTGATGCCCCTTGTGTATACCATCAAAATAGCCAAGAACTACGACTGAATCAGATGGTGTGCCAATATCTTTTTGGTTTTTTATAGGAATAGTAATAATCATAAAATAATTATATCATAGCGATAGCTATTTCTGGAACAGAAAATCTGAAATGTCGTTTTTTTCACCTGAAGTGTACCTATTTTCAAAAAGCACTTCACTCTATCGTTGCTTAACTATGAATTTTGCAATATTCTTCTCAAAAACTTGTAGGACATCTTCAAAAGTTTGAAAGGAGTGATTAGACTTGTTCGGTAACCCTAAAGTGTCATACTATGCTTATGTATGAAAAAGCAATGCAACTAACTCCTGAGAACTTTAAATTACTAATTGGTGTCGAAAAGGTAGAATTTAGAATCGAGGTACACCTATGGCTGTAAAATTTACAAAACGAGATAACTTGGGCAAGATATTTGAAGAGTTTCCTAAACTCCCTGATTTGAAGCAAGTCACTTTCCCTGATGACAAAGAAAAAAGCCAAAGCAGTAAAGAAAAACTAGATGACTGCTTTTCAACAACTCCCATCCAGTGTGCTTCAGATTGGAGCTATTTTTCTCTCCATCTGTTAGCTTGAATTCTCAGACAGTTTCAGCTAAAGAATATCTTTTCCCTTATCAGAAGGGACGAATCAAGCCATTCAGACAAGTGAAGGGACGACAAGCCAATATTTGAAACCAGATACCAGTTCTTATAGTCAATTGAAATAAAATCTGAAGAAATCGAGTAGGAAACTCAAATCATTTTTTAGCAGTGTTCTATTCCAGATTCAATCCACTATAAATATTAAAAAGTATGGGTATCAAAACAAAAAAATAGGCTCTCCGAAAACTCGGAAAGCCTTATTTAATGCTATTTCTAGCCTCCTCGCCTTTACATTTCAAGGCTCGGGATAAAAAGGTTCACTGGACCTTTTTATTTAGCGATTGGGTAAACAGAAACTTGTTTTTTATCGCGTCCTTTACGTTCAAAGCGTACTACGCCTTCAACTTTAGCGAACAAAGTATCGTCTCCACCACGTCCAACGTTCACACCTGGATAGATGTGTGTACCACGTTGACGGTAAAGGATAGATCCACCTGTTACAGTTTGTCCATCAGCTGCTTTAGCTCCAAGACGTTTTGCTTGTGAATCACGTCCGTTTGATGTAGAACCTCCACCTTTTTTGTGGGCGAAAAGTTGCAAGTTGTTAAGAGTCATTTTTAACATAATGTTTTCCTCCGTGTTAGTTTTCTGTGATAACTCTGGTTTGGACGAACTCAGAAGAGTTCTCCGATAAGTTTGCCATACCTAAGAAAAATGATTCAAAGAATAACTGGGTCATTTCTCTCTGGTGTGAAGGAAGATCTTTTGGTATTTCAACCATCAGATAACCACCTCCATCTTCGTTTAATTCTAGGATTGGTTCATAGCCTGCAAATTTCTCAATAGAATTGATAAAGTTAATGGCAAGCGTAGAAACCGATGCACACACGACATCTAAGCCGTATTCGCCACTCTCGGCGTGTCCAGTAATTTCCGCACTCCTCAGCTCGCCATCTTCGGCTCTCTCAAAGACTGCTTGTATCATGTGTTCTCCTTAAAATTAAGCGTTGATTGCGTTGATGACAACTTTTGTATATGGTTGACGGTGACCTTGTTTACGGTGGCTACCTTTTTTAGGTTTGTACTTGTAAGTAACCACTTTCTTTTGTTTTCCTTGTTTTTCAACAGTTCCAACTACAGTAGCTCCAGCAACAAGTGGAGTTCCGACAACAGTGTTTTCACCACCAACAAGAACAACTTCGTTAAAAGTAACTTCTTGACCAGCTTCAACGTTCAATTTTTCAACGTAAACTGCTTGACCAACTTCAACTTTAACTTGTTTTCCGCCAGTTTTGATAATTGCGTATGTGCTCATTATGCACCTCCTATGATTTTTATGGGTTTCCCCGATTTTTTGTGAAGACTCGCCTAGCATCGTGGGACGAACCACTTAAACTTGAATAATCAAGCAACGATGTTCGTGCGGTTGCACAGGAACGTGCATAGTCAACTCTCTAAGTATAGCATATCTCCTATTTTCTTACAAGTAATAACACCTAAAATGAAGCTTTTTCTTTTACTTTTTTCCGCCACGAGGCAAAAAGCATACTGAGATAAAAAATGCTCATCATAATAGGAACACCAAGAATGGTCTTTTCATGATAGAAAATCGTCAAATAAGCTGAAAAGACAACACCAAGGACAAAACTACTAAGCAGGCTAACAAATATGAACCCTTCACGCAAAAAAGGTGTGTGCTTGGTTCGGAAATAATCCCCAAAAGCTAGCATGGTTCGTTTGATATTCCCTGTCATAAAAGCGTTATTGTAGGCAATACCCGATACTTCTCCAAAAGCAGTTGTCACCAGTCCCATACAGAAGGCCAAGGGCGGCACTAGATAGATATTATCTACAGTCTGCGGAACAAAACCAATAACTATTGATAGGATTGCCAAAGGAATCAGTGACAGAATTGGCTTTTTTACAATTCTCAATTTTTCCTTATAAATGGTTAGTAAAAAAACTCCCAGCATAAATGCTATTAAAGTTAAAAGCTTATCCCTAACATCCGAAACATTATTCTGTATTAGCTCTACCGAAAGAAAGACAACATTTCCAGTTTGTCCAGCTACAAGGGTATTCCCGCGAACAATAAAAGTGTAAGCATCCACATATCCAGCACAAAACGTCAAAAAAAGTGCTAACCTTTTAGACTGACGTGATATTTTTCTTATAGGTAATAACCTCATTTTCCCTCCCATTGTATTTTCTCTTAGAATATTGTACCATTTTCTTTCTAAAAAATCGTAGGCTACCATTTAGATTTTACTATTAGCATAAAAATAATAATAGACAACTATTTATCTAAAAATAGATAGAGGTAACATGTTTGTAAACAAATCATACGAACCTTTAGTAAAATCATTTCCATGAAACCAGAATAGAGCCCCTCTTAGCAAAAATCATTATTTTAATTTATTTCTAATCACCCTTTGACATAAATAACTCTTACCAATAAAAGACTATGTCTTCAAAAAATGGTATAATAAAATCAATACTTGGGCTTGATGGCTATGCTACTAATAACAATTAGGATAGAAGATCAGGCACTTGTTAACAACAAGGATTATCCCCTTGAGATGAAAGGAACTTTAGAAATCTTATGATGAACATGCAAAACATGATGCGTCAAGCACAAAAACTTCAAAAACAAATGGAACAAAGTCAAGCTGAACTTGCAGCTATGCAATTTATTGGCAAATCTGCTCAAGACCTTGTCCAAGCGACCTTAACTGGAGATAAGAAAATTGTCAGCATTGACTTTAATCCAGCTGTCGTTGACCCAGAGGACCTTGAAACTCTTTCTGATATGACCGTTCAAGCCATCAACTCTGCTCTTGAACAAATCGATGAAACTACCAAGAAAAAACTGGGTGCTTTCGCTGGGAAATTGCCATTCTAAAAACAAGGACCTAGAACAATACTTGTCGATAACAAAGGCTAAGAAAGGTGCAAAAATTATAAAAAACGCATAATAGCAGGTGTACAAAAAACACTCAATATTATGCGTTTTCTCATGAAAAAATTCTCTTTTCATACTCATTTAAAATCAAAAAGGGAATTTACCGTTTTACGGACATGTATATTACAGATGTCTATAGGTCGTATATAGACAGGATATTATCGCTTGGAAGTTGTCCTTTTTGACACCAATCAGTAATTTAGTTCTCAGGAGTTAGTGGCAGTGCTTTTCGTACATAGTTTCATAACTACAGTATAGCATAGTATATCGCTTTATAGTTTTCACTATTGATGAACAGCTTGGGCTGCTGTGATAAGGGTCAACTTGTACACATCATCAGCATTACATCCACGAGAGAGGTCGTTAACTGGCTTGTTCAAACCTTGCAAAACAGGACCAACTGCCGCAAAGCCACCAAGACGTTCAGCCATCTTGTATCCGATATTTCCTGCCTCGATACCTGGGAAGATGAAGACATTTGCTTGACCAGCTACCGTACTTCCAGGAGCTTTCAAAGCTGCAGTTTCAGGAACAAAGGCTGCATCAAATTGCAACTCACCATCGATTTCAAGGTCAGGGCGCAAGTCGTGAGCAATTTTAGTTGCTTCAACGACCTTATCAACGCTTTCACCAAAACCTGAACCTTTAGTAGAATAGCTTAGCATAGCAATTTTAGGCTCAATGCCAAACATCTTAGCTGTGATTGCTGAGTTGATGGCAATTTCAGCCAAAGCTTCCGCGTCTGGATTGATGTTGATGGCACAGTCTCCAAATAGGTAACGTTCCGTACCACGAACCATGAGGAAGGCTCCTGAAGTACGAGTAACATTAGGACGAGTTTTAATGATTTGAAGGGCTGGACGAACTGTTGCAGCAGTTGAGTGAAGTGCACCTGAAACCATACCGTCAACCAAGCCCATATATACTAGCATTACACCAAAGTAGTTAACGTCTTCACGTAAGAGTCTAGTAGCTTCTTCTTCTGATATCTTACCGTTTCGACGTTCAACGAGCGCAGCAACCATTTCGTCAAACTTAGCGTAGTGGTCAGGATCGATGACTTCATAACCCTCGTGAATCCCTTCAATTTCAAGGTAAATTTTAATTTTTTCTGGTTTACCAAGCAAGACTGGAATAACATCTGTTTCTTTTACCAAGCGTTTCGTAGCTTGAAGAATACGAGGTTCTTTTCCTTCAGGTAGAACAATGCGGACATTTTTACCAACTAGGTTGGCTCTTAGACTTTCAAAAACTTCCATGAGTTTTCTCCTTTAAAATAATAAATTATACTCTAATATTTTTTATTGAGTATTAGTTGATAACTGAGTAATAAGGTTGCTGAAATCATCCGGCAAGGGACTTTCTAACTGCAAGTCTTGCTCTAAAAATGGATGATAAAAGGATAGGTAATGGCAATGCAGGGCCTGACGTTGGATGCCGTCGTCCAGACTACCGCCATACAAATCGTCTCCCAACAAAGGAAAACCAATATGAGAAAAATGGACTCGAATTTGGTGGGTTCTTCCAGTATGCAGGCGAATGTCTACCAAGTGGATATTTCCATAAGAAGCTACAAGCTTGTAAGAAGTATGGGCATACTTTCCACCTTTAGCCACCCGTCTGGTGATAATAGAGTCTTCATCACGCGCAATAGGAGCAATAATTTCCCCATCTAGCTCCAAGTATCCATCACCTTTAACCAAAGCAAAGTAGCGCTTCTCGATAGATTTCTTCTGCAACTGCTTGTCTAACCGTGCATGGGCATAGCCGTGTTTGGCAAAGAGCATCAAGCCAGAAGTATCCCTATCAAGCCTGGTCACAATGTGAACCTGCTGATTTTCATAATTTTGCTTGACATAGTAACCCTTAATAAAATTGGCAATGGTATTGGAGTGGTTAACACTAGGAATAGAGGCAACTCCATAGGGTTTATTCAAGACTAGAAAGTGGTCATCCTCATAGAGAATATCCAGTGGACGCTCGATAGCTTCTAGAGTTTCAAAGCCTTCCTCAGCAGGAATATCGATGATAACTCGGTCTCCAATGTCCAATAGATAAGTTGCATTTTGCGGTTGGTCATTGACTAGAATAGCTCCACCTCGAAACTTAATCTTGGCCAGAAGCCCCTTAGAAACCTCGTGCTTTCTTAAGAAGGTCTTAACCTTGACATGTTCATCTGCGATAAATTCAAACCTCATTCATCCACCTCGCCGATAAAGGCATCCTTAACACGGTTCCAGAAGCTGGTATGGCTAGGAGTCGCGACAAAGTGAATCTTATGATGATCAATTTGATACTCGATTCGCTCGATACTACGGAAAGAATAAACGCTATTGTCAACCGAAATAGTATGGTAATCGTTTCTTGTTGGAATGAGTTCAATCTTATCCTTCTTAGGCACAATAATGGACGAACCCAGCGTTCGATAGACACGATTATTAAGGCTGGCAATTTCCGTTAATTGCAAAGCTTCAATGGTGGGGTGTAAAACAGCACCGCCAAGAGACTTGTTATAGGCAGTACTACCAGTCGGTGTCGAAACTGTTAGCCCGTCTCCACGAAAACGTTCAAAGGGAACACCATTGATGACAATATCTGCCACCATGGTTCGATCAGACCTGCGGATGCTGGCTTCATTGAGGGCACGAAAAATCTTGACCTCTCCATTTCCAAGAAAAACCTTCACATTTAGAACAGGGTAAGAAACCCTTGCTCCGGTATCTAGCTGCAAATTGGTCATTAACTTATCCAACTCAAAATCACGATAATCGGTATAAAAGCCCAGATGTCCTGTATGAAGACCGATAAAGCGTACCTTATCAAGTTGGTCTTCGTACTTATGAAAGGCCGACAAGAGCATGCCATCTCCACCAATGGAAATGACAATGTCCGGACTGCTATCATTGAGTATAAACTGATTTCTCTTCAAACGATCTCGCAATTCATACAAAACCCTTTGACTCTGCGGTTTTCTATTGGCTATCAGATCAATTCGTTTACCTGTATTCTTCATCTGTATCGTCACTGTTTCCTACACCATCATTTAATTTTCTGCTCAAAGGATCAAAAAGTGCCTGAGCTTCTTGAATATCATCACGAATTTTACCCATTTCTTCATCCAACTGATGGGCAATTCTAGCTGTAATTTCCAGTCGCTTCTTAATCTCCTCTGGGAAATCCCCTTGGTACTTGTAGTTGAGAGAATGTTCTATCGTTGCCCAGAAATTCATGGCCAAGGTACGAATCTGAATTTCCGCCAAAATGGTCTTGGCTCCATTGATGGTATCAACTGTATATTCTACTACCACATGATAGGAACGGTAGCCTGAGGCCTTTCGATGAGTAATGTAATCTCGCTCCTGTATGATTCTCATGTCCTGACGTTTGCGCAAAATTTCCACTACTTCCTTAACGTCATCTACAAACTGAACCATCACACGCAAACCTGCAATATCCTGTAAATCGTGTTCCAAGGTCGCATAAGTAATGCCACGACGAGCCATTTTTTCCTTGATACTCTCAATTGGCTTGACTCGACCAGTCACAAACTCAATCGGAGAATGCTTATTTTGTTTACGATATTGCTTACGAATACCACGTAGTTTAATTTTTAACTCACCAACAGCTTGAATGTAAGGATCTAGAAATTCTTCCCATTCTAAGGTCATATCTTCTCCCTTGTTCTCATATTATCCTTCAAAAATATCTTTGATTTTTTCTCCAGATTCATATACAATAAATACAATACTTATTATACCATAAATCCGCTTTCAACGATAAAGAAAAGGTAAGAAAAATGAAACATTTAGAAATTGAATTGAAAACACTATTGAAAAAAGATGAATACAATCGTCTAAAAAACCAGTTCACAGGTGTCACTCCTGTTCTTCAAAAAAATTACTACATAGACACGCTTGATTTTGAACTGCGAGAAAAGAAAGTTGCTATGCGCATTCGAACCTTTGAAGACTGGGCAGAATTGACACTCAAAATCCCACAAAGTGTCGGAAACATGGAATACAATCAACAATTGCAACTAACAGATGCTGAAAACTATCTGGCTAAGGAAGAACTTCCTCAGGGACTGGTTCTTGATGAATTGGCAAAACATGGTATTAAAACAAGTGAATGGCAGATCCTTGGTTGTCTAACGACACTTCGCTATGAAATGCAAACAACTATTGGCCTCATGGCACTGGATGAAAGTCAGTACTTTGATATTACAGATTACGAATTAGAGCTCGAAGTGGAAAATCATGAGCAAGGCAAACAGGATTTCCAACAATTTTTAGAGGAAAATCAGATTTCCTACCAAAAAGCCCCTTCAAAATTGGTTCGATTTGTCAAAAGTATGAAAAATAGCTGAAATAATCTCCATTTTTTGGTAAAATAGAAAAGATAAAAATACACGAATCCCAGTTCATATATGTAAGGCAAATATCACTAGGATTTATAAAGTTTACAGAGGACGGTCTATAATGTCAGATAGAAAAAACATGAAACTTTTCGCACTCAACTCTAACCAAGAGATTGCACAGAAAATTGCTGAAGCTGTTGGTGTCCCACTTGGAAAACTATCATCACGTCAATTTTCAGACGGAGAAATCCAAGTGAATATCGAAGAAAGTGTCCGTGGTTATGATGTTTACATCATCCAATCAACAAGTTTCCCTGTTAACAACCACCTAATGGAATTGTTAATCATGGTCGACGCTTGTGTGCGCGCAAGTGCCCACAGTATCAACGTTGTCCTTCCATATTTTGGCTATGCACGTCAAGACCGCATTGCTTCACCACGTGAGCCACTTACAGCAAAACTAGTTGCCAATATGCTGGTTAAGGCTGGGGTTGATCGTATCCTGACTCTTGATTTACATGCCGTTCAGGTTCAAGGTTTCTTTGATATTCCAGTGGATAATCTTTTCACTGTTCCCCTATTTGCAAAACATTACTGCGATAAGGGACTACTCGGTTCAGATGTTGTTGTCGTTAGCCCTAAAAATTCAGGTGTCAAACGTGCGCGTAGCTTGGCTGAATATCTTGATGCTCCTATCGCCATTATCGACTACCCTCAAGACGATGCAACTCGTAACGAAGGTTATATTATTGGTGATGTTGAAGGTAAGAAAGCCATCTTGATTGATGATATTCTGAATACTGGACGTACCTTCTCTGAAGCTTCTAAAATCGTTGAACGTGAAGGAGCTACAGAAATTTATGCTGTTTCTAGCCACGGTCTCTTCGTCGAGGGAGCTGCTGAACTTCTTGACAATACTAAGATTAAAGAAATTCTTGTGACTGATTCAGTAGCAACAAAAGAAAAAACTCCTAAAAACGTGTGCTACATCACTGCTAGTGAGTTAATTGGTGATGCCATCGTCCGTATCCACGAAAGAAAACCAGTCAGCCCACTCTTTGCCTACAACAAAAAGAAATAAGGTGATTCTTTGATTTATTTGGACAATGCTGCGACAACTCCTATGTCAGCAGTTGCTATTTCAGCTATGACCAAGGTGATGCAAGAAACCTACGGAAACCCTTCTAGTATTCATGGTCATGGTCGTCAAGCTGGCAAACTCTTACGAGAAGCCCGTCAGGAACTAGCTCAGTTACTGGGGACAAAACCTCAACATATCTTTTTCACTTCTGGTGGGACTGAAGGCAACAATACTGCTATCATTGGCTACTGCCTTCGTCACCAAGAACAAGGAAAACATATCATCACAACTGCCATTGAGCACCATGCTGTCCTTGAAACGATTGATTACTTGGTTCAACACTTTGGGTTTGAAGCAACCATTATCCAGCCAGAAAATCAAGAAATCACCGCCCAGCACATTCAAGAGGCCTTACGTGACGATACGATTTTGGTTTCTACCATGTTTGCCAATAATGAGACTGGAAACCTACTGCCCATTGCTGAAATTGGCCAAATACTCAAGCAACACCCTGCTGCCTATCACGTCGATGCAGTTCAGGCTATTGGTAAAATCCCTATTCATCCAGAAGAATTGGGCATTGATTTTCTCACTGCTTCTGCCCACAAGTTCCATGGTCCTAAGGGAATCGGCTTTCTCTACGCATCTAGCATGGACTTTGATTCCTATCTCCATGGTGGAGACCAAGAACAGAAAAAGCGCGCAGGGACTGAAAATCTGTCTGCCATCGTAGGCATGCTTGCAGCCCTAAAAGAAGACCTAGAAAAGCAAGAAGACAATTTTCAACATGTACAAAATCTAGAAACTGCCTTTCTGACAGAGCTAGAAGGAATTCAGTATTACGTGAATAGAGGAGAACATCATCTCCCTTATGTTCTCAATATTGGATTTCCTGGTCAGAAAAATGATCTCTTACTCCTTCGTCTAGATTTAGCTGGAATTTCAATCTCTACTGGCTCAGCCTGCACTGCAGGCATTGTCCAATCCAGCCATGTTCTTGAAGCCATGTACGGGGCAAATTCAGAACGTCTGAAGGAATCCGTTCGTATCAGTTTGTCGCCACAAAATACTGTTGAAGATCTACAAACCCTCGCAAAAACCTTAAAAGAAATTATCGGAGGTTAGCCATATGGCATTTGAAAAAACCATTCAATTAAAAAATTGTCGTTACGACTATACTCTTAGCCCTTCTGTAAAAAAATTCACCCTCAAAGACAACACATTTTTTGAGACAAAAGTTGGTAACTATGAACTGACTCGCCTTTTGGAAAAAGTGCCAAACAGCGGTGAAGGCTTCCAACTCAAAATCATCATTAACAAGGAACTTACAGGGGCTAAAATCAATATCACTGACAAGTTTGGCCTTCGTCTAGTTGATATTTTCAAATCAGAAGACCACCACATTCATCAGGAAAAATTCTACTTCCTCATGGATAGCTTAGTAGAACGTGGTGTCTTTACAAAATCTGAAAGATAGGTCCCATATGTTTGAACTGACCTATAAGGATAACTATCATGTAGAGCGGACTCTCAAGTATGAGGACTACGAGGCACTCATGCTGGCTTTATCAGGATGTGTGACCCTACCAGATACACTTTATGTGACTTCTTTAACCTTTAAGAACCAGGAAGTTTACCAAGGTCTGGTCGGAGACCTCTACCGTTTTCTATCACATGCAAATTTTTTACATCAAAACTAAGATTTTTCTTAGTTTTTTCTTGTTTTTGTTGATTTTTTCACAATGTTTCTATAAAATAGAAGAATAGAAAGGTTGTGATTTTGTGAAAGATAAACAGTCTGCTATTCCAAAAGCTACAGCGAAAAGACTCTCTCTCTACTATCGAATTTTTAAGAGATTTCATGCAGAAAAGATTGAACGTGCCAACTCTAAGCAAATTGCAGAGGCTATCGGTATTGATTCAGCGACCGTACGTCGTGATTTTTCCTATTTTGGTGAACTTGGTCGTCGTGGCTTTGGCTATGATGTCAAAAAACTGATGACGTTTTTTGCCGATTTGCTCAATGATAACTCCATCACCAATGTCATGCTGGTTGGTATTGGAAATATGGGCCATGCCCTTCTCCACTACCGCTTCCATGAGCGCAACAAGATGAAGATTATCATGGCCTTTGACCTTGATGACCATCCTGAAGTCGGTAGCCAAACTCCTGATGGGATCCCCATTTACGGAATTTCTCAAATCAAGGATAAAATCAAGGATGCCGATGTGAAGACTGCTATCCTGACCGTTCCCAGCGTCAAGTCACAAGAGGTCGCTAATCTCTTGGTTGATGCTGGCGTGAAAGGAATTCTCAGTTTTTCACCAGTCCATCTGCATTTACCAAAAGACGTGGTCGTTCAGTATGTTGATTTGACAAGTGAACTTCAAACCCTCCTCTACTTCATGCGAAAAGAGGATTAGAAAGCGAAAATCATTTTATGAAAAAACCAATTATAGGGATTACAGGAAACGAAAAAACTCATCCAGATGATGACATCATGATGAGCTACGCAGCAAAAGGCTTTGTTGAAGGCGTTAAAGACGCTGGAGGGATTCCCATCATCCTACCGATTGGTAATCAAGAAATGGCCTGCCACTATATCAGTATGATTGATAAGCTCATCTTGACAGGTGGGCAAAATGTTGATCCAAAATTCTATGGTGAACCAAAAACCATCGATAGCGATGACTACCACCTTCAAAGAGACATCTTCGAACTGGCCCTCATCAAGGAAGCGATTAAACAGAAAAAGCCAATTTTTTCTGTCTGCCGTGGGACTCAGCTTTTTAACGTTGCCATGGGTGGAACTTTGTATCAAGATATCGAAGATCACTGGCAGGATTGTTCTGCCGAGTACACAACTCAACGCTTGGTGACAGAACCTGATACTGTTCTTCGAGAAATCTATGGAGAAATCTCCCATATCAACTCTTTCCACCACCAGAGTATTAAGGATTTAGCACCAAATTTAAAGATTGCAGCTCATGATCCTAAAGATGGTATCATTGAAGCTGTCATGAGTACGGATGATGTCTCCTTTCTCGGTGTCCAATGGCACCCAGAATTTCTTTTTGAAAATCGCCCCAAAGATAAAAACCTCTTTGACTATGTCGTTAATGAACTTTAGATTAAATCTGTCTTTTCACGGTAACTAAAGTAACTAGATTGTGAGACAATCAAATGGTCCAAGAGGACAATCCCCATCAGTTCGCAGGCTTCTTTTACAAGTTTAGTGACATGATCATCATTTCGGCTAGGCGCTACCGCTCCTGAAGGATGATTGTGGACCAAGATGAGTGAAGTCGCCATATGCTTGATAGCATAGTGAAGAATCTCTCGCGGTTCAGCGATACTACGAGTTGCAGAACCGATGAAAATGGTCTGTTGATGGATGATTTGATTTTGAGTATTGAGATAGAGCGCCACCAGGTGCTCTTGTTTTTTGTCCCCCAATTCCTGCTGCATCTTCTTGGCCAACTTTTGACTGCTGAGAATACTTTCCATCTCAAGAGTCTCATGTTTATGAATACGATGGCCCAGTTCAATCATAGCTTGTAACTCTATAGCCTTAACACGACCGATACCAGATAGACTCTGCAATTCCTGCAGGGTCATTTTTTTTAAATCCGTTAGGCTTGAAAGATTGCTCAAGACTTTCTGAGCAATTTCAAAAACGCTAGCTTGCCGTGTTCCTGTTCTGAGTAGAATAGCTAGTAACTCTTGATTACTGAGCGCTTCCACTCCTTCTTGGGTCAGTCTCTCTCTTGGTAATAATGAATCTTCTTGGAATGAAATACTGTACATAAAAATCCTCCTCACTTTATTATTCGTGAGAAGGATGAAAAATTAGATTTTTTTCTCAATTGGAGCCACACTAGCTAAAAGTTTTTTCAAACCTACTTCTGGGAAATTGATTTTTAATTCCTGAGTAGCACCGCTACCTGAAACTTCCAGAACAGTTCCCTCTCCCCATTTCTTGTGGAGAGCAATATCTCCAATGGACCAATTTGACTCACTAGACTCTGATTTTGCCCCAGCTGTAAATTGACCAAATGGGAGACCGCTTGACTGGATAGTTTTTGGAGCAGCACTGCGTTTACGGTCTTGAAGAGCCTGAGCCAAACTCATTCCTTGACCGAAGGAAAGGCCACCACTGCTATAAGATGCCTTAAAGCTTGTATTTGCTGGACGAGCCAGACCTTGATACTCAAGCAAGTCTGAACTGATTTCGTTAATAAAACGAGTCGGACGGTTGTAGTTGGTACGACCAAAAAGCAGGCGTGAGTTGGCATTTGTCAGATAGAGGATTTTCTCTGCACGCGTGATACCTACATAGGCTAGACGGCGCTCTTCTTCTAATTCATCTGGATCTTCAGCCGCACGACTAAGTGGAAAGACATTTTCTTCCATCCCAATCAAAAAGACAACTGGAAACTCGAGACCTTTGGCAGCATGCAGGGTCATCAAGGTCACTTCTGATGTCTCCTGACTACCTGAATCTGTGTCGGCAATCAAGGCCAAGTCATTTAAGAAACGACTCAGTTTGTCCAGACCAGTTTCCTCTTCTGGCCCATCAGAGGTGTCATCAAAGTTTTTCGTTACAGAAAGGAACTCTTCGATATTTTCAACCCTAGCCTTGCTTTCTAAGGTCGCTTGAGCATTAAGAATATCGACGTAACCTGTTTTTTCTAAAACAGCCTCAACCAACTCTGTAATATTTAATTGATCTAGCTGCTCTCGTAAATCTAGAATCATATTGGCAAAATCCCAGATAGACTGGGCTGCTTTACCCTTGATACCAGATAACATGATATTGGTTGAAGCATCTAGCATGGACATGTCTTGCATATTCGCAAAGTCACGGATTTTCTCAACTGTACCTGGGCCAATTCCACGTTTCGGTTCGTTGATAATACGCTCAAAACTGATATTGTCACTCAAATTAGCAATAAGGTTGAGATAAGCGATAATATCACGAATTTCCTTACGGCTGTAGAACTTGGTTCCTCCAACCATGGTATAAGGGATATTCGACTTGAGCAGGGCTTCCTCAATAGTACGGGACTGGGCATTAGTCCGATAGAGAACTGCAAAATCCTTGTGAAGGAAGTTTTGACTCCGACCAAGTTCATCGATGGTTTTGGCTACAAATACAGCCTCATCCAGCTCATCATTGGCACGATAGTAAACGATTTGCTCCCCATCAGCATTTTGAGTCCAGAGATTCTTAGGACGGCGGTTTTTATTGTTTTTAATGACCTCGTTGGCCGCTTGGAGAATGGTTTTGGTGGAACGGTAATTCTCCTCCAACAAAACAACCTTGGCTTGGGGATAATCTTTCTCAAAATCCAAAATATTCTGCATATCAGCACCACGCCAACCGTAGATAGACTGGTCCGCATCCCCAACCACACAGATATTTTTAAAACGGGAAGCCAAGAGTTTGACCAGTTGGTACTGAGCGTGGTTGGTATCTTGGTACTCATCAACATGGATGTATTGAAACTTCTGCTGGTAGTAGGTCAAAACATCAGGATTTTGATCAAAGAGACGCAGGGTCAGCATAATCAAATCATCAAAGTCAACCGACTCCGACTGACGCAGTTCTTTTTGGTAAACCGTGTAACACTGGGACACGATTTGCGTATACATATCGCCAGCTTGGGAAGCATAAGCCACATCATCAATCAAATCATTCTTAGCATTGGAAATGGTTCCCAAAATAGTTCGTTCATTCCATTTTTTAGGATCCAAGTTCAACTGCTTGAGAATGCGTTTCATGAGAGTTCGCTGTTCACCAGGATCTACAATAGTGAAATTGCGGTTGTAGCCAATATGGTCCGCATCGCGACGCAAAATACGCACACACATGGAGTGGAAGGTCGCAATCAAACAGTCCTGAGTGGCTGGATTGAGGCTATAAGCACGTTCCTTCATCTCACGCGCAGCCTTGTTGGTAAAGGTAATGGCCAAGATATTCCAAGGATTGACCAGCTTTTCATCAATCAAATAAGCGATACGGTGGGTCAAAACTCGGGTCTTTCCAGAACCAGCCCCCGCCATGATCAACAAGGGACCTTCTGTCGTTTGCACCGCTTCAGCCTGACGGTCATTCATTCCATTCAATAATGCGTTCATCTTCTCTTCCTTACTCTTGAAGTCAATATTTCTATTATATCAGAAATCAGGGAAAATAGAAACTTTATGGGGAGTAGCAAAATATAGTGGATTGAAACTAGAATACTACACTGTAGGTTTCTAAAACACTCGACTCTTTCACTCAATTTTTTCATAAACTAGCTCAATACTTCAATATAAAAAAGGTAAATTTAAGATTGGCAATACGAACGTTAAACAGAATTCCATTTCTCTTTTTAGAATCAAAACGACAATATTGTGGAACCTCTACAGAAACAATAGATTGCGACACTAAAATATTCTCCCCTAGTTTTGCTTTACTAATAGTATATAGGAGGAGAGCCCTGAATCCTAGATCCTCTATTATGATGTGGTTACAAACAGAGTTGAAAAAAATCTTAAAATCAGAAAAACGCATTATACCAGGCATTAAAAGCTTGATACAATGCGTTTTTTATGAAAAGATTCAATGGTTTTTCTAACAAAATGAATTTCCAGCAGTATTTCCGCTTTCTATTAATAAGTTCCTTCTTCACCTTGACTAGTCAAGATAATAGGTCCATCTTTCGTAATCACGAATTGGTGTTCATACTGGCATGACAGTCCACCGTCGATGGTCTTATGGGCCCAACCGGTCTTCATATCTGTATCAATTTCCCAGTCACCTGTATTGATCATTGGTTCAATAGTCAAGACCATTCCTTCACGAAGACGGAGTCCTCGACCTGCAATACCATAGTTAGGGACCATTGGTTCTTCGTGCATGGTTGGGCCAACACCATGACCAACCAAATCACGCACTACACCGTAACCACGACTTTCAGCGTATTCTTGAATCGCCGCACCGATATCACCGATACGATTTCCAACAACAGCTTGCTCAATCCCCTTATACATGGCTTCTTTAGTTACATCCATCAAGTTTTTCACTTCTTCGGACGGTGTACCAACAGCATAAGCCCAACATGAGTCTGCGAGACCACCAGAATAGCTCTGAGTGTATTTCTTCATTTGCTCAACATTGTTGAAGTTTAATTTTGAGACATTCAGGTCAGATTTAGCAATAGGACCTCCCAAAACCATATCAACTTTGAGCAAATCACCATCTTTCAAGATATAGTGACGAGGGAAAGCATGAGCCACTTCATCATTAAGAGAGCAACAGGTAGCATAAGGATAGTCCATCATTGCACCGTCAACTCCAATCTGAAGCGGAAGGAAATTTTCTTCCTTACAACGACGGCGAACGTATTCTTCAACTTCCCACATATCTACGCCTGGCTTAATCAAATCACGTAAGCCGATATGAATACTTGCTAGAAAATCTCCAGCCTTGTCCATAGCTTCGATTTCACGAGCTGATTTTAATGTTATCATCTTTTCTCCTAGTTTCTAATTAATTTTAACAGTCACATTTGCTTTTGAAACAATCTGATGACCATGATAAATATCGTAATCAATAATAGCTGATCGTCTAGTATGATGGATAATGCGTGCCTGAATGCGCAATATATCATCTATCTGAACAGCCTGCAAAAAGTAGATCAGCATCTGCTCGATAATGAGATTGCGACCACTATTCACAACTAAATCTTGAGTCATATGGGTCAAAATTTCTGCCAATACACCATTAGCCAAAACACCGTTTTTCTCAAGCATAAAGGGTTCCACTGTAATAACTACTTCATCATGGTGATAAGAAAGTTTTTGACCAATTTGCTCAGAAAAAGTCGGTAGAGCAGAAACTTGGGAACGACTCATCTTCTCCATGACATCTCGTCGTGTCACAACTCCAAGCAAGGTTTGATTATTCCGAACAACCGGTACCATTTCGAAGTCTTCAGCAATCATCCGTTGACTCACATTGGCAATATTTGTCGATAATCCAACTAAAAATAAACTACGAGACATGACCTTGTCAATTGTGGTACTTGGTGACTTATCACCAGCATCTCTCATGGTTACAACACCAACAACGGCCTGATGTTGATTGATAACAGGGAAACGACTGCTACGATTCTTGCGTACCAAGTCCAAATAATCTTTGACTGTATCAGTCTCTCTCAAAAAACCATACTCATGACTTGGACGATAAAGTTTCTCAACTGTCAGAATATCCGTTTTAATTTGAACATTTGACAGGGCTTTATTGATCATGGTCGCGACGGTGAAAGTGTCATGCTTACTTCTCAGAACAGGAATCCCTTTTTGATTGGCCAGTTTAAGTACATCATCATGAACCTGAAATCCCCCTGTAACCAGAACTGCATTTTCATTTTCCAAGGCTAGCAACTGAATACGGGTTCGGTCTCCGACAATCAAGAGCCCCCCATCGTGAAGGTAAGACAAAATATTTTGTTCAGTCATAGCACCGATTGAAAACTTACTAAATTCTCTCTCTAAACCTTCTTGTCCAGCCAGAACCTCAGAAGAAGTCACTTCTGCAATTTCAGCAAAAGTTAATCTCTCTATAGCAACTTTCTGGGATTTAACGCGGATAGTACCACTTCTAGGACGGGTCTCCACAATTCCACGGTTTTCAGCTTCTTTAATAGCCCGATAGGCTGTTCCATCACTAACTCCTAGATGGTTGGAAATGCTACGAACACTGACCCTTTTACCTACTGGTAATTCTTCCAAATAGCTTAGAATTTCTTGGTGTTTACTCATTAACTTCTCCCTTTACAAAGCGAAACTCAAGATAATCTCGCATTTTCCTTGTATAGCGATCACTTCCCTTAAACTGACGAAACAAACTAAATCCAGACTTAAGAGCAACCTTTTGACTAGCTTCATTTTCAAGGTGGGTAATGATGGATAATTGTTTTAAGCCAAATTCTTCAAAAGAAAGTTGACAAATTTTTCTAACAACCTCTGTCATAAATCCTTGCGACCAAGCATCTTTTCTCAAAAAATAGCCAAGTTCTGCTTCTTTTTTGATTTCATCTAACTTTTCAAATTTAATAGAACCAATCATTTTTTCAGTTTTCTTGTCACAAATAGCCCATACTCCCAAAGGGGACTTCATAAAGTAATTGGCCAACGCATATTGGCTCTCTTCCAGACTTGCCTGAGTTGGGAAAATAAATTGAAGATTTTCTGGATTCGAAGCTATCTCATGGAAGTCCTGACTATCACTAAAAAAGAAAGGACGCAAATACAAGCGATCCGTTTCAAAAAAAGAAAACATTGCTAATTTGGTCCAAATATTCATAAACACCTCTACGGTTTAATCCTCAACAAGTGTAATATCCGCTCCTAGATTACGTAATTTTTCAATAATATCAGAATAACCACGTAAGATAAACTCGATATTTGTAATTTCAGTTTTACCTTCAGCCATCAAACCAGCAATGACAAGTGCAGCCCCAGCTCGTAGGTCAGTCGCTTTAACACTGGCTCCACGCAAATTACGTCCACCCGTGTACAAAATATGACCATTTGTTGTCGAAATATCCGCATCCATCTTTGCTAGTTCAAAAACATGATTTACACGTTTTTCGTAAATCGTATCAACAATTGTACCACGACCATTAGCTGTTAGTAAAAGAGGGGTAAGCGGTTGTTGCAAATCAGTTGCAAAGCCTGGGTAAGGAGCTGTCTTAATATTGATTGCTTTCAAATTAGACTGTTCCTCGACAAAAATGCTGTCTTCAGATACAGTCATTCTCACTCCCATTTCTTCCAGCTTAGCAATAAATCCTTCTAGGTGTTCGTAAAGTACATTATTTATACGAATTCCCTTACCAACTGCAGCAGCTAAAGATATATATGTTCCAGCTTCAATGCGGTCTGGAATCACCTGATGACGGGTCCCATGTAATCTTTCAACACCATCAATAATGATGATATTAGTTCCTGCTCCACGGATATGGGCACCCATATTATTCAAGAGAGTAGCTACATCAATAATCTCAGGTTCACGGGCTGCATTTTCAATAATAGTACGACCATTCGCTTTAACCGCAGCAATCATGGTATTGATTGTTGCACCTACACTAACTGTATCCATGTAAATACTTGCGCCATGAAGTCCTGTATCTTTAGCAGATAACTTCATGTTATCTCCCTCGTAGCTAACAGTGGCACCCATAGCTTCAAACGCCTTAAGGTGTAGGTCAATTGGGCGAGGACCAAGGTCACATCCTCCCGGTAGACCAACTGTCGCTTCACCAAAACGGCCTAAGAGGCTCCCATAAAAATAGTAAGATGCACGAAGACTGTTGATTTTTCCATAAGGCATTGGAATATTTTGAACACCTCTTGGATCAATCTCCAATACATCGTCATAACGCTTAACAGTAGCTCCCATCAATTCCATGATTTCGACAAGACTGGCTACATCCGAAATATCTGGAACGCAATCCAAAGTCACCACATCATCAGCCAAGATAATAGCCGGAATTAAGGCTACAACACTATTTTTAGCACCACTAATAGTGATTTCACCTTGCAGTGGTAATCCACCATTGATAACAATTTTTCTCATTCTAAGTTTTCAATACTCTTTCAAGATTTCTAATAAGGTCTTTAAAATAAATTATATCATAAGTGCAACCTTTTTTCCATCCTTTTCAATTTTATTGGATAAATCAAAGTTGACGAGTTAGTAACTGAATTACTAATATTCAATGAAAATCAAAGAGCAAACTAGGAAGTTAGCCGCAGGTTGCTCAAAACAATGTTTTGAGGTTGTGGATAGAACTGACGAAGTCAGTCACATATATACGGCAAGACGATATTGACGTGATTTGAAAAGATTTTCGAAGAGTATGAATTACTAATCTTTCTCGAATCGCTATTGCCCTTTTTTGTCCCCTGAAACCGAGTAGGAGCTAAGACTAGCTCCCTTATCTAAGTATCGGAATACGCCTGTTCAACTAAATTTTAGCAAGAACTTCTCCCCCTTCTCTCAGTTCACAGAAGCGTTTGATACATACCGTCCTATATTTCATGAACAAGACGTTTTCAGGCTAGCATCCTATCAGACAATCTATTTTAAAGATAACCGTGACTCAGGATCACTTCTATCTGTCATTTTCTCTTTATAGTGATAGACCTCACGGGATAAGTCGTACATCTTTCCTCGTGTATATAAGATATGAGGACGTTAAAAGGTTACAGTGAAAATAAGAAATCTTAGTACGAATTCAATTACTCTCGTGCTTTATGTATATAGGTTACGACTACCTTTTTGGAATTTAGAGTTTTGAGCCCCCTTATCTACTATATACGCCTTACTATCACGTTCCTGTTCGTAGAGCCACGATTTCGCTATCCCTTCCTCTGACGATTCTTATTTCCAGCATCAGACTTAAAACGGTCTGGGGATAGACCGTTTTAATCCGCTACCTCACGATAGTCAGGCTTGGGAATCGCTATTTGACTCGCCGAGAACTTTGACATCAGATATACTATAACAAAGTGAAATAAGAATTAAACAATTTAATTTTGAAATTCAAATCAATTTATAACAATATTTTAGAAGATATGCTGTGCTATTCCAGATTCAGTTTGCTATACATGCCCGTCGTACCACAAAATTCCGTGTCTGATGGGGCACGGAATTGTTTAGCTTCTTTACTGAGATGGATTGTCTTTTTTAATTCGTGCCAATCTCAGAGCACGATTTGGATTGAGACGATTAAACAGTTCTTCCAATTTCTTTTCATTCCAAACATCTGCGGCGGAAACAAAATTACCATCCGCATCTCTGAAAGATATCGGTTTATCTCCCATACCAGTCTCCTAGTCTACAAATTCAAACTCAAATTTACCAATGCGAACCAAGTCACCATCTTTAGCACCACGCGCACGAAGAGCTTCATCAACTCCCATACCACGAAGTTGGCGGGCAAATTTCATGACTGATTCGTCACGATCAAAGTTGGTCATATTAAAGAGTTTCATGAGTTTTTCACCAGAAAGTACCCATGTCGCATCGTCATCACGACTAATTTCAAAGGCTTTCTCTTCCTCGTCAAATCCATAGTAAGCTTCTTCTTCCATATCTGACTCGTCGTAGAGTAAGAATTCTGGTGTCTTGTCTAACAATTCAGCTGTAGCATCCAAAAGCGTTGCCAAACCTTGCTTGGTCAATCCAGAAATTGGGAAAATAGCTGGTAACTCTTCAAATTCATCATAATTTTCAGCCAATTTTTTCTTGAATTCTTCAAGATTTTCCTGACTCTCAGGCATGTCCATCTTATTGGCTACAATGATCTGTGGACGCTCCATGAGGCGAAGATTGTAAGACTCCAGCTCTTTATTGATAGCTAGATAGTCCTCATAAGGATCACGGCCTTCGCTAGCTGACATATCAATGATATGGAGGATGACACGTGTACGCTCAATGTGGCGGAGGAACTGGGTTCCCAAACCAACACCTTGACTAGCCCCTTCAATCAAACCTGGCAAGTCGGCTACTGCAAAGGATTCACCTGATTGGGTACGAACCATACCTAAATTTGGTACAATAGTGGTAAAGTGGTAAGCACCAATTTTAGGTTTAGCTGAGGTAATAACACTTAAAAGTGTTGATTTCCCAACAGATGGGAATCCTACTAAACCGACATCTGCCAAGATTTTTAGTTCCAATTGTAACTCACGTTCCTGACCTGATTCTCCATTTTCAGAGATTTCCGGTGCAGGATTTTTTGGTGTCGCAAAGCGGATATTTCCACGTCCACCACGACCACCGTGGGCAACGATAAATTCTTGACCATGTTCAATCAAATCTGTCAAGACCTTGCCAGTTTCTGCATCACGAACGGTCGTACCTTGTGGTACACGAACTCTAAGGTCCTCAGCACCACGACCATGCATCCCTTTGGTCATCCCTTTTTCACCAGAATCAGCCTTGAAATGGCGATTGTAGCGGAAATCCATCAAGGTACGTAAACCTTCGTCTACAACGAAGACCACATTTCCACCACGACCACCGTCACCACCCCAAGGTCCACCATTAGGGACATATTTTTCACGACGAAAGGCAACCATGCCATCGCCACCATTACCAGCCTTGACCTTGATCTTGGCTGTATCTAAAAACATACTCATTTTTTCTTCTCACTTTAAAAAAGGGATGGGAAATCCCAGTCACAAAATTTTCTTAAATCTATTTTATAGATTACTGAGGGCACCAATTGCAGTTGCAAAAATTCCCAATAAACTTGCTACTAGCATGATAATCACGATAAACAAGGTTATTTTCTCAAACATAGTTTTTTTACGATTTCCATTATCTCCAAATGCCATTTTTTTCTCCTTCGTTACATTCTATTTTCTATTATCTTAGCATGAATTTAGCTAGTTTTCAATAGTCACTTGCTACTGGTGCAATAATCCATAAAATGATATAGGCTACAATTCCCGCTCCGTAACAGCAAGCAAGAACACCCCATATTACGCGAACAATAGTAGGATCCATATCAAAATAATGGGCTACCCCAGCACAAACACCAGCAATCTTTTTATCACGACCGCTTCTCATTAATTGTTTTTTCATAGCTGTTCCTCTTTCTATTCTTCATGGTCTTTCCAATAATCTCTTATGCTGATTAACTGTGTTTTTGAAGCCTTCAGCATGCGTCTAGAGCCTTTTACCGGTACAGCGACCACCTTTTGCGGTAGATACAAAACTGTCTTAAAGATACGCTGACTAACCGTATCATCTTTAGCCAAATCTTTCTGGAAGTTATTTGAAATAATGGCATCCAGATAAAACTCATGCACCCGTTTCCCAAAGTTCTCAGCCGAAATCTCATACAATTTCTCTGATAAGGTATGCTCATTCATATCTGGTGTTGCAATCAGGGCCTCCAGAATAGCTCCAGCCAAATCATGTTCACCGTAATACAAGGTTCCAAACATTTTATCGCTGATCAGATTGTCCAGATAAGGATTTCCATGAGCAATGACAGGTGTTCCACTGGCTAAGCTTTCCAAGTATGTCAAACCTTGCGTTTCACTTGTCGATGCCGAGATGAAGAAATCCGCCGCCTTATAGTAGAGAGCTGTCTCACTAGGAGCAATCATCCCTGTAAAGACAACAGAATCTTGAATCTCTAGTTTCTGGGCTTGCTCTTTGAGTTCATCCAGATAAGGTCCATCCCCAGCAATCACCAGTTTAACCTTGTCTTCTTCTTTCAGAACTTCTGCAAAGGCTGCTAATACTGCTTGAATATTTTTTTCATAGGAAATTCTGGAAAGACTAAGCAACATCTTTTCATCATCTTGAATTCCTAGTTTACTACGTAGTTCTTTCAGATTTTCCTGCTTGATTTCCGGACGCTCAAACTTGGCTAATTCAATCCCAGTTGGAATGACCCGTTTTTCAACCTTGACCTTATAGTCAGATAGCAAGTCTCGGACAATCTCACTCGGGCAAATGACTCCATCCACATCATGCAGGAAACCTCTAACCAGATACTTGACCATACTAGGACGAATCAACATCCCCTTAGCAATATAGTGGACATAGTCTTCGTATTGTGTGTGATAGGTATGGATGACTGGAATCTTCAATTCACGCGCAATCCAAATCCCCAACAAGCCAAGAGAAAATTCTGTCTGAGTATGGATAATATCCAGCTGATACTGTTTGGCAATTTCAAGCGCCTTGCTGAAACCTCGGTAGGCAAAGCGGCGATCCTTAAAAGCAAAGAAAGGAACACTTGGAATGCGGATAATTTGCCAATCTTCATAGCGATTGACATCCTTATCTGTCGTCGTAAAGATAAAAACAGCATGTCCCTGTTTTTCAAGTTCTGTTTTCAAGGTTCGAATACTGGTCGCAACACCAGAAACCTGAGGAAAATAGGTATCTGTAAATAAACCAATTCGCATAGATTACCTCACTTTTTACTTTCTCCCTAAAGCGGCTTGTTTCTCATAAAATCCCAACCAGATTTGCAACAGATGCTCTTCAGAATACTCTCTAGAAATATTCTTAGCCTTTTCTTTAAGATCTTTTAAGGCAGCAGGATTTGCTTGATATTCCAAAATAGCCTCTTTCATCTCTTCTCTATCTGCTGTCGCCCGATAATTTCCCTCCAAAATTACCTTATAAAGATCTAAATCACGCAACATGATAGGAGCTTCACAACTGGCAGCTTCTAGGATAGTCATAGGAAAGAGTTCATTGTAACTAGGAAGCAAGAAAAGATCCGCTAGGGCATACAATTCGCGCATCCGCTCTGGCGATACAATACCTGGAAACATCAAATTTTTAGGAGGATTTTCCATAATTTTCTTATAGCGTTCATAACCATCTGTCATACCACCAAAAGAGAAGCCACCGGCCCAGATAAAGGTAATATGAGGCAATTCCTCAGCCAGACGGATAAAATCGTCAATCCCTTTGCGTTTCTGAACTTGACCAGCACCTACTACGATAAACTGATTGTCACTAAGACCTAGCTCCGTTCGCAGTCTCGCTACCTCTTCTTGTTGAAGGGGATGCCATTTTTCCTTATTGACAAAGTTAGGGATATAGGTCACTTTTTCACGTGGAATACCAGCTGCCACTAAATCCTCGATAAACATAGGATTGACCACAACCAAGTGCTCCATCCGGTTGTAAAAAGAAAATACATAGCGTTTCACAATTCCCTTTAAGAAAAATGGAATTTTCAAACTCCCCTCAAGAGTATCAGGTAAGAAATGCACATAGCCAATTTTCCTTCCTGAGCGTTTCTTTTGAAATGTTGATAAATAATAGGGGAAATCAATTGTATGAAAGTGAGTCACATCGGCTTCGATTGGAAGATTTTCTGTAACAATCAATTGGTCCTTGGCATCACGGTGAAGAAGACGAACTAATTCACGGTAAGCACCTGAAACTCCTTGTCCTGCTACTTTCTCACTTGAACTCAACATATTGATGCGTAATTTCTTTTTTTCCATAACTACTATTATATCATTTTCTTTGAATAAAATCAGCAAAAGAAAGGAGAGACTAGAGGAAAAGAAGGGAAATTTCCTCACTTTTCCAATGGTCTCTCACATGCTTCTATTTTTTTACTTAATGCCTAGGGCAATGCGTGCATAGCGACTCATTTTTTCAACAGTCCAGGCTGGATACCAAACTAATTTAACTTCAGTATCAGTTACTTCTGGCACCTCTGTCATGGCATCATAAATCTGATCCGTCAAAAGGTCTGCCAGGGGACAACCCATAGTTGTCAAAGTCATATCAATCTCTGTTTGCCCCGTGTCGCCGTCAAAACGAATCTCATAGATCAAACCAAGATTGACAATATCGATTCCCAACTCAGGGTCAATAACTTCTTCCAAGGCTGATAAAATTCGTGTTTTGATGTTTTCAATTTGCTCTTCTGTATAAGCCATATTCATCCTCACTCTTAGTCTTCAATAAAATCACGAAGCGGTTTGCTGCGACTTGGTTGACGTAGTTTTCTCAAAGCTTTAGCCTCAATCTGACGGATACGTTCGCGAGTCACATTAAAGACTTTACCCACATCTTCAAGGGTACGCATTTTTCCATCATCTAATCCAAAACGTAGACGCAGAACATTTTCTTCACGGTCTGTAAGAGTATCCAAGACCTCATCCAACTGCTCACGCAAGACGATACGAGTTGTATAGTCCACTGGATTTTCAATCACTTCATCTTCGATAAAATCTCCAAGGTGGCTATCATCCTCTTCACCGATTGGAGTTTCAAGAGATACTGGTTCTTGGGCAATCTTCAAGATTTCACGAACCTTGTCAGGGGTCATATCCATTCGTTCAGCAATCTGTTCTGGTGTCGGATCTTGTCCCAATTCTTGAAGGAGATTCCGCTGTTCACGAACCAATTTATTGATAGTTTCAACCATGTGAACTGGGATACGGATGGTACGAGCTTGATCCGCAATAGCACGAGTGATAGCCTGACGAATCCACCAAGTTGCATAAGTTGAGAACTTGAACCCTTTAGAATAGTCAAACTTGTCAACTGCCTTCATCAAGCCCATATTTCCTTCTTGAATCAAGTCAAGGAACTGCATACCACGGCCAACATAGCGTTTGGCAATAGAAACAACCAAACGAAGGTTGGCTTCCGCAAGACGTTGTTTGGCTTCGATATCGCCAGCTTCAACTGCTAGTGCTAATTCTTTTTCCTCTTCATTGGTCAAGAGAGGAACGACTCCGATTTCTTTCAAGTACATACGGACAGGGTCATTAACCTTAGCCGAAGTTGAACCAATCAAATCCTCATCACTGAGTTCTGGCTCTTCTTCAGTGCTAAGAACACGCGCACTTGGATTTCCTTCATTATCTGTGATAGAAATCCCTGCATCCTGAATTCGTTGCAAGAGATCTTCAATCCCATCAGCATCCAAGGTAAAAGGAATCACCAGACTCGCATTAATTTCATCATCAGTTGCTGTCCCTTTTTGTTTATGATTACGGATAAATTCTGCTACTTGTACGTCAAATGTTGTTACTTCTTTTTGTTTTGTTGCCATTATTACTCCATTCTTCTCTTTTGGGAAATTAAACGTTCCAATTCTTCTAGGGCTGTGTCGGTATCTCCTACATGGCTAGCTTCCTGCACCTTCTTTTTGATTCTCATATTGTCCTGATTCAAGAGAGCCTTGTTTCGAGTCATTTCTACTTCACTAAGTTCCTGCGGCGACATCTCAGCAGGCAAATCCTGAGCTAAAACCTGATACCAGGCTCTTTCAACTTCTTCTGGCTGTTCTGCTAAAACTTCTGGAGGAAGATTTCCATACTGACCGAGCAAGTCATATAAGACCTGAAATTCAGGTGTATCGAATGAAAAGTCTTCTCGCAAACGGTAATCGTTCAAAACAAGAGGGGATTCCATCATTCTATAAAGTAGATGGGCTTCTGCCCTCATAATAGCCGATAACTGCTTGGTGATAGGCATAGTGATTTGCGTCGGTCTGGAAATTCCTTCCATGCGATTCTGCCTTTGTGCCTGACGGCTCTCATTAACAATCTGCTCAATCTGGGCATAATCAAAGGACGCCAGACTGTCAGCTAAAATATGAATATAGCTGTTTTGAGCAGTAATAGACTTTTCTTGAACAATCAAGGGAGCTATTTTTTCAATAAACTCAATTTGAGCCTGCAGATTTTCACTGTTTTCAGGCTTGTACTGGTGAATATAGAACTCAATCGGACTAATACGAGTTTTCGTTAATAGATAGGCCAAGTCTTCTGGACCATTTTTTTGTAGATACTCATCTGGATCCAAGTTATCAGGCATGCTGACAATTTGCACAGGCATATCACCAATTTCATCCAAGGCTTTCAATGTCGCGGCTTGCCCAGCCTTATCGCCATCGTATACCAGAACCAACTTCTTGGTTAACCTTTTCAGATGCTCAACATGCTCACGACTTAAGGCCGTTCCCATAGACGCTACAGCATTTTCGATTCCAGCCCGATAAGCTGCAATGACATCCATGAACCCTTCCATCAGGTAAATCTCACTGGTTTTACCAGAAGATTTTTTTGCCCTATCCATATGATATAATTCGTAACTTTTGTTAAAAATTGCAGTCGATCGGCTATTTTTATACTTAGAAGTTTGTGAATCCGTTTTCTGCCAGATACGACCTGAGAAGGCAATAACCTTTCCTTGGTCATTTGTCAGGGGAAACATAATCCGATTGTGAAAGGTATCTACAAATTGATTAGCATCCGATAGATAAAACAGTCCCGAATCCAAAAAATCCTCTTCACGATATTGACCAGACAAACGTTGATAGAGATAGTTTCGTTCTGGAGGTGCTAAACCAATCCGAAAATGCTTGAGCACTTCATCTGTCAAACCACGCTGATAAAGGTAGTTTCTGGCCTCTTCGCCCATGGTCGTTGTCATGAGAATAGCATGATAAAATTTGGCAGCATCTTTGTGCATATCATAAAGAGCTTGGTGAGGAGAAACTGGCTTCTGTTCACTATAAAGCGGTTTTTCAACCTCAATCCCAACACGCTGACCTAAGATTTGGACAGCCTCCATAAAGGGAACCCCTTGGTACTCCTCGATGAACTTAAAGACATCACCTGAGCGACCACAACCAAAACAGTGGTAAAACTGCTTATCCTCAACAACGTTGAAAGAAGGTGTTTTTTCACCATGAAAAGGACAGAGCCCTAGATAGTTCCGTCCTGCCTTTTGTAAAGAAATCACATCTCCTATGACTTCCACAATGTTGGCATTGTTTTTGATTTCTTCAATGACTTGTTTGTCAACCATACACAATACCTCCATGTTATCATAGTTTACTTTATATAGTATACTTTATTTCAGAAAAAAAGTAAACCATTTCACTCATTTTCCCTACTTTATTCAAAGAGTTGATAATAATCAGAGATTTTCATTTTTGCTTTTTCTTCTTGGTTCAAATCTTGGATAATTCGTCCTTCTTTCATGACAATTAAGCGATTGCCATACTTAAGAGCATCTTCCATGTGGTGAGTAATCATAAGAGCTGTCAACTGGTCTTTCTTGACAAATTCATCCGTCAATTCCATGAGTGCGACACTTGTCTTTGGATCAAGGGCTGCAGTATGCTCGTCTAACAAGAGTAATTCAGGACGCTTCAAGGTTGCCATCAAGAGACTCAAGGCTTGTCTTTGACCACCTGATAAAAACTCAATCGGTGTATTCAAGTGTTTCTCAAGACCATTTCCTACTTTTTCAATGGTTGACTGAAATTCATCCTTATAACTAGTCAAGCGTCGTGGAAATAGTCCACGCTTTTCACCACGAAACTTGGCAATCAAGAGATTCTCTGCCACTGTCATACGAGGAGCTGTTCCCATCTTTGGATCTTGGAAGACTCGAGACAGATACTTAGCCCGCTTCTCTGGTGAAAACTTGGTAACATCCTCACCTAAAATACGGATAGTTCCACTGGTTAATGATAAGGTTCCTGCAATGGTATTAAAGAGTGTCGATTTCCCAGCACCATTTCCACCTAAAATCGTGATAAAGTCCTGTTCAAAAATTTCTAAGGAAACATCATTTAAAATAATCTTTTCTTCATCAAAGCCATTTTTAACGATTTTGGTTGCATTTTTTAATTCTACAATTGCTGTCATTTGCTTAACTTGGCTCCTTTCAAGATTGTTTGCTTAAATGTTGGAATCATGAGGCAGACTGCTAAAATCACTGCACTGTATAGACGAAGGTAACTTGTGTTAAAGCCAAGCGCGATAACTGCCCATACTAAGAATTGATAGGCGATAGAACCGACAACAATGGTAACCAAACGCTCTGCCAAGCTCAAGCTCTTAAAGATAACTTCTCCAATAATCAAACTTGCAAGCCCCACAACGATAACCCCGATTCCTCGAGACACATCAGCATAGCCTTCTTGCTGGGCAATGAGGGCACCTGCAAGGGCGATCACACCATTTGATAAGACCAAGCCCATGAGCTCCATGCGTCCAGTATGAATCCCGAAACTTCTAGCCATATCAGGATTGTCACCTGTAGCAATATAGGCTTGTCCGAGTTTGGTGTCCAAGAAAAAGAGCATGAGAGCAATGACAAGACTGACAAAGATAAGACCTGTCAAGAGTTGATTCATGTCTGAAGCAAAAGGCAAAACATCCTGGATTTGCTTTGTTCCAAGCAAGCCTAAATTGGCACGTCCCATAATCAAGAGCATGATAGAGTGACAGGAAGTCATCACCAAAATCCCTGATAGCAAAGTTGGGATCTTCCCTTTTGTATAAAGAAGTCCTGCTGCCATTCCAGCCAAACAACCTGCTCCTACAGCAAGCAGTGTCGCTAAAAAAGGGTTCACGCCTTTGGTTATCAGAGTGACAGCAACAGCTCCCCCAAGAGGGAAGGAACCCTCTGTCGTCATATCTGGAAAGTTCAAAATCCTAAATGTCATAAAGATTCCCAGACCTAGAATAGCCCAGACAAATCCTTGAGAAATAATGGAAACAATCATATTTTATTTAATCCTTTCTATATTCATCTTTTTAAAAAATGGGAAGAGTCTCCTCCTCCCTACCTTATTTATTCGATGACTTGTCCTGCTTCTTTGAGAACAGACTCAGGAATAGTAATACCTAGTTCTTGTGCTATTTTTTTATTGATGACTGACTTACCAGTTGAAAAGACATTGACTGGGGTATCGGCTGGTTTTGCACCTTTCAAGACTTGCGCAATCATTTTTCCAGTTGCCACACCAAGGTCATGTTGGTCAACTACAACAGATGCCAAACCACCTACTTCTACCATAGCTGTCGCACTTGGATAAATTGGTTTCTTAGAACTTTGATTGCTAGAGACAACCGTTGGAAATCCTGATGCAATGGTGTTATCAATTGGAACCCAAATAGCATCTACCTTGCTAGTCATAACAGTGACAGTTGAGGCAATTTCATTTGTTGAAGGAACTGCAAATGTTTCCACTGTCAGACCTGCTTTTTCAGCATAAGCCTTAAATTCTTCGACCTGTGTTTTTGAATTGTCTTCGCTACTTGAGTAAAGAGCTCCGATTGTTTTCACATTCGGTGTCAGAGCCTTGATGAGTTCAACTTGTTGTTGAGCTGGATTGTGGTCAGATACCCCTGTAATGTTGCCACCTGGTTTTTTCAAATCTTTGACCAAGTTAGCACCAATTGGGTCTGTAATAGCAGCCATGATAACCGGTAGGTCTTTTGTTGCACTAGCCAAACCTTGAGCAGCTGGTGTCGCAATACCAACCACAAGGTCATTCCCATTTGCAACCAATTGTTTACTCATTGTCGCAACCTTACTTTGGTCACCTTCTGAGTTCATAAAATCGATTTTTACTTGATCATCTTTATAACCTTCTTCTGTAAGTCCATCTTGAATTCCTTTATAAATCAAATCAAGAGATGGATGGCTCACAAACTGAAGAACACCAACTTTGGCAACTTTCTTCTCATTCTTAGCTTCTGGTTTATTCATTGAAGAGTAAATTAAGCTTCCTGCTACTAAGACTGCTAATGCAGCGATAATTCCAATTAAACGTTTATTTTTCATTCTATTTCTCCTTTTTATGTCCTTTAAAATACTTCACTTATCTAATACTCTTCGAAAATCTCTTCAAACCACGTCAGCGTCGCCTTACCGTAGGTATATGATACTGACTCTGTCAGTTCTATCCACAACCTCAAAACAGTGTTTTGAGCAGCTTGCGGCTAGCTTCCTAGTTTGCTTTTTGATTTTCATTGAGTATAAACAAGCGACGCCATCGTTTTCTTTCCATACTAACCTCCATTAAAAAAATCCTCACACAAAAAACTTGTGTGAGGACGTCGATGCGCGGTACCACCTCAATTATAGGGAATTTCCCTATCGCTCTGTCTCGCAATAACGAGATGCACTGTAAGGTGTGCTCACCGAATTTTTATGATTTCAAATTCTAAATAGCATTCAGCCCAATTTTCATCATCACCACTTATCTGTTTTCAGCTACCACAGACTCTCTTGAAAGTTTGTACGATTACTTTTCTGAATGGTTAAATTATATCATTTTTAAACTACTTGTCAATAGTCTATTAGAATTTTTTTCATCTTCACTTTTGAAAATGATTAGCCTGAATTACGCAATCCTGTTGCAATTCCGTTGATGGTGATATGAATCAATCGTTCTTGATCACTGGATAATTCTCCACGACGTTGGCGTTTGATCAACTCCAACTGAATATAGTTGAGAATATTAAAGTAAGGCATACGGTAATCCAGACTAGCTTTTAGATATGGATTGTCAGCTAAGAGTTCGTCATGTCCTTCAATAGCCAAGATAACGTTCTTAGTAACTTGCCATTCATTTAAAATAGTCTCATAGATGGCCTTAACTTGCTCGTCTTCACAAAGTTTAGCATATTCAAAAGCAATATTCATATTTGATTTTGACAAAACCATATCAACATTTGAAAGAAGCGATTGGAAGAAAGGCCAATTTTGGTACATATCTCGTAAGATAGCAATATTCTCTGGATTTTTATCGATAAATTCCTTGAAGCTTGAACCAACCCCGTACCATCCAGGGAACATAACACGACTCTGTGACCATGAGAAGACCCAAGGGATGGCACGCAAACCACCGATTTCAGTAATCGTCTTACGAGCGGCTGGACGAGAACCAATATTAAAACTTGAAATAGCTTTGATTGGACTTGACTCGAAGAAATAATCATAGAAATGCTCATTACCGAAGACCAAATCACGGTAGATATCGTAACTACGTTCCACTACTTGATCCATAATGGCTTCATAACGATTTGAGGTATTGGTATCGCTCTTCTTCTGCGTAATCATACGGTTAATAGCTGCCGATACTAGCATTTCAAGATTATAGTAAGCGGCGTCTTTATTACCGTATTTATTGCCAATTACTTCTCCTTGCTCCGTCAAGCGGATACGATCCTTGATAGACTTGAGCGGTTGAGAGGTGATGGCTTCATAGGTTGGTCCACCACCACGACCAACAGTACCACCACGACCATGGAAGAAGGTAATCTTAACGCCAAATTCATCTCCAATAGCAGTCAATTGTTGTTGAGCCTTGTAGAGAGTCCAACATGATGATAGGTAACCACCATCTTTATTACTGTCAGAGTAGCCAAGCATGATTTCTTGGTAGTTATTACGTGAAGCAATCCATTTTTTGGCAAGAGGAAGAGAAAGATATTGTCTCATTGTTTCCTCTGAATGATCCAAGTCTTCAATTGTTTCAAAAAGGGGAACAATCTGAACACGCGCCCTTTCCGTATCCACCAGTCCTACTTCTTTTAATAGGACAGCTAATTCTAGCATATCAGAAAGGCTGGTTGCATGTGAAATGATGGTCTGACGGATGACATCATCTCCCAACTTATCTTTCAAAACACGAGCCGTCTTAAAAATAGCTAGTTCTTTTGCTAATAATTCTGATTTTTCTGCGTGAGTCGCAGAAAGAATTCGGGGATCTTCTTCTAATTCTTTCAAGAGAAGGTCACACTTTTCTTCTTCGCTCAACTCGCTATAACGAGAATGAATTCCTGCTGATTTCAAGAGTTCTGCCACACAGGCTTCATAGACGCTAGAGTCTTGTCGCATATCAATTGATGCTAGGTAAAAACCAAATATCTCTACTGCCTGCAATAATTCCACAAAATCACCTGAAATCAAGGACTCTCCCTTATTTTCTAGTAGAGAATCTCGAATGGCAATCAAATCCTTGTAGAAATCATTGGCTATTTCATAACGAGTCCCAACTTCCTTATCCTCAATCAGATAGGTTTTAGTTGCCTGGATTTTTGATTGAATATCAAACAAGGCACGACGGTAAAGCTCTTTTTCGCGGTAAATCGAGTTATCCTTGGATTGACGAGCCATTTCTCTGACTTGCTTACTTACATTGACAATGCTAGTTGAAAGAGAAAATTCACGATAAAGTTGGTAAATCTTTTCATCATAGTAGTTCATGATGACTTCACACTGAGTGAGTGCAGACTGCTTCAAGGTCTCTGCTGTAACAAATGGATTTCCATCACGGTCACCACCTATCCACATACCCATGGTGATTGGTTTAGCCTGTTTTAAATTCAGACCATGGGCTTGCGCTAAGCGCTTATACTCCGTCGTCAAATGAGGTACAGCTTTCAAAAAGGAGCTGTTGTAATATTCCATAGCATTCGTGATTTCGTTAGTCACTTTTAATTTTTTCTCACGAATCATGTCTGTCTGCATGATAATTTCGATATAACGACGCAAATCATTGTGCCATTTTTCTTTATTGATTAACCCCAACTTAACATCACGGTATTTACGCAAAAGACTATGAATATGATTTGTTAAATCCAACATACTTTTGCGTTGCACTTGTGTTGGATGGGCTGTCAAAACAGGGACAACATTCAAGTGTTCAAGAATTTCAACGGCATTTTCTTTTTCAGCAACCATTTTGATCGTTGTAGATAATTTACCTAAATAGTCCTGATCAATATTATTTTGATGATTGATTTCATAAGCTAAATCCACATCCTCTGAAATATTAATCAAAAGAGGTAAGATTGAAAAATAGCGTGAAATATAGACCATTTCATCATTTGATAAGCTAGTCACTAGACGGTTTAGACCTTGATAATCTTCCTGCGTTGATAATTCTTTCAACTGCATGATTTTTTCAAAGGTCTCTGGGGCAAGCATGTTTTTAGTAATATCTTCCAGTAATTCTGTTAGAATCAAGACTTCTTCTTGCACAACACTTTTATTACTATAATTTTCTAATTTTTGAAGAGACATAGACTATCCTTTCTTTATTCTACTTCACAGAAGGTTCATTGGTTGATTTTCCAATTCTCGGTACAATTTAGCGCGTTTTTCACTGGCATCAATATTTAAGACAAAGGCCACTGCCACTGACAAGACTAGAAGACTATTTCCCCCCTGGGATAAGAAGGGAAAGGTTACTCCTGTAGATGGAATCAAGCCCGAAATCCCTCCGATATTGACAAATACCTGAACCAACATCATCCCTCCGACACCGAGTGCAACCATGGCATTGAAAGGATTCTCCGCTCGGATACCGACCAAGATAATCCGCAAAATCATGAAAAACAAAAGAGCTAAAATAAGACTGGCACCAACAAAGCCAAATTCTTCAATCACGATAGAAAAGACAAAGTCTGTATGAGCTTCTGGTAAATAACCTCGTTTTTCAATCGAGTTTCCAAGACCTAGACCAAACCAACCGCCATTGACCATGGCAAAATAAGAATTAGATAACTGGTGACCTGCATCAGCACGATCGGCAAAAGGATTAAAAAAGGCACTAAAGCGCTTGGCTACATAGCCAAATACTGGAATTTTTGAAAAGGTCTCAACACCGATTAGGCTGATAGTGGTCAAGACAAAGACAGAAGTGGCAGATACGAGCGCCAGAATGGTTGAAAACCAGCGATAAGCGATTCCACTAACTGTATACATAATCAAGGAAACCAAGACTAAAATAGTCGCATTCCCTAAATCAGGGAAAATTCCCAAACTTCCAATCAGAACTAGGAGAACGAATCGCCAATCATTAAAAGCACGAGGAAGCCATTGATTTTGAGTCAAAACTTGAAAATCATAAATAGCTATTTCTTCTTGCTGTTTGGAGAATCGGTGAGCCAAATACCAAATAATAATGATTTTTAAGTACTCAGCTGGCTGAATAGTTACTCCTGCAACCGAAATCCAACCGTATGCCCCGTTTACGGAAATACCAATAAAACGAGCCAAGAACAGTAAAAGCATTTCTATCAATATAACTAAAATGATTAGTCGCTCATTTCTCAAAAAATCTAGTCTCAATTTATAAATTAAGGCAATCAGTATCAAACTAACAATCCAAAAGATTCCTTGGTTTCGAACCAATTGCAAGGCGCTCTTGCCTTCTTCGATTAAAATAGCGCTGGTGGTCGAATAGACCACAATCAAGCCCAAAATAGATAAAAGCAAGTAGGGAATCAAGATGGAATAATTTAATAAGTGCCTCTTACTAATCTTCATAGTATCACCACTCTACTAGGATACAGACAAATCTGTTCCAAATTCCGTTTTATTTTCTAGTTTTGATTGCTATTATACCATTTTTTCAGAAAGAAAAAAACTCTTACCTTACAATCCTTCGAATTTTACTGTTTTTACAGAATTAAGGCAGAATTTGAAATCGTAAAACCATTTTGAATAAGAGTTTCTTCAACCCATTGACTTCGACTAATTAAGTTGCTTTCGTGAATGCCAAAATCAGCCGCAATTTGTTCATAAGTGCGCTATTCTCGCATGTATTGAATAGTTACCTTGAGGAGATCGTCTAGGCTTAATTTGGGTTTTTGTCCACCTTTTGCGCGTTTACGTTGATAAACTGTTTTTAACACAGCTAACATCTCTTCAAAAGTCGTGCGCTGAACACCTACAAGGCTCTTGAAACGGCTATCGCTCAATTGTTTACTTGCTTCATCATTCATAGTTTTATTGTATTATATTTTTGTTTCGCAGAAAGTCTATTATCCCTTTCGTTCAAAGGTTTTTACGCTTTTTCAAGTAATCCTACACACTCCACGTGTGGTGCTAGCAAACTTCTATATTATAGAACGAAAGTATGTAAAAGTGATTTTGGAATAATACTATAGAACGGAACTATTAAAATTTATTTAGTAAGGAAATCCCCTAATTCACTGACCAATCCTTGCTTTATAGAACAGAAATCAATACTCTGAACTTTCGTCGCACGTAATGTAATTTTTTCTGCAGTAGTATAAAAATCTAATTCATCTTGAGTGAAGAAATCTACTGCATCATATCGACGTATAGGTATAAGTTTTTCATTATAATAAACCAGCATTTTAATCGGATTGACTCGCAATACCTCAGCCACCCCAGAATCCGCAGTTGCGAAATAATGGAGATAAATCACATCTGAGTTTTCAATACAATTGAATAAAGTACTTTGTTCCAATAGTCTTATATGAAAAATATCCCATGCTGTATTATGTATTTTATCGATTAAATTCTTAGCCCCTAGCTGCAACTTTTTAAATATTTCTTGAACAGCACTATCATTTTTCAAAAAAAGTATTAATAAAGTCATTTCCAATTCTAAAAATACGCATAAATCCTCAAAACAATAGCGTTTAAACTCAGCGACTTTAACTTTTGTAGAAAGATTTTTTGTATTTTTCAAAATGAATGCTTTCAATATATAGCAACACACTGCCTCATACTGTTGTATCACCTCATCATTGCTTAGGTAGTTTTCTGCATCTTCCCAGATTTCTTTCATCCAAATATATTTATCTAGTTTTAGAGTCTGAGGCACATTAGATTGAAAAACTTCAAAATCAGTGCTATCAAAATAAACATAACTTTCAATCATTTTGGCTAATAATTCACGATTTAGTGGGGTGGTATATCTTTCCATTAAAGCAGTTGAAATATTATTTGTTAGACGCAACGATTTAATCTCGTGTAAAAACTTAATTAAATTCTCCTTATCAGGGACATTTCTCCCTCTATATAAATCATGTATGTAGGTAAAAATGTTTAAGTCATAATTGATAATTCTGGCAACAGGTAAGAAATTATCCTTAGCATTCACAGTATTTTTATCAATAACCCAAATTTTTTGGTAATCTCCCAAACCAATCAGATTAAACTTTCCATAGCTAAATGATTTGCCTATGTTACCAAAATTTGACTTTTCTTCATCAAATAGAAAAACTCTACACTCATGAAGGTTCCATCTATTGAAAACTTCTATTTTCTGTATGGTCGTTTCACACTTAACTAGCTCCTGAATAAAAGGATATATTTCAAGCATAGGTGTTTAACCTCCCAAAATACTTAGTTGTCTTGTTCATAATGAATAACTTCTTCCCAATAATCATACTCATCACAAATATACAACATTGCATTAAATAACTTCAAAAACTCTTGTTCTTCGATTTCTTTCTCCCACCGACCATGACTAATCATATGACGATTTGGTTCATCAAGTGTAAATCTATTAGTATCTTTGAAGAAACTATACAGCCAGTGCATCAGTCCTACATCGCTAAACGACTTATCAATAAATATACTATCAATTTCTTTAATCGCTCGGTGACCTACTGGTATTTTTTTCTCTAATGAAGTCATTTCTGAAATTCTATTTAGTGCACCATCAATTACCAAACTTCCCAGAGTGTATGCTACATAAAAGTTTCGATTAAAGTAGCAATCAACCATTGATTTTACAAGAGGAGCTGAATAACACGGCGAATTTTGTAAGTCAATAATAAAATCCTCATTTTTTAGTTTATCCCTAAGCAGCTCTATCCATTCGTCCTCCAAGGTATTCCATTCCTCAGCAAGTAAACGTTGATAAACACTTCTATCACGAAAATAAATAACCCATCCATTTTCTGCCAGCAGTTGAACTCGAGAAATAATCTGCTCAATTTCTTCTTTTGTATAAATCGAAGGCAGTGATTTTAAAAGTTCATTGATGCCACTAAAAATCTTTGAATAATCAATTTGATAGCTAGCAATTAAATTTTTTGCAGAATCTGCAATGTTTTGAATTGCTTGCAAGTGTGTACTTGATAACGTTTTATTGTACGACGCAACCACTTCTGACATGACATTAATAGCGCTTTTTTCCACTTGAATTAATGAAGGAAGACTTACTAAAGGAGTCGTCAAATTAGCAAAATTTACTAATTTAGCTGAACTTAATACATTTGAAGTTGCAATTAATTCTGAAATAATATTAGCATTTACAGTTGCTTGAAAGTTACTAAAGGTATCAGCCAAAACAGAAATAGATGTAGTATTTTGTCCCAATTTTATCTTCTCAGAGACGTTTGTTGAGCTGTCTAAGGGAATTTTTTAGAGTCTATTTCAACTTTCTTCACTTTAATACTATCAGTCATTTCGTCCTCCCAAAACAGCTTATTCATATTGTTTATTATACCACTAAAACTACAAAAAGACCTTAACCATTAAGAAGTTCAACTCGAACAACCACTTTGATACTAATTTCTCCTGAACAATAAAAATTTTATTTTCATAAAATCTTACTATTTTGATTTATAGAAAGATTTTAGAATTTAACAAGCAGTGATAGTGACTAAACATAGTGCCAGGAATCTTCTAAATTATAGAACGAAAGTATATAATATACTGCCTTTTATTAAAGACCAATTTATAATAAATGTGTAAAATGATTTATTAATAGTTTAGTTAATCATTTACTCTAATAACACTTCGATTTGTAAAAATCCTATTAACAAAGTTACCAGTAGTACCTTTTCTCACTCAGATATTGTTCTTTTTGTTCTCTAGAATTTTCATGATTTCTAATTCCCAGTAATTCGTCTGTTGAAGAAACTATGGGGTCAATCCAGTCAGCTTTGGATCTAATCCAATCAACTTCCTCTTTACTAAGTTTCCCTGCTATCTCCAATTTATCAGCCATCAATCTTAAATCATTTGCTGTTTGAAAATCTTCTAGTATATTCAGAAGAGACATTGTTCGCTTCTTCTCTTCTTCGATTCTATTTTGTAATTTTCTTTTTCGCTCTTGTTCCTCTTCGTATAGTCTTGCTTTCTCTTCACGTTCAAGGCGTAAATTCTTAACTTTATAATACTCTTGGTAAATTAAAATAATTATTTCTGGTATTGATTGTTCAAGTGTGAATTCTTTAGTATCTTTAATGTATTTACTATCTATTAACTTAAATCTAAATTTTCCGTTTGGTATATAGTCATACTTCTTTATTTTTGGCTTAAAAGCATATCCATTAAACTTAACGCTATCATTGTACTCTGCTAGTTCTTTAGCTTCTTCTTTTGTTAATTCATGAGTTACTTTGTCTGTTGATTCTATAACTTCAAAACGAACAATATCCTTTTCAATTTGAATATCCCAATTTGAAGTTACATTGTCACCGATTTTTTCAATAACAGTAACTAGTGTATCTAAAAAGCGATATAAACGTGGAAGAGAATTTAGTGAAATACTTTTTACAAATTTAGGTTCTTTTAAATCATTATATCTGTGCCTAGAATCAAAGTAAGGATAAGAAGCTGCTTTTTCCCTCTTATTCCACTCTGTAATTTTATCTCTTAGATTAGCTACAGATTTATGTAATCTCTTATTTGGAGCCTGGTTTAGGTTTAAAACTGCTTCAATAATACGTTCTATTTTATCGTCCTCTATAAATGATAATGAACTTCTTATACTAGTTGTATCAAGTTTAACAGTATCTCCGTTTTTATCTTCCATACTATCTTCTTTATGTTTACTAGGTTTTATTCTATTGTTCTTTAGACTTTTTCTATCAATATGAACCTCATTTACGTCATTTTGTGGTAATGGAATAATAAGTTCACTTAAATCTTGTCCAGTATTCTTACGATACCAATAACTACCATTTGGAATTGGGATTTCAAATTCTTTGCATTTCTTGAGTAAGTCTGAATAGCTTAAATCATATTTCAATGAAACTTGTTTTGCACTTATCTCCCAGATTTCTTCATAGAGTTCTTCTCTAGAAAAGGTCTTTATCATCTTCATTTGAAACACCTTTACCCTTATATTTTACATCACCGTTTTTATATTTACCAAGCGAAAACGCAAATTCAAAAACTTCTAATTCTTCACTTCTGTATTTTCGCTTAATATAAAAAGTAAATCTTGTTTTAAACCGTTAAATTCCTCTATTATTTTATCTAAACTAGTTTCAATATTTTCAACACGGATCTCTGATAGCTTACCATGATTGTATGAAATCATTCTTTCAGCGATAATATGATATGACCAACTCTCAGTGAAACGTCTGTCTCTTTCTTCGTTATGAATAGCAAAACCAATTGGAAGAAGATTATTTCTAAGACCTATCGCAACTGCTTGTGAACTTATACCTAAATAATCACCAGCAATTTTTAATGTGATTTTATTTAATTTTCTAATATCTTCGTCGGTATATGTCGGCATGTTAGTACTCCTTTGTTATAATTGCAAATGCAATATTATCTAATTTAAAATATCTTGATGGGCTACTTCTAGTTGTTTTCGCTACCAATCAAATTAATAAGTTCCACATCTTAAAATATGTAATATAGGTCTACTACTATTTATCTCAATAAGTTGGTATAATATATTTCAGGAGGTAGAAAACTTGAATACACTTTTTATTATTGGAAATGGGTTTGATATGGCACATCAATTAAACACAGGATACAATGATTTTAGAAAGTTCATAATAGACACTTGTAAAGAATTTGGTAGTAAATTTGACTTTAATAATGCTATTAATAGAATTGAACTTGAAGATTTTAAAAATTTAACTATCCCTGAAGTCGATGAAGACAGCAAAAAATCATTTAAAGATGG